>JAMWZY010000011.1 GCA_024281825.1 Nitrosomonas sp. | reverse complement strand
GGCAGCCATTATTGCTCCCATTGTGCTAGTTATTGCAGTGGTCGCGTTCTTCTTTATGCGTAAAAAGAAAAATAATATCAGCGCTGCTTAAAAAATCATTGTAATTTTGCTGATGTGGATTGTACTCCTCGTGCTATAGAGCAGGGGAGTACTTATACGCTTTTAGATGTAATCTCTAGAAATCTTTTGCGTCACGCTGTGCAGCAATTAATTCTGGAGTTAGGTGAGGCGCAATGGTTTGAATTAATTGCGAAAATATCCTAGGGTTTGCTGTTACGATCTGTCCACTTTGCAAGTGCTTATTGTTACCTTCCAAATCACCGACTAATCCACCCGCTTCGGTAATGAGCAAGCAGCCTGCAGCCATATCCCATGGGGCTAAGCCAATTTCCCAAAAACCATCGTAGCGTCCACATGCGACATAGCACAAATCTAACGAAGCAGATCCTGGTCTTCGAATACCAGCAGTACGTGGAACGATTTCCTTGAACATGCCGAAATATGCATCTGCGTGAGTTAAATCACGAAATGGAAAACCCGTGCCAATCAAGCATTCTTCTAATCGAATGCGCTTGCTGACACGGATACGGCGATCATTCATATAAGCACCGGCACCTTTGCTGGCAGTGAATAGTTCATTCATCACCGGATCATAAACAACTGCATGTGCGAGTATGCCGCGATAAGCCAAACCAATCGATACCGAATATTTCGGAAAGCCATGTAAAAAATTGGTCGTGCCATCGAGAGGATCTATAATCCATAAATAGTCAGATTTATTCCGATTACCTTGTTGGCCACTTTCTTCTGCCAAAATTGCATGATCTGGATAAGCTGTTTTGAGTACGCTAAGAATTGCGTCTTCTGCTGCTCGATCAACTTCACTGACATAATCGCTGTGTGATTTCTTGGTTACTGTAAGTAGATCAATGCTTTGAGAAGCTTGGTTGATGATTTTGCCAGCGCGGCGAGCCGCTTTTACGGCAATCATGAGCATTGGGTGCATAGCTTAAATATTACTTGGAGCAGGTTAGAAGGCGCGATTTTAATATGAATTGGGAAGCATTGCTTGACTATCGTTGTTTTTGTATATTTGCTGTAACCTGCAGCGTGCCCAGTATTCTAATGGATTGGTCATATTAAACTTATTAACATTCTAATCCCTAGGCTATACAGCAATACGACAAAGACTGTTCGAAGTATTGATGTTTTCGTGGAATACATCATTTTTGCTCCTATAGGTGCAGTCAATATACTGGCTAATACAAGCCAAGCTAATGCGGGTAAATAGATATAGCCAAGGCTATATTTTGGTAACGCTAAATCTGGCTGAAGAATTCCATTGGTAGCATAGCCAATTGTACCTGCAAGGGCAATTGGAAATCCGATTGCCGCGGCAGTGCCAATAGCATGTTGCATTTTAACTTTACACATGGTTAGGAATGGTACTGAAAGCAAGCCGCCGCCAATAGCAACCAGACTGGATATTCCACCAATCAATCCACCAACGCAAAATAACCCCATTTTCCCCGGAAGCTGAAACATCGGTCTTGGGCGAAATTGCAGTAGCATTTGTGTGGCTGCATAAAAAATAAAGATAACAAAAATAATGCTTAGGACATTGCTTGTCAGCGCGCTAACCAAAATGGTACCGATTAGCGTACCTAGAAAAATACCCGGTGTCATTGGTACGACAATATTCCATTGAACAGCATCGTGACGATAATGCGTGTATAAACTACTGATTGAAGTAAATAGAATGGTCGCCATGGTGGTACCTAATGCCATGTGAGAGATGCTGTTAACAGGAAAGTTTTGTGCGGCAAAAAGAGTGATCAATACAGGTACAATAATTAGACCTCCACCAATACCTAGAAGTCCGGCGAAGAAACCGACAAAAGCGCCGGTTATTAACAGATAAATATGCCACCATTCCATGGCTACAATGAATAACGTTGTATTTGAGAGAAAAGTAATTTATCCATCTCAATTATTATAGGATTGTCAAAATGAAGTGCCATTCCTGTGGATCGACGGGTGTGATGGATAAACGATTGCCTGTCTGCAAGACGCGCATGTTGCGTAATTTAGGGTATTGCCTCAGTTCTTTAATTGGTATAAGCCGAGTTTTTTGCTTCAGTGTAATATCGACATTAAACCATCGTGGATGGTCTCGATTAGATTTGGGATCAAAGTATTTGCTGTTGGGATTGAACTGCGTAGCATCTGGATACGCTAACTGACTTATAACCATGATGCCAACAATACCTGGTTGTTTGCAGCAAGAGTGATAGAAAAAAGCATGGTCACCAACACTCATTTGATGATGCATAAAATTGCGCGCTTGATAATTGCGTATACCTTCCCAAGCTATCGTCTGTGGAACTAAAGTAGCCAAATCATCGATACTAAATTCAGCCGGTTCGGATTTCATTAACCAATAGCGCATTTTGAATGCATTAGAATTCTTTGGGATATCTTTCAAACAGCTATGTGAGTTGATTCAAGTTTTATAGCATAGTATCAGGGTTTGCAAAAGAACTGAGGTATTGATATGCCTATAGTAGTGAAATTATTATGACGAATAATTAACTGACTAAAGAAATTCGAAATTTTCCATCATAATTTGGCCCGCTTGTGATCCAGGCGTTAGTTGAAAAATAAAATGGGTATGCAGGGTATATATTGAACAACCTGGAGCAACCATAGTGGAAGCGCAAACTTCCAATCCATTAATATGTTTTGTTTGGAAGTTTTTAATGACGGCATCGTCCATTTCAGGCACTAACCCCGAATTTCTAAGCCCATCTCTTAAAGATGAGTGCGATTGAATCATACGATAAATTTTGAGTTCTAAATCAGCTGGCTCTATACCGGCAAGCTGGCCTGATGCCATGTGAGGATTCATAAAATAAACAGCACGTTCAGGTGTAGGTTTGAATTTAAGCAACTCGTTAGAGTTACGTTCGTGAGCTATAAAGTCACTGGGGTAACTCAACCGAAATTGGTTTTTAGGATCAACGTAATTTATCCAATTTTGCGTATCCATGTGTCCAGACGTGAGGTTTTGTTGTTCTGCTGCATTCGGCATATTTTCGCTGCTTAGCCATGCTAGCATCAACAAAATTATAGCTAAGGATAACAAAGATTTTTTTTGAGTTTTTGGGGCATGCTGTTTCATCGTGCTAGTTTAGAGCCTAAAAAAATTAATGCCCCTGATCGGGTGCCGATGGAGCTGATAAATAAATTCTGAAGCAGTATTATTTATTCGCTAAATGAGTTGATTCTTGCTTAATAACAATGGGAACTAATTCCCATTGTTATTGATTAAAGAGCTTTATTGTTCAACCTCGCTGCAATTGAATTAACAGCCTTCTGCATCGCACAGAACTTTAATATTTTTACTTGTGAATCTTGCACCATAAAGATTATGTTCACCAATGAATAGTCCCGAATTCACGCTGTTAACAGTACTTTGATTTTTAGCGGGAGCATAATTTTTCAACCAGGGGCCACCGCTAATACCACGGCCATAAAAGCAGCCGCTGCCTAGTGTGTCAGTGGTATGTTGGAAAGATTCTGCAGTACAGGCTCTAAGATATTGAGTTGGATTTGGAAGAAAGTTGTCATTTACATCGTTTGCTGGGTATCCTGCATTAAAGTGAAGTTGCTGAGAAGGCAGATCCCAACTACGCCCTGCCCAACCTACAGCGGCATTCAATGTTTGACCAATTGAATTGGCGCCAACGTTGCATACGGCAACATCGTGGCGTGTCCAGGTGCTGATGCTATAGCTGCCACTCAGATTCTTCCAAGCAGCCAATACTCTGCAAGTCGTTACAGGGAAAGTACCATATGGCGCATTACCATTGCGATATGCCGGTGTAAAAGCTTTATTGGTATAAAAGGCATTCCGAGAAGGTGTGTCGTACACACAATGCGCTGCAGTTACAATGTGATTGTTGCTAATCGCTGTGGCTGAGCATGAAGCATCGCCTTCAGGTGTGGTGAAGGTAAATTTCCCGATCCATTTGTGAGGTAGTATTTTCCACAGAGCATTAACAGTGTTGACGTCATAGTTTATATAAACACTAGATGTTCCGGCTAATACGCTAGCTGAGGCATCTTCATTAGCATTGTTAGCATTAAGCTGCTGCACATTTTCAACGTACAGTGCACCAAACTCTGTTTCTAATTTCTTCCAGTCTTCCGCAAAGGCTTGGCGATGCATTGCATTGGAATTGGCAGCAGGTGATCCCCCTTTTGTTGACATCGGAATTTCATGTGTGAGTGCTATCGTGGAACTTTTCTTCGGTGTAAAAGGTTTTTTGCTGTCAATCATCATCATTGCGGGTGCTGTAGCGATACGTTCGCGTGTCCAATAGGAGAATGTTGAAGATCGATTGTTATTGTCAAAAGCACTTGTTTCTTCAGTGACCGTTAAAGAATTGGCCTGAGTATTTGATGCTATGAGCAGTAGTAGTGCTCCTGTTGTAATATTGTATTGAGTTTTCATGGATGTTCCTATAATTAGTATATTTTTTCTGGTATCTATTTCTGTGTAGTGGCTTGATAGGAAGGCTATCTTGAAACACAGATAACAGAAAAAATAGACTGGTTATATTGTAATCTCTTGACGGGTAGACTTCTATACACTTACAGAGGTAGAGCTATGTATTTTCTTTTGAGTAGGTCTCAAGATGAGTACGATTGAATCATGCGATGAATTTTGAGTGGAGTTGGAGTTGTCCCCTTTGAACGGACACATTATGTTCTGTTTAAAGGAGAAGAAATATGACCCAAACCTACAAACCTGCATACCCACCGGAGTTTCGTCAGCAGATGGTGGAATTGGTAGCATTAGGCAAATGCCCCAAGCAATTATCCAAGGAATTTGGATGCCACTACACTTCGATACAAACCTGGTGTCGAGCAGCAGGTGTACCGATTAGATCAAGCCAGGCAATTGTTTTCGCTGCAACATCGAGTGTTGCTTCCTTGAGTGCCAACGAACGGCAGGAGCTGCTGGAATTGCGTAAGAAGCTCAAGCGTGTGGAGATGGAGCGTGACATATTGGCAAAGGCTACGGCCTGGTTTGCAAACAACAAAGATTGATGGGGAAGGTGTACCAATTAATCAAGGCAAACCGGGCCCAATTTCCGGCTCGTATTCTATGTGAGACACTCGGTGTATCGCACAGCGGTTACTATGACTGGGCAAAACGCACACCCAGCCGACGGGCCATTACTAACTGTCGATTGATCGAGCAGATCATGGCTATATACCGTACAAGCGATTGTACGTATGGCCGCCCCCGCATTACCGTTGAATTGGCCGATCGTGGAGCCAGGGTCAATCATAAGCGCGTAGGCAGGTTGATGCGTGAAGCTGGAATTAAAGGGGTGAGCCGCAGGCGAAGCTTTGTGATCACGACTCATCGGAATAAGCGTGACCGCCCTGCACCGGATTTAGTGCAACGTCATTTCAAGGCAACTAGCATCAACCAACTATGGGTTGCGGACATGACTTACATTCCTACCTGGGCAGGGTTCCTGTACCTGGCCGTGGTCATTGATGTATTCAGCCGTAAGGTAGTGGGTTGGTCTTTCGGTGAAACCATGACAGCCAACCTGGTGATCAATGCTTTGAACATGGCGTTAATCACCCGTAAACCGGGTAAAGTGATTCACCACAGCGATCAGGGCAGTCAATATACCAGTGTTGAGTTCGGCAAGCGATGCAGGGAAATGGGTGTGCGTCCCTCCATGGGAAGTGTGGGTGATGCTTACGACAACGCGATGGCTGAAAGCTTTTTTGCCAGCCTAGAATGTGAATTGATCGATAGGCGCTCCTGGAAAAATAAAACTGAAGCAAGGCTAGCCATATTCACCTGGATCGAGTCGTGGTACAACCCCACTCGCAGGCATTCTGGGCTGGGATACTTATCACCAAACAATTTTGAGAGAAAACTGAATGAGAATAATCAAATCGCGATAAACTGCAATCCGCTTTCACAGGTCGAGACTCTCTCGACTCCATGAAAAAAATGTCCGTCAAATTGGGACAACTCCAATCTGCGGCATTTCTGATGAAATTTGTGCGTTACTGCTTCAATATTCATTCGCTATTTATATCTATCTACTTAACCAATCTGTAGTTTTTCTGATCTTCCTACCAATTGTGCAGCATACCACCGAATTACTTGCTTAATCTTAGCATCTGGATTCAACTATCTTAATAAGGTATTCGGCCTTATTGAATCACAACCTGCGGTTTGCCTAGTTTTGAGTATCCATGATGTTGGGATGTATTGTCTTGTTGTGGCGCTGCACTTGGAATACTTTCACTACTTAGCCATATCAGCGCTAACAAGACAATGATTAGAGGTAACAAAGATTTTTTTTGAGTTTTGGGTGCGTGGTATTTCATAGTGCTTTTCTCAATATTGATAATCAATGCTTATGATTAGTTAAAGGTGCTCAGGAATTTAGAAAATAATTCTAGGATAGTATGTTTATTCGATAATTAAATGAATTGGTTCAAAGTAACAACGGGGAATGTTGAATGTCCCCATTGTTGTTAAAGAGTGCTGTTATTTAATCTATCACAACTCAACTAACAGCCTTCTGCATCACAAAGTACTTTAATGTTACTGCTTGTAAATCTTGCTCCGTAAAGGTTATGTTGACCAATGAATAGTCCTGAGTTCACGCTATTGACATTACCTTGAACTTGAAAAGGAGCATAATTTCTCAACCATGGACCACCACTGATTCCACGACCATAGAAGCAGCCGCTACCGAGTGTGTCGGTGGTTTGCTGGAAAGATTCAGCAGTACAAGCTCTGAGATACTGGGCTGGGCTTGGAAGAAAGTTATCGTTCACATCACGTGCTGGGTAACCTGCGTTAAAGTGAAGTTGCTGAGAAGACCAATCCCAGCTACGTCCAGCCCAACCTACAGCGGCATTCAATGTTTGACCAATTGAATTGGTGCCAACGTTGCAAACTGCAACATCGTGGCGAGCCCATGTGTTAATGCTATAACTGCCGCTCAGATTCACCCAAGCTGTTAATACCCTGCAGCCAGTCGTTGGGAATGTGCCGTATGGCGCGCTACCATTACGATATGCCGGAGTAAAGGCTTTATTGGTATAAAAGGTATTCCGAGAGGGTGTGTCATACACGCAATGCGCTGCCGTCACAATGTGATTGTTGCTGATCGCTGTGGCGGAACATGAGGAATCCCCTGAAGGGGTGGTGAAGGTGAATTTTCCCATCCATTTATGAGGAAATGCTTTCCAGAATGCCTCAAAAGTATTGACATCATAGTTGATATAAACACTTGATGTTCCCGCAAGTACGTTAGCTAAAGAGTCTTCATTGACAGCATTAAGTTGCTCATTTTCAAGATACAAAGCACCAAACTCTGCTTCTAATTTCTTCCAGTCTTCTGCAAAAGCCTGACGATGAATTGCGTTGGAATCAGGGGCGGGCGATCCTCCGTTAGTTGACATCGGAGTTTCATGTGTGAGAGCTGTTGTGGAGCTTTTCTTGGGTGCAGAAGGTTTTTTCTTGTCGATCATCATGATTGCGGGAGCTTTAGCGATGCGTTCCCGTGTCCAATGAGAAAGCGTTGAGGAATGGTTCTTGCTATTGTCGGCGGCACTGAATTCTTCGGTTACCGTTAAAGAACCTGCCTGTGTGTGCAAGGCTACGAGAGAAAGTAGCGCTCCGATTATAATATTGTCTCGAATGTTCATTGTATGCTCCTGTGATTGATTAGAGTAAAATTTTTTGGTATTTCATTCGGTTTATTAAAGGTTAGGAGAATTTTCTTAAGTCCAAACGCCAGAAAAATTAATAGTTATTTTTTGCATTGCATGATGGATAAGCTTCCATGCTTTTGCAGAAACTATGCTAAGTATTTTCTTCTGAATAGAATGTGGGTTTTCTCACAAACAGAGTCAAAGTTAATAAATTATTAACCGCGCAAATGTGGAACCTTGTATTCGTTAATTTTCTAAACTAACGTGGGATATGTGATAGGCTATCGACAGATTATTTTTCTTTGATTGCTATGACGCTATTACTGTCTGATATTACGGTGGATGCTTGGGCTCAAGGTGGGTCTATTTCTCTGAATGAATTGATTGGTTCGGTGGTGATGATTGAAGTATTTCAGGTAAATTGCCCGGGCTGTTTTATTTATTCATTGCCGAAAGCAGTCGAGTTATATGAAAAGTATCGTGAGCATGGGCTTGTCGTGATTGGTTTAGCTACTGCATTTGAAGATTATGATAAAAATACTTTTGAGAATTTACAAAAGCTGATTGTAAACGGCGAAGTAATTGGGGAAACTTACAAAGCGCTCAATCGCTACGACAAATTAACCCAAGATCATAAGCTTTCTTGGAGAATCCCTTTTCCTGTAGGAATGGATCGTGTTGTGACTGATACCGAACCGTTAACTGACGAACGCGTACTTCAGTACGCGCAAAACTTTCTAAATGGATTCGATGATTTTAATGAAGGGAAAAAATATGCGGTGCTTCAGCAAGTCAAACACTACTTAGAGCAGAAAACAAGAAAAGCGGAAACTTTCGAGAAATTTGGGCTACAAGGGACGCCTTCCAGCATTACTTTTGATCGCAAGGGGCAGTTACGCGACACTTCATTTGGACAAGTTGATTACAAACAAGCCATGATTGAAGAGCTTGTCGCTGACAAGCATTGATTGTGCTAGGGTTTATGGATATTTATAAGAAAAAAATAGGCTAACGAGAGTAGTTCGTTAGCCTAGGGTAAATTTATAATTATAAGAATTAATAGCTTTTTCTTACAACCGGATCAGTGGCATTGCTAGATGTTACTGAGGGACTAACAGGGTTAATTCCAGAGGGTAACCGAAAATTTTCATCCGAGCTTTTTGTTTGAGCAACTTTTTCTTGATCCAGAATCAAATCTGTCCGGGGTGCTGGTCCGATTGCTTCGAATCCAATAAATCGATGATTAAAGTAATCAATATATTTTCCATCATCGACGTGTTCTCTTTCAATAGCGAATGCACTACCTGCAAATAAAACTGCACCCATAAAAGAAGCAATGGCTATTTTTTTTCCTTGAGTCATAATGTGCTCTCCTGTTTCATTGTTTAATTTAAAGAATGTATAGGCTGTTTTGCGTATCAATTTGTATGATATAACATATTTAAAACGACTGACCATAATAAATAACAACATTACCTAACTTACTTGCCGCTTTGACGTTTAGAATACAACAGAGCAGCACTCCAAAGCTATGCAATGCGATCAATGCTCCCGTTTGAACAGTTTCCTGCAATCACTCAAAAGTAAATATCCTGATTATCATGCGCGGCCTGTCGTTGCTTTTGGCAATGGACATCCTGAAATTCTCATCGTTGGCCTTGCGCCGGGCATGCATGGCGCCAATCGCACTGGACGTCCTTTTACTGGGGATTATGCCGGTATTTTGTTGTATCGAACATTATATAAGTATGGTCTTGCTACAAAACCAGAATCCCTGACTGCAGATGATGAGTTACGATTGCTCCGATGTCGTATTACCAACGCAGTCAAATGCTTGCCCCCTGAGAACAAACCGCTGCCCCAGGAAATTCGGCAATGCAATCAATATTTGCGGTCTGAACTCAATGAATTCGTCAATCATAATGGTAAAGCAATTGTTGCGCTAGGATTAGTGGCGCATAAAGCGGTGCTTATGGGGCTGCAGCTTCCATTAAAACCATATCCATTTGGTCATGGCAACATTCACGCATTATCAATGAAAAAAACTATTAAGCTCTATGATAGCTATCATTGTAGTCGCTACAACACACAAACTAAGCGATTAACTACTGAGATGTTTGAACAGGTTTTTGCTAAAATTACGAGTGAGTTATAGGCACAAAACATCTAAGGAGAAAATTGCTATGCCGTATGTCAATATTCGTGTCGCTGGAACATTAACACGCGAACAGAAAAAACAAATTGCTGCTGAATTCACTGATACCCTTGAGCGAATTGCTAAAAAACCTAAATCATATACTTATATTTGTTTTGACGAATTGCCAGATGAAAACTGGGCTGTAGCAGGTAATTTGCTCGATGGTACAGACTAACCAAACTTCTATTAGTCCATGTGATAGCGAGTTTGATGCTAAGCGTTTTTGCGTAAATCTACCGCTTCAACCTGGTGTTTATCGCATGATGAATGCAAAAGGTGAAGTGATTTATGTTGGTAAAGCGGTAAGTCTGAAAAAACGTGTTTCTTCCTATTTTCAGAAAACCAATTTGAGTCCGAGAATTCGGATGATGGTTTCACAGATTGTCAGTATTGAAACCACTGCGACGCGTTCTGAAGCTGAAGCATTACTGCTTGAAAATAATCTAATCAAAAGCCTCAAGCCGCGTTATAACATACTGTTTCGAGATGATAAATCTTATCCTTATGTCATTCTGAGCAAGCATGATTTTCCGCGACTAGGATTCTATCGTGGTGCTTTAGACAAAACACAACGTTACTTCGGTCCTTTTCCTAATGCTGGAATCGTTCGTGAAAGTATTCAATTATTACAAAAAGTTTTTCGCCTACGCACTTGTGAAGACAGTGTGTTTGGCAATCGCACACGTCCTTGTTTATTGTTTCAAATCAAACGTTGTAGCGCGCCCTGCATCGATCAGATTTCTACACAGGAATACCAAACCGATGTAAAAAACGCTGAGTTATTCTTACAAGGTAAGCAAACCGAAGTGATAGGCGCTATTGATAACAAAATGCAGCAGGCCGCAGAGTGTATGGAATTTGAGAAGGCAGCTGTCTTGCGTGATCAAATTCAAGCGTTACGTAAAATTCGAGAGAGGCAGTTTATTGATAGTGGTAAAGCGATGGATGCTGATGTTATCGCTATAGCTACCTTGAAAGAAGAGACGCACAAAGTATGCGTTAATCTGGCCATGATTCGCGGTGGTCGTCATTTGGGCGATAAAAGCTTTTTTCCACATAATGCTGATGATTGTGATGCTTCTGCTATTATGGAAGCTTTTCTAGCACAACATTATTTAAACCGCAGTGTGCCGCCATTGATTATCATCAGCCAGAAAATTCAACGTGAAGTACTCGAAGCATTATTAACGCAACAATGTGGCCATAAAATCACGTTGCAGTTTAATCCAATTGGTGAGAAGCGCGTATGGCTGGAAATGGCAACAGAAAATGCGCATCTGGCTTTAAAGCAAATGTGTGCTCGGCAAATGAGTCAAGAGAAACGTTTGTTGGCATTGCAAGACGTATTGCAAATGCCAGGTTTGAATCGTATCGAATGTTTCGATATCAGTCATACTATGGGAGAAGCTACGGTAGCTTCTTGTGTGGTGTATGATAATTTTGCTATGCGCAATCAAGAATATCGCCGCTATAACATTGCTGGTATAACGCCTGGTGATGATTACGCTGCTATGCGCGAGGCATTGTTTCGACGCTATCAAAAAATTGTCAGTGGTGAAAGCCAATTGCCGGATCTGATAGTAATCGATGGTGGCAAGGGACAGGTGAGTGCAGCGCAGGATGCTTTGCAGGAGCTAGGTATCAACGAAGGGGTATTGCTTGGTGTGGCCAAAGGGGAAGCACGAAAACCAGGACTGGAGCAATTAATCCTACCGCATTCTTCTGATGATCCAATACGATTGCCTAGTGAACACCCTGCGTTACATTTGATTCAGCAGATCCGAGATGAAGCACATCGTTTTGCCATTCAGGGACATCGTAACAAACGAGCCAAAGCTAGAACCAGTTCTAGTCTGGAAGGTATTAGCGGTGTTGGTTCTAAACGTCGACAGCACTTACTGAGCCGCTTCGGTGGGTTAAAAGGTGTGTTGACGGCAAGTATTGAAGAATTGCAGAAAACGGAAGGAATCAGCCGGAGACTGGCAGAAAAAATATATCGCGAGCTCCATTAAATTTGGCAATCAAACATCTTCTTCAACCGTCCATTTACAATCTCTTATGAATCCTTTTTGAGAATGCTTTATAACCTACCTAATTTCCTTACCTTTTTACGAATACTGGCTATCCCATTATTTGTCGGAATTTTCTATTTTCCACATACTTGGTTGTTACCGGCCAATCAGAACTTGATTGCCACTTTGATTTTTGCGGGTGCTGCGATTACCGATTGGCTGGATGGTTATTTAGCGCGCGTTATGAATCAGACATCTGCTTTTGGTGCCTTTCTCGATCCGGTGGCTGATAAGTTAATGGTTTCCGCTGCGTTGATCGTCCTGGTATATTTAGGACGATTAGATGCCCCGATTGCACTGATTATCATTGGTCGAGAAATTGCCGTGTCAGCATTGCGTGAATGGATGGCTCAAATTGGCAAATCAAAAAGTGTGGCAGTTTCTTTTTTGGGGAAAGTCAAAACATCATCTCAAATGATCGCTATTCCATTGCTACTTTATCACGACACTATCGGGGAAGATTTTGATGCGCAGCAAATTGGCACATGGTTGATCTACGTTGCTGCCGTTTTAACGCTTTGGTCGATGTTTTATTATTTGAAAGCCGCGTTACCGCAAGCACTGAAGGAAGAAAAGAAGAATTCTTGAGGCTACTTTTGCTATTGATGCTGATGGGATAAACTTTTGCGGAAGGTCTCCACAAGATCTTTCAAATCTTGAATAACTTGCCGGGCCTCATTTTCTTTAAGAAAACGAATGTGATGATGATGGTCTATGACAATATCATCCAGTTTCATGGTGCTATAGGGAAGCGCTTTTTTTGCGATATAACTTTTCACTTCCTGCAACAATTCTTCCGGTGTTAACCCAAAGGTTGATAGTAAGGCATCATCATACTCGTATCCATTATTCACTAAGTAGATATACTGTCCAAGCTTAGCCATATTTTGTTTATTTCCAAATATAAAATAATGCATGAGAGCCCAGGCTTGTGAATGCGCATGAGTGAGCTCGTTATTATCATGATAGTTCGTTTGATCTGAGAGGAATTCTTTCATAGGAATCCAACTAGCTTGATGCTTCATAAGTATCCACCGGTCATATTGAGGGGTTCCAAATGTTACAAGGCCACGGTTAAGTTCGAAGGTTTCAAACGGTTGCCAAACCTTCATTGAACCAACTGGGAATATTGGCAGGATGCTTGGAAATCAGATAATGGATGTATTCATGGTAGACAACTGGGAATTGAGGGTTTTCTTCAAAGGGAATGGCATATAGTGCAATATAATTTTTTCCTTGAATAAAGTACCCAGCAGCGTTTTCTGACGGCCGGAATGGAGCAAATGAGTTTTGATTCTTGAAGAGATAGATTCTGACAGGGGCGGTTTCTTCAAATGGTGGAATGGTTGTGATTTTTAGTGCCGTGGCACGAAAAACTTCAAATTCTTTTACAAAATCAAGTGCCACTTTTTCCTGGGCATTCGTATAGACGATAAAGTGTTTACTTTGGATTTCTTTCCACTCATCGAGATTGGCAAAGGGGTCGATAGTTGCACATCCACTTAGTAACAAGAACCAGCACAACACACTCATGCGCAGTGCGGTATTCTGATACCAACACCAAACCACATGATTATTTAAAAAAATTCGTCTCATTCTGTTATATCAGTCTTCAATGCTGATTAATCTCTGTTTCGTGCAACTGCCAAAAATCCAGATAAAGAAGTCATTGCTCACTACGGACTGAGGGTGGTACTGTGCATGTGATTTCAGAAGCTATTGAACAGAGATAAACGAGAGTTGTAATAAAAATCTTAGAACTGAATCCAGAGTAAATGGTAATCTCTTTCTTCTTAAGATCGTTAGCCGTGAGAAGCTATTCTATCTCTATCTCATTCCTTTGTTGCCTTATTAAGGAAGAATACTGTAGCTCGATTCAGGCCTACCAGTATTCAACGAATTCATGAAGCAAGCATTAAAAGCGCGATTGAATGCGATTAATCTACCTCCCAAGAGCAAGTAAAATAAATTTCTAGGTCATTATTTATCAGTATTATTTTTCTTAATGCCTACTAGGTGCTGATATTTGTCCTGCAATTGTTCTTTGCTTTCTATTCTATCTGGATTGACGATGATGCAGTCAACAGGGCAGACTTCTACGCATTGTGGCTCATGGTAGTGACCTACGCATTCGGTACATAAATTGGGATCGATTTCGTATATTTCTTCACCTTGCGAGATTGCGTCATTAGGACACTCCGGTTCGCACACATCGCAATTGATACATTCGTCGGTGATAATTAATGCCATAAAAATGCTCTTAATGGTTGTGTATTTTTTCGCGCAATTTTTGCGCTACCAAAGGATGAACAAACGCATCCGCGTTGCCTCCGAGCGAAGCAATTTCGCGTACGATAGTGGCGGAAATAAACATATATTGCTCGGATGGCGTCATGAACAATGTTTCGACATCAGGATACATACCCCGATTCATGCCGGCCATTTGAAATTCATATTCAAAATCCGAAGCAGCTCGCAAACCTCGTAAAATAATTCGCGCATCCTGCTGTCGCAAGAAATTCATTAATAAACCTGAAAATGACATGACTTTGACATTGGTGCAATCGGATAAAACTTGTTGTGCCATCGCGACTCTTTCTTCCAACGTAAAAAACGGTTTTTTGCTGTTGCTCACAGCAACGGCTACTATGACCTGATCAAACAAGCGTGCTGCACGGCGAACCAAGTCTTCATGACCACGTGTAACAGGATCAAAGGTACCAGGATAAATGGCTTTATTCATTGAGTTTTTTCCAAAAGCTGATAAAAAACTTCACCCGCTTTTCCATTCCTACGCACAACCCAAGGGGCACCTGGGGTCCAATAATTATTGCTTTCGATATAAATCTTTCCATTGGTCTCAAGATGCGGTGGTATTTTTTCTAATATTTCTGGCAGCAAACCAAGGCGATAAGGTGGGTCAATAAAAATGAGGTTGAATTTTTGCGTATTTGCTTGAAGAAATGCAATTGCGTCTATTTTTAGCACAGAAATTTGCGTGGCTTGAAGCTTCTCTTTGTTTTCATGTAATGCACGTAATGTAACTGAATCATGATCAATCATGACCACTGATCGCGCACCACGTGAAGCGGCCTCAAAACCTAGTACACCGCTTCCCGCGAACAGATCCAAACAATTCAGTCCTGTTAAATCTTGCCCTAGCCAGTTAAATAAGGTTTCGCGTATACGGTTTGCGGTAGGTCGGAGATCGGTGCGATTAGGAAAATGAATCAATCGGCTGCGCCAATAACCTCCGATAATACGGATTTTTCTTGCAGTTACCATCAATGTTTGCAAATTCAATTATTCAACAGCACCGACAATGACAGCCACCATACCATTCGGTTGAATTCGACGTTTGAAGGCCTCGTGTATTTGTTCTACGGTTACTGCTTCAACTGCGACCAGATAATCGGACAAGTAGGTGAGTGGTAATTGATAAAAACCGATCATGGCAAGAAATCCTAGTATTTTGCTGTTACTGTCGATACGTAGCGGAAATCCCCCAATCAGATTTTGTTTGGCTGCATCTAATTCTGCTTGAGTTGGGCCAGAAGCAACAAAATCGATTAGCACTTTTTGGGTCAATGAAAAGGCTTCTTCTGATTGTTCTTTTTTGGTTTGTAGTCCAACCAAAAAAGGCCCTTGTTGTTTGAAGGGTGAGAAAAAGCTAAAAACACTATAAGCTAACCCGCGTTTTTGACGAATTTCTTCCATCAAACGCGATACAAATCCACCGCCGCCTAGAATATGGTTTCCCACCAATAATGGAAAATAATCAGGATCGCCACGGCGTAATCCTGGATAGGCAAAATGAATATGACTTTGTGTTGCCGGATGGGGGATTTTTCTTGTTTCCGCTGCCGGTATCTGAACCTGCGGAATGTCAGCTTGTTTTTCTCCAATAGGTAAATGCTTTGTTAAGGACTCTGCAATTTCTTTGGCTTGTTGATGCGTTACATCACCAATCATAGCGACAACGGTATTTCTCGCGACATAGTAAGAGCGATAGAAAGCTAACAAATCATCACGGTGTAATGCGTTGAGTGTTTCGATTTCTCCCACATCATTGAGTCCATAAGGATGAATGCCATAGAGCATTTTGTTCAGTTCCCGATCTGCAATATAATCCGGCTTCATGCTTGATTCTTTAATACTGGCTATAATTCTTGCTTTTTCGCGTGTCAAAACAGCTTCGGGAAACTGTGGAAACTGAATGATGTTTGCTAAAATATTTAGCGCCTGAACACGTTCACGGTTACTGCTTAAAGTCCTTAAGGTTAAACCCGCTCTATCACGGTCAAAATTACCACTCAATTGCGCACCGATATCGGCTAATGCTGTTGCGATTTGATCTTCGGATAGGTCTTTTGCGCCCAAGTTAAGTAAATGGCGTACTAGATTAGCTAAGCCTGATCGATCGCGCGTATCCATGCTGCTGCCAGCAGAAAATTCAATGCTGACATCAAGAATTGGCAAATCATGGTTTTCAACAAAGTATACCTTGACGCCATTGGATGTTTGCCAGTGTTGAATGTTGAGTGATGCCCATGCACTTTGTACTAGTACACTCAATAGAAAAATAACGATAGATAATATTTTATGCATTTAACAAACCTGTAACTTTTCCAATACCATAAATTGTAAACATTAACTTTTGTATGCGCTAACCGCTATTTCTCAATCCAGCCGATACGCCATTGATGGTCAAGTGAATGGCGCGCTTTACCTCTGGGCTATCTTCGCCGGATCGATAGCGGCGTAATAATTCCACCTGCAAATGATTCAATGGATCAATATAGGGTGTCCGATTGCGAATACTGCGCGCCAATGTCGGATTGTCTTGCAACAATTCAGTATTGCCAGTAACAGCGAAAAGCCATTTATTACTTCTCTTCCATTCTTCCTGAATACGTGCAAAGATTTGTTCACGTAAAGTAATATTGCTCACCAGTTCCGCGTAGCGCGAGGCAATACCCATATCAGTTTTAGCTAGCACCATGTCCATATTCGACAACAAGGTTTGCATAAAAGGCCAGTTCCGGTACATTTCCTGCAATAGCGCTAAGCCCTGGCCGGGTTGCTTTTCATTAGCCACAAAAGTTTCTACTGCAAAACCAAAACCATACCAGCCTGGCAGCATTATGCGATTCAAGCTCCAACTGAATACCCAAGGTATTGCGCGTAAATCTTCAATGGCCTCTGAATTCGTCCGGGATGGAGGACGGCTACCAATATGCAATCCTGACATTTCTCGAATCGCGGTCGATTCGAGGAAAAATTCTTTAAATTCTGGGGTTTCATAAATCAAACTGCGGTATGCTGCAAACGAGGTCGACGCCAAAGATTCCATCGCTTGATAATAACGTTCCGCGTTTTCACCAATCGTGTCATGACCGAAAAGAGTTGCTTCTATCGTTGCTGCCGCGAGCGTTTCAAGGTTGCGTCGGCCTATTTCACGTTCCGCATATTTACTGCTGATCACTTCTCCTTGTTCGGTCAAGCGGATTTGACCATTCACACTACCTGGTGGTTGCGCCAAAATGCTTTGATAACTGGGTCCACCGCCGCGACCAACCGTGCCGCCACGTCCGTGAAATAATCGCAATTGAATATTATGTTTGGCGAAAATCTTGGTCAAGTTGATTTCAGCTTTGTAGATTTCCCAGTTGGATGAAATGAATCCTCCATCTTTGTTGCTATCCGAATAACCCAACATTACCTCCTGCACGTTTCCTCGCGATGCAAGTAACTCACGATAGTAAGGTAAAGAGAATAGCTGATGCATAATATCGCCACAGCTTCGTAAATCAGCAATGGTTTCAAATAAAGGAATAATATTGACATGCAATACAGCATTTGACCCGGGCTGCAATAACCCTACTTCCTGGAGCATATAGGCCACTTCCAATACATTAACAATGCTCGTTGTCATGGAAATAATGTAGTTGGGCATAGCTGCACAGCCAAAGCGCCGTTGAATATCTGCCGCACATTGCAGTATGTGTAATTCCGATTGCGCAATTTCAGAACACTGCTGATAGGAAGCGAAGGGTGTTCTTGGCTTGCTAATCTGCGCCAGCAACCATTCGATGCGTGCTGCTTCATTCAGCGATAAGTAATCCTGACCAGTGGGTGTATTCAAGCGAAACAATTCCGCTACCACTTGCTCGTGCACTTTACTGTGCTGCCGCATATCTAATGGTGCCAAATGGAAACCAAAAACATCCACGGCGCGCCGGAAATTACGTAATGATCTGCGCGCTATCCAGTGGGATTTATGTTGCTGAAGTGAATCGATGATGATGTCGAGGTCTTGCAAAAATTCCGTGCTATTGGCATACGGCGGTTCAGAACCTGCAGTATTGGATAGCGCCGATTGATTATTTAGGAATCGACTTGTTGCTGCTAAGCGCGCGCCAATTCTAACGAAGATGCGACGATAAGGTTCGTCAGATCGATTGGGAATATCCGGCGAAATGGCTGCGAGCGCTTTTACAGCATCACTCACAGTAACAATGCGCTCTGTAATACTCATGGATTGACTGAGTTTACGGACTTCCTCTAAATAGAATTCCATCGCCACGGAGGATTGGCGTTCCATTGCGCGCAGCATTACTTCATGTGTTACAAATGGATTACCGTCACGATCGCCACCTATCCAACTACCAATACGTAAGAAAGAAGCTACTGGTGGTGCTTTGTCCTGTAGATGAGATTCTAGGAGGTCCTCTATTTTTGCGTAAATATAGGGGATTTCCGTCAAAAAGGTATAGCTGTAATAAGCGAGTCCATTCTCGATTTCGTCATAGACCGATAATCGCGTAGTGCGTAACATGCGGGTTTGCCACAACAATTGAATGGTTGCGCGCAAACCTTCTTCATTGTGTCGTTTTTCATTGGGCGTCATTTCCATTTGCGCACGCTCTCTGAGCAGGCGTTCAATGGTTAACTGGCAATCCAAAATACTGCGTCGTTGTACTTCCGTGGGATGTGCTGTTAAAACGGGCGATACCATTGCTTTACTGAAGAAGCCAGCTAGGAAGGATAAATCTCTTCCGCTATTCAACACTCGCTCAAGTGCCAGCGTAACACCGCCAGGTTGAGGCGCTGACGCCCTGCGTAAATGCATGCGGCGGCGGCGATTGTGATGTACGTCTTCGGCAATGTTAGATAACAGTGAAAAATAACTAAAGGCACGAACGACCGGTAAAGATACCTTGTCGCTTAACTGGCTCAATATCGCTTTCAGTTCTTGGCGTGCTTGTGGGTCTTGATCGCGGCGAAAACGAATCGCCGTTTGGCGAATATTTTCTACCAATTCGAAAGCAGCATCACCTTCTTGCTCGCGTAGCGTATCCCCAAGCATTCTGCCTAGGAAACGTATATCTTCACGTAGCGGTAAGTCTTTATCATGTGCATCCAAAGTTTCTTCAATGGATTGATTCGAATCATTCATTCCAGTGATATCCATCATGCGACTGCACGCACTGCAAAATAGGCAACGTACGTAAAACAGCCATGATTATTATCTACCATGTTAAAATGGCTCTTAGCGAAAAGTTTTTGTATTTCTTTCATTTTTATAATTTTAATGTCCAATTCTTATACATTACCCAAAAAAATTGTCATCGCTTCACGTGAAAGCTTATTGGCTATGTGGCAAGCTGAGCATATTCAGCAACGTTTGCTTGAATTATACCCGCAAACGGACATTAGCATACTCGGCATGACAACCCGGGGCGATCAAATACTCGATCAATCACTCTCTAAAATAGGCGGCAAAGGCTTATTCATCAAAGAATTAGAGCAAGCCTTGGAAGATGGCAGTGCCGACATTGCCGTGCATTCCATGAAAGATATGCCGATGAATGTGCCAGAAGGTTTTAAGCTTGCCGTGATTACCGAGAGAGAAGATCCCCACGACGCATTTGTTTCCAATCAGTATAGTAGTTTGGATGCATTGCCGCCAGACAGCATTGTCGGTACTTCCAGTTTGCGGCGAGAGAGCCAGTTACGCGCACGATTCCCCCATCTCAAGGTACAACCATTGCGAGGTAATGTGCAAACTCGACTGCGTAAGCTCGATGAAGGCCAATATGCAGCGATTATTCTTGCTGCGGCTGGATTGAAGAGGCTCGGCTTATCTGATCGCATCACGGCATTATTACCTTCGGAACAGAGTCTGCCTGCAGTGGGACAAGGTGCATTGGGAATTGAGTGCCGCGCCGATCGCCCAGATCTGGTGGAATGGTTACAACCGCTGCATCATCAAACCACGGCATATTGTGTCGAGGCTGAGCGCGCAATGAGTCGTGTGTTGGGCGGTAGCTGCCAAGTTCCTTTAGGAGCGTTTGGTGAAATTTTTGATGGCGTACTACAATTACGCGGCTTTGTTGCGCAACCGGATGGGCTACGTATCGTCAGTGATATCATTTCGGGACAACCAACACAGGGATTACAATTGGGTCAAATGTTGGCAGAGAAATTAATTCGCCAAGGAGCGGGTGAAATTCTAGCAGCGCTCGTTCCTGCAGAAGGCTGGAAATAATTTTGTCCGCAGCAAATCTATTGGCCGGGGTGAATGTATTGGTGACTCGTCCGCAGCACCAATGTGCTTATCTTGCCAATAGTATTCGCGCAGAGGGAGGCAATCCAATTCTTTTTCCGGTGCTAACAATTACCGATGTTGAACATCCTGATAGCCTGATTCAGATTGTAAAACGACTGGATCAATTTGATTGGGCGTTTTTTGTCAGCCCCAATGCGGTACACAAAGCCATGCAATTCATTTCGCAATATAGCACTTTTCCACCTCATCTCAAGATAGCGGCTGTTGGCAAAGGTAGTGCCGATGCCTTAAAACATTACGGCATCAATGAAATACTCACGCCGGTGGAACAGTTCGATAGCGAAGCATTGCTTCGACTAGAGCCGTTGCAAGACATGACTGGCAAACGTGTGGTCATTTTTCGGGGCGTGGGTGGTCGAGCATTACTAGGCGATACATTGATACAACGTAATGCTTCATTGGAATATGCAGAATGTTATCAACGTAAAAAACCCGAGGGTGACATCGCTTCTTTATTGGAAACCTGGTCGCAGGGCGAAATACATGCTGTAATTATCACCAGTAGCGAAGGGTTACATAATTTATTTGACATGTTAGGCAAGCTTGGCCAACAATTACTGAAATCGACTCCAATCTTTACGAGTTATGAACGCATTGTTCAAACCGCTCAAGAATTAGGGCTCGAAAAAATTATTAAAACAACGATGGCTGGGGATGAGGGGTTACTTGATAGCTTGCAGGGGTACTTTGGCAAGATGATTGTGAAATAACCATGACAATAAAATTGAAAGTGCAGTTATGTCGAAAACACTATTAATAATATTCAATACAATCTATTCCACGGTTTCATTCTCGTCTGCCTTCACTCAAAACGCTTATCCTGTTAGTTTTAGATCCTGTTATTTCCATTTTCGAAACGAGGAGAACAAATGAAAGCAACTCTTTGGCTATTAGCGTTATTTACTGCCGCAGTAGCGATCGTATATGTAGCAAAGAATACCCCAGGTTATGCTACCTTGGTGCTTGATTCTTATGATGTGAATTTAAAGTTACCGCTAGACGAATTGGTCATTTCAATCATCGTATTGTCTTTCGTTTCCTATATCGTAATCCGATTTGCTCTGGGGGTACTTGAGTTTGGTGAACGGCATCGCATTAAAAAAACCGATGAAATGCTTTTATCCAGCCTAAAGGCCTATTTTGAAAGCGATTACATCAAAGCCAAGAAGAATGCTGCGATCGCTTTGAAACTTTCCGATTCATCGTTGATAACAGCGCTAAGCGGAGCTATTGCCGCGCGTTCGGCACATGAATTGGATAAGGTTTCAGATCGCGATAAATATATTGATTCCGCCATTACCAAGGCGCCCGAAGATAAATCCTTAAGTATTATTGCCAAAGCCGATTTTTTGATTAATGAAGGGCGACACAAAGAAGCGTTAAGTGCATTACAGTCTTTGTATGCCGATGGCGGATTGCAATCATCTTCTGTATTGTTGTTGGAAATCAAGGCGCAGCAGCAAGCCAAGAATTGGGACGCGGTTTTAGAGCTCACCGATACCTTGGCCAACCGTTCTTCTGCTAACCAGAATTTGGTCAGGCAATTACATCGCGATGCGCAAATTGAAAAAATAAAAGGCACATTTACCGATGCTCGATCGTTAGATCAATATTGGCAGCAACAGGTATCGCCCATGGAAAAAATGGATAGTAAATTAGCAGTTGCTGCGGCGCGTGCATACATGGCATTGAATAACTGTAATTCTGCGCACCAGATTATCGAACATAATCTACCTACGACGTGGGATGTTGAACTCATCGAGCTTTACTCGGAATGCTTAGGTTCGCATGTCAGTCGGCAAATTGAATTAGCTGAAGGATGGTTGAGAGTGCACCCTAACAACGCGGCTTTATTGCTCACACTTGGTAAATTATGCGCCTACTGTGAGATTTGGGGGAAAGCTGAAAATTATCTCGAAGCGAGCTTGTCGGTCGAACCGAGCCATAAAGCTCATCTCGCGTTAGCGCAATTATATGAAAAACTTGGCAAACACGAAGCAGCGATCATTCACTACAACAAAGGATTGGAGTTTACGCTTAAAAAACTCAACTAACCTGGATTATTCGGCGTGGTTGTTGAAGGTGTAAATATGTCAGAGAAAAAGGCATTGTTTGGTAAATGCCTTTGACTGATGAAATCATGATAAGCAGCTTTGATCACGACCGGGGAGCCGCAAGCGTAAACTTGGTATGCTTGCAAATCGCTGTGATCTTGCATCACCGCATGATGAACAAATCCTGTTCGCCCTTGCCAATGATCTTTCGGTAGAGGGTCAGACAGAACCGGAATAAAATCAAAGTTGGGGTGCTGTTGCTGCCATTCGTTGATTAGGTCTGTTAAATATAAATCGTCTTTGATGCGAACTCCCCAGTAGAGTGTCATGGGTTTGCGATAAAACGGATTGCTGGCATGGTAAAAAATATGTTCCAGAATACTTTTGATCGGCGCAAAACCCGTGCCACTGGCCAAGAAAATAATCGGCGTATTTTCTGCTGGTGTGTCGCGCAGAAAGAAAGATCCTAATGGACCCGTGAAACGCAGCATATCTTTCACTTTCATGTGCGTAAAAACATGCTCAGTGAACGCGCCTCCCGGATAATTACGTACATGCAATTGCAATACTTCATCATCATGGGGAGCATTCGCTAACGAAAAACTCCTGCGTTGCCCCTCTTTCAGCAGAATATCGATGTATTGTCCAGGCAGGAATTGTAGGCGTTGATTCGCCGGTAATTTCAACGAAACAATCATCACATCGGGTGCAACTAATTCAAGCTTTTCGACGCGGCACGGTAGTGTTTTTATTTCTATGCCTTTCGTTGCACTGATTTCGTCCAAATGTATCACTAAGTCTGTGAGAGGTGATGCGCAACACAGTAAGGCACGCCCTTCACGTTTTTCGGCCGCGGTTAAAGTTTCCTCATTATGCTGACCATAATCGACAGTTCCCTGTATGATTTCACCTTTACAAAGGCCGCAAGAACCATTCCTGCAACCATACGGCAGTGATAATCCTGCGCGTAAAGCAGCTTCTAAAATGGTTTCTCCTGATTCGACCGTAAGTACATGCCCACTGGGTTGAATAATGATTTGGCGCGACATTACATGAAGGTTAATAAACTGCGTAACAAAATTAAAGTAACCAATGAAAAAAACACTATTAATTGTCGGTAGTGGCGATATTGCACTGCGGACAGCACCCTTATTCAAGAACCATTACCGCATTTTTGGACTGTACCGAAATGCCAATAATATCAACTCTCTCCGGTCTCATGCTATGACCCCGATTTACGGAGACCTGGATTTACCAGAAACACTTGAGAGAATTTCCGGAATTGCACAACTCGTCATTCATTTAGCGCCACCGCAGAGCGAAGGTTTGCGGGACAAGCGCACCGCTCACTTGCTGTCTGCATTGTCACGACAACCTAGAAATACTGCGACAATTCTACCACAGCGGCTTATTTATATCAGCACCAGTGGCGTCTATGGCGATTGCCAAGGAGCAATGATAGATGAAGCTCATTCAGTGAATCCCACTAATGAACGCGCCGTTCGGCGAGTAGATGCCGAAAAACAAATCCGTGCATGGGGAAAACGTACTCACGTCGCTGTATCGATTCTGCGCGTACCAGGCATTTATGCCGCAGACCGGTTGCCGCTTTTGCGTCTACAACAAAACTTACCGGCATTATCGGAAAACGAAGATAGCTATACCAACCATATCCATGCCGACGATTTGGCGCGAATCATTTACGCCACCGCACAATATGGCAAACCGGGCAGGCTGTATCATGCGTGCGATGACTCGCAAATCAAAATGGGTGCTTATTTTGATTTGATCGCAGACCATTTCGGTTATCCCCACCCGCCGCGGATTAACCGTGAAGAAGCTGAAAAACGGATCTCACCGGGCATGATGTCTTTTATGCGAGAATCCCGACGGTTAGTCAACGCAAGGTTAAAAAGAGAATTATACGTCAAGTTGTTGTATCCAACCGTTGTGTCTGGCATACAAGCGGCACGGAACGCAAGACAAGAATAGTATTTGCAAGAAAAGTTTAGTGATCGCTGGCTATTCATGGCGGCGAAGGTTGTGCAAAATCTTTTTATTTCAAGATTTGACGGGAATCTCCGCTCCTGGTTGGTCCAGGTAATAACCTTGTGCTAAGTCGATTCCCAGGCTTTTTACCATGCTTAGCGTAGCGGCGTCTTCGACAAATTCTGCCACGGTTAACTTGCCAAGCCCTCGCGCGACTTCTACCATGGCTTTGACAAAAATCTGATTGTCATGGTTATTGGGAAGATCGCGGATAAATAATCCGTCGATTTTAAGAATTTCGACTCCCAAGTATTTCAGATAGCCGAACGTTGAAAAACCGCTGCCAAAATCGTCTAGGCAAACACGACAGCCGGCTTGATGAACCGCTTCGATAAAACGTTGCGCATCATGTATGTCAGACACCGCTGCCGTTTCGGTCAGCTCGATGATAAGGCGCGCTGGATCTACTTGCAGTTCGCTTAACAAACTGCGGATATACTGCGGAATCGATGGGTCGTCGAATGTCCTGCCGGAAATATTGATTGCAACTGGCGGCATTGCCGGGTTCTCACCCAGCAGCTCGATGCTGCGCTTGATCACCCAGCGGTCAATATTGACAATCTGTCCACTCTTTTCCGCTATGGGAATAAACTGTCCCGGCATAATTAAATGTTCTGGCTCATTTACATCGCGCATCCTGATAAGTATCTCCAAATGAGTCAGGGCATTCTGAGTGGTTTCGTAAACTCCTTGGAAATGGATTATAAAAAGATTTTGTTCCAGCGCTTGAGTAATCCAGTTGTACCAGGTCATCCGGTTCATCATGACTTCCGAGGAATCACGCTGAGGATCGTAGATGGCCCAGGTATTTTTGCCCTGATTCTTAGCCTGATACATTGCAGTATCTGCATGTGCAACCAAATCTTCGGCTGTTTCACCGTGCTCAGGGAAAACGGCGACACCCACACTGGTTGTCAGGCGAATATTGGTTCCACGGAAATGCAATGGAATCGATGAGATCGACGCTACTATCCGAGCGGGAAGAATGTCTAAATCGTCATCCGGCTGCAGATGGCTCAGAATGGCAAATTCGTCACCTCCCAAGCGAGCGAACACTTCAATATGACGCACTATGCTGGAAATCTCCCCCGCTGTTCGAACCAGAACGGTATCCCCGGCCCGGTGCCCGAAGGTATCATTAATATATTTGAAATCATCGAGATCAAAATACAACAGCGCAAACTTCTGCCGGCTGCGTAATGAAGCAGCGATCAGATTATTCAACTCTTCCTGGAATCGATGACGATTGTATAAACCGGTTAACGGATCGCGCTCTGCCAGATATAATAGCTGCTGTGCGGTTTGCCGCTCTAGCGTAATATCTTCATATAACCATAATCGACCGATAATCCGACCCTCGATATCGTTGACAGGATGAGATAACTGCGTAAGCATTCGACCGTTATTCAGTTCAAGCTCGAAGCATTCGCTGGTTTCGTGTATATTCGGCACGCTCAGCATATGTTTGGAAGTATGGCCAAGTTGCGCGAATCGCTCGCTGGAACATTCGAGAATAGTTCGGGTCGGCTTGTTCAATAAGTTCTCATGCTCGTCGATGCCCCACATTCGTAAGAATGCCGGATTGACATATTCCACTTGCTGCTGATTGTCCTCAAATAAAATTCCTACACTCATGGCGGAAAGCAATGCGCTCATGCGGCTTTGTTCCCGCTCTGCTAGCACCCGTAATTCTCGTTGATGACGTTCGGATATTCGTAATTCTTCCTCATTTTTCTGTAGAGCAAGCTCTTTCGCCTTACGATCGCTGATATCGGTGTGTGTGCCCAACATGCGGACTGGATGCCCCTGGGAATCCCATTCAATCACTTTGCCTAGCGATAGAATCCACTTCCATTCGTTTTGCTGCGTGCGTTGCCTAAACTCCACTTGATATTCTTTGCGTAAGCCGCTGATGTATTCGCTATAGATCTGATAAGCAGTTTCCCGGTCTCCGGGATACATGCGGTCAAGCCAATTGGCGCTGGTTTCTATAAAAGATTGCGGATCGTGCCCGAGCATCGGGGCATACTCTGGACTGACGATTGTCTCTCCGGTCCTTACATTGAGATCATAAAGACCCTGATTGGCTGCTTCCAGAGCCAAACGAAGGCGTGATTCACTTGCGTGCAATTGTTGCTTAGCCTCGCGCTGGCCTGCTTGGATACCGATCATCATAAGAGCGACGAATGTAATCGTAGCGATAAAAACACACAAAATTAATTGATTTTGCTGGAAATCTCCTCTGGAAAAAGGACCAACTCCTTTCGTCGTTCCGATGATGGCAATCGAAGCAATTGCCAGAACTATTACAAAAGTTTCTAAAGCATTTAAGCGCAAGCTCGCCCATATCAACGGGGGAAACACCATAAAAGCAAGCGGCAGCATAAGTTGATTAATAGCCGAAATGTCGCCAAACATCAGCCAAGTTAAGCAGACACAACTACCCAGTACCAAAATAAACTCCAGCTTACTTTGCGACCATTGCAACATCGGAGTCTGCGAATCACTTAGCAAGAACAGTAGCAGAGGTGTAAATACCAAAATGCCCACCGTATCGCCAATCCACCAGCCGGTCCAAGCCCGGAATAGCAAATCAAAGGACAGCATTCCGCCAGTATACAATGCTAAAACACCGATACTGGCAGTCAGCAACATACTGCTCGGCCCAATCAGCAAAAAAATCGTTACATCACGTCCGTGCAAGAAGTTGTTTTTAAATCCCATTACCTTCTGGAGTAGTAGCGCGCCCAGCATGGGGCCTGCGGTATTACCTAAAGCGATTACCAGCGCAACAGGCGGAGGGAGGTTACCGATAAACAGGTTTGTGACAAGCGCGCCCATAAATATGCCTGGCCAGCACCACATCCCCCAAAGCAACAGTGCCGCTAAAGCGATTCCGGAGGGCGGCCAAAATAAAGTGATACTTGCACTTACATAAGGCAAGCTTAATCCTGTATATCCTCCAGCGAAATAGGCCGATGCCAGCAGTAACATGCGGGCAAGTGGAAGTAGGGATTTCTTTATGTATCGCTCGTATTCCATGCTGCATTAGAATTTGCTAATTTTTATAGCGTATAACGAAAAGTATCATAATTAGAGGTTAGAACAAAATTTCACTGCGAACAGTAACCGGAAAAAAGCATTTTTAATTATGAAAATCAAGATAGCATGGGAATGATCCGGATAGTTGATAAATCACCGGACCTCAATTATCCTCAAGCGATTTCTTTAGCGCATAAACTTTTTCTAGAGCTTGTTTCGGCGTCAATTCATCCGGCGATAATG
The DNA here is from genome assembly GCA_024281825.1 of Nitrosomonas sp. Classification (GTDB taxonomy): domain Bacteria; phylum Pseudomonadota; class Gammaproteobacteria; order Burkholderiales; family Nitrosomonadaceae; genus Nitrosomonas. Next base: position 46,295 of record JAMWZY010000011.1, on the reverse strand, counting down.
CTTCCAACATCGCAATGACGCGCGCGTGTTGTGGTGTGGGTTCAACTGTTTCAAGAGATTGAATCGAAAAAAGGTCTGGCTGGATATTTTTTCTCAAGCTGTCTTGTTCCAACTGAATCAGGTGATTGCGCGCTACCTTGATGACATTACCCGGAACACCGGCGAGCGCGGCGACTTGTAAGCCATAACTTTGATTCGCTGGACCCTCGGTGACTTTATGCAGAAAAACGATATGATTTTTATATTCGGCAGCACTCAGGTGCACATTGTGGATTTGAGGGAATTCATCCGCCAGTTTGGTCAGTTCGAAGTAATGTGTGGCAAATAACGTCAAGCTACGGTTTTGCGTTACTAAATGCCGTGCAATGGCGAACGCAAGCGCCAGCCCATCAAAGGTCGATGTGCCACGCCCCACTTCGTCCATCAGTACCAAGCTGCGTTGGGTGGCATGATGCAAGATATTAGCGGTTTCTGTCATTTCCACCATAAAAGTCGAACGGCCGCTGGCCAAATCATCCGATGCGCCAATACGCGTGAATATCTGATCCAACATCCCCAGTTGCGCTTGTTTGGCGGGTACATAACTACCGCAGTGCGCCAGTAATGCAATCAAGGCGGCTTGGCGCATGTAGGTTGATTTTCCTCCCATATTGGGGCCGGTGATCAGTAACATCTGCGGGCTTTGACCGGATTCGCCAGAAAGATCAATATCATTCGCGACAAAATGTTCAACCTGGTTTTCCACAACCGGGTGTCGCCCCGCATCAATATTAAAAATATTTTCTTCCAATAGTTGCGGTTGAACATAGTTCAATGTTCTCGCACGCTCCGCGAAGGCACACAACACATCGATTTCAGCGATACTGGCAGCTAGTTTCTGTAATACTGGCACAAAAGGCTGGAGCTGATATAGTAGTTCCTGATACAACTGTTTTTCACGTGCCAAAGCACGGTCACGCGCAGACAGTGCTTTGTCTTCAAAGGCTTTGAGCTCTGGTGTGATGTAGCGCTCGGCGTTTTTCAATGTTTGCCTGCGTCGATAATCGATGGGTATTTTTTCGCTATGCGCATGCGTCACTTCGATATAAAAACCGTGCACGCGGTTATATTCTACTTTTAAGCTCGGAATGCCGGTGCGTTCTTTCTCTCGAGTTTCTAATTGCAACAGAAATTCGCCACAATTATTTTGCAAAGCGCGTAATTCATCTAATTCTGCATCGTAACCATTAGCAATGACATTGCCTTCACGCAACACCGTAGCTGGTTCTTCGAGTAAGGATTCGTTGAGGCAATCCACCCAGGCGGCATCAATCTGAAATATTTGGATCAATGATTGCAAAGCTTCATTGTGACAAGGCGTGAGAATTTCGTTCAATTCGGGTATCAATTTAAGACTATCGCGCAATCCGGATAAATCTCTGGGGCGGGCTGATTGGAGTGCAATGCGTGCGGCAATTCGCTCGATATCCACAAACTTTCGCAACAGTATGCGCGTTGGTACGTAGTAATTGGATGCTGAATCACCCAACACAGCGGTGACGCAATCCAGGCGACTCTGAATCACCCGTGCATCGCGTAAGGGATGATGCAGCCAGAATTGCATCAAGCGGCTACCCATGTTGGTAGAGCAGGTATCCAATAATGACAGTAGCGTTGGTGATTGCTCGCCGCGCAGGGTTTCGGAAATTTCTAAATTGCGCCGTGTCGATACGTCCATCCGTACATAAGCTGCGTCAAATTCAGCGTGTAATGAAGTAACGGGGCATACCTTTGTGCCTTGGGTCAGGTGAATATATTCCAGCAAAGCACCTGCCGCCGCCATTGCGATGAATAAATCATCGCAACCGAAACCGGATAGACTCTGTGTCGCCAATTGCCGGGTCAGTACTTGGATTGCGTTATCGCGATCAAATTGCCAATCGGGTATTCGTTTTAATACTGAGTGCGGTTGTTGTGTTTCTGGCATGGCCAACGATTCGGGAATCAAAATCTCGGCAGGCCGAATGCGCTCTAGCTCGCTGGATAGATTTTGCCGCGAGGTTTCTGTGACCCGGAGCTGCCCGGCTGCTAAATTAAGCCAAGCCAATCCCACGGTTTCTTCACGAACTAGTATTGACAATAGAATGCAATCGCGTTTATCTTCCAAAAATGCTGCATCGGTCAATGTTCCTGGCGTATAAATACGGGTAACTTCACGAGCGACGGGTCCTTTAGAAGTTGCCGGATCGCCTATTTGCTCGCACAATACAACGGATTCTCCCAATTTCACCAATTTGGCGAGGTATTGTTCCGCTGCATGATAGGGCACACCCGCCATTTTGATTGGTTCTCCAGCCGAAGAACCTCGTTGTGTCAAAGTGATACCGAGTAATTTTGCTGCTTTTTCCGCGTCATCAAAAAATAACTCATAGAAGTCTCCCATGCGATAAAACATGAGCATGTCAGGATGTTGGCTCTTAAGATGCAGATATTGCTGCATCATAGGTGTGTGTTGTTCTTTGGCGGCACTCATGCGACAGCAGGAAATTTATCAGAAACTCAAGTGAGAGGTTTAATTAAGGCTGATTCTGGAATTAATGGTATTGAAAGTCAGTCCCGTATCCTGCGAAGGAGAAAACGATGTGCCCGTGAATGTATAAATCATCGGTCTTTTTGATGGATTCATTCTGAAATAGGTGGCTAATTAATTGATTAGGAAATAACACACCGTCGAAATGACGATGACGCCGATAAAATTTAGCATGACGCCTTCTCGGATCATATCGGTAACCGAAAGATTCCCACTGCTAAAAACAATCGCATTAGGCGCTGTGGCAACTGGTAGCATAAAAGCGCAACTGGCGCTCATCGCAGCTGGAACCATTAACAAACTTGGTTCAAGTCCGGCTGCAATCGCCGCTGGCGCAAGAATCGGCATTAATAACAATGTCGTTGCGGTGTTGCTGGTAGTTTCGGTAAGAAAAGTGACCATCAACGCGATAGAAACAATGATTATCAGCGGATGTAAATTCCCAAGTACCGTTAATTGATCACCGATGGCTTTTGACAAACCCGATTCAACAAATGCCTGTGCAATGGCAATGCCGCCCGCAAATAAAATCAAAATACCCCAAGGTATCTTCTCTGCCGATTGCCAATCGAGTAATTTAGATCCCCGACCGTTAGGAACAAGAAATAGGGTGATTACCGCGATCAACGCAACAATGGCATCATTAGCGTTTTTTAAATCCAACCAATGACTCCAACCACCAAAAGGTTCCAATCGTGTCATCCAGGCTACGGCCGTTAAGCCAAAAATGATCAGCACCCGGCGTTCTTCCGGTCTCCAGTTACCTACCGGCGGCATCGTTAATTTTCCGTGATAGTCTAGGTGGCGCGTCAGCCATAATGCAGTAATCGGGACAAATACTAAAACCACTGGCAACCCCCAGCTCATCCACTGTACAAAGCTTACCGACTGACCGGTGAATTTCTCGTACTGTTGCATGAAAACCAAATTGGGCGGTGTCCCAATCGGAGTTCCCAGGCCGCCGATGCTGCTACCGTAAGCAATTGATAACAATAGTGGGATGGCTAATTTTTTGTCGGGGCTTTGATGGATTACCGCAAGCGCTATCGGTAACATCATCAGTGCTGTAGCCGTATTGGAAATCCACATACTCAGCATGGCGCTAGCAATGATAAAGCCAAATACGATGTGCCGACTGCTATTACCACCTATGAGGCGAATCATGCCGAGTGCAATGCGATGATGTGCACCTGCACGTTCCATCGCCGCAGAAATCAAGAAACCGCCAAGCATCAATAGTATTAACTCATTGCCAAAAGCTAAGGCAATTTTTTCTTGCGACAAAACACCGACTAAAGGTAGTATCGTCACCGGAACCAACGCAGTAGCTGGTATCGGAATGGGCTCAAAAATCCACCAAATAACGCACAGTATAGCAATTGCGCCAGTCCAGCAAGCTTGCTGTTGCCAGCCAGATAAGTGCATGGCAATGGCGAGCAGAATTGCTAACAAAGGTCCTATAAATAATGCCCACTGTTTATGGAGTGGAATCGTCATGCAATATATTGTGAAAGAAGTAAATAGGCGCAATGGTATGACAAACTTGCCCGATTCACACGAAAATATTTAGTATATCGATTTAACAAGTTGCTCAAGCACAATGCAACGAGTAGAACGCGATTTGGATGGGTTAATTCTAAATAAAATTTTGCTCTGAAAAGGATAGGATTTCTTTGTTAGTGGTGATGATGAAATGATCGAGCAGCTTGACATCGATAATTGCGAGCGCTTTCTTTAATGTTTGCGTCAATAGTAGATCGGCTTGGCTAGGTTCTGCTTTGCCTGAAGGATGGTTGTGCGCGAAAATGACGCTTGCCGCATTGTGGTGTAATGTGCGTTTAATAATTTCTCGAGGATAAACACTGGTTTCCGTTAAGGTGCCACTGGAGAGTTCTTCGCTGGCGATAATCTGGTTGCAAGTATCCAAAAAAATGCCTACAAAAACTTCATGAGGTTTTCGAGCAAGGCTGAGTCGTAAGAAATCGCGTACCGATTGCGGCGAGTTGAGTACGTTACTGCATTGCAGTTCTTCCACTAACACACGCCGAGACATTTCCAATACCGCTTGAAGCTGCACATATTTTGCACTGCCTAAACCGGGTAGTTGACAGAACTCACTTTGACTCGATGAAAAAATATTACTGAGGCTACCCAAATGTTGCAGCAAATCTCGCGCAAGGTCTACTGCACTTTTACCTGCGATACCGGTGCGCAAGAAAATAGCCAGTAGTTCAGCATCAGAAAGTGCCGCGGCGCCTTTTTGTAATAGTTTTTCCCGTGGGCGTTCGGATACAGGCCAATGAATAATAGTCATAATGTTATGATGATAGAAAGAATTAATACCCTCAATACAGATTCAGAAGTAAAATTTGCAGTAATCCTCCTAATGCTTGGTTACTAGCGGCATGATGAACGAGGAATTGAATCACCCATATTGACCATAATCGCGAAAAAACTGTTTTCCTAGAAGCATTTTTTATTTCCATGACCCTACACAAAACGTTCTTCCGGCAATCATTAAGCAATGAAAAAAAACGGGTATTGCTCGGTATTACCGGGGGTATCGCGGCTTATAAGGTTGCGGAATTAGCACATACACTGTCGCAAGGTGTTGTTACTGTACAAACAGTGATGACACAAGCCGCATGTCAATTTATTACACCACTTACTTTCCAGTCGCTGACAGGCAATCCTGTTCATACAGATTTATGGGAAAGCAGCGCATCTAACTTTATGGCGCATATCAATCTGTCTCGGGAAGTTGATGTCATTATGATTGCCCCTGCCAGCGCTGATTTCATTGCAAAACTTGCACATGGCATTGCTGACGATTTACTCTCGACTTTATGCCTTGCACGTAATTGTCCATTGCTGATTGCACCGGCGATGAATCGCCAAATGTGGGAAAATCCCGCTACGCAGCGTAATCTCGCGATATTGCGCAATGACGGCATTCGAATGATAGGTCCAGTTAGTGGTATTCAGGCTTGCGGTGAAGTTGGCATGGGACGAATGGTAGAACCGGCTGAATTGGCAGAAGCAATCACAGTTTTTTGGCAAAATAGATGTTTGTTAATTAATAAAAAGATCATGATCACCGCCGGGCCTACATTCGAAGCAATCGATCCTGTGCGAGGTCTTACAAATAAAAGCTCTGGAAAAATGGGTTATGCCATTGCTCAAGCAGCAGTAGAGGCCGGCGCAAGCGTAACATTGGTGTCAGGCCCAACGGGTTTGGCGATGCCAGCAGTTGATAAATTTGTTGCTGTGATAAGCGCCAATGAAATGTTAGCCGCTGTACAGCATGAAATCCCATCCGTCGATATATTTATCAGTGTGGCGGCTGTTTCTGATTATCGCGTAGCAGCGATGAATGCGCAAAAAATTAAAAGAAACAATCATAATTTAACGCTAGAATTGACACTTAATCCGGATATCCTCATGACCGTAGCTACTGCACCCAATCCTCCATTTTGCGTTGGTTTTGCTGCAGAAACTGAAAATCTACTAGAGAATGCGCAAGCGAAGCGGATCAAAAAAAAATTACCTCTGATGGTTGCGAATTGGGCACACAATGCGATCGGTTCCGATGAGAATGAATTGATACTTTTAGATGATACGGGTGAGCATGTTCTTCCGAGAGCGCCAAAAATTGAACAAGCTAGGCACCTTATCGAACACATCAGTACATTTTTTAAACAATAATGAATCCTTATTTGAATTCCGGTATGAAGAAAATCGCTATCAAGATTCTTGATGATCGCTTAAATGAACGTTTTCCAGCCTACGCAACGCCAGGTTCTGCAGGTTTGGATCTGCGTGCTTGCATTGCGGAAACCATCCAGCTGAATCCTGGAGATACTTGCCTTATTCCCACAGGCATTGCCATTCATCTTGCTGATGTTCATCTGGCAGCGTTAGTTTTGCCACGATCTGGGCTTGGCCATAAACATGGCATCGTGTTGGGTAATTTGGTTGGATTAATTGATTCTGATTATCAAGGGCAAATTCTTGTTTCTTGTTGGAATCGGGGACAAGATAGCTTTCAGCTCAGCCCACTAGAACGAATTGCGCAATTGGTGATTGTTCCTATCGTTCAGGTTGAATTTAATCAAGTCGAGAGTTTTGATCAAAGCCTCCGTGGTGAAGATGGTTTTGGTAGTACAGGCAAGCATTAATTAAGGGGGTATTTGTACTCGCTCAGAAGGTCTGTTGAAAAAGCCCGTATTATGCTGAAACTGCTTCGTATGGAAATTTTGGTATTCGTCTAGCATCTAATTCTATCCTAGCAGTAGTGCTTAGATAGAATAGCCTCAAATGTTAATGCCAATTTCCAATCATTACCACCAGCATCCTAATACGCATAGGTTTCATTTAAGCTATCTTAGGAGCGACTTGATACTTTATTCATTTGTTCTTGTTTAATAATATACCGTTGAATTAGTGACTCTGTTTTTGGTGGTAAATCTATAAATTCGCAGCCTACACGTTGATAAATATTGCCAGTTTGTGATTTGATTTCACTAGTGTTTTTTACTTTGATAGTTGTTTTTAAAATCCCAATTTCTGGTAAAGCAATTTGACAATTGATATACACACTGCCTGGTTCTAGATTCAATGAGTTTTGTTTATCAATAGCACCGATGCCTCCACAACTGATATCCAGTAACGTAATTTCGGCATTGGTCGATCTGCTTTCCATGACTAGCGGAATGAGACATTTAATCGGCTTAGCAATAGGTGTTGGAATTCGATAATTATCTCTTCTTTGAATTCGTAATAACGATTCAGGGATATTTACAGAGAATGCATCTTTCCCATCGTATTGTGTTCTTTTTATTTGATTGCAGGTGAATTCTATTTTAATTCTATTCTGACGAGTAACAAAGGATAATTCGCTGCTGTTAAGTACTTGCTGGTTAGCTACTACATCAGTTCCGTAATCGATAATAATTTCATTATTATTGGCATCTATGTGAAGGATTGATGTAAGAATGAAACTATTTTCTTGTCCGAAATAAAGGGTAACAAGTGAATCTGATTGCTCTAAATCTCTTAAAATAAATAAAATATCTACTCTGGAGTGTAATCTGAAATTTTCATTCTTTTCATCTTCAGAAACCCAAGCTTGTTCTGGAAGGCTTGTGGTTTCATCTGCTGGATAAGTTTTCTTCATTATTAAAACTCCCTTAGACTTTTGACATTGCATTTGAACCAATTGTATTTCTAATTGGTGGAATGTTGCAGTTATGTTCGAGGCGATAAATCCAGGCCAATAATTCGGCGACAGCAATATATAGCTGCGGTGGAATACGATCGTCTAAATCAACTTCCATTAGTAGTGCAACTAATTCTCGTGATTCATGCACATATATACCCGCTTCCTTGGCGCGTTTAATAATTTCTTCAGCAATTAGGCCATGACCTTTAGCAACGACTTTAGGTGCTATTTGTCCCTCTTGATATGCGAGAGCAACAGCGAATGTAGATGGATTAGGTTCTTTCATTATGATTCTGGATTTTAATTGATTGAACATTAACTCCTGAAGCATGCATATTACGAGCAAGAGGGCATTTATTATTTTCTAACAGACAAGTTGTTTCTGACTGTAAAGCATCAATTCTAATGTTGGCATCATGATTAGTAAGAGAAATTTTAATAAAAACTTCTCCGAGATTAGGTAGTGATAGTCGCAATTGACTATCCCAGGAAACAAGGTATTCTGGCTCATTTTCTTTATTATTCTTTTTTTCCTCATGAATATCCCAGTCCATCAATTGGTTTTCCCAAACAGTTCCTCGCCAGGCTATATGCCCTGTTTCCAAAGTTGATAATTGTTGTGAGACTAGAGAAACGGCCTGGCTAGGTATCGATAAATCAGTAATGGGTAATTGAGCTGTTGTTTGCGTTTTGAGCGCAGATGATTCTGATGCAATCACTGTAGTTCTGCCTTGAGGTTCTTGTCGCAAGTTTTCAAGTGTGTTTTCTCCATTTATCCATTTTGCCTGATGCGACTCATAGAATAATCCACTTTGGGTAATTGTTTTTTGTAATAAACTGGGTAATTCTGCGCTATTTAAATTCGCATCACCTATAACTGGAGCTTGGGATGTAATCGTCTGTGTATTGTTAGGATTCTGATTTTTGGATAGATCTTGCGCAAGACTACCGAGAAATTTACCGGTAGCACTGAGTAGTGTCTGTTCATCCTGTGCTTGGGTCTGGACTTCAGGGACAATCACGAATTTGAGTTGTGGCTCTATTGATGAAACTATTAGCATAAGCTTCGTACCTGGTTTAAAGGTGTCAGGTAATTTAACTTGTAGCTGTTGATCTGCCACGAGAATTTGCGCGTTATTATTGGGGAGCCTTGATTCAATCAGAGCTGGGTATTTTTCACCTTGTTTAAACTCGGTTTTTGTGAGATTCAAATTGAGAGGAGTTATTGCAGATACAGAAGATTTTATCTGCAATAAAGGTGTGATTAAATCAGCTTTAATGATTGAGGGAATCACGATAATTTATCTTTATTCTGTTTATATTTATCGATCAATGACATTTTTGACTTAATAAACTATATGTTTTCAACTGAATGGTAAGCTTGCCGGGTCTTATGAGAGTAATCGGTCGTATTTAGCATGTGCTGTAGTTTTTCCATCCATGGTTGAGTAATTGCTTTGATTTGCGCATCTTCATTCAATATTTCATGAATCATGTTAATTTTGTTTTTTAGTAAGTCTTCATTCAGAATGGGTTCTGGATTGTTATTCATTAATTTTTCCGTGAGGTTTCTGCATTCTTTTTCTAAAACAACCAATTCATCCCATTGATTGTTTCGAGCTGCGGATAGCATTTTCCTTGTGATTTCCAGAATGGCTTTGTAAGTCATAATCGTTTCGGCACTAGTCATAATTCTACTTCCCAAATTTTGGACCTAAATGGCAATTTTTTGAGTTGATTTTGATATTTTCTCGGTGTGCCGAATTTGCTTCCAGGCATCACATAGCTCGGATAAAAGCTTATTGACTTCATCAACTTTCTCAAAATTGTTTTGAACATTGGCGATTAGCAACTGGCTCACCATATATTCGTATAAAGAATGTAATTTTATGGCTAGATCGCCTCCAACATTCATATCAAGGCTTGCTTTTAGCCCATGGTCAATAATCATGATTGCTTTTGAAATCATTTGCCCTTTTTCAGCAATTTCGTTGTGCTTCATGTGTCTTTTTGCCCTAGCTAAGGCTTCTTGTGCACCTTCAAATAGCATTAAAATAAGTTTGTGGGGATCTGCTGATTCCACGCCTGTTTCTACACCGACACGTTGATAAGCGGATATCGCATTGGCTGCACGCATTTTATTTTCCTTTAACGGGCTGATAGTTGGTTAATAATTACGTTATTGTGGGTAATTTCGATAGTTGTTGTTGTAAAAAATTACTTGTTTGGGTCATGCTGGCAACCATAGAATCAAGAGCTGTGAATTGCGCACGAATACGCTCTTCTACGCTGATTAAGCGGCGATTTAATGTTTCCCGCTGAGTGTTTATGTCTTTTATGGATGAATTTATGCCGTCTATGCGACTATCAATTAAGCGATTATCGAGCATGTTGTCCGCTAGTTTTTCTAGTTTTGCTGCAAAACCATGCGCAAAATTGATTTCTCCTCTGGCACCGGTACTACCGCCGCTAATATTTAAAGCCAATCCGCTGCTATCGCCTAATCCAGTTAATATTTGACCAGAACCCTTAGCAGCAATGCCATTAATCGAACCTGCTACATCTAATCCAATGGTTTCAACAGGAATGCCGAATAGACTTACTTTCGCACTTCCTCCTGTTATAGAAACAGTAGATGTTGAACCATATTGATCAGATGAAATTTTTAATATTCCTGCAGACTCAGTCACTGAGACTTTAAGGCCTGCGGATGCAATTGCTGACGATCCATTGATTTTGGATTGAATCTCTGCAGCTAACGAAACTGCCGTATAGGTCCCTGCTGCAATGGTTATGTTTGTGTTTGTTCCGTGAATGGAAAGATCAAGAGCATCATTCGATCCTGAGTTAATCGTTAAGGATGCCACGCTGTCTCCTAAAGCTGTGCCTTGCGTTGCCATCTGCGTGATATCTAATGAATACCTTCCATTCAGAGTGTCAGAAGTGGCACCAATGAAAGATACTTGGCTATCTGTTGTTTTTCCAATCGAAGCAAATAAAGTAGAAACATCTTTAGTAGGATCACTTAGTATCTTGGATAATTTTGTTTGGTCAAGCGAAAGTGTTCCATCGGCCTGAAAAGATACACCAATCTCTGATAATAAGCTTAAGCCGCCGCCTGCTGAGGTCAGGGGATTCGACAATTCGTTACGTAAGCTTGTTTGAATTGACCGTACTGTTGAGTCACCAGTTAAAACAGAAGCTTGTTTTGTCGTTGCATCATACTTAGAGAGATTGACGATGGTTTTATTTAAGTCATTAAAAGATTTTATAAACGAGGTGATGGCGCTTTGAGTACTCGCTGTATCTTGTGCCAGGCTTAAAGTCGTTGTTGTGCCTGAATTCGTTTTCAGCAAATCAATCGTAACACCTTCGACTGCATCGCTGATTTTATTGGATGCTTTACTGATTGAAATACCGTCAATAATGAAGTTGGCGTTAGTGGCTGCCACTGTTTCCACTAAATTTGATGCACTTCCCATAGAGGCATCATAAATAAGCTGTGATAAGCCGACATTATCCGAGTTGTTTCCATCAGAATCTATGGCGGTAATTTTTAAAGCGTTACTCACACCAGTGTCTTTTGAAGCAATGACTAAACGATTACCAGAGCCATCATTAACAATACTTGCGGTTACACCAGCATCAGCTTGATTGATAGCATCACGGATACCGGAGAGTGATGAATTATTCGATGAAATAACAATCGACTGCGCTGCTTTATCGGTATTCAACGTGAATGCGCCGCCGTTGTATGTGCCAAACTGTATCGTTAATGTACCGCTACCAATCGCTGTACTGGTTGTTTCAAAATTTGCCGATTTCAATTTCTGTGATTGTGCAAGGGTTTGAATCTCTAGTGAATGACTACCTACAACTGCCGATGACGTGGCACTCACCTTGGCTAAGGTTGGGTCGGAAATAGTTGCCGTTATGCTATTAAATTTTGCCGGATCTGCTAATGCTGCAACGCTACTTTGAAATGCAGAGAGCGCTCCTTTTAAGGCACCAAAAGCGGACAATCTTGTTTGTAGCTTGGCTTCTTTGGTATCAAGAGCAATCAGGGGGCGATTTTCCAGTGTCATTAGCTGTGTAACAATACTGTTTACATCTAAGCCAGAGCCAATTCCTGGCGATGCGAGCGTCTGCATTTTTATTCTCTTTGTTTAGGTTTTCTAATGGTTGAATTAAGCTTTATCGTTAAACAGTAACCCTTGTACCCTATCAAGGGTATGCGCAATTTCAATAGCTTCCTTGGTTGGGATTTGACGAATAACCTCTTCCGTATGGATATCCATCACTTTTATGATAGTTCTACCCGTGTCCTCATCGATAGAGAAACGCAAGTTATGTGCCAAGTTTGCTACAGCATTTTGTATTTTTTGTACGGCATGTTGGACATCTTGATCTGATCCAGTAGTGGTTTCAGATTGGGTGTCTTTGACTTGCGAGGGTGGAAGAACCTGCAAATAATTGGTTGCTGTTTTTTGCGTATTAACTGTTAGGGGTGGCAGGTATACGTTTGCTGCATTTAATGAATTGATATTCATGATAACGCTCCTCAAGGTTGAATGGAGCGCGGGAGTTTAGCTGTGCTCCCGCGCCTTCAACTTTAGTGAATACGCTAGATCATTATATGTAATGATTAGCGGAGTAATGAAAGGACATTGTTAGGTAATGAATTTGCTTGTGCAAGGATTGCCACACCCGCTTGTTGCAGGATCTGTCCACGTGTCATGTTCGCAGTTTCCATTGCGAAGTCGGCATCTTGAATCCGGCTACGAGAGGCTGATAAATTTTCAGCGGTACTTTGCAGATTCGCAATGGTTGAACTGAAACGGTTTTGAAATGCACCTAAGTCGCCACGTGAGCTGTTAACCTGTGCCAGAGCAGTATCTAATGCGCTAATCGCGGATTGTGCGCCACTCGCTGTCGAGAGATCTAGTGCTGCTACTGAGGCGAATGTACTATTATTTACACCAGCGGCTGCAAATACATTAGCGTTGGCATTAGCCGTTGAAATTGCACCTTTATTGCTGGAAAGTGAAACGGTTCCAGTTTTTACGGCTGAGGCGGTAGCTGCGGCGCCTTCCGTTAGGGTTGAACCACCGAAGCTAATGGTTTGGTTGCCAGCTGTACCATTTGCGAAGCCGCTCAAGACAATATTTCGCCCATCTGTCGTGCTGAGAGTAATGCTTGATTTCGAACTGGAACTGGTGAAATTGGCTGTGATTCCAGTGGCATTTTGAACGCCATTGATGGATGAAACCAGACTGCTCAGATCATTTTGGTCTGTAATTGTTGTTGAGATGGCCGTGCCATTCAAACTGAATGATACTGCGCCAGCTGCACTTAATCCACTTAATGTTGTACTGTTAGTAGCGGTGGCGGTTATTCCAATAGTACTGGCAGCACTATTGATTGCTGCAGCAAGCTCTTTGGCTCCACCGGTAGTTCCCAGCGATCCGGCTGTACCTGCAGCATAGGAAATTGCGCTGGTTGTGCCGCCATCAGCTGTAGTAATTGTGAGATCGGTTTCTGCACCTATGCCGCCTACTAATGATGCGATATCGCCAACAGTAACTGCGTTCATTCCCGTACCGCTGGTGCTCAGAGTGTGACTACCGAGTGCTGATGATCGAGCATCAGCGATCTTTGCTACGTCAATTGTTTGATTGGCATTGGCTCCAACTTGAAAGCTCTGGCTCTGGAAAGAGCCATCCAGCAAATTCGTGCCATTAAACTGGGTTTGACTGGCAACGCGGGTTATTTCAGCCGTTAATTGTGCAGCCTCAGCCTGGATCGATGCGCGATCACTGGCACTGTTGGTTGCGTTGGCTGATTGTACGGCCAGTTCACGAATACGTTGCAAATTGTTACCGATTTCTCCCAGAGCACCTTCAGCGGTTTGTGACAATGAGATACCGTCATTTGCATTCCGTGCTGCTTGGTTCAAACCACGGATTTGTGAGGTCATTCGTTCTGAAATTGCTAAACCTGCTGCATCATCTTTTGCACTGTTGATACGCAAACCAGAAGAAAGACGTGTCAGAGAGGTATTCAGTGATGATTGTGAAGTATTTAAATTACGCTGTGCATTTAATGAGGCAACATTTGAATTAATGATTTGTGGCATTTGGGTTCTCCTTTTACTTTACTAAGTAATATTGGCAAAATTGCCATTTCCATTGGTTTTCCCCGCAATCCAAGAGGGTTTGTAACCGCTGTTGTAGCAGTAATCGGATAGCATTTTCAAAAGTTTAGAATTTTATAGCTCAGAATTAATACTTAATTGACTGATTTATGTTGGTAATTAACGAAATAAATGGCTATGTCATTTGCGAATAATCTTGTAAGATACTTTAAAAATTCAGTTGGTTAATTGATAGGGCATAATTTAGGTTGTCAGCTTCGACCAGGAAGGGGTTAGATGGTCAGTGGAGATAAACTGAAAGTACTAATGATTGAAAATTCTGCACAGGATGTAGAGCAGATAGTGTTATTGCTTACTAGAAGCGGATTTCAAACAGAATACTTACAAATAAGCTCAATTGGAGCATTACAGGACGCATTGTCAAACCATCACTGGGATTTAGTTTTATCCGATTATGATTTGCCGCAATTAACTGTCTGTGATGTGCTGCGGATTCTTAGTGAAAAAGAACTTGATATTCCATTAATTATATTATCCAGTCATGTCGGCGAAGCAGTAGCAGAACATATTATGGCCTTGGGCGCATATGACTTCATGATGAAACGCCATTCTGCTAGATTGGTGCCTGTAATACGTCGGATTCTAAATGAAGCTGAGAATTACCAACGTTTTATCATCGCGCAGAGTGCATTACAAAAAAGTGAAGCTTTATTTCAGGCAATTACAACCAATCTTCCGAGTGTTGTTTTCCAGTTTTTGTTGACGAGTAATGGGGAGACTAGTTTCTTATACGCAAGTGATGCCAGTGAAACATTACTGGGCTTGCGTCCAGAAAAACTAATTGATAACTCTGGCTTATTTCCTGAATTAATATTACCTAACGATAGAGAATCTTATCGGCAATCATTTGTGGTATCTGCGGAACAACTTTCTACCTGGGACTGGGAGGGTTGTATTCAAGTTAAGGGCGATAGTGATATCAAATGGATTAGCTTACGTGCCACACCGAGAAGGATAGATGATGAGGCAATGGTGTGGGATGGCATTATGATTAATATAACTCGCAATAAGTTAGCTGAGCGTGAAATAGCGCGTTCACGTGAGCAATTAGCTGAGTTGTCTTCCTATATGCAGAAAGTCAAAGAGCAAGAACGCGCACGTATTGCACGAGAGATTCACGATGACATAGGAGGAACCTTAACGGCTATCAAATGTGAACTATTTCCATGCATTGATCGGGAATTTAGAAATCCCGAGTTTTATCAACAAAAAATGAAATCAGTTGAATCGCTAGTCGATCGTGTAATTGACAGCACACGTCGTATTTCTTTAGATTTACGTCCAGGTATTTTGGACTGTGGTATCGTCGCTGCAGTGCAATGGCAAGCTAAGGAGTTTAGTGGTCGTACAGGAATTGCCTGCAAAGTTTCTTGTGACAGTGATGACATAACGTTAGACTCTGATTTGGCCATTGCAATTTTTCGTGTATTCCAGGAAGCACTTACAAATATTTCGAAGCATGCTGGAGCATCTCAAGTGCATGTCACGCTCGCTGATCTAGATCAAATAATTCTTCTTGAGATTGGTGACAATGGTCATGGTATCACTAGCGCCGACATGGAGAAACATGATTCCTTTGGAATTAGAGGGATGAGGGAACGTTGTCAACAGTTAAAGGGAAGCTTTTATATTTCCGGAGGTCCTGATGAGGGAACAAAGGTAACTATCCTTATTCCTAAAGGGGAGAATATACTATCAACACAGGAAGCTATTGATTTTGAGATTGAAATTAATAGAGAATATTTTGCCAATCATTCAATGAGGAAGTGATCTCATGGTTTTGAATAGCAGAAGATATATATGATTAATGTCATGATAGCTGATGACCATGCAATCGTTCGTCAAGGCTTAAAACAAATACTTAGCGAGACAGATGATATTAAAGTGACCGGGGAAGCTGAAACAGGGTTTCAAGCAGTTAAAATCGCGCGACAGCAATCTTTTGATGTAATGTTGCTTGATATATCGCTACCTGACAGAAACGGCATTGAAATTCTTAAGCAAGTTAAAAAAGATAGACCCACCCTTGCTGTCTTGATGTTGAGTATGCATAACGAGCATGAATTTGCAATTCGTGCATTAAAAGCAGGCGCTGCTGGTTATCTAAACAAACAAAGTGCACCAGCGCAATTGGTTGTGGCGATTCGCCAGGTTGCAACTGGTAATAAATATGTCAGTCCAGCAGTAGCACAAGAGTTAGCAAATATCATTAATACTGACGCCGATAAACCGCTTCATTCCACTTTGTCAGATAGAGAATATCAAACTTTGTGTTTTATTGCTGCGGGGAAAACATTATCTGAAATATCTGGTGAAATGTTTCTAAGTCCCAAAACAGTGAGTGTTTATCGCGCGCGCTTATTGGAAAAGTTAAAACTGACCAATAACTCTGAACTCATTCGTTATGCGATAAAAAATAAATTGGTTGATTAATGAATTGTTTTTCTTGCAATGAGGGAGAATTTAATCGATATACTTGCTTCATTTTTTAATGTGTAAAGTGGCTAGGCATGAATAAGGCATAAATACAGGCAGTCGCTTACAATAATTTTTCCGTATCGTGGTCCTTCGAATTGAATAGCTATGAATGAGTTAAAAAACGCAAACCCAACAATTGTTGCTCGTGAAACCCTAAAGCAACTTGCTACACTGAAAATTCCTCCAACACCTGATAATTATTACAAACTTTATAATCAAATTGCCGGAGTTTCTAATAATTCAGCAGAAGCAAGTTCTCTGAGCAATGATGCTACTGCAAATCAGACTACTGATAATACTAATTCGATTTCTGGAAATTCTCTGAACTGGGGAGAAACGTTGGAAGTATTACTGAAACAATTGGAAAATAAGAACGGTAAGTTGACGATTGCCAAGAAAAGGGAAGGCATTACTCGAGTTTTAAGTAAATTCTCCAAGGATTCTAATCAATTACATATCAAGCTAAAGGGATTGATCGATTCATGGGGGGCATTAGTCATTGTCCCCTCTGAATCACCGCAGGTCGATTCTGAACGGCAGCAAAAAGCGTCACTCGAATTGGTACAGCCTGAGACAGAACCTGTAGTTGCAGAGGTAGAAAACACACAGAAGTTATTGCTGAAGGAACAAGATGTCCAATTTGATGCTGATCAGATAGTAGATATTGCTGGACAAATTTTGGATCAAATTGTGGCATGTCAGATTGAAGATATCACTTTGTCAGAGGAAGCTACAGAGTTGGCGCACCAAATTCGCCAAGTAAGCAGCCAGTCAGAATTGACATTGTTTGTAACGTGTTTCCAGCAGTTCTGTAGTAATTTTAATGCCTACGATAAAGATCAAAAAACGCTTCGTCAGGGATTATTAAAGTTGCTAGGTATGCTTATGGATAGTGCCGGAGAATTATTAGCAGGTGATCAGTGGATTAAGACCCAAATCGATAAATTGCGCGTAACGATGTCAAAGCCGTTGAATCAAGCGGTGATTGAAGAAGCAGAGCAGTGTTTGGAGGTAATAACGCAAAAGCAAGGCCAGATTCGGCTTAGCTTAAATGAAGCCAAAACAACACTGAAACAAATGGTGACCTCAATCATTACTAACATTGAAGAACTAACCGATGCTACTGGAGAATACCAGGAAAAACTTGAAGATTATTCAGACAAAATCAGCAAGGTAGATGACATTAATGATATGAATCAGCTTCTTAGGTTAATTATGGATGAAACCAAGCAGATGCAAAAGAATGCGCATGGCTATCGTAATGATTTTCTTGCAGCTCGTGCCGAAGTTTCTAAAGCACAAGAAAAAATTAATCAGCTTGAAACCGACCTCATGGAGATGGGAGAGAAGGTTCATGAAGATCACCTGACAGGCATATTGAATCGACGAGGCTTGGATAGCGCATTTATGCGAGAAACTGCACGCTCAGTCCGTCACCATGTTTCCTTATGTTATGCCCTACTGGATATTGATAATTTTAAACAACTTAATGATACACACGGCCATAAGGTTGGCGATGATGCGTTAATCTATCTAGTTCAATCGATCAAAGAAAAAACACGGCCAGAAGATGTTGTGTCACGCTATGGCGGAGAGGAATTTGTGGTTTTACTTCCGAACACGGAAAAAGAAGAAGCCTTTGAAGTGTTGTCCAGGATACGGCGCAATTTAACCAAAAAATTCTTTCTGCATGACAATAATCGATTGTTGATAACGTTTAGTGCGGGTATTGCGCAATTTAATCCGGGCGAAAGTCAAGAAAGTATTTTCAAACGAGCGGATGAAGCGCTATATCGCGCCAAGAGATCTGGCAAGAATCAGATACTTATGGCCGAGTGACTGTTTGTAACCTACTGTTATCAATGAATTTCTTTAAAACAGTTTAAATAACACAAGTTTTCCTTTTTATTTCTTCAATCCAACCCTAACTTGCTCTGTTAATGTTGCTGACATGGCAGTGTATAAGCGGGAATGGGTTCTCCTTCGCAATCCAACGAACTACCCCCTGGTCCGCGGCGCAGGCCTTCATACGCTTAATAAGGAGGTTAGTAATGCAAAAAGCCACAAATAATAAAAGAGGAATGTTGAGACTGGTTAAATCACCAAACTTAGTTGAAAGTGAGCAGAAGCCTATGACTGACTCAGAGAAATACTATAAGCAAGTTCAACAATATGCTGAACAGATACGTAATACGAGAAATGCCGATGAAATCGTTCGGATTCTTGATATTGTTTTGTCCGAAACGCGGGAAGTGAGATTCAGCGATGAAGCATTCGTCGCGCAGGAACAAGTGAAGCGGGCGGAACAAAAAATTGAATCTCTAAAAAATGAAGTTGAACAGTTACGCAGCCTTGTGCAAACAGATCAAATGACGGGTGCATTTAATCGTCGCGGCTTAGAAGATATTTTTAAGCGTGAAGCAGCCCGTGCTGATAGGAATGCGCAATCCTTGGGGGTTGTTATGGTTGATTTGGATGATTTTAAACGAATCAACGACTGTTTAGGGCACCCCTATGGCGATAATGTTTTGATTAGTTTGGTTACCGTTGCAAAGGAAACGCTACGCCCTACTGATGTGGTAGTACGCTTTGGTGGTGAGGAGTTTGTCATTTTATTGCCTGATGTTGAGATGGGAGAGGCGCTGACAATTGTGCAGCGAATACAAAATAACCTCGCAAAAAGTAGCGCTCTTCCACTCGAAAATCAACTCATGCCGATTACCTTTAGTGCTGGTGTTGCTCTACGCGCTTTTGGTGAAAATCAAAACTCGGTGATTAGTCGGGCTGATCAAGCGCTATATCAAGCTAAGCGTATGGGGAAAAATTGCACTATTCCTTCGGTGGCCTGAAATCAGTAATGGATGAGGATATTATTTCGCTTTGATGAGCTTCCTTGAGGCACTAAATTGCTGGATAAAATTATGAATCAATGTGGAGAACTAGTATGACCGGCTTTTTTCTTGGACGGCAGCCCATCTTAGATCGCGATCAGAATTTAGTGGCATTTGAATTGCTATTTCGGCAAGAAGAGAATGAAGAAGGAGTGACTGTCACTAACGAGTTAGCGGCTTCTTCCAATGTTATTGTAAACGCTTATGGTCAATTTGGTATCCAAAATGTGCTTGGGAATCAACGTGGATTCATCAACGCGGATCCCGAATTGATCATGAGTGATATCATTTCTTTATTACCAAGTAAACATGTTGTTTTGGAATTAAAAGAAACTGCAGAAATTACACCAGAATTTTTACTCCGTTGTGGTGAGCTGAAAAAAAACGGATATCAATTTGCACTTGATAATGTCACTGCTATTAACGCTCAAGTAGAGCAGTTGCTGACTATCGTGAGCATTGTCAAAGTAAACGTCCTTGAACTCGATAAAGAAAGTCTCACTAAGCTGGTGGCTGCATTAAATCGTTGGCCTGTGTTATTGCTGGCATTAAAGGTAGAAACTCGCGAGCAGCAAACACACTGTATGCAGTTGGGTTTTCAAATGTTTCAGGGGTATTTTTTTGCTAAGCCTGAAGTACTAACGATAAAACGTGCAGATCCAGGAAAATTAGCTTTGTTGCAGTTATTGGCTGTTATCACGAGTGATAACGATATAGAAGAAATCGAAAAAGAATTTAAACACCAACCCGGCCTAAGCTACAACTTGATGCGAATGGTAAATTCTGTTGCTAGCGGATTGCCACAAAAAGTTAATTCGATTAAGCACGCCATTATGGTGCTTGGCCGCAAGCCATTGCAAAAATGGATTCAATTGCTGCTTTACACCTCTAACCAGTCAGGCGACAACATGTCAAGCGCTTTACTGCAAACTGCAGCTGCGCGTGGCAAGCTTATGGAATTAATCGCGATAGCCGAACGACCTCATGACAAAAATCACCATGAAAGAGCTTTTATGGTCGGCATATTATCGCTTCTTGATGTATTACTCGGCATGGACATGCAACAGATAGTGGACAATCTGGCTATTTCTGAAGATATGAGTCAGGCACTCATATCGCGTAGTGGTCGTTTAGGGCAGGAATTGAAGCTAGTGGAAGCCAATGAAAATAGTGAAGTCGAAACGATGCAATCGATCCTGACTGAGTTAGGATTTCTGAGTCTAAGTGAATTAGCCAGCATTGAAATGCAAGCAATTGGATGGGCTAATCGTATGAGCGAAGCTGCAAGTTAAAAAGCTTGCAATCTAAATTGTTTGTATTCCAGCAATTAATCTCTCAATTCGAAATCGGTAATAAAACACTGTGCGTAATACTACGATTGGAGATCAGGAGCATCGGTTCTCAAGTCCGCTAAGAACGGGAGAAAAATATGACTGAGATGCAGTCTAATAGTGACAATATTGATAATCAGTTAACTGATGAAATGAATGCATTATGCAATGTTGAAGCTGATGAATACTTCATGAATATAAAAAGTGAGTTGGGTCAGATTGATCGACTGATCAGCGATGCCGTAAATAATTTAGTAATTAACTTCCGTTACATCAGCAAATTGACTAAAACTCACCATGAGATGGTTTTGGTGATTGAAAAAATGGCTTCTCCAGAAGCCAGTAAACCCATTCTGGAATTATTAGATAAGCAAATGAATATTGCCGATAAGATCGAACAAGAATTGGAAATGGCAATCACTTCTTTGCAGTTTGGCGATTTAGTGACGCAGCTCTTAGCGCATACCACCCATCAAGTCGAGATGCTTAATATGGAATTGCAACGTGTTGATAGAGAAGATAATTGGAGGAATGGGAAGACAGCGTTGCATACGATTCATGAAGGAATTACCAAAGCAGTCAATATCGCCAAAACTAAAAATAACAAGAAACCTGTAGTGCAACAAGGCATGCAAATGGGTGATATTGAATTGTTTTAACAACGCTTCATAGACATAAAAGATTTCAATGCAAATTAACAATAAGTAAGAGGAGTAACAGGTAAATGGCTAAAACAATCCTTGCAGTCGATGATTCCGCATCTATTAGACAAATGGTTGCTTTTACGCTTAAAGGTGCGGGTTATGAAGTGATTCAGGCAGTTGACGGTGAAGATGCGCTTGAAAAAGCCAATCAGCATACTGTTAATCTGGTGCTAACTGATATCAATATGCCGAGAATGGATGGATTGAAGCTTTTGGCGTTGCTGCGCAAATTGTCCAATTATAAGACGGTACCTATTTTGATGCTCACAACAGAGTCTAGTGATGACATCAAGGCCAAAGGTAGGGCTGCTGGCGCCACTGGTTGGTTGGTCAAGCCATTTGATCCGAAGCGGTTACTCGAAGTGATTGCTAAAGTGATTGGGTAATAAACCCAATAATTTGGTAGTTCATGCATCAGCTAGATTCATTTAAGTGAATAACTAATTTTTATGGTTTTGTTTTTTACTTTGCTCGTTTTAACGCAGTGTTAGGCTATCCATTAACTTGAAAACCTAAATAGGCAATCTATGAGTGATGATCTTGAACAGTTCTATGAGATATTTTTTGAAGAATCTTCAGAGTTACTTGCGGATATGGAAGCATGTTTGCTTAGATTGAATGTTAATTCGCCTGACCTGGAAGATCTAAACGCAATATTTCGTGCTGCGCATTCTATTAAAGGCGGGGCAGGAACATTTGGTTTTGTCGATATAACGGAGACAACGCATATGCTGGAATCATTACTTGATAAATTGCGTAAAGGTGAACTTGAGGTACGCAGTGAAATGATTGATGCTTTCCTCAAAGCGGGAGATGTGATTAAAAACCAACTCGCGGGACATCGTGGCGAAGGTGCGGCAGACCCTGCGGAAGCAGCTATGGTTTTAGACGAGTTGAAAAAATTAAGTGATGAAACGCAACTACAGTCGAATAAAGAACCCTCTAACACGGAGCGTAGGGCTGATGCTCCGATAGAAAACCTTCGGGTTGACGAAAGCGCGGCTACCGTAGCGGAGAATAAGCCAAAGTACATTTATTGTATAGAATTTTCAAAATCTGGTTTAAATGAGGCTGCATTAGAAAATTTATTTAGCAATCTTCAGTTATTGGGTGCTCTTGAAGGCGAAACTAGGGGTGGTGGTGATAACTTGTGCAGCCTAAAATTGGCTACCGAGAATAGCGAAGAGGAGATTTGGGAGGCTCTGGCTTTTGTCGTGGACCCTGAGAAACTAAAGATTGAATCTGAGGTATCGAATAGTATTAAGAATGCGCTGAAAGAAGAAGTCAATCAGAGTGATGCTTCCATGCATTATAAAGCCAAAGAAGTCTTGGCTTCACCTGGTTATGGTTTTTTTCCAGGTGCACCTGCAGCACCTAGGGAAAAAGATTCTCAGGAAATAACAGAGAAACCATTACTCCAAAAAGATACAGATCAGCGTCAAGCAGCAAAAGCATCTACCAAAGCTAATGCACCTGTTACATCGAATGAAACCTCTTCAATTCGAGTAAGTATTGAAAAAGTTGATCAGATGATCAATCTGGTTGGAGAATTGGTGATTACACAAGCGATGTTGGCTCAGACGGCCTCTCAATTTGATCCGATTGTTTTTGAGAAATTGCACAGTGGCATGAACCAATTGGAGCGAAATACTCGTGATCTACAAGAATCTGTGATGTCGATTCGTATGATGCCAATTAGTTTTGTATTCAGTCGATATCCCCGCGTAGTACGTGACTTGGCTTCAAAGCTGAATAAGCGAGTGGAATTAAAAACAGTCGGTGAAAATACCGAGCTTGATAAAGGACTCATCGAGAAGATTGCTGATCCATTGACGCACTTAGTTAGAAACAGTTTAGACCATGGAATCGAGCAACCTGAGAATCGTAGAGCAGCAGGAAAATCAATGCAAGGAACGATTACGCTGCGTGCGTTTCACCAAGGAGGTAGTATTGTAATCGAAGTCAGCGATGACGGTGCGGGTCTCAATCGAGCAAAAATTCTTGCCAAAGCTCGGGAGCGTGGATTGTCGATTCATGATGGCATGACCGACCAGGAAGTTTGGCAGTTAATTTTTGAAGCAGGATTTTCTACTGCTGAAGCCATTACGGATGTTTCTGGTCGAGGTGTCGGAATGGATGTGGTGAAGCGTAATATTCAAAGCTTAGGCGGACGCATTGATATCGAGTCTTCGTTTGGCGTTGGCACACGAATATCAATTCGCCTGCCGTTGACATTGGCAATACTGGATGGACTGTCTGTTACGGCTGGCGATCAAATGTTTATCGTGCCACTCAATTATATTGTCGAGTCATTGCAACCTACGGCTGCTGATATCAAAACCGTCAGCGGCAATGGCAGGCTAGTACAAGTGCGCGGGGAATATCTCCCCGTCATAGCTTTGCATGAGATTTTTAATCTACATCCTAATGTCATTTCAGTACACGATGGCATTTTGGTTATCCTGGAAGCAGAAGGGCGAAAAGCGGCACTGTTTGTAGATGATTTAGTTGGCCAACATCAAGTCGTCATTAAGAGTCTTGAAACGAATTATCGCCGAGTTAAAGGCGTATCGGGTGCAACGATTATGGGGGATGGGAAAGTTGCGCTCATTCTCGACACAACAGCTTTAGTAATGGCATCACAACAAGAAATCGTGTGATGTTGGGTTCTTCCGAGGTGTTTGTTGTTTATTTTTCAGATACAACACTTCCCGCAATTTTATAAAGTCTATCAATACGATTTTCTTAACAATATAGAACACCTATTCGCACGCGGAGATGTGATCTCCAGATCAACTTTTACTGTGCGGTAGGTTTTCTAGAATAAAGATAAAAATTGGCACGGATTTAGGTTGACATACTATGGTAATAAGCGCAGACAATGAAATTGCTGATAATAAAGAACGGGAATATGCTTTTACTCAACAAGATTTCGAGCGCATTAAAAAACTTATTTATCAGCATGCAGGAATTTCATTATCACCCAGTAAGAAAAATATGGTTTATAGCCGTCTTGCACGACGAGTTCGCGCAAATGGCCTGAACAGCTTTAAAGATTATTTAGGTTTTTTGGAAAAAGGCAATTCTGAAGAATGGGAAGCGTTTACGAATGCACTAACAACCAATTTAACGGCTTTTTTCCGTGAACAACACCATTTTCCTATCTTTGAGAAGCATCTCGAGCAGCGTAAAAATCAGAAGAAAATACAGCTTTGGTGTAGTGCTTCTTCAACAGGTGAAGAGCCTTATTCAATGGCCATGGCAGTGACTAATGCGTTTAAATCCATGACTCCACCGGTGCATATTCTGGCGACTGACTTGGATACTAATGTACTCGCAAAGGCTCAGCTTGGGATTTACCCGCTAGATCGGCTGGAGAAAATTCCCAAAGAAAAACTTCGCCAGTTCTTTTTGAAAGGTAAAGGTCACCATGCTGGATCAGCAAGAGTTCGCCCAGAGTTGCGCAATATGATCACATTCCGGCAGCTAAATTTACTCGATGAAGTTTGGCCAATTCGTGGTCCTTTTGATGCAATATTCTGTCGTAATGTAATGATTTATTTTGATAAACCCACGCAGTATAAAATCCTGAAGAAATTTGTTCCACTATTAGCGCCCGACGGATTGTTATTTGCCGGACACTCAGAGAGTTTTCAGCATGCATCTGATTTATTTAAGTTACGTGAGAAAACGGTGTACGAATTAGTTCATAAATGAGGCAACGCTATGGCTCAGATTCTTGATGAACATCTTGCAACTAATTTTTATTTTGATCGGAACTTTGACAGTGAAGCTGTCAAGTTACTACCCGGTGAATATTTTGTGACCAACAAAGATATGATGTTGGTGACAGTTCTTGGATCATGTGTGGCGGCTTGTATCCGAGATAGCCGCAGTGGAATTGGCGGAATGAATCATTTTATGTTGCCGGATGCCGGGGGAGATTCTAATAATCCGTTGAATGCATCAGCACGTTATGGCACTTATGCAATGGAAATATTGATTAATCAACTTCTAAAGCTAGGCGCCCAGCGATCGAATTTAGAAGCGAAAGTGTTTGGCGGCGGGAATGTCATCGAGAGCATGACCATTACCAATATTGGCCAACGAAATGCAGATTTCGTCTTGAATTTTCTTAAGATGGAAAAAATAAGGGTGGTGGCGCAGGATTTGGTCGATATATTTCCACGCAAAGTCTATTTCTTTCCAAAAAGTAGTAGGGTCATGGTAAAAAAACTGAGAAATATTCGTAATGCCGAAATTTCGGTACGCGAGAGTGCTTATAAACAGGCTTTAGATAAGGTAAATGTAGGTGGCGGAGAAATTGAATTGTTTTCTTAAGTAAGCTATTAGAATAATTGAGGCATTATCATGAGCAAAATTAAGGTCTTGGTTGTTGACGATTCTGCATTAATACGTAAGCTACTTACCGAGATAATTAATAATGAGTCCGATATGGAGGTTATTGGTGCTGCCGCCGATCCGCTCGTGGCACGTGAAATGATTCGCGAGATGAACCCTGACGTGCTGACACTGGATATCGAAATGCCTCGTATGGATGGCATTGATTTTCTAGAAAAATTGATGCGTCTTCGGCCAATGCCGGTAGTTATGGTATCCACTTTGACTGAGAAAGGATCTGAAGTGACTTTTCGCGCTCTGGAACTTGGGGCGGTAGATTTTGTATCAAAACCTAAAATTGGTATTGCTGATGGACTTAAAGAATATAGCAGCGAAATTACCAATAAAATTCGTATTGCTAAAGCTGCGCGATTAAAAAAACGTATAGCGATCACAGCGATCCAGAGCAATACCGCAGATGCGGTTTTGCCATCACTGTCCAATCGCATCGCTTCGACGGAAAAATTGATCATTGTTGGAGCTTCTACTGGGGGTACGGAGGCAATCAAGGATTTTCTTGTTCAAATGCCTCCTGACTCTCCGGCTATCTTAATTACGCAGCATATGCCAGAAGGCTTTACAAAATCTTTTGCTAATCGGTTGAATAGTCTTTGTAAGATATCAGTGACAGAAGCGCGTGGCGAAGAACGTGTTCTGCCAGGGCATGCATTTATCGCGCCAGGGCACTCGCATTTACTATTGAAACGGAGCGGTGCGAATTATATTACCGAATTGAATCGAGGTGAACCGGTGAGTCGACACCGTCCATCGGTTGATGTACTATTTCGTTCAGCGGCGAACTGTGCAGGTAAGAATGCCATTGGCGTTATTATGACGGGTATGGGAAGAGATGGCGCATCTGGAATGTTAGAAATGCACAAGGCTGGTGCTTATAATTTTGCCCAAGATGAAGCTAGTTGTGTGGTTTTTGGGATGCCAAAAGAAGCGATTGCGGCTGGTGGTGTCAATGAAGTTGTGCCATTAAAAGATATCGCCAGAAGTGTGTTGTCGAAGTTGTCCTCTATGGGAACCCGTACCAATCGCGTATAGTTAAATTTTCTTCACTTGTTGGAGACCAATATTCAATGTCGATTACACAGAATATTGTCCGGTTTGCGGTACTGGTTTCTGTTATTAGCCTGTTAATAAGCTGTGGGGCTTTACAAGAAAGAAGCTCGTTATCACTGAACACTGCTAAGCTGACTGATTCCGTTTACGTAAAGAAAGTACTGTATTCTCAATTTAACGATTGGCAGGGTGTTCGTTATCGGTATGGTGGTTTAAGTCGCTCGGGAATTGATTGTTCAGGTTTTGTATATATAACTTTTAAAACAAAACTGGGTCTGGATCTACCTAGAACAACGGCATTGCAAACTAGATTAGGAAAAGAAGTCAATAAAAGTGAGTTAAAGGCGGGCGATTTGGTTTTCTTCAAAACGACTTTTCAATCGGGTCACGTCGGTATTTTTCTAGAAAATAACCAGTTTCTGCATGTCTCTGAAAGAAAAGGCGTCACGATATCTCGGCTGGATAACAATTATTGGAAATCCAATTATTGGAAGTCAGTTAGAATATAGTTTCTTCTCAGTTAGTAAATTCAGTATTTTTTCACATATGATTTTTAGAGGCTGTTAATTTTATGCCTGAATCAGAAATTCTATTTTCTGAAGTAGCGCAGTATCTTAAACCCGAAGACGTTGCACAGCTGAAAATTGCGCATTCCTTTGGCAGTGGTGCGCACTCAGGACAATTTCGTAAATCCGGAGAACCTTATTTTTCCCACCCAGTTGCAGTAGCAAGAATTTTAAGCTCTTTGCATCTTGATGCTCCTACGTTAATGGCGGCTTTGTTGCACGATGTGGTCGAAGACACCGAAATTTCCAAAGCTGAAATCAGCGAACGCTTCGGTGATTCTGTGGCTGAATTGGTAGATGGTGTTTCTAAACTGGCAAAGATCAAATTTCAAACACAAGAAGAAGCACAAGCAGAGAATTTTCGAAAAATGCTGCTAGCAATGGCGCGTGACGTACGTGTTATTTTGATTAAGCTAGCGGATCGGTTGCACAATATGCGTACACTGGAATCCATGAATTCTGCAAAACAACAGAGTATCGCACGCGAAACGCTAGAAATTTATGCTCCCATTGCTTATCGATTAGGGCTTAATAATGTTTTTCAAGAATTGCAGGAGCTGGGTTTCCGCTATTCTTACCCAATGCGCTACAACGTCTTGGTTAAAGCCACAAAAGCAGCGCGAGGTAACCGCCGTATGGTGGTTGGCAGAATCCTTGATGCAATTAAAATGAAACTGAAAGAAGCCGGCTTGGATGCGGAGGTAACCGGTCGGGAAAAGCATTTATATAGCATCTATACTAAAATGCTGGATAAGCATTTGTCTTTTTCTGAAGTGTTGGATATTTATGGTTTTCGAGTGATTGTTAGAGATATTCCTGCCTGTTATGTAACCTTGGGAATATTACATGGATTGTATCGCCCTATTCCTGGGAAATTCAAGGATTACATCGCTATTCCTAAGAACAATGGTTATCAATCATTACATAGCACTTTATTAGGGCCATTTGGCTTGCCTATTGAGATTCAAATTCGTACGATTGACATGCATAGTGTTGCAGAAAATGGCATAGCGGCGCATTGGCTTTATAAGTCTTCAGATAATAGCGAGTTCAAAAACGAACACTTGAAATCTGGTCAATGGTTACAAGGATTACTAGAGGCGTTGTTATCAAATACTTCTGATTCTTTGGAATTCCTGGAGCATCTCAAAATTGATCTATTTCCAGGGGATGTGTATGTGTTTACTCCGCAAGGAAAAATCTTAACACTACCAAGAGGTTCCACAGCGGTTGATTTTGCATATGCAGTACATTCGGATATAGGAAATTGCTGTGTTGCGGCAAAGATTAACGGTGAAAGCGCTCCTTTACGTACTAAGTTAAAAAGTGGTGATCGTGTTGAAATCGTTACGGCACCTTACGCAAAACCTAATCCTGCTTGGCTCAGTTATGTGGTAACCGGGAGAGCGCGTTCTCATATCCGTCATTTTCTCAAAAATATTCAATATGATGAATCAGTGAAGTTAGGGGAACGTTTATTAAACCAGGCATTGCAATCATTCAATATCAATCCGGAAGCGATCACTGAAGTGCAGTGGGAAAAACTCGTTCGTGATAGCGGTGTGAAGTCTAAAGAAGATTTGTTAGCAGAAATGGCCTTAGGAAAACAGCTTCCCGCTGTCATCGCAAAACGACTCACCTCTCCTTTCGAGTCTATTACTAGCGAACAAATAGCAAGCCCCATCATGATATTGGGAACCGAAGGGTTGACCGTTCAATTCGCTAAATGTTGCCGACCGATCCCAGGCGATGAAATTGCCGGCATCATTAAAAAGGAGCATGGCCTCATCATTCATACGCACGACTGCTCAGTCATTGCTAGTAGTCAGAAAAGCCCGGAGAACTGCTCGAATTGCCTGGATGTGGCTTGGGGTAAAGATATTGCTAAAACTTTTGAAGTAAGTATTCGAGTTACTGCAGCAAACAAAAAGGGTGTATTAGCGCAAGTTGCAGCTGAAATCGCCAAAGCTGAATCCAATATTGATGATATCGATATGGAAAGTGGGGATGATTACACTTATATGCGCCTTATTATACAAGTCAATCATCGCCAGCATCTTGCTCAAGTGATGCGAGGATTAAGACACATTAAAGACATCATTAAGATTACCCGCATTAAAGATTAGTAGTTTCTTATCAGCTTATTTTTTGATTCATCGTGTTCTAATCGATCAGCTGATCAATATGAAACAGCAGCTACAAAAAATATATGCAACTCTCGCATTATTTAGCAGGTTTGATGTTGGCTTTGTTTATGGGAATTCTGCTAAAATATAAGATTCTATTTTGTACAAAGCGTTTAGCAAGGAAGAGTTGTCATGGCTTATGTAGTAACTGAAAGTTGTATCAAATGTAAGTATACAGATTGTGTGGATGTATGTCCGGTAGATTGTTTTCGTGAAGGGCCTAATATCTTAGTTATTGATCCGGATGAGTGTATCGATTGTACACTGTGTGTTGCAGAGTGTCCGGTAGAGGCAATTTTTGCAGAAGATGATGTGCCTGATGGACAAACGCATTTTATTGCATTAAATGCCGAACTGTCCAAAGAATGGCAACCGATTATTGAGAAGAAAGAGGCATTACCTGATGCTGATAGCTGGGCCAAAGTTATTGACAAGTTTGATCAATTGGAACGTTGATTGACTACGGCGGTAATTTTGCCACCGCATGACCGGCAGATTTCCTAAATTTTCAGAAATCCCCTTAGATGAAGTTTTAAGTCGCCTCAGTACGGGCGCTACGGTTGTTACTCCGAACCGTAGGCTGGCTTTGACGTTGACAAGGAAGTTTGATTGGAACAACGCTCGTTCTGCAAAAGCAGCATGGCATACGGCGGATATTCTGCCGTTTTCCGCTTTTCTCGAAAGAATATACTCTGATGCGCTTTATTCATCGCAAGCGCAAGTTGTACCACGATTGCTTTCCGTGTTGCAGGAGCGGTTGTTGTGGGAATCGATTATTTGCTCCTCAGATATAGGACATGGCTTACTGCAACATTCCCAAACGGCTAAACTAGCGCAAGAGGCATGGCAGTTTCTGCATGCCTGGAAAATTTACCAGGCATTTGCACATTATCTTCTCGGTGATGATGCTGGTACTTTTTTAGTATGGGCTAAATTATACGAAGAAACAACGAGCAATCATCTACAAATTGATCAAGCGCAGCTTTGTGACTGGATTGCTGAAAACTATCAAAATATACCTATAAAAAAAATAACTTCATTGATCTGCTACGGCTTTGATTTCTTTACTCCGCAGCAGATTCAATTACTAGAAAAACTCCAAAACAGTAATTGTGAAGTCACGGTTGCCTATTCCATTTCTTCTCACCAAATTGATGCGAATCGTTGTTCCAAGAAAATAGGTCGGATTGGATTTATAACCAGCAACGATGAAATTAAGCGGGCTGCTATTTGGGCTCGTACACGTTTGGAAGAAAATCCTCAAGCTTCTATCGGTATCGTAGTACCCGATTTAGCCAATTATCGCAGCGCAATTCTGCGTATTTTTAATTCCGTGGTATATCCTGATGCGCATTCTTTATTACCAGGAATTGCTCGTCGGGTGGTTCCTTTTAATTTATCACTGGGACTTCCTCTGAGTTCTTATCCGTTGATTGACTCAGCTTTGATTTGCCTTGATTTGTTGCAAGTAGAGATTCCGTTTAGTCGTGCGAGTCAACTTTTGCATTCACCTTTTATCGCCGGCGCAGAAAGTGAGAAAATGCCGCGTGCATTACTGGATGCCAAATTACGCCGGTTTAGCGAACCCACGATAACGCTTGATCGTTTCATTGGATTGATACAACAAATTGATGAAGGAATATCTTGTCCACTATTACTGCAATGTTTAAATAAGCTAACCGCTTTTTGTAAAGTAAAGCAGTTGAGTTCGGGCAATTACGTTATTTTTGCGCAAATTATTGCTGAATTGTTGCAAGTATTGGGTTTCCCAGGCGAACGACATTTAGATTCTGATGAATATCAAGCCTACCAGAAATGGCAATCGTTGCTGGTAGATTTTGCATCGTTAGATCGTGTTAAGTCGGAAGCCTCTTTTTCTGAAGCAGTGTTGCATTTAAAACAAATAACGCATGACACCTTATTTCAATCTGAATCACCGTCTGTGCCAATACAGATTTTGGGTGTATTGGAAGCCAATCTAATCACATTTGATCATTTGTGGGTGATGGGTCTCTCAGACGAGCAATGGCCTTTGAGTGCGAATCCTAATCCATTTATCCCGCTGGAATTGCAGGCCAAAACAGCATTCCCTTTTGGCGCTTCGTCACAAGCATTCGCATATTCTAAGAAATTGATGCAGCGATGGTTTCTAAGTGCTGATGAAGTGATCCTAAGTTACCCCGAAAACAGTAACGATGGCCGTGCGTTATTACCAAGTCCATTAATTCACTCGATTGCGGAAATTTCTGTCGAGCTGCCTTCTTGGAAATCATATGATGAACGGATTGCTCAGTCTTGTGCGTTGGAGGCGATCGAAGATCATCAAACCTTTCCATTACCGTTAGAAACCCTTAAACAGCCTATCACAGGAGGTACTGCTGTTATCAAGGATTATGCTGCATGTGCAATTCGCGCTTTGATTAAGCATCGGCTAAAAGTAAAGCGCTTAGAAACACCTCATAACGGACTGAATGCCATGGAACGAGGCATACTCATTCATGATGCCTTGGCCTACCTATGGAAAGAATTAGCAAGTAAAACAAAACTAGATACACTCAGTGGTACGAATTTGGAGGAGATACTCGCGAGCAGCGCCAATAATGCGCTATCTAATTTGCAATCGGATAAGCGTGCTAAGTTTTCTCAAGGTTTCTATGAAATTGAATTACAGCGTTTGACGAATGTACTCAACAATTGGTTGGATACCGAAAGGAAACGATCGGATTTCACGGTAGCATCAATCGAACAAAAAGAGCTTATTCAGGTTGGTAATCTGACTCTAAATGTTCGCATAGATCGCATCGATGTGTTGGAAAATGGTCAATCAGTCATTATCGATTACAAGACAAATCGGCAATCGATTCAGACTTTGATCGGTGATCGCTTGGATGAGCCTCAGTTACCGCTATATTTAGTTATGGCGAATTTACGCCAACACGCGGCAGGTATTGCATTTGCCATCGTCAAAACGGGTGAATTTGGATTTATAGGCATTTTGCAAGATTCGGATTTACTGCCAGATGTGAAAGCTTATTCGCAGCTAACTGGCTCTAAACACTTTAGTTCTTGGCGGGAACTAGTAGCAACTTGGCAGCAGCAATTGATAGCGCTTGCTGAAGGATTTTCTAGTGGTGATGCACGTGTTAATCCTAAAAACTATCCTGCAACATGTCAACAGTGTGACATGCAATTGATCTGTCGAGTCTCTCAGCGTTTGAGCGTCGATTCTTTCATAGAATCAACGAGTGAGAATGATGGTTAATCGTCCTATTCCTGATGCTTCGGAACGTTACCGTGCATTAAACCCGGAAAATTCGTTTATCGTTCAGGCGCCGGCTGGATCTGGAAAAACCACGTTATTAATTCAACGTTATCTAAGATTACTGACTTGTGTCGATTCACCCGAAGAAATTATTGCCATTACTTTCACGCGTAAAGCTGCTGCAGAAATGCGTACACGTGTTTTAGCGGCGCTGGAGATTCGTCAAGGTGAAGAACACAGCAATTCGGGTATGGAACAGGATCGATTGAATTACGAATTATCAGCGGCGGTACTGGATCGGGATCAACAATTGGGTTGGCAACTGGTTAGTAACCCGCAGAGATTGCGCATACAAACCATTGACGCATTATGCGCTTCGCTAGTACGGCAAATGCCTGTTTTATCAGAATTTGGTGCATCGCCAAGAATCGCTGAACATGCTCATGATCTTTATCGTGAAGCGGCCCGTATCACCCTGGATTTGATAGAAAAAAATGGGGTGATTGCACAAGACATAAAGAAGTTATTGGTGCATTTAGATAATGACTGGGCCCGCGTGGAATCTTTAGTCGCAGAGATGCTAGCAAAGCGTGATCAATGGCTACGTCATTTAATGACTGAGAAGCCTAGAGAGGAGTTGGAAATAGCGTTGCAAAATGTACGCAACAATGCGCTGCAATCGGCTTATCGATTATTTCCACTCGAATTTCAAAATGAATTGCTGCAATTAATAAGATATGCAACAGGTAATCTTAACCAAAGCGGATCAGTACCGCCTACTTCAGAAGTTAGCATGGCTAGTGAATTAGAAAATCTATCTACAGCTAGCATTCAGCATTGGAACGGGATAGCGGCGTTGTTGTTGACTGCAAAAGGGGAGTGGCGCAAGAAAGTCACGGTCAATGAAGGTTTTCCTTCTGCCAATAACCAAAAAGAAAAAGCATCGACAAAAGCATGGAAAGCCAGATTGATGGATTTATTGGAATCGTTGCGACCAAACGAAGCATTTAGACAATCACTGCAGGCTATCCGGTCACTGCCACCCCCTAATTATTCTGACCAACAATGGCAAATCATCGCCGCGATTACCAGTTTATTGCACCACGCGGTAGCAGCGCTGGAAACTGTTTTCCAACAATCTGGCCAGGTGGATTTCGCCGAAGTTACCCAGCGAGCTTTGCTAGCACTTGGAGATTCAGAATTTCCTACCGATTTGGCCTTGGCCCTGGATCATCGCATCAAGCATCTACTGATTGATGAATTCCAGGATACTTCGATCAGTCAATTCCAGTTAATTGAGAAATTAACAGCGGGATGGGAAGCAGGAGATGGTCGCACCTTATTTACGGTAGGCGATCCCATGCAATCCATTTATCGTTTTCGTGAAGCAGAAGTGGGGCTTTTTCTGCAAGCAAGACAGCAAGGAATAGGCAACGTTACATTGCAACCGATCACACTGAAAGCCAATTTCCGATCACAGCAAGGTATTGTAGATTGGGTGAATGATACTTTTGGTCGCGTGATGCCTGATGAAGAAGATATTTCCAAGGGAGCCGTAGCGTATGCTGCTTCGGTAGCTATCCATGCTTTGGATGCTACACAGGCAGTTAAAGTGTATCCTTTTTTGACCCGCAATGATATTGAAGAAGCTTATCAAGTACTCGACATTCTTGTGGAAACCAGACGTAAGAATCCAAACGATACGATTGCAGTTCTGGTACGCAATCGAAATCACTTGATCGCGATTACTGCGGAACTCAAAAAAGCCAAGATAGCCTTCCGAGCGATTGAGATTGAACCACTACGAGACAAGTCCGTTGTGCAGGATTTATGGATTTTGACCCGCGCACTTCTCAATTTAGCTGATCGTATTGCTTGGATTGCCCTTTTACGGACACCTTTTTGTGGAATTCGCTTAGATGACCTGCTTGCTTTAATCGATTCCGAACAACAGCATAGCCAAAGTAAGATTACATCAAACGCATTAACGGTCTGGGAATTATTGTGCGACGAACACCATTGGAGCAATCTTTCAACCGATGCTGTCGAGCGCATTCACAGATTAAGGGGCGTGCTGCAGCTTTGCATTGATCATCGCCAGCGCAGATCATTACGCGATACGGTTGAGGCAGTCTGGCGAATACTGGGTGGGCCAGGTTGTGTAAATACTTATAATGGAAAAAACACGCGAAGTGAAATCGATTTAAGTGACGCAATGGTTTTTCTGGATTATTTGGAAAATCAGGAAAGTGCGTGCAGTATTTCGGACATTACGAATTTTGAAGCAGGTCTGAGTGAGTTATATGCATTACCCGATCCAAGCGCCGATGATCGGTTACAGGTTATGACCATCCATAAGGCCAAGGGGCTTGAGTTTGATACCGTTATTGTCCCTGGGTTGGGCCGCAATCCTCGCAATAAAGACAAACAATTATTAAAGTGGATCGAGCAACCGAGTCAAGAAAAAAACACCGGACAAAATGTATTAACTGATCTTCTATTGGCTTCCATCGAAAAAACTGGTGAACCAGTAGATTCTACCTATCGCTGGATTGATAATCTCAACCAGGAAAAAGAGCAATTTGAGTCAGTACGATTGCTTTATGTTGCCGCTACCCGAGCACGAAAATACCTGCATTTATTAGGTCATGTTAATTGGGATACTACACAGCAAGAGCCGCTTGTTAAAGAACCCGGCACGCGTTCTTTACTATCACAGTTGTGGGTAGTTGTAGCGCCTGATTATTGGGATGCAGCAAAAAAAGCGCAAATTGAGATTAATACGCGCTCGCCACTGGAAGATAGCAAAACGATCAATCAAAATTTCTATCGTTTGCCCGCAGATTGGAAATTGCCTGATGCTTTTTCTGCTATGGTTTGGCAAGAGCCGCCCTCGAACGAAGTGTTTGAACATGCCATTGAATTTTCCTGGGCCAGTGAAATTGCCCGATGTGTTGGAATAGTGGCGCATCGATGGCTGCAACAGATTGCAGAAGATGAAATGCGTGAATGGAATGCAGAAAGAATACAATCGATGCAGGATCAATTCAAAAAAAATCTATTTGCGGTGGGTTTGAATGCAAGCGAAGAAAAATTAAACGACGCAATTGATCAAATAACATGTGCATTGACGAATGCGGTAACAGATCACATAGGTCAATGGATACTCGGTCCACAACAGAATGCACAAAACGAATTAAAAGTTACCGGTGTGGTGAACAATGATTTTATTAAAGGAGTAATTGATAGAACCTTTTATGATTTCGACAAAACACGCTGGATTATAGATTACAAAATAAGCAGTCACCAAGGTGCAGATTTGCAGGAATTCCTTAATCGTGAACAGCTTCGTTATCAATTTCAGTTGGATCAATATAAACTGTTGATGCAACAAATAGACCCCCGTCCGGTAAAGTTGGCATTGTATTTCCCCATGATGCGAAGCTGGAGGATTTGTTAATTAGATCTGAACTAATCCAAGTTATTAACACTTGTGAGGTTTCTAAATAATGTTTTTGTATGTGTTTTCAAGCAAAATACCAGCCAATAGAGCATATTAAAAGCCGCTTTCTCGTATAAAAACAGATGTGATCATTTCATAGATTCTCGTTGCGAGTGAAATGGGAGTGCCTGAAATAAAGATATTTCCCTTGATTTCTTTTTGTGGAACTGAGGAGGAAACATTATTTAAGTAGACGGCGTAAATTGTTGCCTCCGGCACAAATGTACCATTCTTGCTGTTCCGAGTAGCTACACTTCCGCCATAGTTTGAAATTAGATAGCTCAAATCAAGGCTCCTGATTTCGCTTTTGTCGATTCTATCAATGGAGGCCGTTAGTTTGGGTAATTGAATATCCTCGGGATAGAATGAAGCTTGTTGCCCTGGCTCAATTCGATTCAGTTCATATTCAGAGACAACGCCTCTGATTTCAGAAGTGTTCGAGTCCATAATAGAAAAGAGAGGCGTGGCACTTTTAACCCAACGAGACACGTGCAGTGTTTCATCCATTTCTGTGATGACACCGGAAAATGGTGCGCGTAGGCTAAGTTTTTTCTGCTGTTTCTCCAATCCCTCCAGCTTGCTGGATTCTGATGCAATTTCTTCTAGTATTACCTGTAAATTATCTTGCTCTTGACGACTGACTACTGCTCTTGTAGCGCGCAGCTCTAGCATTTCGAGTTGCTTGCGCGTAAGTTCTATTTCTACGTCGAGCTTCTGTGATTTTAGTACTATCAGGACCTGATTCTTGTCTACTTTTTGTCCTGTTTGGATCTCAATAGAAACAATTTGAGCGGATTCAGGTGTGAAAATCGTACTGTAGTTTGCTGAGGTTAGTACTCCAGGAATATAAATATGTGAATTCCAGGGGATAAATAAGAGGCTTATAGAACTTATTAAAATAAGCATCCATATTCGTAGCCGATTATTTAATTGGATGCTATTTCTTAGCATCCACCAATGCCTGAATTCTTTAAAAAGAGGAACAAGAATCAGTGCAACTATCTCCACTGCAAATAGAATAATGCCTAATATTTTGAAAAATAAATGATAAACCAGTAGAGCAATTCCAATGAATAGAATCAAACGATAAAGCCAGGTAAACCATGCATAGCCAATCAATTTAAATTCTATTTCAGGAGAAAAATGCTCTGGTTTTTCTTCGACGGATCCAAATAGTAGTTGGCGCAATTTCCATTTTGCTAATAGAAATGATCGTTGCTGCAAATTGTCGATGCCCCACCAGTCAGACAAAATGTAGTAACCATCGAAACGCATAAAAGGTGTGATATTGATCAGCAGGCTACTAATTAGACTGGTAGTCGCAATTACAAAACAAACGCTACGCAATATCCCTTCGGGTAAAAATGCCCAAATAAATAAACAAATACCAGCCATCAACAGTTCATTCAAAATCCCAGCCGCGGCTACATGTATTCGTTGTTTTTTTGAGTATAGTCGCCAAGTATCCGACATATCGCTATAGATCATTGGCACCATAACCATAAAGGCTAACCCCATACTAGGCACATGACAACCATAATGCTTCGCTGTATATATATGCCCAAGTTCGTGAATAGTCTTTACACCTATTAACGCAATTGCATAAACTAGAATGCCTTGCAACGAAAAAAAATGAAGGAATGTGTTCGCAAACACGTCCCATTGACGTGAAACCAGGTATAAGCCCGTTATGCAGATCAGAATGGCAAAACTTAGGAAAGTAACAGAAAAGAATTGCTTGATAAAAGGATACGTTCGATTCAGAAACGCATCAGGTTGAAAAAGAGGAATGCGAAAAAACAAATATTGATGGGCTATTTTTTCCCAGAAATTTGCATGAGCCTTCCTATGTTGCACTAAATATTCAGAGGCTGGCCGAGTGTGGGATTGATTCGTTAATTGGTTGTGCTGCAGGAAGTTAATCAGAGTTGCTACATCTCCTTGTGTCGGTTTAAAAACAGTTTCATTGGCGATCTGATCTATTATCTGTTGGCTATCATTGATTGACCATCTGCTCAGTATGTGGTGAATCAAGATGCTTATCCGGTAAAAACGATTATTTACAGGATCATATAAAGTCCACGTGGTTGATCCATCGTGAGCATTAGGTGCTTTTAAGAAATGTAAATCGCTTCGTAATGAAGGTAAGGGGTGAATATTATTTGAAGACATGTTTTCTTTTGTGCCAGAGCATCATGCCAATCTCTTAATTTAAAAATCTAAATATTGGCGAGCGGCCGCAAGAGGTCGACGGAAAAGATAAAAAAATAAATTAACCGAATTACCATATATTTTAGCTGTACCTTGCCAACCAATTCTAAGATGATCGGTTGTCTCTGTTGTTTCTGCATCGATTCGGTAAGCCAGAATATCTCCTGGCACTACCTCGGCACGAAAACCAATATTAGTAACTTCTGCGCTGATTGACTTAAGCGGGTCAATATTCAGGTATATTTTTACCCGAGTTCCTATAGAAAATTCAATGTTATTTTCAACGGGTAAATCAATACGAAACATAAACTTACCCGTTTCTGCGATTTCCATAAGTCTTTCACCAACAATCACTGGCTTCCCAATTAATTCTAGCTTATCACCCAATAACAAAAATCCATCTCTATCTGCGATCACATTAAGGTGATCAAGCATTTCTTTGGCGTAATCTCTCTTGATATTAGCTAATTCAACTTTTGTTTTTAATAAGGCAACTTCCGCCTTACTTTTTTCATCTTGGAATGCACTTTGAGTTGCTTTCTTCAATTCGGCTTCGGCGACAGCTAGGGATTGCTGAGCAATCACATATTCATTTCTGTAGCTTGTATCTTCATAATTGAATAATGTTTGTCCTTGAGAGATCAGTTGATTAGGCTCAACGGGTATGGATGCGATTACTCCGTCGATAGGCGCACTCACAATCAATGGATCTTTGGCAATGACTTTAACGGATCCCAGAGTTGAGTGTTGGATGGGTAGAAAAAACAAGATCATTGTCATGATCCCAATTACCCATCGAGTTTTTCTAGAAACTAGCCATATTTTTAATTGCCGATGTTTATCAAAATAGCCCCAAGCATGTGCATAAGTATCGGCCAGTCGTTTCATCAAGAATAGTTCGTTATTACTCCACGCGGTTTCCCTTTCAAGCCATAAAGCACCTATTAATGTGCCACTTGGCAATCGCATGCCAACCCAAACAGGGAATGGTAACAATAAGCTCTGACAATCTTGTTGTAATTCATTTGGGAGCTGTTCAAAAATGACTGGAAAGGGCTGGTCATTTGAAGATTCTTTTCTTTGGTGATGAATGATGCGTTCAATCAATTGGTTCTTGGGAATTGAACGATCAATTACGGTAAGGCCGGATGTTCTGATTACTTGGAAACTAGAGTTTATTTGCCCAACAGCTTTTAAGAGTGTTGCATGCCGATATTTTAGTAAACGCCGTGTTTCATTGACAATAAGGTAATGTAGTGCCAATAAGTCTTCTGCGTTACGCGCGTCTGCTTCTAACTGAAGTAGGATTAAAGTTGCCTTATTTTCCTCTGGAAACTCTTTCCTTTCATTCATGACACATTGATCCTTATGTGTTCTTTCTAGATCAACATTAATCTGGGAGATTAATAATAACGGATCCGCTCATTCCAGCCAAAACATCCGTCGCATCACTTTTAAAACTTGAAAAGATACGTATGGTTTGAGAAACAGGATCAACGCGAGCTCCAACTCTGGATATTTCAAGATCATAATTTTTTCCTGTTTCATCGATTACCATGGAAATATTGATGCCCGGTTTTATCCATTTTAGCCAACCGGATGGAACTATCATTTCAACCTCAAGATTTTTGTCATCCAAGATTTTCATGATTTCACGACCTGGTTCAATCACTTCATGTGCGTTTGCTTTAATCTCAGTAACTCGTCCATCCCAAGGCGCTCTAAAAGAGCAAATGAAGTAATTGCCAATTTTGATTGCTTCCAATTCTGCCATGGCCTTATCCAACTGAACTTTGGATACTTCCAGTTCAAGCGAGCCGACGGCATTAAATGCCGACAGACTTTCGTTATTCTCGGAAACCATTTTTTTGGCTAAAACTTCAGCTTCCGCTGCTTTTAGCTGCGCTCTTTGTCGGCTACATTCAAACTGTACTAATCTTTCTCCTTGCTTAAAAGGATCTCCTTCTTTGACATTAATATGCGTAATTTTAGCGATTACATCGGTTGATAGCACAGCTTCACGTAATGGCTTAACCAAGCCTCGGATTTTCGTCGTTGCAGCGGAAGGGGAGGTAGGCTTCTCTTTAGCTTGCTTTTCTATAGAATTCAAGACAGAAGCAGCCTTGGGTTCAGTAGATTCAGCGTAGCTATTTGTCATGTGGCATGAAACAGAAAACACAAAAATGAACCCAATATAGCTAGAAACTCTCATTTGATCTCGGCTCTTAATAGAATTAGTAAAGATGTACGATGAAAGCAATGAGTCGAAGAATTCTAATTCAACGCCATGCGTTTATAACATATTAAGTCAAAGAAATCTCACTGATTAACGACAATAAGTTGCTTCTCTGTCGCTAGATTAAGTCGTTTAAGGGCGTTATAGGCGTGTTCTTTAGGCATAGGATGTCCAAGTAGGTAACCTTGAGCTTCATCGCATTTTAATTTGCATAAATGTTTAAATTGTTTTTCATTTTCTACTCCTTCAGCTACAACAATCATTCCCATTTTTTTCGACATTTCGATGATTGCTAAAACAATCGCGTTGTTACTGCTGTTTTCATCAATGTCACTGATAAACGAGCGATCTATTTTGACGATATCGATAGGAAATTTCTGTAAATACTGAAATGATGCATACCCCATACCAAAATCATCAAGTGCAATTTGAACTCCCATGTCGTGAAGTTTATTCAAAATCTGTGTTGAGCCTTCGATTGATTGCATAATCATGCTTTCAGTAATTTCAAGCACTAAATTCTTGGGTGGTACTTCATATTCACGTAAATAGCTGAGTATTTTCTCGGTCAAATCTTCAAATTGTAGCTGTGCTGCTGATATATTTACTGCTATTTGTACTTCATCTGATACTTCTTTGCGCCAAATAGCAAGTTGTCTGATTGCTTCACGAAGAACCCAATCACCAATATGCAGGATCAAGCCACTTCGTTCGGCGACATCAATAAAGCCTGCTGCTGTTATGATTCCTTTTTCAGGATGGTGCCAACGCAGCAGGGCCTCAAATTTGTTGATCATGCTATGTTTAATGCCAACGATGGGTTGATAAAAAATTTCGAATTGGTTCAGTTCAATAGCATGTATCAGATCTGATTCAAGCTGTATTTCTGACAAATACTGGTGGTTCATCTCTTTTGAATAGAATTGACATATTCCTATGCCGCTAGATTCAGCATTATTCAACGCTAAGTCAGCATAATTCAGTAAATTAATAGGGGTCAGATCATCAATTGGATAGATACTAACGCCAATGGCACTGTCAGTGTTTATGTTAAAGCCATCAACAATTAAAGCTTGATTTAACGCGAAATAAATACGGTTAATAATCTGTGCTATAGGTTCGTTTTTCTTTAATTCAGAAAGTAAAATGTAAAAACCATTTTCATTTTTTCTCGATAGCATGGAATCGAGGTTTGTGGTTCCGGTTTCAGAGGATATGGCATCTGTTGTGCGCAAAATACTACTTATTCTGCGAGAGGCATCGACGATGAATTTTTCTGCTGCCTCATAACCTAAAGTATTATAAACACGTTTATAGCTATTTAATGAAAGGGAGAGGATGGCTACATAGCAATCTGATCTGGCAGCATAGGAGATTGCGGTTTTAAGTCGCTCTTGTAAACCGAAACGATTCAGGAGGCCGGTTCCAGAGTCATAATTTATATGATGCTCAATCAATTT
Source organism: Nitrosomonas sp. (assembly GCA_024281825.1). Taxonomy (GTDB): domain Bacteria; phylum Pseudomonadota; class Gammaproteobacteria; order Burkholderiales; family Nitrosomonadaceae; genus Nitrosomonas. The sequence continues at coordinate 3,995 of JAMWZY010000011.1, read as the reverse complement.
TTGTTGTTTTTCATTTAACTGTTCTAATTCTTTGATTTTTCCGATTAGCTGATCAATGTTGATGTTGGTCGTATCATTAACCATAGTTATTGAGGTATCATTTTTGTCGATATTGTCTGCTGCATTAGCGTTGCTATCCTGCTGTGCAATATCTTTCCACACAGTAGCGCGGTTACGGCCATTTTTCTTAGAATAATAAAGAGCCTTATCTGCCAAGTCGATCATTTCATTGGTGTTTTGTGCGCCATCGGTTATCGAGGAAATTCCTAAACTAATAGTGACTCGTTCAATTCCAAAAGCATGGTAAGTAGTAGTATTCATTATATTGGTACGAATGCGTTCAGCAATTTTCAAAGCGATCTCAATATCAATGCTTGGCAGTACAAGGCAGAATTCTTCCCCTCCATATCGACCTACAATATCTGTATCTCGTAAACTTTCTCTGGAAATAGTAGTAACCAATTTAATGATTTCATCGCCAACCTGATGCCCATAATTATCATTTACAGATTTAAAATGATCGATATCGAGCATAATGCAGATAAGATTGCTACTTTGCTCACGTGACAAGTCAAAGGCTTCGTTGAAATAGAAAGTCAATGCTCGTCGATTGTAAAAACCAGTGAGCGGATCGATTTCCGCTAATTTTTTTAATTCATTATTTTGGCGCGATATCTCGTTCCTTGATGATTCTAGATTTTTTAACATTAAATCAAGCTTGAGATTGTTTTCTTCGATTTCTGTAACATCATCAAAAGTAACTAATGCGCCTTTACACTGATTGTCATTGCCCAGAATTGGCGAACTATTAATCATAAAAATGTTTTTATCCTGCCGAGTTGAATTAAAACCTAACCGTATACGTGTTTGTATTTTTCTCTTTTCAAGAGATTCGGACCAGGGATAAAGCCAACCTTCTTTCAATTGTTCAATTGAAGATTTTTCCCAATTTAGTTTTGAAACCTCTTGACCAATTAGGCTATCGGATGGTAGTTCAACTTTTTGGCTGAATGCATTGTTTGCTAATAGAATCCGTCCTTGTTCATCAAGGATCAGTATGCCTTCGGTTAACGTATCAAAGGCAGATTTAATTCGTTGCGGGACAACTCCTGAGGGATCCAGTTCTTTTAAGGCGCGTTTCAGCATTAATAAGTAGCCCAACAAACCAAATGCGGTAACAAACAGCATAAAGCCCCAAAATGAGTTTTTTATTTCATCCAATAGGTTATTACCAAGCAGAGGTGAAAAGCTTATTTCAACGATTCCCCATATTTGATCACCTTGCAAGATAGGAACCTGGATATGTGTCAAAGATGGAGTGCCATTTTCATTAGCTTGCCAATGCTCATCATGAGCGCCTGCAACTGCAAAAAGCACGCCATCACTTTTTCGGATGGCGCCTGAAAGAATATCTAAATTACGATTTACTAGAACGCTCAAAGTTTTTTCTATCTGGATGAAATCATTTTTTTCTGCTGCTAGCGCAAACTGCACGGCAAGAATCTCTGTTATATTTTTCCGGTTTTCTAAAAGAGAGTGCGATTTATCAGGAACAATGCCAAGTGATTGACCAATCAACAAAATACTTAGGATTAATGCAATTAATCCTAAGCTAAGTCGAACGTATGGTCGCAACCGCAGTGTAAACATGTTTAATTAATTATTTATCCGGATAAAAAAGTTTTTCAGCAGAATTTTCTTTTTGTTTTGTATCATCGTCATCCTCTAAGCTTTCATGAGTATCCTTATCTGATTTTGCAATGACTATAGAAAGAGGATCCACGCTCTTCCACGCAGGAATGATGCTTAAGAGGCTCGCTAATATCGAGCCTGATCGTATTAGCCATCCTACGATACCTGCGGTCAATGAGATGCCTGCAACAGATGCGACATTTGCAGTTAATTCTTTTTCATCGAATGCTTTTTGGATGTCTATCCGTATATTTTCAACTTCTTCCCATAATTGTTGATTGGCGATTACCGTATTTTGTGTAAGCAAAGCGTGTGAGATATGGCTATTGATTTCTTGCCAATGCTCCGGCAAATGACTATTGTCATGATCCTGCAGTAACCTTGTAGGCTGAAGCGCTAATCTAGCATTTTCAGCTGTATTTTCTGAAATGATGGGAGAAGTTGGTTCAAGTAAGTTCTGTATTGCTGGCAATACAGTTGTAGATGCTATAAATGGTATTGTTCCTTGGATTGATGGATGGAATAAATCTGTTATTGGCGCTAGTGCCGTCGAAGGCAGCGTTATCGGTACAATGAGCGATGAGGGCGTTTCTGGTAGTGGAACCACCAGCGGATTCACGATTAACATTACGGTAACAGGCGAAGAATCTCCATAACCATCATGGACAACATATGTGAACGAATCTACTCCGACAAAATCTTTGTTGGGTGTATAAATAAAGCTGCCATCGGAATTAATTACCAGCGCTCCATTTTCGGGGTTACTCATTGGAATAATTGATAGCTCATTGTTGTCGGCGTCACTATCATTGATGAGTAGTCCAGGCGCTTCTACGGAAAATATAGAGTCCTGCAATAACGTATAACTATCGTTTAAGCCAACAGGAAGGCTATTGTCGTATACAACATTAATAACCACAGTATCAATGTCTTGCGCAGAATTACTATCGCTACTGACGACATTTAAAGTATCAATTCCAATGTAATTGTAGTTGCCTTGATAGATTAAACTCGCTAAGGTCGCATTGATATCCGTTAGACTGCCTGACAAAGTCAGAGAGCTTGTACCGTTACTTCCTGCGCTAATATTGGTGGTACCTGATAATGTAACTTTTAACGTACCATGCTCAACTATTAAGCGCACCGTATTGAGGTCATCATTTGCATCAGAAACAAATATTCCTCCAAGAGTCAATGGCGTGTTCCTGTTAACAATCTGGGAACCGGGCACTATATTGATTGGAGTTTCGTTAGCACTGTTTAGGTTGATCGTGAAGGTCTCATCATAGGTCAATCCGCCAGAATCGGTGATCCTGACGGTCACGTTATGGCTGGTGGCGGCTTCGTAGTTTAGCAACGAGCCATTGGCGACAGTAATCTCGCCAGTATTGCTATCGATGGCGAAGCGCCCACCGGCGGTGTCGGTGAGGCTATAGGCCTTGGTATCGCCGCTATCGGGGTCGGTAGCGCTGACCGTACCTACCGAGGTGCCGTTGGCGGCGTTCTCAGCCACCGTATTTGCCGAGAGCGCCAGGTCGGTTGGCGCGTCGTTCTGCGCGGTCACATTGACGGTGAGGGTGTTCGGTGCGGCATCATAGGTGTTGTTGCTGTCGCGGACAGAGAACGTGAAACTGGCGTACCCTGTTCCGTTTGCACCAGCCACAGGAGTAAAGACCAAGTTGCCGGCGGTAATGTCAGCCACAGTGATGACCTGTCCCGCGGTCACCGCCACGCCCGAGAGAGTGAGGCTTCCGGCGCCGGGCAGCGTGTCGATGCGTACGGCACTCAAACTGTCGCCCGCATCGACATCGCTAAAACCGAAGTTTGCCGCGGTGGCCGTATGGGAGGCATCTTCGTTGATCGTAACAGTAGCATCGGCCCCGGTGGGGGGTTCGTTAATATTGATCAGATTGATGGTGAAGGTCTCATCGTAGGTCAATCCGCCGGAATCGGTAACCCTGATGGTAACGCTATGGCTGGCGGCTGCTTCATAATCCAGCAAACTGCCATTCGCTACGGTGATTTGCCCCGTCAAGCTGTCAATGGCGAACCGACCTCCGGCACTATCGGTGAAGCTATAGGTCTTGGTATCCCCACTGTCCGGGTCGGTTCCGAAGATCGTGCCAACAAAGGTTCCGTTCGCCGCATTCTCCGCGACGATGTTAATCGTCAAGCTTAAATCGGTGGGGATTTCGTTAGCATTGTTTAGATTGATGGTGAAGGTTTCATCATAGGTCAATCCGCCGGAATCGGTGATCCTGACAGTCACGTTATGGCTGGCGGCGGCTTCGTAGTTTAGCAAC
>JAMWZY010000017.1 GCA_024281825.1 Nitrosomonas sp. | reverse complement strand
AACCTTGAAGAATGGAAAGAAATTCAAAGCCCAAACTTTATTGTCTACACAAATGCTAAGGAAAAAGTCGCGCTCGATTTTGTCAAAAAATTCGAAGTTTTCCGAGCCGCTGCACTAAAAATCACAACCATTCCTCCCTTTGAGGAGGTTAACCCAGTTCGAATCTATCTTTTCAAGAATGAAAACTCGTTTGCACCCTTTCGACCAGCAAAGCGTGTTGGTGGATATTTTATTCAAAACAAAAATTATATTGCGTTATATGCCATTCCTTTCGAAGTAAATCCCCAATATCCAGTTATCTATCATGAATACATCCACTATCTGATTTCCAAACATTCAGCTACTATCCCCAATTGGTATAACGAAGGATTAGCAACGATGTTCGAAACCTTTGAACTTAGCAATGGAAAGATAACCTTCGGAAATCCCCAATATCATCGGTGGATGTTCTTGAAGCATGAAGCTAACTGGATTCCAATGAGAGAATTCCTCTTTGATCAAATAGACTATATTCATAATAATGATGAACTCACTCATCCTCATTCACAGGCTTGGGCCCTCATGCATTATTTTATATTTGGTAAAGAAGGAAATATGGCCAGGCTTGGACAATATATCTACTTGGTAAATAACGGATACGATCATGATAAGGCTTTATTATCGACATTTGGGCTAACGCCAGAAGAATTACTTCAGGAAGTTAAGCATTATGTCTCAAAAGATAAGCTTCCCTACAGCACCATGAAAATTGAAGCGACTGCCATAAACACTCCCTATCACGTCCGTTCTCTTAAAGAAAATGAGGCGCGACAAACTATCCAGGATCTAAAAAACCAAGTAGATGGTTTCCGTGATAATGCATCCAATCACGATAAGCAAGAAAAATAGACTACGAAATCGAAGCATCATGAATCAGTCCTCTTTAAAGCAATGACCGATTCACAAATTTTACCGATCAATCATGGCGCGGTGCTTTCGCCTTAGCAATAAAATCATCCTTCAAAAAGGGGCATCCCTAATCATTAAATCAAAATATCATCCACAGGCTTAACGATATCGGGTTGATCAGCATCATTGATCAACTCCAGCAAGTTAATTTCAATATTCCGAGAAATGGCAGTCAAGGCAAGATCATTCGGCTGCAACCCAAATGGACTCTCGATTTCATCACCAATCGCATCTAATTCAAAGAAAGCGTAGGAAATCATCAAGACTACGACCGGCGTCAGGATTCCAGTCGTCTCGACCAAACCAAAAGGTAGCGATAAACAATAAGCTGCGACAATTCGGTGAGTCAATACTGAGTAGCTGAAAGGGATTGGAGTGTTCTTAATGCGCTCACACCCCCCTAAAATATTCGAGAATTCATTGAGCTGCGCTTCTAAAAACGGATGATTATATTCGCTCAACCAACGACGATCGCGTGCAATGGCTAGATCACGACTCAATTGCTGCAAAATGATTAAGGGTCGGTGTTTTGCAGCAGCAACCGCAGCATAATCATCTACTGGTAAAAATTTTTTTATCTCCTCAAAGGGTTCTTGATTGCGTAAATGACAGCGTAGCGCATGTGCAAATGCGATGATTCGTTTGACAAACATGGCTTGAAATGGCTGCAATGTTTCGTAACTCTGTCTTGAATCAGTCATGTGACAAATTTGGCGTGTTAAGCTACGCGCAGTATTCACCAGTGCCCCCCATAACTTACGTCCTTCCCAGAATTTATCGTATGAAGCACTGTTGCGAAAACCTAGAAAAATACCTAACGCAACCCCAACCAATAGGAACGGCGTTGTTGTGAGCGTGTACGCTTGAATACTGTAATAGAGCTCAATGTAGGTCACAATCGATGCTGTCACAGTAACCGTGAGTATTCTCGGCCACGTTTCCATAAAGCTACTGCCGCGAAAATGAAACAACAAGCGCACCCAAGACACTTTATCTTTAACAATCACAATTCAAATCTCCTTCGATTTCATGCTCACACGTTCATCTTGATTTAGCCTGGCGCACTCTAAATTAACAACAGTCTGACCTGGTTAAGTCAAACCGGACAGCCCAGCTAAGCGACTTTTTTCAGTTTTTCCATTTCTACCTCATATGCTTTAGTTTGAAAAGTATATGAACGCCATAGACCTAAAGCCGTATTGCGATCATGTCAATCGCTTCATGATAGCGTTTAGCGCATTGCATTCCGAGAAAAATTGAAACAAAAGTCGATGAATTTGTTATCTTATTCATCGTAATAGCACTTTTATCTGAGCTCAAAAATCATTTAAACTGGGCTCTTGGGTCGGTATTTTCCTAAATCATCGAAAATAATTGATCTATAATTAAAAAAGTAGGTCTAACCTACGTTAACAAGAGATGAGCGCAGAAGACGGTATTTAATCGATATCGTGTGCTTAAATACAATGATAATATTCACATTTATGTTTTTGTTGGAGGTCACAAAATGAATCGAAGCTTTACAACCGTTTCACAAAGTTCGACGTCTGCATTAGCTACTAACAAGGTATTACGGAATACCTACATGCTTCTATCGTTGACATTATTGTTCAGCGGATTGACTGCTGGACTTTCAATGTTTCTGAATATGCCGCCAATGACCTATATGATTTCTGTGATCGGTGGCATGGTGCTTGCAATGTTTGTGTTGCCGCGTTTTGCTCATTCTAGCGCGGGCATTGGTATTGTTTTTCTGATTACCGGTTTGCTGGGTTTTGGGTTAGGTCCCATGTTGACAATGTATGCCTCACTGCCAAATGGGGGCAATATCATTACCTTATCGCTAGGTGGAACCGGTGTGATTTTCCTGGGATTGTCAGCCTATGCGCTAGCTACCCGGAAAGATTTTAGTTTTATGGGTGGATTCTTGGTCGTGGGCTTTTTGCTAGTATTAATTGCTGCGATTGCAAATATTTTCTTGCAAATCCCAGCGATGTCACTCGCGATCTCATCCGTCGTTATTTTGATCATGAGTGGTTTTATTCTCTACGACACCAGCCGCATTATTCACGGTGGTGAAGACAACTATGTGTTGGCCACAATCGGTCTGTATATGACGATTTTCAATATCTTCATCAGCTTGTTGCAAATTTTAGGCATCATGGGTAAAGACGAATAACTCCAACCGTAAAAATTCTGACAATACGTTAGATTACGCGCAAAACCCCGGTTAACCCGGGGTTTTGTTTTTCTAGCAAAATAAAAAAGGGAAAGCTAAATATGGATTGGATGCAAATTGTCTCTGCATTAGCGCTAGGGTTGTTTGTAGTTTTTTTATTTCCGACTGCTATCAATATGATGAAGAACAGCCCTAAAGGCAGCGCTGCAGATTGGCAATCAGTTATTGTGCCGATGGTCATCATTATTTTATTTATTATGTTTTTAATCCAGTTAGTTTGAGTGCATTAGAATGAAACGACGCGCTGTATTAAAAACACTAGCCACTGCGAGTATGTTTCCGTTCATGGCTGCTTGCTGGCGAATCCCTGAAATTGGCGAAGCTGCCAAATCCCATCACGCCACTCAAGAAATCTGAGAAAGAATAGCGTGAATTACTTGTCACAGCGTGCTTATCAAATTCTCTTCGAGGCAAGAAAAATGAACAACCGAATCCAGTAATCTAGTTTATGAAGACCGTGAAGGGACTTATCTTGCGTGGCGTGTTACTTACCGCTATTTGAAAGCGCTCATAAATATGAAAGTTGGACCGGTTGGCCGAGTTTCACTCAGCCGATTGCTGGACACTTGGCGACCAAACTCGATTTCAAGCTGATTAAGCCCCGTGTTGAATATCACTGCGTTCGATGCGGCGGGCATCAAGGTCATGTATTCCAGGATGGCCCTCCGCCACGCGGTGAACGTTGGTGCAATAATGGGATTGCACTCAAATTATAGCTGAAAGACGAACCCTTTGCCAGCGCTAAGAACTTGATACCAGACGCTAGCAACAGCGGCTAACCTTGCCACCATAACGGGCTTCTTGCCGTTCACGATAAAATTGCACCTCGGTCATAATCGTTCAATCTGGATGCACTGTTTTCATATGGGCTACGTATTGGCTATATTCGGTACACCCACCATCAAACGCAGACTTTGCGACACCTGGTTATAAACTTTGGTTATGTGATTTAACATTTTTACTCCTTTAATTATTTCCAACCGGCACTGTAGTAGCCGGCAATAACTCAAATGGGGCTTCCTGTACCGTTGGATGTTGATTAGTACGCGCTTGCAGCACGGTTCGGAGACCAAACCACAATATACTGATCAATACCGCCATAAATAATCCCGCCAGGGTCGCATTGACATAATCGTTAACAATCACTTGCTGCATTTGGTCGATCGATTTAGCAGGCGCGAGCACGATTCCTTGCGCAACTGCATCTTGATATTTTTCTGCATGCGCAAGAAAACCAATACGGGGATTATCGTGAAAGATTTTCTGCCACGCTGCAGTCAGGGTGCATACGCATACCCAGGTAACCGGGATCATAGTCACCCAGGCATAGCGATCCTGTTTCATCTTAAACAGTACGCAGGTACATAGAATCAATGCGATACCCGCCAGCATTTGATTGGAAATACCAAATAATGGCCACAAGGTATTAATGCCACCGAGGGGATCGACAACGCCTTGGTATAGAAAATATCCCCATCCTGACACACAAATAAAAGTAGCCACTAAACTAGCCGGAACTGATTCGGTTTTTTTCATGGCAGGAATAAAAGAGCCGAGTAAATCTTGCAACATAAAACGTCCTGCTCTGGTCCCCGCATCAACTGCCGTCAAAATAAACAGCGCTTCGAATAGAATCGCAAAGTGGTACCAGAATGCCATCATGGCGGTACCGCCGACTACTTCAGACAAAATTTGCGCCATACCCACCGCCAACGTAGGCGCACCGCCAGTGCGCGAAATAATACTGTGCTCTCCAACATTCTGTGCGGTTTGGTTAATCATTTCCGGTGTTACATAAAAACCCCATTGTGCAATGGTCTGCGCCGCTGATTCGGCAGTGCTACCAATAATCGCCGCGGGGCTATTCATTGCAAAATATATTCCTGGCTCAAGTGTCGCAGCAGCAACCAATGCCATAATGGCCACGAAGGACTCCATTAGCATTGCTCCATAACCAATAAAACGCGCATCGGTTTCATTCTGAATCATTTTAGGCGTCGTGCCGGATGCAATCAGCGAATGAAAACCGGAGATCGCGCCACATGCCACGGTCACAAATAGAAAAGGAAATAAGTCCCCCGACCACACAGGGCCTGATCCATCCACAAATTGGGTCAATGCTGGCATTTTGAGATCTGGCGCAATGATGAGCACTCCTATCGCAAGTCCAACGATCGTGCCGATTTTCAGGAATGTCGAGAGATAATCACGTGGCGCTAATAACAGCCAAACGGGTAATACCGAAGCAACAAAACCATAGCCAATCAGCGCCCAAGTCAATTGCTCGCCGGTTAGGGTAAAAATTGCAGCCCATGCAGGGTCTTCCTGTACATATTGCCCAACGACAATCGATAGCATCAGCAATACAAAACCGATGAGCGAGACTTCACCAATCGCACAAGGCCGGAAGAAACGCGAATAAATTCCCATCAACATGGCAATGGGAATCGTCGCTGCTACGGTAAACGTCCCCCACGGTGATTCTGCTAGCGCCTTGACCACAATCAGCGACAAAACCGCTAATAAAATCAGCATGATAAAAAATGCACCAAATAATGCAATCATCCCCGGGATCTGCCCTAACTCTGATTTGATCAAATCACCAAGCGAGCGAGCATTACGTCGCGTCGATACGAACAACACGATAAAATCCTGCACCGCACCCGCCAGCACGACCCCTGCGAGCAACCACAACATCCCCGGCAAATAGCCCATTTGCGCGGCCAGAATCGGCCCCACCAATGGACCAGCGCCAGCGATTGCCGCGAAGTGATGACCAAATAACACGAATTTGTTCGTCGGAACATGATCCAATCCATCGTTATGCTTATGCGCCGGCGTCATTCGCGTTGCATCGAGCTTCAACACATGATTGGCAATAAATAAGCTATAGAATCGATACGCAATCAAATAGACGCAAACCGCTGCAATGACAATCCACAACGCGCCAATCGATTCACCTCGATTCAGTGCGATGACCGCGAGAGCAGAAGCGCCGAGAAAGGAAAGTAGTAACCAGCCAATAAGGTTAATTAATCGTTTCATAATTATTTATCTTTTTAAGCTATTTATTTTGAAAATTAAAATTTGA
>JAMWZY010000016.1 GCA_024281825.1 Nitrosomonas sp. | reverse complement strand
AGAAGACGAAGAGGATGACGAAGAGGGTGGAGAGAGCGAATCTGGGGCAGCAACCAGTGACTCTCGTAGCGAAGATACCGATGATGATGATGAGGAAGACGAAGAATAGATCAGCCGCCGATTCTAATTTTCCTTCGATCCGAATTTCAGATTCAGAATGAAAATTGATGCAGTAAATGTTAAGAACCCGTGCAAAATTTCTTTGTGCGGGTTCTTATTTTTTGGAAATTCTAAACTAGATTGATGCAATTTTTCTTTGATAACGGAAAATAGAATTAACCGATGATCTTAAATTTAACGATCAGTTGTTGTTTGGTTAAGGAAAGCTACTGAATAGTAAATAGTCAGCTCAACAACGAAATCTGGAAAGATACACTTTATGAGCGGTGAATGAATTTTGAATTCAATATAAAAGTATGACTGAATGCAGTAATTCTTTAGCGCTTCTCTAACAAATGTAAATAAAAAGTTTTTAAGTAGGAGTAGTAGAAATATGTCTTTTGAGCAACTCGGCTTATCGGCCGAATTATTGCGAGCTGTCTCTGATCAAGGATATGCAAAACCAACATTGATACAAGAACAGGCGATTCCCATCATATTAAAAAATAACGATGTAATGGGCGGAGCACAAACAGGCACAGGAAAGACGGCAAGCTTCACGCTTCCCATGCTGCAGAAATTGGAAACATTTGCCAATAGCAGTATGTCTCCAGCCCGACATCCCATTCGTGCGCTCATATTAGTACCCACGCGAGAACTCGCTGTGCAGGTGCATGAGAGTGTTAAAACGTATGGAAAGTATTCGGTGATCAGATCAACCGTCATTTACGGTGGAGTAAATATCGATGCACAAATAGAAGCTGTTCGTTCGGGAATAGAAATATTAGTGGCAACTCCAGGCCGCTTATTAGATCATTTGCAACAGAAAACATTATCGTTAGCAAAAGTGGAAATATTAATTCTGGATGAAGCTGACCGAATGTTGGATATGGGGTTTTTACCTGCCATTAGACAGATTATCGATTTGTTACCTGAAAAACGCCAGAATTTGATGTTTTCGGCGACATTCTCTGATGAAATCAAGAAGCTTGCTAACAAGATATTAGTAAACCCCGTACTGATTGAAGTTGCAAAACAGAATTCTGTTAGCGAATTGATTACGCACATCGTTCATCCAGTTGAGTCAGCTCACAAACATGAGCTACTAAATTATCTGATCAAGCAACATGCGTTGAAACAAGTACTTGTCTTTACCCGGACAAAAATTGCAGCAGACCGGGTAGCGCAAAAACTGGAACGCACCGGAATCTTAACCGCAGCAATTCATGGCGATAGAAATCAATTACAGCGCACTCAAGCGCTCGAAAACTTCAAACAGGGACAGATAAGTGTTTTAGTTGCTACGGATGTGGCGGCCCGAGGCATTGATATTGAAGAATTAACTCATGTGATTAATTTTGAATTACCAAATAATCCTGAAGATTATATTCACCGCATTGGCAGAACAGGACGGGCAGGCGCCAAGGGGCTTGCCATTTCTTTAGTCAGCAAAGAAGAAGATAAACTTTTAGCTGGAGTTGAGAAACTTCTGAATAACAAGATATCAGTGGAAGAAATCAGCGGATTTGAGTCGAAGAAATCACCATCCGTATCGGCCAAGAATGCCTCCTATTCGGATGAGAAAAAAAATAAGCGAATTCAATCGGGTGTTCCGAAAAGGAATAGCGATTCTGTCGTGCGAATCAGCAACGATGTATTCTTGAGAAAGTCAAAACGCGCAGAGAAAACGAGTGATCCATTGTTTACACAACCTTATGTATCCAAGCACATGGATATGCATATGGCGCACGTTGGCGGCAATCAAACCGATCGAACCCTGAATCATCATTGTCGACATAAACAGTCCAAAGCCTTGCCGGCGTTGTTCCTTTCACCGGTAACAAATAAACAGAAATAAACATCGAGTATTCAACCGGTCTATCAGTTCAGCCTGATTAATTTTTTTCTTCCATAGCTGTAATTAATCACAAACAGAGTAGATAACTGTCATAAACTATGCCGTGAATTTCACACGCTTTTGTGAGCGTAGCAATGCTGACTATGTAATAAATAATTTCCTGGGATATGTCTGCCCAGGAACTAATACCGGAATACCCGGCAGATAAGTGTTATTTGATCCGCGCATATTCTGCCGCTGAGATTGGGATTTATCTTTACTTCTTCATTCAAAAGCGGCGCCAGTTCTTCATTGTAATAGAATGTATCGCATGGTAAATACCCGAGTTCAGTAAACCCCGGAATTTCAACCGTTTGATAAAACCTGCGTAGGGACTTGTTTTTCCGCGCGATACGCATCAATGCATCATACAGACAGGATACTCAGCTTCGCGTGTTGCCGATGGCAAGAAGTAAAGTTAAGGTGTTTAAGGTTGATTTTTCTACCTGGATGTTAAAATGCTCAAATAATTTTTTAATAAGTTCTTCAGTCGTAAAGCCGCAACGTGAAGTATCAATCGTTACTTTGGTTGGATCGAACTGAATGCTATCGTGTTTGACTTCATACGGTAAAAGTTATGAAAGCTCGAGAACTTGAAATACACCCGTTGCATTGATTTGAGCGCGCAGTTCATTTGCCAGCTCTATGGTGCGAGAAAGAAGTTTGTAACCTTAAAGCACAACGTTTTCGTGCGACATCCAAGCTTGCGATCATAATGTACTGCGGACTGGTGGATGTGTGTATGTTGAAGTTTTCACGAAACAGATGTTCATTGAAATCTGGATTATTTTCAGGAATCATGCTGGATTGAGAAAAAGCCGATAGCACTTAATGGGTACTTTGCGTGGCATAGTCAGTGCCGGCTTCTAGTGCCGTTGGGCGGAAATCAAGATGGAAGCGGGCAAAATCGTACCACGCTTCATCGATGATGAGTTTGATCCCTCTTGTATAAGTGGCTATTATGATGGGTGGCAAATCATAGCTCAATCCGTCATAAGTGCAACTTATCAGTATCAGTGCCTGAGTATCATTTTGTTCGTCAATTGCCTCAAAAAGCGTTTTTGGATACCGGCGCGTAAATATGGAATTTTTTATTAACGGAGGAATTCAAGTACACAGGATGATCTCCAGATAAGACCATACAATGATGAATGGGTTTGTGACAATTACGATTCAAGATGAGCTTGGCATCAGGTGCTAGCAGTGTCTGGAAAATTACTTTGTTGGCAGCCGATGTTTCATTGGTCGCAAAATATGATCGTTGCACGCCAAATGCTTTGGCGGCGATCTTTTGCGTTTCAGCTATGATGCCAGTGGGTTCCATTTGGGAATCGAGGAGGGGAGCAGAAACGGATAAACCTGTGCGAAAAATATGTTCACCGATAAATTCATAAAAATCTCCTACCCATAGACTGTTTCGCAGCGAATTACCGGATGAATGGACAGGAGTGTGCTAGGCATCCTTTGCCATGAACACATATTTTTTGAGTTGATCATAAAGGGTGTATAGTTTTTTTCTTGAAGCTGTACGTTTAAAATGCGATACATATCCCGATAATCGCGTTCTTCGCGATAAAAATAGCCATCCACCGTTTCAGGTCGCGTGCTTTCTGACCATGATTTCTTAGGGTTTATGACGTGTTATCAGCGATTACTGCCTGAATGTCGCCATCCTGCTAAATTGAATGAAGAGTTTCTTGCGCCGTAGTTACACCAGAAAAAACCAACCCTAATGGATTTTCTATTGATTTCGCAGCAATATTAAGCCCTTTTATGAATTCTTTTAGAATGAGCTTTTCGTCATTAATGATATGAATTCGGCTGACCGGCTTTCTCATCACTAGTTCAGAATTGAAAACACGATTATCACTCGAACTGCTGCAACGTAAATTGATAGGTCTGTGGATCGGTCAGGTTCATGATCACATTTTTAACGATGGTGGAAGAATCGATCATTACTGATGGAATAAATAGCTGACCGCTTTGACTGGAAAAAGTGGCGACATTGGAGGGCTTTGCTGGTAACGAAGCAATCTGCGGCTCTAATTGAAATATCAATGACGGCTGGACTTGAATTAATCGCAATTTAACTTCAAGCGCTTCATTTGTCCCAATGTCAACCGCGAAACTTGCTACCCCTTCGCTGAACACACCTGTGGTATCAACTACTTCAACTTGATCTATTTGCACAAAATTGCTGAATAAAACTTGTGATCCATTATTGTAATTGACTAGAGGTGTGTCAGTTAAACTGGGGCCAAGATCAACGATGGGCAGTTTTTCGATCGCATCAAAAATCAGCATACCATCAAAAATGATCCGTCCAAACACGGTAAATCCACCGTTTTGAATATCCAAATTCTCGGAGTTCTTATCGTTGAGATTGACAAACCATTGACTGGTTGCGCTGTTTGCATCGCCGGATACCTTTGCCATTGCAACCGTTCCGCGGGTATTGTGGAATTTGAATTCATTTTTAATCGGAGCAGATGTTGTGACAGGAGCAAGCGTTTTGCCATTCGTGGTATCGACAATCTTGAATCCTCCACCTTGAATGACGAAAGATGGCATGCTACGGTGAAAAATTCCATGAAGGTATGCTTCTGTATTTATATAGCTGAGGAAATTGGCTGTTGTGAGGGGTGCATGACTTTCAAAAAGCTCGATACAGAAATTTCCCATGTTGCTATGAAAACAGGCAATACGATTGGCCAGAGCGGTAGGTGGGAATAACCCGATACCCAAGGCCGCGGAGATCGCCGCGAATCGGTATAAAACGTTAAATGAATACATGGTGATTCCTTTAAATGTAGTAATGAAGAATTCTACTGATAGATTCAAGGCTGAAGCAATCTTTTTGATGAATAACAGGACGCTATGCTAATCAATGATTCTTCATCGCTTAGAAGTGATGTGATGTTAGCGTTGTTAAATAAAATTCTGCTAAAATGCCGAATTCTATCAAAGCATCAAGCAAGGAATAGTTGTCATGGCTTATGTAGTAACTGAAAACTGTATTAAATGTAAATACACGGATTGTGTAGATGTGTGCCCGGTGGATTGTTTTCGTGAAGGCCCCAATTTTTTAGTGATTGATCCCGATGAGTGTATCGACTGCACGCTATGTGTTGCAGAATGTCCAGTAGAAGCAATTTATGCTGAAGATGATGTGCCCGATGAGCAAGTGCAGTTTATTGGATTGAATGCTGAATTATCTAAGAAATGGCGCCCCATTATCGAGAAAAAAGAAGCTTTACCGGATGCAGATGAATGGGCGAGCGTCAAGGATAAACTGGATCAACTGCAGCGTTGATAGAACCGCGGTAATTCTAATACCGCATGGTTAATTCTTCGCAATTTTCATACATCTCCCAAAAAGAGGCTTTTAAGCGTATCAATGCCGGTGCTGCGGTCATTACCCCTAACCGCAGGTTGGCATTGACGTTTAAAACGCAATTTAATTCCCATCAGGTCCAGCAGAAAATTGCTGTCTGGCACACTGCTGACGTAGTACCGTTTGCAGCATTCATTGAACGTGCATATCTCGATGCGCTTTATCGCGCAAACACTTGCCTGCCTTTTTTGCTATCGCCGATTCAGGAACAGGCGCTGTGGGAAGAGATTATTCAATTCTCTAAAATCGGTAAAACATTACTCAAAATTCCACAAACTGCGCAATTAGTGAAAGAAGCCTGGCAACTAATGCATGCGTGGCACTTGATGCCTTTTATCGAAAATCAATTTTGGAATGATGATATTCGAGCATTCCTCGAATGGGCAGAATCCTATCGGGCGGCGACTGGGCATGCTCAACAATTGGATCATGCGCGCATTTGTGATTTTATTTCAGAACACTATGCTTCACTGGGTATTAAAAAAATCTCTACACTCATTTGCCATGGTTTCGATGTATTTACGCCGCAGCAATTAACTTTTTTCGATACCTTGAGAGATTACGGTTGCGAAGTTGTTATTTTGCATTCAGGAATAGCGGATTATCAGCATTTAGAAAATGCTCAGTTCTGCGAATTTGCCAGCTCTCTTGATGAGATCCATCAGTCGGCTCTTTGGGCGCGCTCCAAAATCGAACAAACCGATCAAACTGTGCGTATCGGTATCGTGGTGCCTGAATTAGCTAGCTACCGCAATATGCTAAAACGGATCTTCAGCACCATCATGTATCCTGATGTCCGGTTCGGTCTGCCGGGTGTTGCCCAGCAGATTCCACCCTTCAATATTTCGTTGGGCGAGGTGCTTACCCAATATCCTTTAACTGATGCAGCTCTTGTATGCTTGTTTCTCCTGGATCAGGAAATCGAATTCGAGCGCTTGAGCCATTGGTTTCGTTCGCCATTTCTGGGCGGGGCTGAGATCGAGTTCGAACAACGTGTCTTGATCGATGCGCGCATACGTCGGTATGCTGAACCTGTAGTGACCGTTGAGCGTTTATGGATGCTATTACAGCAATCGGAAGGAGAATTGATGTGTCCGCTTTTGATGCAGCAGTTATCGGATTTGATAACCTTTCGCCAAACACAGCTTCCTAGGCTGGGGAGCCATGCAACTTATGCGAAGATGATCACGGAAGTGTTGCGGATCATTGGATTTCCCGGCGAACGCAAATTGAATTCCAGTGAGTATCAGAC
>JAMWZY010000003.1 GCA_024281825.1 Nitrosomonas sp. | reverse complement strand
GTTCAGATTGATGGTGAAGGTTTCATCATAGGTCAATCCGCCAGAATCGGTGATCCTGACGGTCACGTTATGGCTGGTGGCGGCTTCGTAGTTTAGCAACGAGCCATTGGCGACAGTAATCTCGCCGGTATTGCTATCGATGGCGAAGCGTCCACCGGCGGTATCGGTGAGGCTATAGGTCTTGGTATCGCCGCTATCGGGGTCGGTAGTGCTGACCGTGCCTACTGAGGTGCCGTTGGCAGCGTTCTCAGCGAAGGTGTTGCCGACCAAGCTTAAATCCGTCGGCGCGTCGTTCACGGCGACCACCGTAATCGACAGATTGTTGGTATCCGCTGTTCCCGTACTGTCAGTCGATGTCATTACGAGGGTGTCGAGTCCAGCAAAATTGGGATTTCCCTGATACGTCAATGAAGCCAGAGTGGTGTTTAAATCGGTTTGGATCCCGCTCAACGTCATACTACCGGATCCATTGTTTCCAGAGCTGATTGTTGCAGCGCCACTTAACGTCACCGCGAGAGTCCCGTAGGTTGCGGACAGCTGCACACTGGTCACATTCCCATCGATATCGGTAACGGATACTCCACTGATTGCAAGCGTGGTATCTTCCGTGACGGTTTGGGGACCGGGGAGCTGATTGGAGGGGGCATTGTTCGAGACGGTAATCGTGATGGTATCCGTATCAGTTGCGCCACTTCCGTCTGTCGAGATTATCGTGAGCGTGTCGGTTCCCGTAAATAGCGAGTTCCCCTGATAGGTCAAGGAATTCAACGTCAGGTTAATATCTGCTTGTGTACCGGTAAGCGTCACCGTCGAGGTTCCGTTGGCTCCGGCAGAGATCGTCGCTGCGCCACCCAGCGTGATATCCATCGTGCCATTCGTCACGGAAAGTTGTACCGTCGTCAAATTGCCATCGACATCATTCACTGATACGCCACTGATCATCAGCGGTGTATCAATGGAGACGGTTTGGGCACCCGGAACAGAATTGATTGGAGCATCGTTGACAGCGGTCACGTTGAAGGTTAACGTGTTGGGAGCTGCGTCGTAGGCGCTGCTACTGTCACGGACGGAGAACGTGAAGCTGGCATAGGCGGTGCCATTGGCGTTCGACGCTGGCGTGAAGACGAGATTGCCAGTCGTGATGTCGTTGACCGTAATGACTTCGTTCAGCATGACATTGGTGCCGGACAGCGTGAGGATACCGGCACTGGGCAAGCTATCGATTCGTACCGCACTTAGGCTGTCGCCTGCATCGGCATCACTAAAACCGAAGTTGGCCATCGTCAAAGTGTGCGATGTATCTTCAATGATGGTAATCGTGGCATCAGTTCCGGTGGGCGCATCATTTACATTGGTGACGTTGATCGTAAAGGTCTCGTCATAGGTCAGTCCGCCACTATCTGTTACCCGCACCGTCACGTTATGGTTGGTCGCTGCTTCATAATCCAGCAAACTGCCATTCGCCACGGTGATCTGCCCCGTCGAGCTGCTGATGGCAAACCGTCCTCCGGCATTGTCGGTGAAGCTATAGGTCTTGGTATCTCCACTGTCCGGATCGGTTCCGCTCACCATTCCCACCACGGTCCCGTTTGTTGCGTTTTCCGTGATCGTATTTGCCGATAGGCTCAGATCCGTCGGCGTCTCATTCACATTGGTTAGTGTAATTGCAAATATCTTGTCGTAGGTCAGTCCGCCACTATCCGTTACCCGTACCGTCACGTTATGGTTGGTCGTTGCTTCATAATCCAGCAAACTGCCATTCGCTACGGTGATCTGCCCCGTCGAGCTGCTGATGGCAAACCGTCCTCCGGCATTGTCGGTGAAGCTATAGGTCTTGGTATCCCCACTGTCCGGATCGGTTCCGCTCACCATTCCCACCACGGTCCCGTTTGTTGCGTTTTCCGTGATCGTATTTGCCGATAGGCTCAGATCTGTCGGTGTCTCATTCACATTGGTTAGTGTGATTGCAAATATCTTGTCGTAGGTCAGTCCGCCACTATCTGTTATCCGCACCGTCACGTTATGGTTGTTCGCTGCTTCATAATCCAGCAAACTGCCATTCGCCACGGTGATTTGCCCCGTCGAGCTGCTGATGGCAAACCGGCCTCCGGCATTATCGGTGAAGCTATAGGTTTTGGTATCTCCACTGTCCGGATCGGTTCCGCTCACCGTACCCACCACGGTCCCGTTCGCCGCATTCTCTGCGACCGTGGTTCCCGCCAAACTGAGGTCCGTTGGCGCGTCGTTTGCCGGTGTGATATCTACACTCATTGTTGCTGCGCTGCCGATGTCGGTAGCACGGATAAACCGAGTCAATGCGAGATTATCAAAATTGGGTTGAGTGCTGACACCGACAAGACGAATTTCCAGTGATTGTCCATTGAGGGCGCTGAAACTCGCTCCATCAACCGCCAATGTACCACTCGCGAATAATCCTCTGACCTGCGTTATAGCGGTTTGGTCGACATACCCTAGTCTCGTGCTACCAGCCCACAACTCTACCCGGAAATCTGGTGGCGTGGGGTAGCCGCCACGCCAACCAACCTCAAATGAAAAACTATAGTTATTAGTTGAGTCAAACGTTGCCCCAAGCGTCTGTGATAATGTTGCGCCAGCATTGGTATACAGGCTGTTATCTTCGTCATTGGGGAAGATCAACGGGCCTAAGTTTTGAGCGCCCGCATCCGCTCCTGAAGTTGTCCAACCGGTGGCCGGATCTATCCAGGAGTTTTCGGCTAGCGTTTGCGATTCGCCACCCGGGTTGATGATCGTAATGGGTGTCGTTTGTACCGGCATGAAGTTGAACTGTGCGTATGTTTGGAAGCCATTGCCGACACCGGGTGTTCCATAGCCATCGTAGCCGGACTCATTCGCGTCCGGCACAAAGCGAACGTACCCAGCATCGAATGTGGATTTGGTTAATACTTGGTTGGCTGAAACAGCGATCCAGGTACTGCCGTTGTAATATTGCAACGTACCGTCGGCCGGTAATGCCGTCACCCGTATGGCGGTGTTGGCTCCGACAACCGTGTCGACATCGGAGACATTGAATTCAGACCAACTGAAGACCTTGGCCGTGTCTTCTGCTCCGATAACGCTACCGCCGGTTGATGTGGGTGCATCATCCACTGCGGTGATGTTTACTGTGACGCTACCAGTTGCGGTTAATGCGCCACCACTGCCTTGCGCACCCGTGTTGCCATCGCTGAACGTCCAGTTGATCTGCACTGAGCTCGGCGGCGCATCGCTCGAGTTGCTGTACGCAATCTGTTGCATTGCGGAATTGACCAACGTGTTCGTGGCATTACCGTTGAAGGTCATAACCAACGTGCCGCCGCTGTTGGTGTAGGTGCCGATCGTGGTGCCGCCGACAACAACCGCGCCGCCACTCAGACTCAAGGTGCCGCTGCCTGAAAACGCATCTTGGCTGCTGGCGCTACTGCTCCTCGCTAGCGTCAAGGTGGCCCCGGTGAAATTATTTGCTGCCGACAACTCTGGGTCGACGACGTTTGCTGCCGTCGCCAGCTTGACAGGAATCCCGCCCTCGGTATAAGAGACGCTGTCATTCACTGCCACCACGCGTACGTTGTCCACCAGCAGTCCTCCTCCATCGCCCGGTGCTGGGGCAATGCTACCACTGGTCGAACCCAGTGAGGTAATGCGAATGATGCTCGACGTGGAGGTGGCGGTAAACTCAAACGCCTGGTCTTGCCAACTGCTGGTAGTGGTAAACCGACCCACCTCCACTCCGTTCACGCTGGCTGCTCCCATATCGCCGATATTCGTGTCGTTGCGATTGACCGCTGCTAGACTGAATACATAGGTACGGCCCACCACAGTGGTGATGGTCTGCTCCACATACGACGCGGTGCCGGAAGACACCCACCCTTCGACTTCAAGAAAGTGAGTGCCATCGGGAGGTGGCGAGATCCCGAAGTTACCCGGGCTGTTTGAAACCTCCAGTGTGCTATTGGAGGTCCAAGCGCTGCCACCGGCCTCGAACGAACCGTCGACCACAAGGTTGACCCCCCCCAGTGCGAGTACTGGTACGTCGTTGATGGCGCTCACCGTGACGTCCACGGTGTCGGTGGCAGTGGAGAAGGTCGTTGTGCCCCCGTTACTCGCCGTGCTCACCTTGGTAACGACTGTGCCGCTGGTCTGATCCCAAGCGCGCAGTGTCAGCGCTCCCGTGCTCGTGCCGGTGTAGTTCGTAGCCGGAGCGAAATACAATCGCGTGCTGCCATTATCGGCCAATAACAAGGCTGAGGTGTTACTCACCGTGCCTACCGGGGTCCAGGTGGTACCTCCATTGGTGGTGTAATACCACGTCCCATTGGCTTGGTTGGTCCCTGTGATGGCGATGCCTTTGGAAGCGACACTATCGGCATCAGTAATCCCGCCGGTGAAGGCACTGATGAGGGAACCGACTGCCCCACTCGGTGCGCCCGCGTCTTCCGCCACGGTCAAACTCAACGCCGTATTTGCCAACACTGGCGCATCGTTGGTCGCCAATACGTTAATGGGAACCACTTCTTCATAAAAAGCTCCCGTGGAATCGGTCGCGCGCACCGTGATGTTCATCACGGTGGCGGTTTCATAATCAATCAGGCTGGTGTTCGCCACGGTGATTTGCCCCGTGGTTGGGTTGATCGTAAAGGCTCCACCCGCATCATTCGTGAGGCTAAACGTGTGGCTGTCACTGATATCGGCATCGGTGACGTCGACGACCGATGCGATGTGCGTACCATTCGGTGAATTTTCTGCTACAGAAAACGCCGGATTGAAACTGGCGGCATTGTGGAGCGTGAGATCATGACTGCCGACCAAGTCGCTGATAAAGCCAGAACCATCGTTGACCATACGCCAGTTGGCGAGCAGATTGGGATCGGCGCTTGGGTTGGATAAATAGGTATTAACATTAGCTGCGATTTCCGGAGCCGTACGAACATCGGTAAAAATGCGTACCTCAAAGATATTTCCGGCAAAAATTTGAGTGTTGTCGAATCCACCACCAACCACGTCTTGATCCTGCCCGAATAGCAGCATGCTGGTTTGGGCGCCGGCCGCCCAAGGAATGCTTCCCCCGACTTTGTACGTGGTAGCTCCAACCTGACTGCCATCGGTATAAAATCGGGTATCGCCGGTAGCGCCATCCCATGTGATCGACAGTTGATGCTGGTTTCCGTCGATCAATGAGGTGGCGTTGAATCCGAGCGGCGTTGCGGCACCAGTTGCGAGCCGAAACCACAAATCGCCGGTCGGATCAATCCAGATGTTGATGTCATTGCTCGTTCCAGAAGAAAGGGCATAGGAAACAAGCTCTAACGAGCCAGAAGGAATGGATGTGGCCGAAAAACTCATTTCAAAGGTGAGCTGTGTGCTGGCCGGTTGTCCATAGTTAAATTGTGTGACGCCAATGTAGCCATTCGTCGAGCTGTTATTCAGCGTAATCGGCGTATCAAAAATAATGTCTGTTGGTGCGTCGTTTACCGCTGTGATGGTGGCGGTCGTATCGTAGTTCGCGCTGGTCCCGCCGTCGCCGTCCGTCAGGACATAACGCACCGTGCGCACCCCAGTCGTTGGCGCTGCAGTATCAGTATTTTCATAGGTGATATTCTGGACCAGCGCTGTGATTGCCGATGAGGTAGCACTGCTGTTCAGGGTGACGACCAGATTGCTCCCGCTACTGCCGCCGGTAAAGGTCCCGATGATCACACCTTGATAGGTTACGTTTGATCCGCTCACGCCGATCTGTCCCGCGCCGGCCCCTTGATTGCGAATGCTCAACACGTCCTCAGCGCTGTCGCTTCCCGCCGTGAATCTCACGGTCAGGGTTCCTGTATTGAAGTCCGCGCTGTCCACATCGTTGACCGTGGCGTTTCCGCCTTGCTCGATCACCACTGCTCCGTCGCCTTCGTTATAGGTGAGACTATCGCCGCTGAGGTTGGTCATGGTCGGCGCGTCGTTGACCGCGTTAACCGTAATCAAGATAAACTGGCTGATGTTGTCTGCCCCTCCATTGGCCGTCCCGCCCGAGTCAGAGACGTTAAACTGAAACGCCGTGACTCCGCTGGCGTTGGCTGCCGGCTTGAATTGCATGCCCTGAATTTCTGCCAACGTGTAGGACCCGACCGTCACCCGCGTGGTCCCATCCGCCAAGAAGACATCGCCGACGCTGGCTGAGGGGATTACGGTAACGGCGTACGTCAAAGTCTGCCCGCTTTCATCAGCCCCGCCACCCGGACTGTAGGTCACACTGCCCAAGCCGAGTGATACGAGACTCGCGTCTTCCGACACGGTGAGGTTGCTGACCGTACCGGAGGTGCGAATCGGGGCATCATTCACACCGGTTACGGTAATTGCCACGGTATCCACATCTGTCCCGCTATTGCTGTCGGTACTGGTGACGGTGAGCGTGTCGGCCCCGGCAAAATCCGTAGCTCCTTGATAGGTCAGGCTCGCAAGAGTCGCATTGATGTCCGTTTGGCTGCCCGATAGGGTCAGCGTAGTCGTCCCGTTGCTGCCCGCACTGATCGTCGCGCCACCGGACAGCGTGACATTGAGCGTCCCGTTGCCCACCGCTAATTGCACCGTGCTCAGGTTGCCGTCCACATCATTGACGCTGATTCCGCTCAGGGCCAGCGCTGCATCCTCGGTCACGCTTTGTGGCCCCGGCACCGTGTTCACCGGCGCATCGTTGGCGCCACTGACCGTGACGGTGGTGTCATAATTCGCGCTGGTGCCACCGTCCCCATCAGTGAGCACATAACGCACCGTGCGGGCGCCCGTCGTTGGCGCCGCCGTATCCGTGTTTTCATAGGTGATGTTCTTGATCAGCGTCGTCACCGCCGTGGGCGTCGCATTGCTGTTCAACGTGATGACAAGGGCGCTCCCGCCGCTGCCGCCAGTGGAGGTCCCGATGGTGGTGCCACCGTAGGTAATGGTGCTGCCGCTCACGCCGATCTGCCCCGCCCCGGTGCCTTGGTTCCTGATACTCAGCACGTCCTCGGCGCTGTCGCCGCCCACTGGAATGGAGACGGTCAACGTGCCGGTATCCAAGTTCGTCGAATCCACATCGGCCACCAGCGCGTTGCCGCCTTGCTCGATCACGATGGCCCCGTTGCCTTCGTTATAGCTCAGGCTGTCGCCACCCAGGTTCGTAATCGTCGGGACGTCGTTGACGGCCGTAATCGTGACTGTCATGCTGCCGGTGGCTTGCAAGGCTCCGCCTGTTCCCTGAGCGCCGCTGTTGCCATCGCTGAAGGTCCAATCAATCTGTACGTTGGCCGGAGGCGCTTCGCTCCAGTTCCAGTAGACGATGTTCTGCATCAGCGTGTTAACACGTGCCTGCGTCGCGTTGCTGCCGAAGGTGACGATCAGCTCGCCGCCGGTAAAGGTGAATGTGCCCACCTGTACACCACTAACAAAGAGGTTTGGGCCGCTGGTGGTGACAGTGGTGCCGTCAAAGGTGAGGGCATCGTCGGGGTTGCCTCCGCCGTTACGAGCCAGGGTGAGTGTCGCGCCGTTGAAGTTATTCAGGGTGGACAGTTCCGCATCGAAGATCTGCACGTCGGCATCGAGCACCACCGCGGACCCGCCCTCTGTATAGGTCGGCGTGCCGTTCAACGTGTTGACGGAATCAAGCGTGGTGTCCAGCGACCCGGTACTGCTGTAGCGATTCAGCGCGACGTTGTACCCGCCGAGACCGCCGACCTGAGTGGTACCGGACACCACAATCCGTCCATCGCTTTGCACCGCCACGCTGTAGCCCCGATCATCGCTGGCGCCGCTGTAATCCGATGTGATAATCCCATCCCCACCGCCGAACGTCGTGTCCAGCGTGCCGTCCGTATTGAGCCGCACCAATCCGATATCACCCCCGTTGATTCCCGCCGTACCCGTCACGAGAATCTTGCCATCAGCTTGAATCGTAAGCCCTTCGGCGAGGTCGCTGCCCCCCAGATTGATGGTCACTTTGCCGCCGGTCCCGAAGCCGGCGTCCAACGTCCCGTTGGCGTTGTAGCGGGCAATCGCAAAATCATTGGCGCCGCCGGTGTCGCTCCACCCAGCCACGACGATTTTCCCATCGGCCTGCATCCGCACTTCGTTGCCCATATCGCCGCTGTTGGCGCCGAAATCGCTCAGCACTTTCCCCGTGCCGTTGAAGCTCGTATCCAACGACCCGTCCGTGTTGTACCGGACCAACGCAAAATCAACACTGGTCCCGCTGAACCCAAACCCCGACAGCACCACCTTGCCGTCAGATTGGATGGTGAGGCTGTCAGCACGATCGTTGCTCCCGGCCAGATCTGTGCTGACGTACCCTAAGCCGCCGCCGAAGCTGGTATCGAGCGCCCCGTCGCTATTGAATCGCATCAGATTGAAGTTGCTGTTCGACAGATCTGCCGCGACCAGGAGTTTTCCATCACTCTGAAGCGCCACATCTTGCGCGCTGCCATATACCCCCGAGGACGCGACGCCATCGCCGCCGCCAAAACTCGTGTCCAGCGTACCATCGGCATTGAACCGCACCAAACACACTTGGTAACCGCCAGTGGTCGTATACCCGGACAGCACCACCTTGCCGTCAGCTTGGAGGACCATGGTCTCCGCTCGACCGGCGATCCCGGCGAACGCCACTCCATCCCCGCCACCGAAACTGGTATCCAACGTGCCGTCGGCGTTATACCGAGCGAGGCAAAAGTCGTCGGTGCCCCCGCTATCGCTGTAGCCGCCGACCAAGATCTTGCCATCTGGTTGGATGACGGTTTCTTTCCCGAACTCCCATCCCGATCCGAAGCTGGTCAGGGCCTGCCCATCGCCCACGCCAAAGGTCGGAGCGTCATTCGCCGCACCCACCGTGACCGTCGTGTCGTAGTTCGCGCTGGTCCCGCCGTCGCCGTCCGTCAGGATATAACTCACCGTGCGCGCACCCGTCGTCGGCGCGTTTGTATCGGTATTCTGGTAGGTGATGTTCTTGACCAGCGACGTCACCGCCGTGGGGGTGGCATTGCTGTTCAACGTGATGACGAGGTTGCTCCCGCTACTGCCGCCCGTGAACGTCCCAATGGTGGTCCCTCCGTAAGTAATGGTGCTGCCGCTCACCCCGATCTGACCAGCTCCGGTCCCTTGGTTTCGGATACTGAGCACATCTTCCGCAGATTCCAGGCCGGAGGAAATGCTAATAGTCAGGGTCCCAGTATCAAAGTTGGTGCTATCTGCATCGGATACCAGGGCATTCGCACCTTGCTCGATCACCACTGCTCCGTCGCCTTCGCTATAGGTGAGACTATCGCCGGTGAGATTCGTGATGGTTGGCGCCACGGAGGCTACGACTGTCACCTGGTGATCGGCCGTAAACACCATATAGGCCGGACCGGGAACGCCACCAGGTGCTATGTAGTCGTCGATGTATGCACTCGTGATTCCATCATATCGACGAACGACATTGGCATTCTGATCGCTCACGTACAGGTTGCCGTCTGGACCAAACTCAACACCTGCGGCGCTGATCACGACAAAGTTATCAATTAATGCTCCGGTTGCACCATTCAATCGAAAAACTCCGTCCGAGAAGGATGAAACGTACAGATTGCCATCAGGGCCAAACGTAATGTCCTCGGTGCTGCCGGTTGGCGGGGCATTGAATGTCGCATCCAGTATTCCTGTGATACCGTCAAATTTCAGAACGCCATCCGATCCCTGGCTCGCGACATACAGGTCACCGTCGGGACCAAAGGTCAACCCCAGTGGGAAGTTCAATCCTGACGAAACGAATTCGTCAATGAAGGCGCCGGTCGTGCCATCAAACCGCAATACCTTACCGCTATTGGAACTGGTTATATATAGGTTGCCATCGGCACCAAAGTCCATGCCTGCGGCACCGTTAAGTCCCCCGCTACCCGCAGCTATAAACGTACCAACGAGAGTCCCATCCGGCTGGTACTCTAGTACGTTGCTAGATCCGTGCCCGCTGATCAAAAAGTTTCCATCTAGTTTCTGAACGACATTCGCGTGCCCGATGAGCCCATCGCTCACAGCAAAGAAATCAACGACATTGCCAACGTATCCATCGACAACGTCCAGTTCGCTGCCGACGTAGGCTGGCAGCCACATATCGGCTTCGTAGTATTGGCCATCTTCGTCAATTGCGCTGGCGGTAATGCTGAAGGTAAATCCAGTCAGAGCGTTGGAATAGGTGTGAGTAACATTGGATGGGTCGCCGATATAGGTGCTGATCGAGCCGTCGCCCCAATTCACAATCCAACTTGAAATTGTATCGTTACCAGGATCAATATCGGATAGGTTCAACGTGTAGATACCGCCACTGTTGGCGGTCGCACTGCCCGTGACGGCGAGCGCGGGGGCCGTATTGCTCACGTTGACGGTGGTGGTAGTGGTCACAGGGGTCGTTCCGTCGCTGACACGCAGGCCGATCGTATAGCTGCCATTGTCGGCAATGCCGTAACTTTGTAGCGTGGCCCAAGTGACGGTGGGATTTATCGTTGTCGGCTCGCCCACTTCCCCATAATTGCCGTCGTTGTCGAGATCCCAAGCATACGTCAGCGTATCGCCTTCTGGGTCGCTCGAGCTTCCGGCGTTCAGCGTCAAGCTTTGACCTTCCGAAATGGCATATGGCCCCGCTGCATTGGCAGACGGCGGATCATTTACTGCCGTGACGGTTATGGCTACTGTATCGGTATCGGTCAGACTTAGATCACTGGCTAAGGATGCGACTTCGCTCGTATTCAAGACACGGTTGTAAATCCGGACATCGTCGATTTTTGCATTGGCATACCATCCGTTCGTGGGATGGCGACCGATATAGGTGTTGGTAGCTCCAGTCCAATAGACCGAACTGGCAATCGTGGCACTCGCCACTCGAGCTCCATCAATGTAGAGGCTATGAGTATTCGTGCTGTCGCTGTACGTATACATCACATGGTGCCAACCCGTGCCGGCAATAAACTGATTCGAGTGCAGATCAATCCATGAACTGGCGCCAATTTGGATACTTCCCTTCACTCCAGATACATCGTCCAGTGCAATGTGAACACGGTTGTCCAGTGAGATGAATTCTTTACGGCCGGTTCCGGCGGCGAGATTCACCCAGCCGCCGATGGTCACTTCGGTGGACACCGGGGTACCGATGACCGTGCCGGTGATCTGAACATAATCATCCAATCCATCCAAGCTAAGCACTTGTCCACGTGTGCCATCCGTCACATATGTGGCGCCATTGACCAGTGTGCCGTTGTCGGTGGGACTGACCCCTGAGTCATTGATGTTGCCTTCGAAGGTATAATGGGCCTGAAGGTTGGCATCGATATCCAGTGAGACCAGGGTATTGTCACGAGAGATAATCGTTAGTGTCGCGCCACCGTTATACTGAGCAGTCGGTGCATAGGTCAGCCCGTTCAACGCCGTGTTGATATTCGTGAGCGTGCCCCGAAATGTCATTGTGTTATCGGCTGAGCCGTCACCGGACGTAAAGGTCAGCCCAGTTGTACCGGCCAACGTTAGTTTCCCGTTGGTGACCGAAACAGTCACTTCGATGGAGTTGCTGCCGGCATCGATATCGGAGAGAGCGATCTGGTTCCCATTACCGGAGGAGAACACGAGATTCGTATCTTCATTGGTGCTCTGCGAACCGGGAGCCGTATTGACCGGGGGATCGTAGCTCGTGGCATAAAGTTGCGCCATATCACCGGCGGCGAGTGCGCGGTTGTAGACTCGTAAATCATCTATTGTGCCAAGAAATTCACCAGAGATGGAACCGTCATCGTAGGCCCCAATAGTGGTTTTGAGCGTGCTGTTTAGTGCTGAGATGAAGGTCGTGGTAGCTGCCGTTCCAACGGAGAATGTGCGAGTCGCGGTTGTACCATCGATATAGAGCTGATTACCAGATCCGTTCACTGTGAAGGCGACATGATGCCAATTGCCGTCGTTGATTGAAGCGGTAGCGGTGGTTTCGAATACCTTTACTCCGCCGTCGAAGATGTCGAGATACAAATGACCGTCAATCACAGCAAATGACACAAAATTGGCGTTTCCTGCACCGTCCCCGATATCAAAGATCGTTCGGTCGCCGGTTGCCGTAAGTTTTACCCACGCCGCGATTGTTCCTTGCGTCAATCCTGAGAAGCTCGATGTATGACTTGAAAGATCAACCTCATCGTCTACTCCATCGAGGGTTAATTTTCCTGCTCCCACGATGTTGGTTGCCATCGTGGTATTGATGGATGCATTGCCGACCAAAGTTCCGTGATTGCCATTTCCACTCGTATCGTTGGCGTTTGTGTCGAACGTCCATTGCCCGACCAGTCCAGAAGTGATGTCGAGGACGTCTTGGTAGGTCGACTGTGCTTCCACTGTGATAGCGATGGTACTTTCGATGACGCCAGTTGTTACCTCGAGATCCCAGTCACCGCCAAGACTGGTATGTCCGGTTAAATCGTCGGATGCGGCTACTTCCGCACCTGTTAATTGCCCCAGGAGTATTGCTGCTTCCTGACCAGCTTGTCCTTTGGCAAAATCACACCCGTAAACTAAGATATCTGCCTGTTCTGTCAATGCCTGCTTGATTACATCCAATTCCTCACTGTACCGCTGTGTCATAGAATCGAGTGTTAGCGATCCTGTGCCTAGTTGCAAAGATCCGGAACTGCCGTGAGAAATAATATGAATCGCTTCTACTGATTGATGTTGCGTCAGATAATCAGCCATTTGTTTGACACCATCTTTTTGATTGTCAAGCAAGACTATCTGTATGTTCGGGTTGATTCCGGCTAGAATCGTTTCATAATTTTCAACTTGGGTATCAACGAACACAACCTCATTGACGGGGCCGGTTGGAGGCTGATAATTCGTTAACCATTTTTCCAGTTCGTTTTCTGGTTGGATTATCGGGGGGGGATGATGATTTGATTCAGCATCGAGAGCTCTGGTGTCAGTTGAAGTTAAATTTGGTAGCGTTGAATGATCAGCAAAATTGTTTTGACTCGTTTTTTGGTTGATTGAATCAAATAATGTTTGTTCTACTATCTCTATCGAAGCACTCACGGCTGCACCATCAAACATCATGCGTGGTTCTAATGGCCAAAGAACACCCAGTCCGTGATTGGATTGGATTTGAGAGGGTTGATGAACCGGTTTGGATTTCTTTTCCGTCACGCTGTTAATCCATTTGATGGATTCACTATTATTTAATAGATGGTTTATCGTTTATGCCAGTGTTCAGTTAATTCAGCGGTCAGCTCTGATAGGCTTTTATCATTTAGGTTACCTGGGATGGGGTCGAGCCCTAACGAAACATAAATCCCTGCGTAAGAGTTTTCCAGTTCGGAGTAAATAGAATCGCAACGAACCTCGGCTAAAAGCGTATTGAGTTCTTCTCGAATTAAAGCATGGCCACTGACTTTTCCTACGGTTGCTTCGATCCGGGTTTGTTCGATGATGCGTTTCTGAACCTGATAATAGTCATAGGCGGATCGGTATTCTTCATTAAAATGACTGAATTGTGCTAGACTGACATGCACTTGCGCGAGTACAGCCATACTCATGGATAAACGTTCGACATCTAGTAGTTTTTCTTTAGTTTCCAGTTCAGCGAATTTTGCTGGCGCCGAAATGATGCTGATCAGATTCCAGGATAGTTGTGCACCAAGGCTTAACCAGTCTCCATTAAATAGAAAGCTATTCGAGTTGTAGTTATATCGGCTTCCTAGTTCAATGCCTGGCAACATCTGTAGCATGGCTGCGCGGACTTCTTTCGCATTGGCGCGTTTTTTATAAAACAATTCACGCAACTCGGGACGGCTTTCCAGCGCAATTTGTTCCATGTCCTCGATCGCCAAATCAATCTTTTTGGTAAATAAATCCCGGTCTGGTATGACTAACGCAAATTCTGTGCCTGGCTTAATATTCATTAACTCGGCCAATTGTGATTTGGCTAACAGTAAATTACGCTGCAATAGATTGAGTTCTCGTTCTATGCTGTATAAATCACGCTTGAAAGTGAAATTGATTTTTGGATTATTAAGCCGCTCGTCTCTCATTTGATTGACTTGGTCAAGCGACTCACGTACTTTTGCTTTTAGGCTGTGCATTCGTGAAATGAGACGCTCGTAACTGACAGCACGCCAGTACGCTGATCGTACTTCTTGCACAATTCTATTGATCACATTGCGTTTTTGTTCTTCTTGGATCAGAACGTTGTCGGCTGCTTGCTGAGCGCGATAATACGATACTCCGAAGTCAAGGATGTTCCAGCTTAATCCCAATGCCGATGAGAAGATATCCCTTTCGGCGGAGGTGGATGGTTCTAGTGTCGTTCTTCCGGTCAGTAACGATCGGCTTCTTGCGCCACTAAAGTTGCTACGTGAATCATAATGCAGGTCTACCACCAATTTTGGCAGCATGTCGTAACTCTTGAGATTGAGTTGTTTTTGAGCCAGTGTTTTTTGGGTTAGCTCAATTTGTAATTCGAGGTTATATTTCAATGCCCTGGCTGTTGCTTCTTCCAACGAAATAGGGGCCTGTACCGGGTCGTGGACCTTCTGGAGCAACAACAGGTCGCTGGATACTCTGTGTTTGTTTTCTTCTTCAGTGACTACCTTGGGTTGTATTGCGCAACCCGACAAAATTATTATGGCAATAATAATGATCGAGTGTTTGCAATAATAGCTGGCATCACCTTGATGTAGTAACTGATTACAATGATAAAGCTTCATGTCTCACGGTATATTCCTATAATGCATTGAATATATCGCTTGTGGGTTACATTGATATTCTTAAACAAATTGACTTTTAAGTCTTATTTGTAATATACATAGGACTCAATAGGGTTGGAGCGCATGGCAGAAGCTCTGTCGCTGTTTAGTAATTTTTGTCACCCAATGAATATACTAAAATGGTTTTTTCAGAGGTGGCTAACTAACGAAATAAATTGTTGGGTGCTTTGAAGAATGTGCAAGAAAGAGAAAGCTAAAAGAGTTTAGATTGAATCAGGTTTTGAGATAAATTTAGCGAGATGTTTGATCAATGTGTCTTCTTTGTAGGGTTTTCCGAGGAATACATTCACGCCCAATTCTTTGGCTAGCTTTTGATGTTTCTCTGCTGTTCTGGATGAGATGATGATAATGGGGATTTTTGCTGTCTTGCTACGGGCGCGGATGTTTCTGATCAATTCAAAACCGTTCATCTTAGGCATTTCTAAATCGACTAGCATTACATCCGGTATCGTATCTTGTAAGATCTTAATGGCTTCTGCGCCATTCTTTGCAATCAAGACATCACATCCTTCACGTTCTAAAAGACGGCAGGTTACTTTGCGGACTGTTAACGAATCATCGACAACCATGATTGTGGGTGTGGTTTTGGGTTTTTTGCGTTGATTTGAACCGAGTGATAATTTTGTTGGTGTGTTCAGATTTTTTTGAACATCACTACGCGGCATCAATTTCACCGGATTCATAATCAGAATCACTTCACCGTTGCCTGTAATAGTTGCACCCTCGATTCCTGGTGCTTGCGTTAACTGCGAGCCAAGATTCTTAATGACGACTTCAGTGTTATCAAGCAATTCGTCAATATGAACAGCTAAGTATTGTGTGCCGCTATGCAAAAACAGCACGTGGCTTTTTTTACTCATTTCAGGCACGTGATCCGGTTCGCCGAGTAGGTGGGCTAAGTGCGAAAACAAGTACTGCTTATCGTTGAACAGCATATAGTGTTTTTGATACGCTTGCTTCAATGTGTCCAAATCCATTTCGCAATGATTAGCGACAATAAAAGCAGGAATCGCATAACGTTGTTTCCCGACGCGAACCATCATGACCTGAGCGACGGATAACATCAACGGCAAATTAAGGATAAAGGTCGTTCCTTTGCCAGGAGATGAGTGAACACTGATGCGGCCGCCTAAAATAGCGATTTCATTTTTTACGATATCCAAGCCAATGCCACGTCCGGCAATACCTGTAACTGCTTCGGTGGTTGACAGTCCGGGTGCGAAAATTAAAGACATTGCGGTGTCATCATCCAGCGCACTGGATTCCTCTATCAATCCCAGTCGTTGCGCTTCTTCACGGATACGCGGTAGATTTAGGCCTTGGCCATCGTCAGACAAGGATAAGGTTACTTCATTGGATTCTTGGTGTAAGCGAATGGAAACCGCACCCACTTCAGATTTTCCTATTTGAGCGCGCTGCGCTGAATCTTCTATTCCGTGTGCAATAGCATTGCGTAACAGATGTTCGAGAGGCGGATTGAGTTTTTCCAGTACGTTGCGGTCAATTTCGACTTCAATGCCATGAATTTCAAGGCGTACTTTTTTACCCATTTCTTCAGAAACCTGCCGAGCAATGCGATAGTATCGCTCGGCATAATTACCAAAAGGTATGGTGCGGATTTGCATTAAAGATTGCTGGAGTTGTTTATGAATGACAGCTTGTTGCGCTGTGGCTTCTTCAGCAATATGGTGTGTGGTGCGTAGGCTTTTTTGTGCGGTAGTGATATCGTCAACACTCTCAGCCATTAACCGAGTAAGTTCCTGGAATCGAGTGAATCGATCAAATTCAAGTGGATCAAACCCCTGCTCAAGATCGCGTTGCAGTGCATTGTGTGCTTGCATCCGTGTCTCTGCTTGGATTTCGATTTCACGCAGTTGATCGTGTAATCGATGCGCACTTTCTGATAGGTCTTGCAACGACAGTTTAAACGCATTCAATTGTGTTTCAATTTTTGAACGAAGCGCGTTCACTTCGCCCGACTCATTTACTAAGCGATCAATTAGATCTGCATTGATTCGAATGATGGCTTTCGACTGCAGCAAGTTGCTGTCATCCGAGTTATCTGTAGTCGAATGAATGGATGGAAGGCTAGTATCTGGCAAATCTTGATCTGGGGCAACAGCATTCGCTTGTAAAGTTTGCAGTCGTTCGATTTCGTTACTGATGACATCAAATTCGTTTTCAAGCTGATCGAGTGCAATTTCTGCAATATGATGTTGCTGGAATGCTTCAGCAACATGGCTTTCGAGCGCATGGACTAGGTTACCTAGGTGCATAGCACCGATCATATGAGAACTGCCTTTTAGCGTATGAAGCAGACGCATCAATGCATGGTGGATATCTTGATCTTGTGGCAAGATACGCCAAGCGCGCAATTTACTGCCGATCTGTGGGATGATATCTTGCGTTTCTTCAATAAATACCGGCAATAACTTGTAATTAATCTGATCGTCATTGCTCTGATGATGCGGCAGTTTATCGGTTTGAATGATCTGCGGTTTAGAGTCTTCCTGCGTAGGTCCTTGAATCAAGGCAGGGATAGCTGTGACCGACATGTTGTCATCTGTAACAACAGCGCTAATTACTTTATCAAGTTTTGGTATATCAGCTTCAACAGCGACTAAATGATTATCCTTTGTTTTGAGTAGCTCCGATGCGAATCGTAATAAATCTTCGGATTCAATGTCTGTTGCGCCATAGGTACTTAAATTTTTGCACCATAAGCTATAGGCATCAATCGTTCTTGAGATCAAATCAAGCAATGGATTTGAAGCGTATCTTTTTTCAATAATCCAGCGATTTAAAACTTGTTCAAGGTGCCATGCCACTTCGCTCATTTCATCAAGCATGACCATACGGCCGCTGCCTTTAAGCGTATGAAATGCGCGCCGCAAGGCAACCAATGCGACGCCATCATTAGGATTTTTTTGGCAATTTTCTAAATCGTGAGTAATGCTGGCTAACAATTCATCAGCTTCTTCGAGGAAAATATCCAGTAATTCTCGATCAGGTTCTGGCTTTGTTGTTTTTTCTAGTGCTTCGGAATCTGGTTGCGTGGTAACTTCTACTTCAATCGCAGCTTCTAGCGCTAGTAATGGCGCGTTCTCTGGTAAGGATGCAATCTCAAATAAAGAAATTGCTTCTTCAAGGATTTGATAACTATCAGGACGGCCATTATTTAGGGATGCAATAAAGAAACCGAGACTACTTAAACCATCAACTAACAGAATTTGTTCGGCTTCAATGATTTTATGTGCTGGATTTAGAAGTTTTATGGCCAAACTCTGACAAAGTTCTAACAGATTATTGGCGCGTTCTAGTTCTAGCATAATAAATGCGCCTGAAACCTGCTTGAACAGTGTGGTAAGTTTGGACAGCTCTGAACGTTTTTCGGGTTCAAAAAAGAAAGCATCCAAAATACTTTCGACTGTTCCTAAGTTAACCTGAATTTCCTGTGCGGTTTGCGCGAGTAATTCTTTTTCTTGTTTGCGATTATCAATGATACTGAATGGAAGATGCTCGGAATTGCTAGAGTTCGCTTCACTGGATATCGTAATTTGTTGCAGTCGCGAGGTTAGCGCTTCAATTTGCTGTGGTAAATCAGCGGAAAGCTCGTTAAAGTCATCAATAATGCTCTCAGCTAGCAGCAAAGCAGTGGCCATTTCCATTGCCAATTCTTCATCGATATCTGTTTGTTTGTCGTGCAGATAGCCGACGGCTTGATGAATGCCTTCCAGTAGTTTCTCTAGTGGCACACATTGCGTTTGTTGGGATAATTGTTTTAATTGCTTAACGTTCCCGCGTAATGAAATTAGACTTTCTTGGTGTCCGGCACAATACTCCCGCCAAATATCATTGGCTTCCATCAAGGTGCTGCGGAATTTGCTAAGAATTGGTGATAAAGCTTCCGATTGCTCTAATGTCAGTGGGCTTGTTTCTGTGTCTTGTCCGGGCCATACATAACAGCGTTTAATATCTGTAATACGTTGACTGGATGCTTCACTATGCGCAATGTGATACAGCAATTCACGTAATAATGGTTGCGTATCGGCCAATGCTTCGGTGGCTAAGTGGCGCATCGTTTGTTCAATTTTTCCGCACAACCGCCGAACCGGAAGATTAATCTCAGTCGATTTGAGTTGCATTAAATCTTCAAGAAATCCAGTGGCTACCCACCAGAAAGCGCGCTGTTCTGATGATCCTTGCAATTTTTCCAGTTGTTGAACTGCAGCGATCATGAGTTGCAATCCTTCCTGTTGTGCAGTGTCTCGCAGCCATTTGAGTAATCCAGTTTGATATTCGCTGCCAGCTTGCTTAATGATGTTTTTCGTTTCAAGAGCATCTATTTCACTTGAAATGCTGACTAAAGGTGGTTCAATAGCCAATCGGGGGAAAAACAGATCGCTTTCAGGAATATATTCACTGCCATAGGCTTGCATCAGCGATCGGTATGATGGAAATAATTGGAGTGGGTTTTCGGTTTTTCCCTCAATCAGCTCGTTTAAATAATGCTGTAAAGTTTTTGAAGCCAGTTGTAGTGCTTCTGGGATTTTGGGATTTGCGGTAATTTTCTTGTCGATTAATGCATTGATCAATTGTATCATTTGCTTACTGACGACCGTAATGCTGTTAAGTCCCAGCATTTCCAGCAGGCCATTCAGTTGTAGAATGTAATTTCTACAGTCACGGATTAAATTAATCTTCTCTGGATGCTGCGTATAGCCATCCACGTTCTGATCAATCAATGAAAAAACTTGATAGATCCCTTCTTTAATCCCGTAGATCGACGAAATATCGAGTTTGTGTTGAGCGCTCATACCGAAATATTATCAGTCAATATACATTGAAAACAAGACTTATACTTTAAAGTTCGATACGGAAGCTTTCAATTCAGAAGCAAATCCAGCAATCTTTTTAATTGAGGTGGTGGTCTCTTGGGTTCCTTCGGTATTTTGTCTAGTGATACGAAGGATTTCTTCCATGTTGGCAACTACTTGGTGAGCTGCTCGTGTTTGCACATTGGTGACATCAAAAATATGAGTTACTTGCTGTGCCAATTGCTTCGAAACTTGTTCTATTTCTTCGAGCGCGCGACCTGCAGCATCGGATCGTTGAGCGCCTTGTGCAACACCGAGTGTACTTCTTTCCATCGCAGCTATGGCGTCTTGTGTATCGCCTTGAATCGCTATGATTAATTCACCGATTTGTTTACTGGCCTCGGTAGAGCGCTCTGCTAGTCGTTGTACTTCCTGAGCGATGACACTAAATCCACGCCCTGCTTCCCCGGCGACATTGGCTTGCAATGCAGCATTTAGTGCAAGGACGTTGGTTTGATCTGTGATGTCACTAATCAACGCAATAATCTCGCCAATTTCCTGAGAGCTTTCTCCTAGTCGCTTGATACGTTTAGAGGTATCTTGGATGTGCACGCGAATTTCATTCATACCGGCAATTGAATCGCGCACCGCTCTCGTACCTCGCTCAGCAGTAGTCAATGATTGTTCCGCAACTTTTGCAGATTCAGTCGCAAGATTCGATACCTCACTGATCGATTCGGCCATGCCTAATACCGCTAAAGTGGTTTCTTCAATTTTAGTTGATTGATGCTGTGCGGCAGATAGTAATTCGGTCGACACATACTGTGCTTGATTAGAAGATTTGACAACCAGTGCGCCAGCTTGATTGACTTGCTCTACCAAAGTATGCAGTTCTTCAATGGTGCAATTGATTGCGTCAGCAATGGCGCCGGTGGTGTCATTCGTGATATCAGTACGAACCGTCAAATCACCTTCAGCGATTCTTTTCATGTCACTAAGTAATTTTCGAATTGCGTGCTGCGTGCGCTTGATTTCGTCCTTGTTTTGGAAGGTACCATCTTGAAAGTTTTGACGTGTCTGATAAATAAACACTATTAAACTGAGAGCTAAGCTGGTGACAAAAAAATAAAACAATGCATTTAATACAGAAGTAAGTACAAGATTATGCTCTTGAGCTTTATTTTTTAGTTCCTCAATCGAGGTTATGACCTCATCACTTTTATTGTTAATCTTTTGTATCGCTGATTGTACAGTCATTGCAGTAGTGATTTCTTTCTGAACCAAGTTGATATGTTGGTCAAATTTTCTTAATAGTGAATAGATGTGTGACAGCAAATCTTGAATGATTTCATCTTTATCTGAAATTGCACCAAGCCCTTGTGAACCTTGACTAACTGTTTGGATAATAGCCGTAATTTGTGCTTGATCTTGATTGAATTGTGCAGTGATTTCGGCGTGTGATAGCTCGCTCAAAAAAACGACTTGGATATTCTGGGTTGCATTGCGCGTGCGCGTGCGTATGGTTTCCATGATTCGCATTTCATGCGATAGATTGCCTATCTCAAGCATACGGTATAAGGTTTCGTCGATTCTTCGTGTTAGTTGGCTATAGAGGGTTTCGATTATCTTCGTGCTATTGTTCAGTTTTATCATGGTGTCCTGATAGTTGAGTACCAGATTGATTTGTTCTTCAATTTGCCACCAGTCGCGCCGGTAAACTTCTAGTGCTGCTAGAGTACCGGGATCGATTGCGGCAGCTACGGCTTCACCTTGATAGTTTCCGCCTTCACTCAAAATATTCAATAATGAATTGATTTTATTGCGGTAGGTTTGTAAATCAGTGAAGGCGGACGAATGAGCTTGAGGAGTTTTTTGGATGCTTTTTGCCAATTGCAAGTGAAGAGTTGGCAAGTCAGAAACCAGTAGCGCCTGAGTGAATATGCGTTGGTTATGGTATTTGCTGGTGATCGAAACTATTACTATACATAGTATCAAAAATACTACCCAAAGCCCTATGGACCGCTGCTTGTTGAGAAATATTATGTTTTTTCTGCTACCAGCTTTGGGGGGTAACACGGTGATTGGCAAGTTTGTTCTTAGTGCAGAAATTCCGGTTACCAATTTTGATTTTGAAAAATGCTCATCCATTGAATTCTCCAGACTTAATCATGGCTTTTCAGAATGCTGCTAGTTTCTTAGAGAGATGATCCGACGCTTATCGAGGGGTAGCATAGCTGTTAATAGATTCGATCAAAAACACGATAAGACCTGGTAAATGGTGTCTTTTAGGAGCTGAGACATCAAGCCAATACAGGTGATGCTTTACAGTGATTGATAGCCCCAAATACTTGATTTTCATTGGTTCCAAATGAAAAAAATGAATCCACTATGCAAGTAATCACTCACTCAAGTATGCTGAATTGAATCGTTCTAAAGGTTAGCTTTTCCTAGAGATTGAGCGTTCAAAAATGACTGATTGCGTTGCAAATTGTGATCTGAAGCTTATCAGGCTCGATTCACTTTATGAGCTTTATAGCTCATGATGAATGTATGGCTGCAATCTCGTACCTTCTCAAAATCATCAATTGAATGCTTGGCAAATGTGGGCGTCCATGTATGGTTTACTGAAACCGGACACTCCAGTTAAGAGAAAATAGCTTAATTGGAGGAAGAAATGGTAACGAGAAAACAATATACAAAAGAATTTAAATTAGATGCGATCAGCCTGGTATTGGATCAGGGTCACACGACGTCAGAAGTATCTCGAAACCTTGAGATCACGCCCAATATGTTGAGGAG
Organism: Nitrosomonas sp.; assembly: GCA_024281825.1. Classification (GTDB taxonomy): domain Bacteria; phylum Pseudomonadota; class Gammaproteobacteria; order Burkholderiales; family Nitrosomonadaceae; genus Nitrosomonas. Next base: position 262,178 of record JAMWZY010000003.1, on the reverse strand, counting down.
GTGGATCAGGGAATACCAGGTAGATGATGCTGATCAGCCATTCCGGGGTAATGGGAAACTGACGCCAGAGCAGGAAGAAATCCGGCAGTTGAAAGCGCAAAAGTATTCGTTCATTACCCAAAGGAAAAAGACCTATCCTGTTGGCTTGATGTGCCAACTCATGGGTGTAAGTCGTAGCGCCTACTATGATTACGTTCGGTGTGTTGATAATTGTTCTGAACGCCAGCATCACGAGGAAATACTTGAAGGGTTCTGGATATAGCAAAATCCAGCAATTATAGTTATGGTAGCCGCAGAATCGGAAAGGCGCTGAATGCGCTGGGTTATCCGGTTGGTCGCTGGAAAGCTCGAAGCCTGATGCGGGAAGCCGGTGTGCAAGTCAAGCATCGCAGGAAATACAAAGTGACAACCCATAGCGATCACAAACAGCCGGTATTTGAGAACAAGCTAAATCGGCAGTTTGATGTTGCAGCCCCCAATCAAGTCTACGTTGGCGACATCACTTACATTTGGACTCGGGAAGGCTGGCTGTATCTGGCGGTGGTCATTGATTTATTTTCCAGGAAAGTGGTCGGCTGGAGCATGAGTCCAAGAATGAAGGCCAGACTGGTTTGTGATGCATTAAGAATGGCTATCTGGCAGCGTCAGCCGCAAGCAGGACTGATAGTACAGCAGGACTCGCGGGTCGCAATATGCCAGCAGGGAGCACCGGAAGCTTCTGGAAATACACGGCTTTGTGGGTAGTATGAGCCGCACTGGCGATTGTTTCGATAATGCTGTGGCGGAAAGCTTTTTCGGCAGCCTCAAACAGGAGCGAATCCACTGGCGCCATTATCAAACTCGTTTCTCAGCTCAGCAAGATGTGTTGCACTATATTTCCATGTTTTATAACAGTCATCGACTGCACTCATACTTGGGGTACAAGAGCCCAAATCAATATGAGGTAGAAATTGAAAATGTAAAAAAAGTTGCTTAACTGGGTTGTCCGGTTTTACTTGACCAGATCATGGTTGTAATAACGAATATGGTTTATGAGACCTGCGTCAAATTTTTTGACTAGGCGGGTATTTCATTACGGTACCCCAAGCTTTAAATTAGCTTTATAAGAGCCGTACTTCAAGGTAAGACGTTTATTATACGTGGGCACGATACCTACACTTACGCTAATTTTTTCTACTGTATAGACGATGTTCAAGTACTGCTATGGAAAATGCATTGGAGAAACCGAGGCAATTCAGTACAGCTTAAAAACTTCTTGACCGATTATTAAGAGTCTGTATAATTCCGTTTCTCGTTACCTGGCAGCATCAAAGTAAAGAAACAAAGCCAGTAGCGAATGCTCTTTAAAAAAACAATCGATAGGTGTGAACACTTAATAATAGTGAAGGTAGTGTTTGAAAAATTAAATTCAAATATTGCTATATTATAGATATATATGAATCATAAGAGTTAAAATAGGAATTAAACTTAAGAGTTTGATCCTGGCTCAGATTGAACGCTGGCGGCATGCTTTACACATGCAAGTCGAACGGCAGCACGAGTGCTTGCACTTGGTGGCGAGTGGCGAACGGGTGAGTAATACATCGGAACGTGTCCTAAAGTGGGGGATAACGCATCGAAAGATGTGCTAATACCGCATAATCTCTGCGGAGAAAAGTAGGGGATCGAAAGACCTTATGCTTTTGGAGCGGCCGATGTCTGATTAGCTAGTTGGTGAGGTAAAGGCTTACCAAGGCAACGATCAGTAGTTGGTCTGAGAGGATGGCCAACCACACTGGGACTGAGACACGGCCCAGACTCCTACGGGAGGCAGCAGTGGGGAATTTTGGACAATGGGGGAAACCCTGATCCAGCAATGCCGCGTGAGTGAAGAAGGCCTTCGGGTTGTAAAGCTCTTTCAGTTGAGAAGAAAAGATTGTGACTAATAATCATAATTCATGACGGTATCAACAGAAGAAGCACCGGCTAACTACGTGCCAGCAGCCGCGGTAATACGTAGGGTGCGAGCGTTAATCGGAATTACTGGGCGTAAAGGGTGCGCAGGCGGTTCTGTAAGTCAGATGTGAAATCCCCGGGCTTAACCTGGGAATTGCGTTTGAAACTACAGAACTAGAGTGTGGCAGAGGGGGGTGGAATTCCATGTGTAGCAGTGAAATGCGTAGAGATATGGAAGAACATCGATGGCGAAGGCAACGCACGAAAGCGTGGGGAGCAAACAGGATTAGATACCCTGGTAGTCCACGCCCTAAACTATGTCAACTAGTTGTCGGATCTTAATAGATTTGGTAACGTAGCTAACGCGTGAAGTTGACCGCCTGGGGAGTACGGTCGCAAGATTAAAACTCAAAGGAATTGACGGGGACCCGCACAAGCGGTGGATTATGTGGATTAATTCGATGCAACGCGAAAAACCTTACCTACCCTTGACATGTCAGAAAGATTTTAGAAATAAATTCGTGCCCGAAAGGGAATTTGAACACAGGTGCTGCATGGCTGTCGTCAGCTCGTGTCGTGAGATGTTGGGTTAAGTCCCGCAACGAGCGCAACCCTTGTCATTAGTTGCCATCATTTAGTTGGGCACTTTAATGAGACTGCCGGTGATAAACCGGGAGGAAGGTGGGGATGACGTCAAGTCCTCATGGCCCTTATGGGTAGGGCTTCACACGTAATACAATGGCGCGTACCAGAGGGTTGCCAACTCGCAAGAGGGAGCTAATCTCAGAAAGCGCGTCGTAGTCCGGGATCGGAGTCTGCAACTCGACTCCGTGAAGTCGGAATCGCTAGTAATCGCGGATCAGCATGTCGCGGTGAATACGTTCCCGGGTCTTGTACACACCGCCCGTCACACCATGGGAGTGGGTTTCACCAGAAGCAGGTAGTCTGACCGAAGGAGGGCGCTTGCCACGGTGGTATTCATGACTGGGGTGAAGTCGTAACAAGGGTCACCGTAGGGGAACCTGTGGCTGGATCACCTCCTTTCTAGTTATAGCTATTTTAAGTGTTCACAACCTATCGATTGTTTGTATAGTAATCGAAATAATCAGGCGATTAGTAATCAAAAAATTAATATTGAATGCGCAAAGACTTAGTAAAAAGGGTCTGTAGCTCAGTTGGTTAGAGCACACGCTTGATAAGCGTGGGGTCGATGGTTCAAATCCATCCAGACCCACCAGTAATATTGGGGGTGTAGCTCAGCTGGGAGAGCACCTGCTTTGCAAGCAGGGGGTCATCGGTTCAATCCCGTTCACCTCCACCAATCATTATTTTTATCGTGTTTTTATAGATATTGAAAATCGATAAGAATAATGGTAGTTTTAGTATTAAATGATTTCGTTAATTATATTCATTTGATGTTTAATGTGATATAAGATTATAGATTATTGCTCTTTAAAAATTAGAAAGAAAGGTAAATTCATTGAATCAATATTTCAATGAAAATGGATGATTGCATTAAAAGATACATTTGTAGTATGTAGTAAGTTATTAAAGTTATAGGATCAAGTGAATAAGTGCATGTGGTGGATGCCTTGGCGATTACAGGCGATGAAGGACGCGGAAGTCTGCGAAAAGCTTCGGGGAGCTGACAAACGAGCATTGATCCGAAGGTATCCGAATGGGGAAACCCGATCCGTAAAGGATCAACCTTGATTGAATATATAGATCAAGTGTGGCAAACCTGGAGAACTGAAACATCTAAGTAACCAGAGGAAGAAATCAACCGAGATTCCCCAAAAGTAGTGGCGAGCGAAATGGGATAAGCCATCAATATTAGCATTCGAATTAATCAAATTTTTCTGGAAAGTTAAACCATAGTGGGTGATAGTCCCGTAGGTGAAAATTTGAATGCGGAACTAAAGATTGAGACAAGTAGAGCGGGACACGTGAAATCCTGTTTGAAGATGGGGGGACCATCCTCCAAGGCTAAATACTCGTAATCGACCGATAGTGAACCAGTACCGTGAGGGAAAGGTAAAAGAAACCCCGGAAGGGGAGTGAAATAGATCCTGAAACCGCATGCATACAAACAGTGGGAGCTTAATAAGTTTCTGCTAGAGTGACTGTCCGTACTTTTGTATAATGGGTCAGCGACTTACATTCGTAGCAAACTAACCAATAGGGTAGGCGCAGCGAAAGCGAGTCTTAATAGGGCGTCAGTTGCTGGGTGTAGACCCGAAACCAGATGAGCTACTCATATTGGTCAGGATGAAGCAAAGGTAACACTTTGTGGAGGTCCGAACCCACTAATGTTGAAAAATTAGGGGATGAACTGTGAGTAGGGGTGAAAGGCTAAACAAATCTGGAAATAGCTGGTTCTCTCCGAAAACTATTTAGGTAGTGCCTTACGTATCACCTTTGGGGGTAGAGCACTGTTATGGCTAGGGGTCATTGAGACTTACCAAACCATTGCAAACTCCAAATACCAAAGAGTGCGAGCGTAGGAGTCAGACATCGGTGCTAACGTCCGGTGTCAAAAGGGGAACAACCCAGACCAGCGCTAAGGTCCCAAAGATAAATTAAGTGGGAAACGAAGTGGGAAGGCATAAACAGTCAGGAGGTTGGCTTAGAAGCAGCCATCCTTTAAAGAAAGCGTAATAGCTCACTGATCGAGTCGTTCTGCGCGGAAGATGTAACGGGGCTAAATTGTACACCGAAGCAAGGAATTTACATTTTAATGTAGATGGTAGGAGAAGCGTTCCGTAAGCCTGTGAAGATAATTTGTAAAAATTATGGAGGTATCGGAAGTGCGAATGCTGACATGAGTAGCGATAAAGAAAGTGAAAAACTTTCTCGCCGAAAACCCAAGGTTTCCTGTGCAACGTTAATCGGCGCAGGGTTAGTCGGATCCTAAGATGAGGCAGAAATGCGTAATTGATGGAAAACTGGTTAAAATTCCAGTACCTTTATTTAATGCGATGTGGGGACGAAGAAGGTTAGCTTAGCCAGGTGTTGGATGTCCTGGTTTAAATATGTAGGTGTGTTGTTATGGAAAATCCGAGCAATGTAACCGAGATATGATGACGCAATGCTTTTAGGAGCACTAAGTAAGTAATACCAAGCTTCCAGGAAAAGCCACTAAGCTTCAGTTGAATAGAGACCGTACCGCAAACCAACACAGGTGGGTAGGATGAAAATTCTAAGGCGCTTGAGAGAACTCAGGAGAAGGAACTCGGCAAAATTACACCGTAACTTCGGAATAAGGTGTGCCTTTTGTATGTGTAATACTTTACGTATGAAGCAGAAAAAGGTTGCAAAAAGATAGGTGGCTGCGACTGTTTAATGAAAACATAGCACTCTGCAAACACGTAAGTGGACGTATTATAGAGTGTGACGCCTGCCCGGTGCCGGAAGGTTAAATGATGGGGTGCAAGCTCTTGATTGAAGCCCCGGTAAACGGCGGCCGTAACTATAACGGTCCTAAGGTAGCGAAATTCCTTGTCGGGTAAGTTCCGACCTGCACGAATGGCGTAACGATGGCCACGCTGTCTCCTCCTGGGACTCAGCGAATTTGAAATGTTTGTGAAGATGCAATCTTCCCGCGGCTAAACGGAAAGACCCGTGCACCTTTACTGTAGCTTTACATTGGATTTTGATAACATCTGTGTAGAATAGGTGGGAGACTGTGAAGTGAATTCGCCAGAATTCATGGAGTCATCGTTGAAATACCACCCTGATGTTGTTGGGATTCTAACCTAAATCCATTATCTGGATTGGGGACCGTGTATGGTAGGCAGTTTGACTGGGGCGGTCTCCTCCCAAATGTAACGGAGGAGTACGAAGGTACGCTAAGTACGGTCGGAAATCGTGCTGATAGTGCAATGGCAAAAGCGTGCTTAACTGCGAGACTGACAAGTCGAGCAGAGTCGAAAGACGGTCATAGTGATCCGGTGGTCCCGTGTGGAAGGGCCATCGCTCAACGGATAAAAGGTACGCCGGGGATAACAGGCTGATTCCTCCCAAGAGTTCATATCGACGGGGAGGTTTGGCACCTCGATGTCGGCTCATCACATCCTGGGGCTGTAGCCGGTCCCAAGGGTATGGCTGTTCGCCATTTAAAGTGGTACGTGAGCTGGGTTTAAAACGTCGTGAGACAGTTTGGTCCCTATCTGCCGTGGGCGTTGGAAGTTTGAGTGGGGCTGCTTCTAGTACGAGAGGACCGAAGTGGACGCACCTCTGGTGTACCGGTTATAACGCCAGTTGTATTGCCGGGTAGCTAAGTGCGGAAAAGATAACCGCTGAAAGCATCTAAGCGGGAAACTTGCCATAAGATAAGACTTCCCAAGGATTTAATCCTTCTAAAGGTTCGTTGGAGACTACAACGTTAATAGGTCGAGTGTGTAAGCATAGTAATATGTTCAGCTTATCGATACTAATTGACCGTGTGGCTTGATCCTATAACTTTAATTATTTACTAATTCTTTTAATATTAATTAATATAGTTAATATTATTTACCGATCATACTTGGTAGTCATAGCGCTTTGGAACCACATCTTCCCATATCGAACAGAATTGTGAAACGAAGCTGCGCCAATGATAGTGTGCATTCGCATGTGAAAGTAGGTTGCTGCCAAGTTCTTTTTTAATCTCTTATTCGTATTAAATACTTACTATATTCGAGATATTTTTCATATAAGTATATATCTTAACTACTTCCTAAAAATTATTTCTCGCCGTCTCTAGTAAATACGAAAAAGCCATCGAACTGTGTTTTTTGTTATTCGCATGACATTCTCTGGAGAGATATCAGTTTCTACTATCCTTGCCCGTTAATATTGATCTATCGGAACCTGTAGTTCCGCAGTTTTTGTATTTTGGTGTGTGCTGTCAAAACTGGAGTCCATGTGTTTAAGCGGCGACTAGATTTGCATAGTATCGCTGCGTAAATTATGCTGGTGACAGATAACTTAATCTTTCCTGCTTACGCTGCCTGTTATAGAAGATCGATATATTCGGTAATCTCTTGAATGGCTTGTTATCCCAGTTGCAATTTGCTCCCAAAATAACCGCTCAATCTCGTTGCGAAGTGACGGCGCACCTGGCGAGCGCATCGTCCATCTCCCCGTCAACTTTTGCATCCATCCTGCTGGTCGTCCCATAAACACCCCCATAATCAGATGTGTTGCGACGACCGGTTGAATCCACCTTGGCTACCTTGGTCTGAATGAGCAATGAGTCTTTATCTGGATGTTTATTTGCAGTGGCACGAAACAAAGCTTGTATAACTCAATGCCTGGTCATTCTCTCATTCATGGCATAACCCACCAACTCGCCATTTAATAGATCTTTTACACCAGCCAAATACAACCAGCCTTCGTTTGTAAGAATGTAAGTAATGTCACTGACCCACACTTTACCGGGTGCTTTGACAGTAAATCCCTGATTTAGAATATTGGGCGCAATCGGTAAATTATGCCTGGAATCAGTCGTCACTTTGAATTTCAGTTTTTGCTTGCAGCGCAAATTCAATTTCTTGCGCAATGTTCGAACGCGATAGGGCGTAGTTTGCACTCCGTGATCCACCAAGTCATGATACAAGCGCTTCGTACTGTAGGTCTCCCGTGTGCGGCGGTGTGCGGCTTGTATTTCTATTTTCAGCCTTGTATTCTCCCGCCTACGTTTACAAAGCGGGCGCGTTCTTTGAGCATGAAAACCGCTCTCAGAAACATCAAGTACCCGACACATGAGCGCATTCGGATAGCTTCGTCGCATCAACTCAATCAGGCCGTATCTCACCGCGACCCCTTGGCAAAATACGTCGCACACTTTTTTATAAAATCACGTTCCAGCTTCACTTCTGCTAACTCACGCTTGACTCTGGATAGCTCTAACTCAAGTTCAGTCAGCGGCTTCTGATGCTTGCTTACTGTAGCGAGTTCTCCTCGTTTGTTAGCATAAACCCAGTTTTTTAGTGTCCCCTTGGGTAACGACAGTCGTTTTGCTGCTTCAACCAGAGTCAATCCACTTTCTTTGAAAAACTGAACTGATTGCTCCCTAAATTCCTGACTATATTGTGTGCGGAGTAATTCCATATTCATCCTCCATTTCATCTCATTTTATGAAACTTCGGACTCCATGAAAGTCAGCATACCTCACGACATTTAAATTGCGGTTACCGAGAGAGTCATCGAGTTTCTTAATCTATAAGGTTTTTTAGTTAGATATCACGAATTTTGCAAAAATCTTTCAAAATTTGATCCACAACTTTTTGAGCTAAACCAACAGATCCATTCCATGAAGTTACATCCGGATAAACTTGTGCTGTTGTTACCATATACAGTTTTCCCGGTATGAGTACGGTAGGTGGTTTACGCTTCTGATAACCTATAGTATATAAAGGTTCTACATAAGGTGCTCGAAACAAGAAACGATCAACAATATCCTCATCTTGAAGATCTGGAAAAAGCTTTTTCAATCCAACAACATAGTTATCAAGAATCTCATGCTCTGGTTTATTAAAGAGTGCGTCAGTGCGATGTATATAATTCATCAGATAAATCAAATGCATTCCGGCTGTATCTGATTTTTCAAGAAGAGTTGTACTTTCTACTATTCCTTGGAACGGTATATCTTCATCAATCGCAGCTACCCAATAGTGCTTAGTGAAACCACGGCGAAGCATAATAACAGCATTAATTACTCCTTGCATGTCAATAGTATCGTCAATTTTCGGGCATTCTTCGGCTAATCGATTGCCACTTATTGCTTTATTGAAGAAAGAGATTGGTGTTGTGATAACTACACGATCAAATACTTCTACCTCAGAATGAGGAATTAGTACCGAAAGCCGACCCTCAGCATTCAAATCTACCTTTTCTATCGAAGCTTGGAGTTTAATTGTGCCTCCTTGCGCTTTGATCGATTCAGACAAAGCTTCTACAATACGCCGATAACCGCCGTGAATATAACCTTTGCATTCTTTTTTATTGCCGCCTTTCTCGCGATTGAAGCGTGTCCAGAACCAAAGTGCTGGAACTTCATGATATCGATCACCAAATTTGGCTTGCAGCATAGGTTTCCAGAATGTTTCGAATGCTCTTTTTCCTGAAAGACGGCTAAGCCACTCAACACATGTTACTTCATCTAATCCGTTGGGCGAGCAAATGCTACCCCATAAACCAGTTAAGCCGACTCTAAATCTGTCTATAAATGATAATGGACGAAAACATAACAATTCAAGTGGAGTATTAAGGCCGTATAATTCTCCTTTGTGCATGAAACCAAAGCTAGTGTCTTTCCAATAAACTTTATTTTCTAAATCGATTTCTCGCAGAAGACCTAGAAGATGTTTATCGCTAGGCAGCATACAATGGTAAAATTTTTCAAGAGAAACATTGCGATATTGAAAGAAGGTCCCTAGCCCGCCTAATTGATCAGATGCTTCATACAGAGTTACAGGTGTACCCTTTTTTGAAAGCCAGTAAGCAATTGCTAAGCCGCTAATTCCTCCTCCGATGACAGCAGTACTGGAGTTTTCCATATTTTTGGAAATTTTAGCGCCATCAGTATCCTTAATCATTCTATGCTCCGCTTTGTTTTGGGGCCGCTCGCCAGGAAATTGGTAGATAACCACGTGTCAGTGTGACGACATAACGCCACATAGTACGTAAGATACGCATTTTACTTGCTCCCTCTTTCAAGTCGTATCGCAAAATTAGAGGAATTTCTGAGGCACGTGCGTTAAGAGAGCGCAGATTCAGTAACAATTCGAACATGCAGGAAAAGCCATTTTCACGGATAAAATGATCACCAAAAGTTTGGATCAGATGACGCAATGTTTCTGCTTTATAGGCGCGAAATCCACATGTGTAATCTCTTACACCTTGATATCCAACAAGTGTACGAATACCAGCGCTAGCAACATGGCTGAGAAAAATACGAAACGGAGGCACTCCTATTTCTTGAGCGCCAGGTTGGAATCTGGATGCAATCACCACATCAAAGCCCTCTCCAAGTCGCTCAACCATACTCTTAATTAACATCGGGTCTTGAGAGTTGTCAGCGTCCAATGTTACAACTACATCACTATCTTGTGCAGCAGCTTTAAGCCCAGTTCTCATGGCTGCCCCCAATCCCATATTTTGTGGGTGTTGTATTAACTTTGCAGGCATTCGAGTAGCCGCTTCATTGACGATTTGTGCAGTACGATCATGCGATCCATCGTCTACGACAAGAATCTGATAGTTTGCCCATTCATTCATTGCATTTTGAATTCGATCAAGTAATCCTGGAAGATCCTTTTCTTCATTATATGCGGGCATCATTACAGTAATTTTTTTATCTAGCATTTCTTCTCCTAGTTTTAGGTAAGCGATATCTCATGAGGGATTACTTGGAGTTACTTGGATTAAGTTTTGTCGATTGTTAACTATTGCTGCATGTTCACCAACTGTTTTTACATCAAAAAGATTGGTCAAATTATCTAAGCAATACTCGACAATATTGATTTTTTCTTCACTTGACATTTTCATGGAAGGAAAAAACTTTAATCGAGGCACATCCTCGCCACCAAGAAAATCCAACGGGTGGAGTAAAATCGAAGGTTCTACGCCAAGTATTCGACAACTCCACAGGGCCGTGTAAAAATAGGCTTTTGCTAATGCTGGAGAAAATCCAGCAAGAAACATGACATAGCTTAAATGAATGGGTACCCGAAATATAGGGAAAGTGGTAACTGGCATTTCAAGTAGAGTCGTCTGGTCAAAAGACCAACGATAGGGTTTTAGTGGTCTAAGCCCATCTTTCCAGCTACCGAATAAGCGATTCAGTCTTTCACGTTGTTCTGCGCCGAATTGTCCCGTAGCGAAATAATAGGCCCGTGCAAGTGGGCCTATAAAGCTGGGTAGTGAGCTAGCATCGTAAACATAACCACGACGATGCAATACACGCAGTAGTGTAAAAGATTGACTATAACCAGGGCCACGAAATCCTGTTGGTTTATGTCCAGTTGCTGCTTGGATGTAATGCTCAGCTTCGGCCAATTCATGCTCTAGTTCTGCCTCGGAAAATAAATGTAGCCAAGGCTCATGTTTGAGCGAATGATTGCCTATTTCATGTCCAGCGTTTGCTAATTGTGAAAGCGCATGGCGATTGTACTCAAGCGCGGCATCCTGACCCACGACAAAAAAGGTGATTCTCAAATTTCGCGTCGCTAAAGTATCCAGTATTCTAGGAATCACTACATCCAAGTAAGATGGATAAGTTTCCCACTCTGGATTTTCATGTGTTTTCAGATATGCCCATTCATTATCCAAATCAAGCGACAGGTTTGCAATAGGCTTATTACTATGAACGGATGAAGTCTGAGTCATAATTAACTATTTTTATGAGTTGCAAAATAATTGCTGATAGCGGATGAGATTTGCTCTCCAGCATCACCTTTTCCAAAAGGATTCTGTGTTTTTACTACGGTATCAAACCATGATTGATCATTTATGGCTGCTTCAAGCATTTCCCCAAGACGCTCACCTGAATGACCAACAAGTTTGCCGACACCGCAAGCCAATACTTCTGGGCGTTCAGTAGTATCACGTAATACCAATAAGGGTTTACCTAATGATGGCGCTTCCTCTTGTACGCCGCCAGAATCAGAAGCGATTAACCAAGCATTCGAGAGCAGGTGTAAAAAATCCGCATACTCTAGAGGGTCAAGGCAGTGGATTCTTTCAATATTTGCAAATTCAGAATTTACGACCGCACGTACAGACGGATTAGGATGCACTGGGAAAACCAGTTCAATATCTTGATGTTGCTCTATAAATTTTCTTAATGCTTTTAGGTGTGAAGACATTACTTGCCCAAAATTTTCTCTGCGATGTGTAGTTAATACTAACAATCGCTTACCTTTAGTACTTTCAAGAAATTTGGCAAGCACTTCAGAACATTGTGAATTTTTCAAAATATGATGAAGCGCATCAACAACAGGATTTCCCGTCAGAACGATGCGTTCTTTTTTGATTCCTTCGGAAAGTAATATTTTTATATTTTCTTCTGTTGCTGCAAAGTGTAAATCTGCTAACTGACTAATCAAGCGGCGATTCATTTCTTCTGGGAATGGGCTATGTCGATCACCAGTTCGCAATCCTGCTTCAACATGCGCTACAGGTATGCGTGCATAAAAACCCGCCAAGGCACCCGCAATAGCAGTTGTTGTATCACCCTGGACAATAATCAAATCAGGCTTTTCTTTTAAGAAAATCGGCTCAATTGCTTCAACAACTCGAGAGAGAACCGCATTAGGGGTTTGGCCAGGGGTCATCACAGCAAGATCATGGTCTACATTAATTTTTAGATCACGAATAAAAGGGCGCAGCAAATCCGTATGCTGCGAAGAAGAAACAACAACGCTGCGCCAAATGTCACTATGTTTTTCTAATGCCCAAATGACAGGGGCTAATTTAATGATCTCAGGTCGTGTTCCAAATAATGTAAGTATTGTTTTTTTATTTACATGCGCCGATGCCGAGTTTCTAGCTTCTACCATTACTAGCTCCTGTCTTGTATAGATTAGGTTAATTATTTTCTACTTTTTGAGTTTCTCTACGAAATTCACTCAATCTTAACCAATAAAACGCACCAATAATCATGTATGGAATATTTACACAGCATGTATATACCACTGAGGCTGCAAAAGGAATTTGCATTTCGTTAATAGCGATTGAAAGACCTAACGTAAATGCTAATTGAGTTGTTCCGAGTTGTGCAGGAGAGGAAGGTAAAGTAAGACCAATAACCATTAGTATCCATACTGCAATTGCCATAGTGATTGTCGCTGTATATCCGACAGAATAAGCGCATAACCAAATGGCAAAAATTATACAACTCCATTGCAGAATAGATAGAAAAAATACTTTAATAACTAATGATGGACTACCTAATGTAGAGAAACCCACTAAACTGCGCTTGAGTTGGCTTCTGATCATTACAGATAGCTTTTCTGGAAAGTAACGAATAACCATCAATCTAATACTTCTTCTGGTTTTAGATGGAACCAATAAAGAAACAATTGCTATGAGCCCAGCTACAACCATAAATATAGCAACAAAACCAGCAGCAGCAACATAGTCAGGCAATTTCTCGTTGGTAATTAAGAGAACGCCAAACAAAACAATGACCACCATAAAATCGAAAATTCTCTCAACCCCCACAGATGCAAGAACAGCACTTGCAGCGATGCGTGAGTTTCTTCCTATTAACGCCGATCTAAGAACTTCACCGGAATGTACGATGATAAGATTGGCAGCTGTTCCAATGTAGACCGCAGAGTGCAGTGCCGAAAAATCGACATGCGTTACAGGATTCAAAATTACTGACCAACGCAATGATTTTATGAGCATAAATAACAACCCAGCTACAACAACCATTACAGCAGGAAACGGTTTGATGGTATATAGATTTTCAAGAACAGCATAAACATCTATATTTCTTAGAGAAAGAAGTAAAAAAACAATACCTATGCAAAGTCCCAATAATGTCCACTTGAATTGAGTATTAATTTTCGTTAGCATATTTTTATTATGATAGTTGGCTTGTATAAGGACATAGATTTTTTATTTGGTGCTTTGGCTTAGAGTACCAATATAAATGACGGGGCTAATTTTTTAAGATAAGAACACAGCATAAATGATAGCTTATTTATTAAATATTAGATTGGGTATGTGAATTCACTACGGTGTTTTGTGTGGCTGATTTAGTTTTTCCAATTACAATTTCTCTAATCACCAATCCAGATTTAGTGTAGTTCGCTATTTATTTGAAATGATGAATATTACATATATTGATTCTTAGAAAAAGCCACAAGTACGCTTAAGAGTAGGGTGTTATTCAGCCACTGCTGAGAAAGTATCCGATTAAAATTATTATATAGGTTAAACATCATTTGATACCATCAAACAGTTACATATATTTCTGGAGCCGCTATTTACACTCCCTACTTATGCATTTTTGCTACGAACATGCTTGGTAGCAGCGGCAATTTCGGCGCGTATTCTAGCGGATGCGGCCGCAGTTGCCTCCTTATCGGCTTGAGAACGAGCGAATAATGCCTCTTTTGCCATAATTTCGACTGTTTCCCGTTCGGTTGCGATCTCTAAAGCTTGCGATTCCAGCGTAATGCGTTCTTGAATTGCGATAAGCGTTGCTGATTCGGCTCTGGCTTTTTCTAACGTAATTTTGGTGGCAATTTTTTCAGCTTCCAATTTAGCTTTGGCTTTGTTACTAGCGATAATTTTAGCTTGTGCTCTGGTTATTGCGAGACCGGTAATTCTTTGCTCGGCTTCTAACCGTTCAAGAACAGCTTGTTTCGCGTCATTGATTGCTTTGGCTCGGATTTCTGAATCTGCCAGTAACCGCTGATCGAGCTCCACTTTTGCTTGGGTATCTTGCGCAATCAGCTTGTCTAGTTGCGCTTTTGCTTCGGCGGTGGTTCTTAATCTGGTTTCTGCTTCGACTCTTTTTTTCGCGGCGTTACGTGCAATTTGTTCAGTTTGTGCGCGTGCTTCTGCTTCTTTAATCGCTTTTTCATCTGCTTTTACACGTTTCTGATATTCTTTTTCAGCTTCTTTTTCGGCTTCTTTTTTTGCTTGGGCCATCGCTATTGCCTGTTTTTCAGCTTGTAAAGTAGCTTCAGCAGCGGCTAATGCGGCAGCTTCAACTTGTGCGCGCTGGATAGCTTGCTTGAGTATTTCAGATTCCGTGATCAGACGGGATTTGATTAAATCAGCCGCAGTATTTTCTTGTGTAAGAATGGATTCGGCTATTTCCTTGCCAACAGATTCTGCTTCTGCACGATTGTATGCGGCGATGGTTGCGTATTGATCAGCGGCTGTTCTTTCGTTGGCTTTCTCTGTAGCCATTGCTTCAGCCTCCGCTTTGTGTAGGGCTGCATGGGTGGCCGCTATTTCAGCGCGAAGGCGATATTGTTTTTGGTTTTGGTTTGTTTTCTCGGCATCGAGTCGTTGTTGGGTCTGCTCAAGCATTTGCGCTTCTAAGCTCGCAGTGATTTGTTTTTCTGCCAAAGTTTGATTTTCGGCTACTTCCCGTGCTTTTGCTAACGCGAGTATTTTTTGATCTTCTTGTATTTTTGCCTGGATAAGCTGCGCAGCATGCGTTTCAGCCTCAATAATTTCTAGCGCAATTTGTTGTGCTTCTTCAGTAAATCGGGTTTTCCGCATAGCGGCTTCGGTGGCTTCTTTTTCTTTCGCAGCGGTTGCGTGAGCTTGGTCAAGGGCAATGGCTTCTGCTGCGACACGTTGTTGCATTTTCTCGATATTTACAGCTTCCAACTTGATTTTTGATTCCAATATGGCATTTAACGCTTTATCAGCTTTAAGTTTTTCTTCGGCTAAATGCTTGGCTTTACTTTCAAGCTCGTAGCGAATATTCGCTTCTTTTTCTGCCAGCGCTTCAGCTTTTGCTCTCATTCGTGCTTGCTCAGTGGCTTCAGCTTCAGCTTGTATGCGATTTTCTGCCGTAGCTCGAGCGATAGCTTCGACACGAGCGCGAGCTTCTGCTGCGACACGGGCTTTATTTTCTGCTTCGATACGTTGGCGAGCTTCTTTAATGGTTTGATCTTCCAGATTTAATCTTTCATGCCGTGTATCTTCGAATTCACGTTGAATATCTTTGGTAAAGTGTATGTGTTGATCGTAAGTGAGCGTATCTTGAGAATCTTCATCGGGCTGCGCATGATCATTCTGTATGTCAGCAGCTTCCTGTTCGGCAAGATCAGAGTCTGAAGCAGAAATTTTACGCAACGAGTCAAGTAAGCGTGTTTTAAATGTCATGACTGATTAATCAAGGCGAAGAGATAAATTAAGTTGGATCAACGATTGAGAATCAATAAGTGACTACTTTAACAATCTTTGAGAAACAAGCTTGCTTTAAAAAAACAGGGAAATGGCATCTGTTTATGGATTACTAATAAACAGAATTCCTTTTGTAGATAGAGATAGTTTTAGTGCGAGAACAGCTTTGATGCTATTTTAAATGATGTGTACTATATAATTTTGAGTGCGCATTCGAGAATACGCCGTTCCGGCTTATTCAATTTTACCGCATTGTTCAAAGTTAATCTTATGCAATTTAGAAAGATTCTTAGGATCGCAATCAAAACGATAAAGTACAGTGGTTTTATAAAGACTTCAGGCGCTAACGGTTTTTTATCTAAACTAATTTATTGCGCAATTCCAAAATTTACAGGTTTTTGGGATTAAGAATATCTATATCTATTTTGCCTTGGGCCAATTCACGTAAAGCAATAACCGTCGGCTTGTCACGCAAAGGTTCCACCATCGGTGCTGAGCCTATGGCTAATTGCCTAGCGCGCGTGGTTGCAACTAGAGTCATATCGAATCGGTTAGGGATTCTTTTTAAACAATCATCAACAGTAATTCTTGCCATAATATCCAGAAAAATAAATGAAAAAAGTTTCGTTCAAAATAATTAAATTAAGATAACTGACTAATTAAGGTGTGATATTTGATTAACTGTCGGTGTTTTCTTAAACGTTCCGCTTTAATAATGCAGATTAATTCATGGAGTGCGTATTCTAACTGATTATTGATGACAATATAATCAAAGTCGTGAATATGGCTGACTTCCTCTCGAGCGGCAGCCAATCTTTTTTGAATAACCTCTGGATCATCTTGACCCCTTGAATTCAAGCGTA
Organism: Nitrosomonas sp.; assembly: GCA_024281825.1. Classification (GTDB taxonomy): domain Bacteria; phylum Pseudomonadota; class Gammaproteobacteria; order Burkholderiales; family Nitrosomonadaceae; genus Nitrosomonas. The sequence goes on along the minus strand of JAMWZY010000003.1, from coordinate 245,514 downwards.
TTGCTAGGGCTTCGAGGGAAGGAGGAAGAATAAAAATACCAATCGATCGCGTAAAGATCCGCTGCACTTGCTTTGCACCTTGACAATCAATTTCTAGAACAATGTCTTGTCCAGTTGAAATTTTTTCGCGAATCCATTTTTCTGAGGTGCCATAAAAATTACCATAAACCTCCGCGCTCTCTAAAAATTCTCCATTGTTAAGCATGCGCTGGAAAGTTTCCTGGTTGACGAAATGATAATCTTCGCCATCAATCTCGGATGAACGAGGTGACCGGGTTGTATGAGAAATGGACAAATTTAAACCAAGATCCGATTGAAGCAATGACTTGACCAAGCTTGTTTTCCCGGCGCCGGAAGGCGCACTGATAATAAACAAATCTCCTGAAGTATCCATGGTTTTCTGATCTGAGATTAATCGTTAACTTTATTTGGTGTTCAGTATCGCTAAAACTTGGCTTTTTAAAATCTTAATTAAACGGATTTCTTCATGTGTTGTTTCTTCGGAAGCATCAAATTCGCGATCGCCATAAATAAAACCAATCGGCTTTTTATTCAGCACCAGTGGAAGGACAATAAAACTACGTGCATCCGGTAATAGAGCATGATGCCATTGAGGCAACATTTCAAATACTTTGGGTGCCTTCGCATTGGAGATCAGCAAGTCAGAATCTTTTTCCATTGCAAGATAAAATAAATCAACTGACGGTGTAATAGGAAAATGAAAAGCTTTTTGAAGTTCAGTGCTGTTTTTACCAAAAGAAGTGCGCGCACGATACTGATTTTTTTTCGTATCTCTCAGGCACAATGTAATAAACCGAAATCCGAGGCTATTATAATAGTATTCTAGAATCAATAACATCAAATCACTGAGCTTATAGTTGCCGGTGGTAATGATTTCAGTTACGTCTTGAATGGCAGCTAGTAATAATGCTGCTGAATTATAGGGCTTGCCACTGGCATGGCGTTGGGTAATTTGTATTTCATCGATATGCGCATCGGTAAGTGCAAATTCTGCAAGAATATTATCTTTTGCTTTTTGCTCAGACTCAACCAGTTGCTTGTAGCTAGATTCCTTGTCTTCAACAGGATCAGGAAATAAATTAATATTTGCCTTGAATGCGGTCGTTTCGGTTGTTGCTTGCTGTATCAGAAGATCAAGCTTTGGCATATCAAGATTGAATGCCTTACCAAATCTCGACAGGATATTGTTTTTACAGGATAAATGATCTCTTGGATTGGTGGTATCGATTGCAAATTGTGCGGTAGCCTCCCCAAATTCTGCCGCTTGCTGAATCCATTCTTGTTTATTCTTAGCCGGACTGAGCGTGCCCGAAGGCCTGTTTTTAGTGGCCTGGATGATGCTGGCAGGTATACTCCATTTTTCGAGGATAGTTTCTGTAAAATCACTTAAACTACAAGAATACAATTTTCTTGTAGCTAGCTCGAGGGTACAATTTTCCTCCTTAGCTAACGCCATAGCTTCTTGGTATTTTTCTGGCTCATAAGCTGCCAATAATAAACGCCCCATGTTTTTAAATAAGGCTGCGATGGCAACTTCCTCAACATGATCAAATTGACTATGCTTGGCAAGTTCTTGACATAGCATGCTTGCTGTGAGGGCTTCGATCAATTCGGCACGAACAAATTCGGCATGTTTCCCGACCAATACTTTGTCAACCAGGAGAATCGCCAATGCACAGGTCTTGACGGTTTCGAATCCGAGCAAAAAAATTGCTTTGGTAATACTCGTGACAACTTGGTTAGAACTCGAACGAAAAGCAATGGAATTGGATAAACGGAGAATCTTTTGTGTTAGCGATACATCAGATAAAATAAAATGTGACAATTGCCGTATCGACTCATCTTCGGACGTAGATAATTGCACAATCTGGGTGATTGCCCCGCCTAGAGATGGAAGATCTAAATCATCATCAATGGTTTTTAGAAGCTGTTCTTTTAAAGAATGTCTAGTGTCCACTTTGTCTGGATGTGAGGTAGTCAGATTTTTACCCTTTGCGAAGACCGTTATAAAGAAGCCTTGTTGTTGGCATAAGTAAGAGTATTTGATTGAATGATAATACAGATTGCGTTGATAGCAAGAGCTTTGTAGTGTTTTCAGCGCGATAAAATTTGAATGCCATCAAGAATATGTGCATGCAATTTCACAAGATCGTCAAAACCGTGGTCGTTTTTTTGACGATGAATAGTCAGCCAATGTAATGATTGATTAAAGCTGGGTACTTTGTAACCATCCAATATAAACAGAGTTGTCTGTTTATATTGGGTAATGCGTTATTCAATATGTAAAGTATAAAGGGAAGGGTTTGTTTCGGATGTTTAGCTTAACTTCATCACTTGTCCTTGCGTAATATGGATCATTTGACAGTCAAAAGATCTGAAGGTGAAAGCGGCTGGTTTCTCAGCATACTCAAGTGTACGCTTACGTAGGATTTCAATTGCGATTTGTTCCCCAAGTCGCATGCTTCTGGTATTGTCGCTGCGCCAGTGTACTCCTCCCATACTACGACCCATAGCAACATTACTCGCAATTTTGTTTAGCTCGCCGCCCACAGTCATCTCGCCTGCATCCGGGCCCGTATAGGGTTCAGGCTCTTTGAAGATTTCTCCATTCATATGTGTTCCAGGTTGCAATAAATGTTGTAGTTCCAACGGATCTTTACGCTTTTTGTCTTCTTGTGCGGTACTAAGTAGCTCGCTTAATTTTTTATCTTCGTCGAACCAAGCTTTGAGTACGGTAACACATGCCCCCGCGACAGTAGCATGGCCTGCACCATAAGCAGGATGGCTAGGCGAACCAGCGGAGAATGCAATTGGTAGAAATAGAGTTTCGTCACCACCATCATTTTGCGCACTATTATGTGTCTTGATTCTAGCTGCCGCTTCGGTTTCGGTGACCCAAGCAGGTAAGCCATAGTTACGTTGATGGCAGTTGAACCCATTGAATTGCATTTGCAAGAGTCCGCCGTAGACCTCTGGTCGAGCGCGGCGATGAACAAGCCATTTCTGACGCCAAACGACTTTTAATGCACGGCTTGCGACTTCTGAAACCAGAGTCAGTAGATCGGGACCACTGAGCGTTGCGAAGCCACCTTCGCGTGAATACAAATTACCTTTATAGGGATTGCCATTATTCACAGGTGCATTAATGGAGTCCAGAAACAAGGCTGCATTAAAGTAAGCTTGGTGTAATGCATCGCGGTTAACAAAGCGAGCAAGATCGCGCATGGTTGAAATATAACGAGTGACCTTAGGGTAATAAGTTTCGCGGCCCGCTAATTGATCCCCGTAATAATTGCACTTGCTGTAATCTCGTCCAAATTTATCTTTACCGGTATTTTGCGCTCGTAACCAGTCATCATGGCTCGTTAGAAAATCTTTTTCTCGAATATAGGGAACTTGTCTAGGATCGATAGTTTGTACGCCGTAGGGAATATTGCGCAAAAAAAACTGGCTAACCAGTGGACCGTGTTCCTCGTCATGTAATCCGCAGCGGAACACGGTTTGCGATGTAAGATTAAGTGCGCCATTATCTTGTGGTAAATCCAAGCCTAGCCGCAATCGACCGTGTGTCTCATCCTTGGTTAAAGCCTTATTAAATGCGTCTTCTATCTCTGTTACAGCAATCTGGGCAGTTGGATCCGTTGCCAAAGAAGCCAGCGGCAGATCACGAAGTAATGCCATCCAATATAATTCAGTCATTTCGGCAGCGGTGCTGCCGGATAGGATACCCGGTGCAGGTAACATTTCCAGGTCCTTAGGATCTGGGCCATGCGTTTCAGTTGCTGCGCCAGACAACGGACTTGTAAATTTTGCACCCGCTAAAATGGCATCTGGGTCACTTTTGGAATGAAAAATTGGTGACAAAGGACCTTTGGGAACACCTTCAAAATTTTTGGGTACACCAGCTTCTATTTGTAAACAAGTATTCTTAAATTCTCGGTAAGCAGAAGCATCGACTTCTCCATATTCATTATGTGGCAGAGTTTTATGAAAGTTGCCAATGAATGGAATTTCAGAAGTAATGAGTGATTCGTCATGATTGGGAGTTGGAAAGGTCATTGGATGTTCTCCTGTCTATTGGTTAGGTATGAATCGATAGGTATCGCATCAAAGCAAATAGCAGAAAAACTACGCGAAAATGAATTGTAATTTTTTGATAAAGCTATTTCTTATATTTGCACAAACATTGTCGCAATAGTTCAGATGAACTATCTGTGGCATTTGTCACATGAATTTAAATGTGTTGTGCCTGATTCAGGGGGCAGAAAAGCTTTCAGCGCTTATTATTTTGAGAGGTGCGTTGTAAGCACAAAATCAACTCAAAGTGATGGAGGAAAAGGAATGTTTGGGAATTATCATTCTTTAAAACTCGGCCGTAAGCGACCGAGTTCTTTATAACGATAATGGAGTGTCAGCTATTTCTCTTTGCGTGCTTTGTCAATCAAAGCATTTAATGTTTTGATCGTGTCTTCAGGAGTGGGGCTCATGCCGCCACTGGTCAGATATTTGCCATTGACGACTATAGCGGGTACTCCGGTCAGTTGATACTGGCGTGACATTTGTGTCGATTTGGCAACTTGATTTTGTACGGTAAAGGAACGATAGGTATCTTCAAATTTTTTCCGATCAATACCTTCCTTTTCAATCCAGCTAAATACGACAGCTTCATCACTGAGGTCAATTTTTCCGCGATGAATCGCATGGTAGATTTTATCGTGTAATGGATCAAGCAATCCCATTGCTTCTATCGTATAAAATACTTTGGCACCCGTTGCCCAATTGGGCCTAAAAATCGCTGGAACATAACGAAAATCGACATCTGAAGGAACGTTTTGCGCCCAAGTTTTGACGTGGGGGTGCAAGCTGTCACAGTGCGGACAGCCATACCAGAAAAATTCTAATACTTCGATCTTACTATCGTCCCGTGTGGGTTGCGAGTTCTTTAAGATAGTGTAATTTTTGCCTTCCACTAATTCAGCGTATGCATTGGTAAAACTTACCAAACTAAAACAGAATAAGAAAAAAAGAGGCATAAAAAAAATGCGATGATTCATTCTAACTCCTTAAAAAAATGTTTAGCCCACTCGCAAGTAACGAATGATGTGTTTTCATTCAAAATGAACTGTCAACAAGTTGTTAATTTGGCACCATATCACAAGTTACTATTGTGTCTTGATAAATTGCGTTGTAATGCCATTTTCCCTTAACGAAGCATTCGTTTGATCGGCGTCTTCTTTTTTGGCGAAAGGACCTACCCGTACTCTATACCATGTTCCTTTTCCTGATAAATCAATCGGCTGTATTGATGCAAGTATGCCAAGAAGTGCAAGCCTCGCTTTCAGGTTCTCGGCATCACTGATCGTTCTGAATGATCCAGCTTGCAGGATAAATTTTTCTTTTGTTGCTGCAGTCGCATTATTTTTGATTGCGGAAGGTACGGTTTGCGGTGATTGCATCAATTCTTTAGAGTGAACGATGGGGGGGGCAATAGCATGCAATGCGGGTTTCTCTGCAGATTTGGCGGTATTACTTTCCTGCGGTTTAGTATTTGGTGAGGGCGATTGTGTCGCACGTTGTGTGGAAGGGGGATCAAATTCGGGTTCATCAATGCCAGGTAATATCTTATAAAAATCAAAGCGCGGTTTTTCCTCGACAACGGTGATCGGTGTTTCTGGCATTATTTTTTCCGATGCTATCGGTTTTTCAGAGGCGGACTGTGTGTCTTTCCTCACTGCAGCAGTGGGATTCTTATCATCTGATAAATAAGGGCTAGGGGCATAGCTAAGATATAACCATATACCGATGGCACTCATAATACCGAGCGCATATCCAACAAAACCACCAAAAAAAGCCGACCCCCCTTTTTCAGGTGAAGATTTCTGTGATTTATAATCTCGACTCATGAAAGATCCTATGCAATCCTGCTACATTTTATCAGGTGAACTCACTCCCAGTAGTTTGAGTCCATTGTGTAATACTTGCCGAACAGACGCAATGAGTGCGAGTCGAGCATACATCAATGGCTTGTCATCAACCAAGAATCGTGTTGAATTATAGTAACCGTGAAATTCACTGGCTAATTCCCTCAGGTAAAAAGTGATCAAATGCGGAGAAAGCTCCTTAGCGGCAATCTCTATGGTACCTGGAAAATCAATGAGCTTTTGCAATAAGCTGAGCTCTGCCGGACTGGATAATGTGTGTGTGTCGGTATCCGAGAGCATTGCAAGATCTCCATTCCATTGTGCTAACACGCTACAAATACGTGCATGAGCATATTGTACATAATACACAGGATTTTCATTGCCCTGTGATTTGGCGAGATCTAAATCAAAGTCCAAATGTTGATCGCTTTTCCGCATTGCATAAAAAAAACGCGCGGCATCGTTGCCAACTTCGTGGCGTAACTCTCGTAGAGTAACAAACTCCCCTGAGCGGGTAGACATTGGCATTTTCTTACCATCTCGATACAATACGGCAAACTGCACCAAAGCAATTTCCAGCTTCCCGGGATCTACACCCAGTGCTTGCAAGGCACCTTTGACTCGAGCAATGTAGCCGTGATGATCAGCCCCCCAAATATTGATGACCAGATCGAAGCCACGCTCAAATTTACTTAAATGATAAGCAATGTCCGATGCAAAATAGGTAAACTGGCCATTCTCCCGTTGCACTACACGGTCTTTTTCGTCGCCAAAATTGGTGGATCGGAACCACTTGGCGCCGTCTTTTAGGTACAGGTAATCTTTTTCTTCAAGTAACTGAACTGTGCGACTAACCAGCCCAGAATCATAAAGCGATTGCTCTGAAAACCATTGATCGTATTCGATACCAAATTCCAGTAAATCACTGCGACAGTCATTAAGCTGTTCTGCTAAAACGAATTGATGAATCAAGGTGTAATCTTGCTGGAGAATCCTTTTTGCATTTACAATTAATTGATCTAATTCAGCATCAGTCGTGATAGCGATTTCCAATGCACTTATCGGAAAGTTTTCTAAAATGCGTTCGGATTGCCGTACGAAGCTTTGCGCAAACTGTTCTTGCAGTTGCTGCGCCATTGCTTTGACATAGTCGCCTTGATAGGCATTTTGCGGAAAGGGGATCGATACTTGGTGGATTGCCAGATAGCGTAGCCAAGTCGATACGGTCAATATATCCATTTGCCGGCCCGCATCGTTGACATAGAATTCGCGAAATACGTCAAAGCCAGCAGTGGCGAGTAAATTGGCGAGACTGGCGCCAATTGCAGCTCCTCTTCCATGCCCTACATGCAAAGGCCCGGTTGGATTGGCAGAAACAAACTCTACTTGAATTTTTCTTCCTTGACCCAAGTGGCTAGTACCATAATCCGTTTTACTGTGCAAAATATGGTGCAAATACTGCTGTTTCGCTGCGTTGTTGATAAATAAATTGATAAATCCAGCGCCTGCGATTTCTACTTTGTCGATGATCGCTGATGCAGGTAGCCGCTCAATCAATAATTGGGCAATTTCTTGTGGTTTTTTGCGTAACGGTTTTGCCAAATGCATTGCAAGATTGCACGAATAATCACCGTGCGAGCTTTGTTTCGTTCGAGTCAGCTCAATGTTGGGAGGTTCTGCGGGAACGTCCAGGCTTTGTAAAGCGGTACGAAATAGCTCGATAAAATGTGCTTTAAAATTTAACGAATCAGGTAAAGTCATTATGTATGGTTTTACTAAAAATGAGCAGGTGATTGTAAAGCTATTCCGGACTGGCTACGTAGCAATTCTTTGACGATGTGTTTCAAACAAGCAGATACCGACGCTAACTGAAATATTCAAACTTCCGACTTGCCCCGACATTGGTATACGCACCATGAAGTCGCAATTTTCACGCGTTAAGCGCCGTAAGCCTTTTCCTTCTGAGCCAAATACCCAAGCCACCGGTTCAGTAATTTTGAAATGGTCTAAATCATGTTCTGCGTCGCCGGCTGTACCAATAATCCAGATACCACGTTGCTTCAAGTCTTTTAATGTGCGCGATAAGTTGGTTACCGCAATGAATGGCACTGTGTCAGCGGCACCACTCGATACTTTGTGGACGGTTGAATTTAATCCAACAGCCCTGTCTTTCGGTGCAATCACCGCATGGATTGAAAAAGCATCCGCGATGCGTAAGCAGGCACCCAGATTGTGTGGATCTTGAATGCCGTCCAGTATCAATAACCGTGCCGGTTCAGTCAATGTATCCAATAGATCATCCACATCAGTAATGCGTTGCGTTGCATCAATGACAGCTACCACGCCCTGATGGTGGTCATTACCGGCTAGATTAGTAAGTTTTGTCGTGGTGCAATAGGTGATTCGCAGCTTTTGATTTTCTGCGAGCTGGGTGAGATTACGTACACGCTGGTCATGCCGGGCTGCATCCACAAAGATCTCTTTAATCGAAGCAGGAGATTGCTTGAGCCGGCTGGTGATGGCATGAAAGCCAAAAATAATACGATTACCGGACATTGTTTGTTATCAATTGAAGTAACACTTTCATCACAGTTAGAAGCATAAAACCGCGCGTATTGTAATGTAATTTACTTATTACAAGGCTATTTTTTGCTTTTAGCAGACGTTTTGGTTTTGGGTTTGAGTGATTTCTGATTCATTTCCGCCAAGACAAAGTCAATTTTGCTGGTTTCCAGGTCTACTCGAACGAGTTTTACGCTTAATCGATCGCCCAAGCGATACTGTTTTCCACTTCGTTCTCCGCGGAGTAAGTGTTTGGCAGCATCATGATGAAAATAATCACTGGGCAGTTCGGAAATATGTACTAATCCTTCTATGTATACTTTGTCCAGAGCAACAAATAAACCAAATGAAGTGACGCTGCTGATGACACCGTCAAAGATTGTGCCGATTTTATCTTGCATATAGAAACACTTGAGCCAGGATTCCACATCGCGTGTGGCATCGTCAGCGCGCCGCTCAGTTATTGAACAATGTAATCCTAATTCGTGCCAATCTCCTGGCTGGTAGGTTTCTCCATTGAGCACAGCCTTGATGGCGCGGTGAACCAATAAGTCGGGATAGCGTCGGATCGGTGAAGTGAAATGGGTATAAGTTTCATACGCAAGGCCAAAATGACCTGCCATGTCAGGACTGTAAATCGCTTGTTTTAAGGAACGTAGCATGACCGTTTGTAATAACTGTACATCCGGCCTGTCTTGTATTTTGGAGAGTGTCTGCGCATAATCTTTGGCGCAGGGCTTATCTCCACCGCCGAGTGGAATACCAAATTCTTTGAGAAAATCACGCAGCGCTGCAATTTTTTCTGGCACTGGGTCTTCGTGAATGCGATATAGCGCCGGGTGATTATGTTTTTGCAAAAAAGCTGCTGCACATACATTTGCTGCCAACATGCATTCTTCAATTAGGTGATGGGCGTCATTGCGTTGCGTGGGTAGGATTTTTTCAATTTTGCCTTGGTCGTTGAATAGAATCTGTGTTTCAATGGTTTCGAAATCGATTGCGCCCCGTTTCTTCCGTGCTTTGAGTAAACATTTAAATAGTTTGTGCAGCAACTGCAAATGTGGCAGCAACGCGATATGCTCTTCCTTGATAGCTGTGTGTTTTTTCGTTTCCAGCATCTCAGCAACTTCGGTATATGTTAATCGTGCTTGCGAGAGCATCATTGCCGGATAAAAAAGATAATCAAAAATCTCCCCGCTCGGTTGAATTTGCATCTCACACACCATGCACAATCTTTTTTGTTGCGGATTCAGGGAGCATAATCCATTCGATAAGATTTCCGGCAGCATCGGGATAACACGCCGCGGAAAATAAACGGAATTGCCTCGTTTGAATGCTTCTTGATCGATAGCATCGCCATGTTTGACGTAGTGACTGACATCCGCGATTGCAACATAGAGGCGATATCCCTTACCATCCTTCTCGCAAAATACTGCATCATCAAAGTCACGCGCTGTTTCACCATCAATGGTTACTAAAGGTAAATGGCATAAATCTTTTCGCCCGGTTGATTCGCGTTTTAATACATTTTTAGGAAATTTGCGGGAAAGTTTTTCGATTTCAGCGGAAAATTCATGAGGTAAGTCGTGCTTACGCAAGGCAATTTCAATTTCCATCCCTGATGCAGTGTAATCACCTAAAACTTCAACAATTTTGCCAATTGGCTGGGATTGTTTGCTGGGCTGGCGTATGATTTCTACCATGACCACCTGGCCGGCTTTGGCTTTCAATGAATGTTCCTTGGCAATTAAGATATCTTGATTGATGCGTTTGTTTTCAGCAACCACGAACAAAACACCGTGTTCGATATATAAACGGCCCACCACCCGTATATTGGAATGTTCCAGTACTTCTACAATGGCGCCTTCTCTACGCCCGCGACGATCCAGTCCAGTTTCGCGTACCAGTACATGGTCGCCGTGCAGGGCTTTGTGCATTTCTTTGGCACTTAAATATAGATCGCCACTGTTATCATCGGGAATCAGAAAACCAAAACCATCGGGATGTCCTTGGATTTTGCCTTTTGTTAAATCGAGTTTTTCCATCACGCAAATATCACCTTTGCGGTTACGGAAAATCTGCCCTTCGCGAATCATGGCAGCGAGGCGCCGAGAAAAGAATCCCTGTTCCTTCTTATTAATCGATAACAATTTTTGTAAAGACTGCTCGGCAACCGGGATGCCTTGCTGCTGTAATACCTGCAAAATATATTCTCGACTCGGCAATGGTTGTTCGTAGCGTTCTTTTTCGCGTTGAAGATGCGGATCCAGTTGACGTATTTTTTGTTTCTTGTTGTTTGACAAAACAATGGTTTCCTATAGAATTGCACGCTTTGGTAATCTGTCAAAATATCCATTGCCCAGATGGCGGAATTGGTAGACGCGCATGGTTCAGGTCCATGTGCCTTCGGGTGTGGAGGTTCGAGTCCTCTTCTGGGCACCATCAAGATCACCTAATAAATTGAATATAATGAAAAATATTCCATTGAGATCTTTTATGCCAAAACTTCGCCTAAAAAATTTACTGGATAGTTTTTAGTTAATTTTTCAGGAGAATTTCGCTCTCAGAATTCGATATTATTGTTATATCATATTCCGATCAATTAAATTTGAAAATGGAATCGATCAGAGAAGTTGGTCTCTCTGTTTTTTTATCTCTGCGGGTTCAATTCCTTGCCGCTTGTGGCGAGGTGCTTTATTAAAATTGAACGAGAATTAATGTGTCGTTAAAAAAACTTCAGGCATTTGATCAAACTTATTGGATTGATGCACTTAAACGGCTTGGGTCTTCGTTCGTAGGCGTTACCCAAATTTCCGCCTCAGTATGTGAAAGCGACAGGTTTTGGCAGAGTTGATTTCAAAATAGAAAGCGCACTGAAAGACTTGTTTTCTGCCAATTTGCATGCTCTGATGTTTGGTACTGATCTTCCATCTACTCGTGCTCCCAGACCCTACGAAGACAATGATTTCTTGTTTATTATCGAAACGCTAGGTGCAGAAAATTCGAAAAAATTCTTTTTACTAACGCTGTGAATTTCTATCATCCTAAGAATGAGGTATTGGAATGGGCGCCCATTACCTCAAAAGGCATCAAAGTGCCAAAGTAGTGGTGCAATGACGGTTATAACAGAGGGAAGTGTCCGACATGAAGACTACAACAATAGGTATTGATTTGGCAAAAGAAGCGTTTCAGATCCACGGTGTAAATGAGCATGGGAAAGCTATGCTGTGTAAGCAATTCGCACCGACATCAAGCGCGATAGTAGATTTATAGGCGATTGCTTTTTTCCTTAACCCAATCGTAAACACTGGCAAGCGCGGCAGATAATTGACTGGGTTGTGATCCTCCAGCTTGTGCCATATCGGCCCGTCCGCCTCCTTTTCCCCCCACTTGTTGTGCAACAACATTCACCAATTCTCCTGCTTTGATGCGTTGCGTTAGGTCGGGAGTCACGCCGGCGATTAAAGCGACTTTGTCATCGGTAGCTGACCCCAGTACGACCACGCAGGATTTAAGCTTGTCTTTGAGTTGATCAAGTGTTTCCCGCAGGATTCTACTGTCGGCATTGTCCAGTTTCGCAGCCAATATTTTGATGCCATCTATTTCCTGGACATGCGACATCAAGTCATCACCTTGTACATTTGCCAATTGGCTTTTTAAACGCGCTAATTCTTTCTCGGTTTGGCGTGAACTTTCCAAAATCTGGATAACTTTTTGTGTGACTTCCTGAGAATTGATTTTTAATGTCTGCGCTATTTCTAATAACTGCGCTTCACGTTGCTGAATATAATCTATGGCTGCTTTGCCAGTAACGGCTTCAATGCGGCGAATACCCGCTGCAACTCCCGATTCCATCGTAATTTTAAATAAACCAATTTGTCCAATTTGCGTCACATGCGTGCCACCACAGAGTTCGGTTGAAAAATCACCCATACCGATTACCCGCACAACATCGGAATATTTTTCTCCAAATAATGCCATTGCACCGCATTTAATGGCGTCATCATATGCCATGCTAGAGGCTGATACGACTGAATTAATACGAATTTGATCATTGACCGTGCGCTCAATGCCGCGAATCTCGTCATGCGTCAGTGGCGCGTTGTGTGAAAAATCGAAACGCAAGCGACCGGCATTGACTAAAGAACCTTTTTGGGTAACATGTGTTCCCAAGATTTTACGCAAAGCAGCATGCAGCAAATGTGTTGCTGAATGGTTGTTGGCCGTACTGGTACGTGTCACCGTATTGACCTTGGCGGATATTTTTGTGCCCGTGGTTAATCGTCCTTGCTGTAGTTGTCCATGATGCCCGAACACGCCTGCTTGTATTTTTTGGGTATCGTTGACAATAAACAAGCCATCCATGCTGGAAATTTCACCGCAATCGCCTACTTGACCGCCCGATTCGGCGTAAAAAGGTGTTTGATCCAATACGATAATGGCTTCATCGCCCATTTTGATTTGATGGACTAAGGCGCCTTGTTTATATAAAGCGAGTATGGTTGCTTGTTGCTGTAATCCTTCGTACCCACAAAATGTCGTTTGATCTCCGCTGTAACGAATGCTTTCCTGCATGGTAAATTTATTCGCTGCACGGGCTTGCTCGCGTTGGCGCGTCATGGCCTGTTCGAAAGCTGCATGATCGACATTGATGCCGCGTTCCCTAGCAATATCAGCAGTTAAATCGAGTGGAAAGCCAAACGTATCATAAAGTTTGAATGCGGTTTCGCCATCCAGTATTTTGATGGGTTGGCTAAGTGAATTTTCAAGAACTTGCATACCGTTTTCTATGGTTTCCGCGAAGCGCTCCTCTTCCTGCTGTAGTACTTCGGCGACTCGGGATTTTGCTGCGCTTAGTTCGGGGTAGGCTTGTCCCATCACTTGGCTGAGATCTTCAACCAAACGATATAAAAAGGGTTGTTTCTGACCGAGTCGATAGCCATGGCGAATCGCTCTTCGAATAATCCTTCGCAATACATAACCGCGTCCTTCACTGCCTGGAATGACGCCGTCTGTGATCAAGAATGAACACGCGCGGATATGATCGGCGATGACTTTGAGTGAATTGTCGGCTAGGTCTTTCGTGTTTGTTACTCGCGCAGCAGCTTGAATGAGGTGCTGGAATAGATCAATGTCATAGTTGCTATGGACGGCTTGCATGACTGCTGAGATTCGCTCCAATCCCATGCCGGTATCTACAGAAGGTTTAGGTAGCGGATGCAAGATGCCGTCGCTATCGCGATTGTATTGCATGAAGACCAAGTTCCAAATTTCAATGTAGCGATCGCCATCCGCATCAGCGGATCCCGGTGGGCCTCCTGATACTTCCGAGCCATGATCGTAAAAAATCTCGGAACACGGACCGCATGGTCCGGTATCGCCCATTTGCCAAAAATTATCGGAACTTGCGATACGAACCAAGCGATTCGGTTCAATACCGATTTCATTCAGCCAAATATTGGCTGCTTCGTTATCTTCCGCATAAACCGTTACCCAAAGTTTTTGCTGCGGAATATGTAAAGATTGTGTCAAGAAGCGCCAAGCATAATGAATTGCGTCACGCTTAAAGTAATCGCCAAAACTGAAATTACCGAGCATTTCAAAGAAAGTATGATGCCGTGCGGTATAGCCGACATTTTCTAAATCGTTGTGCTTGCCGCCAGCACGTACGCAGCGTTGCGAGCTTGCAGCACGAACGTATGGTCGTTGATCTTGCCCCAGAAATACATCTTTGAACTGTACCATCCCTGCATTGGTAAATAATAATGTTGGATCATTATTAGGGACAAGCGGACTGGATGGCACAACGGTATGGTCGTGGGAAGCAAAGAATTCAAGAAATTTTTGTCTAATTTCGCTACTGTTCATAGAAATTTCTATTGATCATTAAATTGAAATTGATGATGGGTTAGTATTCGTTTATCGAGTCACTGGCTTGTACCAAAATTTGTCGGATGATTTCAGTCGAGAATCCTCTGTTCATCATAAATCGCATTTGTTTAGCGCGTTCTTCGGTAGTGATCGGTCGCTTACCGAATTTTTTCTGCCAGACAGTCAAAGCGGCTTCTTCTTCAGTGGCCTTCAAGGTTGGTAATACGTCATTAATCAATTGCGCATCAATGCCTTTGGCTTTTAATTCATGAATGATTCGTTGACTTCCATATCGTGATCTTAGGTGGTGGGTTGTCTGTTCAATTACACGTTGTGCTGACAAAAATCCTTTTTGCTCCAAATCATCCAATGCCGTCATTAGTTCTTCATTTTTCATAGAATTTGCATAAACCGAAAGCTTTTGTATTAATTCTTGTCGCGAGTATTCCCGTCGCGCTAGATAGCGTAGCGCACGTGTTTTTAAGGTTGTTTTACCATTGACCTCAGCCATTACTCATCAGTAGCTTTATCTTTGTTTGGGGTGTTTGGTTCTGTAATTCCCACCAATGTGCGAATTTTTTGTTCAATTTCGTGCGCCAGGTCTTTATGTTCTTTTAGGTAATCTCGCACATTATCTTTGCCCTGGCCTATTTTCTCACCTTTATAGGCATACCAAGCGCCTGCTTTGTCAATGATTTTATGCAGAATCCCTAATTCAATTACTTCGCTTTCACGCGAAATACCTTCGCCATACAGAATATCGAAATCGGCTTGTTTAAAAGGTGGGGCGACTTTGTTCTTAACGATTTTGACACGTGTTTCATTGCCTATCACTTCATCGCCTTTTTTGATCGATCCAGTTCGGCGGATGTCTAGGCGTACTGATGCATAGAACTTTAACGCATTGCCTCCGGTCGTTGTTTCAGGGTTGCCAAACATTACGCCAATTTTCATGCGAATTTGATTGATAAAAATGACCATGGTATTGCTGCGCTTGATATTGGCGGTTAATTTACGTAAGGCTTGTGACATTAAGCGCGCTTGCAATCCCATTTGCGGATCACCCATGTCACCTTCGATTTCCGCACGAGGTGTTAGCGCAGCCACCGAATCCACTACAATGATATCCACGGAACCTGAGCGTACCAGCATATCGGCGATTTCCAGCGCTTGTTCGCCATTATCCGGTTGCGATATCAACAGTTCCTTAACATTAATGCCAATTTTTTGTGCATATTGAGGATCTAGTGCATGTTCTGCGTCAATGAAAGCAGCGGTTCCTCCGATCTTTTGCATTTCAGCAATGACTTGTAAAGTCAGTGTTGTTTTGCCTGATGATTCGGGTCCGTATATTTCGATAATCCGACCTCTTGGCAGTCCACCGACACCCAATGCGATATCAAGTCCCAAAGAACCGGTGGAAACGACTTGTATATCATAGGCTACATCATTTGCGCCCAACCGCATGATGGAGCCTTTGCCAAATTGTTTTTCAATTTGCGACAGGGCTGCATCCAGCGCTTTGCTTCTGTTTTCGTCCATGATTTTTCCTGTAAAAAGTCGTTCAAATTATCGCATAACCTGTGAGGTATCAGTTTGACTTACCATGCGTTTAGTTGATTTTGCCAGAAAATAATGTGGCAAAAAACTCGAGTATCTGGTTTGCCTACGATATAATTGCATGATGTTGTTGAGTTAGCTGATAGAAAATTGTCGGTTAACTCTGTTAGTTTAAATCAAAAAAATAAAAGGAGACGGACCATTCGAGTCATTTTATTAGGCGGTCCCGGTGCTGGAAAAGGGACGCAAGCCAATTATATTAAGGAACACTTTGGTATTCCACAAATTTCTACGGGCGACATGCTACGTAACGCGGTCAAAGAAGGCACTGAGTTAGGTATCATGGCTAAAAAAATCATGGATGCCGGCGGTTTGGTCTCAGATGATATTATTATTAATTTGGTCAAAGAGCGCATTACGCAACCAGATTGCGCTAAAGGTTTTCTTTTTGACGGCTTTCCACGCACCATTCCACAGGCTGATGCGATGAAAGCAGCCAATGTGCCGATTGATTATGTTGTTGAAATTGACGTGGCAGATGCAGAGATTATCAAACGGATGTCTGGACGTAGAGTGCATCCAACTTCAGGGCGTACCTATCACGTGGAGTTTAATCCTCCTAAAATACCTGATCACGATGATGTTACAGGAGAGTTGCTGATTCAGCGCGATGATGATAAAGAGGAAACAGTTCAAAAAAGACTGGATGTTTATCATCAGCAAACGGAGCCTTTGATCAGTTATTATTCCCAATGGGCGGCTTCTGGTGACGAGAATGCGCCTCGCTATATCAAAATAATCGGAATAGGCGCAGTCGAAAAGATTCGTGATCAGATTTTCACGGCACTAAAATAACCAATTCACTTGCTTTTGGCTTGTACGATCAATAGACACAAATCAAACAATTAACCAAGTTACTGAGTACTCATGTGAGTGCGAGCTTAGGAAATTAATAACAAGTTCAATTGTAATTTAATCAGTCAGGGAGACAATATGGCTAGTAAAAATGCTTTTTATGCACAGTCTGGTGGCGTTACGGCTGTCATTAATGCTTCTGCTGCAGGTGTTTTAGAAACAGCCCGTCAGCATTCGGATAAAATCGCTAATGTTTATGCCGGTCGAAACGGTATTATCGGAGCGCTTACGGAAGATTTAATTGATACCAACGCTGAGTCTTCTGCTGCTATTGCGGGGCTTAGATACACTCCATCCGGTGGGTTTGGTTCGTGCCGATACAAACTCAAAAGTTTGGAACAGAATCGGCGTGAATACGAACGGTTGATTGAGGTTTTCAAAGCGCACAATATCGGTTATTTTTTCTACAACGGTGGTGGTGACTCCGCAGATACTTGTTTGAAAGTATCGCAATTGGCCGACACACTGGGGTATCCGATACAAGCGATTCACGTCCCCAAAACAGTGGATAATGATTTGCCAATTACCGATTGCTGTCCGGGCTTTGGTTCCGTTGCGAAATATATTGCAGTATCGACACGTGAAGCGAGTTTTGACGTGGCAAGTATGGCTAAAACTTCAACCAAGGTTTTTGTGCTAGAAGTCATGGGACGTCATGCAGGCTGGATTGCGGCGGCTGGTGGCTTGGCATCCAGTCCGGATTGTGAAATCCCGATTGTTATTCTTTTTCCAGAAATTACATTCAATAAAGCAAAATTCCTTGCTAAAGTAGATCAATATGTCAAACAGTATGGCTATTGTTCAGTCGTAGTATCGGAAGGAGTTAAAGGAGAGGATGGTAATTTTCTTGCAGACCAAGGATTGCGTGATGCTTTTGGTCATGCGCAATTGGGTGGTGTTGCGCCGGTTGTGGCAAATATTATCAAAGAAGGCTTGTCATTGAAATTTCATTGGGGTGTGGCAGACTATTTGCAGCGTGCCGCGCGCCATATTGCATCGAAAACAGACGTGGAGCAAGCGTATGCAATGGGTAAAGCTGCCGTCGAATATGCACTTGCGGGACATAATTCCGTCATGCCAACGATTGTTCGTGAGTCTAGTAAACCTTATAAGTGGTCGGTGGGTATGGCGAAGCTGTCTGAAGTAGCCAATGTGGAAAAAATGATGCCAGCAAATTATATCAGTGAAGATGGTTTTGGTATTAGCCAAGCTTGTCGCGAATATCTACTACCACTCATCGAAGGTGAGGATTATCCACCGTATAAAGACGGTTTGCCCGATTATGTAAGATTGAAAAGTGTTGCGGTTGCTAAGAAATTAGCGGAATTCAAACTTTAACTGTGACAGTAGGCGTGACTGTTCAATATGACATCAACTTAGGAATGCTAGCTAATTAGGTAGCAAATCTAAATTCGTTAAATTTCATGTACGTTGAACGCAAGAACAGATAAAATACGTTCTTGCGTTCTTGGTTTTGAGTAAGTGTTTAATAATGTGGGATTTTTTAGGCCAAGATTCTGCATATTATTTTATGTGGTCTGACTTTAATTGGAGCTTTTTATGTCTATTGGTTTAACTATCGCAATATTGAGTGCGATTTTGGCCCTTGTATTCAGTGGTGTATGGATCAGGGGTATTTACATTCAATCGACCGGTAATCAGCGTATGCAAGAAATTGCATTAGCCATTCAACAAGGTGCATCT
This sequence comes from Nitrosomonas sp., assembly GCA_024281825.1. GTDB lineage: Bacteria > Pseudomonadota > Gammaproteobacteria > Burkholderiales > Nitrosomonadaceae > Nitrosomonas. The sequence goes on along the minus strand of JAMWZY010000003.1, from coordinate 226,960 downwards.
GCATATCTGAAACGTCAATACACTACAATTGGTATTGTGGGTGTCGTTTTGTTTGCTGCCTTGTGGCTTGCATTGGGTTGGGATACAGCCGTTGGTTTTGCACTCGGCGCTTTCCTATCTGGCGCCGCAGGTTTTCTGGGCATGAACGTGTCAGTACAATCGAATGTCCGCACGGCACAAGCTGCGACTACTGGATTGAATGAGGCATTAGCGATTGCTTTCCGCGGTGGTGCAGTTACCGGTATGCTGGTAGTGGGACTGGGTTTACTCGGTGTTGCTGGATATACCGCGATGCTATTTGATAATGCTGCAGGTTCTGACATGGCTGTCAGCGATATTATTAAACCTTTAATCGGCTTTGCATTTGGCGGTTCATTAATTTCGATTTTTGCTCGTTTGGGTGGGGGTATTTTTACCAAGGGAGCCGACGTAGGCGCTGATTTGGTGGGTAAGGTCGAAGCGGGTATTCCTGAAGATGATCCACGCAACCCTGCGGTGATTGCTGATAACGTAGGGGATAACGTAGGGGATTGCGCAGGAATGGCGGCCGATTTGTTTGAAACTTATGCGGTGACCATCATTGCTACCATGATTCTGGGTGCCTTGTTATTTACAACCGATGCGCTTAGTGCCGTGACTTATCCATTGATGTTAGGCGCAGTGTCGATCGTTGCATCGATTGTTGGTTGCTACTATGTCAAAATGCGTGAGGGTGGCACCATTATGAATGCCTTGTACCGTGGGTTGGCGGTTGCTGGCGGAATTGCTCTGCTGGCTTATTTGCCTATTACCATTTGGTTTATGAGCGGCATGACACTGACCGTTGACGGTACGGATATTACTGGCGGCATGTTAATCTTGCGTGTATTTTTGGCAGCGGCAATTGGCCTGATTCTAACTGGTTTGATGGTGGTTATTACCGAATACTATACGTCGACCGAATATCATCCAGTACAACACATTGCGGAAGCGTCAACGACAGGACATGCGACCAATATCATTGCAGGTCTCGGCGTTTCAATGCGTGCAACAGGCGCGCCCGTATTGGCAGTTTGCTTGAGTATCATATTAGCCTATGCGTTGGCAGGTTTATATGGAATCGCGATTGCAGCGACAGCTATGTTGTCGATGACGGGTATTATCGTTGCCTTGGATGCTTATGGTCCAATCACTGATAATGCAGGTGGTATCGCTGAGATGTCGGAAATGCCTGATTCTGTCCGGGCGATTACCGATCCTTTGGATGCAGTTGGAAATACCACCAAAGCGGTAACTAAAGGTTATGCGATTGGTTCGGCAGGTTTGGCCGCACTGGTTTTATTCGCTGACTATACTCACGCTTTGGAGCATGCCGGGCATGCGCTGACTTTTGATTTGTCCAATCACATGGTTATCATTGGTTTGTTTATCGGCGGTATGATTCCTTATCTGTTTGGCGCAATGTCAATGGAAGCGGTAGGCCGTGCCGCTGGATCGGTGGTGATAGAAGTGCGCCGCCAATTCAAAGAAATTCCAGGCATTATGGAAGGAACCAGCAAACCGGATTATTCAAAAGCAGTTGATATGCTGACCAAAGCAGCGATTAAGGAAATGATGACTCCTTCGTTGCTGCCGGTATTGATTCCATTATTGGTGGGTATCATTTTGGGTCCTCAAGCACTGGGTGGAGTATTAATGGGGTCGATCGTGACTGGTTTGTTTGTTGCGATTTCCATGACCACTGGTGGTGGTGCTTGGGACAATGCCAAAAAATACATTGAAGATGGTCATTTTGGTGGCAAAGGTAGCGATGCTCACAAAGCTTCGGTAACGGGTGATACCGTGGGCGATCCTTATAAAGATACGGCTGGTCCTGCAATTAATCCGTTGATTAAAATTATCAACATCGTTGCGTTATTAATCATACCGCTTCTGTAGTATTTTTTAATGAAAAAAAGCACGCCATGAGAATGGCGTGCTTTTTTTGTATCTTTTTTCTGACCTGCTACTAAGCAATGAACGCACTTTTGATTTTGATCGTGCAAAATTCTCCCCCAATAATGAGTATCGTTTGACATTATTATTTTTTTATAACACACTGCGAAAACACGAAGAATCACAATTTCAAGAAATTTAGTTAATAAAAATAGTCGGTTGAATTGATAAAAGATTTTTTTGCAAAGACCTCACTAGAAATTCGTTATTACGCCATTTTTCAATCTATTGTAAATAAGTGTTCCAGTCATGTTTTTACTTCGTAGAAAAAAAAGATTCAATGCATTTTTTTCAGCATTACTTCTTCAAATTGTCCTAATGCCATTATTTTTTGCTGGGATCTTTGGGATATCCGCTAATCCGAGTCAAGCTGCCAGGACTTCTTACACTATTGAACAAATCGGCGAACTACCGGTAGGGGCAACACATATCGTGCGAGCAGCCAACGATAGTGGAGATATTGTTGGAACCATTAAAAGAGGGAAGAAAGGACCTAAAGGAGCAATTTGGGGAGACGGAGGGGAACGTAGCATTGTGCAGCCTCGCCCCAATAGCGATTACAGCGTTGCCCTTGGTATTAATGATGACAGTCAAGTGGTTGGCTCGACAAATACCGAAACTGGCATGAGAGCTTTTCGTTCGCTTGGTGATGGTAGTAGTGTTCTTCTGGGGCTGCCGCCTGGTGATAATAGTAGTGCGGCCATCGCTGTCAACAGTTTGGGGCAGGTGGTAGGGTGGTCGAGCGGTGCTGGTGGGGTTAGAGCTGTAACGTGGGATTCTGCGGGTAAAGTGGAAGTGTTGGCAAAACTGCAAGGTAGCAATGCATGTCGGGCGCTTGTTATTAATAATGTTGGAGACATCGCAGGTACTTGTGATTTTAATTTCGGGTATCGTGCAGTGTTGTGGAAAAGCGCAACTGGGAAAAATGTGATGGATTTAGGGATGCTTCCAGGTGATGTTTGGAGTGTGCCTTCCGACATTAACAATAAAGGAGATGTCGTTGGAACTTCCGGTGACGCAGAAAGGCATCGCGCAGTGCTTTGGCCCAAGGGAGCAAAAACCATCAAAAGCCTCGGCGTGCTTACCGGTCGAGTATCAAGTAAAGCTTTAGGTATCAATGCTAAAGGTGATGTGGTGGGTTATTCAGAAGGCGGAAACAGTAGAGAGCATGCATTTATATGGACAAGCAAAGATGGAATGATGGATTTGAATGACTTATTACCTGCGAATTCAGGTTTTGTTCTTGTTCATGCGATTGCTATTAATTCCAAAGGAGCCGTCAGTGCGGTTGGTTACGATGAATCCATGAATCCTGAAGGGCATCTACATGATGAGCAAATACCGCTTCGAATTTTTAGATTAAAGAATGATAACGCTTTGTTAAATTAAGTTCGATAATCTCGAGCATATTTACTAGTCAAGCTGGGAACAAATGCTATGTTGCTGGCGTATAAAATCCGCTTGTGTTTTATGAATATTTCTTTGGCCGTTGTTACCACTTCGTTAGAGTTAAGTGACTGCGTTTTCAGTTATCCTGCGCATTAATAAGAGGTTTGATATTTCTCAATCATATTCATTACAAAGTGTAGGAATATTAAAGCAATCTTTTAGACAAACCCCAAATTGGAAGTCATTCATTTGAGAGCACGTCATTACATTATGCTTAACAGAGTTTTGATCACTACTTTTTTTATCTTTATCACTTTGATTGCTAGTGGATTTGCCAGGATAGCTCAAGCTACATCTGACACACTTGGCGAATGGAACCTGATTACGCCGTCACTGCCATACTTTCCAGTTCATGCGAATTTGCTGCCTAACGGGAAGGTCATGATATGGCCTGGTGATAGCGGGATATCGGGCGATGACCCTAGGAGCTGGGATCCCTCTGATAACAGTTTAATTAGCTTAGCGAAGCCTGGTTACGATCTGTTTTGTGTGGGACACGTATCATTGGCGGACGGCTCGCTGTTTTTGGCAGGTGGGCATATTTCTAATTTCGTAGGATTACCCAATGCCTCGAAATACAACTACTTAACTGATACCTGGACTGCGCTGCCCAATATGAATGCGGGGCGTTGGTACCCAACAACTACGGTTCTGGCTAATGGAGATGTACTTACGATTTCCGGTGATATTGATACCACCATTGGCGTTAATACACTGCCACAAGTGTTCGAAGTGGCAACAGGAACATGGCGCAATTTAACCGGTGCCCAAATCCAGCTAGATGATTATCCAAGAATGTTTTTGGCGCCGAATGGCAAAATATTTTACGCAGGTTCGTCGCCTACAACGCGTTATCTGAATACTTCTGGTACGGGTTCGTGGAGTTTTGTGGCGACAAGAGCGGGAGGATACCGTGACTACGGTTCTGCCGTCATGTATGCGCCGGGTAAGATACTGGTAATGGGGGGAGATCAAGGACCGCCGAAAAATTCGGCCGAAGTGATTGATCTCAATCAATCATCACCGAGTTGGCGCAATGTCGATCCAATGCAATTTCCACGACGTCAACTCAATGCAACACTATTGCCCGATGGTAAGGTTTTGGTTACGGGTGGTACGTCTTCAATTGGATTCAATGATCCAGCGGGACATGTCGATGCAGCTGAATTATGGGATCCAGCTACCGAGCAATGGACTACGATGGCAAGTAGTACAGGTATTCCACGTATTTATCATTCTACGGCGTTGCTTTTACCCGATGGAAGAGTTTTTAGTACTGGTGGTAATAATCATCCAGAGATTGAAATATATTCACCACCCTATCTATTTAAAGGAGGGGCCAGACCTACCATTACTTCTGCTCCTGCCAGTGTAGCGTATGGCACATCATTCTTTATTAATACGCCAGATGCTGCTTCTATAGCTAAAGTTACGGTGTTGAGAATCGGTTCGGTAACGCATGCCTTTAATATGGGGCAGGTTATTAATGAGCTTAATTTCTCAGTAACTACGGATGGATTAGATATCTCAGCCCCCAGTAGCCCTAATATTGCACCGCCTGGCTATTATATGCTTTTCATTTTAAACGCGGACGGGGTTCCATCAGTTGCTAAATTTATCAAGGTCGATGCTGGTGTTTTACCGACTGTATCGTTAGTCTCGCCAGAAAATAATGCGACTGTTGCAGGCGCTTCGGTCAATATTATTGCACAAGCATCGGATAATGTAGGTGTGGCAGGGGTTCAATTTAAATTGGATGGCGTCAATATTGGTGCAGAGGATACCACGCCGCCCTTCAGTATCGCATGGAATAGTACGGCCGTGGTTGACGGTCAGCATACGCTTACCGCTGTTGCAAGAGATACGGACGGGAATTTGACGACAAGTTCAAGCGTTAATATAACAATCAATAATAGCATCCTTCTTTCCGACCTGGTCGTAACACAGCTTTCCTATGCCAACGGTATTTTTACTAGCACGGTAAAAAATCAAGGTACTGCCGCAACACCGGCTGGAGTGACTGTAGGTGTTGGATATTTTGTTAATAATGTTTGGAGGACATGGGGTGCTGTGTGGGGACCGTTGGCCGCGGGAGCATCTGTTACGATTGGTACCAAAGGGGATCCTTATTTTATTCCCATTGGAACATTCACGGCGACTGCTTATGTAGATGATGGTAAAAAAATTGCGGAGCTTGATAACGACAACAATCAATTGTCTCAGGAAGTTACCGGAGGTATAACGGATACTACGCCACCCACTGTATCAATCACGGCTCCTGCAAATGGAGTTACTGTTTCAGGGACTTCGGTTACGCTATCGGCTGATGCAACTGATAATGTGGGTGTGGCTGGCGTGCAGTTTTCAGTTACCGGCAGCTACCCTCTTAGTGAAGATGCTACAGAGCCATATTCAATAGTTTGGGATAGTACTGCAGTCAGCAATGGACCTCATACCATTGAAGCAGTGGCTCGAGATGCTGCTGGTAATACCTCAAAAAGCTCGATCACTGTCACTGTAAGCAACGGTGTGTCGGCTCCCCTTCCCGATGTGGTTGTTACTCAGCTTTCCTATGCTGACGGTATCTTCACAAGCACTGTACAGAATCAGGGCACTGAGGCCACTCCTGCCGGAGTAACGGTAGGTGTCGGTTATTTTGTAGATGGTGTTTGGAAAACCTGGGGGTCAGTGGCAGGTCCTTTGGCTGCTGGAGCCTCCGTTACAATTGGTACCAAAGGGGGAGCTTATGTTATTCCGAATGGCACGCATACCATAATGGCATTTGTCGATGATGTGAATCGTTTTGCTGAATTAAACGAAACGAATAATAGATTCTCTCAATCGATTACCGTCAATAATACCCAGCCAATCGTTTCAATATCTGCGCCGATCTCGGGTGTTACTGTTGCAGGTACGTCAGTGACGGTTTCTGCCAATGCATCGGATGATGTGGGTGTCGTAGGCGTGCAGTTTAAGCTAGATGGGAACAATCTTGGCGTAGAAGATACCACCGCGCCATACAGTATCTCATGGGATAGCACTACTGCCTCAGATGAGCAACATACGATTACAGCAGTTGCACGGGATGCGGATGGAAATACGACGACCAGTGCAGGCATCAATGTAACAGTCAATAATACCAATCCAAGTCTTCTTCCGGATGTGGTTGTGACACAGTTAACCTATGAAAATGGCATTTTCACCAGTACAGTGCAGAATCAAGGAGGAACAGCAACACCTGCAGGTGTTAGCGTTGGCGTCGGTTATTTGGTAGACGGGCAATTTAAAACCTGGGGATCGGTAGCAGGTCCTTTGGCTGCTGGAGCCTCTGTTACAATTGGTACCAAAGGAGGAGCTTATGTTATTCCGAATGGTGCACATACCATGACAGCGCATGTCGATGACGTGAATCGTTTTGTTGAGTCAAACGAGACAAATAATATTCTCACTCAAACCATTAATATAAACGATAATAAACCGAACGTATCGCTCACAGCGCCAATTTCGGGTATTACCGTTGCAGGTACGTCGGTGACGGTTTCTGCTAATGCATCGGATGATATTGGTGTTGTAGGCGTACAGTTTAAGCTGGATGGGAACAATCTCGGTACAGAAGATACCACCGCGCCATACAGTATTCCGTGGGATAGCACTACTGCTACAGATGGACAGCATACGATTACAGCGATTGCACGCGATGCGGATGGAAATACGACGACCAGTGCGAGCATCAATGTAACAGTCAATAATACCAATCCAAGTCTTCTTCCAGATGTGGTTGTGACGGGGTTGACTTATGAAAATGGTATCTTTACCAGTACGGTACACAACCAAGGAACTGAAGCAACACCTGCAGGTGTAACGGTTGGCGTGGCTTATTCAGTCGATGGTCAAAACAAAACTTGGGGATCAATATGGGGGCCATTGGCAGCTGGCGCTACCGCAACGATTGGCACAAAAGGCGGTGCATATATAATACCTAATGGAAGCCACTCGATTGCAGCGCATGTTGATGATGTGAACCGTTTTGTCGAGGCGAATGAAACGAACAATATCTTTACACGAACAATTGAGATTCCGTAAGAGATCAAGTGGGTATGGATTTTATTTTATAAGCTTACTCATGCCGAATAAGCTTGGTGAGATCAGTGTGGCGGCGCTGTAGATAGTGGTTCTGCAACTCCATTGGAAAGAATGAAAACGCGATCGGCAGCATTAATAACAGCGGGTTGATGGGAAACTGCGATGATTGTGAGGTTTTCTGCCAGTTCCTGGAGAGTTTCGCAAATTGTTTTTTCGCTTTCAGGATCTAGCGCACTGGTAGGTTCATCAAGGATTAAGAAAGATGGACTGTGCGCTAGTGCGCGTGCGATTGCAATGCGTTGTCTTTGACCACCGGAAAGCAATCCTCCTCTTTCCCCAACGATGGTTTGCAATCCCTCTGGCAAAGAATTGACAAAATCCCATGCGCCGGCTTGACGCAGTGCCCGTTCAGCATCGATAGCAGTTAGCGCCGGTTCCCCTACCAGAATGTTATTCATGACGGTGTCATGTAGCAAAATAGTGTCTTGTGACACGTAACCGATCATATGCCGCCACTGGCGTAAATTAATATCGTGTATCGATACACCATCGATTTTGATTTCACCCGATTGTGGCTCGGTTAATCCGCAGAGTAAGTCTAATAACGTACTCTTGCCAACACCAGAAGGACCCATAACGGCGGTAAACGTATTAATGGGTATTTCTATCGTTAGATCCTTAAAAATCGTTTTTTGACCGTAATTAAATTTGACGTGCTGTAGCGAGATCGCTTTTTGTAGGGTCGGTTTTATGGTTCCGGTAGTTCTTTCTGCCGCTGCTCGTGCTTCTTCGGCAGCTTTACGTAATGCCCAGTAGGCGCTCTCTTGTGCAGCCAATTGTTGGTGACGCCGCTGTGTTTTGTTGAGCAATCCCAGTATTCGAGTTAGCAAAAAAACCATCAACATCACCTCTGGTAAAGAGAGCTGCCATACGACCAACGCAATGTATAAACCGCTTGCGGTTAATGCAGTCAGGATGGGCTCTTGCAATGCCGTTAGTGCGGCACGATTCATGACCTCTCGCCGGGTGGCTTTCTCTAAATGCTGTGTTTGCTCGTGCAAAATGGCATCTGCTACGTTATCGCGTGCCATCGCTTTCAATGATTTGACTGAACTCAAAACATCCGACAAATACGTTAGTAAATCACGCAACAGATGCGTTTGCTTAGTGCCTGCGCGGCGTGTCGCGGTGACTAGTCGGTTGAGTACCATTAACAAGAATAAACCGATTACCAGTGATGCCAGTGTCGCTTCCCAGGATATAAACAATGCCACAATTGCATATACGAATACCTGAATTGCAAGTGCCAGTACATTAACGCTGTGTTCAAAACCATTCGCTGCGCGGTACGCTTCGGTTGCGACAGAGTTGGCCAGTGATCCAACCGGTTGTTTGAGATAATACTGCCAACGACTGGTCAGTAGAGCTTCAATGAGATCCAAGCGTAGCGCGGTTGCAACGTGCGCAACAGTGTAGCCCACTTGTCGATTCGCTAGTAATAATACCAATCCCTTAAAGAACATGCCGCCAACGATAATAACCAGAATGGTATCAAGCGTGGGTTCAATGCCAATATCACGCAGGGTTTGTTCCATGAATTTACCGATGCCACTGGATTCACCAGTTTGACTTGATTCACCCACAGCAATCGATAATAGGGGCAGTAGGGCGGTTAAACTTAATCCTTCGGCAACTCCCGCGATCAATAACGCAATCAGAACGAATGCGCTGCGACGCGGAAAAACCATGATGTAGGTAAATAGAGTACGCATAGAACAGCAAACGAGTAGTAAAACGGAGCGAGGTTAGCTTACGATCAATAATGAAACAAAGATATTACCTTATAAGTCTGATAAATTTGTAGCAATCAATTAGTTTAATGATGCAGATTCGATATCATATAACACGCCATCGACCAGTTGTTTGACATGTTGTGCTCGATTGGCTAAGCGTGGATCGTGTGTAACAATAATCAAACTGGCATTAATTTTTTGATTCAATTCGAGCATTAAATCGAATACCGCTTCTGCGGTATGGCGATCTAAATTTCCAGTCGGTTCATCAGCTAAGATACAAGCGGGTTGTGTTACGAGTGCACGTGCTACGGCTGCGCGCTGGCGTTCCCCTCCAGAAAGCTCGCCAGGAGTGTGCGTCAATCGATGCGCTAATCCGACTTGCTGCAGAATATCTGCTGCGCAATTATAAGCTTCCTGTTTGGGTAACCTACGGATCAGGAGTGGCATCGCGACATTTTCTAGCGCTGTGAATTCGGGTAGTAAATGATGGAATTGATAGATAAATCCTAGAGAAGCGTTACGTAGCTGACATCTTTCCACTTCATCAATGGTTGCGATATTCTTCCCAAGAATCTGAATGTTGCCGCTGGTGAGTGTATCGAGACCTCCCAGTATATGTAGTAAGGTACTTTTTCCAGACCCTGATGCCCCAACAATTGCCAAAATTTCACCTTTGGTGACTGTCAAATGGACTCCTTTTAATACTTCGACAATTTGATCGCCTTGCGAAAAAGCTTTGTAGACATTCTGGCAATCGATAACTGGATCATTCATAGCGTAACGCTTCTGCTGGATTTACTTTGGAAGCACGATAACTGGGGTATAGGGTAGCCAATAAGCTGAGTGTAAAGGATGTAATTGCGACCGTCATTACATCAACGATTTGGGGATCGGTAGGTATTTTACTGATGTAATAAACTTCACGGGATAGGAATTGTACATTGAATAGCCATTCAATGAAGGCCACAACTTCGCCGACATTATATGCCAGCAATAGACCTCCCGTAACGCCCAGTATGGTGCCAAAAACCCCAATAAAAGTACCCTGTATGATGAAGATTTTCATGATGCTATGAGGACTAGCGCCCAATGTTCTTAGAATGGCGATATCCGATTGCTTGTCGGTTACCGCCATTACGAGTGTCGATACGATATTAAATGCCGCGACGGCAATAATAAGTGCGAGAATTAACGACAGCATGCGTTTTTCAATTTGGATCGCGCGAAAATAATTAGCGTGTTGTTTGGTCCAGTCCGTGATATAGCTGTCAATGGTGAGCATGGATGGTAACTCTTCGACAACTTTTGGAGCCTGAAATAAATCATCAAGTTTTAATCGTACTCCCGTAACACTATCGTTTTCCATACGATAAAGTTTTTGGGCATCAAAAAGATGGATCAACACTAAACCCGAGTCATATTCGAAGTGCCCGACTTCAAAAATACCCACGACAGTAAATTGCTTCAAGCGTGGCAAAATGCCCGCAGGCGTCATTTGACCTTGCGGTGAAATGAGTACGATTTTGTCGTCTACAAAAGTCCCTAATGTGCGCGCCAAATCCGCCCCGATGATAATGCCAAACTTACCGGGTTCCAAGTCTTCTAGAGTCCCGGCTACCATCGTTTTGGAAAAATCTGCGACCTTGTCTTCCGTAGCCGGTAGAATGCCACGTACCATCACACCTTGTACCGCCTGGTTGTGGGATAACATACCCTGTCCAGCAATATAAGGTGCCGCTGCTACTACAGCCGGGTGTTTAGTGGCTTCTTCCGATGTTTGTTGCCAATGTTCTAAATGACCAGAGATGCTGCCAATCTGCACATGTGAAGCAACGCCTAAGATGCGAGCCCGGATTTCTTTCTGGAAGCCATTCATGACCGACATGACGGTTATCAACGCAACCATTCCCAAAGTGATCCCCATTAAAGAGATCAAAGAAATAAATGAAATGAAATGATTGCGTTTTTTGGCCCGTAAGTAACGTAAGCCAATGAAGAATTCATATAGAAACACGAAATAGTATGCTCACAGTAATATACCTGTGCAGTTTGCCACAATTGTATGCGCTATAACAAATAAACTGACTGTTTAGGAGATATCAATTGGATGGTATTTTTGTAGAATGCATCATTTGATTCGTAAGATGGCATTACATCATGAAGTGAATGGCCGTCAGTCGATACAGTAAACAATATGGATAGCTGAGTTATTGCAGCTATCCATATTGTTATTTTAGAAACCATTCAGACCGAGATAAGAATTCCATCATGACTTGTCCAAAACGTTGTCTACTGAAAAAATCGGAGAAACCTTCTCGTGGGCTATAATCTATCAGTGTCTCAGCTTGGATAATTTCCCGAGCGACATATTCTGCGCTACCGAGGGCATCGGCTACGCCGAGTTCGATACTTTTTTCTCCAGTCCATACAACACCGCTGAATATTTCAGGATGATTCCCTAAACGTTCACCCCTGCCTTGTTTGACCACAGTAATAAACTGTTCATGAATTTCTTTCAATAGTGATTCGGCATATTTTCTTTGTGTTGGGTCAAGCGGTGAAAAAGGATCGAGAAATCCCTTGTTTTCTCCTGAAGTTAGTAATCGTCTTTCAACACCCAATTTTTCCAATGTTCCAGAGAAGCCGAACCCATCCATAAGAACACCTACTGAGCCAACTAAACTGGCTTTGTCGACAAAAATCTTGTCCGCGGCCACTGCAACGTAATAGCCTCCAGAGGCGCAGATATCAGAAATGACAGCATAAAGTGGTGTGTCAGGATATTTAATACGTAGTCTGCGGATTTCATCATTGATATAACCGGCCTGAACAGGACTGCCTCCAGGGCTGTTAATGCGTAGTACGACACCTTTAGTATTTTTGTCTTTGAATGCTGCATGCAGGCTTGTGATGATTTTTTCTGCGCTACTCATGGTATCAGCAGCAATCACTCCTTTTAGCTCGATGAGGGCTGTATGATTGTCAGGCAATCGTACGGTGCCTTCCTCGATCCAACCGAGCGCAGCAAAAAGAATTATAAAAAGATAGAGAAAAATTAGGATCTTAAAAAATATACCCCATGAGCGGCTACGGCGTTGTTCTCGCAAAGACGACAATGCAAGATTTTCCACTAAACTTCTCTCCCAATTATCTGGTTTATTTTTTAGTTCTGATTCGTTCATATAAATTTCACTTAAAGTTGATTGTGTTACGTAGTGGTGGTTAAACAGTATTATTTCATTCAATCATGGCACAATAAAAAAACAGGCGCTTTATCATCGGTACTAATATCAGGCATTGTTTTTTGTTTCTATTAAACAAAGTGTTCTAGATCTGCTGCTATCGGTTTGTTATTTTCTCATATCAAAAGGATTCTATATTGACGAACTCAAGTTGCTTTTTGTTTCATTTTTAATTCATTCTGAACAGAACTACTTGAATAGATATCTTTTCCAATGTATGCAGTTTAAAGTTTTTGTTCGCTCACTTAACAATAATTGACCCATGTTGTAAGAATTGTTTTGAGACGCTACACTGGACAAATGCTTTAGTTTTTTAGGTGCTATTTTTCTCATAACATTGTTTCTTTTTATTAAAGGGTAACATCATGCTCAAGAAGCACAGTGCGTTGTTTTTAGTTATTTTTTGTAGTTTTTTCCTAGCCTCTGGTACTACTTTTTCCGCTGAATCCGACAAAGGATCTGCATCATCAAAGCCACACGAACATAAGCATTCTGGCAATCACCAACACAGTCATGCAAAATCTGACAGTTCTTCTAGCCATCATGAGCAATGTAGTCAGAAAATGTCGATGGTCGATCTCAACAAAGACAATAAAATCAGCAAAGAGGAATTCATTAAGCATCATGAAGACATGTTTGCAGCTATGGATACGAATAAAGATGGCTTCTTAGATGAATCAGAAATGCATCATATGATGGATCAAATGCATGGTAAACATGGCAAAAGTAATCATGACCATCACGGCGAGAGTGATCATAAGCATCCTGATCACGGCAAAGAAAAAAGCAAATAGCATTTTTATTTCAACATGAAGTAAGAACAGCATTGGCAATTGCTTCGCAGAACAAGTCAATTTAATTTTCCGGAACCTCAGAGTGGGTGAGCATGCGCTCACCCACAATTCATTTAATCACATGTTCAACGAAGCATGTTGCTTCTTTGTAGCTGTATATGGATAGCGGCACTATTTTTTGATGGCTAGCATTAAGCTGTTACCCGATTTGTTAATCAATCAGATTGCGGCCGGCGAAGTTGTCGAACGCCCGGCTTCGGTATTGAAAGAGATTCTGGAAAATAGCCTGGATGCGGGGGCTCAGAAAATCTATGTGCAACTGTTACAAGGTGGGGTTAAGCAGATCCGCGTAGTTGATAATGGGATTGGCATCGCAAAAGATGAGCTAGCTCTGGCGTTAACGCGCCATAGCACTAGCAAAATTAGCACCTTGGATGATTTGCATAGGATTGCCAGCTTAGGTTTTCGTGGTGAAGCGCTGGCAAGTATTGCAGCCGTTTCACGTTTGACGCTAGCAAGTTGCCAACATGGGGGTGACTATGCTTGGCAGGTTCATGTAGACGGTAGTTTGGTTTCACCAGCGACACCCTCCTCGCTGTCCATCGGTACTACGTTAACCATCAATGAATTATTTTTCAATATTCCCGCGCGACGGAAATTTCTCAAATCTGAAGCAACAGAATTTTCTCATTGCGATGAAGTTTTTAAACGCATAGCATTGTCTGCGCCATCGGTAGAATTTTCCTTGCAGCATAATGGCAAAATACGGCGTTTGCTGCATCCCGCAACGCCTGCGCAGCGGATCACTGCGATACTCGGGGAAGAGTTTGCACAATATGCCGTTTGGGTGGATGAAAAATCCGAGGCAATTCAGTTGCAGGGCATGGTGGCATTACCAGCCTATGCGCGTTCTTCCAGGGAAGCGCAATATTTTTTCGTAAATAAGCGTTTTGTCAGCGATAAGCTGATTTCTCATGCTTTACGTGAAGCTTATCGCGATATCTTGCATCTTGATCGTTATCCAGCTTTTGTATTGTTTTTGGAAATTGATCCGGAAAGTGTCGACGTGAACGTGCATCCCACTAAAACCGAAGTGCGGTTTCGTGAAGCCCGCGCGGTACATCAATTTATTTTCCACGCAATTAATAAAGCGCTATCAGCGCCAGACCCACAAAAAAAACAGAATGTTGATGCTGCGATCAGTTTCGAGAATCGAAATGTCAGTAGTACAAGCCATGTTCGTTCACTGTCAAATTACCCATTGCCGCGCAATGACAATAGGCCGCGCCAACTATTTCAACCGGAGTCAATGTATCAATCGATATACGATACCCGATCATCTGATTCATCATTGTACTTGGGTGAAAAAGCTAAATTAGCAAGCGAAACAAAGACCACGACCAAATTAAATCCACTCATCGCTTCAGTAAAAAAGAAAAGTTTTTCACTGGGTTTTGCATTGGGACAATTGCAAGGAATCTACATTCTGGCTCAGAATGAACAGGGACTCGTTGTGGTCGATATGCATGCGGCACATGAGCGTATCATGTACGAGAAACTTAAGAATATATTTGATCAGCAGGTGGTGCCAACACAATCTTTATTGATTCCGATTACATTTCATGCCAGTAGCATTGAAATGAGTTTGATTGAAGAACATACTGATTTGTTTGATCAATTGGGTTTTGAGATAGCGCCGTTTTCTCCTGCAGCCTTGGTTGTTCGTAAAATTCCCGCAATACTGAATGATGCCGATATCGTGCAACTTGCTCATGATCTATTAAAAGAAATTGAGGACTATGGTGCGAGTCAAGTATTAACTGCCAGACGTAATGAAACTTTGGCGACAATGGCTTGCCATGGCGCCGTTCGTGCTAATCGGAAACTTACCATCGAAGAAATGAATCAGTTGCTGCGTGAAATGGAAGTAACCGAGCGTGCGGATCAATGTAATCATGGTCGGCCTACTTGGTTTGAAATTACCATAACTGAGTTGGATAAAATGTTTATGCGTGGGAAGTAAGGGACTCAATTTAAAAGACAAAGGTTGAGTTTCTTGTTTCTTCTGTTAGAGTATGTTTTTATTACTTATCTAAGGAGATATTGCATGGAAAGAAGGATTTTGACGGCACTTGTTTTGCTATCGCTAACTGGATGCGCTTCGATGAGCGGCACACAATCAGGAGCGCTGACGGGGAGTGCTTTGGGAGCAGGTGCTGGCGCTGCGCTAGGTGCAATTATAGGTGGTGGAGAAGGCGCTGCAATTGGCGCAGGTTCTGGTGCTATTCTGGGCGCTGGTGCTGGTTACCTGTGGTCGCAAAAGATGGAGGAGCAAAAAAAACAAATGGAAGCGGCTACCGCTGGTACGGGTGTGGAAGTTTCTAAAACCGTGGACAATCGCCTTAAACTCAATATTCCTAGTGATATTTCTTTTGATTCAGGAAAGTCGAATATTAAACCGAATCTACAACCGATACTGGATAGCTTTGCCACTAGCTTGAACAATAATCCCAATACCGTGGTGACGATTATCGGCCATACGGATAACACCGGCAGTGATGCGGTTAATAATCCTTTATCGGTTAATCGTGCTTCCAGTACGCGCGATTATTTGGTAGGGCGTGGTGTTGCAATCAACCGTATCCAAATTGACGGGAGAGGCTCTCGTGAACCTGTCGCAGCTAATGACACACCTGCGAATCGAGCAATTAACCGTAGGGTGGAAATTTTTGTTTCAGAAATTCAACCACCACCGAGTGGAACGCCAGTAGCACCACCTCAACAATAAGTACTTTTGTTGGATGTATGCGGATACCGGGTTGGTGTGCATCTGCGCTGGCCCGGTGTTACTGTGTGATGTATTTCAATCGTTCTGACAGTTTAACTGAGAGCAATGATCGGCAGTATCCAAGTTTTCCATCCAGCAAAACATAGCAGGGTCAGAAATGCGGCAACAATATCGTCAAACATTACACCGAAACCAGCATGTAAGTGTTGATCGAAGTAACGGATTGGATTGGGTTTTGCGATATCGAAGAAACGGAACAAGATAAAAGCAGCTAATTGCCACTGCCATTCATCAGGAATGAAAAAAAGCACTAACAGAAATGCTACGGTTTCATCCCATACCATGCTGCCATGATCCGGATCGCCTAATACTTTACCCGTCAGGCCACATGCCCAGATA
Organism: Nitrosomonas sp.; assembly: GCA_024281825.1. Taxonomy (GTDB): domain Bacteria; phylum Pseudomonadota; class Gammaproteobacteria; order Burkholderiales; family Nitrosomonadaceae; genus Nitrosomonas. The sequence goes on along the minus strand of JAMWZY010000003.1, from coordinate 210,435 downwards.
CCGATGATAAACATCATATCAATGACTAATAAAAAATATACTGGGGAAAGTAATTCATTGATTAGCCAAAATAAAGGAAATGCGATCAAAGTCCCTATCGTACCCGGTGCCAGTGGGAATAAACCTACGCCGCCAGAAAAAGCAATGAAAAAAGCTGGGTGACTATAAGCTAGCGCTAAACTGGGTTTGAAAGCCGGCGAATGCTGCTCAGTGTTAGGCAATAAAGTGGTCATATCCCTTGGTGTCCGGTAAAATTAACTTTCCTTGATGGTCTTTAATGATTAATTGATGCCCTGTCAGAATTTTACCGATACGTGTGAGCGGTAGATTTAACTCTTTTCCGAGCAACTCAATTGCGTCACGGTTTTTTTCAGGTGCGGTAAAGCACAGCTCATAGTCATCGCCGCCTGATAATAGGCACTCCCTTAGTCGCGGCTGCGACAGATTTCTTTTGATAATTGGTAAGCAAGGAATATCGTGGAGATTAATGCACGCGGCTGTTGCAGAATTTTCTAAAATATGTCCCAAATCGGCTACCAATCCGTCGGAAATATCAATAGCACTGTGCGCCAGATTAACTAACCGTTGCCCTAATTCAATCCGGGCTGAGGGCATGAGCAATGCAGGTAAACACTGCGAAAGTTCTTCGGGTGTTAAGGTGATCTGTCGTAATTCATGCTTCAATGCCAGTGCTGCGTTGCCTAACTGACCGGATACCCAAATATCATCACCCGCTTGCGCATTATTACGGCGAAGGGCTTTGCCCCGCATGACTTCACCAATGATTTGCACGTTAATATTCAAAGGTCCGGCAGTCGTATCGCCACCGATTAATTCGACTTGATAGGTGCTTGCCAAATCAAAGAAGCCTTGGCTAAACTCGGATAACCAAGCATTATCATGCGCTACCAGATTCTTGGGTAATGTTAACGCAAGCAATGCCCAGCGTGGTCTGGCGCCCATTGCGGCCATGTCGGAAAGATTAACAGCTAAAGATTTGTAGCCCAGTTTGTACGGATCAACATCTGGGAAGAAATGTCTACCGGATACTAACGTATCGGTTGAAATTGCAAATTCAATATGTTGTGACGCTGGAACAATGGCAGCATCATCACCGATTCCTACGATCGCATTATAGGTAGGCTTCTGGAAAAAGCGATCGATAATGTCGAATTCTGAAATCACTGGGATTAAACGAGTGTCTGTTTCTTTTCCAATTTCTGCGCGGCTATTTCTACGGCACGTTGTTTAATCGCTAATTTGTCTAACACCCCATTGACATACTTATGCCCATCAATGCCGCCATAAGTTCTTGCTAATTCAATGGCTTCATTGATGATTGCTTTGTAAGGAATCTCCGGGTGATACAATAATTCATAAGCACCTAGCAACAAAATAGCAAATTCTACCGGGCTCAGTTCATGCAAGGCACGATCTATGCACGGTTCAATATGTGTATTCAGTAGTTCAAAGTTCTCAATTGCGCCTTGTAGCGCTTTAGAAAAGTGTTTTTCATCGACATGAGTGAATTCTGGAGATTCGCGTAACTGTTGTTCAATGAAATTCGAGCTTTCACCGGTAACTTTCCACTGATACAAACCCTGGACTACAAACTCACGTGCGATTCTGCGGCGGCTTTTCGGTTTTTCGACTTTGTTGCTTTTGTTAGTGGTTGACTCCGATTGCAAGCTATTCATAAGGCAATTCGTCAATCTTGATTTGCAAATTAGCCATCTCTAATGCAGCTTTTGCAGCCTCCGTGCCTTTTTCATACATACGTGCAATCGCTTGATCTTCGTTGTCGGTAGTGAGAATTCCGTTGGCAATAGGGATTTCTATTTCCAGTTGTACTGACATCAAACCTCTGGCAGACTCATCCGCTACGATTTCGAAATGATAAGTGTCACCCCGAATCACTGCACCGAGCGCAATGAACGCGTCGAATTGATTGGTTAGGGCAATGCGTTTAAGCGTTAAAGGAATCTCCAAGGCACCGGGTACTGTTGCAAGCAATATGTTGTGGTTTTGCACGCCATGGCTTCTAAGCTCGGTAATACAGGCGCTCAGCAATCCTTCACCAATGTCCGAGTTAAAGCGGCTCATGACAATACCCATGCGTAAATCGCTACCTTCTAAAGTAGGTTCAATTTCGGGAATGTCATCGTAAAAAGGCATGTTTGCTCCTTAAGTTGCAGTGTGTTGGTACTTGCTGCCATTATAGTCCTTTCAGCATCAATCAAAGGTTATCTTTGCTATGAATTTCCACGTAACTGGAAACTTCTAAACCGAATCCAGTCACACTGGGCATTTTCCGGGGAGTCGCCATCAAGCGCATTTTTCCAACATTCAGATCTTTGAGTATTTGCGCGCCAATTCCATGATGACGTAAATCCATTTTATTACTGAAAGATTGAGGGTGTTCATCTTTCGATTCAACGCGCTCGGCTAGTTTTATCGGATCATCCCGGCGGTGCATCAGAACAATGACACCACATCCTGCTTCAGCAATCATTTTCATTGCAGTGTAGATATTCCAGGAATGTGAGCCGTCCTCAATATCGAGAAAATCAATGACAGACAATGGTTCATGTACGCGTACCAGCGTTTCATGTGATGGGTTTATGGTGCCTTTGACCAATGCCAAGTGTGTTAAATGCGAGATATCATCCCGGTACGCAATTAATTGAAATGGCCCATGTAGCGTTTGAATGGGACGCTCAGCAACACGTGTGACCAGACATTCAGTTTGGTTGCGGTGTTGAATCAAATCGGCGATGGTGCCAATCTTAAGTTGATGCTTGTGAGCAAAGGTGATTAGATCGGGCATTCTTGCCATGTTGCCGTCTTCTTTCAGGATTTCACAGATCACCGAAGCCGCAGTGAGGCCAGCCATTCTGGCCAAATCACAACCAGCCTCAGTGTGACCCGCACGCACTAAAACACCGCCCTTTTGCGCCATGAGAGGAAAAATGTGTCCCGGTTGTACAAGATCTTTGGGCTTGGCATTTTTTTGTACAGCCACTTGTACGGTTCTGGCACGGTCTGCAGCAGAAATTCCTGTAGTCACGCCTTCGGCTGCTTCAATGGAGAGGGTAAAGTTGGTTCCCAAAGGAGACCGGTTGGTCGTTACCATCAAAGGTAAATCTAGTTGATTGCAATGTTCTTCGGTGAGTGTTAGGCAAATTAGCCCACGACCATGTGTTGCCATAAAATTAATGGCTGCGGGTGTGACAAAATCTGCGGCAAGCACGAGATCTCCTTCGTTTTCGCGATCTTCTTCATCGACCAGCACCACCATTTTGCCGAGTTTGATGTCGGCAATAATTTCTTCAATAGCACTAATGCTCATTTTCTCGATTGTATCTTTTTAATTTTGTTTATATATTGAGTAATCTTGCAACATAACGCGCCAGCATATCCGTTTCCAAATTGACTTGTGAACCTAGCTGCAGTTGACCTAATGTAGTAACCATCAGGGTGTGTGGAATCAGGTTCACTGAAAAGGTATTGTCGGTCATTTGATTGATTGTTAAGCTGACGCCATCAACCGCAATGGATCCTTTGTGTGTCAAGAAGCGTGTAATTGTGCTGGGAACCTCGATATCCAATATAACGCTTTCGCCCGCGGGTGCGCATTCAGTGACAATACCAATTGCGTCGATATGGCCGCTGACCAAATGCCCGCCCAACCGATCAGCTAAACGTAGTGCTTTTTCTAAATTAATTGCCTTGCCAACGCGATTTAATCCCTGTGTACAGCGTAGTGTTTCTTCAGAAACATCAAAATGAATCAGACCATTGGTTAGATATTTAACTGTTAGGCAAACGCCATCGACAGCAATACTATCCCCTAAATTCACGTCGTTCAAACCAAGACTTCCAGGATCTATCGTTAATGCTAGATTGCTCTCAGGCGCGCTGGATGTATGGACGGCAGTTATTTTTCCAGTGGCTTGTACGATTCCGGTAAACATTTAATTTAATGTGAATAAAAAATCATCGCGATACGAATCATACTCATATCCAATATAAACATGAAATGATTCAAATCGATCCATAAAGCCACTTTTGAAGTGGCGCGCCCAACACGATTCGAACGTGCGACCCCCGCCTTCGGAGGGCGGTACTCTATCCAGCTGAGCTATGGGCGCGATGAATAAACGATGCGTTAACTCGGGAAAAGTGCACAGAATAGCTGCTTTTGAAACTTACGTCCAACGTGTTGCGCGCATACGTTTGTATATTACCGGTCAGTATTTACAAAAAACGAAAGCAACGGTTGTGTTAGCGAGAAATATCAATAAGACGAGTATTCAATGGTATTGAATGTTATTTCAGTAAACTTGGTGGTTATTTCAATTAAAAATTTGTTCAATGATCTGAAAAGTATGGTCGTAAATCAAACGTATGTTTCAATTGAATGAGCAGGATTTTTATAAAAGAAAGAAGCTTTATACAGGATCGAGGCCACTATCACGTGAAACTTATCAGCGAGAATGACAGAGAAGACCGGAAATCATCTACAAGCAATTTGCCCGATTTGTCATGGAAACATTTTTTTGGGATTATTCTGATTTGGATTCTTCTGGGATCGATTTTTCTAATAATTTTCCAACGCTATCAACCGTTGCAGGAATTTAATTCCTATTTCCAACATTACCGGTCGCTACCTGTATTCAATTCCCACTTTCAACGTTATCAGTCGTTGCTTGAACTCAATTCTCAAATTGCCAAGAATGAGGATTCAAAAAAATTGCTATCACAAACATGTGGATCGTTACCGCCGAATGGAACATCTTATCTGTTTGATCCATCAACTATCAATAGAACCGATGTGCTTTACTCAGGATTGGAAATAGAAAATAAGCATGATCATCCAATGGTGGCGATATTGTTTGATCAAACAAGCTCCAAAAGACTCTTGGCGTTATCGATCGCAACAGGAAATTCTAATCAAATCGCTGTACCGGTTGGCCAATATGGCATGCAAGTTTTGTTGGGAACTAGCTGGTGTAATCTAGAGACGGGATTTTCTGACGGTGTTACTGTAACAGTAGAGGGTGGAATTTCAGTGAATGCTGGCGCAACGACCTCCATGCAATTCAGTGGCTCAGGTATTCGTCCCGTTCAACTTGAACTTGCTTATAACACTTTGCCGATAGATCTCCAGAATTTAGAACAACCATTGGAAGTCATTGGTATTGGAAAACTCGATCTACAGCAAACGCGCGAGGGCCACTATTTTAGTTCGGGAGCTGTCAATGGAGTGCCTGTTGTGTTCTTGATAGATACTGGAGCAACAATCGTAGCAATATCAAAACAGATCGCATCACGTGTAGGTATACAAAAGTGCATCCCTCAACAGATAGCAACCGCAAATGGCATCGTCAACGCTTGTAAAGCCATTGTGCCTCAAGTTACCTTCGGAGAATTCAGATTGACCAACGTTGAAGTCCTGGTCATGCCAAATCTGCCTGGAAATCCCCTTTTAGGCATGAATGTGTTGCGCAATTTTCATATTGAGCAGATCGATCAGGTGATGAGAATTTCCGCTCGTTAAGTTTATTCTCAGATGAATGGGGAAAATTTCTACTCTCGATTCATGAGTGACTAGAAGTTTGGCTTAAAAACACTTGGGATCTTTGGATTGCTCAAAATCATCCAATCAAGGCAAATCCAATCCCAGTAAATCCCGGTACAGAAACAGGAAGTTGATAGCACTTGATTCTGAGTAACACCGGGCACGTGATGCTGGTTAAGCTAAGAACTCTTTTATTTCAACCGCACCCCTATAGCCGGATGACGCTTGCCATTAAAACTAGATTATGCGACATTGTCTGATAGATTTTTGGACAAAATGTCTTATATATATTGCGTTAGGCATCAACAAAAGAGGCTCTAGTGAACGTGTTTTTTGAGCAGCATTGGTTGAGTATTCTATCGCTCGTTGTGGCTACTGTCGGTGGAGTTCCCGGGATACTCACAGTTATAAATCATTTTAGGCTTTCAGCTAAGTTAGTTGTAGGGTCTGAAAACCTGATTCTTGGCGAGATTCAATTTTTTCCAGATCCAAATAACTACACCGTTATCTTTTTTTCTCTAACAATTACCAACGAAGGTGAAAAAAATCTAACGCCTGCTGTATTTGAATTGGCTATAAAGAAAGGATGTCGTTGGATAAAATTAAAAAGGAGTCTGATACCAGAGGGGGCGCAGTTCCTTGGCCAGGAACAAAAAATAGAAGTGCGCGAACCCTGGAAGCAAGATTTGCAACGCTATTCAGGAACCATTGCATATGGCATCCCTGTACGGGGATTTCTTTTTTCTGTGACCACGGAACTTACTCGGGATGAGTTGAGATTAATGTTAATGTTAATGCAGCCAGTCAAGTTCCGTATTGTTTGCATCGATGTGTTTAACAGAGAACACAAGGCAACCTTTGTTCACAGAGGCGGTCAAGTAGAAAAGAGCACCGTATACCCAAAGCATGGTGTTTCTGTGGATGTTTCAAGTGACGCCTAACAATGTATTCGAAAGCGTTTCTTGTCTCGAGTAATGCAGAAGCCTATAAGTGAACTGGAGCTATCTATCACCATCATAATTTACGTAGCAGTGCTGCGTAAATACGCTAGCTGCTTAAGCCAATATTACTACAATCGATCTATAGGAGTTGTGTCATGGACAAGAAAATTCTTGTTGTTCTCACCAGCGTTCCCAAGTATCCGAATCTTGAGCGCGCCACTGGCTTGTGGCTTGGCGAAGCCGTGCATTTTGTAAAAAAAATCGAAGAAGCCGGATACGCTGTAGATTATGTCAGCCCTGAAGGTGGTTATACACCCATTGATCCTCATAGTCTCGCAATGGCCGAGTCAGTTGACTGGGAGTGGTATCAAGACAAAGCATTTATGAGCAGGCTTGGAAACACACTGAAACCCAGTGAAGTTAATCCAGATGATTACGTTGCGATTTACTATGCCGGTGGCCATGGTGTCATCTGGGATTTCCCCGATAATGAGCCATTGCAAGCGATTAGCCGCTCAATCTATGAAAGCGGTGGTTATGTGTCATCCGTGTGTCATGGTGCTGCGGGTTTATTGAACATAAAATTATCTGACGGTTCTCTACTTGTAAATGGTAAGAAAGCCACCGGTTTCTCAAATGAGGAGGAGATGCTTGCCGAGCTTGATCAATTTGTTCCATTTCTAACCGAGACCGAACTGGTAAAACGTGGGGTGTTGTATGAGAAGGCGACTTTACCGTGGGTGCCTTTTGTGGTTGAAGATCACCGGTTGGTTACGGGGCAGAATCCTGCATCGGGTGGCGCAGTTGCTGATTTACTGCTTAAATCATTAGAAAAACGTGCCTAAACACGTTGTTTGCTATTACAACTTTAGGGTAAGCTAATGAATAAGCGTGTATTTGTTATTCTAATCATTGCATTATTATCGGTAGGGTGCGCCACGCAAAATGCGGTGAACGCACAAGTACTTGCCGAGTCACCCAATAAAACACCTACCGTTCAGCCAATCATTCAATCTGAGGTGTGCCCGAATTTACTCGATGAATATTTAGGTTCCGACAAAAAACCGGAATTGGTGGTTTATGAAAAGAGCAGTTATAAAATTTATCCGATCACTCAGGTTGATGAAGCTATAACGCACTATTTATCAGATAAGCAATCAGGGCAACCTTTAGTGCTCTATGTGCATGGTCGAGCGCTTGAAGATACAAAAATAGGAGAATATGACCGTGAGCCGAATGAGTCGAAACGTGATGTTATTCCGGTTTTTTCTTCAAAATATAATGCCAATACGATACTAATGCTTCATTGGCCCCATAAAAAGCCTGAAAATAAATTCCCGGAAAGTGATGCCAGATTTTCCGGAAAAGCTTTAGCTTGTGTTATTCAGAGGTTGAATTCAGAGAACTTTAGTGCCAGCAAATTTCCTGGATTTAGGGCGTTAATCACCCATAGCATGGGAGCGTTGGTTTTAGAAGAAGCCCTAAATCAGCCATCTGAAGATCTAAATGGATTTGATGTTGTGAGTATTTTCGCTGCCGCGAGCAAAGCTGATGATGCAAATTCATGGCTGTCAAAAATAAGCGCCCATAAACAATATGTTTTGATAAACACCAAGGACATTGTTTTAGGTCAGGTAAAAGACATAACTAAATCTGTACCTCTTGGTATGTGCGACTCTAAATGTTTTCAGAAAAACCAATCTGCCAAGGATGTGATTTATCTTGATATCACTGATATAGCAGGAGCCTTTCATAGAAAGCATAATTATTTCGTTGAAGGCGAGGTGGCAGACAAAATTGTCACTAAAATACTGAAAGGAGAGCACCCCTCGATGGGTATTAAGGGTGTTGCAGAGAATCACAGGATCATTAGAAAACAAGATCTATAAACTTTTTTAGTAGCACGCGGATTGCTTGCAAACCCAGAAAAATCCGTGTGCAAGCTCAACATTTTAGTTCTTGCTTCTCGGATATTAATTGATAGTACCCGTGTCACTATTGACCTGCGAGGCGAGAGTCATAGCGAGATGTTTGAGTTTATCTAGATCTTCAAGTCCGTCGAGAAATCGTTTCGGAATGCCAGAAAGACCTACTTGGGCACCTACCAGTGCACCGGTGAGAATAGCGCGCGCTTGATTTTGCCCTCCACCATTGACCGCATGCAGCACAGCGGATTCGAAATCGTTTCGGAAACGAGCGGCAAGGTAATAGGCAGCAGGGAGCTGGTGATAAATGGCACAGGGCATGCCGTATACAATCGACACCTTCCACGCCGGTTCTATACGTATATCTGCATCTGCCGCAGCTTCAGCCATATAAGACGGCATGAGCAGGGCATCCGGTGAAGCGAATCGTCCGGCACGGGGTGGATCGGGATCACCCGGTCGGAGTGGTTGTAAATCGGCAAAGGTAACGGCATGAAAGGGTAGTTTTCCGGTTTTTACCAATCCCATCAGTTTCCCGGATAACGTTTTATCCAGCGCATGTCCTCGCACCAACATGCTCAGCACCGCTGCATAAGCAACGGTCATCGAGATTACGGTATCGTCGATCTGGGTCAGACGGGTATTGCTTGCGACTGTGGTAGCAAGCTCGGTAGGCTGAAATGCGTAGCGAACCGCAAGAGCCAGCGTGCGCTCAATTGCTTCCGTGTCATCTGCATGACCACCGGTTTGTCCCCACGGTAATTTCTGCTCCACACGTCGCCGCCATGCTTCCCGAATGGACTGACTGGTGTAACCACCTGGTCCACTCATCGGCGTACCGTCGAGAAACGGAAACAACTCTTCATCCATGCGGCGGCAAAAATCTGCCTCATTATATCCGCTATGCTCAACGAGGGATTCGAGCGTGAGAGTAAGAATGATGCCTGCTTGAGAGAGTTGGCCGGCCTTGCGGCCACTATGATATCGACCAGGCTTGGGATCGGTATAGGTAGTAATCCATTCCCCGTAGTCACGCCGAAGTTCAGCGAGATCATAGTACCAATGAGGGCCGAGAGCCAGAGCATCACCGATAAAAGCTCCCATGATGGCGCCGGCGGCGTGTTCTTGTGTGGTCGTGTTCGTTATGTGATCCTTATTCAGTTTTGAACCGCTGATAGTACTGTTGCGTGGGTAGCTGTGTATTCGTTTACAGTATCCTCCTGAATATTGTAAACAACGCTAGAATTCTTACAGCGAAGGCTTCCGCCCAGTAACGATACTGTAATAGCCGAAGGCTTTATGGATTTGGATGTCTTCAAATCCAATTTCCTTCAGCATGGTTGATAATTCCAGACCGGAATATTGCTTGCCTTCGGTCCAGCCCATCATCATCATACTGAATGCTGCGGGGGCAAAAGGACCTGTTTTTTGATCATCGTAGAGCATTTCGTGGATGACGATACGTCCACCGGGTTCAAGGCTATTGAAACTCTTTGCGGTCAGGAAATGACACTTTTCTGCTGTCCAGTCGTGATAAATGTTGGAGAAAAAATGCAAATCCGCCGCTGGCCAATGGTCACTCCAGATATTAATCTCCTGCGTTTTAATCCGTTCCTGCAAACCATATTGATTAATATATTCTTGAGCTATCTCGCATACCTGACAAAAATCCAGAAAGATTACTTTCACGTTTGGTAACTTCAATGCTGCGCCAATTGAATGAGCAGCAGACCCCCCCGCAACATCGAGCATCACTCGGTGCTGAGAAAAATCCACGACCTCAGGCCAAAAGAATGCTGAGGTTCTACTGATGCTGTGCATTCCGCGAGTAAAGCGCTGAAGCAATTCGATTTGCTCCTCATGGGATTTAAAGATGTCACCGCCTCCGTAGGCCTGCGGAGAATCTGTAAGAATTGCTTTTTCCAGACTTGTGAAGGAAGACACCTGATAGTTGTCGATCATCAGATCCCAGAAAAATCCGAAATAGTTGGGGCTCTTTTCTAGTAAATATTCTTCTGATACCGCAGTCAGTGAATAACGCCCATCCTGCAACGATAAAAAACCTAACGCGGTAGCTGCTGTCAAGATTGCCTCTGCTGGACGTTGCTTGATGTTTAGTGAAGTGCAAATGTCTGTTAATGTACGCGGACCATCTGCCAGTAAAGGAAAAACTTTTAGTCGATGCGACAGCAGTAATGCTGGATAACCGTAAACTGCAAAGATCACATCCCATACCGGACGATCATCGACTCGTGGTGTCTGAATATTGGAAGAAATATCTTGTGCCATCAGTTCTCCTTTAACCTTAATTGGTTTACAAAACACCCGACATAGGTGTCCATTATTTATTATTAGATACTTAGGCTGCTATATCGTATGATTTAAAGCGATTTTTGATTAACCGGAGCACGCTTGGTTTTCTCTGCCTCGACCAGACGTTTGATATTTTGAACCGTTCGCTCGGCACCATCCTTTATGGCGACTCGGACTAACCCTTCGAAAGGTCGCATGATCGCCAGAATTTCAAGTAACTCAAAAGAAAATGTTAGCTTGGTTGAATTTTCAGGATTGATTGCCTGTAATTCATACGTACAGCGGTAGGGATCAGATACGCCAATAAGCGTTAAACGCACACCGGGCTCATACGTAGAAATTTTAAACTTGGATTCTGTACGGCGGCCCTGATCAATACGCACTTGCCGTCCCTCAGTTCCCAGTCTTACTGGTCCAGGAGTGATTTGTTCAAGATCCTTAACTTCTGGCGACCATTTGGGGTAGTTCTCGAATAAACCTTCTCCGAGATACTGGAAAATCTCACTGGTTGGGCATTCTATGATTGTATGCGCCTTGCCTACGACTGGCTCAGTGGAGCCTAAATTGAGCATGGAACCTAAGTTGAACATATTATTGCTTAGTCCTTTTGGCTGGTGGATATCCAATCCAGCATATTGATTGGCAATTGGTTTAAACGTTAAACCAATAAAGGATCAGTTTCAAGCACTATATCAGTAAGGTAAGCCAGAAGAAAATCGAATTTAATTGTTCCTGAAAGATCTTTTTTTCAATGGAAAATTATATTATGTAAGCGCTTCATACTAAGTGTTTATTGAATTTCATTATTTAAAATAATTCATTTTTCTTAATGAAATATTCAGCTACATCGGATTTTAACAGCTTGACAAGCTATTTAATTCTGGATATTTATATTTCCAATAGCTCCAACTGATAGTCTGAGCTTGAGGCTGGTTATCAGCATCAGAGGATATAATCAACTGCAAAAGTACCGAAACGCGGAAACGCCTGTTCTATAAGGATTGCAAGTTATGACTCACGAACATCACGAGCATGTACAGCATGACCACGATCATCACGCGAATCACCGCGCTATAGCGACTGATCCCGTTTGTGGCATGCCGGTCGATCCACATACAGCGAAGCATTGTGCTGAACATGATGAACAAACTTACTATTTTTGCTCTGTCCGTTGTCACGATAAATTCGTGGCCGAGCCAGATATTTATCGAGTAGACAAGATTCCAGTCGAGGAATCTACATCCGGTACTACCTATACCTGTCCGATGCATCCACAAATCCGGCAGATCGGGCCGGGAAGTTGTCCGATCTGCGGCATGGCGTTGGAGCCGGCAGAAGTGTCGCTTGACGATGCGCCTAATCCAGAACTCTCTGATATGACTCGTCGCTTCTGGACTGCTCTGATATTAACTATACCCGTTTTCGTTTTGGAGATGGGTGGCCATCTAATCGGGCTTACGCACCTAATATCTACGCAAACTTCCAATTGGATACAATTGCCATTGGCGACCCCGGTTGTCTTGTGGGCGGGGTGGCCGTTCTTCGTGCGTGGATGGCAATCGATCGAGAATCGAGCGCTGAATATGTTCACATTGATTGCGATGGGTACTGGTGTGGCATGGATTTATAGCATCGTTGCTACCGTTGCGCCTGATCTCTTTCCCGATGCTTTTCGCAGCAGTGATGGGTCGGTCGCAGTTTATTTCGAGGCCGCGGCGGTTATCACTGTACTGGTGTTATTGGGCCAGGTATTGGAATTACGCGCGCGTGAACGCACTTCTGGCGCGATCAAAGCCCTGCTCAATTTGTCGCCAACTACCGCCCGCCGCCTTGTCGACGCAGATAGGGAAGAGGAAGTTAGCCTGGATCAGGTGGTAGCAGGCAACCGCCTGAGAGTTCGCCCCGGCGACCGAGTGCCCATTGATGGCGAAGTGATCGAAGGCAATTCGAATATTGATGAATCGATGGTGACGGGGGAATCCATGCCGGTTCGCAAGCAACCCGGAGACCAGGTGATCGGCGGCACTATCAACGGCCAGGGCAGTTTTGTGATGCGTGCGGAAAAAGTTGGACGTGACACGATGCTGGCGCAGATCGTTCGGATGGTATCGGAAGCGCAACGTTCACGCGCACCAATTCAGCGTCTGGCAGACATCGTTGCTGGCTGGTTTGTTCCGGCAGTCATTTTGATCGCCGTACTTGCTTTTGCCGCCTGGTCGATCTGGGGGCCGCCGCCAGCTATGGGTTATGCTTTGATCGTAGCCGTTAGCGTGCTAATCATCGCTTGCCCATGTGCATTGGGCTTGGCGACTCCGATGTCGATCATGATGGGTGTCGGACGAGGTGCAACCGCAGGTGTCCTGATCAAGAACGCCGAAGCGTTGGAGCGTATGGAAAGGATCGATACAATCGTGATTGACAAGACCGGCACGCTGACCGAAGGTAAGCCTAGGGTTACGGCAATTCGCACTGCTGGCAATATCGACGAAAAAGAACTGTTACGCCTTGCGGCCAGCCTGGAGCAGGGAAGCGAGCATCCTTTAGCTGCCGCTGTCGTGGCTGCGGCGAAGGAACGCTCAATTGTACTGGCCAAGGCAACCGATTTTGACTCACCGACTGGCAAAGGCGTACTCGGTAATGTCGATGGTCAACGGATTGTCTTGGGCAACACGAAATTTCTTGCAGAATTGAATATCGACACCCGTGCGTTGGAAACGCAAGCGGATGAACTGCGTCAGAATGGAGCGACAGTGATTTTCGTGGCGATCGATGGGACGATTGCCGGTATTGTTGCCATCGCCGACCCGGTGAAGGAATCGACATCCGCTGCTATTGATGCTTTGCACGCCGACGGCATTCGTATCGTCATGTTAACCGGTGACAACCGCATTACGGCTGAAGCAGTCGCCCGGCAACTGGGTATCGACGAAGTGGAAGCAGAAGTGTTACCCGATCAGAAGGCGGCAATCGTCACGCGATTGCGCGAACAAGGGCGAGTGGTTGCCATGGCGGGTGATGGTGTCAACGATGCCCCGGCGTTGGCTACCGCTGATGTTGGCATTGCCATGGGTACGGGCACCGATGTTGCAATTGAAAGCGCGGGTGTAACTTTGCTGCGTGGCGATCTGCTGGGCATTGTCCGAGCGCGACGCTTATCCGAAGCAACCATGCGTAACATCCGTCAGAACCTGTTCTTTGCCTTTATCTACAATATGGTAGGCGTGCCAATCGCAGCCGGGGTGCTGTATCCATTCTTCGGTATCTTGCTGTCGCCGATTTTTGCTGCAGCGGCGATGGCGCTATCTTCGGTCAGCGTGATCGGCAATGCATTGCGGTTGCGTGCAGTCAAATTGTAGCTGTTTCACGATCGAACGGTACTCTGGTGAAAAACTATGCCTCGAAGAATCAGCCAAATTAATGGGTTCTGTCGGCATAGCAAGCGAGATAGGCGCTCTAAAGCTATAGAATTCAAGTGTCGTGACGAAGCGACACTTAAAACAACATTTGCTTTACAGAGTTAAAAATTTTCGTAGCGATTGATATCAAAAATACCTGCGATACGAGGTTCACGCTCTTTTTGCCAGTCTGTAACGTCATGCAGAATTTCCCAGAACTGCGGATGCGTGCGTCGTATTCCCCATGTGTTTACAATATGCTCGAAGTGTTCCTCCTTTTGGGCTATGCCTAGGAGCGATACAAATTCTTCAATATCCGAGGCGGGCACATCAAAAATGAAATTTGGATAACTGCCTGTAATGCCGGGGTATATTGTCAAGCGATCTTTTTCAGGCTGGTACCTCAATTCCTCGCCCAGCATAAATGCAACGTTGGTATGCGCACGATCCCGCAATAATGTATAGACCGTGCGTTTATCTTGATCATGTTTAACTCGTACGAATGTTACTTCCGGCAATCGGTTGATACCAGTTAGCTCGGCTGCCGGGCGGGCTGCGATGGTAGAAAATGCTTGATCTGCTTTTTGTATCCAAAGTGGCTGATCTGAACGGACACAGTTCATTGCTTGACAGCGATTGATAGGATCGTTTGCCATTGCATTAACGGATTCAAAACGCTGGAGGATCCTTGATACAAGCTCCTGCTTCGGATCTTCAGTTGTGAAGCGCTCCGCCGAGGGCGATACATCGTCGATATTTTCGTAAAAAATACCGAATTTCAGTTTGCCTGATTGTTGATACCAATCGTGCAGAATATCTGTACGTTGACCATCGGGTATCAAGCGCAAAAAGTTTTGTTCCGCACTGTTGCGTATCAAATCGAAATACAGTCTGGTCAAAAGTTGATGAGCGACATTGCCGAACACATTATAGTTCACCACCAGTATGTAGTACGTGCGTTCAAGTAACGGATAATCCATCAGCCATAGCGTCTGAGGAGTATCTCCGATCAATCCCCTGGTAACCGAAGCACTATCGTAATGGCGAGCGATTGTCAGCAGGGCGTCTTTATTCCGCTTATCACCATTCCATAGATGACCCAGTGATGCGCCACTGGGGTATTGCGATACATATTGACTGCGGCGTTGTGCCAGGTAATCATTGTGATGACTGAGATATCGGAGCCACTCTTCGCCCATCGCCAGCAAATCGTCGTTTTGCCCGGGCATTTCAAGTAACGGAGTGACTCGATGTTGATAAGCATTATTCGTGATAAAAGGATCGAATTTTGGATTCTGGAATAAAACCCAGAAACGATCGCGTATTACGTCGGTAGCGATCTGACCACGGCATACTGGCCCGTGAATGACATTACGCACATAATATTCGGCGTCATCCAGCATGAAGCGGTAACGGGCATAAACCGGAATAGCCGCAAACGTTGCGAACGGATTTACCCGCTCTGCATAGCTGTATCCCGGCAAATCACCCATCGGCCATTTATGACTGAAAAATAACTCGTTGATACGTTGCCGCTTTGCCTTGTTGAGTGGGTAGGGCATTCGCCGTTTGTGCAGAATATTACCAACAATCGGGCGTATTCGATAGAAAAACGGCTGCTTGGGATCATCATTGGGGAATACGGTGGAAATCGGTATGATGTCCTTGCCGGGTGGTGTTGATGAACGGATTAACTCAAAAAAACGCAGTTCACCATCCAAATCTGGAAAATACAGCGTTGCCATGAACAGGTGTTCATACAGCCAGCGCGCCACCAGCTTACCGCGATTATCATTGCGGTTGAAAAACGACTCCCATTGTTGAAGTGATTCTTTCTCACCATCGGTAAGCGTAACCGGTTCATCGGTAATCACCGCGCCTTGTTTGACCCATCCGGCCAGCAGCGCGTATTCCTGATCGCTCAGCCCGGTAACTGCAAACGGCATACCGCCGTAAGGATAATCACGCGCATAATCGGAGAATTTTTCGCCGGAAACGCACTGATTTTTCCGAGTAATGCCCAGCTCAATCGAGTCTGGTATTTTACTGTTCGGCGGAAACGGATACTGTTTCGCCAGCGATATCATCCCCGCTATCAAAGGTTCAGACTGCGCATCGTCAGATTGTAGAACAGAATGAAAACCGTGTTCGCGCCACCCCGAAACAGTCAGTTCGTCAATACCCAATCGGGTGGGTGGCATGGCCTCAGTCCGCGCTCCACCATAAATTGACTCACGAAAGGCACCACGCAACAACCCCTCGGCATTCTCTAGCTTTAGCTGACATGGTGCATCAAAACAACTGTGGCATGACAGGCACTTTGCTTCGATGATTGGCCGAATTTCTTGTGTATAAGAAACCGGACGCTCAATGGGGGCTGGCAGTATTGCAGGGGCAGGAATCTGGCTGTTGCCAGAAATTGCATCTTGATAGTTTTGACAAGCAGACAATACAAAAAGCAAAGCTATAAGGAAGAAACACGGATAAATTGCTCGCATGAATTAAAACCATCGCTTAATAAATTGAAAAGACTCTACCAGGTAACGAATTGTTTCGCGGTGCTATCCATAGAATACTAGCATATTAGCTGTAGCGCTCTCAAAAACTGGTCAGGATTCAAAATGGTTGGCGATAAGTTCAGTGCTCTTTGGCCCAAATACTATGAGAAATGTCCTGCGGGCCACTGTCATTTCCCAATAGCTTATTCATAATAAACGCCATCCAAATGCTGATAAGAGGAGTAGATAAAATGCAATTCACGCAAATTCGGAACGCAACCCTTAAGATTAACTATGCAGGCAAGAAAATATTGATTGATCCTTGGCTGGCAGAAAAAGGCGCAGTACCAGGATTTGGCGGAACGATCAACGATCACATCCGCAATCCGACGGCTGAATTACCAATGCTTATCAACGAAATCGTTGATGTGGATGCGGTTATTTTAACGCATGATCATCCGGATCATTGGGACGATGCGGCCAAAAATGCCATTCCCAAAGATATGCCATTTTTCGTGCAACACGAAAAAGATGCGCAAGCGGTGAAGTTAGCGGGGTTTAGCAACATTTGCGTGCTTGATGAAAGTAATGATTATGAGGGCATTACCCTGATCAAAACACCAGGCCAGCACGGCAAACCTAAGGTGCTGGAAGACATGAAAGACTTGCTGGGAGAAGTAAGCGGCATCGTTTTCAAGCATCCGAACGAGAAAACATTGTATATCGCCGGGGATACGGTTTGGTGCCAGGCAGTGGAAGATAATCTGAAGCAATACCATCCTGACATCGTCGTTCTCAATAGCTGCGATGCCCAAGTCATTGGCAACGAATCAATCATCATGGGTAAACAAGATATTTACGAAGTCTATCAAGCCGCGCCTAAGGCAACGATTATTGCCAGTCACATGGAAGCGGTGAACCATGCTACTTTATCCAGAAAGGAATTGCGCGAGTTTCTGCGCGAAAAGGCCATGATGCAACGGGTATTAGTGCCTGAAGACGGTGAGTCTTATACGTTCTGATTCAAAACCGGAACGATGAATCAGCCTTGTTAGATAGGTCATTGGTTAAAATGGTCGAATCATGTATAAGCATCAGTCGTAAGATATTGAAAACGGTCTAGTCAGCGAGGTTTCATCATGTCTGTTCCATTAGTTGCAGTTGTAGCCTTTAACCATTTCAGCCCTTTTCACTTGTCAGTGCCGTGCATTATTTTCGGTGATCTTTTGCATGATCAGAAATTATTCGAACTCAGGATCTATGCCAATGAATCCGGCGCGCTACGTTCGAATGAGGGATTGAGTGTTGAATCATCGCTGAGCGTGGATGAATTGGCGCAAGCGGATATCATCATCGTACCTTCCTGGCGGGATCCTGCCGAAAAACCAGACCAGCCAATGCTGAATGCCTTGGTGACCGCACATTCACGTGGCAGTCAGATTGTCGGACTCTGTTTGGGCACCTATGTGCTTGCCTATGCCGGGTTACTGAAAAATCACAGGGCTGCGACACATTGGGAGTTTGAACAGGATTTCATCAGTCGTTTTCCTACTGTAAAACTGGATAGTAATGCCTTGTATGTCGATGATGATCGTTTGATTACTTCCGCAGGAACAGCTGCTGGACTGGATTGCTGCCTATACCTGGTCCGTCAGCATTACGGTAGCGTGATCGCTAACAAACTGGCTAGGCGCATGGTGATTCCCCCTTATCGGGAAGGTGGTCAGGCGCAATTTATTGAGCGGCCTATTCCTGCTTCAACACAAGACATCAGAATCAATACACTTTTGGATTACTTGAGAAACCATTTAAATCAAGCGCATGGATTGGATGAGCTGGCGCAGCATAGCAAGATGAGCCGACGCACCTTCACGCGGCAGTTTTACAAAGCCACAGGCATGTCTGTTGGCGAGTGGTTGATTGTTGAGCGCATACAACGAAGCCAGGAGTTGCTCGAATCCACTTCCTTGCCGATCGATGCTATTGCGGCACAGGTAGGCTTTCAATCCGCCACATCACTGCGTCAGCATTTCAAGCACAGGCTTGATGTAACACCCAGTGAATGGCGAAAAACTTTTCAGGGCAAACATATAACAACATCTGATTAATAATCGAGCGAGTTACTTTTTTCTTTTATTTATATCATTTTTGGAGAGCTATCTATGGTAGGTTATGTTGACGAGGTCGTCATTCCTTACGATCGTGATCTGGGTCCGGTGCTTTTTGATCACTATGGATTTGATACCGCGCGGCGCATTGCAGAGCAGTCACCCTGCGATGTGCTTGAGATTGCTGCCGGTACCGGCATTGCTACCCGGCATTTGCGTAACTTGCTGGCTAAAGACACTCGCTTGACTGCGATTGACATCAGCGACTCGATGATGGATTTTGCGCGCACAAAATTTCTTCCCGGCGAACAAGTTACATTCCAAAATGCAGACGCTACGTTGTTGCCGTTCAATGACGAAGCGTTCGATGCGGTAGTTTGCCAGTTCGGAATCATGTTCTTCGATCAAGCAATGGCTTTTCGTGAGGTGCATCGGGTACTGAAGCGCGGAGGCCGCTACCTGTTCCGTGTCTGGGATTCGGAGCGGTATAATCCATTCGCCAGCTTGAGCTTTGAGGTTTTAAAGCAATTCTTTCCGTCGGATACGCCCCGATTTCTGTTCGATCCCGTTTCCTGTCACAAAATTGATCCGCTCAAAGAACAACTGATACATACTGGCTTTGACCCCATCGTCATCTCGGTTCAGCGCCATGAATATGATGTTCTCAATGTATCCGCCTTTGCACGCGCGCTGGTGTACTCGCCAGTCCTTTTTGAAATAAGAGATCGCGGCGGCGTTGATCCTGAGGAGATTGTAGAGGCGTTGACGGAAGCATTCAAAAAAGAATATGGCTCAAATCCCATGCGCTATCCGATGCAAGCCATACTGTTCGAAACGGAAAAAAACTGAGACCGGGGAATACAAACCTTAATTGCGAATTAGGCAATATAAGTTAACTGCATTTAATCGAAGGAGGAAGATCAATATGAAAAATAAATTATTTACCTTGGAATTTTGTTCCATATCGCTGATATTTACATTGTCATGTGGTGTTTCTTATGCGATGCCGGGCATGCACGGAGCCGATGGCAGTGGAGCGACTGAACCACCTGCTGCATCAAAAGATATGGGGGCACCCATTAACTCGCCAGGTTCGGAAATAGAGATTACTTACAGTGCGGATGGCAAAACGGCTATTTTTGTTTCAACCCGTGAGGGCAGTATTAAATCACTTGGTACTCCTTACAATTTTGATATATGGATGGCGCATAATGTGGATGGTGTGTGGCAGGAACCTGTTCACCTCGGCCCTGGCATCGATCCGACCGTAGGGCCAAATATCAATACGGGGGCGTGGGAATTGGAACCCAGTTTCTCGGATGATGGAAATGTCATTTATTTCACGAGATATGAACCTGGTAATTTATTATCGGGCGATCTTTATGTCGTTCAGAAAGTGAATGGTGTATGGCAGTCAGCCAGAAACTGGAATGATGTGCCGGAACTTCCCAGCATCAACACGCCGACTGGTGAAGAACATTGTCCGATCATTGTTTCTGATAATCTGATTTACTTCAATTATAGTCAACCAGGAGTAACACAAGAGAGTGATATCTGGAAAGTTGAGAAAAAAGATGGAGTGTGGCAAAGACCGGTGAGCCTGGGGACGAAAATTAATTCTCCGCAGCGCGATCACATGCACTGGACTGGAGTATCAAAAGATGGCAAAAGTATGGTCATCACCAGCACACGGATTGATCCGGATTCACGGGGTGGGCACGATATGTGGATTTCACATCAGGATTCCAATGGAGAATGGCAGAAACCGATTAATCTCGGTGACGTCATCAATACTTCGGGCGAAGAAATGTGCTGGACTTTTACTTCTGATGGAAAGAAATTTACTGGCAGCTGGGGGCCGCAGAATACTTTCGATACCGATTTCCGATGGATAAACAAAGATGATATTCTATTTTTGAAAAATTTCGAGCCAATCGGACCGCCGCCTAATTTACTTGCCAATACCAGAGATTGAATCATTTTTATAAGTGTGTATAGAACTGACCCAATTTGGATTTAATAATCAGCAACGCCCATACTCGGTAGAAGAAAAGATCTGCATCGTGCTGGAAGATCTTCGAGGTGAAGGCAGTATTGCAGAACTATGCCGCCAAGAAGATATCAATGAATATTTATTACCGCGGGTCAGAGGAATTTTACCCAATGGCTACGAGAGCATGATATGTGCAGTCAATTCATTTTAAAAAATTCGATTTCCGTCAATGAGTGTGAGATAGACTCGGTCATTTTGGAGGAACTTGGCTACTTGGTATTCTCTCAGACCGGTAATGCAGGGGCCTTATGTGGCGAGGTGAGTGGAATAAACTTTAACTAATTCCTGGAGATAGCTCAATGCATCGAACTGTGCCTACCATTCGCTTTGATGACATCCTAAGTGGCGAGCGAGGCTTAACTCACGGGGAAGTCAATGTTCGCTTAAACCAGTACGGACGTAATAATATCGTAGAAGTTCCCACCTCGAATCGATGGGCGTTGTTGTTAGAGACAGTTCGAGATCCTATGCTATGGTTTTTATTTGGTATGGCCATATTGTTTATCTTCCTAGGCGATACCATAGAAGCCGCGATACTTTTTGTGGCGGCAATTCCGCTGATTGGAATGGATTTGTACTTGCATCGTCGCACCCGGGCTTCTACCGAAGGATTATCAAGTCGGCTTGCGGCACAAGCCAAGGTGGTTCGAGATAATGAGATAGTAGAGGTTGCCGCAACAGAACTGGTACCAGGGGATCTTGTACTATTATCTGCGGGACAAAATGTGCCTGCCGATGGCATTCTCATTTCTGGTGAATCAATTCAGGTAGATGAATCTACGTTAACCGGCGAAGCTTTTCCGGTACGAAAGCAGCCCTTGGCCAAGTTAGATCAGTCAACTATGACCGGATCAGTCAATACTGTTCACTGGATCCTGGCTGGAACCCGGCTACTTACTGGATCGGCTACTATTCGCATTGTGTTCACTGGTGCTGAAACAATTTACGGTGATATCGTGCACTCTGCATTGCTTGGCAGTCGCGAACGCACTCCGCTGCAAACTGCCATTGCCCATTTGGTTGTTATGCTTCTTATTGTGGCTACGATCTTTTGCTTAACGCTTGCCTGGGTGCGCCTAAGCCAGGGGTTCGGCATTGTTGATGCGATGCTGAGTGCGGTTACGCTGGCAGTCGCTGCACTACCTGAAGAATTCCCCGTTGTTTTTACCTTTTTTCTTGGGGTTGGTGTGTATCGCCTTGCGCAACGGCGAGCGCTGGTGCGGCGCGCGGTAGTGGTAGAAAACATCGGGAGAGTATCCTGCATTTGTTCAGATAAGACAGGCACCATTACCGAAGGTCAGTTGAACTTAACCCACCGTTCCCCGAATAACGATTTTAGCGGTGAGTAGTTGCTTTCGATCGCAGCTTTAGCTTCCCGCAGTGAGACCGATGATCCTTTAGATTTAGCAATTCTTCACATGGCACCCACTGCACTTTTGCATTATTCTTTGGAAATGACATTTCCCTTTACGGAGAATCGAAAGTGTGAGACCGCCGTTTGGCGAAAATCCGATGGTGCATTGATAGCGGCGACCAAAGGAGCACCCGAGACTATATTCGCTATGTGTATTTTCACCGATAATGAGCGCATAAAATGGGAAACTCAAGTTGCTGAGCTTGCTAGATCTGGACATAAGGTTATCGCTTGTGCGGAACGTAGTATTACCGATTCTGCCTGGGTGGGTGGGGAGCCAGATCGTGAATTCGGTTTCGTCGGTTTGCTCGCTTTCGAGGATCCGGTACGAAAGGGGGTTATCGATGCAATTCAGAACTGTCGTGAAGGAGGTATTCACGTTGTAATGGTCACTGGGGATCATCCTGTCACCGCAGAAGCGGTAGCACGCGAGATAGGCTTGGGCCAAGGAAATCCCAAAGTGATAGAGGCAAATCAATTGGATGCTTTGTCCCAGCTGGAGGGTGCCGCTGCTCTAATGAGCATTGATGTAATTGCTCGTGCTGCTCCATCACAGAAACTCAGCTTGGTTCGGGGCTTGCAATCCACTGGTGAAATTGTGGCGGTCACCGGAGATGGCATAAATGATGTCCCAGCATTACAAGCTGCCGATATAGGTATCGCCATGGGTCAGCGAGGCACTCATAGTGCACGTGAGGTTGCCGCCATTGTGCTGTTGGATGATAATTTTCGCACGATCATTCGCGCGATCGCCGAAGGCAGGCAGTTGTTTCACAATCTGAAATTAAGCTTTGCTTACCTATTGATGATCCATATTCCATTGGTTATTACTGCGGCCCTTATACCCTTAGCGGGTTACCCTCTACTTTATCAACCTATCCATATTGTCTGGCTTGAGCTGATCATTCATCCAACCGCATTACTGGTCTTCCAAGAACTGCCAACAAATGAACGTTTGAGCCTAATTCAAAAAACGCATCACCCTCGATTTTTTAACCTGCGAGAGTGGGGAGTGATTGGTATTGTGGGGGTCTTGCTGACATTAATCATCATCTATGGCTATGAACACAGCCTTGGCATAGGTCACGAGGTTGACCATGCACGAGCCATGGCCTTAGCCACTCTCACGTTTGCAAGTGCCATGTTAACTATTGCTCTAAGCGGCCTGTCTAACTTTATTTCACGTATCATGGTGGGAGCAACAATCGCATTGACTTTACTATTGGTACAATTTCCAGCCTTGGCTTCGTTATTACATCTGGCCCCGCTGCATTTAAACGACTTGATGCAAAGTGCCGTGGGTGCAATTGGAATCGCCATGATTGTCGTTTTTGGACGGTTCAGGGTTAACTGAATAGTGAAGCCGACATTACTAAACTGCCTCAAGAAACAATTTCGTATCATACAACCACACCAAGAGCCTTCCTGCTGTGTGGTACGTAATATTCATAAGGCAGTGTTTTTCTCCGACAAAGTAAAAGGTAAACCCATCTTCATCCGCTTTTGCGATGGTTTCTTCCATCTTGGCCCAATTCCAAATTTCAATATCAGCTAGTTTTCCCATGTGTAAATAGCGGTGTAAAAATGTACCACTGAGGCGCACTAAGTTTTGCGGCAATCGCGGAATAAAAGTGTACCAATCTGATGAGGTGTGCTGTCAAAACTGGAGTCCATGTGCTTAAGCGGCGACTAGATTTGCATAGTATCGCTGCGTAAATTATGCTGGTGACAGATAACTTAATCTTTCCTGCTTACGCTGCCTGTTATAGAAGATTTTGGAGTTGGAGTTGTCCCCTTTGAACGGACACATTATGTTCTGTTTAAAGGGGACAACTCCAATATTGTGTGCGGGGTAATTCCATCTCCATCCTCCATTTCATCTCTTCATTTTATGAAACTTCGGACTCCATGAAAATCAGAATACCTCAAAAGCTCAAACTGAACGGATTGAGTCAGGTAGACTATAGGTCATAGTTTACAACGCAGTCAGCTATTCTTTAAACACTCAACTTCTGGAGAGTAGTTCAAACCCGGGTTGATTCAACCAAAGGAAAGTATTTGTATGACATTGACTACTCAGCAACAAACTTCCATTCTACAGCTTACCCAGGTCATGTTTAATACCACTCCTGGGGCAATTTTCCTGGATGTGTTGGGAACACACATAAAAAATGGACAATCGTTATCGGATTTAGCGCAATTTTTATCTGGAACCAACTTGTTCTTTGGAGATATGTATAACGATGAATTTCCAGGTTCGTTTGCACAAAGCTTTGTTGAGAATTTGGTAGGTGATCGAGTATCTGCAGAGAATAAAATCTGGGCGAGGAATTATATTTCCGACAGGATATCGGCAGGAGCCACACAGGCTGACGTGGTTGCGGAACTGACTCAAGCGCTTTCTGCTATTCCCGAATCAGATCCTGATTGGGGGCAAGCTTCAACGTACCATAATACCCGCATCGCCGTGAAAATCGTATCCAGGCTGTCTGGCAATACGATTACAGCCGAGGAAGCAGAGCCTGTGGTTAACTACATCCTGGATCAGATAGCTTCTGGACAGACGATTGGCGCAATGGTCGAATGGGCGATCACTGCTCTGGACAACATTGATCATTCCGATCCCACATGGGGCGATGCAGCCGCATTGTTCGATAACCGTGTTGAGGTTTCGCGCTATTACTCGGTCGATAAGGTCGGTACAGTCCCAAGCTCCTTCATGCTGCAATATCTTCTGACCACGATGCAGGCTGGAGAAACGCTGAGTTCATTGGTGAAATATGCGGTAACGTTGTTAGGATCAGAGCCTGGTGTTGCACCGGAATCAGCCAAAAGCTCAGCGGTTCTGAGATCGATTTTGTCAGGGGTTACTGAAAATATTGATTCCGTTAAATCCGCTAAAGCTGCAATCGATAATTTTCTTAAAAGTGAAATCAATCTTTATGGCCTGGATGGTAACAACGGTTTCCGTTTGAATGAGACAGCGTTGACTAATTATTCAGACTATAAGGTAAGCAGCGCCGGAGATTTTAACGGTGATGGCTATGACGATATGATCATTGGCGCAGATCATCATGATGCTGATGATTTAACAGTTGACACGGGTTACCTAGTCTTTGGTAAGTCTTCAGGATTTGGAGCCACGCTGGATTTGTCGGATGCGGCAGGTAGCAATGGTTTCCGCATTGATGGAATTACAGAGACCAGTGACGATAATTTCTCAATCAGTAATGCTGGGGATATCAATGGGGATGGGTTTGATGATCTGATTATTGGTGCTGCTACGTCTTATAGTTCAGGAGGCAATCGCGCAGATGCGGCTTACGTGATATTTGGCAGATCTGCGGTTTTCAATGTACCACTCGATTTATCGAATCTAAGCAGCGATGATGGTTTTCGTATGGATGGATTGAATCTAGGTGAAGATCCGAGAGATTTTGTCAGCAGTGCGGGAGATTTCAACGGAGATGGCTATGATGACATTATCATTGGATCGCCTCTGGATGAGGTCAGCTACTTGGTATTTGGTAAAGATATCGGGTTTGATCCTGTATTGAATTTGAAAAATCTTAGCGCCGATAAAGGTTTTCGGCTGGATGGGGCTGCTGCGAGCCATTCTGTGAGTACGGCCGGTGATATCAATGGGGATGGGTTTGATGATCTAATCATTGGCGCTAATCATGCCGGTCCGAACGGCAGTCATTCTAGTTCAAGTTATGTCATATTTGGTACAGCCCAGGTATTCAATACGCCATTGGATTTATCGAGTCTGGACGGAAGCAATGGTTTTCGTTTAAATGGTGTAGCCAAAGGAAATGATGAGGGATATTCGGTCAGTAATGCCGGCGATGTCAATGGAGACGGGTTTGATGATGTGATTGTGGGTGTACCGTTTGCTAGTCCGAACGGGGATGCTTCCGGTTCCAGTTATGTGATATTTGGCAAGGCTGCTGGTTTTAACCCTTCATTAAAGCTGTCTAACCTGGATGGGAATAATGGCTTAATTCTGAAGGGATTACATCTTGATTTTGAGGTGGGCCGTTTTGTCAGTGATGCTGGCGATGTAAACGGTGATGGCTTCGATGATCTGATCATGGGCGTTTCAATGGGCAATCTAGATAACGGTACGCTAGATCTTGGTTCAAGCTATGTCGTACTGGGTGGAAATCATACCGACACAGTGACATTTCCGGGAGCGCACGAAGGGGATCATTTGGTTGGTACGACAGCAGCAGAAAGCTTTGTCGCCGGTGATGGCAATGACGTGATGATCGGTAGGGGTGGACTAGATGTATTTCATGGCGGCGCAAGCGATGATCGGATCGAGGTGCCAAAATTCAATTTCCGGTTAGTGGATGGGGGTGCTGGTACCGATACCCTGGCGTTCACTGGAGGTGGCTTGAATCTGGAGCTGGCTGATATGCGCGGCAAGATCGATGGTATCGAAACCATCGACTTAACAGGAAGCGGAAATAATACATTGAATGTAAACCTGATGGATGTACTTAATTTGTCTGATACCAGTAATACTCTAAAAATAGACGGTAATACAGGCGACTCCATCACTGGACTGGGCAGCGGTTGGAACGATGGCGGGATGAGTGGTGATTACCATGTATACGCGCAAGATGCAGCAATAATATTGGTTGGAATTAATGTGACGACGGATTTTATTTAGTCGATTGCAATATTGAGGTAGGAGTTATTCGCTGATAATATGATTAAACACTTATTTGGTTGTTTTTATAAGAATTTTTAAACTGATACTAATCTCGATCAAGGATAATCGTGATGTTCAATGACGTTGATTTCGATTTTATTGTGAATGATCTGTTAACTCCCGGTATTTCAAATACTATCTTTGGCGCAGAGCCTACGGGGCAGATGCTTCCTTTTTTAACGGATCTTTTTCCGAATGCAAACTTTAATAGTGGATTCACTCGGGTGCAGTCCACTTTTAAAATCGATGATGACATTGTATTGTTTTATTTTGATGAAGCTGTGAGTGCCGGAAAGGGTAATATCGTGATCAGCAGTCATGCCGATACACGAGTCATCGATGTGAATGACACGGATCAAGTGAGATTTGGCGCACCTGGTTATCATTCCCGTAATGCGTATTACCAAAATAGAGAAGAGTTTGGTGTGGTCACTATCAATCCATCCACTGATCTGTTGTTGGATGCTGTTTATACCATCCAAGTTGCAGAGGGTGTTTTTCTGGATAGCAAAGGAAATCCTCAACCTGGCTTTAATAGTGGGGTCTTAAAGACGATTGATTCCTCTCCAAATTTTTATGTTTTTAATGAGGTCATTCCAATTGATGGAAATATCCAACTTCATTTTGACGAAGCCGTCAAAGCGGCAACAGGTGAGATTGTCATTAGTAATGGTACCGATGTCAGAACGATTGCAATCGATGACACAAGCCAAGTTACTTTTGAAGGAGATACGGTAACTGTCAATCTTGCAGATGATTTGTTACCGGATTCGACGTATGTGTTGCAGATAGAAAGTGGAGTCATTAAGGATGAGGAAGGCCATCCCAATAAAGGCTTATTAAGTTCATCTTACAGAACATATCCCGCGACTCCAATTTCTCAACCGCTACTTGTTGATAGTAATCCTAGAGAAGGCTCGTCAGATTTTAAAGCAGATAATAACATCACGCTACGTTTTGATGAGGCAGTTAACGCAGGAACCGGTAATCTTGTGTTTAGTAACGGTATAGATACACGAATAATCGCTATTAATGATAAAAATCAAGTTACGTTTGATGGCCGTAGTGTAGTTATCAATCTGACAGAAGATCTGGTTTCTGGAACAACCTATACAGCACAAATGGCAAGTGGTGTGATAACCGATAAAACGGGTACACCATACGCTGGTTTTTCAGATGCTATCTTTTCAACGATTGATTCTGGGCCTTATCCATATTTTGAATCAGGCCATCGATTCAGTCATGTTAAAACTGATCAAAATATCAGATTCGCTTTTGATGAGGAGATCGCCCCTGGAAGCGGGAATATCATTATTAGCGATGGCTTGGATATGTGGATGATTGATATCAAAGATACTGATCAAGTAACTTTTGATTTAGGTCTTTTATCGATTAATCCGACTACAGATTTGAGCCCAAACGCGACATATTTGGTACAAATTCCCCAAAGTGCAATTACTGACACACAAGGGAATTCTTTATCGACAGAAAATTATCAGGTTATTTGGGAAACAACTAATTCCATACCATTGATTGTTGGCAGTTATCCAATTGATGGTGGGAACATTAAATCAGATCAGCCTATCGTATTAAGATTTGATGAAAAAATTATGGCTGGAAGTGGCGATCTTGTTCTCAGTAATGAAACCGATCATCGGAGTATTGCTATGACCGATAGTAGCCAAGTTATCTTCAGTGGCAGAAGTGTCATTATTGATCCAACGGTTGATTGGGTGCCTGGCACGACTTATACGGCGCAGATGGTTAGCGGAGCTATTGTAGACTCGGAAGGTAACGCATACGGTGGTTTCTCAGATGCATCTTTTACTGTTAACGAGATATCTTTAGTTGGATTAGTTCAGACCTAATCTGCATTAGTTCAGGTGGCTTGTTAAAAAGCCGGTTTTTCATATAGAAAAAATTTAGGTATGCGTTAAAAGCGATTTAGATCAACCTCCAGAGAAATACTCGACGGAAGCTTAGAAGATTCAGAAATAAGTATATAGTTTAACCCTACGACGATCTTGAGATATCTCCCACGATAAAAACTGCTGTTGCAATCAGGGCGGAATATTACGATGACAAACATGGTGTGATCATCGCTTCAAATACTACCAATGGATTCAAAGAATGGGGTTTATCCGCATTTTAATTACAATATGGCAGTCATTTATTGTGGAGAATTGAGGCCAGCGTATCATCGGTGAAAAGCATTTGAAACTAAACTTGCGAAAGTTTGATTCCCGATAGCCAACAACCCATCGCGCAACAATCTGAGATATCCTATGGTGGCATCTTGTTTTTTCATAGCGATCCGCTACCCGATTTGATCAATGCGGTGTATCGATTACAAATCAACGAATATAATGGCAAAACGACCCTGCAATTTTTCCTTGAACATTGCTCTCAGCTCTCAGGTTGGTCCCGCGGTAACCCGTCATGCACACTGAGTTCACGCCAAACGGAGAATTAGCAGCGCTGCCGCATTTTATAACCAGCTTAGCCATTGGCTTACTGATCGGGCTGGAACGCGAGCGCAGCCCGGGTTCTCGGGCCGGGTTAAGGACGTTCGCCCTGGTCGCGCTATTTGGCACGCTTGCCGCCATGCTATCGCAACAGACCACGCCTTGGTTACTGTTGAGTGGGTTGCTGATCGTCGGCACGATGACCATTGCGGCTTACCTGCGTGTTAAAGATGAAAACGCAGATCCCGGCACCACCACGGTAGTCGCTATCCTCATTTGCTATGGCTTGGGCGCAGCGGTCTGGTATCACAACGACACACTGGCCATCATGCTGGCAATCATTACCACGGTATTGTTGTATTTCAAAGCCGAGTTGCACGGCATTACCGAGAAATTAAGCCGACGGGATTTGATTTCCATACTGCAATTTGCCGTGTTGACATTTATTATTTTGCCCATTCTGCCAGACAAGAACTTTGGCCCATATGATGCCATCAATCCTCATCAGATATGGCTCATGGTGGTATTGATTTCAGGCGTCAGCCTGGCGGGTTATGTCGCTTTGCAACTGATCGGCCATCATCACGGCGCAGTACTGGGCTTATTCGGCGGTTTGGTTTCAAGCACTGCGACAACATTGGTGTATGCGCGCCGCAGCGTTGAAAACCAGGATTTCTCACACTTGGCCGTAGTCGTCATCTTGATCGCCAATCTCACCGTACTAATTCGTTTGGCGATTGTCAGTGCAGTCGCGTCTCCTACCATTTTTCTGCAATTGTTACCGGTGCTGGGTAGTGGCCTTGTGCTCGGATCTGCTGTCACGGCCTATTGGTGGCGTCAACTCAATCACCACAACGGATTAACCTTGCCTAAAATCAAGAATCCCACCGAAATCCGTACAGCAGCGGCTTTCGGATTGATTTACGGTATCATTTTGTTTTGCTCTGCATGGCTATCCGATATTGCCGGTAGCAAGGGACTTTATACCGTTGCGCTCCTTTCTGGCTTAACTGATGTCGATGCTATTACTCTGTCGAGTTTGCGCTTATATGAAATGGGTAAACTGCAAGCAACCGAAACCGTAATGGCCATCTCGCTCGGTATACTTTCCAATATTGGCTTCAAACTCGGTCTTGTGTGCTTCATCGGCAGCACGTTACTCGCCAAGCAATGCATTTCGGGTATGCTGGCAACTGCTGTTGGGATTGGATTGGCGCTGTTGTTGATCTGACCTCTTTGAATATCAGTTAATTTTCCCATAATTGAGTTATTAGGTGCTATTGGATGGGATGATTTGAAATATCGTTATAGATTACAGAAGGTAAACCATAATACTTTCAGAATAGCTTATTTTTAATGCGTTTCACAAATATCAATTCCATATAGCTACTTATGTAGTTACTCAATAGTTGTGGCTTATGATCAAAGTTGGATTCAAGGACTTTAATTGTAACAAGTGCATATTTAGCAATCCAATCGGTCCTTATGGAAAAGGATCTTTTTGGGAGTCAAATGAGCTAAAATGGTCCTTTGATTTGGGGATTACTATGCCAATAAACGTAAAACTTTCGGAAAATCTTGTTGCTCAAGCCAAGCGCCATGCGCAAATTCAACATCGGTCGGTTCCAAAGCAGATCGAATACTGGTCTCAGATTGGCAAAATTGCTGAGGAGAACCCAGATTTACCATTTAGTATGATCCGCGACATACTGATCGCTGAACAGGAAGAGTCCCTCAATGAATATCAGTTCGAGTGATGCGATTATATGTCACACCAACATTTGAACGGGCTGTAAAGAAGCTGCATACACGACAAAAAGCCGACCTTGATGAAGCTGTGCGTGCCATTGCAGCGAATCCGGAATGCGGTGAAGCAAAAGTTGGCGATCTACTTGGCGTCCGAATTTACAAGTTTCGTTCATCAAACCAGCTGTGCATGCTGGCATATCGTATCCTTGACAAGGATAGCCTGAAGCTACTGGCTTTCGGACCCCACGAAAACTTCTACCGTGACCTTAAACGACATGAAGGATAATATTTTTCAGGATGGCAAAATATATACAGCTAGCTGTTTAGTCCCACGGTGTACTGGATGGGATGATTTGAAATATCGTCATAGATTACAGAAGGTCAGCTCGAATGCGACATCACCTTCGTAAGTCTTATTCTTTTGTGTTGACTTGATCGGAATAAAACGGATATTTAAGGCATATTTATTGGCACTGATCTCGGGTATGCAGGGAAGCTCGTCACTTAAATTGAGTCTCAGCATATGGGCGGCATACTCTGCGCCTGTTTGTTGAAAAACACCCTGATTAGCAGTGAGTTTTATCGTCCTGCCGCTTTTTCTTAATAAATATAGTACGATTTCAAATGCGTTGCGTACCGGCTGGAATGGCGCCAACCATTCTTTAAAGTCTTGATGGCGTTTTTCGGTGTCGAGGTTCAGCCAATAATGATAGAAAGGCAAATCAAAAACACAGCAACCACCTGGTATGGCCATGCGTTGTTTGATGGACATGAGCCAATCATTCTCCCGCAAATGTTCACCAACTTTGCCGGGTAAATCCAGCATTTCTCTAAAAGTGCTCCTTATGTTGCCTAGCGCGGTGTTCAGTGTTGTTTCATCAACATTGGGGTTTTTTCGTAGTGCCTCAAGAAGATGTTTTTGTCGTTCAAGTTCTTGTAGCAAGTCGGATTTGATATCAGCGCGTGTAGTGATCTCTAAAGCTTCAAATAAGGCAACTAGCGCAGCGTGGTGTTCAGCAGGTGTGTCTTTGGTCAAAAAGAAGTCAATTTTGCTAAACAAATTTTCAAGCCGCAGCAAAGTGCGTATACGTTCATTAAGTGGATGTTCGTAACAAATCACAGTAGATTCTTGTTCCCAGCAAAAGTTGATGACGGATACTTTGATCAGAGCGAAAGCGTTCAGTGAGTAATGAGATATAGGATATTAACGCATTGTCTTATAATGATTGTTTATTTGTTCTTATGGATCGAATGATTCATGCTTTGAAGGTTCGCATTACGCGTTTGTTAATTTTTTGATTATGATTGACAAACAGTAGTAAGCACCCTAAATATATCACCCATAGTAACTCATTGTGATTTTTAATACTAACAGCCTTATTATAGTATAAAGGTGCTTCTTGGAAGACGTATCGTTGTATACCATGCTTATTGCATTGGTTTTTTTACTTATTCTATCTGGTTTCTTTTCCTTATCTGAAACCAGCATGATGGCGATCAATCGCTATCGCTTGCGGTATCTCGCAAAACAAGGTCATCGTGGTGCGCGTTTGACCATCAGGCTACTTGATCATACGGATCGATTGCTGGGTGTTATTTTGCTGGGTAATAACCTGCTCAATACTGCCTCAGCGACGCTTGTGGCGGTTATTGTTGCCATGTTATTTGGTCATGACGATTTGGCATTATTTTTGGGATCGATTGCAGTAACATTTGCCATTCTGATTTTTAGCGAGATAACGCCAAAAGTCATTGCAGCAGCATATCCTGAGCGCATCGCCTTGACTGCAAGCTATGTGTTAACACCCTTATTGATCATTTGCTATCCCATTGTCTGGTTCGTTAATTTGTTTGTGCGTGGCTTACTGATATTGTTTCGTTTAAATCCGGAAAGAAATGCATTAGAGCAGAAAATCAGTATTGAAGAACTTAAAACCTTGGTGTTGGAAGGCGGGCATTTTATTCAACATAAACACCAAAGCATGCTGCTAAATTTATTCGACTTAGAAACGATCACGGTCGATGATGTCATGGTGCCGCGGAGTCAGGTTGAGGCCATTGATATGAGTGACAATGATGAAACTATTCAAACTCAGTTGTTAACGTGCCACCATACACGGCTTCCGGTGTATCAGGAGCGGATGGATAACATTATTGGCATTATCCATGTGCGCAAGATATTAAATCAAATGCAAAATGGCAAAATCACAGTGGAAACACTTGAGAAAGTCCTACATAAACCTTATTTCATTCCTTCTGGGACACCCTTGTTTTCTCAATTGCAATTATTCCAGGAAAATCAGAGGCGTATCGGACTGGTGGTGGACGAGTATGGTGAATGGTTGGGGCTAGTGACTTTAGAAGACATCATGGAAGAGATTATCGGAGAGTTTACTACGCAAGCGCCGACTCAGATGAATACTTTTCTGAAGCAAGAGGATGGCAGTATCGTTGTCGAGGGGAGTACGTTATTGCGAGATTTGAATCGGAAATTGAATTTCCAGTTTCCATTGGATGGACCAAAAACACTAAATGGTTTGATTGTAGAACACTTCCAGGATATACCCGAGGCAGGGGTGAGCCTAAGCATCGCAAATTACCCGATGGAGATTATCCAAACCAAAAATCGTGTGGTCAAAACCGTCAAAATTTACCCTGTTTTTACCGATGCAAAAGCGGGCGATTCGGGAGCCTGATGATGGGTTTGTTTCTTTGATATATCTTAGTTACGTTTGAATAACGAATTGCCTTGTGAAATACTGCTATCCTGTTGTAGTTTTAGTATCGTAAATAATTCCCACAATTTTTAACGCAAATGATTGGCATTTTACTTATTACCCATGAAAACCTGGGGGAGAACTTGATTAGTTGCGCTACGCACATCATGGGAATGCCATTGCCGCAACTCAACCACTTGGGTGTGTTTAAACAAGATCAACCCGATGCTATTTTTGCTAAAGCAAGCGCATTAATTCATGAATTGGATAGTGGAGACGGCGTGCTGGTACTCAGTGACATGTATGGCGCTACGCCTTGCAATGTCGGTACAAGTTTAGCGCAATCCGGCAAAGTGGAGTGTATCGCCGGTGCAAGCTTACCTATGTTGGTGCGTGTTCTGACCTATCGCCATGAGCCTTTGGCGGTGGTCGTTCAAAAAGCGCTTAGCGGCGGGCAGCAGGGTGTGGTTCATGTCAATTCGGATTCTGATCATGCAAATTAAAGAAGTCGAAATTATTAACAAATTAGGGCTGCATGCTCGAGCTTCTTCAAAGCTTACCAAGTTAGCGAGTCAATTTAAATCCGAGGTATGGGCGACCCGCAATGGCCGTCGTGTCAATGCGAAAAGTATTATGGGGGTGATGATGCTCGCTGCCAATAAGGGTTCACGCATACAATTAGAAACAATTGGCGACGACGAGGTGGAAGCGATGGCAGCTTTATCGGACTTGATTGAAGACTATTTTGGTGAGGGTGAATGAGCTTTATCCTACAAGGTATCGGTGTATCTGAGGGCATTGCGATTGGGCACGCGCACTTGGCAACGCCAACGGCCTTGGAAGTCATCCATTATCTGGTTCCCAGTCAGCAGGTTGAAAAAGAAATTGCGCGCTTGAATAGCGCTTTTTCGGTTGTTCGCAAGGAATTTGAAACGTTGCAGAAGTCAGTCCCTGACGGGCCGGCGCGTGCCGAATTTACGGCATTCTTAGAGTTGCATTTGATGATTCTGGATGATCCGACGTTATCCGAAGCAGCCCATACTATGATTGCAGAAACCTATTGCAATGCCGAATGGGCGTTGTCACAGCAAATGCACGCATTGATATCGCAATTTGAGGCAATCGAGGATGCCTATTTACGTGAGCGGAAAGCGGATGTGACGCAGGTCGTCGAACGTGTGCTCAAAGCAATGATGGGGCATTCAGGTTATTTGCCTGTGGCGCCAAAACACGCGGGCGACAGTATTCTGGTTGCGCACGATCTGAGTCCTGCGGATGTGATGCATTATAAGCAACATCAGTTTGTCGCATTTCTAACCGATTTCGGTAGCCCGACTTCACACACCGCGATTGTGGCCCGTAGCCTCAATATCCCCTCTATCGTGGCATTGCATCATGCGCATCAGTTGATCCTGGAAGATGATTATCTGATTGTCGATGGGACGCAAGGGATTATTATTGTCAATCCAGATAGATCCATTCTGGATGAGTATCGGCTGCGGCAAGGGCAGCTCGAACTAGAAAAGAAAAAACTAGGCCGTCTCAAAAGCGTGGCTGCAGTTACACTCGACGGTACACCGGTTGAGCTATATGCCAATATCGAATTGCCCGAAGATATGCAACAGGTTAAAGCGAGCGGGGCAACAGGGATTGGTTTGTTTCGTAGCGAATTCTTGTTCTTGAATCGTGACGATTTACCGACTGAAGATGAGCAGTTTGAGGCCTACCGAACTGTTGCAACAGAAATGCATCAACAGCCTGTCACTATCCGTACTTATGATCTGGGTGCCGACAAAACGCTTAATGATACCGTACATGTAGCCACAAATCCCGCGCTAGGTTTGCGCGCAATTCGCATGAGCCTGGCTGAGCCGAAAATGT
Organism: Nitrosomonas sp.; assembly: GCA_024281825.1. GTDB lineage: Bacteria > Pseudomonadota > Gammaproteobacteria > Burkholderiales > Nitrosomonadaceae > Nitrosomonas. The sequence continues at coordinate 174,675 of JAMWZY010000003.1, read as the reverse complement.
TTCATACGCAATTGCGAGCTATTTTACGGGCCTCGCATTATGGTGATGTGCGCATCCTGATTCCTATGATTTCACATGTGGCAGAAATTGATCAAACGGTGAATCTGATTAAGATGGCCAAAGACAGTTTGCGTGACGAGAAAATTCCATTTAATGAACGGATTCAAGTTGGAGGCATGATCGAAATTCCGGCAGCGGCCTTGAGTTTAGGTATTTTTATGCGGAAATTGGATTTTTTATCGATTGGCACCAATGATCTAATTCAATATACCCTGGTGGTTGATCGTATCGATGATACCGTAGCGCATTTATACGATCCGTTACATCCGGCCATTTTATGGTTGCTCTCGCATATTATCAAAAGTGCCAAACGTGCTAATAAGCCGGTTTCTGTTTGTGGGGAAATGGCGGGAGATAAACGATTTACGCGTCTTTTGCTCGGCCTTGGGTTACAGCAATTTTCTATGTATCCGGCTCAGGTATTGACGGTGAAAGATCAAATTCTCAAGAGCCATATGCCCGATATTGCTCCATTAGTGCGTAAGATCGTCAAAGCCGATGAATCCGACAAGATAAAGGCTTTGTTAACAAAGTTGAATAATTAGTCTGAGTGGATCTTTGACGCTATAATATTCAGCTAAAACGGAATCGTTGCTTCGGAGTTTCTTCCTGACATCTCATGCAAGATACAAAATCGGTAGGTGTAGTAACACCTCAGTATGTTCACATTGACAAGCCATTGCAGTTAAAAAGTGGTGCAACGCTGGATAATTATCATCTGGTATACGAGACTTATGGGCAGCTCAATGCTGCTAGATCCAATGCGATTCTGATTTGTCATGCATTATCAGGTAATCATCACATTGCTGGTGTGTATGCGGATAAAGAAAAAAGCTTTGGCTGGTGGGACAACATGGTGGGTCCCGGCAAGCCAGTTGATACCAAGCGTTTTTTTGTAATTGGTGTGAATAATCTCGGTGGATGCCATGGGTCGACTGGGCCGACAAGCATAGATAGTAAAACAGGTAACCCTTACGGAGCGAGTTTTCCGGTGGTGACTGTAGAAGATTGGGTGGACGCGCAGGAGAAGCTATCCCAGCATTTGGAGATAGAGCAATTTGCAGCGATCATAGGGGGAAGCTTGGGCGGCATGCAGGCTATGCAGTGGGCGCTCGATTATCCCGAGAAAGTGCGGCATGCTTTGGTTATCGCTGCAGCAGCAAATCTAACGGCGCAAAATATTGCGTTTAATGATGTCGCTCGACAAGCGATTCTGACTGATCAGGAATTTTATGGGGGTAATTATTACGCCTATGACACATTACCGCGGCGCGGCTTACGCTTGGCACGCATGCTTGGGCATATTACTTATTTGTCCAACGACTCGATGGCGGCAAAGTTTGGGCGCAGCTTGAGAAAAGATGAATTGTCATTTGGTTATGACGTGGAGTTTGAAATTGAATCCTATTTGCGCTATCAAGGCGATAAATTTACCGATTTATTCGATGCGAATTCTTACTTGCTCATGACCAAGGCATTAGATTATTTCAATCCTGCGGATGCATACGACGGCGATCTAAGTGCCGCTTTCCAGGCCGCTAAAGCCAGTTTTTTGATCTTGTCGTTCACGTCAGATTGGCGTTTTTCTCCAGAACGTTCGAGGGAAATCGTCAAAGCATTACTTGATAACAATCTTAACGTAAGTTATGCAGAGATTGCTTCTAATCAAGGACATGATTCTTTCTTAATGGAAAACGATCATTATCATGAATTGGTACGCGCTTATTTAAACAATATTGCAGTTTAGAAGGACTATTTACAACAAACCATGAATGACGCTAATCCCCTCTCAGTAGTAGCTCTGCGTCCGGACTTGGCCGCCATTGCTGAATGGATTCAACCGGGAAAGAAAGTACTCGATCTGGGGTGTGGCGATGGTTCATTGCTGCGTTATTTGCGTGAATCGCGTAACGTCTTCGGGTATGGTGTGGAAATTGATGATAAAAATCTACTCAGTTGTTTTTATAACGGGATTAATGTTATTCAGAATGATTTGGAGTCCGGGTTGTCGAGTTTTGAATCAGATTCGTTCGACTATGTCATCTTATCGCAGACATTGCAGGCAATGCGCCATACCGAAGACATTATTCAGGAAATGTTGCGTGTCGGGAAACAGGGTATCGTATCTTTTCCCAACTTCGGTTATTGGCGTAACCGCGTGCAAGTCGCTTTGGGACAGATGCCCATATCAAAAGCACTGCCGTATCATTGGTATGACACGCCTAACATTCATTTGTGTACCTTGAATGATTTCGAAGAACTTTGCCGCCGTTGCAATGCGCACATAATTGAGTGCCGCGTCATGAGCAATTACCGTCCTGTTCATATCTTTCCGAATTTGATGGGCATGTTGGCTTTTTATCGATTTGAACGTGCAAAATAATCTTGATAGTGTTGGTGTATGGCAATGATTCTGTCAAGTCGATGTTGTGTTGAACGGTTTTGTTTTTGATTTGGCAATACTTTGCAGGGTGTTTAATTCATTCAAGCTGAAGCCAGCTTGTGCTCTGATTTGATAATCAAACGGGCCGGCAATTTGTCCAGTAAAGTAACGATGAATTAATTCTCGGAAGGTTTGTTCAGAATCTAATCCGCGTTGTTCGCAGAAATACTTAAACCAATGTGACCCAATGGCTACATGCCCGATTTCATCACGCAAAATGATTTCAAGGATAGCGACTGTTTTTTTGTCGCCTGCTTGTTGCAATTTCTGGATCATATTGGGCGTTACGTCTAATCCCCTGGCTTCCAAAACCCTTGGCACCAATGCCATACGCACCATTGGATCAAATGCCGTGCGCATTGCCATGTCCCAAAGTCCATTATGGGCCGGTAAGAAACCGTAATCGCTACCGAGCTCGAGCAATCTTTGATGCAACAACTGAAAATGGTGTGCTTCTTCAGTGGCGACTTGAATCCAATCTTGATAATACTGTTTTGGAAGATTGCGGAAACGATACACGGCATCCCAAGCGAGGTTAATCGCATTGAATTCGATATGCGCGACAGCGTGAATCAGCGCAATTAGTCCAGCTTGTGTCCCTAAATGTCTTCTTGGCACCTCGCTAGGCGCTATCAGAACGGGTTTATTGGGAAGGCCAGGTTGAGTAATGGCTTTGGGAGGTGCCATTGAGTCGAGCGATAATTGACTGTTTTGCCATAGTTGAGAAACTTGCTGAGTCAAATGAATTTTTTGCTGAATGTTGTTAGCCGATAAGCATTCTTCGGCGATTACAAATAACGATTTCATTTCAAATATTTCAAATGATAGGTAGGAAATAAATTAGAAGGAGGGCTTTACGAAATCACGTAAATTTCTTATTCCAATGTAATTCCGAGTTTATCTTTAACTGACCGAGTGATTTTAGATATTTTCCCGCAAATGAACTGAGAGCAATCACTCTAAGCCGGCTAGGGAGAGTGTGTAATATCCCTATTTTTGTGCGATTATCAGGTGTTCGGCAAAAAATTGGATGGCTTTTTAAATATGCGCTATAGCCAGTAATAATCTATGTCAGGCATGAGCTTTGGCTAGGTTACTGTAACACAGGATTTTGGCATTGAACAATGTATCTGGTTGAGTGTTGGCTTTATCGAGTAGATCCAGCAACGGTTTTCCACCCTCTCCTAATCCAGCGTGCTTTACTGTCTAACACCAGACTGGGTCACTTCGATGACTTGCATCGCTTCCTGGGCATCCACTTCATCATCTTGTATAAGCTGCAATTGCTTCTTCTAGCGTACCTCAGTCTATCAATTGATCAATCTACTTGGAAGTTCCTTTTCCGGGTGTGACGGGTTACATCATATTCTAAAAAAAACTCATTTCATTACTTCTGATTTTAAGGGCGACTGTACCACCCAGATGATTAATCAATACCATAATCTCGAAGAGATCTCGAACATATCCAAAGTAAAAAATATTCTCAAAACTGCCTCTAAGGAATTGATTGTCCTGAATTGGTCAGTGCAGATGTACTATTTATTAATATAAAACAATATAGTAAGGTGGATTTTTTAATTTGCAGGAATCAGAAAATGAAGATTAAGAATTTAATATTTGCAATTATGTTTTTGATTTCATCTCCTACTTTCGCATCAGGACCCTATGATGGAATATGGGCATTATTCCCTTACGGTTATATAACTATTACAGAGCGTGAGAATGTTTTAATAGCGGTTGTATTAGCAACAGACGAGGATGATGGGGCGTGGGAAGCATACCAAGGACCGAGAAATGGAAATACCGCAAGACTAAATACCATTTTTGGGAATGCTCAAGTCACAGTCGATGTGAATTTTGAATCTGATACTGCCATGAAGGCAACAATTGTTTCTTGCTCATCGCATTTCAGTATCGCCCGAAGGTTGTTTCCATTACAACGTGTCAGATCCCTCTAATCATCTCCGCCTTTACTTCGGTCAACATCCAGCGCTCTCACCAAACTAGCACGATTCCCCCAGGCATTTCGGATATACGATACAACGAGGGCCACTTCTTCATTACGTAAAATCTGCTGAAATGGTGGCATTCCATAAGGCCGAGAATTTCCTGCTGTCGTGGGCGGATAGCCACCATTCAACACGCTGCGAATAACATTCAATGGTGAATCCATCACCACGCCTCGATTACCATCTAGCGCTGGATAAGTACCCGGAGTACCTTTTCCGTCAGCGCCATGACACGCTTGACAATACTCTTGATAAATTTTCTCACCTAGCTCTAGATGCTTCCGAAAACTACCTGTTGTGACCAAGAAATGGACACCAGGCACACTACTTGTGTCATTTTCTGTCAGCGATTTCAGGTAGGTTGCTAGAGCAAGAGCATCTTCTTGAGACAAGTATTGCAGGCTTTGTCTAACTACGGTCGCCATAGGCCCTGAAGTCACAGCGCGCTTTGTTATACCTGTTGTCAGAAGCGCAACGATTTCATCGATTTCCCAATTGCCACTGCCTGCTTCTAGATGCGAAAAGAGAGAAGGTGCGTACCAATTCATGCCCATTATTTGTCCACCCGTCAATGTTTCATTCTGACTTGCTCCCAATGCATTGCGAGTTGTATGGCAAGCACTACAATGACCTAGTCCCTGTGCTAAATAAGCGCCACGATTCCATGCTGCACTTTTGGACCGCTCCGGTTCATAAACACCTTCTTTAAAATATAAAGCACGCCAGACCGCGAGCAGTGATTCAGAATTATAAGGAAAGAAAATATCGTGTGACGGATTAGTCTGCGAAACAGGCGGCAACGATTGCAAATAAGCAAAAATTGCATCGGCGTCTTGCCGAGCCACCTTGGTATACTCGGTGTAGGGAAAGGCAGGGTATAGAAGCCGTCCATCACGCGACCTACCCTGATGCAATGCTTGCCAGAAATCCTGTTGATTCCAAAGACCGATTCCCGTTTCTTTATCTGGAGTGATATTGGGTGTAATAAATACACCGAATGATGTGGATAATCGACGTCCACCCGCAAATGGTTGACCACCTTTAGTCGTATGACATCCCATGCAATTACCAATGCGAGCCAAGTAAGCACCATAATGCACGGCATTAGAATTCTCCGCCTCACTAGCCATAATTTCCGCAGTTATCGTTAGCAAAGCAAATGTCAGCGATATTATGTATATCCACAGCGAAGCAATACTCTTACGATAATCTATTACACTCAATACCATAATCCAATACCTCATTCTGCACCTCCGTTTTCCAGGATAGTTCGGCTACACCGATCCACCAATTCGGATGAAAGCACATCGAATGAACTAGGTTTTCCATAAACAGGTTGATTTGCCAACCATTTTGCAACTATGTTGACTTCACTCTCAGTTAATTGTTTAGCAATTTCAGACATGCAGTCAGATGTCTGGGCCCGCATAATACCGCCATTACGCCACCCACCCAGCTGTGCTGTAATATAAGCCCGAGACAATCCAACTAAGCCTGGAATAGCAGGCTCAACCCCCATCAAAATATCTCCATGACAGGCGCTGCATGCAGGAATATTGCGCTTTGGATATCCCGAATAAATAAGATGCCGTGCCAGTTTGATTTCCTCGGGTTGCATCTTAATCCGCTCAGGATCTGGATAAGGTAACTGTAAGGAAGAAAAGTACTGTGCTATTTCGCGCAGATACTCATCCGACATATTTTCCAACAAAATAACCATTGGTTGATAATAGCGTCGACCATCCCTAAAATTACGTAACTGATTAAAAATATACCCTTGTGGCTTTCCCGCTATACGAGGGTAATAAGCATCACGTCCTACTTTATCTTCAGCACTATGACAGATGGTACAAGCCTTAACCCGTTCATCCATGGAATCGAGTACTGCATTACCATTGGCGTTCGCCATGTCCGTGATACACAAAAATATCAATATAATAAAACGTATCATTTAAAGTTCTTCTGTAATTTATACCTGGGTCAATAATGCACGCACCCACACACTATTAGAGTGGTGAAGAGGCTAGAGTATTCAATTAAGTTAAATAATAGGATACTATTTTTAGACAATGAATTGTGTTAGCGTTGCGAGCTTTTCAGATTTTGATACCACCCACTGCACGTGCAAAGGAAGCTTTTTCAATCGAATTAACCAGTTGATAAGACTGGGGCTCGATAGAGCAAGAATTGCGAGTATTATGCGCCGATATCGGATGCCTACAGGTCATCCTCTACCCTGGGTTGCTGCTTTTCAAAACGCTGTTAGTAGAAAGATGAAATGATGGCTTCAGTGATGATTCGGTGGAAGGCATGGCCAACTCGAATTCGCACGCGGAGCAATTTCTGGGGTTGCCTTGGGAGATGATGGACTCAATGCCCAGAGAGCGATATAGTCATTGAAGTGACCCAATCCGGTGGGATAGCAGCACATTGGATTAGGAAGGGTGGCAAATCGTTAATAAGCAAGTGAAGTGGCCTCCTACAACAGTCACGAAATTTCAGGCTTATTATGGCGTAGTATTAAAACATAGTTGAAACCCATCGATTTCATATTCGTATCAAACTGAAATTGAGGGATACTGGCGATTAATGCGTTATGCGACTAAGTGGTTTATCGATCAAAAATAAAAAACCTTAGTTAAGAGACTTTTGCACAATCTCCCGCCAAATGCATTAAGATAGCAAAGCAATTTTTAGCTAAAGTTAAGGTAACTTTTAATTCGGATTGCGCCTATCCAAGGTATTTTGACGGCATACAATTTATTATGAACACTTCATCCGATCATTCATCATTGCATGTATGTTTACCCGATAAGCAGCCCGTTTTGCGTACTGTGCCGATGCCATCGGATACGAATTATGCGGGTGATATTTTTGGTGGCTGGATTATGTCGCAGGTTGATACGGCAGGTAGCATACCTGCGATTCGCAGGGCTTGCGGTCGGGTAGTGACTGTTGCGGTTAATTCCTTCGTATTCAAGCAACCGGTTTTTGTGGGTGATCTTGTCAGTTTCTACGCGGACATCCTAAAGATAGGGCGTACCTCGATTACTGTGGATGTCGAAGTATATGCACAACGTGGTGCGCGCGAAGGTGGTAATGAGGTGTGTATCAAGGTTACCGAGGCAGTGCTGACCTATGTGGCGGTTGATAACCAAGGAAAACCCAGAGTAGTGCCGCAAACCGAATGATTTTTCATGGGGTGGACTGAGCATTGTATCGATGAACCGTGATTTGTAGCGCAGCTATGGTCAATAAGTGTGTTATCGATAGCATGAGTTGATGAAATATTGACTGCATCTTTCATAAAGCTATTGCTCAAACTGGGGGAAAAACCTGATAATCCATGAAATTATTTTGGTTTGATTTTTTACACTCCCACACATTCATTCGCACTCTATTTTCATGAAAACAATTGCTGTCATACCTGCCCGCATGGGTTCTTCGCGTTTTCCCGGCAAACCAATCGCCAAGATTCTAGGGCGCTCCATGATTGAGCATATCTATAAACGTGTTGCGATGAGCAAATCCTTGCATGCAACGTATATTGCTACATGCGATGAGGAGATTCGCCAAGTGGCGCAAGGGTTTGGTGCGCAAGTGATCATGACTGCTGATACGCATGAACGCGCCAGCGATCGTGTTGCTGAGGCCGTTGAAAAGCTGGATGCGGACTTAATTGTGATGGTGCAAGGCGATGAGCCCATGACGCACCCGGATATGATTGATGCGGCTATTGCGCCATTTGAAAACAATCCGGGATTGGGTTGCGTGAATCTGGTGCGTAAAATTGATAACGAAGCGGATTACATGGATTTCAATACGATTAAGGTGGTCATGAACAGGCAGAACGATGCGCTGTATATGTCACGTCGCCCAATTCCATCGTTGGCAAAATCGGGCTTCGTCAATACAGAGGCGTATAAACAAGTGTGCATCATTCCATTTCGTCGAGAAATATTGTTCCAATATACAAACTTGTCGCCGACTCCGCTGGAGCAACATGAGTCAATTGATATGCTGCGTCTATTGGAGCATGGTCTTTCGGTTAAAATGGTTCACACCGAATTCAATACACAAGCGGTCGATACTCCTGCGGATTTGGCGAAAGTCGAAAAGCTCATGAGTGATGACCCTTTGTTGTCGCGTTATTAACTTTTCGGAATCCTTTATGTCATTAAAATCACGCTTGAATCGATCCGAGTTAACGATAGGATCTTGGGTCACGTTAGGGCATCCTTCAATTGCCGAGATCATGGCTGCGGCTGGTTTTGACTGGATAGTTCTAGACACGGAACATAGCGTGCTTGAATTGAGCGAAGTGCAGACACTCATTCAAGTGCTTGATGGCAAGCAATGCCCAGCTATCGTACGCTTAACCTCTAATCATCCAGATCTGATTAAACGTGTCATGGATGCCGGCGCTACTGGCATCATGGTGCCCATGATTAAATCTGCCGTAGAGGCTGAGGCCGCTGTCAGTAGCGTATATTATCCGCCACGTGGTCAGCGCGGTGTTGGCCTGGCTCGTGCACAAGGCTATGGCAATAGCTTCCAGTCTTATAAGCAATGGTTGGAGGATAATGCTGTTGTCATTGTCATGATCGAACATGTCGATGCGGTCAAAGCGATTGATGATATTCTTGCAGTACCTGGTGTGGATGGATATATCATTGGGCCTTATGATTTATCGGGTTCAATGGGGCGACCGGGTGACCTTAATCATCCTGATGTGCAGACAGCGATTAATCAGGTCATGGAAGCCGGGCATCGCGCTCGTAAACCAGGAGGCATTCATGTCATTGAGCCTGATCCACAAGCGTTGCAACAACGTATTCAAGCAGGTTTTAATTTTCTCGGCTACAGCTTGGATATTCGTATTCTGGATTCGATCTGCCGTACGCATTTACAGAGCATTCGTGCAACACTGAAAAAATGATGAAAACACTGGTTATTTCTACTTCTTCGTTTGATATCGATCATAATTTACCACTGCAGCAATTGATACAAAAAGGTTTTCGTATTGTCACCAATCCGCATCGACGCAAATTGACAGAGGATGAAATCATTGAGCTATTGCACGGTGAGGTGGTTGGCTTAATTGCTGGTATCGAACCATTGACTGAGCGTGTTTTTCAAGCAATACCGACGCTCAAAGTTGTTTCCCGTTGTGGCGCTGGGCTAGATAGTGTTGATCTGAATGCCGCTCAAGATCGCGGGGTTGCTGTATTGAACACACCAGAAGCACCCGCTCAAGCAGTTGCGGAACTTACCATGGGACTAATATTGTCGCTACTACGACAAATTAACCAGATTGATCAAGCAGTGCGTAAAGGCGAATGGCCGCGGTTGCAAGGCCGATTGCTAGCAGCCCAAACGGTGGGTATTATCGGTATTGGCCACATTGGTCGCCGTGTTGCTAAACTGTGCCAAGCTTTTGAGGCCAAGGTGATTGCACATGATCCATTTGCCACACAAGTACCTCAGGGTGTTACACTGGTGCCATTAGAAAAATTATTGGGTTCTGCAGACATCATTACCTTGCATCTACCCTATACACCGCAAACACATCATCTGCTAGACAAAAAAGCATTCGCATCATTGAAACCTGAAGCAATGATTATCAATGCGGCACGGGGCGGGCTCATAGATGAATGCGCATTGGCCGAGGCGCTCAGTAGTGGCAGAGTCAGCGCGGCTGCGCTGGATACATTTGAACAAGAGCCCTATCAAGGTGAGCTGAGTGCCTGTAGTAGTATTACCTTGACTTCGCATGTTGGCTCGCTTGCCCGAGAGTCGCGCCAGCGCATGGAAATTGAAGCCGCAGAGAATCTCTTGCAAGGACTCATGAGAGTGGGCGCTGTTCAATGAGCAATAACCCGATAGCCAATGAGCGGGTCATCGTATTCGGTGCCAGTGGTTTTCTGGGGAGCCATGTAGCTGATGCTTTGTCTTCCGCAGGCTATCAAGTGCGGCTTTTTGACCGCAGCGTATCGTCCCATCTAAAACCTGGTCAAGAAATGATTGTTGGCGATATTATGAACCTCGATCAGGTGATCGAGGCCGCAAGGGATTGTTCTATCGTCTATAATTTTGCCGCCATTGCAGATATCGACGAAGCACATAACAAACCGATTCCCACTGTAACCATTAATGTTTTGGGCAATATGCATGTACTGGAAGCTGCCCGTATCGCTGGTGCACGCCGATTCGTATTTGCCAGCAGCGTATATGTATATTCTGAGTCCGGCTCGTTTTACCGAGCCAGTAAGCAAGCTGCCGAACGTTTTACAGAAACTTATCACGAGCGCTATGGTTTGGACTACAACATATTGCGCTATGGTTCTTTGTATGGGCGTCGTGCTGACAAACGTAACGGTATTTACCGAATGTTATTTGAAGCGGTTAAGAATCATTCAATTACTTATAAAGGCAGCGGTGAAGCGATGCGTGAATATATTCATGTGGAAGATGCTGCTCGCATGAGCGTGCAAGTCTTGGCGCCGGAATTCGCTAACCGGCATTTGATATTAACCGGACAAGAGAAGATGCGTATCAAAGACGTCATGACAATGATTTCAGAAATCCTACCGTGGTCAGTAGAGTTACATTTTGACGAAGCCAATGCGGTGCATCATTACGAGATCACGCCATATGCTTTTCATCCCCGCATTGGCCGCAAATTGGTATTAAACGAACATGTCGATCTTGGTCAAGGTTTATTGGATTGTTTAAGGGAAATTCACCAGGACTTACATCATGGTGATGAAGCTGAGGATTCGTTGCCAAGCTCATCAGATAATAGGGCTTAGCCATGAGCATGAAGCATTTTAATTGGCAGGCAATCATTTTTGATTTTGATGGTGTGGTGGCGGAATCGGGTAAGATCAAAACACAGGCTTTTGCAAATCTGTATCGACCCTATGGTGAAGATATCGTTGCTAAAGTAGTAGAATTTCACACGCAAAATGGTGGCATATCGCGCTATCATAAATTCCGTTATTTTCAAGAATACTATCTTAACAAACCGCCTCTCACAGAAGCAGAAGAAAAACAATTGGATATTCGTTTTTCAGAATTGGTTGTTGAGGCAGTTATCGCTGCTAAAGCGGTTCCGGGAGCAACCGAGTTAATACAGCAGCAAGCCAAAAGAATTCCGTTATTTGTTGCTTCTGGTACACCAGAAATTGAATTGAAGACTATCGTAGAGCGTCGTGGCTTGAATGCTTACTTTAAGGAAGTGCGCGGTTCACCGGCTTCAAAGAAAACCATCATCTCAGAAATTTTAAGTAAATATACAATTCGACCGAGAGATGTCCTTGTGATCGGCGATGCCATGGCGGATTATGAAGGTGCGGTGGCGAATGGCACCGCTTTTCTCGGACGCGTTTTTCCTGGTGATTCCAATCCCTTTCCAGCACATATTGAAACTGTTCCAGATTTACGCGAGTTGGTTATCTAAAAAATAAAGATGAGTTTTTCATTGCAACGGCACGATTTTTCTAGCATGACCCAGCTTAGCTGGGCTTTTGCCGAATATGCCAGTGATGTTTTAGGAAAAACACTCCAGAAAAAATCATTTGCTTCTCTCGTTGTGCCTGGTGGGAATACACCACGTGAATATCTGCCTGTTTTGGCAAAATGCTCTTTACCTTGGGAGCGAATTGTCATCACACTCAGCGATGAGCGTTGGGTCGATGTAACCGATGAGCAATCTAATGAAAATTTGGTGAAAAAGCATTTGCTTGACTATTTGCCCCAAAACACATTTTTCATAGGCCTTAAGACAGACCACGATAATCCTTTTGCTGCTATAAAAGAAATTAATCAACGCCTGGGCAAGCTACCACAACCATCTAGTCTCACAGTTTTAGGAGTGGGTGAGGATGGACATATTGCTTCTCTATTTCCTGGCATGCATTTCGATTTACTCGCAACCCAGTATTGTGTAGCCGTTGCTCCTCCTATTGCTCCATCACTTCGAGTGAGTCTTTCGCTACCCATACTAGGACAAAGCGACCATATTGCATTGGTTGTTGTAGGCAAAGCTAAACAACAATTATTAAATCAGTTAAGTGAAAGCATTGATTTAAAATTGCCGATTGCGCGGTTATTGCAATGTGCGCACTCAAAAATAGACATTTTTACAACAAAAGATTAATTTTTTATTATGGAAACATAGGGTTGTATCTATATTTCTTGAGATCTTTAGCGGATAATCTGTGCAAGAATTCTGATAGGATTCTGATTTGTCTTGCTTTTCTAATAGAGCTCACTAGTTAGATTGGTATTTAATTTTCCATGCTATCGATTATAATTTGAACCTATATTTTACGGTGAATGATTCCTGTTTTATTAGAGCAAACTTACTATTGCGCATTTCAATAAAGCATATATCATTAATTGAAATATTTAAGGATTTTAATGGGTTGCTGTTCATGCGATAAGAGTTATATCGGAGCAGCTATTGAAGAAAACTTAATATTTTTCTATTCGATTCAGAAGCGGATCCGAAGCTTTCTCAAAAGTAGTTACTAAGTATTGAATGAAATGAGTATCTTTAAATTTAATTTATCAGAAGTAGAGAAGTCACAAAAAATTAATGAGATGCAGATATGCTATTCAGCTTCTGATTTGTATCGTATTTTTTTGAGTGATGCCATACTAACTCGTATTAGTCAATTTCTTAGATTTTTGGTAAGAGAGACATATCAGTGAATGATGAAAAGATTTCCTTAAATAAGAAAAAATCATAATAATTTTTACCTTAATAAAAAGGGAAGCCCTGAAATGAATATGGATAGTATTGGTGTTCTGAATTTATTTTTACTATTTCTATTTTGTTCAATCACATCTGCAATCGCTATTCGTGTTGCCACTCATCTTGTAGGTATTTTTAGAATAGTAGACCGCCCCGGGGATGGACATAAGCTTCATGAAGCAAATACCCCATTTGTGGGTGGTATAGGATTGTTGACGGTTTTGTTATTTACATTGTTGGTATTTGATCCGGTAGGAACGGAAACTTCATCTAAATGGATAGTGTTGGGGATTTGCGCGACTATTTTATTTGTCACTGGATTTATAGACGACACGATTAGGCTTTCTTATAAATTTCGCTTTCTCGTACAAGGTGGCGTTGCACTCGTTATGGTTATGAATGGAGATATGGTTGTTCATTCACTTGGTCATTTGTTTTCAGGTGAATTTCTTCAATTACCCCACTGGATTGCAGCGGCTTTTACTGTAATTGCATTAATCGGTGGCATCAATGCGATCAATATGATCGATGGTATGGATGGACTATCGGGATCTGTTTCTCTGGCAAGCTTAGCATTAATGGGAGTTGTGGCATTTCAAGCCGGTGATCAGGATAATCTTTTACTGATTTGTGCACTCTCGGGCGGTTTGTCAGGATTTTTGTATTACAACCTGCGTTATGCTTCAAAACGTAGTGCGCGTGTTTTCCTGGGTGATAATGGTAGTATGCTTGTCGGGTTAGTATTATGTTGGTTGCTTATTGATCTTTCACAGGGACCAACACCGGCAATGACGCCAATCACCGCGATATGGCTTTTTGCTATCCCTCTTTTGGACACTGTTAGCGTTATGTTACGCAGGATGTTTCTGGGAAAATCGCCTTTTATGCCAGACCATTTGCACCTGCATCACTTATTCTTAAAGTCAGGTTTTTTCGTTACGGAAATTATTGCTCTCATTGTAATTTTACATGTCTTCTTTGGAGTAATAGGCTTATTGGGATTGTATTTTAGTGTTGATGAGAATTGGATGCTATTTGGTTTTATTTTAATGTTTTTGAGCTATCTCTATTTAACATTGCATCCCTGGCGATTTATATCTATGGTGCGTTTTCTGCGCATTTTACTTAGAACACGACTAGGACGCGCACCGGCGGCAAGCGATGGAGTTTTCTTTGGTTTTTTTACTGCGAATGAAACCGAGAAGATGGCAAGGATAGTGAACGAAGAATTGGGCTCCAATTCTAATTTTTCTATAAGAGTGTTTGAGCAGTTGTCAGTACGTCGTGATTTCGGCAAGCATTTTGCCATTACTCTCAATATCTGGCTTACTAAAGATGATTATCTTTCAGAAGATAAACTTAATCAGAGAATTTCGTTGTTACAACTTAGTTTAGAAGAAAAACAAGGTATTCTATTGCGTCGTCTTCGTGCGCGTAATAGGGATTCTGATCTTAGAGTTTATAGTAATGGAAGCCCCTTTGGGGAATCGCGAGTAGTGGATCGACGTAGCTTAGGTCCACAGGCTTTGGCATTTGAAGTCACTATGCTAGGGAAAAATAATAACCCATTTCGTACTCAGCCGACGAATGATTCCAATAGTTATATTGAGAAAGGGAAGTATTCCCACACGTTGTAGTAGTTGCCGTGCATAAGATACTTCCCAGTTTCTTTTTTGATGTTACTTTACTTGGATACGTTTACTAAACGTCAGGGTAGCGTGAGTGTTTTTGAAAGTTTGTTATTATTTTCATCTGACTCAGAAATCTTGTTTGTATCATCGGTGTATGCTGAGATGCTGTGTGTTCCGCTGGGAATCGCGTAAGAACCACCTTTGGTGCCTATAGTAACCGATTCACCCGCAGCTAAAGGACCCCATACTGCTCCCCATGTTTTCCATTGGCCATCAACAAAATATCCAACGCCAATGGTAATGCCTGAAGGAACATCTACAGTACCTTGGTTTTTTACTACACTTGTAAAGACACCGTTAGCATAGGTAATTTGCGTAACAACAAGATCAGGAGTAGTAACAGAGCGATAGACTTCGGCATTGACTAAAGCCCCGATATCTTCGAACCCTTCATTAATGGTAGGTTTCAGAAAATCTACTGAGTTGCTGTCTGTACTGATAAAAGCAACACTTCCAGCACGTTGCCATGAATTATCTTGTTCAATACCGGCACCTAATTTCATAACTTTTGCCACCCCAATGTTTTTACTGGCAATAGTATCGGAATCAAAGGAAAAAGCAGCCATCTTATTATTCCATGATGTATTATGGATGAATTTAACGTTGTCACCGGAATTACTTGCAAAACCTCTCGCTCTATTGGAATAAGCAATATTGTGATCAACGATCGCATTCGCGCCCGGGTAAATGCCGCCTGCTTTAATGCCATTGCCATCTCCGTCCCCGTCGCCATTAGTATGTGCAATATTATATCCCACATAGGTATTGACCGACCTCCAAGTGTCAATGCCATCGTCAGAGTTGTGATGCACTAAGCAATTCTCAACACGGTTGTTATTCCTGTGGAAATAGCAATACCATCAGAGTTTCCTCCATTCGAAAACTTAGTATCAAAAATACCTACCCCAGAATTGTAGGTCGATGTGCAGCTACGAATGATATTCCTGGCGCCTCCAGTACCATCTTCACGTGTCGTGATCTGAATACCGCTTAGACCATTATGGTGCGTAAATATACCGTCCAATAGATTGTCTGATCCCCCATTAATCCAATCCCTTGAACAGGCATGTTCTTGATCTCAATCCCACGTACATGTACAAATCGACCACTAACACCTATGTAGATATTGGTACCTTTTGCATGCTGACTTCCGTCAAATATTGCCAACTCCCCTGGGTAACTTTCATAGACAACGGGTGCCGTAGCCGTGCCGATATTCGGGAATCTTAGGTTTTTGTAAAGACTGTAGGTGCCGCCCCGTAAAAATACTACATTCCCAGCTTTCGCCTTAAGCGCAGCATTCCAAATGTCACAAGGAAGTGCCAGTGAACAGGTGGTTCCCGTTCCATTCGGCTTCACAAATAATGTCCCTTTGGCGATGTCCGTGCTGATTATGGGTTGAGGCCCAATAGACTTGATCTCCGCCGCTGTCGTTGCAGTCATAATAGATCCGCTTACCAATCCCACTAGCAACCATAAACTGTATTTTTTCATAATTCCTCCAAACCCGCTTAAATGACAAGTAAATTGAATTGAAATAATTGCTCTTTTGTTGATTAACCAATCGATGTCCATAGATTGACTAGGATGCATAGTTCATTTGGCGTAATTGCTTAATCAATTCCTACGAATATTTTGAGGGAGCATGAATCGTGCCAACTAAGTGGGTGATTTAGCTTGGGGCGAATGAAATTTTTTTAATTCTTGAGAATTTAATTCTTACTCGCTTGGTGATGTAATTAATTAATAATCAATGGGTTGAAGAATTTCATCGATGCTTCGTTATTTGTGGCGAGGTGCTTTATTATTTGCCAGAGGATAACCAACTAAAGTGACGTATCTAGTAATTGTGTAATTGGAGTTGTTTGAAATAGACGCTTATTGTCATTCAATTACTAATTCCGTCAATTTGTGTTAGCAGGTAAGAAAAGTGGTTTTTTGCAAATTGGAGTTACTTCGATTTTCTGCTGATGTTCAATGAATAGACGTGTTTTTAAGAAAGCGTTCTGCCGAAAACAACGAGGCATTAAACCTGGAGGCGACTAAAAAAAGTGATTATTGTGGAAGGGGAAAACGCAGTGTAGATAGGAAGTACAAGCTAGGTGTGTAACTTATTGTCATTGTTTCGTTTCATTTTTAGGCACAATACGGCGAATAATATCCGTGGTCGAGATGTCAGGTGTATAAGCAAGCTCATGAATCATATCGGCGGGTAATGTCTTGCAAAGCTCATATTTATCATTCCTTTCTCGCTCAGTAGCACAAGCGAAGGTATAGATATTAAATCCATGCTGCTGCATAAACTCTAAACTGACATTAGTGGGCGTTTCCGTCATGACAGCATCGACATGCCGACAGGCCGCGACGACTGCGGCTCGTTCCGCTTGATTCATCACAGGTGATTTTCCTTTGTTTTCCAGAACACGTTGGTCTGAAACCACGCAGACCGTTAAATGGGTTCCCAATGCGCGTGCTGCTTGTAAGAAATTAATGTGCCCTGGATGAAATAAATCAGCTACCATGCGGGTATAGACGCGTTTTTGCGGTCGATTCCGAGGCCAAGTCGGAATTTCTCGATTTAAGCGATTCATGGCTTGTTCCATCCATTGCCGTGTGCGTAATGCCAGCACATCATCGGGGTCTTTGAGCGTAATTTGATGTGCATAGCACCAAGTTTTTGCTAGATTCCCAGTAAGCCAATATTGCGCCATTCGATGATAGGCATAACAACGTATCAGTAAGGAAAATTTTTGTAAATTGCGCGCTGAAACAACTGTATCCCAATGTGGATTCGGCGTGCGCCAGTCGCCATAAAATGCTAAGAGGATTTTTTCCGGTTGTTGCGGAAACCATGCGTTACCGTAGTCGGTAGCATGTTGTATCAAATCAAAAGGCGGAAAAACTGAAACTCGCTGGTATTCTGGTGGATGGTTAGGTAAAGAAAACCCGCCGGTAATCGTGTTTGTTGATGGATGTTTTTGTAAGCCGCAAACATCCAAGGTTATACCTAATTCAGGATGTATGTAATCCTGATAATTGGCATATTGGATACGCATTGGCACTTTGATCCAACCTGATTGCTCTAAAGCACTACAACACGTGTGCCAGAATTCCATCCATACGGCGATGTCCAAGTCCTTGTCAAAATCCAGCAAACGGCCATTGCGAACCAAGCCCAACAATGTACCGGCAAATGGAAATGCAGGAACATTCTGCTTGGCAAGTTCAGCGCAGGTTTTCCATAACAATGCTTCTGCTTTTCCAGACACAAAAACATTGTTTTCGTTTATTTCGTGGTTATCGATCAGTTGAGTTTTTTCTTGTTGGCGAGGCACTTTGCCTGATTTTGCATAGGCTAATAAATGGTTGATGGAATCCACGAAACGTGCTTGTGCAATCGGTAAATTCAGCGATAAGAAATTGGCCGTGCCGAGTATGTGTGCCCACTGTGCTTTATGAAAATCATTTTGTGTTTGTGCATATATTTTTTCTGCATCAATAAGAACTTCTGGGATACGATCAGTACGCATGGCCAGGGCGCACCACATGCGTGCAACATCAATGGAATCAGGATGCTCTTTCTTTAGAGGCGTTAGAATATCATCTGCATCGTGATGCTTTTCGGCCGCAATCAAGGTTTTTGCTTCGAGTAATAAGTCCTTCAGTTTGTCATCCATAGCGCTAAATTTTAAATTGCAATAGGTTGTGTTTTGTATGATTAATGTACATTGTATTTTAATCAATATTCGCTATAATAGGAATAATTCTCATTATTGTTATTATTTGATGAGAAGAAACTCAAGAAATAAAAACACGCGAAGCATTTTATCGATTAATTATATCGTTCGGTTGTTGATCAGTACCATTGAAGCTAGGCGCAGCAATTCAATATTAATCACTTTTATTAACTGAGTTAGCGCAGTTTAGTACTTCTGTTTGTGGGGAAATAATTTGGCTGCAACCGAGATTTTAGAGGAGAAATTATTATGGCGATTACTCAAGTGCAGCGACCAAATTTAGGTTCAGGAGCTATCAAGTTTATAGAGGGACTACCTTTTGAGGGAATTGGGTCTGCCGGTTTCACAGCAAATGATCTACTCATCACAGGTGATGAGTTTGATAATATTTTGGAGGGTGGTTCTGGTCATGACGAGTTGGTGGGAGGCAGCGGTAATGATGTACTGAGAGAAGGTTTGGGTAATGGCATCTTAAAAGGCGGTGATGGCAATGATGATCTGGATGGAGGAGAGGGCACAGAAAAACTATTCGGTGGTGCTGGTGACGATATTCTACGAGCGGGTCATGGATACGATCGATTAAGTGGTGGCGATGGTAATGACACGTTTGGTTTTTATGCGCTAGGACACTATGAAGTGGATGATTTTACGCTCGGACAAGATCGATTGTTTTTTGATATTGCCGGCATTACGCAATTGTCTGAATTAGTTCCTCACATCACTCGGATCAGCGATATTACAAACGATTCAAGAGGTGGCACTCGCTTTGATTTTGGCCCTAATGCTTCGATCGAGCTGGTGGGTGTGAAGTTGGCGGATTTGACTGCTGAAATGATTGTTTTTGATATTTAGCGTTTTACTTACACTGATTAATTTTTTATTAGTTTAGGTTTTTCTAATACTCCTTGGAGCGGCAGTTACTTTTAGCTGAGTAATTGCCGCGCTACTTCCTTCTTTGCCTTTGTGGTGGTTTCTTTTTAGCGAGGCGATTTATTGACTATTTCTTATCTACGCCGGACATCAGAAATTTAACCAATATCGCAAAAATAAATGGGACGGTACTCAACGCTGTAACCATATAGTGTTCGGAAGTAAATTGATCGCCCTCGTCCATGATGATGTAAGCCGAGAAGATCGCAACGGGGGCAATCAATGAAAGAATAATGATTAAATTAAAAAATCGATTCATAAAGCCAAAACTCCCTACAAAAAAGTAATTCAGTTAACGGGTTGTTAAAGTATAAATCCGTTAGTCAGAAATGCACAGCTTAGCCATTCCAAAGTGATCATCATGATTTTTGTTGTGCAATCACTTTAAGCGTAAAATAACTGATTTGAAGTTTGATTGCTTATAGTGACGGAATTTGTACTAATCATTACCAATTATCCTGACAAGGAAAGTGCAACGGCATTGGCTGAAGGTTTGATCAAACAACATTTGGCTGCATGCGTGAATATTTCCAATGCTCGTCATTCGGTCTATCGCTGGCAAGAAAAAATTACATCGGCGGAGGAATTTCCTGTTTTGATCAAAACCCGACGACAACACTATGACCAGGTTGAACAATTGATCAAGATCATGCATCCTTATGAACTTCCAGAAATAATCATGGTTCCTATAGTAGGTGGCTTAGCTGACTATTTGCAATGGATCAATGATGAAACAATGCTATCTGAAAAACACTAAAAACTCATGTTAAAACGAATAATCACCTCGACGTTATTATTTTCTGCACTGTTGTTAACGAGTGTAACTACTTATGCGCAGGAAAGCAGTTCTTCAAGTTTGTTTTCGAAATTACAACAGCTTGGTATTAAACTCGGGCAAAGCAATTCTCAGGAATTATTGCCACCCGACGAAGCGTTTAAAATCTCAATTGAAGTTCGTGATGGCCAAACTCTCGTGGCTAATTTGGCGCCCGCCAAAGACTATTATCTTTATCGCGACAAAATCATTTTTGAACCGAAAGATACGGGTACCACTATCGAGAAGGTTGCATTGCCGCCCGGAGTGATGAAAGATGATCAGACTTTTGGAGCAACAGAGGTTTATTATGAGCCTATTCAAGCAGTTATTACTTTAAGGCGTGAAGATAGCATCAGTGAACAACCTTTAACGCTCGCTACGAGTTATCAGGGATGCAACGAACCAGTGGGGGTTTGTTATGCACCCATTCATAAAACAATGGATTTAACTTTGCCTGCTATCAAAGCAGCGATTGGTGCGGTGGCTGAGGCGATGAGCAAACCTGCGACAGCAGCGCAAGTCGATGATAGCGCTATATTATTTCAAATGCCTGCATCGGGTATGTCTGCCGGGCCGGCCATTGAAACCGAGGCCTACAAGATTGACCAGATGTTCAAAACCGGCGATTTTTGGCTGATTCTGACGGGGTTTTTTGGTATTGGTTTGTTATTGGCATTTACACCGTGCGTTTTTCCGATGTTTCCAATTTTGTCTGGGATTATTGCAAATCGTGGTGAAAGCATTACTAAAACGCATGGTTTTATTCTCGCTTTGGCCTATGTTCTGGGTATGGCAATTATGTATGCAATTGCTGGGATTGCGGCCGGACTATCAGGGACTATGTTATCAGTTGCATTACAAAATGCCTGGGTATTAGGAACATTTGCGTTAATTTTCGTGTTGTTGTCTTTTTCCATGTTTGGATTTTATGAATTGCAATTACCCAATGCGTTACAAACGAAATTATCGGAAGAAGCGGGTCATATCAAAGGCGGTCATCTAACGGGTGTTTTTGGTATGGGGGCCTTGTCGGCCTTGATAGTGGGGCCATGTGTGGCCGCACCTTTGGCGGGTGCTTTATTGTATATCAGTCAAACACGCGATGTTGTTTTGGGTGGCTCGGCTTTATTCGTGATGGCGTTAGGTATGGGAGTGCCTTTATTGTTATTGGGAGCTTCAGCCGGAGCTTTGCTACCGAAGGCCGGCGCTTGGATGGAATCAATCAAGCAGTTCTTTGGCGTACTATTATTGAGCGTCGCTATTTGGCTCATTTCTCCGGTGATCAATGAAGTTGTGCATATGCTGTTATGGGCTGCGTTATTGATTATTTCAGCGATTTATTTGCAGGCTATCGATCCATTGCCAGATAGGGCTTCTGGGTTACGTCGTTTTCTCAAAGGAGTTGGCGTCATTGCCTTGCTTGTTGGCATTGCATTATTGATTGGTGTTTTATCGGGTAGTCGCGATGTATTGCAGCCATTATCCAAAATTGGGATTGCTGGATCGATTTCGGTCAATAGTTTGAAAACAGATAATGCAGGAATGACCAGTTATGCATCGCTGCCCTTCCAGCGCGTCAAAACTGTGGCAGAATTGGATGAAATTGTTCGGCAATCAAATAATCAATATTTGATGGTTAAGTTTTATGCAGATTGGTGTGTTTCGTGTAAAGAAATGGAGCGCTTCACGCTTTCTGATGCGCAAGTACAAGCACGTTTGGAAGATGTGATGTTGCTTACTATTGACGTAACAGAGGGTAATGCTGATGATATGGCCTTACTGAAGCGATTCAATTTATTCGGTCCCCCTGGTATTTTATTTATTGATCGTCAAGGTAACGATATACCAGATGTCAGGGTTATCGGCTTCTTGAATAAAAATGATTTTCTTGCGGTGCTTAACGCTATTCTCATTTAATTACGCTTTTCAATCTTAAAATAGCAGAAAGCCATTTCATTGACTGCAGTCAACTCAAACAATAATAAAATAAAGGAAGTTAGCATGGCTAAACTGAAACAATTTCTTATTTATGCACTTTTGGCGGCATTGGCGATTACTACCGGTTTTATGTTGCGTAGCCAACTCATGGGCGGTGGATCGCAATCACTTTCAGGTGAACAAAGTAAACAAGGCGCGAAAGCGCTTTTTTCAACGACTTTACCCGATATACAAGAGGTGGAGCAAAGTGTTTCTCAATGGCAAGGTAAGGTTATCGTGGTGAATTTTTGGGCGACTTGGTGTACGCCATGTCGTGAAGAAATTCCAGAGTTTATCGAAGCTCAGAAAAAATTTGGTGAGCAAGGTTTGGTGATTGTAGGAATTGCCATTGATCAATTAGACAAAGTCAAAATGTTCAGCGAGGAATTTGGTATCAATTATCCCGTGCTGGTTGGAGGTATGGGTACTTGGTCATTGCTGGAAGCGACGGGTAATCAGCGGTCAGCGCTACCTTACACAATAGTCCTGAATCGTGCAGGAGAAATAGTGGATAGTTATTTAGGTCGAATCAATTTGAAAAAACTGGAAAGCCAGATTGTACCCTTGTTAAAGGAACAATCAGGTAATCGACAATCTTAATCAATAGAAATTTTGGTTCCACTGAGTTTATAAGTCAAATCATTTTCGCTACTTAGCATTATCATGTATATTTCATGAAGGAATGGAATGTTTTGGTTATCGGCATACGACGAATTGTTTGGTTTTGACAATACTGTATTCTGATTTACTGGGTTTTTGAGTAAAGCAAAGGTATTTAAGATGGGAAATGGATTGAAAGTAGCCATAATACAAAACTAAGAAGTGATGAAATATTCCACTACTCTGTCTGGAGATCTTATCGTGATACGGCCTGGTCGTTTTATCGTTCTTCCCTTGCTGGTACTGTTGGTTCTTCTTTCCGGTTGCATATCTACATCAAGTCCAGTCGGTATGGAAGAGAAATATCATGATGTGAGTCTTACGACTAAGGTTTATGAGGCTATTCTGGATGAGCCGTCTTTGAGGCCTTTTGATATCAATGTCAGAACTCAAAAAGGAATCGTTGAATTAAGCGGTTATGTCAATTCACGAGATGATATGGATAAGGCTATCGAAGTTGCACGCAGGATCAGTGGTATAAAGTCTATCAAAAATGATATGCAAATTCGGGCTACCGGAGATTATTGATGATTTTAGGTCAATAGTGAATCGGAGCGTGATTTGAGTTGATCTTTTAAATTTTTATAAGACTGACGTGGAAGCTGAGTGTTAGCTGATCTAGTACTTGTTGTTCATTTCTTCTATGTTTTATTTGTCGTTGGAGGCTTGCCGCTTATTTGGTTGGGTGTGTGGTTTAAGTGGGTTTTTGTCAGGTCAGCTTGGTTTCGCTACCTACATCTTGCGGCAATTGTATGGGTAGTGATTGAGTCTTTTTTGGGTGTTGTGTGTCCATTGACGTCATGGGAAAACGCTTTACGCCAGGTTGACACGAAAAACAGTTTTATTCAGCAATGGTTGCATCGAATCATGTTTTATGATGTGTCTGAGAGCATATTGACAGTTATCTATGTTGTGTTTGCTGGATTAGTTGTGATGACGCTCAAATGGGTACCCATCCATTCGAATGGAGGTCACACGTCATTTTCCAGAAATGACTAAATTGTTTTCTATTTCCTCTTCCGATTCGGATAAAACCAGCAATTCCTCGATATTCGGTTCAAATGATTCTTCATCAAATGCGATATCCCCATCCGTCTGTGGTTTGCCATGTGCTTTTAAGTTAATAAAATCATAACGAGAGGCATCAGCCAAATGGGAAAGCTGAATGTTTTGGAGGGCGCGGAACATGGTTTCCAATCGCCCAGGAAATTTTTTATCCCACCGCTGCAACATTTCCTTAATGACTTGACGTTGTAAATTAGGTTGTGATCCGCATAAATTGCAAGGAATGATAGGAAAATCCGCAATTTCAGCATAAGCAGCTAAATCTTTTTCCTTGCAGTAAGCTAATGGCCGAATGACGATATGTTTTCCATCATCACTGACGAGTTTGGGTGGCATGGCTTTTAATTTGCCACCATAAAACATGTTTAAGAATAATGTTTGCAGGATATCATCGCGATGATGGCCCAGTGCGATTTTAGTTGCGCCCAATTCGATCGCTACACGATACAACACACCACGACGTAATCGCGAACAAAGACTGCAGGTTGTTTTGCCTTCAGCAATAACCCTTTTGACAACGCTGTAAGTATCCTGCTCGACGATGTGAAAGGGTATGCCGATGTCCGTTAAGTAGTTGGGTAATACCTGTTCGGGAAACCCCGGTTGTTTCTGATCCAGATTAACGGCGACCAATTCAAATGGCACCGGTGAATGCGCCTGTAAGTTGCGTAAAATATCTAATAAGGCGTAGCTGTCTTTACCGCCCGATAGGCATACCATAACTTTGTCATTTTTCTCAATCATATTGAAGTCGGCAATGGCTGTACCCACCTGTCGACGCAAGCGTTTTTGAAGTTTATTGGCGTTATATTGCTGTTTGTTTTGCATGGATATTATTACGTAAGGATATATTGCTATCAACGTTGCAGCTTGAGGGATGCGTTACACAATATTAGACAAATCGTGTGGAACAATTTAGCATGACCTAATTCTAATGAGTGACAGATGTTTGAATGACAAGTTATTCGTAAATTGTTAGAAAATATAAGATCCCAACCAAGTGAATAGCTAATTATACCAGCAAGCGTTCAGGTACTTTTAAACGAAGCGCGATTGGTTTGTATGTAGGCAGGGTAGTGGCAGAAGGCTGACTTGGTTTTTTATGGGACATCAATAATTTTGGAGAGCAAATGAAGATAAAAGACTTTTCTCGGTATACTCGATCAATATTCGCAATCGGTTTATTGGGTATGGCTTCGCAAGCGATCGCGACCGCTACCGTAGAGGTGTATAAAAGCCCCACCTGTGGTTGTTGTAGCAAATGGGTCGATCACATGCGTGAGAATGGATTTACTGTTAATACACACGATATTGGTAATAAAGACATTCGCAAGAAATCAGGTATTTCTGAAACATTGGGCTCTTGTCATACCGCATTGGTTAATGGCTATGCCATTGAGGGGCATGTACCGGCAGCGGACATCATGCGCTTGTTGCAAGAAAAACCTAAAGCAGTTGGTCTGTCTGTACCAGATATGCCGCATGGGACGCCTGGTATGGAGGGTTCTCGTGTTGATCCATATAATGTATTGTTAATTAAAGAGCACGATCAATCGCGTAAGGATACTACTATCTATAATCGCTATGACCCGTATGCAAAACAAGCTGGAAAAACTCAGCCTGTAGCGGCCGAGGTTGAAAAGAACAGTTCCATAATGCGACTGAAACCGTAATTTGACTGCATGTTTAGATATTATTTGGGGATATTCGCGCTTATAATGACGTCATTGCTGGGCTGTAAGGAAGCAACGACCTTCAGTTCTCTACCAGGTATTAGTGGTAATCATTCCACTACAATGATCAAGCAAAATTTTAATTCCGAACAAATCATGCGTGGTGAAAAAGTATATGTGGCTAATTGCATGGGTTGTCATGGACCAAACGGTGTGGGTACACCGGATTGGCGCAAACCTAATTCAGATGGCAAATATCCCCCGCCCCCGTTGGATGGAACCGCACACGCATGGCATCATTCTACCGATGTTTTAAAGAAGACGATTTTAAAAGGCACACCTCCAGAAATTGGATCTATGCCGGCATGGGAAGGTAAGCTGACAGAACAACAAATTGATGATGTCATTGTTTGGATTAAATCGCTATGGCCTGTCGAGATTTACGATTTATGGTATAAAAATTTTGAAAATAAGCAATAACGTAATTAGCGATTTTCAAACAGCTTCTATTGTAAATTTATTGCCTTTGGTTGAATAGCTTTTGAGAATCTATCGGGTAGGCGGTTCTGTTCGCGATGAATTGCTGGGGCTGCCGGTGAAAGATCGAGACTATGTCGTGGTAGGCGCAACACCCGAGAGTTTAGTGCGCTTAGGTTATCGTCCAGTTGGTAAGGATTTTCCGGTTTTTCTGCACCCTGAAACTCATGAAGAGTATGCGCTTGCACGCACAGAACGAAAAACATCTCGAGGATATAGAGGGTTTGAAGTTTTAACTTCTCCTCAAGTTACCCTAGAAGAAGATTTGGCCCGACGGGATTTAACGATCAATGCTATTGCTAAAGATGAGGCTGGTCAAATTATCGATCCATTTCATGGTGTATCGGATTTAAAAGCAGGTATCTTACGGCATGTTAGTCGAGCATTTTCTGAAGATCCGGTTAGGATCTTGCGCGTCGCTCGATTTGCTGCACGGTTTAATTTCCAAGTAATCCCTGAAACGTTGTTACTCATGAAGGATATGGTGCAAAACGGTGAGGTCAATGCACTGGTCGCTGAACGTGTTTGGCAAGAATTGGCGAGGGGCTTGATGACCGATGTTCCATCCAAGATGTTTTTAACTTTGCGTGATTGTGGCGCATTGGCATGTATTTTACCCGAGGTGGATGCGTTATTTGGTGTTCCACAGCCCGAGCATGCTCATCCTGAGATAGATACAGGTATTCATGTTATGTTGGTGATTGATTATGCTGCAAAAAAAAATTACTCATTGACCGTGCGTTTTGCAGCATTGATGCATGATCTCGGTAAAGCTACAACACCGCGAGAATTATGGCCGCGGCATATCGGTCACGAAACGCGTAGTATTGGTTTAACTGAGAAGCTGTGTAACCGAATACGTGTGCCGAAAAGTTGCCGGGATTTGGCGTTACTGGTTGCGCGTTATCACGGCGATGTTCATCGCGCGGGTGAGCTGAGGCCTGCGACTATGGCTGATATGCTGCAGACAACCGATGCTTATCGGAAACCACAACGATTTGAAGAATTTTTACAAGCGTGTGCGTGTGATTTTTATGGACGTCCAGGATATGCAGAGAAACCGTATCCACAACTGCTACGCTTACAGCGAGCATTAGTAGCAGCAAAGCTTGTGGATGCCGGTGCCATTGCAGTTGCGATACGTGAAACGAATCCCGATTCAAAAAAACTGCCTGATACAATACAACATGAGATTCGCGCTGCGCGTATCGATCAAATAGAAGCATCAATAAAAACATGGATATGAAAATCTGCTACGCTATACACATAGAATTACCTTGAACTTGTCACACCCTAGTATTGATCGCTCGTCTCTTTTGGAGAATAAATTATGGCCATAAAAGAATGGTTAATCACGAGTTTCATTGTCGCAAGTATGTTAATCAGCAACGTGGTGTTTTCTGAAAAAACATTACTCAATGTTTCCTATGATCCGACCCGTGAGCTTTATCAGGAATTTAATGTGGCTTTCGCCAAATATTGGCAAGAGAAAACACAGGAAATTGTTACTATTCAGCAAATACATGGCGCTTCCGGCAAGCAGGCCCGTTCAGTCATAGAAGGTTTGGAGGCAGATGTTGTTACATTAGCCTCTGCTAATGATATTGATAGCATTGCTGAGAAGGCAAAATTATTACCTGAGAATTGGCAGAAGCGCCTAGCATTGCATAGTACGCCTTATACTTCAACGATTGTTTTTTTGGTACGAAAAGGCAATCCGAAAGGGATTAAAGACTGGGATGATTTGGCGCGCTCCGGTATCGAAGTGATTACTCCAAATCCAAAGACTTCCGGTGGTGCGCAGTGGAATTATTTGGCGGCGTGGGAGTATGGCAAACGTAAATTTAGCGAAGAGAAAGTTAAGGGATTTGTTAGGAATATTTACGGCAATGTACCGGTCATGGATTCCAGTTCAAGAGGCGCAACAGCGACTTTTGTGGAGCGCGGTGTTGGAGATGTTTTTATTGCTTGGGAAAAAGAAGCGTTATTAGTCATACGGGAACATGGCTCCGATAAATTTGAAATGGTTATTCCATCGCTGAGTGTTCTTGCGCAACCTCCTGTTGCAATCATTGATAAAGTGGTTGATAAAAAAGGCACCCGGCCAATTGCTCAGGCCTATCTGAAATATCTTTATTCGGAAGAAGGACAGGAAATTGCAGCCAAACATTTTTATCGCCCCACCAATGCGAATATTGCCAAGAAATACGCTGATCAGTTTCCAGCGATTGCGTTATTTAAAATCGATGAAGCATTTGGGGGCTGGAAAAGCGCATACAAAACTCATTTCGCGGAGGGCGGCACATTTGATCAGATTCATTCACAAGAATGATGTGGGTTTGTGATTAGGCATGCGTGCAAGGTGATAAGGCCGAGAGGATCGGCTCCGTTTAGTTCAAGGATCGCGGCTCCTTTATACAATTGCCTCTATTGGGAGTGATTTAAGCTATAGCGGTAGATAATTGATAGGCAAGATTTTTCCTCTTCTGGGCATGTTATTGTTTTGTAAATTCTTAAGATTCATTTTATGAAGGGACTGTTAGAAATGATGGGCGTTTTAAGTACAGATTCAAAAATACTGTTAATTTTACTGATAACTGTGACTAGCTATACTCAAGCTTATGCGGATGCTATTGGCTTTATTGTGGATGAACATCAGCTTTCTACAAAAGAAAAAAGGGTCGGAGAAGCTTATTATCGCGACGATATGAAATGGATGATTTACCAAGCGGAAGTTTCTGATGACAATCCATTTTATCAAATTTTTCTGAAAAATATTGCTAGCGGTGATGTGAAACAGGTATCGCCAGGTACTGGAAAAACGACTTGCGCGTGGATTCATCCAGAACAAGATAAAGTATTGTTCTCGTCAACGCATGAGGATTCTGAAGCAAAAAATAAAATGAATGCTGAAATTGAGCAAAGGAAATCCGGTGTACAACATTCTTATGCCTGGGATTATGATGAATATTATGATATTTATGAAACCGATTTTACGGGTGGAGGAATCAAGAATTTAACCCAGACACTGGGCTATGATGCGGAAGCATCGTGGTCGCCTGATGGTAAAAAAATTGCTTTTGCTTCTAATCGACGCGCTTATGCGGAAAAATTGTCTGATGAAGAAGCGGCTTTATTTAAAGCGAATCCTTCTGCATTAATTGATATTTATATCATGGATGCGGATGGTTCGAATGTGAAGCGTTTAACGCAAACCAAAAGCTATGATGGTGGACCATTTTTTAGTCCGGATGGGAAAAGAATTGTGTGGCGACGTTTCTCTGATAATGGCCGGGAGGCTGAGATCTTTACTATGAATATTGATGGCACCGATCAGAAGCAGATTACCCGTTTGAATAAGCTGTCATGGGCGCCTTTCTATCATCCTTCAGGAAAATACATCATTTTTACTACTAATTTACATGGACACCGTAATTTCGAACTATATATCGTGGACACGGACGGTAAAAGAGATCCAGTACGAGTAACTGATTTGGAAGGTTTCGATGGTCTGCCGGTATTTACACCGGATGGTAATTATCTGACTTGGACCAGTGATCGTACACCCGAAAAAAAGGGTCACTTATTTCATGGTAAGTGGAATCATTCAAAAGCTTTAGAGAGCCTTTCTTTGAGGTAAAATATAACTTGGAGGATCTTGTTGTTGGCTTCATCATTCTGAGTTCGATAAAGTTTTGATTGATGAGATATTTTATGAAATACTTCCATACCGTTTTAATTTGATCGGCGATAAACCATCTTTGTTTTTGTCTTAAGTAGTTTTCTATCCGAGTGCATGCGTAATTGATACTAACTATGCGTGAAGCTGGCCAAGCTGATAAAAATTACGAACTGGGGGTTTTTTAAGTAAACAAAGTGTATTGATTGTTTTAGATTCCTTATTGATGCAATACTCATTTTCATAGTAAATATTATTTATTTTGAGCATTTATGTTGGTTTTTTTTATTTAATCTCTTCCGAGTTTAATTTCCTGCTGCTTGCGGTGGGGAGTATTTGGAAAATGACTAGAGAGTAATGGTAATGAAAGTTAGTATCTTTGGTACAGGTTACGTCGGTTTGGTTACTGGTAGCTGTTTGGCAGAAGTTGGTCACAATGTATTTTGTATCGATATTGATCAGAATAAGATCGACAATTTGAATAAAGGTATTTTGCCGATATGGGAACCCGGGCTTGAAAATATCGTTGAACGTGGCGTGCGTGAAGGACGCTTGCATTTTACTACGGATGCAGCTAAGGCCATTGAACACAGTGAAATCCAAATCATTGCCGTAGGTACTCCGCCGAGTGAAGATGGGTCTGCAGATCTACAGCATGTTTTAAAGGTTGCCGAGGATATTGCTCGAAACATGCAAGATTATAAAGTGGTGTTGAATAAATCAACTGTTCCGGTAGGTTCGGCAAAAAGAGTGCAAGCAAAAATCAACCAGGTATTGACTGAGCGTGGGAAACAAATTCCATTCGATGTGGTTTCCAATCCGGAGTTTCTAAAGGAAGGCGCGGCTGTCGATGATTTTATGAAGCCGGATCGTATCATCATAGGAACGCAATCGGCGAAAGCCAAAGAATGTATGGTTGAGCTTTATGAACCATTTAACCGTAATCATGAGCGCACTCTATTCATGGATGTTGAAAGTGCAGAACTGACAAAATATGCAGCCAATGCGATGTTGGCAACCAAGATTAGTTTTATGAATGAATTGGCCAATATTGCAGAGAAGTTAGGCGCGGATATTGAGCAAGTGCGTCACGGTATCGGTGCAGATCCACGTATTGGATATCACTTTATCTATCCAGGTTGTGGTTATGGCGGTAGCTGTTTTCCTAAAGACGTCCAAGCATTGCAAAAGGCTGCTGAACAAGTTGGCTATAACGCCGAGTTGCTTAAAGCAACAGAAACGGTTAATTATCGTCAGAAAAATAAATTATTCGAGAAAGTCAGACAACATTTTGGCGGAACCAACGCACTTGCCGGTAAAACCATGGCTTTATGGGGACTTAGCTTTAAGCCGAATACCGATGATATGCGAGAGGCACCTAGCCGTACATTGATTGAAGCACTTTGGGAATCGGGCGTAAAAGTACAAGCTTTTGACCCGGTGGCGATGAAAGAGTGTCAGCGTATCTACGGTCAACGTGACGATTTGATTCTTATGGGTACTAAAGAGCAAGCATTACGTAATGCAGATGCATTGATTATTGTTACGGAATGGCAGCAATTTCGTGTGCCAGATTTCGACCTCATTAAAGCCGAGCTTATTAGTCCTCTCATTTTTGATGGCCGTAATTTATTCGGTCTAGAAGCCATGAAACGTCGTGGTTTTGTCTATTATTCGATCGGAAGAAGCTAATCTCATGAAGGTTTTGGTAACGGGTGTTGCTGGTTTTATCGGTATGCATGTTGCGCAGGTTTTGCTCAAACGGGGCGATGAGGTGATAGGGATTGATAATTTCAATGACTATTATGATCCACGCCTCAAACACGCTAGACTTGCGCAACTTGTTGGCTACCCCAATTTTAAATTTGCGCAAGGCGATATTGCTGATCGACAAATCGTTGAAGATTTGTTTGCTAAAGAAAAGCCGCAGCGGGTCATTAATCTCGCGGCACAAGCGGGTGTTCGGTATTCTTTAAAGAATCCATACGTATACATGCAAACCAATTTGATTGGTTTTGGCAATATACTTGAAGGATGCCGTCATAATGAAGTAGAGCATTTAGTGTATGCGAGTTCATCCAGTGTATATGGAGCAAATACTCGAATGCCTTTTTCCGTTGATGATAGCGTCGATCATCCGGTAAGTTTGTATGCGGCTACCAAGAAAGCCAACGAGTTGATGGCGCATACCTACAGCCATTTGTATGGATTGCCTACTACAGGGTTGCGTTATTTTACAGTTTATGGTCCCTGGGGACGTCCAGATATGTCTCCCTGGTTATTCACGAGCGCCATTCTTGAGGATCGCGCTATCGATGTGTTCAATCATGGCAAAATGCAGCGTGATTTTACCTATGTGGATGACATTGCTGAAGGGACTGTCCGCGTTTTGGACCGTGTCGCATCATCTGATTCGCATTTTAAAACCGACTCACCCAATCCTGGTTCTAGCTATGCCCCCTATCGGGTTTATAACATCGGTAATCACCAGCCCGTAGAACTGATCACCTTTATTAAAATAATCGAAGATGCTTTAGGGCGAACCGCCCAGAAGAATTTATTGCCGATGCAACCAGGTGATGTAGTTGCTACTTACGCTGATGTAGAAGATCTTAAACGTGATATTCATTTTGAACCCAAAACCGAACTCACGGTTGGAATCAGAAAATGGGTGGATTGGTATCGAAGTTATATCAATCAACCTTAATTATCATGTTCCCTTGTTTCTGCTGATGATTTTTATCGTTTTAAAAAGCCTTATAACACTATAAATTGTAATTCTTATGGCTTTTTTCAGTCGTATTCGTCATCACATTGCTAATCCAGAATCGTATCATCGTCGAATCGCGAGTAGCTTTTTATTGGTAAGCGCTTTTGTTTTGATAGGTAGGTTAGCCGGCGCAGCCAAGGAAATGGCGATTGCGTGGCGCTATGGTGTTAGTGAGGTTGTAGATGCTTATGTTTTAGTTTTTTCCCTGATCAGTTGGCCTGTATCGGTTTGGTTTAGTGTTTTATCAATCGTTTTGGTACCGCTTCTGGCTCGCCTAAAAGTAAATACTGCAACAGATATTCAGCAGTTTAGGAATGAAGTGTTTGGGTTTACGATTGTTCTAGGTATTATTCTCAGCATACTCATTTATTTTTCATTTCCCTATATCCTGAGCGCAAATTGGACAGGACTGCCTATTTCTACACAACATTTGGCTGATAATTTTGCAACAGGACTGGCGCCCATCGCATTGATGGGGATTGTGATCAATTTATTTTCTGCGTGGATGTTAGCTAATGGACATCATCGTAATACGCTCTTCGAAGCGATACCTGCATTTATAATCCTCATGGTGTTATTTTTACCACCTACTTGGATGACTGAACCCCTGCTTTGGGGTACATTGATAGGTGTAGCGCTCCAGTTAGTAGCGTTGTCGATTCCTCTGATGCAAAGGAATCAATTACAAATGCCATGTTTTACCTTCCGATCGCCCGCCTGGAAAGGTTTTTGGAACGCCATTGGTGTGTTGGCGATTAGCCAAATGTTGATGAGCTTCTCTACAATCATCGATCAGTTTACTGCAGCTAACCTAGGGGTTGGCGCAATATCTACCCTGAGTTATTCCAATCGTGTTCTTGCACTTTTGTTGAGCCTAGGGGCGATGGCAATTGGTAGGGCGGTTTTACCCGTGTTTTCAGATATGCATGCAAAGCGTGAAGGCGATCTCAAGAAAACCGCATTACAGTGGTGCGGGTGGATGTTCTTACTTGGATTGGGGGTGTTTTTAATATTTTGGGTACTTTCGCCCTGGGTTATCGCTATTCTCTTTGAAAGAGGGCAATTTAGCGCCACGGATACGCAAGGTGTTTCGGATGTATTACGTTGGGGATTGATCCAGGTGCCATTTTTTTATGCTGGATTGGTTCTCGTGCAATTATTAGCAAGCCATGAGCGTTATAATGTCATTGCGTTTTTTACAGTTACGAATTTATTCGTTAAAGTCATCGGTAATTTGTTTCTGCCTGATTTGATGGGGGTGTCAGGAATCGCCTTGTCAACTGGGTTGATGTATGTATGGTCAACCGCTTGTCTTTATATTGCTTCGCGCCGAGTCATTTAATCGATGCATTAATATGAATATTGTAATTTTTGTCCATTCTTTGCGTCGAGGCGGGGCTGAACGCACTGTTGTTAACTTAGCGAATGAATGGTTGAAGCGTGGCAATCAAGTGACGGTGATTACGCTTGAAGATAAATCTACTGATTTCTATCAGATGAATACTGGCATCACGCATGTTTCGCTTGATCTTGCTGGAGAATCTTCAAATGTCTTTAAGGCGATTTTTACGAACTTAAATCGTATCTTAAAATTGCGTGGGGTGTTTCGTAGAATTAAACCGGATATCGTGTTGGGTATGATGACAATCAGTGCAGCGCTCGCTATTTTGGCGAGTATTCGCTTGGGTATTCCGATCATAGGTTCTGAACGCGTTTATCCACCCATGTTTTTCTTGAATCGATTTTGGCACAAGATTCGCCAATGGACTTATCCCTATGCAGCTTCGGTGGTCATGCAAACGCATAAAGGATTAACTTGGCTACAGGATGAAATTCCACGAGCTAATGGTGCGGTTATTCCCAATCCGATTCCTTATCCACTATCGGTGTTTGAACCTAAATTGGCCCCGCAGGCATTGCTTGCGAATGGGCGGAAATTGTTATTGGGAGTCGGGCGCTTAGTGGATCAGAAGCAATTTGACTGTTGTTTGGCGTCGTTTGCAACGCTCGCAGAGCGATATGCGGATTGGGATTTGGTGATTCTTGGGGAAGGTCCGCTGAGAGGGTCGTTGGAGTCACAAATTAAGGCACTGGGTTTGGAATCACGGGTGCATTTGCCAGGCGGAGTGGGTAATGTAGGGGATTGGTATGCTTGGGCGGATTTATATGTGATGAGTTCGAGCTTTGAAGGATTCCCGAATACATTGGTTGAAGCGATGGCCCATGGTTGCGCTGCGGTAAGTTATGATTGCAACACGGGTCCACGCGATATTATTCGCGATGGCGAAGATGGATTATTGGTGAGTCCTGTGGGAGATGTGGCGGCGTTGACGTCAGCGTTGGATGAATTGATGGGGGATGATAAGCGTCGTGAATCCATGGCACAAAAAGCAGTTGATGTCCGTGAGCGCTTTTCAGTAGAGAGTGTTTTAGCAATGTGGGATAGTCTTTTTATTAAAGTCGTTGCTAAGTCAGCGACACAATTGAAATAATTAAATATTTTTAGCTTTCAGGAAAAAACAAAGACGATCAAGCATGCTTGATGCGAATTTTTCTAACGAAGTTAACAAGGAATTAATTTCCGGTATGACTAGACGAATCCTATTTTTAGTTAGCTCAATGAATAGTGGGGGCGCTGAGCGTGTCGCTGCAAATCTGGCAAATGCCTGGGTCGAGCGCGGATATCAAGTGACGCTTGTGGTGACGTATTCGAAACGGGGTGAATGTTTTTATGCGTTATCAGACAAAATTGAGTTGTGCTATTTATCTGACTTGGTAGGAAAATTCCATCGGCTTGACCCGTTTATCCAGTTCAAACGCCTTTTGGCGCTACGTCATTTGATTAAAACAATCCAACCTGATGTGGTGCTGTCTTTTCTGACGAATGTGAATGTTGCCACGATAATGGCTGCATGGGGTAGTGGATATGCTGCGATCGTTTCTGAGCGAATTTATCCTCCTATGGAATCAGTTGGCTGGTTTTATAACTTGCTGCGCGTGCTTACCTATCCCTATGCAGCGTCGGTGGTTGTGCAAACAAGGGTGGGCATGCAATGGATAATCGAGAATATTCGGAGTGCACAAAGTGTTGTTATTCCAAATCCTGTTCCCTATCCATTATCGGTGTTTGAACCTAAATTGGCCCCGCAGGCATTGCTTGCGAATGGGCGGAAATTGTTATTGGGAGTCGGGCGCTTAGTGGATCAGAAGCAATTTGACTGTTGTTTGGGGTCGTTTGCAACGCTCGCAGAGCGATATGCGGATTGGGATTTGGTGATTCTTGGGGAAGGTCCGCTGAGAGGGTCGTTGGAATCACAAATTAAGGCACTGGGTTTGGAATCACGGGTGTATTTGCCAGGCGGAGTGGGTAATGTAGGGGATTGGTATGCTCGGGCGGATTTATATGTGATGAGTTCGAGCTTTGAAGGATTCCCGAATACATTGGTTGAAGCGATGGCCCATGGTTGCGCTGCGGTAAGTTATGATTGCAACACAGGCCCGCGCGATATTATTCGCGATGGCGAAGATGGATTATTGGTGAGTCCTGTGGGGGATGTGGCGGCGCTGACGTCAGCGTTGGATGAATTGATGGGTGATGATAAGCGTCGTGAATCCATGGCACAAAAAGCTATTGATGTCCGTGAGCGCTTTTCAGTAGAGAGTGTTTTAGCAATGTGGGATGATGTTTTCAGTAAAGTAATAACGCAGCAATGGAAGAATCGGCATCGTTCAATTTGATGGCAGTTAATTGTGTTGCTAAATAACAATAAACATAATATTCATTGGTTAGCTTCTTTAAGTTTAATAGGACTAGTGATAGCTTTTTTTACGAATTGGCCTATTTATCATCACAAATTTGGTGGGCCAGAAACGACTTGGTATTATGTGATCGCATGGGTCATGGCTGCGGCTTTTGTTTTTCTGAGACCGAGAGCATTGGTGTTGTTATTGTCCGAACCAATGTTTTATTGGTTTTTGGTTTATGCGCTATCGGGCTTGCTGTGGGTTGCATTCATCGATGCAGGTTATTTTTCAGTCGATGATCGATCGTGGCGTAATCGGCTTATCGTGTTATTGCTGTTTTCAGCTTGTTTTGTGTTGACCACAGGGGTCGATTTTCGGCGGCTTGTGGCTGTTTGGTTCGGATGCGTTTTATTTGCAGTGGTATGTTTCTGGATAGATTATCTCGTGCCATTTACATTTATTCCAGCAGATCATAAAGCAAGTAATCCTGGCCGGGCAGCGGGTTTTTTCGTTAATGCCAATATTGCGGGTGGGCTATTGGTGATCATGTGTATTGCGATCATGCCATTCCTTGCGATGCGTTGGCGAGTACTTTTAATTTTAATCATGGGTATGGGTGTGTTCCCAACGTTTTCTCGTTCGGCTACATTGCTAGCGATATTAGTGTCCTTGGTATGGATTCTGCGTGGCCACTTTAGTAAGAAAACTTTACTGATGTTATTGATTGTCGTACCGTTTGCATCCATTATTGGCGCTACACTATTTTCGAAAGGACTCAGTTCTACAGAAATTAACCATGACAATGTAGCTGGACGTTTACAATTTTTTGAAACAATGGGTAAAGAAACGGGCGATGAAAGTGCACAGGAGAGGCGATATGTTGCCCAATTGGCTTGGCAAAGATTTACTGAGAAGCCTCTCGTGGGTTATGGCATGAGGGAGCTTGATGAAACATTTCCGGCATGGGGCTTTCCTCATCCGCCGCATAATATGTATTTGCAAATGATGTTTGAGCAAGGTATATGGGGCGGGATTCTTTATGTCACTTTCTTAGGGATTATCTTATTCAAGGGGATACGCTTGTATCGTCGTGCTTTGTCTCGCGAAAGTTCTGAGCTTGGCGTTGCCTTTATTTTGATTGCCGTGTATTTTGCATTCCTTGGTTTATTCAGTAATACTTTATTAATTGAAAGCGTTGGGATTATCATTCTGGCTTCCTTGCTGGTTAAGGAACGTGAGCTTATTTCATCCGATCCAAGATACGCTTGATAAGGACTTTTCTAGTAGCTAAGTTGAGAATAATACATTTGCGTAATGACTAGAAAAATCCTTTTTTGTGTAAGTGCGATGAGTAGCGGGGGCGCTGAGCGTGTCGCTGCAAATCTGGCAAATGCCTGGGTCGAGCGCGGATATCAAGTGACGCTTGTGGTGACGTATTCGAAACGGGGTGAATGTTTTTATGCGTTATCAGACAAAATTGAGTTGTGCTATTTATCTGATCTGGTAGGAAAATTCCATCGGCTTGACCCGTTTATCCAGTTCAAACGCCTTTTGGCGCTACGTCATTTGATTAAAACAATCCAACCTGATGTGGTGCTGTCTTTTCTGACGAATGTGAATGTTGCCACGATAATGGCTGCATGGGGTAGTGGATATACTGCGATCGTTTCGGAAAGAACCTATCCGCCTGTGCGGTCAATCGGTCGGTTCTATGAATTGTTTCGGAAATTGACTTATCCGCACGCAGCGTTGGTGGTTATGCAAACCTATAAAGGATTGAGCTGGCTGCAGAGCGCAATTCCACGAGCTAATGGTGCGGTTATTCCAAACCCGGTTTCATATCCACTGTCGGCTTTTGAACCTAGATTAGCTCCGCATACACTGCTTGCAGATAACCGTAAACTTCTTTTGGCAGTGGGACGATTGATAAAATTAAAGCAATTTGACTGTTGTTTGGCGTCGTTTGCAACGCTCGCAGAGCGACATGCGGATTGGGATTTGGTGATTCTTGGGGAAGGTCCGCTGAGAGGGTCGTTGGAGTCACAAATTAAAGTATTGGGTTTGGAATCACGGGTGCATTTGCCAGGCGGAGTGGGTAATGTAGGGGATTGGTATGCTCGGGCGGATTTATATGTGATGAGTTCGAGCTTTGAAGGATTCCCGAATACATTGGTTGAAGCGATGGCCCATGGTTGCGCTGCGGTAAGTTATGATTGCGACACAGGCCCGCGCGATATTATTCGCGATGGCGAAGATGGATTATTGGTGAGTCCTGTGGGGGATGTGGCGGCGCTGACGTCAGCGTTGGATGAATTGATGGGGGATGATAAGCGTCGTGAATCCATGGCACAAAAAGCAGTTGATGTCCGTGAGCGCTTTTCACAAGCAAGTGTTTTAGCGATGTGGGATGAGTTGTTTGATCGTGTCAAAAGGTAATATGTATCAATCTCTAAATAGCTAATAGATTTTGAAATGGCGCGAAAGCAGAGGCTGAAAAGAGTGCGTGGCGTCAGCATATTTTTTGATGATTTGGAATACTGGGTGCTTGCTTAGAATTTTTTTAAATAACTAGGATTTGCTTAAATGTGTGGAATAGCGGGTGTATTGAGTGCAAGTTTTTTGCCCAATGGTATAGAAGAAATATTGAAACAAGCGGGTAGTGCTATCGCCCATCGAGGACCGGATGATATGGGGGTCTGGGTGGACAAAGATGCTTCAATAGGATTTGTTCATAGACGCTTATCTATCATAGATTTATCTCCTGCAGGTCATCAACCGATGATTTCCGCTACCGGTCGTTTTGTTATTATTTTCAATGGTGAAATTTACAATCACTTGGATCTCCGGGAAGAGTTGGAGAAGTGTGGGCGAGCACCCAATTGGCGTGGGCATGCGGATACCGAGTCGTTACTGGCAGCGTTTGAATGTTGGGGCGTTGAGGCTACATTGAAAAAGACTGTCGGTATGTTTGCAATTGCATTGTGGGACAGGCAAGATCGAAAGTTAATATTAACGCGCGATAGGATGGGTGAAAAACCTCTTTATTATGGTTTTTTCGGCGATCTATTGGTTTTCGGTTCCGAGCTTAAGGCGTTGCGTAAGATGCCAGGATTTAAAGGTGAAATTAATCGGGATGTGCTGGGTTTGCTGATGAGACATAATTATGTTCCTGCTCCCTATTCGATCTATCACGATATTGCAAAATTGCCTCCAGGCACATGGCTAGAATTTACTGCGGAAATACTGAATCGGAAAGAGAAACCCGTGCCATTAGTTTATTGGTCCGCGAAAGAAGCTGCTTTAACCGGTGTTGCAGATGCTTATCAGTTTACTTCCGATACAGAAGCGGTGAATGCGCTGGAAAAGACATTAAAGCAATCAGTTTCAGGACAAATGATGGCAGATGTACCATTGGGTGCTTTTCTTTCCGGAGGTGTAGATTCTTCGACAGTTGTGGCGTTAATGCAAGCGCAATCTAATCGACCAGTTAAAACATTTTCGATCGGTTTTAATGAAAAAGAATACGATGAAGCTTTTTTCGCTAGCGAAGTTGCGCGTCATCTTGGTACGGCACATACTGAACTGTACGTGTCTCCCGAAGATGCAATGAGTGTCATTCCCAAGCTTCCAACAATATACGATGAGCCGTTTTCAGATTCTTCCCAGATACCAACGTTCTTAATCTCAAAGTTAGCGCGGGAGCAGGTAACTGTCTCTTTATCGGGAGATGGCGGCGACGAGCTTTTTTGTGGTTACAATCGATATGCTTTTGCGGAAGGTGTTTGGGATAAGGTTTCTTCAATTCCAATTGGTTTACGCAAAATCATTGCACAAGCTATTTTGCTAGTCCCACCATCCAATTGGGATCAAATGTACAGCTTAATTTCGAGTGTTATTCCTAGAAAGCATCGTTTGCTAGCATTAGGTAATAAGTTGCATAAAGGTGCGACTTTCTTAGGTTGTGAATCTGGCGCCTCTCTCTATCGATCCGTAGTGACACATTGGCAACCCGAGGAAATTGTTTTGAATATGCGTGAACCCGATACACAATTGACTCACTTTAATCCGCAAGGATTATCCTCGCTTGTAGCACAAATGATGTTTCTCGATTCGATCAGCTATTTGCCAGATGATATTTTAGTTAAGGTGGATCGAGCAGCTATGTCGGTTAGCTTGGAAACCCGGGTGCCACTCATCGATCATCGTGTTTATGAGTTTGCTTGGCGGTTGCCGATGCACTATAAAGTAAAAAACGGTGATACGAAATGGTTGTTACGGCAGTTACTATACAAATATGTTCCAAGAGAGCTGATTGACCGTCCCAAAATGGGATTTGGCGTACCTATTGATTCGTGGTTACGTGGGCCGCTGCGTGACTGGGCTGAGAATTTACTGGATGAATCGCGTTTGAAGCGAGAGGGCTTCTTCAATCCAGCGCCTATTCGTCAGAAATGGTTGGAACATTCTAGTGGTAAAAGAAATTGGCAATATCATTTGTGGGATATATTAATGTTCCAAGCTTGGCTCGAGAGTAATACGTAAAACGGCCGCTAGATTTTTAATGCGCTAAATTTTATTCAGGTTATACTGCAATCTAAATTGACGTAATCTATGACTAGAAAGTGGCACGAGCGCCGAAAATGAAGCTTCTTCCAGGCTCTGGAGCGAAGTTTCTTAGAAAGGAAACAGAATTTCGGATTTCATCGTTTAACAAATTTGACGCTTTGGCAAATAACCATAAATCACCCCATCGCCCCATTTTTAATTGGTAGTCTAAGCTGGCTGTCAGCAGATGAAAACTATTGGTGCGGATTTCATTTTCACCCGAGTGTTTTTGCGCTTCTCCTCGAGTATATCTCAGTGCGGCATTCCACACGTTATTGCTAAATCCAAGTTCAAAACCGTAGCGTAACGGTGGCATGCGTGGTACGTCATCTCGATTACCCTGTACGAAACGACCACGAACGTAATCAGAAAATACTGTCATTGAAAAATCACCGTGAGGTGCTTGATACAGATTGGTTTTAATTTCAGTTTCGTAACCCGCAAAAACTGCACTACGCTGATCATAGGCAAGGACAGTGACACATTCGGATGCACTGACACAGCTCTGATGGATCGATTCGCTATCAATTTCATAAACCAAGCCAGTGTTGCGTTGATAGATAAAATTATCGATGTGATTGTAGTAGCCATTCATACGTGAACTGAAATACCGAGTTTGCCAACTCAAACTTAAATCAATCATATTAACTGTTTCGTTACTTAATTGAATATTCCCAATATCGAAGCTACGTGTGGCGAAATGCGGTCCGAGTGCCAATAATTCTTGTATGTCTGGTGAGCGCTTGCCACGATTCAATGACAATTGTACGGACAAATCCTTGAAAGGATTCCATTGTGCGGCTGTTGAAGCGGATATAGCCTGATAATGGATGTCATTGGGTAAGGCTACTGGGGGTAATGCATCGCCACTCAGTTTTTGTTGTGTTGCTTTAGGATCTACACTTGATAGTTCACCTCGTACGCCAGCGCTTAAGATCCAGTCATTCCATGCGTATTTGTGTGTGGTATAAAAACCTAGCGATTGTTGCTTGGTTTGTGGCACAAAAGTTTCCACACCTAAAGCGTTGAAATTCCGATTGATCCATTGTACGCCTAGTGTGCCAGTAAACTGCTGCAATAACTTATGATCGATTTCGAAGCGGCCTTCACCTACGTTATTTTTGAATTGCGTAAAAGGTAA
The DNA here is from genome assembly GCA_024281825.1 of Nitrosomonas sp. Classification (GTDB taxonomy): domain Bacteria; phylum Pseudomonadota; class Gammaproteobacteria; order Burkholderiales; family Nitrosomonadaceae; genus Nitrosomonas. Next base: position 132,376 of record JAMWZY010000003.1, on the reverse strand, counting down.
GCCACCTTCAATTTCGCGGTGCTGATAATCGACCAAACCATAGCGAAAACTAATGCGCTCGATTCCGCGTATTGGTTCATACCATTCAGTTTTAAAATCGTAACGTGTTTGTTGCATATTGAGGCGAATATTCGGCAGCGAATGTTGACTAGAAATACTCGAGTCATTGGGCCGCGGTAAAACTGGATCTAATTCAATAGCATGATTATCTAATCCATGATTTCCACTTGGGATACCATAGCGGTTAGTGGTATGGCTAATTGACATACCAGCCATTGCATTCGTGCCTAACCAGGATATTCCGGCGAAACCACTAGTCGCTTGACTGTCAGTATTAGGAACTTTGCCTGTGGTATTTTGAAATTCACTTGGGTCGAATTGTTGTTGCGCGAAAGTTTCATCGATTGCTTTGCCGGGAATTCTGATGTTATTGCGTTGACGAAATGAACCACCCAAGCTAAGTGCAAGTGAATTTCTTCCTAAGTTCAATTTAATTGCAGAATTAGTGCCATTGCCATTCGTATCATAACGATTATCCACTGCGCCATCAATCTGATTTTTTGGAGCACGATCTGGAATGCGATTATCGATTACATCAACTACACCACCAATCGCATTGCCACCGTAACGAATCGTTTCGGGGCCTCGAAGAATTTTGATTTGCTCAGCGAACAAAGGATCAATGACTACCGCATGATCAGGGCTTAAACTAGCGGCATCATGACTACCAATACCGTTTTGTAGCGTGCGTATTCTTGATCCAGTCAAGCCACGAATTACCGGTATTCCCACCCCTGGACCGAAAGAGGCATTGCTGATACCTAGTTCCTTTTCTAAGGTTTGTCCCAATGTGTCGCTTTGTTGTATATGTAACGCTCTATCTTTTAATACAGTGGATTTGGTATCCACTAAAGGAAGCATAGGGCCATCCCCAATAATTGTGATTGGCTTAAGTTCAATATCTGGCTTATTTTGCATGGAATCTGATAGGGTCTTTCCAGGATCAATTCTCTTTGATGCATTTTCAGATGGGAAAGCTTGATTGGATATTCCAATTACTAAGAATATGCATATATACGCAAAATATCTTCCAAATCGTTGGATTGAAAATGAGCTGATTAAGTTTTGATTCGTTAGCATTACTACATTGGCTCATTTAATCTATTGATTACATAAGTATCTATGGTCCAGATAACTATATGTGGTTTTGTGAATATAGCTGTTATTATTGATTAATAATTACTTGCTTTTCGTGTAAGTACTAAAGTATTTTTACAATGATATGTTATATCATAACTTATTGCAATTGTATTTTTGGAATTAATAATGATTAGCTTGGTTTGGGATTAATAGTAACTATTTCGCTGGAAACCAGAAAACTGAAGGGTGTAGTAGTTCAATATTCTATTACAGGAGGAGGTAACTTTTTTGTCCTGATATCAAAAATTGCTCAAAACATCCAGTGTTAGAACGAATATATTGAGACAGAAGAAAGATTATCTGCAGTAATTGCTGTTTCAATGGCATTGATTGCCTGTTCGGTGTCGATACTGACACTGTTTTAAGTGGATTAATGCGACAACACCTGAATGATCGCGAATGTTATCTTCAAGTTCTCGAACCTGGAAAGCGCATGACGTGTAAATTCGCGTTAGCTATGTCAATCCCTTTATCGATGGGCTACCATACAAATAAATATCGACCAAAAGCATTTTGAATAGCAGCAGACCTGAGTAGGTGCGGCGTCCAGGTGCGCGTAATATTGTATAATCGTTCTATTGAGTGACCAGTCAGTCATCAATCTGATGATCAATTTAATTGAGAAAATATTATAGCAATCTTCGTCAGATTTCTGCTGTGCAAAGGTCTCAGTTTATACAATTTAAACCATGTTGCCGCAAACAAACGGTATCTGCGAACGATTTTATAGGAAGAAACTTTATTCAACTATAGAGGGACCACAGAAAGATCTATACGAATAGATAAGCTAAGGAAAAATTAATGCTATTGGGAAAATAGCTTGATGGACAATCGGTTTGGCTTGAACGAAAAAAGTTTAAATGAAATCTAAACTGACAGACACCTAAAAAAACTGGTAACTGTCAGATCAGGTCTGAGCTAGTACAGTGTATTATTTTTTTGGGTTTTTGATTTTAGCAGGGCAAGTAACCATTTCACCGTCGACACGGTCTTTAATTTTTTCACCATCTTTTTTACCTTCACATGCCATTTTATTCAAAATGTCTTGTGCAGACATATATGGAAGCGATGATTCTTTATTACCACTTGCCATGGCAAAAGATGATCCAAGTAGAAAAATTGCGGTAGAAATCACGATAACAAATTTATTCATAGTTAACTCCTGTATTAGTTTTTATGTAAAGAATCAATTTTAGGGTATCTGATTCTTGAAGCGTGAATTTATCACAATTAGAGGTATTATGGATATTTCTTTTTTAGATTACGTTACCCTCGTAATTAAAAAACTGCATTATATTTGTCTGTGAATATAACGACTTCGATCGGTGACTTTGATAAATTCAACTATTTCCAAGAAGCTGTTGATGGATCTACAAGTGCAAATAGATATTGCAACAGTTGGTAATGTCTTGTCAGTCAGTTGATAATTCGATCATTTCAGAAAAATGAGTTTTTTGTCAGTGGAAGCTTACCGATGCAACAAGTTATTTTCTCAAGCTTTTACTGAAATAAAATTTCCACGAATTTGATTGAATTGAACGGTAATAAAGCGAGCGCCAATGGAAGTGCCATTTTTTTCAGCGCTTGTATGGGTTATTTCTGCAATTGCTTGTAAGTTGGATGCATCTACTTTAATTGTTTCTTGTAAATCAATTGACTGTTGACTCCAGAATCGTAGGCCAGAAGAGGATAAATCTTGGAAAAAGCCAGAATAAGGTTTTCCAGGCCAAAATAAATAAAATAGAAAATCGCCTTGTATAGGGATTCGTTTCATGGTCCGCCGAAATAGTTTGAGACTTTCATGTTCTAGTGACGTCAGGGGGCTGGCACATTCTAAACAATTTTCATTCCCATATAGATTCGCTTGAGAACGGTACGGTGTTTTGCAGAAAGCACAATAATGCAGAATAACTGCTTGATAAGGTTGTAAGGATAGCGTTTTTTCGGAGTTACTAGCATTCTTCGAGGTTGTAATTGGGTTGGTAGAGTGAGGTTGTGCATTATTTCTACTGCTTGTATCGGTCAGTAGATTCGCTAAATAGATGTCATACTGTTTACGTGCCTTCTCATTCGAAAGGATGCGGTAAGATTCATCCAATAATGAGATAATTTCAGGGCTACTCTTTATTAAAGCTTGATAACTCGCTGTAATAATAGCGGCAGGTGCATCGGATTGTACTTGAAGAATGCGATAATAATTCTTTAAACCGGATCGATTGCTGCTAGTTTGCTTATTTCCCAATTTATCGGTGCTAGCATGTAGTGCGCCATGCGTTAGGGTATCGATATGGTAGTAACGGAGTAATTCATGATCATAAATCGATCTTTTCGTCGGATCGGATAGGGTTTGGTAGGCAGCCTCGAGTAAATTCTCATTCCAATCGTCATTGGTCAAATCAGGATGTATTTTTAGCTTTTGTTTCAGCAGCCGGTAGTTTTCTCGAATTACTACCATGGATGCATCCGGTTGGGCATGCAGTATTCGATAGAAATTGCGTCGTTCGATCATGAAGAATGATGCTTTAAAGAATTCTACATCTGAGTGGTTTTCTAAATCTTCTCAAAGCTATTAGCAGTAGCTTTTTAGCGATATGGTAGCCGTGATTGAATTTGAATATACCCTCATTTATACCCAGAGACATTTTGTTTCCTTCTTAGATTCCTTACAAAGAATATACTTTCCTTCAGAACTTTCGCACATAAAATTGAGGTGTGCTGTCAAAAAAGAGAGCCATTGTTTTAAGCAGCGAGTAGATTACATATTGTGATCGGCCAAATCATAATATAAGCGCTTTGCACTATAGATCTACCGTGTACGCTGCTGTAAAGCTAGTATTCTACTTCTAGTCTTGCATGAAAGTCCCTCTCGCAAACGTCAAGTGTTCGACTCAAGTTCAGTCAGCGGCTTCTGATGCTCGCTTACCATCGCAAGCTTACCTCGGTCAGCATAAACCAATTCTTTGGGTAATAACAGTTTTTCGATGCTTCAAGCAGAGTTAATCCATTCCCTTTAAAAACTTAACTGATGAATCAGCATACCTCATTTAATTCCTCACTGCTTGCGGCAGAGTGCTTTATTTCGAGGATAGCTTCAGCTTTATTAAACACTGTTTATACAAAATCTAGGGAAACACAAACCAAATCCCCAGCGCTTGTGGCAAGCCGTCAAACGGAGTAACCAATCGGCAACTTCCTCGTTCTCATCGTTGCGCATTGGGCGATAACGATAGCAGGTCTCAGAAATGCGAAATGTTACACACGCCAAAACGATACTAACGGATTTATCCTGTATTGCCCACTGCGCCATCACCTTGCGCTGTGAGGGTTTTATCACCTTTTTTCGAGTGCCTCCTTCAACAGCTCATTCTGCATCTGGCTTTCCGCATACTTCCGTAAATCTTTGCTTCTTCATCAGTAAAATTTTTCTTCGTCTACGATAGAAAATTCTACTGCTTTACTCGGTTAATTCTTTGGGGGGAATACCATAGCACCTATGATACCGAATTACTAAGTTCTGAGTTGTTCAGTATCGAGCAATTGAGGCGTCATGGGGGTCATGTTGCCCGGACAATACAAGATCAACTGAACTGCCAACCAGAGCGCAATCATGCATCATGCGTACAAGAATAGACGGCTCTCGGCACGCCAGAAGCTGGCGAATCAATTGATCAGCAAAAAACGTTATATTGTCGAACAGTGTTCTGGCACAATCAAACGCTTATTCAGAATGGGGCGCGCCAGCTACTTCGGTACGGTAAAAGTCAACGCCCAAGTCATACTGAAAAGTATCTGCATGAATCTGAAAAAAAGCAGCCAACAAAATCTTCGTGGATCAACCATTGAAGAGAACTCTTCTAAAAAAGGAAAAAACCTCACTTTCTACCAAAATGACGTGCAATAACTGTCAGTTGGATATTTCTCTCATTAAGCACAATAAATTAACCAATTATGCAGAGGTCTTAGTGTTGCAATGACCCATTGAATCTCCAATCACTGTGTTTGACAATTGAGCCAGCTTTCAGTACATTCAAAACTTATGAAAAAGGTAGTTTTTCTCCATATACTTCCTATGCTTAGAGAACTGTCGCACGTGTCGCATGGCGTCGATAAGGCGGTCACATTCTAGGAAAACGGCGCCTATGGGTTCTAGCGCGAAAATTCAACTGATAAAAGGGTGTGTGCTTGCTGTTAGCGGCGAGCCGGTTGATTTAGAGTTTATGGAGCTGGTGCTCACGCAGCAAAATTTTACCGTCAGCACTGCGAAAAATGATATCGAGGCGGTCAGCTTAGCTACAAAAAATAAATATGATGTCATTGTATTGGATATCGCGATGACCGAAACCGACGGCTATCAGGTGTTGAAAGCAGTGAAGAAAAACGAAGCGAGCGAGGCTACGCCAGTCATTGTGTGTTCCGAGTTAAAGGATAAGCAGACGGTGATGAATTGCATCAAGCTTGAGGTTGCCGACTACATCATCAAACCCTTTGATCCGGCGAAGTTTTTATTACATGTGGAGAGAGCAATTTCCGCATCGAAAAGCGTTCCGGGAGATCTTTCCTTGCCTGAGAAAACGGAGGTTACGCAGCCAGCATCGGCACCCGCTAACAGAAAAGACGCGCTGATGCTATTGGAGGCAAAGTTAGAAAACGATGAGCTGGAGTTTCCGGCAATGCCGGAAGTGGGCTTTAAAATTGTGCATATGATGCAAGATGATTCGGCGTCCATTAACAAAATTGCCAACCTTGTCGAGAAAGAGCCGGGTATTTCGGCGAAGATTATCAAGGCGGGAAATTCTAGTTTATTTGCCGGTGGTAAACCAGTGATGACTCCTCGCGACGCTATTGTTCGCATCGGCGTAAAACAATCGATGAGTTATGTGTTATTAATCACAAATTCAAAAATGTACGTTGACGAGTCTGTCGGCCACAAGGAATTGCGTACGAAATTGTGGCGTCACTCTGTCTTGGTGGCAATCGCTTCGCGTATAACTGGGTTAATGATTGGTTACCCCGCAGTCGATAATTTGTTCGCATTCGGGTTATTGCACGACATCGGCAAGATATTGCTCATTAGCGTGTTCAGTCAGCTTCCGAAAGATGTACGTGCAGAAAATATTCACGTATTGACACAAACACTGCAGAAACTTCACGCACAATTCGGCGCGAAACTATTGGAGAAATGGAAGTTTCCGCGTGAATTCATTGTGATGTCGAAGGATCACCATGAGCACCCAGTCAAAGGAAAGTTACTGGACTCCGTTATTATCGTCGGTTTCGCTAACTTGTTTGCTTACGAGATGGAGGGAGATTTCACGGAAGAAAGTGTTGCCAACGTTATGAGGTTGCCTCATGTCAACGTGCTAAAACTTGAGGCTCCAGTAATCAAGAAAATGGCTGAACAAATCCTTGACGAATTGGATGCGATAGAGAAAATGTTAGCGTAATATCCATCTTTTTGTTGCGATTTCGTAACGCACTTTCGCCCTTTTTCTTGTATCTGCTAAAGTGTATAAGTAACGATTAAGCGCTAAGCGTTTATTATCGATGCGATTATTTTGCGTTAGCTGTTGTTTTCCGCGCAGATGAAGGTTGAATCTGGCCACTTGACTCATTGATCTTGATGCAATTGGCGATCTTTATGCCGGAATTTCCGGGTGATGATGCTTTTGCCTGCGATGGTACGGGCGATTGGGTCGATCCGTATCGTCATATCATAATCAATCTCGTTTGATTTTTAGTGGCAAGACAGGTTTTGCAGGAGTCTTCTTGTAAATGATCACCAGGAACACCACGTTGAGGTGAGCATAAGCTAGGTCAAAGTTTGCAGCATAGTCAGCTGTTTTTCTAACACCCAACAAATGACAGAAGAAAATCAGATATCTTTTGCAAAATAATTTTATGCGCTGGTAGAATAAATCCGCCTAGTTTAAGGGGGTGGGGTGGCATGTTAGCTCATCCGAAATATACGTTTTTGCAGATTAACGCGGCAGAACCTGATCTTGAATTGCTGCGGAATCTGATATGGTAGGCGCGATTGGACTCGAACCAACGACCCCCACCATGTCAAGGTGGTGCTCTAACCAACTGAGCTACGCGCCTAGGAATTGGGGATTCTAACCGAAACGTTCTGCTGGTACAAACAATTCTTCTTTATCGAAATGTTAATGCGCCCCCGCTACTAATATTATATTGCGTTTCAAACGGAACCTTATTTTAAACATTCTGTGTTATTACGCAAACTGCGTCGTGCATAATAAGCAAAGCTTACTGCGCAACGCTGTTCACGCAAAATCCAATCATGCGCTTCTTGTCCTAATTCAGGGTCTAGGGGTTGAATCTTTCCAACAGCCATGGCTAATAGTTGCATTCGGGCAGCTCTTTCAAAAGCGAGCGCTAATATACACGCTTCTTCAATGCTTGAGGAAGCAATCAATAATCCATGGTGTGCAAGCAACAGGGCTTTTTTATGGCCAATCGCTTGAGAAATTAATTCCCCTTCATTATTTCCAACAGGAACACCCGGCCAGACAGGTAAAAAAGCAACATCATCATAAAGTACACAATTATCCATGTGTGAGATTTCTAACGGAATTTCTAGCATGCTGAGCGCCGCGACATGAATTGCATGCGTGTGTATGATGCACTGTACATCAGGTCTGGCGCGATATAACCATGAATGGAAGCGGTTGGCTGGATTAGCCATGCCATTTCCCTCAATGACTTCCAGATCTTCGTTGACAAGTAATAAATTACTTGCACAAATTTCGTCAAACCCCAAACCCAAGCGTTGCGTCAGGTAAGTTCCTGGCATTTCACCGCGAGCGGTAATTTGTCCAGCTAATCCGGAATCATGACCGTTGTCAAACAAAATACGGCAAGTTAATGCTAACCTCTGTGTTTGGCTATAGTGTGCGCTTTGTAGATGTACATCCATTTGCGCAAATGATTGCTGCATTAATTCATTCTTGCTCAAATTAAAGGTTTTATTTTCCATTTTATATTCAAGTGTTATATTTAAAAGTGAGGTTCGTTTAAATAATCGCATTCTTTATCAAATTTGCATAATTTAAGCGTCTTCTTGATTCGTAAAAAAACGTTCTATATCACGCCGATCACGTTTAGTGGGGCGCCCTTTGCTATAGAATAGCGGTGGCTGTGCTTTTAAACGAGCCGACAATAATTCTCTTTGTTCAAGACTTGCGTCTGTTTCACGATAGAGTTTCTGAGCTTCTGTTGCGGATTCTCGTTTGTTGGTTAATCCCAATACTTTAATTTCGTAGGAATAATTTCCAATACGTACCGTCAGGATATCGCCTAATAAGATTTGCTTGGCTGGTTTGATTCGATTCCCGTTGAGTATGACGCGCCCACGCTCAACGGCTTCCGATGCGAGTGAGCGTGTTTTAAAAAAGCGTGCGACCCAAAGCCATTTATCAATGCGTTGTTTTTCTATATCGTTACCAACTTGCATGTTTGTGTGATCAGTTGGTTAACTCTGTGTTAATTTGAATTTTGCTTTGTAATGTTTTGTGTACCGGGCAGCGATTGGCGATCTCCAGTAGTCGCTCACGCTGTTGCTGATCCAACTCACCTTTCAGTGTGATTTTTCGCGTGATCACATCGACCGTGATCGAATCTTTGTCGCAATTGATGCAATCTTCAGCGTGTATACGATCATGGCGAAGTTCAACCTGGATATCTTGAAGTTCTATTTTTTTGTGATTGGCATACATGCGCAAAGTCATCGAGGTACAACTTCCTAATGCAGCTAATAACAATTCATACGGATTCAATCCTAAATCAGATCCTCCCATTGCTACGGGTTCGTCACTGATTAATCGGTGTTGTTGCGTTAAGATTTCACGCGCGAACTTTTTATCGCGTTCGTGAATAACCACGGCTCCTGGTTCAATTACAGTGGTTGTTGAGTTTTCTGACTTAGAATCAGCAGATTTCGTCAAATAGCGGCTAGCCCATGAAGCTAAAACGGTTGCAACATAATTCGAATCTTCTGATCGGGTAAGTAAATGATCGGCTTGATCGAGCGACACGAAGCTCTTGGGGTGCTTCGCTGCATTATAAATTCTTGCAGCTTCATCAATGGAAACTACGTTATCCAGTGGTGCATGGAATATCAATAAGGCTTTTCTGAGTTTTTCGATATGTGCTACAGAGTTATAATTTTCCAGATCCGCAAAAAATTGATGGCGAATTTTAAAATTCTGTTCACCAAGCTTTACCCGAATTGAAGCTTGTTCTTTTAACTTTTCGTAAGCATCGGGAAAAATATGCTGAATGTGCTGAGCGGTTGCTGGCGCACCAATAGTGGATACTGCTTTAACAGCGGGGAGTCTCTGAGCAACGGCCAGTACCGCGGCACCGCCAAGGCTATGTCCAATCAGCAATTCTGGGGCTGCGTAGTGTTGTTCAAGGTAGTGAGCAGCGGCTATTAAATCTTCCAAATTGGAAGAAAAATTAGTATTCGAAAAATCTCCTTCGCTGCCGCCTATTCCGGTGAAATCAAAACGTAGAACCGCTATTCCATGATCTGCCAAGGCGCTAGCAATTCTTGCTGCAGCCAAGCTATTTTTAGAGCATGTGAAGCAATGGGCAAATAGTGCGTATGATTGGGTGTTACCTGAAGGTGTTTCCAATAAACCTGATAGGAATTCACCCTGTAAATTCTTAAATTCCACTTTGATTGTCGGCATGGCTGATTGGCTCGCTCGCAAAGTAAACAGTATATCAAACAAAGAAGTGGAGAAAGATTGCGGATAACAACCTAGGTTAATCTCTTTAGCCAGTAAGGCGTGTGATTTGGTATTTAACTACAAAGGATTGCATTTGTTACAAAGTTAGATGGTGTCTAATTTGAGGTGTTACATCGGTATGGTGTGGTTACTCTGAAATCGCATACCGAATCGAGTGACCCCAGATAAGATCATTTTTAATATTTTGATTGGAATATAAATAGATGTCTTTTTTAAAATATCTTGCTTGATGAGGCGGTACTGTAACGTACAGATTTTCTTGTTGCTCTGAAACGATCAAGCAGTCAGTTTGATCGACATTACATTCTTGTGTTGTAACGGTCAGTATGATGCCCTTTAAAGTATGTTTTTCAGAGTTATTGATGATTCGGCCCGTCATTTGGAATTCGTGATCCGTATCCAAAGGTTTGAATTCCATGTTTTGCAGAGTCAATTCAGATGGAAGAATACTGCTTTTTGATTTGTTTCTCTCATGCTCTTGATATTGCCATAATGATACACCCAAGATTGATGCTATTAAGACGAATATTGCTGCAAATCTCCTGAAACGCGGTGAGAGTATGATGAGAGCTAGAATTGTGATGCCAAAAATCCACTTGATCATAAGTAAAAATCTTTTTGCAGATTATTTTTATAGTTTATGAGTTGCTGTTATGAAAATGTGACTTTTATGAGGATCTATATCCTTCAAAAGAAAGGTTATCAAGCTTATTTTACCCCAGAAATCCGCGCTGGACGAGTTATGTGGTCAAATAAAAAGTGACGAACTTCGATAAAAATTGTGAAAGTGTCTATAAGGATGTTGTGCAACGCATCCATCTGGGTGGTTTTTTATGTTTTGTGCAGCATACCATTATTGTTATTTCACCAGCACATCAAACAAATTTTTTAATCAATGAAATAGAGTGGCTTTTCCTTTCTAAAGCTAAGGAAAAGCTCTTGAAGTTTACTGCTAATATCGATGGTGAGATTTCTCGAGACTTGCTAAGTGATTTAGATCGCATCAAAAAGCAGTGTATCAATGCGGGAATATATGAATATCTCGGAAATCCACTCAATAAAATGCAGTTTAATCAAATACTAAGGAAATTTATAAACACCCATTTTTCAGCTCGGGGAAATCTCTCGACATAATGGGCATTTATCGTAGAATAGTCATTCAGGGTTGCATTTTATTGAGTGATTTGATTCGATTGGAATAACACGTTTATTTTTATCAAAACTATGAAAGAATCATCGAGTGCACATAAATTTACCATTATTTTTGCTTGTTTTTTTTGTTTGCTGTGGATTCCGATCAATAGCGTTCAGTCTTCATCAACCATATTGACATCTGAAAACAAACAAAGAATCGAGTGGGCGGCATGGCGTTACGCTGTTGATACGCCTTTTTTACTTGAAACGATTCAGTGGTTGCGGGTTTTAACTCAAGAATCAAAAGATTCTGAAGCTATCGCTGAGCTTTCACGCTTAGAGTATATGCGTGCACAGCTTGAAGTAAACAAACAGCGCCGGATTGAATTGTTTGAAGACTGTATTACCATTGCTAATCGCGCACTTGCACTTAATGCCAACGATGTTCGTGGACTTTTCTGGAAGGCGGTTGCGATGGGAAAAATAGCGGAAGATAGTGGTATGCTCAATGCATTACGTTTGATACGATCTATGGAAGAGTTACTATTGAAAGTTGTTGTGTTGGATGAAACTTACGAGAATGCGGGTGCGCATCGTGCATTAGGTCGTATTTATCATTTACTTCCTGGTTTTCCAATTAGTTTTGGAAATAATCAGAAAGCCTTGATACATTTGCAACGAGCCTATGAATTGTTTCCCATGGATGTGATTACCCGTGCTTTTTACGCGGATTTATTATATGACCAAGGTCAAAAAAAAGAAGCCCGCCATCATGCGGATTTCGTTATGTCTGCACCGATTCATCAGGAAGATGAATTAGAGTATGCTGAGTACGTTAAGATTGCTCGCAATGTTGCCAGTAAAACGAATGACCGGCCTGTTAAACTAGGAAACTTCATTCGATTCCAAGAGTAAATTTTCTTTGTTATTAATAGATATCTTGGAATTGTTATGCCTAAAACTACAATAGATTTAATTCGTCACGGAGAACCAGTTGGTGGGCATCGTTACCGTGGTCATGCTATCGATGATCCATTAACTGAAAAGGGTTGGTTGCAAATGTGGGATGGCGTAGGGTCATGTAATACGTGGAATCATATTATTACTTCACCGCTGCAACGTTGCCAGTTATTTGCCCATGAATTAGGGAAGCGTTATGGGATTGACGTGACGGTTGAATTGCGTTTTAAAGAAGTGGGTTTCGGTGTGTGGGAAGGATTGAGTCATGATGCTGTAAAAATTGATCGTGCTGCGGAATATAGTGCTTTTATTAGTGATCCTGTCAAGCAACGTCCGGACGGTGCTGAGCCTCTCGATGATTTTATTGGTCGAGTTAATCTTGCTTATCAAGAAATTGTCGAACGTCATCGAAATAATCATGTGCTAATAGTGACGCATGCTGGTGTCATCCGTGCCATTATTGCCCATGTACTTGATATTTCTCCCAAGAATCTCTATTTGATCAAGGTGAATAATGGGGGAATTACACGGATTCGATATACTAGAATTGGTGCAATATTGGAAATGTTAAATGGCAAGTTAGCTGATTAAGTGTTTATAACCCATTGTTTCCTAAATATTGATTAAGGAATGTCGTAGGGTTTTATAAGTTATTCAATATCAGGAGCTCAGCATGTCTCAAGATAAACCAAAAAAATTATCAGAGTGGGTGGGTTTTCTTACAGCCGCTGAAATTCCTGTTCTTAAGCAAACCGCCCGTAGTCTTTCTAAATTGCAGCAAGACGCACAGCATATGAATGCACGTATTTTTGCTCAGATAGTCAAAAATGACCCCCTCATGATGGTAAAGTTATTGCGGTACATGCAATCACATAAGCATTTCGCGCAAAAGCATGATGTATTTGAAGTTGAACAGATTGCATTGATGCTTGGATTGGAAACGACACTCGAACAAGTAGCTGCTCAACCTTTGGCTGAAGAAATTTTGACTCTAAGTGGTAACACGTCCGCATTGGTTTATCTACTTAAAACTGCCCATCGTGCCAATATTGCTTCAACGTATGCTTTTGATTGGGCTGTTCGGTTACACGATTTACATTATGAAGAAATTCGTATTGCGGCATTTTTGCATGATATCGCTGAGATATTGATGTGGTGTTTCTCACCGAAGGAAATGCTGCAAATTAAACAGTTACAAATTAATAATAAATCAATGAGGAGCGCTGTAGCACAGCAAAGTATCTTAGGATTTACCCTTAATCAGTTGCAATTAGAGCTTGCTATTAAATGGAAACTCCCGGAATTGCTTATTGCACTGACTGATGATAGCAACCAGCATCAACAAAGAGTCCGTAATGTTATTCTTGCAGTGAATTTAGCTAGACATTCTGCTAATGGTTGGGATGATGCCGCGTTACCCGATGATTACGAGGAGATTGCTCAACTATTGCATTTAAAAGCGATTGAGGTAATGACTATTGTCGGAGCTAGTGCCTAACCCAGCTTTCTAGGAACTTTATTGCTCCTTAGAAGAGGGTGGGGTCTGGCAAATCTTTATAAAATATTGTGTTGGTCCATCATGCGGAAATGTTTTTAATATTTCTGAGAAATATTGTTTTGCTAAGTTCCAATTCTGCGACTCATAATGCATGAAGGCCTCTTTGAAAATTTCACATAGCCACAACTGATTGGGGGTTGCTGAATGCTTGTGATGGATTAGTTCGTAGAGATTTATTGGGTGTGCCCGACCTCGTAAATAATTTGAGCCCAATGGGCGAATAAGAAAATCATCCAAGCCTTCGTTTATTTCACCTGATAATAATATGCGTGTTTTAAATAGCTTATTTGAGTCTTGGATACGGTTCGATGTATTAACAACATCACCAACTACATTGTAAGAACCTTGCTCTCTTCGTAAAGACATTTTACCAAAATGAAGTCCAAATCTCGTGGGCATTGAAGCCATATGTTCGGATGGTAGGTGGTTGGATTGCTCAATGGCCATGGCGATGTCAAGCGATGCTTGGCAAGCTCTGGCTCTTACTTGCGTGTCATTCGCATCAGCAATCCAGATAGCAAGCATCGAATCGCCGTGCATATCCATAATATGCCCATTTTGGGAGATTATGGGATTTTTGAGAAGATTGTGATATTTATTTAACCGCTCTCTCAATGACCTAGGTTCTAGAGGCTCTGCGATTGTGGTGTAACTTTCGATATCGGTATTGAGGCAGCAGCCGCAGATGCCTTGTTCGTCTTGATTATTTCCAATCACTTTTTCGAGTGCGTTATTTGGAAATGTTGAACCGAAGAAGGTACGTATTGTTTCCAGCTGAAACTCTAGTTCTTTTGCTTTTTGTTGACTATCAAATAGTTTGAGAAATAAAATTGTTATCAAAGCGATTGCTGTTTGTAACAACGGGGTAAGAAGCGGTAGCCAAATAGCAGCTTCCTTAAATAAATAATAAGTGCAGAGCCAATAAACTAGGATAATGGTAGTGGCTACAATAATTTTTTCAATAAATGATACTCGGGGATGTGATAGCAGTAATGCTGTACTGATCATAAAGCCGTATATGAACAGAACGATAAGATTGGTGGCGTAATGAGATGATTGAATGGATTTGTTTTCATATAAGTTCGCAAAAGCCGTTGCAATAATTTCAACGCCACTGATATTGAGGCCGCTTGGGTCTGAAAATACCGTATGATAATCATCTCTACCGATATCCTGTTCGTTATGAGTCGCTGCCGAGAAGCCTACAAAAACAATTTTTCCTTTGAAATTGGTTTCATTAAAAGATTTAATGGAGTTTGTGGTTTTGGTGGTTTGTAATGCTTGATAATAAGGAATGGTTTGAATGCTTCTGGGAGGGCCATAAAAATTTAAATATCGTTTACCTTGACCAGAGTAGATATTCAGTAAAGTTTGGATCTGTTGCTTTTGAACAAGATTTAACGAGGAATCCTCATGTAATTTGTGCTGTATTTTTGCGGCTAACTGTTTATTTTTGAGAAAAATATTACGGAAATCTAAAGCTAAATCATGGAGGTCAATTGAATTTGTATTTAAAAAAGAGCTTGTTTTAAAGCTTGGATCAACTTCGGATATCAGCCGAACAAAGTCGTTATGAAGTGGTAAAGCCAACGCTTGTAATAAAATGACCGGTGCTGTTGGGGCATCTCCAAAGCTTTCCTTGAAAAGCCAGTAGTCCTTAATTTGACGTGTTCCTGCCAGGAGAAAAGGTGCTGATGCTTTTGCTGCTTCTGCAAATTGAGGTAGAAGTGCATTGGCGCATTCTTCAACGATACGAACATTTTTTTGTGGAGGTTCGCTGAAGGTATTCTCACAATCATCCCGATCAAGTCTATGGATTAGAAGAACATTGTTAAACTTCTTCATCGCAGAAGCGAGTTTTTCGTCATTCACAGATCGATCGCTAGGAGTATTAAATATCACATCGAAAATAATAAGGCTAGCTCCTGCTTCTGAAAGGCGGTTAATTAATTGAGCGTGCAACTCCCGTGGCCACTTTGAGATACTTCGTGGCCATTCTTTTGTGGAAATATCGATACTTAATTGTTGGGCAGATGGCTTGTCAATGGATACGATAACAGCATTACTCGGCGGAGAAATTGCTCCGCGTGCTTTGAACAACCAATCTAAGCCATATTGGGTTTCTAGTAGCGGTCCAAGAGGCGTTGCGTATAGACATATACCTAAGATGCCTATAATAGACGATAAAAGAAGTCTTTTTGCTCTTGTATTGACGTAATATTGAATTCTTTTCACACTGTATTTTATGAATAATGTGAAGAATAAGCTGAAGTATCAAAGAAGAAAAGATTAATTTATCTACCGAGGTTGTTTGGCAAATATGTGATCAGGTTTTTACAAGGTTATTGCCGTGATTTTTTAGTCCGCTGCATCGGTTGATGGTAGCTTCTTGAGAATAAGAGGCTATACGAGAGTTTCATTATTTTCTCAGCAATTATATCAACCATATTGAGAGCCATTTCAGGACAATTATAGAACAAGATAACTATGCAATCTTTATCACGGTTTGATAGTGTATATTCGTATGAAAGAGCAAATACGTAACTGCAAGATTGATCGAGCAGGTTTCACAGTTTAAGAAAAGACCCTAAGTAATCGCCATTCCGACTGTTCTATGATACGAATGATCATTCAATTCTTCAATATTTAATCCCACAATATGCTTGAAAATTCTTTGCAATGGATTCGTTTGACCCATGTGTTAGTACTGGTTTTTTTTGTAGGGCTATTTTTTCATTCAGATTTGGCGCCGCTAGAGGAGACACACTGGGATTCCCCTATCTATCTGCAGCTATCTAAGCGAGCTGCAGAGACAAACACTTTAGCTGATTATCATCAATATGCTCAGGATATTCCTTTAGGTCCTGGCGATGGTGCGCATTGGTATTTTATGCGCATTGGCCATATTCTTTTGCTCAGTGAAGTTACACGATTATTTGGCGCTAATGAATCTGCGCTAGTAGCGATGCAGTGGCTATATCGAATTTTTATGGCATTGGGTATTGCGCTGACAATTATGCTTTCCCATCAGTTTATCAAGTTATTCAAGCGTAATGCACTCGATTCGAATTTCGCAAACTCATTTTGGTGGGTGGGCTATCTTTTTGCGGCAATAACATATATCGCGTCGGATAGTTATCGTGGCCTTCAAGGGCATTTGGTTAGTGAGCCTCCTGCGTTTCTGGTATTGGTTTTATTCGCTATTACGTTATTAAAAGCGATTGAGCGTAGTTCTGTATTCATCGCATCAAGTGCGGGTATTTTATTATTTTTGTTATTTTTTATTCGCGTTGATGCAGTATTGCCTGGCGTTATTTTTTTGATATTAATGGCCTGTACATTAGTATTTATGAAAAGGCTAAATACTCTGTCTATTATTGCTGTTACAGGTTTGATTTCATTTTCTCTATATTTGGCTTATGCGTGGTGGTTTTATCCATTAGTAAACCCGCAGGTGTTATTGGAATTTTCATCCAATGCAAAAGAAGTGTTCTTTTCGGCGCCCTTAAAAAGCATATTTTCCATCATAATTGCAGGTGGATTGCTTTGGGTTGGTGCGTGTGTGGGAGCATTGAGGTGGCGCGAGCCTATTATTCTTTTTGCAATGACTTGGTTGTTACTTTCACTATTACCCTTGTTGATCGATAGTTTGAGTGGGCGTGCAGTTCAATCGCGCATGGCATTTTATATTGTATTGCCATTATTGATTCTTGCTGGGGAAGGGTGGGGGTGGATCGTTCAAGCATTCGTTAAACAAAAGCGGATATTGCCAGCTGTTTTGGCACTATCTGTAACGTTGATGATAGCTCTAATTCCTTATTCTATGATATTAAATGCGCGTAATTTTGCGGTTATATATCTTCCTCCGAAAGCTCAACAATATTTGTTCACTTCATTAGCCAAGAAAGGTAGCATCCAGTCCAATCAACAGTCTTTTGATTCGAAACTGGGCTTGTTTGTGCGTCCTATGTATGAACGTTGGACTGTTGACTTTCTAAAGGCGAAGGAAATAGGGGATTACCTTTATGCATCTAATGTCAAGGCATATTTAACTTGGTCGGGGTATGATGCATCTATTGGACAGCATTCCCTGCAAAGCTATGTAGAATTGTTGCGGTATTTTGGTAAAAAGAATCCTGGTGATAAGAGTTTTGTAATAGAGAAAAGGCCAATTGAAAATAAGTCATGTACAGAATATTTACCTACGAACTTCGAGCCGATTGTTTTTTGTTCAATATTAACTACTCCGGATATTCAGCTTCTGAAAGAGAGTAGGGGGAGGTTGTATGTGCTTGATGCAGAAGGGTATGAAATTCCCAACTTGGCGGCACTAAAGTTAAAAAAAATGCTATCAATCCCACCATTTGCTTTATATGAAGCGATCGAGTAATTGATCAGATTTCTTCTAAAATTCAGGTTGGAGTAAATAGAATAGCCAGTTTAAGGTGTATTAAGCTTTTGGGAGGCATCAAGGGCTATATAATGGTTGTTACAAATAAGTTGAAGTGAGTAAGATATGGAACATAAATTGTTGTTTGTGTGCAACACTATTTTAATATTGCCTTGACAGTAAAAAGTACCTTATATAAGCTGCGGTGTGGTCAAATATGACATATTCATATTATTAAGAAACGTCAGCGGTAAGCATTTAAATGATAAATTTCAAGACAAAAGAATGTGATTTTTTATTTATTTATAATCGGCGTTGGTACGCGCGACCGCATTTTTCTGCTCTTCTTTTAAATGAAAGAAGAGAAATGGCTGGTACTATTACTTCGAGGGGAAGATCTTGAGTTCGACAATAACCAAGTTGAGCGCTCCGCTAACGCAAGCGTTTGATTTTCAGCCTTCAAGCGAATTACAAATAACATCCACACTCAATACGCTGACTCAAAGATTGGCGGATTTTGATACATTAACGAGTGCGTTGGAGTATGCGGCAAAAGGAATTACAGGCTATAATTTTTACGATGCTAAAGGGAGTTTACGCTCAGTTTTACCTTATAGTTTATTAAGGGAAAACGCACGAGTTTTGGCAAAACGTCTATTTGGTTTGAATTTGCTCCGCGGCGAACGAGTGGCAATTATTGCCGATACTTCTCCTGAGTTTATTGAGTTGTTTTTTGCATGTCGCTATGCTGGTTTGATTCCATTTGCGATGCCTGTTCCAGTTAATCTTGGCAGTCACGCGATATATGTTCAACAACTTAGGGGTATGCTTGAAAGCGGTCAAGCTAGCATAGCTTTGGCGAATATCGATTATGTGGGCTTCTTGAAAGAAGCGGCCGAGCATGTCGAGAGCTTGCAGTGGGTGGGTACTCCTGCAGAGTTAGGTGAGTTTCCCATTAAAGATGTTGATTTTCAAGACAATCATCCGGATGAGACTGCATATTTGCAATTTACCTCTGGAAGTACGCGCGCATCACGCGGGGTAGTGATTACTGAGCGAGCCTTGATGTGTAATTTACAAGGGATTGTTCGAAATGGCTTGGAAATAAAACCGAATGATCGCTCAGCATCTTGGTTGCCATTTTATCACGATATGGGCTTGGTCGGATTAGTGTTGGCTCCAATGGTAACGCAGATATCAGTGGATTATTTGGCTACTAGAGATTTTGCTATACGGCCACTGCAATGGTTAAAAATTATCAGCCGTAATCGCTGCACAGTTGCATTTAGTCAACCTTTTGGTCTTAAGTTGTGTGCGATGCGAGTAAGAGATTCTGATTTGAAAGACTTGGATCTCAGTTGCTGGAGAGCAGCGGGAATCGGCGCGGAAATGATCAAGCCTGGCATCCTCAGGAATTTTGCTGAAAGATTCGCATCGGCTGGATTCAGTGAGCATGCATTTTTACCTTGTTATGGTCTGGCTGAATCTACACTCGCTGTGACTTTTTCGAAAATTAATGAGGGCTGTAGAAGTATACAAGTAGACAGTAAGGCTCTGATTGATAGAAAGATTGCTGTTAGAATACAAGCAGAAGGGCGTAAGCAAAGTGAGTTTGTAAACTGTGGCCGCCCATTGCCAGGTCATATCGTACAAATAGTCAATGAAGCAGGCGAGCAAGTACCTGAAATGATGGTTGGTAGTGTTCTGGTACATGGCGATAGCGTAATGACGGGTTATTTCAATAATCCTGAAGAAACTAACAAAGCGTTGAAGTCTGGTAATTGGTTAGATACCGGTGATATAGGTTTTCTTTTTGAAGGCGATTTATACATAACCGGTCGACGTACAGACGTTATTATCGTTAATGGTCGCAATATACGTGCTCAAGATATTGAGGAACTTGCGGAGCAGCAACCGGAGGTGAGATCTCGAGAAGCATCAGCATTTGGTGTCAGTGATGAAGACGGAGCAACAACGATCGTATTGGTAATTGAATGTAGGCTTTCTGCAATTGCTGAACGTCAATCATTGACAACCCGTTTGCAGCAATTAGTTTATATGGCATTTGGGGTAAATTGTGTAGTAGAACTAGTGCCCCCTCATACTTTACCGAGAACATCGTCAGGAAAACTATCTCGTTTTGCAGCGAGGCAAGGCTATATTCAAAGAACAAACTTGGATGGTCAGCAATTATCTGCTGTGGAATCTGGAGATAGATAAGGAAAAATGTTGAAACTTGTAGCTGTGACCGGGGCTACAGGTTTCATCGGTAAGAACCTAACGGAGAAGCTTATTGAGGATGGTTATAAGGTTCGTGCTCTTGGACGAAAATACCAATCCAGTAACGAGCTAATTCAGTGGATTCAGGGTGATTTAGGTAATTCTACAGCACTAAATTACTTGGTTCGTGATGCATCAGCTGTTATTCATTGTGCTGCAACTGTTAGGGGTGGTTCATTCAAACAGTTTGCGGATGTTAATATCCGGGGTACACAAAATCTTCTGGAAGCAATTGTTCGACAATCTCAGTCTCCACGTTTTTTGTATATCTCATCTTTAGCTGCGAGACAACCGGAGCTATCCTGGTATGCGCAGAGTAAATATTTATCAGAACAGGTTCTGTATCAATATTCTGACCGACTGAATTGGGCAGTATTTCGTCCTACGGCTGTATATGGTCCCGGTGATAAAGAATTAAAGCCATTATTTAAATCAATGCGCCGTGGTCTGCTTCCCGTAGTGGGGAGAATACATAATCGATTCGGGTTACTGCATGTGAAAGATTTAATAGCGGCTATACTATGCTGGTTATCTTCAGAGAAATCCATAGGTGGAATATTTGAACTCGATGATGGTACTCCTGGTGGTTATAATTACCAAAGTTTGTTGGACTTAGTACGGCATGAATGGAAGCGGTCCATTCGATGTGTTTCGATACCTAACCCACTGATTCGTAGTATCGCTTTTTTTAATTTGGTTTTATCGAGGCTGTTGCGGTATTCTCCTATGCTGACGCCGGGTAAGGTGAATGAGTTGCAGCATACTGATTGGGTGTGTGATAACGTACCCATACAACATGCTCTTCCCGAATGGAAACCTCGTATTCGTTTACAAGATTCATTATCTGAAGTAATCTAGATAAAATCCGAAATTCTAGAAATAATGTATGAGTGAAACAGATTACGACCAGATAGTTCAATTACTTTGTGATCGCTTAGCCGATTTGTCTAAAACATCAAAAGAGAGTATTTCGCCTGAAACCAATCTTATTACGCAATTATCCATTGATTCCATTAAGTTATTGGGTTTGATTATGGAAATTGAAGACGCCTTTGATATTTCAATTCCTATTAATGCGCTTACGGATATACAAACAGTCCATGAGTTGGCTGAATTGATTCATAAAATTAAATCCGCATCATAATGAATTTACTTGAGAAATTAGATGCTGCGGCTGCGGCACGAAAATCTTTATTGCCAGATGGTGTGGGTGCCTTTGGTATACCAATCGAGGAAGTATACTCTGCTACTGAGGCTCGTATTGGTGATCGGCGGGTATTATTGCTGGGTACCAATAATTATCTTGGGCTTACGTTTGCACCGGAATGTATTCAAGCAGCGCACGAGGCCCTTGATAAAGAGGGTACTGGGACAACGGGTTCCAGGATGGCGAATGGAAGCTATTTTGGTCATCGAGCCTTGGAAAGGGAATTTGCTGATTTTTATCAATGTAGCGGAGGAATCGTATTTACTACCGGCTACCAGGCTAACCTAGGTACAATTTCAGGTTTGGTTGGACCGGGTGATACAGTGTTGATTGATGGCGATTCTCATGCGAGCATTTACGATGGGTGCATACTCAGCGGTGCAGACATTGTCCGCTTTCGACACAATGATGTTGCTGATATGGAAAAGCGGCTGCGTAGATTAGGAGAACGTGTAGAAACAACATTGATTATTGCCGAAGGTATTTATAGCATGCTGGGTGATCAGGCACCTCTGGCTGAGATTGTTGAATTGAAAAACAAATACCGCTGTATTTTACTCCTCGATGAAGCGCATTCGCTGGGTGTGCTCGGAGAAACCGGCCAAGGTTTGGTAGAGCAAACAGGATTACTTAAGGCAGTAGATTTTATTACGGGTACTTTTAGTAAAAGCCTGTGCAGCATCGGTGGTTTTTGTGTCAGTAATCATCCCCAACTTGAGCAATTAAGGTATGTGAGTCATCCTTATATTTTTACCGCATCACCTTCACCAGCAACCATTGCTTCAACGCGAGCAGCTTTGGAATTGTTACGTAAAGGTAGTCACTTGCGTACGCAGTTATGGAAAAATTGCACGCAACTTTATGCGCAACTCAAAGAAACTGGTTATCAATTAGGGCCAGATCCTGGGCCAGTAATTGCTGCTATCTTAGATACGCCGCAACAAGCTTTGCTAATGTGGAGAAGCTTGTTGGAACATAATATTTATGTGAATCTTATCTTGCCTCCGGCAGCTCCTGAAGGGAAATCTCTGGTACGTTGCAGCGTTAATGCGGCGCACACTTCGGAGCAAATAAAGTATGTAGGTGATACGTTTGCAAAGCTATACAATTTGGTGAGGTCGTAATTTCTAGGGTTTTGTGAGAATGGAATTTATCGATTCCAGCGTCAGTGAATGAATGGTTTAAAGCTTAACTACATAGGGTGTTGTCATGAAGATAATCCGAATGTTGATTTGTATAGCAATCTTTCATGGTCTTTGTAATAATGTTTTTGCCACAGCAATCGTTTTTGACGGATTGGATTGCTTTAACACTACTAATGATAGTGATGTAACAACGACAGGGCTACTCATCCAAAGTAAATTTGAAGTGACAGAGGACCTCGGCCAAGGGATGTATCGCTTGAGATTAACGGGGGGTATCCCAAGGTTTGTCAATACGAGCGGGAGTGTTTGTATTGATCACGTGACTGCTTTAGGATATTTCGCTTCTGGAAGTTTGGATTTTACTATTCCGCCGCAACCACTCGAATCGCTGGATGCCACTGGTTACTTTAATGGACATGAGTTGATCATCTTGGTTAATTCGATTGTGACGGATTTTAGTGCAGGTAGAGATGCGTTTACTTCATTTCATACCAGCAGAATACAGATGATCTCCAATATGCTGATTTTTGACTACAATCCTCAACAATCTTTTTTTTCCTTGAAAAGGCTTATTCGCAACAAAAGCCAGACACAAACCAGCGGTTTTGCAAATACACTGCCATTTCACGAAACACTGTTCCCTTCTGCCGACGGTATTGGGCCAGACAGGCCTCAGGTATTAATTCCCCTATCCCCCATTAATTATCTACTCAGGTGAATAAGCGTTGGGAAGCGTATTGTTCCGGAACTTGCGTAGATTTCTCGATAATCCATACCGCTCGATCACAGAAATTCGATGGTAGCATCTTTTGAATTTGATACCTCAGGTTGTTGTAGCGTAATTTCAGGGAACTGAGCTCCGGTTTTGTAATTTCGCCATTACGGTTGATTTTGTCAGATGTGGCGCAAACATTTCTATAAAATCAAAGATGTAGCTGCGGATATAGCTATTGCGATTGATACCGATACGTGTAGTGCTCGATTCAAATAAATGACTGGCGTCAATTGATCTTAGATTGCTATCACGCTTATGGTCAAATGCCATGTTGGCGAGTATACCGATGCCTAGTCCTAGTTCCACGTAGGTTTTAATGATGTCCGAGTCAATCGCTGTGAGTACTATGTTAGGTTCCATGCCTTTTGTTTCAAAAGCTTGGTTAATTCTTGACCGTCCGGTAAAAGCTGAATCATAGGTAATAATGGAATACTGATTAATGGCTTCTAAAGTGATTTCTTTGTTTTTCAAGAGCGCATGTTTAGGGGGTACTACAATGCATCGATTCCATTCGTAGCAAGGCAGCATCACAAGCTCGTGAAAATGCTCGATTGCCTCGGTTGCGATTGCAATGTCTGCTTCTCCAGAAATAACCATGGTAGAAACTTGTGTTGGGTTTCCTTGTCGCAGAGTCAGTTTAATTTTTGGGTGACGTGCGATAAAGCGTTTAATTACTACTGGTAAAACATAGCGTGCTTGTGTATGCGTCGTTGCGATCGTGAGTGTTCCATCTGTTTCGTTGTTGTACTCTTGAGCGATTTTTTTTAAATTTTCTGCCTCGTGTAGCATTTCTTTGGCGGTTTTTACGATCAATTGCCCAGCTGGGGTAATTTGAATAAAGCGCTTACCGTTACGTAAGAATATGTCGACACCGAGTTCTTGTTCGAGCAGCTGAATTTGCTTACTGATAGCGGGTTGAGATGTGTGCAGTTTTATTGCCGCTTTGGATAGATTCATGTTTTGATTAACGGTTTCGCACAAGTATCGCAATTGCTGTAGCTTCACATTTCCCCCGTGGTTGTCATAAATAATCGTTATATAAATCTAACATAATATTATTTTGAATTATACCGCTCTGTTGTTATGATGCCGATCATTCCATCATGGTCGATAGTTGGCGTAGCGTTGAATATTTCTTATTTTTGCCTCTATAGCATGGTTGACGGTTCATTGAACAAATCGGTTATCAGAGCTGTTTTTTGGTAAAATACCCGATCTGTTGCGCTTGATTGCATTGTGATAGAGGAATCTCTTAGTATTTGCAAGCGTGAGTCAGGCAATAAAATAATTGAATATCGAAGCAAAAATGGATGAGATTCTTTTCCATAATGAAACAAGGATGATGGATGAGTACAAATATTGAAAATAAGCCAAAGCAAGTGACATGGTTTAATGGTTGCGGTGGACGGATCGGGATTGTGGTAGGAGAAAAAGGCGAGTATGCCTATATTGGCATGGCTTTGCGGCATGATGAGGATGCTGATGTCAATCATATCCTGAATTATGGTGCCAAATTCCCATTGGATGCAGCATTATTGCTGCCGGTATCTAAACGCTATACTTCAACTGGTTCATAGCAACAAAGGAAAAAGGAGTAAAAATGTACCGTTACGATCAATATGATTATCAAATCGTACGCGAGCGAGTTGCGCAATTTAGCGATCAAGTGAGGCGCCGTCTTTCGGGAGAGCTGAAAGAAGAAGAGTTTATGCCTTTGAGGTTACAAAATGGTTTGTACATGCAAATACATGGCTATATGTTGCGTATTGCGGTTCCATATGGCTTGATTTCCTCTGAGCAAGTGCGCATGTTCGCGCATATTGCTCGCCAATATGATCGGGGCTACGGACACTTTACTACACGTCAAAATATCCAGTT
This sequence comes from Nitrosomonas sp., assembly GCA_024281825.1. GTDB lineage: Bacteria > Pseudomonadota > Gammaproteobacteria > Burkholderiales > Nitrosomonadaceae > Nitrosomonas. The sequence continues at coordinate 107,078 of JAMWZY010000003.1, read as the reverse complement.
CAATTGGCTTAAATTGCAAGATGTACCTAGCATTTTAGCGGATCTTGCATCGGTCGAAATGCATGCGATTCAAACGTCTGGCAATTGCGTGCGAAACATTACTTCGGATGAATTTGCGGGAGTTGCACAAGATGAAGTGGTGGATACACGACCTTATGCTGAAATTTTACGTCAGTGGAGCACGTTTCATCCTGAGTTTGCTTATTTGCCGCGCAAATTCAAAATTGCTATCAGTGGCGCAAAAGAAGACCGTGCTGCTATTTATGCGCATGATATCGGGTTGTCGGTTATTAAAAATGCGCAAGGCGAAATCGGGTTTCGGGTATTGGTCGGTGGAGGATTGGGTCGCACGCCAATTATCGGTGTTGAAATTAATGATTTTATACCGTGGCAGCATATTCTTACTTATGTGGAATCTATTTTGCGCGTATATAACCAGTATGGACGACGTGACAATAAATATAAAGCACGTATCAAGATATTAGTCAAAGCACTTGGCATTGATGAATTTAAGCGTCAAGTCGAGGAAGACTGGGAACATCTTAAAGATGGTTCGGGTACCCTGACGACTGAAGAGGTTGAGCGAGTATGCTCTTTCTTTATCGACCCAGCTTATGAAACGCTTCCTAACGATGATTCCAAGTTGAATGAATTCAAAGCCGACAGTCGTTCTTTCTCAAACTGGATGTTGCGAAATGTGTTGCCACATCGGCAACCTGGTTATGCCATTGTCGTGTTATCCATGAAGAAAGTTGGCAATGTTCCGGGAGATGCGACTGCAGAGCAAATGGAAGTAATGGCAGAGCTAGCGGATCGGTATAGCTTTGGGGAATTGCGTATTACACACAAGCAAAATGTGGTTCTGGCCGATGTTCGCAAAAAAGATTTGATTAGTTTGTGGCAAGAAGCAACCGCACACAAATTGACGGAACCGAATTTTGGGTTGCTGACTGACATTATCAGTTGCCCTGGAGCGGAGTTTTGTACATTGGCTAACGCACGTTCTATTCCATTGGCTAAAATGATTGCAGAACGTTTTGAAAATATTGATTTCCAGCATGACATTGGTGATATCAGCTTGAATATTTCAGGTTGCATGAACGCTTGTGGGCAACATCATATTGGGAATATCGGTATTACGGGTGTAGAGAAAAAAGACCATGAAGAATGGTATCAAGTATCCATTGGCGGATCAGAAGGCAATGAAAGCTCGTTGGGTAAGATCATCGGCCCCTCTTTTTCGTTTAACCAAGTACCTGAAGTGATTGATCGCCTATTGCAAGTTTATTTGCGTAATCGAATCGAGACCGAGCGTTTTATTGATACGGTACGTCGAATCGGTCTTGCACCCTTCAAAGATTATGTATATGCGACCGAACTGACTGAAGAAGAAGCTGTTGATGACAAGTACGCGGTAGTGCCAGCGCAGTATGATATTCCCTATTATTCCCCGAGATTTTAACAATGAAAATTATAAAAAATAAAGCCATTGTCGAAGATAACTGGATTATATTGCGACTTGGCGAACAGCAGTCACCTGAAAGCGTACTGATACCTGATGGAAAAATCATTGTTCCGTTGCAAGTTTGGTTACAGCAACGGGAAGCTTTACTAAAGCGCTCTGAACTGGGTGTTTGGTTAGCCAGTGATGAGCGTGCAGAGTTGTTGAAAGATGATGTTGATAAATTTTCTGTAATCGCAGTGGATTTTCCGAAATTCTCTGATGGGCGCAGCTATTCCATTGCTCATAATTTGCGTGTACGGCTTGGATATACTGGAGAATTACGTGCAATAGGTGACGTATTGCGTGATCAATTGTTTTATATGCAACGTGTTGGATTTGATGCTTTTGAACCTCGTCCGGATCGTAAAATTGAGGATGCCATAAAGGGACTGAGCGATTTCTCAGAGTTTTATCAAAAGTCTGTTGATCAAAAGTTGCCGCTATTTCGCAGGGTACAACGTAGTAGAAACCTATCTCTGTGAGAATTAAATGGATATCAAATGCCTGTTATGGACGTTTAAATGCAATAAAAATGACCAATTGTGACTGTATTGGTAATACGGATTAGCATTATGAAGCGTTATTGGTAATAGGTAGAAAGAATTTTTCTTGTAAAGATAATTCTTTTCTGTGTAGTGATAGATATGGTTTTGAAATGATGAAAGTGTTTATATTCGTTGCGATGATTATGCGAGATCACACTATTTTTCTGCATGGATAACAAGGAAAATATACGTGTACTAATCCTTGACGATGACAAGTTCATGCTTGAATTTGTTAGTCAGATGTTCAGGGAACTCGCTATCAGTGAAGTATTTTTGGCTGAAGACGGCAAAGCTGGTTTACGGGTTTTGTCGAACCAAACAGAATCGATTGATTTATTAATATGTGATATTGAAATGCCAGGTATGGATGGCATTGAATTTTTGCGGAATATCGCAAACCAGAAATATAGTGGAAAAATCGTATTGTTTTCTGGAATCGAAATCGATTTACTCAAAGCAACTGAGCGCTTAGCAATTGCACATGGATTAAATATTATTGGCACATTGGCAAAACCGGTCACGTTGGATTCTTTGGCGGCCGTACTTGAGAAGTTGCCGCTGCCTATCCATAAAGCGTCGGATTATTCCACCCAAATTAGAATCTTTGATGTAGAAGAAATTAAACAAGCCTTGCGGGACAATCAAATAAGTGTGTTCTTTCAACCTAAGATTTCTGCATTGACCCGTAAGGTGACAAGTGTTGAATGCTTGGCGCGCTGGTGTCATGCAAAATATGGCTATATTTCTCCTGATAATTTTATTTCTGTTATTGAACAAGACAATGACCTTATCAATGATTTTACCCGCAGTATTCTAAGAAAATCGGTTCAGCAATTGGAGATATGGTTGCAACAAGGAATCGATTTGAAAATTTCGGTTAACATCTCGATGGAGAATCTGGATCGGTTTAATCTGCCTGAGATTTATCAGGAAGTAGTGTGGAACTTCAATGTACCTACTGACCGAGTCATTTTAGAAATTACCGAAGGAAATTTAGGAAAAGGTTTTGCGCGAACGCTCGATATTTTGACGCGCTTCAGGTTAAAAGGCTTTGGTTTGTCCATTGATGATTTTGGTACGGGCTACGCATCGATGGAAACACTTAAATATATGCCTTTTACGGAACTTAAAATTGATCGAATCTTTGTTCATAACGCAGCTGAGGATTTTGCCACGCGCGTTATTCTAGAGTCCAGCATAAAATTGGGCAAAGCCTTTGGCTTGAATGTTGTGGTTGAAGGTGTTGAGACGCAAGCGGATTATGAGTTGGTTGCTGAGCTTGCGTGCGATGAAATTCAAGGCTATTTTGTTGCCAAGCCGATGTTGCCAGATGAATTTATTCAATGGTTATCGGATTATCAATGATCCACGCATCGTCGAAGTAGTTACCGAGCTGTCTCTGAATCTAATAAAAATAAATAGACTGGTCACTGTATATAACAAACTTAAATATAACAATGGAAACTCAAAAAGGAAATACGAAAGACTCATTGAATCTAAATTTTGGTCTTACCATTGCTGATCTTTATAGGCGTGATGGACTCGTTAAGCTGGATCGGTTTTTTATCGATTTTTTAAGCGCTAGTGATGATCCGCTGTTGCAAAGAATGGAATCCGCACGTGCATATCCCGAAAATCTATTACCAAAAGATGAGTCAGCGTTATTGATCGATATTGCTCCGTGGTTAGAAGACTTTATTGCAAGTCTATTTGGCATTACAAGTGAAGTGCGGCAATTAGCCACTCAACACCATGAATTGGCTCCGTTGTATTTTTGCAAAAGGCAATTTGTGCAACGACGTGCTAAATCGAAAATCAACGATAACGAATTGGCTACGATTGATGGTTTGGCATTGGAAAAAGAATTAACTCAAGAATTTGGTGGAATATTCTCGGAATTAATTTTTGCCAATAAAGTTGTCGAGTGGATGGAAGCAGAAGTTAATAATGAATCACGTTTGAGTAAGGCATTACGTTATGCTGCATGGGCTCTGAGAACCCCTGAAGGGCAGCGACATACTCGCCAAGGTATCTTGTTCTCATCTCCAGCAAAGTTGGATTATCAAAGATTGTTGTCATTAGAGACAGATGAAACGGCAGGTTACCCTGTACATGGACTGAATCATCATCGTGAACGCAATGGGTTTGCCTTGACTGATAAAGGTACCGATTTGATGGGCGCATTAGATGAAGCCAATTATTGCATTTGGTGTCATGAACAAGGAAAAGATTCCTGTTCAAAAGGGTTTATACAAAAACCCAAATCACCCGATGAGCCTCGAGCATTCAAAAAAAGTGAACTAGGCGCTTTATTAGCTGGGTGTCCATTGGAAGAGCGAATTTCCGAATTTCATAAACTGAAGGCGCAAGGTGTTGCAATCGGTAGCTTGGCGATGATTGTCGTTGATAATCCGATGTGTGCTGGAACGGGCCATCGTATTTGTAATGATTGTATGAAATCTTGTATCTATCAGAAACAGGATCCTGTGGATATTCCGCAGGCAGAAACGCGAACATTAAAAGATGTATTGGAACTGCCATGGGGATTTGAGATTTACAGTTTGCTCACGCGATGGAATCCGTTAAACCTGCGTCGTCCTGTTCCTAAAACAGCTTCAGGTCGCAAGGTTTTGGTGGTGGGAATGGGGCCAGCTGGATACACGCTGTCACATCATCTGATGAACGATGGCCACACCGTGGTTGGAATTGATGGACTTAAAATCGAACCATTGTCAGAGCTTATATCCGGTATCAATCAACAAGGTGAGCGCGTCACATTTAAGGCCATTCAACATATCAGCACTCTGGAAGAAGATCTTGATCAGCGCACCCCAGGCGGTTTCGGGGGAGTGGCAGAATATGGCATCACTGTTCGTTGGAACAAGAATTTCCTAAAAGTGATCCGTTTATTACTTGAACGTCGCGAAGAATTTGCTTTGTTTGGTGGAGTGCGTTTTGGTGGCACATTGACTACCCATGATGCATTTACGATGGGGTTTGATCATGTCGCACTGGCAAGTGGAGCGGGGCGTCCAACCATTCTCGATTTACCGAATGGATTGGCTCGAGGTGTGCGTGCAGCATCCGATTTTTTGATGGCACTGCAGTTAACGGGCGCTGCACAAAGTGACTCTATTGCTAACATGCAATTGCGTTTGCCTGTAATTGTGATAGGAGGTGGCTTGACGGCGATTGATACAGCCACAGAAGCATTAGCTTATTATCCTGTGCAGGTTGAAAAATTCTTGAGGCGCTATGAAATACTGGTTACTCTTCAAGGTGAGGATGCTGTTCGACAAGCGTGGGATGCGGAAGAGCAATTAATTGCGGATGAATTCATCACCCATGGACGGGCTATTCGCGCTGAACGTCAAGCCGCACGGCAACAAGGACGTGCGCCACGTATTATTCCTATGTTGCAATCTTGGGGAGGGGCAACCATTGCTTATCGGAAACGTTTGATTGACAGCCCATCGTATACATTGAACCACGAAGAAGTAGAAAAAGCGTTAGAGGAAGGCATCTGGTTTGCTGAAGGATTAACACCTGAGCGAGTCAATGTAGATCAATGGGAACATATGCATTCCGTTAATTTTTCCATTCAGAAACGCGATGAAGGCGGTCAATGGCATGATTCTGGTAGTGTTGAATTACCAGCGCGGGCATTGTTGGTTGCAGCCGGGACACAACCCAATACTGTATTGGCGAGGGAGGAAAGCGAGCTGTATAAGCTCAGTGGTCGTTATTTCTCGGCTTGTGATGAGCAAGGGAATCTTGTTCAACCGCAACCTGCCAATCCGAAACCAGATACGTCGATGGTTTTGATGAGTCGTTACAAAGATGACAAAGATGACAAAGATGAGCGCTTTATTAGTTTTTTTGGCGATCTGCATCCATCTTATTCGGGGAACGTGGTTAAAGCAATGTCCAGCGCAAAGCAAGGTTATCCTACGGTAAGTCGTGTATTGGAACGTATTCAACCTGCATCTCAACAGTCAGCGCAGCAATTCTTTACGGGGTTGAACCAACAATTGCGCCCAACGGTTCATAAAGTTGAAAGGTTGGCGCCTAATATTGTTGAAGTCGTTATTCATGCACCAATGGCGGCAGAACACTTTCTCCCAGGACAGTTTTATCGCTTACAGAATTACGCCGCTTTTGCATCTAGCACTGGAGATACGCATCTGGCAATGGAAGGGCTTGCATTAACAGGTGCGTCGGTAGATATCAAACATGGTTTGGTTTCGTTGATCGTATTAGAAATGGGCGGATCTTCAGATCTTTGCATGCGTTTAAAAACGGGTGAACCGGTTGTATTAATGGGACCTACCGGAACACCAACTGAAATTCCATCTGGGGGGAAAACTATAGTGTTGGTTGGTGGCGGGCTAGGTAATGCTGTATTGTTCTCGATTGGCGCTGCTGCACGGGCGGCCGGGTCGAAAGTACTTTATTTTGCTGGCTACAAGAAATTAGTTGATCGCTATAAGGTAACGGAAATCGAAACTGCTGCAGATATCGTCGTATGGTGTTGTGACGAAGCGCCAGGTTTCTCGCCAGCGCGTTCTCAAGATAAAAGCTTTGTTGGCAATATTGTACAAGCGATGGTGGCATATGGTAGTGGTGAGTTAGGTGATCAACCGGTTGCGCTCAGCGAAGCGGATCATATTATTGCAATTGGCTCAGATCGGATGATGGCTGCAGTGGGTGTTGCGCGTCATAATCAGCTAAAACCTTATCTTAAATCAGACCACTTTGCGATCGGTTCGATTAACTCACCAATGCAGTGCATGATGAAAGAAATTTGCGCACAATGCTTGCAGCCGCATAAAGATCCTGCAACGGGAAAAATTACCTATGTGTTTTCTTGCTTTAATCAGGATCAACCGCTTGATCAAGTTGATTTTTCTGGATTGGCAACGCGCTTGCGCCAAAATACGGTACAAGAGAAATTGACCAGTCATTGGATTAAAAAATGTTTGAGTGAAATACGGTGAAGCTGCAGTAAAACGTGTTACATATTTCTAATATTTTTGAATATAACGATAGAAATGTCGTTATAGAAATTGCGAGTAACATCGCAATATTTCTCCCAAAGTAACCGGAGAAGTCGATTAATGACTTCTCCGGTTTTTTCGTATGAGACTTTTAGCCGAGAGCAATACGGTGATTAATTTGTCCCAAAGATTGTTCGACTTGATCAACCAAGATGAGACAGAGTTCTCCGTCTTCTAGGTTAGAAAGTGCCGTATCGATTGCGATGGCTTCACCGACAATTTCACTCACTTTTTGTGTACGCCGAGCGTTGCCTAAGCCCTCACGTAATAAAGATATAACTTCTCCATCGGCACGTCCACGCTGGCATTGGTCTTGATACAGTACTACTTTATCGAAAGCATCGCCGATAATCCGGGTTTGCTGACGAATGTCTTCATCACGTCTATCACCTGCAGCGCTAATCACTACGGAGCGTTTTTTCGATGGAATATTATCGATAGCGCTGACAAGCGCTTGTATAGCATCAGGATTATGACCATAATCTGCAATCAGTGTGGCATTGCGGTAGTTGAAAAGATTGAAGCGTCCAGGTGCTGTTTGTGAATCGCTGATGAAGCTGCTTAAACCTTCACGTATGACTTTCCAGTCAAGTCCTAATGACCAAGCCGCGCCGATCGCAGCCATTGCATTTTCAATTTGAAAATAGATGCTGCCATCTTGTGTAAGCGGGATGTTTTTTAATGCAATTTTATGCTCACCATCTTCACCAGAAGCGACAATATGCTGACCTTGCAAATAAATAACTCGTTTATGTTGAGCGTGATGCGTTGCCAATACTGGATGATGAAGATTATCGCGAGCGAAGAAAATGACAGACCCAGGACAATGTTCAGCCATATCGACTACTAGTGGATCAGCGGCATTTAATACCGCATAACCGCTCGAAGCAACATTTTGTACGATAATTCTTTTAACTGCCGCTAATTCTTCTGCCGTATTGACATAGGCCATACCGAGATGATCGCCCATGCCGATATTAGTCACAATTGCTACATTGCAGCGATCAAATCCCAAGCCTTCGCGTAACATGCCACCACGCGCTGTTTCTAGCACAGCGGCATCTACATCTGGATGGAACAATATATTGCGGGCACTTTTAGGACCACTGCAATCCCCGGTATCGATACATTGCCCATTAACAAAAACGCCATCGGTACAAGCAACACCGGCGCGCTGATTGTTTCTCTCAAAGAGATTGCCCATTAATCTCGCGGTCGTTGTTTTGCCATTGGTTCCAGTAACGGCAACAATTGGAATACGTGCGTCATCGCTCTTATCAAACATATAGTCGATAATAGTTTCCCCAACATGACGTGCTTTTCCGTATGACGGTTGCAAGTGCATACGTAGGCCCGGAGCAGCATTTAATTCAATAATGCCACCTCCTTGCTGTTCTAACGAATACATAACGTTGTCGCAAACTACATCAACGCCACAGATATCCAATCCTACTACTTTAGCAGCAGCTATTACGCGTGCTGCCAATTCGGGATGAACGTCGTCTGTAACATCTGTCGCGGTACCACCTGTTGATAAATTAGCATTGTTACGCAGAACGATGCGTATTCCTTTAGCAGGGATGGATTCAACCGTTAATCCCTGAGCAGCTAGGTGGGATACGGAAATTTCATCCAAGCGAATTTTTGTTAATGAGGTTGCATGCCCATTACCACGCAAAGGGTCAAGATTGATCTTTTCTACTAATTGTTGAATGGTATGTATGCCATCACCAATGACTTGCGGAGGATTGCGTCTCGCGGCCGCAACCATTTTGTTACCGACCACCAACATGCGATAATCATTTCCTGGAATATAACGTTCAACTAAAACGTTGCTGCTGAACTCTGCAGCAATTGCAAAAGCAGATTCCACCTGCTCTTGGGTCGTGAGGTTGACCGTAACACCTTTGCCTTGGTTACTGTCCTGCGGTTTTACAACTACTGGCATACCAATTTCACACGCCGCTAGCCACGCCTCATTGGCATTATCGATTTCTCTTCCAAGTGGTACAGGGATGCCTGCGGCGTGTAGTAGCTTTTTGGTCAATTCTTTATCTTGTACGATTGATTCAGCAACCGCGTTTGTTCTGTCGCTTTCAGATGCTTGAATGCGGCGTTGTTTGCTTCCCCAACCAAATTGTACCAAACTGCCGTTGGTCAACCGGCGTACAGGAATATTGCGTGCAATAGCAGCATTTACGATTGATCCAGTGCTTGGTCCGAGGCGAATATCTTCGTAGAGATCACGTAGGTGAGAGAGTGCATCAGTTAAATTAAAAGGAATATCTTCAGTGGTGGCGGTGCATAGTTGTAGCGCAATCTCAAACGCGAGTCTGCCAACTTTTTCTTCTGTGTATTCAACTATCACCCGATGCGTATTAAGCTCAGGTGTGTTCGCAGTACGGCTAAATGTAATCGGACAGCCAATTTGTGTTTGTAGTGTAAGGGTGGTCAATTCAAGTACATGCGCCAGAGTAATTGAATCATGATGACCGGCGGTTTGCAGTAAAGGTATTTCTGGAAAACGTTCACGTAGGCGCGCTTCGAAACCATCCAGTAAGTTGATTTTGCTTTCAGAATCATTACAAAACACAGTTGCCTCGATCGAAGTGTGTTGACTCCATAAATTAGGGCCACGTAATGCCCGGATTTTTAGTACTTTCATGAATAAATTCCTTGGGGATGCACATTGATTGAAAGATCTTGATTTTCAGGTTTGAATTTTTGTTGATTTAAACCGAATGCTTCAATACCTCTCCGTATGAGATTGATCTCTAATCCTAGCGCCCAAGTTGCTGCAATGGCAGCCAGTATATTTTCTATTTCGTGGGTATTAGGCTTGGAAGATGATTGAGAGGATATTTCTGATACTTTGATTAACGGCAACTCATGTGTGCCGGTGGTTAGAATGATGGTGTTCTTACGTAGGATTACAGCGCGCTTATTATGTGTGGGGCCTGTGCCATTCATACAGTGTTGTGCGATTACAGGTGATTTAGCTTCGCTACTAAAAAAGATGACTTCACCATCACAAATTTCAGCTATTTCAATTGCCATTTCATCTTTAGCGTTGAGAATCGCAGTACCTGTGGGTAATGATATATTTTTTTCTACATTGTCAAGTACCGCAGCAGTGGATATCACGACATCTATTTGCGTGCGCAATACAGTAAAAACCTGCTGGACTGTTTCAATATCATTACGACCGATATGGCGGCCTGTATCAATGTTGGTGATAACACCAACCTGACAGCGATCATAAGCGAGTCCTTCATTTAATATGGCATCAAAGCCGTTTTCAAATACTGCAGTTTCAACGATTGGGTTTATTAAGGTACGATTGGCAGCAACCCAATTCGCACTATCATTTTTATCGATTTGTCGATAATCGAGATAAAGTCCATTACTAGACGCTAATCCGGTACGCTTGCCAGAAAGAATTAATAATTTAGCAATGAGGGAAGAAACCGCTGTTTTTCCGTAGCTGCCACTGACCCCAACGATAGGGATGCGGCCATTGTCATTGTTAGGAAATAAATTTTCTACGATTGCTTGACCGACTGGCCTTGGTGTTCCAATTGCTGGTTTAATGTGCATCAATAAGCTTGGGCCAGCATTGACTTCAACAATAGCACCGCCTTGTTCACTTAATGGACGGGTAATATCTTTTACTACCAGATCAATTCCAGCAATATCTAAACCGATGATACGTGCCGCCAATGATGCAATTGAGGCAGTGCTGGGATGAACTTCGTCAGTGACATCGAAAGCATGATTACCACTGCGTTGTACTAAAACTTCTACACCGGAAGAAATGATCGAATTGCTATCATACCCTTGATGCGCGATTTCCATTTTCGCAGCACTATCCAAGCGTATCAAGTTGAGTGGGTGGTCTTCTGTATTTCCTCGGCGTGGATCGGAATTGATTTGCGATTCAATCAACTCGGAAATAGTGGAATGACCGTCTCCGATAATTGAAACCGAATCTCCACGTGTTGCGGCAATTAATTTTCCACCAACAACCAATAATCGATGTTCCGTTCCAGCGATATATTTTTCAACCAATACTTCGCTACCTTCGCTGAGCGCAATTTGATAAGCAGATTCAATTTCTTCACGTTTTGATAGTTCAATAAACACACCTCGGCCATGATTGCCATCACAGGGTTTTATTACCACGGGCAAGCCAATATCTTCAGCTGCGTCCCAAGCTTCTTCAGCGCTGGAAACAATCTTTCCTTCTGGGACTGGTACACCGCATGACTGTAATAGTGTTTTAGTTAAATCTTTGTCGCGCGAAATATTCTCAGCGATTGCTGGAGTGCGGTCAGTTTCAGCGGTCCAAATATGGTGACATTTATTACCATAACCCAATTGTACGAGGTTACCTTTGCTTAATAGCCGAATGGTGGGGATATTACGAGCCATGGCAGCTTCTACGATGCAAGCTGTCGATGGGCCTAACCAAAGCGTGTCCACCATATCGCGAATTTTGTTGATGGCACCGGCTGTATCATAGGATGGTGAAGAAAGTTGCTCAAAATTCATTGCAGCTAAAATTAATTCACGGGCAGAATGCATTGCTGTTTTGGTAATTTCAGCGTGCCATGCGCTAACAGCAACATGATAGACGCCACGCACGGATGTCTCACGCGCTCGACCAAACCCTCCTTTCATACCTGCGAGATTTTGTAGTTCCAGCGTAATATGCTCGAGAATATGGCAAGGCCACGTGCCTTCTTTGACGCGGCGTAGGAATCCACCGTGCTCTTCGTAACTGCAGCGATGTTCAATGAGGGAAGGTAGCCACGCCGATAATCGTTCATAAAATCCGGGTATCTTATCGGATGGGAAATCTTCTAATTCTCCTATATCGACTGTTGCTTCAGTAGTAGGGTAATAGGTCCAACGGTTTGGGCCATTTAAGTGCTTGAAATTAATGAATCTAAGATCTTTTTTGGTAGTGCAAGAATTAGAACTTGGGCATTCAGACATAAAGCAAGAAATCGTATAAGAGAGATATCGTAATAACGTTACCTGGATCAATAGGTTTACAAAGAAATAGAAATAAAAAGGCCATGGATGTGTAGGGAGCGGAATATAAAGGAAACACAAAAGATCATTCCTAAATTGCTACAATGATGCGAATTGCATCTAAGCGAAGTTGCGGCGAATTGACAGCGATTGTTGTTTGCTCCAGCAACTGATCGAAAAAATCGATTTCTTCATCACGAACATTAGGATTGATTTTTTTTAAAGCCCTTAGTCTTTTAATTTCAGGTGAAATGAGTTGTTTTGCCTTCTCATGGGACTGTGAAATAATCTCGGGTATTTGTTTGCTTGCGCATTCTTCACTTAGGGTAAGCAGATCAAGAATACTATTTTCCTTTAATTGAATAATCTGCTTGGCGATGTTGATAGCAACAGGCATTAGCAACAGGTTGATCGATTCATGGCAGAATTGTGCTTGATAGTCATTGTTTTCTTCATCGACTAAAGTGCGGATCATTGTGGGTGGCAAATAATGGTTGATTTGCTGAAATGCGATGTGGTGTGTTTGTACGACAAAAAGGCATTCCAATAACAAGGTTCCAGGTGGTATATTTTTATGCTGAATAGAAGTGATCACTGCGTTACCCGATTCATCTCCGATGATTCTGTCCAGTGCATGTAAAACCATAGGGTGTTCCCAGGTTAGAAAATGCATATCTTCGTTTGCTAAGGCTACGGATCTCGAGTAGGTGATGATAGAGCCTTCATTATCCAGGCCAGGAAAAGGGATCATCATGTGTTCGCTGGGTTCAATATGGAAACTGCCCGAGCGATGTTCTTCGATATGGACACCACAGCAATCAAAAACTTCTTCCATATAATGTGCTAGTGACGAATCATTTTCTTGAGAGAGTGCGAGCTGTAGTAGTTCTTTTGCAATCTCGGGGCGAAACGAATGATATTCCAATAATTTATCGCGGCCATGCCGCAGTTGCTCGTTAACGGTTTTACTGATTGACCGCGTCATATTAAGTAGACTCGGGAGCTTATTGAGATTCGTTGGTGCTTGATGCAAGATTGCAATTAGCTCAGCTTCAATTTGCTTAAAAACAGTTTGTCCTGCAGGGCAGGTTTTCTCAAATGCATTGAGTCCTTCATGGTACCAGTGAAACATTACAGTCAATCCGCTGTTTTCTAAGTAGGGAACATGTATATGGATGGTGCTAGATTGGCCGATGCGATCAAGTCGGCCGATGCGTTGCTCTAGTAAATCAGGATTCAATGGTAAATCAAACAATACCAAATGATGCGCAAACTGGAAATTGCGACCTTCGCTACCGATTTCTGAGCAAATTAAAACTTGGCTACCGTCATCGTTATTGGCAAAGAGTGCAGCCGCGCGATCACGTTCAATCAAATTCAAACTCTCATGAAAAACAGGAGTGTGTCTGCCTGTTAGTATTTTAAGTACCTTGGCTATATCGAGTGCTGTTTGCGCGTTGGCAGTAATAATCAGTATTTTTTCTGTTTTCAGCTTCTTGAGCAAATTTTGTAACCATGAAATACGTGGATCAATTGTAGTCCAATCGGTACTACCGGGCTTAGATCTGGCCTGGTATAGCAATTCAGGGTTCAAAAGCAAATGTGGTTTCGATAAATAGGTTGTGGTGAGATCTTGTAAGTATTGGTGGTATTGTTCAGGTAACGGCAGTGGTGCTGGAAACAATTTTCTTTTTGGGAATCCTTTAATGGTGGCACGATTATTACGAAATAGAATCCGGCCCGTACCGTGCCGATCAAGCAATTGATCGGCCAGTAATTTTCTGGATTGACGAATCTGATCGTCAGTATTTTTTTTGTTCGTCAATTGCGTTAACAATTTTGTTGATTCGGTAGAGTTCAGAGTCTTAGCAATGATTCGTTTATTGCTTGGGATCAATTCTTCGTTACTTAATAAATTCTCAATCGCTTCGGCGATAGGGCCGTAGCGCTGTTCTTCAGCCACAAAATCAGAGAGCGTAGTAAAACGATCAGGATCGAGGAGTCGTAAACGTGCAAAGTGGCCTACTTTACCTAACTGTTCAGGGGTGGCCGTCAGTAATAAGACCCCGCTCGTACAGGCCGATAATGCTTCAACAATGCGGTATTCTTGGCTGACTGAATGTTCACTCCATTGAAGGTGGTGTGCTTCATCAACGATTAGCAAATCCCAATTTCCGGCTAATGCGGACTGAAACGATGAATTGCTATCACGCAGAAAGTCCAAACTACATAGTACCAATTGTTCCGTATGAAAGGGGTTATCCTCCGGCGCGCTTTGTTGTATGGATTGGTATCGTGGCTCATCAAAAATGCTGAATCGCAGATTAAAACGTCGTAGCATCTCAACTAACCATTGATGAGTCAATGTTTCCGGAACGATCACTAATACGCGTTTAACACGCTCTGTTAAGAGTTGCTGGTGAAGGATCAAGCCGGCTTCTATGGTTTTTCCCAATCCTACTTCATCTGCCAGTAAAACCCTAGGAGCATAACGATGTGCAACTTCATGTGCGATGTAGAGTTGATGTGGTATTAAGCTGGTTCGAGTACCTATTAAACCGTACAGTGGCATTTGTGCGAAGCGGTGGCGCATTAGTAATGTTTTGTAGCGAACTTGAAACCATTTGTTTTGACTAAGTTGCCCCAACATCAACTGATCTATCGGGCGATTCAAACGTACTTGATACGCTAAATCTGTTTCGGATAGCTCAATTTTTTGATCAGTTGCTGTTATTCCCGAATAAAATAGCAAGCCATCTTGCTCAACAACGTGTAAGACTTTTAGGGTGACGCCATCTTGACTGCTGATTGTGTCATTTACTCGGAAAACAACCCGCGTCAATGGTGCTGAAGCTTTCGCATACGAACGAACCTCACCGGTTGCGTTAAAAATAATGTTGATAATTCTGGGGTGAACCGTTTGAATCGTACCTAAACCCAGTGATAAATCAACATCACAGATCCATCGTTGGCCTGTCTTAAAGTCACGCATGAAAGGTGTGATCAGAATGAATTTTTAAAAATAATGACATAACGAGAATTCCACGCAGTACAGGGGTATTCTAACTACGAGGTATCGTTGATTATAAATCCGAGAGCGGCATTCCAGAAAGTGATCGGAATTAAAAAAAGAGGAACCGGTTAGTATCCTTTCTATTGCAATAGTGCAAATGAATGAAATACTAACCGGAAGAGAAACTTAGCAATATATCTTATTAGATAGGATTGTTCTGTCTAAGATAAGAGCGACTAGAGACTAGAAGTTCAGGAAAAGATTCGCCACAAAATTGTGCATCATTTGGTCTGGACGAGCGCTATGTGGCCTATTAATAAACTGGTTCATATAACCAACTTCAACGGTTGCATACTGATTGATCTTGTAACCCAACCCAGCAAATGCCCTATTTTGATCATAGCCGCGAGAAATAAACGCAGGATTGTCAACGGTATTCATCGCAATAAACAATTCGCTTTGGACAATGAAACTAAGATTCGGATCTACTGCTGTTATTGGAACGGCTAACTTAACCAATTGGCGGAATCGATGAGCTACGTCATCGCTACCAGAAATGGGTGCATTATGATCAAAGAATCGTTGCTCAAAACGGCTACGCAGTGACAGTCTTCCGATTGGGAAGTTATCAGCCCAAGTAACTTGTTGCCATAAGCGGTGTTCATTAAATGGGTGTGCAACTGAAAGCGGTTCTGCCGTTGGTGCCCAAGCGTAGCCAACCCACGCTACCAGTTTATCGGTTATCGCATAGCCCACGCCGGGACGCACCAAGGATTGCGTGAATTGAGTCGCATCATTACCAAAACGCCCTTGCCCTTCCATCCACCATCTGAATTTCTTCAGATCCGGGTTGTTTGGATTGATGAAACCGAAATTACCCAATGCAGTAACATTTCCCCACACTTGAAAATCTTCGACAGTGGCATCCGCAGATGCTTGCTTTACTGAAGAGACACTTAGCAACGCTAAGAAAATTAAAACTTTTATCTTTTTAACCATTCAATTTCCCTCTGTGACAATTATTATTTTGTGATATGCAATAGCACATACCCTCTTGTTGTTCTAATGAACATGATGCATGCTCAGTGCTAGCAACAACCTGTCATTTAATTAAATGACGCTGTTTGGTGTTAATCGAGTATTTCTTTTTTCTTCAAGCGATCAATCTAAACCTTGCGTCGGTAGCAAGGTAAGATGACGATAACATAGCCAATGTTAAGAATATGTTAAGAAGAAACCGTGGTATAACAGGGGTTTCTGTTTTTTTATAACCCAAGTTTCATTAGAATAGATGGTTGCGAGGTTCTGGAAATAATCGTTTGACAAAATGTTGTGCAACTAGGTAATGTTCGTCATTCTAGCTTTTTGAATACAAATATTAAGCTAGATTAGATCAGGATTAATGAACAGAAAAATAATTCGTTAGAAGCCCATCAATAGCCTGTGTCTATTTTATAATTATAAAAAATAATAGAACTACAGAAATTTGCTAATCAATTGGAGAAATGTAGTATGAAAAAAGTATATTGTGTTGCTGCTTTATTAGTATTGACAGGATGTGGGACTAGTAGAGACTATACACCACCCGCTGATGCTTCTGGAGAGCAAATTTTCAGCACCGCCTGCACCGAGTGCCATAAACCTGTAAGCGCGAGTATTGCAATGGTTTTGAGTGGAAATAATGCCAATAAAGACGCGATCATTAAGAAATTTCAAACAGGTAGTATGCGTATGCCTGCTTTTAAGAATATTCAAGGTGAGTCCGCAAATCGCTTAGCAGATTATATTTTGACGAATAGCCAAGTCAGTAAATAAATCATTCGATTGGGGCAGAGTGGTGTAACGGCTTACTCGGTTAAGGTGATTGTAGCAAGCAGGCTTGGGGGTTAAATCTTAATGCTGAGATTTTGTACGTTATATAGCATCATCTCATCCATTAAGTGCTTTGCTGGTAACAGAAACATAAATCGTTTATAACTTAGCTGGTATGGTATTTTGACTGCATCACGAATGGTTATTTTGATTTTTGTCAACTAATCTCTTTTTTTATATTTTTTAATGGAATATCAGAAAAATTGATGACATTTCTGCCTTGCACCACGAGTAATTTTTTGTTTTTTTTAGAGTAATTAACTATATCTTGTTTAAACCCGTATTGATAGAACCTTCGATTTACTGTCAGCTTGATATTGTGCAGTTCAAGTCAAGCTGTGCTGCATGCAGCTTGCGTGAATTATGTCTACCGGTAGGTCTAAATGAAGATGAAGTGAAGAAGTTAGATATCGTCAGTCAGAAGCGAAAAATCACTCGTGGCGGTTATTTGCATCATGCAGGAACAAAGTTCCAGTCTTTGTATGCTGTCCGTAGTGGCTTTTTAAAGACTTGTGTTTTAGAACAAGATGGGCGCCATCAGGTTACAGGTTTTCATATGACTGGAGAGTTACTCGGTTTAGATGCGATTAGTACCGATGCGCATACCTGCGATGCAATAGCACTTGAAGACAGCGAGGTTTGCGAGATTCCTTTTGCGAAATTAGAGGAAATCAGTCGTGACATACCCTCGTTAATGCGTCATTTTCATAAAATCATGAGTCGTGAAATTGTTAGGGACCACGGAGTGATGTTACTACTGGGTAGTATGAAAGCTGAAGAACGCTTGGCTTCCTTTTTACTCAATTTGTCACGCCGCTTTCATCTACGAGGGTATTCTGAATATAATTTCAATTTACGTATGACTCGGGAAGAAATAGGCAGTTATCTTGGATTAAAACTTGAAACGGTTAGCCGTGCTTTTTCAAAATTCCAGGATGAAGAGATTATTACCGTGGATAATAAGCATATACAAATTAAAGATATTGCTCGTTTGAGAATGAAATTAAGTAATTCAGACGTTAGCTAGAGTCGTGGATTTTTTTGTGATGAAAACACCGTGCAATGCCAGATAACAATGCTTGTGCTATTCTATTTGGCTGTAAATGTTTTTAAGCTGAACAAACCAGAACAGAGTAATCTGGCGTACCATCTTCCCGTGCAATCCTAGAAATTATCAGGTTTAAATCGGAATTAACCCTATCTTCAACGGACCCATCACTGAGTCCACCATTCCCTATTACTATTAACAGTATTTCGAAAAGCAGTAACTTGGGGTTTGATCGGATTGAGAAAGTTTCCTTTACGCATGCAGCGGGTAACATCAAAATCTGAGAATCGACAAACTAATTCGATCTAACAGCTGTCCCATTGTAAGTATCACAAATTAAACTTGAATTGGGTTGCAATACTGGTTCATTAGCGTAACGGTAGTGAAGTGGAAGGATAAATTACGTATTGATTTAACCAGCACCTTAATGCTAAATAGTTTTTTTGTGCAGTCAACGAAAGGGTTTAAGGAGATTCTCACTTAACTAACAAAAAGAGGTTCACATGAGTGATAACAAAAAATTAACTACCAGTTTCGGATGTCCAGTCGTTGATAATCAAAATATCATGACTGCCGGGCCACGTGGGCCGCAATTGCTACAAGATGTATGGTATCTGGAGAAGCTTGCACACTTTGATCGTGAGGTGATTCCTGAACGACGTATGCACGCAAAAGGTTCTGGTGCTTATGGGACATTTACGGTGACGCATGATATTACCCAGTATACGCGTGCTAAAATTTTTTCTGTTGTTGGTAAAAAGACCGAGATGTTTGCACGTTTTACTACTGTGGCTGGAGAGCGAGGCGCAGCCGATGCGGAACGGGATATTCGTGGTTTTGCATTGAAGTTTTATACCGAGGAAGGTAACTGGGATTTGGTTGGCAACAATACACCGGTATTTTTCCTGCGCGATCCGCTGAAATTTCCTGATCTCAATCATGCTGTGAAACGCGATCCACGTACCAATATGCGTAGCCCAAAAAATAACTGGGATTTTTGGACATTGCTGCCGGAAGCATTGCATCAAATTACCATCGTCATGAGTGATCGCGGCATTCCGGCTTCATATCGCCATATGAACGGTTTCGGCAGTCATGCGTTTAGCTTCATCAATGCGAGCAATGTGCGCTACTGGGTCAAGTTTCACCTGAAATCGCAACAAGGTATCCGCAATCTCACTGATGAAGAGGCTGAAACCATTATCGGCAAAGATCGTGAAAGCCATCAGCGTGACCTGTACGAGAGCTTGGAAAGAGGTGATTTCCCTAAATGGACGATGTACGTCCAAATTATGCCGGAAGCTGACGCTGCAAAAGTACCCTATAATCCATTCGATCTCACTAAGGTATGGCCACACAAGGACTATCCATTGAAAGAAGTTGGTGTGATGGAATTGAATCGTAATCCCGAGAATTTCTTTGCTGAGGTAGAACAATCTGCTTTTAATCCAGCCAGCGTTGTACCCGGTATTGGTTTTTCTCCAGATAAGATGCTGCAGGGGCGATTGTTTTCGTATGGCGATGCACAGCGCTATCGTTTAGGTGTTAATCATCATTTAATTCCAGTGAATGCAGCACGTTGTCCAGTTCATAGTTACCATCGAGATGGCGCTATGCGCGTGGATGGCAACTACGGCAGTACGCTAGGTTATGAACCTAACAGCGCGGATGAATGGAAAGATCAACCAGAGCTTGCAGAGCCTCTACTAGGTTTGAATCAAGCGGCTGGTCATTGGAATCATCGTGAAGACACTGATTACTATTCACAGCCCGGTGCTTTGTTTCGCCTAATGACGCCGGCACAACAGCAAGTTCTCTTTGAGAATACTGCGCGTTCTTTGAATGGTGTGCCGCGTGAAATTCAGGTTCGCCACATTAGTCATTGTCTCAAAGCTGATTTAGCCTATGGAGCAGGCGTTGCCGGAGCGTTGGGTATCCCGTTAGCTGAAGTTCCGCAATAATTTGAGGATCGTTTTTCTATCCGATTTATTGGTTTTGTGGTTATTCAAGTATTAGTCTCTATATCGGAGTGATACTGAGTCAGATATCCTATTGTAATTCTGTCCGGAAAGCTGATCCCGGTTGATAAGGGCTGATATCAATTTTTTGAGAATGATTGGTAATTTCATTGGTTAGAATCTCAGCGCTAGCAGGCGCCATAACTATTCCATAGCGAAAATGACCGGCATTTATAAACAAATTAGATAGCGTCGAATGCCTACCGATATAAGGCGAATTCTTTTTTGTGGCAGGGCGTAATCCAGCCCATTGCTTGATGATAGGCATTTTATCCAGAGACGGTAATATCTCACGTGCTTTTTGCATCAAGTTATTGCGTGCTGTGATGGTAGTTTTTTTATTAAAACCAACATCTTCGATCGTGCTTCCCACAAGTAGATGGCCATCTTGTCGCGGGATCACATATACATCATCTTTTATTAGAATGTTGGTAATGGGAGGCTCATTAAATTTAAATAAGAGCATTTGACCTTTGATGGGTTTAATGTCTATCCCTAAGGCGTGGGATCCCAGAAGGGTTTTGCTCCATGCACCTGCACTGATGACATAGTAATCTGCGAAAATCTGGCCTTGTGCAGTAGTCAATGAATGAACGTTATGATTCCGTATGTTGATTTGATTGACTACGCAATTTTCGATAATTTTTCCACCCAATTGTAAAACGCTTATGTGCAAAGATTTTAGTAATCGAGGGTTACGTACTTGCGCAATATCTGGCATCAAGATTGACGAATTATTTTCCTGATCCTGGTTACCGGGATTGTGCTTCTTATTTAAGTGAGTATCTGTGTGCGAGGTTGCAAGATATTTGATTTTGGTAGGGTACTGTAGGCGCCAATCTTCAATAATTTTTTTATCAACAAAGGATAAAATTTTCATACCCGAGATTAAATATTCAGGATCGGTCCCAGACGCTTTATATAAATTTGACGTCCATTGTGGGAATAATTGAGCGCTGTATTGAGAAAGCCTATTGACATCATCGGAATAATCCCAGGGGCAGAGTGGCGACAAAATTCCCCCGCCTGCCCAAGATGATTCTAGGCCGACTTCATTGCGTTCTATCAGAGTAACTTTGGCGCCTTGCAATAAAAGCTGCTCAGCTGTTGCTAGTCCGATGACTCCCGCGCCAATAATGATAACATCTTGCTGCATAAGAAGTTTTAGTCTATTCCCTAGATAAAGTTTTCCAATATGTTTGAACCACTGTTTAAATTAAACAAGCTGCTATTAGGTTGGATGATTAAATCTAATAATTTATACCCAAACGGTTGAAAGATAGAACACGTATTGATCTAATAGGCAATCGCGTGATCAACGGCGGCTTCTAGATTAAATGTAGAACGTCTGGGGCTGTCATGAAGATATCCAATATCCATCTGGCTGGAATTGTAAAAAAGAACAACTTCCATTATGCTACGACTTGTAATCTAATTTGAAAAACAGGAGATCGAATTTTACATGAATAAATTATTGTTACTGTTGATAATCGCACTGGCAACATTATTTCTGG
This sequence comes from Nitrosomonas sp., assembly GCA_024281825.1. GTDB lineage: Bacteria > Pseudomonadota > Gammaproteobacteria > Burkholderiales > Nitrosomonadaceae > Nitrosomonas. Next base: position 85,470 of record JAMWZY010000003.1, on the reverse strand, counting down.
CGGCTTGTGAAGGAAAGAAAAGTTTAGATGGCCATCCAATGGACAAACCACCTCCTTCAGCATATGCTCCTAGAGATTCTGAACCATCATTAGATATAGATAAAGCCGATGATAAATAAGAAGATAACGCTAATGCGACGATCGTTGCATAATTAAGCTTAATTTTCTTAACCCCTAGCCTTAAAAACTAGGGGTTTATTTTTATAAACTTTTCTCTTCTAAATTCAAAGGATCTTCGCGTAGCTTTCTTTCTCTACCGTGAGTGATTCGATATAAAACGGGCAACACCAACAGTGTTAACGTAGTCGAAGATAAAATTCCTCCAATAACAACGGTTGCAAGAGGACGTTGCACCTCTGCGCCAGTTCCAGTAGCTAATGCCATTGGCAAGAATCCAATCGACGCCACCAGCGCGGTCATCAATACTGGACGTAATCGTGTCAGCGCACCTGTTTGAATGGCTTCATCCAGAGACATGCCTTTTTCAATCAAACCGCGAATAAATGCCAACATCACCAGTCCATTTAACACGGCAACCCCTGAAAGTGCAATAAACCCAACTCCTGCGGAAATAGAGAGCGGAATATCGCGTAGCCATAGCGCCAATATCCCTCCAGTTAGTGCAAACGGTACACCGGTAAACATTAAAAGTCCGTCGCGGAAATTTCCAAACATGGTATACAGCAAGATAAAGATTAATGCTAATGCTAATGGAATAACAATCTGCAAACGTTGTGCGGCAAAAATCATCTGCTCAAATTGACCGCCCCAGGTTGTCCAGTAACCAGGTGGGATACGAATTTTTTTATTAATTAACTGTTCTGCCTCGTTCACAAAAGAACCTAAATCGCGACCGCGCACATTCGCTGTTACTACGATACGGCGTTTACCATTTTCCCGGCTGATTTGGTTGGGGCCTTGTGTCATTTCAAAGCTGGCTACTTCACCCAAGCTGACAAAAACGGGCTTGGCAGCCTGGGCTGCTTGGCCTCCTTGCACTCCTATTCCCTGTGGTGCATTGGCTGGTAATGCTACACTTTGCAATGGAATGCTAATAGGCAAACGTTTTAATGCTTCAATGTCGACGCGCAAATGCTCAGGTAAGCGTATCTGCAAATCAAAACGTCGATCGCCTTCAAAAATTAATCCGGTGCTTCTTCCGCCCACAGACATCGCTACTACATCTTGCACATCACGGCCATTTAAGCCGTAGCGCGCCATTTTGGTGCGATCCATTTGAATCGATAGTACCGGCAACCCAGTTACTTGCTCTGTTCGTACATCTGCGGCGCCAGGTACGGTTGCTAGGAGTTGCTCAATTTTTTTGCCGATATCTAATAGCTTATCGATATCATCACCAAATACTTTGACGGCAACATCAGCACGCACACCGGACAGCAATTCGTTGAATCGCATTTGTATTGGTTGGGTAAATTCATAATTGTTACCAGGAACTTGATGTACTATTTTTTCCATTGCAGCGATTAATTCAGCTTTAGTTCGATAGGAACCTGTCCATTCCGATTGGGGTTTGAGTATGATGAAGGTGTCTGCCACACTGGGTGGCATTGGATCGGTAGCGATTTCGGCAGTACCAATTTTGGAAAATACACGTTCGACCTCGGGAAAGTTTTTGATGGTTCTTTCGAGCTCGTTTTGCATGTCAATGGCTGTGGTTAAGCTGGTACCCGGGATACGGATTGCGTGCAAGGCAATATCTCCTTCATTCAAACTGGGTACAAACTCACTGCCGATGCGTGTTAGCAATAGGCCGGATAGCACGACGACCACGATCGCAATGGTTACGGTCAGTTCGCGGTTATTTAGGGTTGCTGTCAACAGTGGCAAGTAAGTTTTTTTTGCCCATTGCATGACACGGCTTTCTTTTTCTTGTACTTTGCCAGACAGAAAGAACGCAATTGCAGCCGGTACGAAAGTAATCGAAAGAATCATCGCGCTTACTAATGCAGTTACTACTGTCAATGCCATCGGGTGAAACATTTTTCCTTCTACCCCGGTTAAAGCAAAAATTGGCAAATACACGATGATGATAATGAGTTCGCCATAAATCAGTACTCGGCGGGCTTCTTTGGAAGCATCAAATACTAAATCGAGACGTTCAGATAGCGTTAATTCTCGTTTTAGCCGCATCTGCTCATGCGCCAGCCGCCGAATACTATTCTCGACAATGACGATTGCGCCATCCACGATAATGCCAAAATCAATCGCACCTAAGCTCATTAGATTAGCGCTGACATGATTGGTTACCATGCCAGTGAAGGTAAAGAGCATCGATAAAGGAATGACAAAAGCAGCGATGAGGGCGGCACGCAAATTACCCAAAAACAACAACAATACGACAATAACTAGCGCCGCTCCTTCAATCAGATTGGTTGCTACGGTATGGATTGTTTTGTCGACTAATATGGTGCGATCATACACAGGTGTTGCTACGATACCTTCCGGCAGGCTTTGATTGATTTCGGTTAATTTTTTCGCAGCAGCTTGTGAAACGATCCGGCTGTTTTCTCCAATCAACATATGCGCGGTGCCCATGACGACTTCTTTGCCATTTTGTGTTGCGGCGCCAGTGCGTAGCTCCTTCCCAATCAAGACGTCAGCTACATCTTTGACACGAATCGGCATTCCCTGCGGTGAACCGACAATAATATTGCTAACTTCTTCGATATGCGTGATTTGCCCCGGAATACGAACCAGTTGTTGCTCGCCGCTTTTTTCTATATAACCGGCACCAACATTCAAATTATTTCGCTCCAAAGCCAGCATGAGATCCGCCAATGTCAATCCAAGCGAGATCATTTTTTCGGGATAAGGCACCACATGATATTGTTTGACATATCCACCGACAGTGTTGATTTCGGTAACCCCTTTTACCATTCGAAGCTGTGGACGAATGACCCAATCCTGAATTTCGCGCAAATCCGTTGGTGTATATTCGCTACCGTCCGGTTTCTTTGCGCCTTTTTCGGTATCAACGGTCCACATGAAGATCTCGCCTAAGCCAGTGGAAATTGGTCCCATGATCGGTTCGATACCAACCGGCAAGCGTCCCTTCGCTTCTTGGATTCGTTGACTGACTTGTTGTCGAGCAAAATAAATATCGGTGCCATCTTTAAAGATCACGGTTACTTGCGATAATCCATAGCGAGAAATCGAGCGGGTGTAATCCAATTTTGGCAAGCCTGCCATAATGGTTTCAATGGGGAAGGTGATACGTTGCTCAGCTTCAACCGGTGAATAGCCTGGTGCATTCGTGTTAATTTGCACCTGTACATTAGTGATATCAGGAACTGCATCAATCGGAAGATGCTGGTAACTGTAAATGCCTATTGCAGCCATCATCGCTATTGCGAGCAATACTAATCCACGTCGGTAAATGGATAAATGTAAAATGGTTTCTAACATGATGGTTTACTCTAGAGGAATATTGCGTCTAATGATCATGACTTGCTCCTGCTTTACCTGCTTCGGCCTTCAGCGCAAAGCTGTTTCCAGCGGCGTAGCGATCTCCTGCTGTCATTCCTTTCAAAACTTCCACCATTTCGCCATCACTGAGTCCCATTTCTAATGGGCGTACTTCAAAAAACTTATCGTAGCGTCCAAAAACCACCGACCAATCACGAAATGTTTGTATGGCACTGACTGATACCGCAATCGGAACTTTGATTTCTTCGGATACTAACTCAACATTGACAAACATACCGGGGCGCCACTGATTGTCAGCATTATCCAATTCAACTCGGGCAGTGGCCGTGCGTGTCTGTCCGCCGATCAGCGTAGAAATGTATGTGACCGTACCTTCGCTTTCGATATTCGAAGCTGTCGCTTTGACTTTCGCTTTTTGATTCACGTGGATTGCACTCAAGTCTTTAGGATAAACCGTAACAGCCGTCCAGATGGTGGCTACGTCTGCAATGGTGTAAATCTCCTTATCTTCTTTCAACGCTTCACCGCGTGCTATCGCTTTGGCGATAATAATGCCCGAAATAGGTGCGCGAACGACAAAATTAGAGAAATCAGTGGCCTGATGATGAGTCTCGGGTTTTACTCCCAATGCACGTAATTTGCTTGTGGCTACTTCCATGTTAATCTGTGCTTCTTGCCACAATTCTTCCGCATTTAAAAAATCCTGCTTGGCCGAGATTTTTTCTTCCCAGAGTTTTTTTTCACGCTCGTAGGTTGTCTTTGCTAATCCCAGCCGTTTTCTCGCAACAAAATATTGGCTACGTAAATCCGATAAGGCTGGACTTTCGATAATGGCTAACACATCGCCTTGCTTGACATGTTGGCCATGATGCCCTTGCACATCGGTTACCAATCCGGGAACCCGAGGAACGACTCTAACAATATTGTGCTCATTGAAAATGATTTCACCGGGCAATTTAAGTTTTGGCTTGATCACCGCAGGGCCTGCAGTAAGTAGCTCGATGCCCATGCTATTGAGCATTTCATCGGGCATTTCTATCCGCCCTTCTACTTGACTGTAGCTCCAATGCATCAATTTCCCATTGCGTTCAATTGCGATTGCCACATCAAAAGAATGTGGTTCTTCGACGACTTGGTCGCCCAATAAATATTCTGCTTCTGGTTTAAACTTGAATAACTGCGCAGGTGCTCCTAGGCGAGTTAAGGTGATTGCAACTGTTGCGGATGAAGGGGGAATCAATTTATCTTTTTCGTACAGATATAGCCTAAACTGCGGGGGTACGCCTTTCTCGAAGATAGTGACTTCTGCTGCAAAATCTCCCTCTTTGAATAATTTCCCCCCTCTGGGGCCAGTATCTGGTTGATTCTCAGTCGCGGTCTCGGTATTTGCACTGTCTTCTGAATGTGCCGAGGTACCAGAAGGTTTATCTAAAGTAAGGATTAATGCTGATAGCATAATTCCTACTACAATTACTGCTACGATGGGTTTGAGTTGAGCTTGATTTATCATTGTATTTCTCGGATATGTTTTACCCTTTCGGGAAGGAGGGTGTATCTTTTTGGCGAGCTTTGACACTATCGATTGGCGCGGCAATCAGGCGCTCAATGTCATTCACTAAACGTTGATAGTTAGCTAATGCGCGTACGTAGAGCACTTGGTTCTGGAATAACACACGTTGCGAATCGAGTAACTCCAACAAGCCAAACTTTCCTAATTCATAGCCTCTTTGCATCACGCTAAAAGTATTTTTTGCACCAGGTAGTATTTCGTCTCGTAGAATGGTGATTTCATTCCAAGCTGCGAGCATCATCTCATAAGCTTGTGCCAGCTCGGTTTTTAGCCGTAATTCAGTCGCAGCTTGCTCGTCTACGGCTTTATCGATGCGTTGATGGGCTTCTTTGACGCTGCCTTGATTGCGATCGAATAAAGGCAGTGGTAGAGCCACGCTTGCTATGGCTGTCGTTCCACCCAACTGCGCATGATGCACTGCACCTCCACTGACGGTCAGATTAGGGATTGCGCGGGTTTGTTCTACTTTTAACAATGCCCTACGGTGCTCGACATTTTTCATTGCACGAAGCGTCAGAGGGTTTGCCAGAATACGTTCTTCAAGTGCCTCTAATTCGGGTGGCGCAATCAATGTTTCAAGGTTACCCAAAGCTTTATTGAAATGAGGCGTCACACTATTCCATAACAACGCTAAACGTTTGCGTGCACCGAGTAAATCTCTCTGTGCCTGCTCTTGTTCAATACGGGTAGTGGACAGTCCGATTTTTACCCGAGTTTCCTCGATCGGCGCAACCTTCCCGCCGTGTACTCTTTCGGATACCGTGGTCACTACATTTTGCGCAATGCGTTGGGTTTCTTCTGCAAGCCTCAAGCGCTCTTGTGCTGCCAACACTTCAATAAACACGCTTGCTACCCGGGCGATAATTTCGATTCGCTTGGCTTCGTAATCATTTCCAGCAAGTTCTTCGCCTATTAAAGCCGCATGAGTGCGTGCAGCGCGTTTGCCGCCCAATTCGATTAATTGATACAAACGGATTGTTGTGAGTTGTTGTACCACTTCTTGTGCAACTGAATGTGCCGAATTGAGGTCACCTACAAGCTTTTGTATGTTTCCCGCATTTTCTACGTTAGCGACCAATTCGGGGTTTTTAAGTAACCCCGCCTGTAGTGTTGCTCCTTCCAATGCCCGCATTTCTTTGGCAAAAGCTGCCAGTTCTGGATTTTGCAACAAGGCTAGATTGATTGCATCGCGTAAAGTTAAATCAGTCGCCTTATCATTGCTGCTGAAATGTTTGGCGTGGCTTCTTGCGTCGGTTATAGGATCCGGCAAAAGAGTCAAAGTATCAGCGTTAACGCTTGTTGGAACAAGAAAATTTACTATTAGAACCGTACCTACCAGCACAATTCTGATTTTATTTAATACTAGCCCATTACCAAGCGCTGGGAATAAATCTATATCGCGCCATTTCATGGAATCCTCCATACATTACTAAATGTTCTAATTAAAACATGTCGTTACAAAAATTAAAGGGAATGTGTCGACCTGTTTTTGCGCTATTTGCTAACAGGAGTTCGCAAATAGCATCACTATGCAACCTAACCGATGACTAGGTTTGAAGGAGGACGGAGCGGTAAATCAGGAATGGTTTCTGGAATGAGGGTTGAGGTATGGATGATCGCAGCTTCTGTGATCATTTGCTCAAAAACTTGTGGTAATGAATGAAAGAAAAAAGGTTGATATTGCCCTGCCGAATGTAAACACAAATGCGTTGCAGCATCGAGATCAATACCCTCTTTAGCAAGGCTATCGCGATGAAAAGCTAAGTGTGCAGTCGGATCTGCAGGAATGGCTTGGCGCGCATGATCCAGCTCGTGCGCAAATACCTCTCCCCTGAAAGACAGACCGAGTCCATTCGCTAATATGCACACTACGAGCACAATAATGATTGGAACGGGGGAGTATCCGTTCATGGGATTAACCTTGTAAGATTGCATCTGTATTTTTCATTCTTCTATGATTTCATAGAATCATCGAAGTTGCAATTTTGCAATCTAATTTTTTAGAGAGCATTCTCAATAAAGTGCCTCGCCGAAAACAGCGCGGTATTAAGAATGCTTTTCAGTTGTTGGTTTTTAATCAGCTATCGCTCTAAGGGGCGAGAAAATTAAATTCGAAAGAGATTAAAAAGGTGTAATGCCTTCTTGGGCCAGCATACCAACTAAAGCAATCAAAGGAAGCCCAATAAGTGCATTCGGATCATCGCCACTCATCCGCTCTATTAATGCGATTCCTAAGCCTTCCGATTTGGCACTTCCTGCACAGTGATAAGGCTGTTCTTTAAGTAAGTAGTTTTCAATTTGTTGATCAGTCAATTGGCGAAAAGTAATTTGATAGGGCACTAACCTCGATTGCAAAGAATTCGTGGCACTATTCAACAGGCATATCGCAGTAAAAAAAATAACCTCTTTACCACTCATGCTGCGTAATTGTTTGACTGCATTATTATGATCCATCGGTTTACCCAAATAAATATCACCTAATAAAGCTACTTGATCGGAGCCAATAATCAGTGCCTGCGGGAAAATCTTAGCTACTTTGCGTGCTTTTAGCTCGGCTAAGCGCATGGCGGTGTCTTGTGGTGGCTCAGAAGGTAATGGTGTCTCATCAACTTGGGGGCTTAATGTTTCAAATGGGATTTGTAGGCGTTGCAGTAACTCTTTTCGGTAAATAGAACTCGAAGCTAAAATTATTTTTTGCATAGGTATATTGCAAGTTAGTATTTGTTTATAAATTTTTTTATGACATTTTTTGACAGCTAGATACAAAAAATATAACATGCGCGCCTTATGTCTGTAAGATTTGTGATAGATCCCGTTGAATTTGTAAATAATGCGAGCGTACATCGTGATAAAATTGCGCTGCGTGAATTGATACGTTTGCGCGATGTGTTATTCAGCGATGAAGGTGCATTAAATTATCAGATCAAAGGTCATGTTGATTCAAATGGCAGGCCCAATTTAAAGTTATCAATAGAGGGCGGTGTAAATTTGATTTGTCAGCGTTGTTTGAATGGCTTGGTGCATGAAGTGGCGATAGAAAACTATCTATATGTTGCTAAAAACAATGCCGAATTCGATCGAATCAATGAAGACAATAATATTGATGCAATTTTGGCAGTACCTGAATTGGATGTTATTGATTTGATAGAGGAAGAAATTATTTTAAGTTTGCCGATCTCTCCGAGTCATGGGGATAATCAATGCGATTCTTATCAAGCTGATTTAAATAAGCTTTCTACTGATAATGCATCACAATCTACTAATCCGTTTTTGGCGTTAGCAGTACTTAAAAAAACAAATTAAGGAGTTGTTTTAATGGCAGTTCAACAAAATAAGAAATCACCTTCAAAACGTGGAATGCACCGTTCCCACGATTTTTTGACGAACCCTCCATTAGCGATCGAACCCAATACGGGAGAGGTACATCTACGTCATCACATCAGCCCTAATGGCTATTATCGCGGCAAAAAAGTCATCAAAACTAAAAACGATTAAATAATTTGTTGTGTTGATATGCTGCTGATGTTTCAGTTATAAGAGAATCGAGAATCAAAATTGGATGTTACTGTGGCAATCGATTGTATGGGGGGGGATCATGGCCCCCATGTAACGGTTCCTGCTGCTCTTAAATATCTTCAGCAAGATCCTGAAGTCAATATCGTGTTAGTCGGGATTAGCGATGCCATAGAAGCGGAATTACGTGCTGCGAAAATGGTGCCAAATACGCGCATTCGCTTGCATCCAGCAAGTCAGGTGGTCAGTATGGACGAGGCGCCAGCCTTGGCTTTGCGAGGCAAAAAAGACTCTTCGATGCGAGTAGCCATTAATTTGGTTAAAACAGGTGAAGCCCAAGCGTGTATCAGCGCAGGAAATACCGGTGCATTGCTTGCTACATCAAGATTTGTGTTGAAAACAATTCCGGGCATTGATCGCCCAGCACTTGCAGTCATATTGCCTACGATTACGGGGCATACCTATGTACTCGATCTCGGAGCGAATATTGATTGTACTGCTGAGCATTTGTTTCAATTTGGGATTATGGGCGCATCCTTGGTTTCTTCTCTGGAAAACAAAGCATCTCCCAGTGTTGGATTGTTGAATATCGGTGAAGAAGACATCAAAGGTAATGATACCGTCAAGCAAGCCGCAGAATTATTGAGAAACAGTGATTTAAATTTTTATGGTAATGTAGAAGGCGATGATATCTACAAAGGAACAACTGATGTTGTGGTATGTGACGGGTTTGTTGGAAACGTTACGCTAAAAACTTCAGAAGGATTGGCGCAAATGTTAGCGACTTATTTGCGCGAGGAATTTCGCCGTAATTTGCTGACAAAATTGGCTGGAGTTATTGCTTTGCCTGTTATTAATTCATTTAAACGCCGCGTCGATCACCGCCACTATAACGGTGCGAGTTTTTTAGGATTACGTGGTATTGTGATCAAGAGTCATGGATCTGCAGATGAGTATGCTTTTGGCTTTGCGATTAAGCGAGCTGTCGAAGAGGTGCGGGGTGGCATGTTGCGTCGTATCAGCGAACATGTAGCAGAGCTTTCTATTCACTCAAAAATTTTACCAAAAATCCATTAATGTATTCAAAAATCACAGGCACTGGTAGCTATTTACCCGACAAAGTTCTCACTAATCAAGACTTGGAAAGTATGGTTGATACTAGTGATGAATGGATACGCTCCCGCACTGGCATCACACAACGCCACATTGCGGGGGAAAATCAGGTTGCGAGTGATTTGGCATTATATGCCAGTCAAAATGCTATGCAAGCCGCTGGGGTAACAAACAAAGATATCGACTTAATCATTGTTGCTACTACAACACCGGATATGGTTTTTCCGAGTACTGCGTGTATATTGCAAAATAAATTGAACATAGAAAATTGCCCTGCTTTTGACGTGCAAGCGGTTTGTAGTGGTTTTGTGTATGCTTTGGCTACAGCAGATATGTTCGTCAGTTCCGGTAAATGTCGCAACGCACTCGTAGTAGGTACCGAAATCTATTCTAAGTTGATTGATTGGAATGATCGCAGTACTTGTGTTTTGTTTGGAGATGGTGCTGGCGCGGTGGTGCTTTCGCAGAGCGATCGTCCTGGTATATTATCGACACACTTGCATGCTAGCGGAGATTATTGCAATGTGTTATCGGTTCCAGGCAGTATTAGTGGCGGAAAAGTTCAAGGTAATCCTTATATCAATATGGAAGGCAGTGTCGTTTTTAAATTTGCTGTCAAAGTACTTGAGGAAGTCGTTCAAGAAGCAATGGCAAAAAATAACCTCCAACCCACGGATATTGATTGGTTAATACCGCATCAGGCCAATATTCGCATCATACAATCGACAGCAAAAAAACTAGGTATACCGATGGATAAAGTTGTGGTGGCGGTAGATAAGCATGGCAATACTTCGGCGGCATCGATTCCGCTCGCACTCGATATCGCTGTACGCGATGGTCGTATTCAGCCAGATCAATTGGTTCTGCTAGAAGGTGTTGGCGGTGGCTTTACCTGGGGCGCTGTTTTACTGCGCTGGTAATTATGAAAGTTGCATTCGTTTTTCCTGGTCAAGGTTCTCAATCGGTCGGCATGATGAACGGTTATTCTGATTTGCCAGAAATCCAACAAACTTTTGCAGAAGCATCTGAGGTACTCCATCAAGATTTGTGGGCACTGGTTTGTACGGGTTCGGCGGATGATCTCAATCAGACAGTGAATACACAACCTTTGATGCTTACAGCGGGTGTTGCAGTGTATCGTGCCTGGCAAAGTTTGGGTGGCGGTGCCCCCACAATTCTTGCGGGCCACAGTTTGGGTGAATATACCGCGTTAGTTGTATCAGAAGTGCTGAGTTTCAGAGATGCTCTTGAATTGGTGCGTTTCCGTGCACAATCAATGCAACAAGCTGTTCCCGAGGGTGTGGGAGCAATGGCGGCAATCTTAGGATTGGAAGAAAATATTATTCATGCAGTATGTGTTGATATAACCGGCCAAGCCAAAGACGAAGTAGTGGAAGTCGCTAACCTCAATTCTATCGGACAAATTGTTATTGCTGGGCATCGGCATGCTGTCCAGAAAGCAATTACAATGGTGCAGTCTCATGGCGCAAAGCGCGCGATCATACTGCCTGTGAGTATTCCTTCGCACTGCTCATTGATGCAACCAGCGGCTAATAATATGCAACAGCAATTAGCGCAAAAAACTTTAAATATACCCAAGCTACCGATCTTGCATAATGCAGATGTAACATCACACATTGATGCGGAGTCAATTAAAGATATTCTTATTCGGCAGCTTGTTAAACCTGTGCGATGGATAGATACGATACAGGCTTTTGCAAATCAAGGGGTAACGCATATTGTTGAGTGTGGTCCTGGAAAAGTTTTAATGGGATTGAACAAACGTATAGAACCTAAATTACAGCATTTATCTTTATCCGATCGACAATTGATCGAGCAAGCTATTAATCTTTTACAATAATAAAAATTATGAAAAGTGTTTATAAAGAATTGCACATGCTTTGCATGGAGGTGTTGTTTTGGAAAATAAAATAGCACTTGTTACTGGCGCAAGTCGTGGAATAGGGCAGGCCATTGCACTCAAGCTAGGGCAGAATGGGGCTATTGTAGTGGGTGCTGCAACAACCGAAAATGGTGCCAATACAATTACGCAGTATCTTGAGAAATCGGGCATTAAAGGAAACGGTATTGTTCTCAATGTAAATAACGTAGAACAAATTGATCAAGCATTTCAAAAAATTCGCGAGAAGTTTGGTGAAGTCGAGATTCTGGTTAACAATGCTGGAATTACCCGTGATAATTTATTGGTACGCATGAAAGATGAAGAATGGGATGATATTCTTGAAACTAACCTTAAATCCGTGTTTCGTTTAAGCCGCGGAGTGCTGCGTGCTATGATGAAAGCACGCTATGGGCGAATTATTAATATTTCCTCTGTGGTCGGTTCCATGGGTAATATGGGGCAAGCTAATTATGCAGCTGCGAAAGCAGGTATGATTGGATTTACCAAATCATTAGCGCGCGAGGTCGGCAGTCGAAATATTACTGTGAACTGCGTGTCACCTGGTTTTATCGATACGGACATGACACGATCATTACCTAATGAGCATCAGCAAAGTTTGATTCAACACGTGCCCATTGGTAGACTAGGTCGCCCCGAAGAAGTCGCTGCAGCTACTGCTTTTCTTGCCTCATCGGCAGCAAGCTATATTACGGGTACTACGTTGCACGTGAATGGTGGAATGTATATGGATTAATGACTTATCTGCGAGATATTCAGAAGACAAAAAATAAAGGGTGTTGCAGTTTTGTTGGATTCAAAAATTTGTTAAAATGAAAAAGTTTTTCTTACCTGAAAAGGAATGTATTTAGATGGAAAATATTGAGCAGCGTATTAAAAAGATTGTTGCTGAACAATTGGGTGTAAATGAAGCGGAAGTTAAGAATGAATCGTCTTTCGTTAACGATTTAGGTGCTGATTCACTGGATACGGTTGAATTGGTCATGGCACTAGAAGAAGAGTTTGACTGCGAAATTCCGGATGAACAAGCAGAAAAAATCAATACTGTCCAAGAAGCGATCGATTACGTATCTGCTCACACCAATTAGAAGTCCTGTTCTTTTAGTTTTCATCAACGAATGGAGTTATTTTGTCCAAACGTAGGGTAGTAGTTACTGGGCTAGGTATTGTTTCGCCTGTCGGAAATACGGTAGAAAATGCTTGGAAAAATATTATTTCGGGTAAGTCTGGAATTTCTAGGATTAGCCGGTTTGATGCTTCTAATTTCGCTTCACAAATTGCGGGTGAGGTGAAAGATTTCGACATACAAGCCTATCTGTCGGTTAAAGAAGCGAGGCGCATGGATACTTTTATTCATTTTGGCATGGCGGCCGGGATTCAAGCTATTCGAGATGCAAATCTGGAAGACTTGACTCGTCTTGATGCTGAAAGAATTGGTGTCAATATCGGATCGGGTATTGGTGGATTGCCGATGATAGAAAATACTGACGCTGTTTATCATGCAGGTGGGCCGCGCAAAATATCTCCTTTTTTTATTCCTAGCACCATTATTAATATGATCGCCGGTAATTTATCCATTATGTACGGATATAAAGGGCCTAATATAGCGATTGTCACAGCGTGCACCACTGCTACGCACAGCATTGGTCATTCTGCGCGAATGATTGAATACGGTGATGCAGATGTCATGGTATGCGGCGGCGCAGAATCCTGTGTGACACCGCTTGCGATTGGTGGGTTTTCGGCTGCTAAAGCGCTATCGACAAGCAATGAGAATCCCGCATCTGCGAGTCGCCCTTGGGATATTGCTCGCGATGGGTTTGTGCTTGGGGAAGGCGCAGGCGTGTTGGTCATCGAAGAAATGCATCATGCTCAGAAACGCGGTGCAAAAATTTACGCTGAACTTGCAGGTTTTGGCATGAGTGCGGATGCATATCATATGACTGCACCAAGTGATGATGGGGAAGGTGCAGCTCGATGCATGTCGGGTGCATTGAAAAATGCAGCAATTAATGTCGATGAAGTGGATTATGTCAATGCGCATGGCACCTCTACCCCACTTGGGGATTTTGCTGAAACGGTTGCAGTTAAACGTTGTTTTGGCAATCATTCAAATAAACTCGCGGTTAGTTCAACAAAGTCCATGACAGGGCACTTATTGGGTGCGGCAGGTGGAGTAGAAGCCATATTTTCTGTGCTTGCAATTCATCACCAAATTGCTCCGCCTACGATTAATCTCGTTAATCAAGATCCACAATGCGATTTGGATTATGTTCCGAATGTGGCGAGAGAAATGCCTATTAAAGTTGCATTGTCCAATTCCTTTGGATTTGGGGGTACAAACGGGACACTTGTGTTTCGAAAAATTTAACACATGACAGGGTGGGTTCGTACGCTAACAGGCATTCTGTTTGCTATTATGCTGATAGTAATGTTAGCGGTAAGTTGGCTTTATTTGCACGTTCATTCATCTATTACCTTACCAACGAAACCCTTTGAATTATCGATTCAATCGGGTAGCAATCTCAATCAAGTTGCTAAGCAATTGGCTGAAGTAGGTATAATTCCTACCAAATGGTCTTTCATTTTTCTTGCACGTTATCTGGATCAAGAATCTGCAATTAAAGCAGGTGACTATGAAATTTCAGAAAGCTTGACACAGGTCGCATTGCTGCGTTATCTGACAAAAGGTGACAGTAAACAAAGAGAAATAAAGTTTATCGAGGGCTGGACATTTGCGCAATTGCGTAAGACACTCAACGATCACCCTGATATCAAGCATGACTCGATTGAGCTTAGTGAGTTGCAAATCTTACAACATATTGGCGCCACTGAAACATTAGCGGAAGGGCTTTTCTTTCCGGATACTTATTTCTTTGTTCGTGGTGACAGTGATCTTAATGTTTTTCGTCGTGCTTATCAAGCGATGCAAAATCACCTGCAAACACATTGGTTGGCGCGCTCGGAATTACTACCGCTTACCACGCCCTATGAAGCTTTGATTCTTGCTTCAATCATTGAAAAAGAAACGGGACTAGAAAGCGATCGATCTGAAATCGCTGGGGTTTTCATCAATCGACTCCGAAAAGGGATGCGCTTGCAAACGGATCCAACCGTCATTTACGGCTTAGGTAAAGAATTTGACGGTAATTTGCGTAAAAAAGATTTGCTTGCAGATCAGGTATACAACACCTATACTCGTGCGGGTTTGCCTCCCACCCCAATTGCATTACCTGGCCTTGCTTCTATCCGTGCTGCACTAAATCCAGCTCAAACCGAAGCGTTGTATTTTGTTGCAAAAGGTAATGGTGAGTCGCATTTTTCTACTAATCTAATCGATCATAACAAAGCGGTCAATGAGTACCAAAAAAGACAAAGATAATCTTACCGCAGACTATTTTGAGTCAGAGTTTTACCTCGATGAGGTCAAATGACGCAATTCTCGATTGTAATACCCACACTCAATGAATCTGAGAACATCGATTCACTGTTAGGACGTCTATTTGCGCTTAATTTTCCTGCGGATCATTTTGAAGTTATTGTTGTTGATGATGGCTCTGCTGATGGTACGCAAGATAAGGTTAACGCCTGGGGCGTCAATTCAAATGTTCGCTTAATAGAGAGAAAAGCCAAGCCTGATTTGACTGCTTCTATACTCGCAGGTGTCGCAGTTGCTCAAAGTGAAGTGATTGTTGTTATGGATGCTGACTTGAGCCATCCACCGGAAAGTGTTCCAGCAGTTGTTTCACCCATACTTGAAGGTCAATATGATATTGCTGTGGGTAGTCGCTATATCCCAGGTGGTAGTATAGAAAACTGGCCTTTACACCGAAAGTTGTTGTCACGGATTGGGGGATGGATAGCGCGTCCGATTTGCGATGTAAATGATGCTACCTCGGGTTTTTTTGCGTTTCGCAGGAAGCTTGCTGACAGCATTTCGAATGAAGCACAAGGCTATAAAATTCTGCTTGAATTGCTCATGGCTAATCATGGAAAAGTACGTATTACAGAGATTCCGATTTGTTTCCGGGATCGTACCCATGGTACCTCCAAATTATCTTTGTTTCATCAGCAGGCTTATTTACAACGCTTGATTACGCTAGCAGGCGGCACGGCCACATTAAATACAGCAGGTCGTTTTGCGATTGTGGGGCTGATCGGTGTCGTTATTGATGCGTTGGTTTTTCAGTGGATGATGACGCAGAGTGCAGGACTTGCTTTGTCCCATTTTGTCAGTTTTTTCGTAGCTGCCACCAGTAACTATATCTTTAATTCAAAATGGTCATTCCGGGAGCATCACGCAGGTTATTTGCGTTGGAATCATTTTGGCCGTTTTTTAATGGTTGCCGCGCTGGCATTGCTATTACGCGGTGGCGTATTGGCATTGTTGGTGTATGTTTGGGAACTGCCGCCCCTATTGGCTATTTTTCCAGCCATTGTGACGACGGCAATAGTTAATTACCTTGGATCCGCGTTTTATGTTTTTCCAAATAACAGCAAAGTTACGCCATTAGAAATTCGCTGGCGAACCGCAGCAATCGGGATTTTTATATTCGCAATCTTGTTACGTCTAGTCTATGCTGGCTTGGCAGAATTGATACCTGATGAAGCCTATTATTGGCAATATTCGCAACATATGGATTTAGGCTACTACGATCATCCGCCAATGGTTTCGTGGTTGATTTGGCTTGGAACGACCGTGTTTGGCCATAATGAATTCGGCGTGCGGATCGGTTCACTATTATGTGGCTTTATTGCGATTGGTTATTTGTACGCATTTGCGTCCAACCTCTATAACAAATCAACGGCCATGTTAAGTGTGTTGCTGATGGTGGTTTTGCCAGTTGGATTTGTTTCGGGTTTATTGATGATGCCGGATGCATCGCTTGTAGCCGCATGGATGGCTACGCTCTATTATATGGAACGCGCATTGCTATCAGGTCAACGCAGCGCCTGGCTGGGTATGGGAATCGCTTTTGGTATTGGTCTATTATCCAAATATACTCTGGGGCTATTAGGAATAGCCGCATTGGTGTTTGTGATTGTCGATCCTACTGCGCGGCGTTGGATGATGCGCCCGTACCCTTATCTTTCCGCCTTGTTAGCATTGTTATTATTTTCTCCTGTTATTTACTGGAACTATACCAACGCTTGGGCATCCTTTGCATTTCAGTCGCATCGGGTTCTAACTGATGGTTATGCCTTTTCTGTACACCACTTTATTCTTCATGCTTTAATTTTATTGACGCCAGTAGGTTTTATTGCTGCAGCATGGGCATTTTTTGCAAAAATCAAGCTACAAGACGTGCAGTATGAAGCGCGGCAACGTTTGTTTGTGCAGATTTTTGCGGGTATACCTTTGCTAATTTGCTTAGCATTGAGCACGTTCGATACCCCGCGTTTTCATTGGACAGGCCCTATCTGGTTGGCATTATTGCCGAGTATCGCGTGGATGATTATTCAAATAGATCATCACAATACCTTTTTTCAGCGTATGCGATCTGCATGGCAAATTACCATTGTGATTTGCGTGTTTTCGTATGCACTACTGTTGCATTATATTGTGCTGGGTATTCCGGGCGTTCCCTATCAGTTTTTCACTGAACATTATTTCTGGAGAGAGAGTGCTAAAGAAGTCAGCCAAATTGTTGAGCAGGTTAGAAATGAAAGCGGTCAAGAACCAATCATCATTGGCATGAGTAAGTGGTCTGTAGCAAGTGCATTATATTTTTATACTCACGGGCAAGATAAACCTTTGGATATTCGATCACGTAATATTTTTGGCGACAGTGCGGCTATGTATGATTTTTGGCTTCCTTCTCAGCATCCTTCGGATCGACCGATCATACAGGTTGGAATGAAACGCCATCATCTGGAAAGAACCCGGAAAGGTGTCGAAGGAATTGACGTTGAAAAACTATTGGAGCAACCGGGTAGCATTGAATACAAAGTTATTGAGCGTGATGGTGTGCCAGTACGGAAATTATATTACCGTATTTCAGAAGGATTTAAGGGAGGGGTCGACTATCTATGCAATGATGAAAGGCAACGTGGGATACTCTTGGCTTCGGATAGCAACGCGTGCATCAAGTACCGGAGGCATTAATTTTCGCTCCGGGTTTGTTTAACGCATCGAATATTCTGCGATTTTCCAACCTTCACTATCGTTTTTGTCATTTGACTTGACCAATGTGATTGCTTCAAGAGCAAGTCCTTTCTCTGAAAAAGTGGTATAGAACTGCAATATGACATAGTCTCCATCCGGAAATCCGGAAAGTGATTTCGCAGAATTTGCCGTGGCAATATAGCGCGCATTTGCGGTTCCGCGTGACTTGCGTAGCTCAGTTATCATTTTAATCCACTCTTGCTGCGAAGTTTTTTTCTGTAATAAAGGAGATGCCTGTTGCCAACCATCTGCGTATTTTCCATTATCGATCAACACTAACCAGGCACGCGCGCTTCCTTCAACTTGTTCCAGTATATTATTGGTTTCTGTTGCATAGGCATGCGACAACATGCAGACAACTAACATCCAAAATACCATCAATTTTCGTAATAACACAGTTTTCATATTTGTAAATACCTATCAAAAATAGAACCTTATACCCTCAATCGTGAGGGAAAAAATTTCCCATCAACCAAATCGAGGCAATTCCTAACAAAATCAAGCTGACTTGCTGTATGGTCGCACGAATTTCTGGCCTTCGATGCAAACCCGGAATCAAATCGGACATCGCAACATAAATCATGCTGGCGGAAGCAAAGGCCAGTAGCGGTTGCACTAGGTGATTCATATTATGCAACATAAAATAGGCGAGCACTCCTCCCACTACCGTGGCGAATGTTGAAAACAAATTTAATAGAAAAGCCTGACGACGGGTATAGCCTGAATTCAGCAAAATGATGAAATCTCCGGCTTCTTGCGGAATTTCGTGCGCGATGATGGCGATTGAAGTCACGATTCCTAATTGTACATCGACCATAAAAGCCGCCGCAATCAGAATGCCATCGACAAAATTATGAAATGCATCTCCAACAATCACCATCATTCCGCTGCGTCCGTGATCGTGATCCGTATGATGTATGGGTGAATGCTCACGTGGTAAATCGTGCACCTCACAATCTTCGAGATGGCAATGACGCCATAATACTAATTTTTCCAGGATGAAAAAGACTAGAATACCAATCAATACGGTCATTGTTACCTGCATCGGGTTTTCCGCATGCTCAAATGCTTCGGGCAATGTATTGAGGAACGCGGCGCCTAATAAAGCGCCAATAGCATAGGATACTAAAACAGATAGCCAGGATATTCGCGCGTTAAACGCTAGTATGGCAGCAAACAACAAACTCAACACGCCACCCAATAAACTAACAGTAATAATCCAGGCGAGTGTTGACATCAATGAATTTTAAATAAATGCACGATTATACCTGCTACCGGTGCATATGTTGAAGATCAAAGAAGAAAATACCTCGAAATCGGACTACACCAACCAAATCAACGCTGCCATGCGTCCTGTTTCACCGTCACGGCGATAAGAAAAAAATCGCCCAGAATCACAATATGTGCAAATCCCTCCGCCATCAATCTGCGTGATGCCAGCACGCAATAAGCGTTGTCGCGCTAGCAAAAAAATATCAGCCAGCCATTTCTTTTTAACACCATCGGTTGGTACAAAAGCTTGTTCGGCTTGTTTATCCTGCTGAACAAATGCGTCATAAACCTCAATACCCACTTCAAAGTGATCCGGTCCAATCGCAGGGCCAAGCCATGCTATTAAATCTTTATGGTTCACTGGCATTGCGGTTACCGTTTTTTCAATAATTCCTCCAGCGAGCCCTCGCCAGCCAGCATGAATCACTGCTACTACGGTGCCAATTCGATCACACAACAGAATTGGCAGGCAGTCTGCCACCATGACTGCGCAGACAATACCGCGTTGTTTTGTCATCGCAGCATCCGCTGGTATTATTGACGTAGTTTTCTCATCGACCCAAATCGAAGATATGCCATGCACTTGCTCTAACCATTTTGGTTCACTCGGCAAAAAATGGCGTAACTGAGTGCGATTTTGTTCCACATGCAGTAAATCGTCGTTTACGTGCGTTCCTAAATTGAGTGATGCATATTGCTGATTACTGCCGCTGCTAAAACCGCCTTGGCGTGTGGTGAATAAAGCTTTGACGTGATTTGGCGCTGGCCAATGGGGAACAATCCAATCGTTTGTCATACTATGGAAGCTCAATTACGTTAATAAGATGCGGAGAAAATTCATAGTAAAAATCAGCAATCTCAACTGGGTGATGTACATTGTTCTCAGGTAAAATGACCCTTTAAACAATGTAACACGAACAAATTCGATTTCCATAATAAAAATATTTCTCATAGGTGTAATCAATGAATTTTACAAAGAAACTGACTCATTTCATGCCTGCTCTTGCCATTGTTGTGCTTGCTTTTCTGTTTTTGTTTGCCGCCAATGTTTCGGCAGAAAGTAATGAAGAGGAGTTACTCAAAGCAGCCTTTTCGGGTGATGCAAAAATCGTCAAGGAATTGATAGATAAAGGCGCCGACATCAATTTCCAAAATGAGAAAAAATTTAGCGCATTGATGGTTGCTGCTCAGTACGGCCATAGTGATATTGTGACGATGCTGCTGGAAAAGAATGCTGATGTGAATTTGAAGAATGCTGGAGATACTACAGCGTTAATGCTCGCAACCAAGAACGGGCATGTGGAGATTGTTAAAGCCTTATTAGCCAAAGGTGCGCAAATCAACGCACAAACTACGGAAGGCATCACTGCATTGATGTTGGCCATTCAGAAAAATCACGAAAGCATAGCGGATGTTTTAATCGCTAAAGGGGCCGATATTCACTTGCAAACCAAAGATAAAGTTACGGCACTCATCATTGCTGCACTGGAAGGGCGAAGCGCTATTGTTGATAAACTTTTAGCGAAAGGTGCCCAAATCGATCACCGCGCAGTGGACAATACTACTGCGTTGTATATGGCGGCGAGAAATGGGCACAAGGATATTGTCGATATTTTATTGGCTAAAAATGCGGCATTTGATTTGCTCGCTGTTAATGGCACTACACCTCTGTACATTGCTGCACAAAATAATCATGTTGATATTGTCCACACTTTATTGAAAAAAGGTGCGAAGGTTGACCAGCAAGATAAAAATAATGCAACCGCGTTGACGATTTCGGCATTGATCGGTAATGCCGAAATGGTTAAAGTGCTCATTAAACATGGTGCAAAAGTCGATCATAAGGCATCCAATGGATTTACACCACTGATACTGGCTGCACAGAATGGACATACTAATGTAATTGAAGTTTTACTTGAAAGTGGCGCAAAAATTGATTTGCAAAATGATGATGGTGTAACGGCTTTAATGTGGGCGGGATTGCACGATCATGCGGATACTGTAAAAACTTTGCTGCAGAAAGGAGCCAATACTAGTCTCAAAAGTAAAAAAGGTAAAACTGCTGCTGAAATTGCCAAAGATCCCGCCATCGTTGAATTGTTGAAGTCAGGAGCCAAGTAATAACTTGATTCGAATCAGTCATGTGATTGCAGTAGCATCGAAAGATTTGACAGCTATGGAAGATTACAATGAGTAAGGTTTTGGTCTATGCACACCGTGGTGCAAATTCCGAGGCATTGGAAAACACACGCGGTGCTTTTGATAAAGCATTGAATTATCCAATCGATGGGATTGAAACGGATGTTCAGTTAACCCGAGATGAAATTGCGGTGCTATGGCATGATCGCTATCTCGACAAAATTGGACTCAGTGATAAGCATATTGATGATTTTGATTATCTTCAACTGAAGGAGTTGATGTCACGCGCATTTTCTGATGAGCATCAAGGCCCAATGACATTGCAAGATTTTCTAGCTACTTACCGAGCACGTTGTCGATTATTGGTTGAAATCAAAAATCGTGATTGGGAATCTCGCGCTCGTCATCGGTTAAAAATGCACCAAACATTGAATATGATCGGAAAAAACCCAGATCATCAGATTATCGTGTCGTCATTTAATTTAGCAAGCCTTGTTGATGCACATGACTATCTGCCTGATTTTCCACTGATGTATAATACTGAGAGTGATCAATCAGCTGCCGATGTGCACAAAGTTAACGTAGCTCACCCTTTTTTGCATGGGTTTTGTTTGCCGATCGATATCATCGATCTGGAAATTGTTAGTCTGTTGCGCAATCATCGCAAATGTATCGGTGTTTATACCTGTAATAGTGAAATGCAGATTAATAAAGCATTGCAACTGGGGGTAGACATTCTCATTAGCGATTTTCCAAAAAAAGCGCTCATCATTCGAGATCGATGAGAAGAGATTTTACCGCGCTGTCGTGTCAATCTTTTGATTTGTTGGTATGTGGCGGCGGGATCTATGGTGCATGGACCGCTTATGATGCAGCATTGCGTGGCCTCAAAGTTGCAATTATCGAACAAAACGACTGGGCCAGTGCTACTTCATCGGCATCTAGTAAACTGATTCATGGTGGTTTGCGTTATTTAGAAACTTATGATTTCAAGCTTGTTAGCAAATCACTCAAAGAGCGCGAACTGTTGTTACGAATTGCACCTCACCGTGTTTGGCCGTTGCAATTTGGCATACCATTATATTCATACCAGCGTAATCATTACTTGAACCGATTCAAGTTAAAAATTGGCTTGATGTTGTACGATTGGTTGGCTGGAGAAACGCGCTCAAAGGCATATCACCGTTACTTAGATGCAGGGTCATTAATGACGCATTTTCCTTACCTTCGTAACAATGCGCTTCAAGGGAGTTTTATTTATTCCGATGCGCAAACTGATGATGCCCGTCTAGTATTAGAGCTTATCGCTGGCGCTCTCGATGCTGGTGCGTGCTGTGTTAATTACTGCCAATTTATTCAATTTCTTGCAAGAGAAGAGAACCTTAATGGCGCATTAATTCAAGATCAAGTGACCAAGAAACAGCAAGCAATTTATTTTAAGCAAATCGTTTTTACTACTGGGCAATGGCTTGTTAATGATCGATACAGTCAGCAATGGTGCCTACTTGCAAAAGGTATTCATTTAATGATGCCGGCTGTTCCAGGTGATAAAGCATTGCTTTTGACCGCACGGTCAGACGGTCGGGTATTTTTCCTAATTCCGTGGTATGGCATGACTTTATTGGGTACTACAGACACCGAATTCCGAGGTGATGTTACCAATGTAAAGGTTGATCCGAGCGATATTCGTTATTTACTCGATGCAGTCAACGATTACTTACAAATTCCTTGGAGCGAACAGGATATTATCGGTCATTTCGTGGGAGTCCGTGTTTTTAAACGAGAAGGCCAATTGGGTTTACAGGATTCTCCCTCTTCTGTTAGTCGCGATTGGGAATTAAAATCCCAAGCGGATGATATTCATTATTCCATCGGCGGAAAAATTACCTCCGCTAGACAAGATGCCACAGCTATCGTTGATAAAGTCTGTACTCAACTTGGCAATTTTCGATCTTGCGCAACGCAACAGTTATTTCCGTGGGCACCGAGTAATGCCTTTCAAGTTTGGTGGGAACAGATGCAATCCCATGCTTCAATGCTAAGGATTGATGATGAGAGCACGCGTTGGCTTTTACGGCGGCATGGCACGCAAACGAGCAAAATTTTTCATCGTATTGAAAAGCAACCACAACTTGCGCAACGCATTATTCCATCGCTTCCTTTGATCTATGCGGATTTGCTTCATTGCGCTGAATCCGAAATGGTAATCCATTTGGATGATTTGTTACGTCGCCGCATGCCTTTGTTGATTCTCGCCAAGCTCCACAAAGAGCAACTGCAGCGTATCGCATACTGTGTGGTCGATACTTTGAATTGGGATGCTGTCAGAGTGGCGCAGGAAGTTGATCGTTGCAGTAATGATGCATAGCTCTGATATTTCAGCAGTTGCACTTGATTTAGGTACGACTTCTATTAAAGCTGCTTTGATGGATGCTGATGGAAATTTGTGTCATGTCATTCGGCAGGATGTACCCGCTATTAACCATCATAATGGATATTATGAAAGTGATGGATTGGTTTATTTAACGATTGCCGAACAAGTTCTAAAACAGTGTCTTAGTCATACTTATAAAAAACCACCACTGGGTTTATGTAGTCAGCGTTCTTCTTTTTTGATTTGGGAAAGAAACAGCGGTGATCCTGTTATTCCTTTGATCTCATGGCAAGATACCCGTGGTAATGAATGTTGCAATCGATTGCATGCATCTACTGGGTTGATTCAACGCTTGACTGGGTTACGATTAACGCCTTACTACTTTGCTCCTAAGCTCAATGTTTTATTACGAGAAAATCCGTCGTGGCGTGATAAACTAATACAAAAGCAGTGGTTGGTTGGTACGCTTGATACCTTTCTTATTTGGCGTTGGACTCGAGGGCAACATTATTGGGTCGATGCTTCTATGGCTGCACGTACTTTGCTGATGGATATTCATCAGCAGCAATGGTCGAAGAGTCTGTGTGAATTATTTGAAATTCCTTTGGAAATTCTGCCGACTATTCGATCTTCTACTGGCCTCAATATCACGTTCGAGTCGTTTGATTTGACGCTCACAGCAAGTATGGCAGATCAATCTGCAGCTTATCTTGCCAGTGTCAATACGAATTTAGCTAATGTATCGGGTCAAGCTTTGATTAATCTCGGTACCGGTGGTTTTGTGATCCGAACTCTTCCGCAAGAATCATCCGTATTGAATGGTTATCTACAAACGCTGGTTTATCAGCCAGCCGGTGAAGCACCATGTTTTGCGATCGAAGGTACGTTGAATTCGATTGCCGCTGTATTAGCGCCGTATTCGATCGAAGGTTGCGTAATCGAAGATATGGCCAGTAATAATATTTTTTGTCTTGCGGAGCCAAGTGGATTAGGTGCACCGTATTTTCGCCAAGAGTATGGTTTGTTTTTTTCGCAATCAACTTCGCTGTTGACGCAGCAACAAATTGTCGTATTGCTACTTGAAGCCATTTGTTTCCGGATTGCACGTATCATTGAGGATTTTCATAGCCAATTACCGCTAACGGAAATTTACTTATCGGGGGGATTGTCAGCACTGCCTTGCCTGCAGCACGGCATTGGCCAGTGTGTGTCGTTACCCATTTATTATTTGCAGGAGAAAGAAGCGAGCTTGCAAGGCGCTGCTTTACTTGCGGTTAATAGTAAAGTTCATTGTCCTCAGGAAGTCAGTAGAGTTTCTGTAGTTCAAGAAAGCGACAAGCTGAATAAAAAATTTCTTGCTTGGAAAGAATGGTTGGATGACCTTTTGTTCGAAAAAATTAAAAATTGATGTAAGGTATGTGTTAGGAGTTTTGTAAATATGATCGATTGTCTAGCAGGTCTTTGTTTATCTCTGCGAATTTTTTTATAAAAAAACCGTGCTTTCTGGAAATAGCTTTAGATGGAAATAGACCCTCTTTTGCCCGATTACAATTAGTTTCAAAACATCCTTTTATGATAATTTTAACGCTCCATTATTTATTGACAATAATAGAACCGAGTACGGATACGACAATGGCATATCCAAAAAATCAATTAATATGGCGTATGGTGTTCTTGACCCCATCAATAATCGCTATGGATACTTTCCAGCTTGGAATGGAATGATGTGCATTCCTCATTCCGATTACCAATCTACGAAGGACGAATTATGAAATTGCTGTATATCGTAGAAGATCGCTTTCCACCCTTCCGGGCCGATGTGGTCGATTTATTTGCTAAACAAATGCTTGCTCGAGGACATCAGATTGAATGGTTGATGCAGCGTGGTTCAGAGGCGGCGAACCAAACTTCTCCCACTCAATGGTTGGGCAACACTGTATATCTTACGCCACATAGTAAAGGTAAAAAACTTATTCATAGAATCATCAATAATTTTCTCGGTATGCTGGGTGATTTGATGATTTTGCCTTTAGCGATTCGGGGACGCTACGATGTTATTCAAGTGCGCGACAAGTTTTTTGCTAGCTTAATTGCCTGGCTTGCAGCAAGACTAACCGGCGCACGTTTTGTGTACTGGATGTCCTATCCTTTTGCCGAATCAAAATTGTATCAAGCACGAAATCGGTTAGTACCTTATCGCCACCTGGTTTGGTTGAAAGGTCATTTGATTCGTAATTTACTCTATAAAATCATTCTGCCATGCGCGGACCATATTTTTGTTCAAAGCCAACGCATGAAAGAAGATGTTGCGCAGCAAGGCATCTGCTTATCCAAAATGACCCCGGTGCCTATGGGTATCCGTATCGATCAGGTAGGACAAGCTCATGACGCTACTGCGCCGAATACGCGGACCCCGTTGCTTCTTCATCTTGGATTGATTATGAAGATGCGTAAATCGGAAATCTTGGTTCGTGTGTTGCACAGGGTAAAATCACGCTACCCTGGAGCGCGTTTGTTGTACGTCGGTGACGGGCAAATGCCAAGTGACTCGCAGGCTGTAGAGGAAGAAATGATTCGGCTGGGATTGATGTCGGATGTTACGATCACTGGATTTCTGCCGATGGATGAGGCTTGGAAATTGGTTAAACAAGCCGATATTTGTTTTTCTCCTATCTATCCTTCTCCAGTTTTTCTTCCTGCATCGCCTACCAAATTGATCGAATACATGGCAATGGGTAAATGCGTTGTCGCGAATGAACTGCCGGAGCAGTGCCAAGTGATGGAGGATAGTGGTATAGGCCGTTGTGTCGAGTGGGATGAAAAAGCTTTTGCTGATGCAGTATTTTATTTACTAGAAGATCCAGAACGTGCAAAAAACATGGCAGCAAAAGGTCCCGATTGGGTTAGAAAGAACAGGACTTACGATGTTATCGCTGACCTGGTCGAATCGGAATATGAAAAAATATTAGGAAAAGCCGCTTGTCCCACCTAATGCTCTATTCAGGGAAACGTTTTCGCAAAGCTCTCCAGCATTTTCTGTTGGGGAGAGTGACGCAGGCTATTGCGTTTTTTGCGCTAACACTTTGGCTAGTACGTATTTTATCGCCTAGCGATTACGGTGCTTACATGGTGTTATGGGGTATGGTAGAGATGCTGATGCCTTTGAGTTCTCTCGGTATGATAGAAGGCGTGCGAAGATTTTTGCCGGAGTTGGCGGACCGTGGAGCTCCTGGGCTTTTATCCAAATTTGTTAGCTGGATGGCTTTGATTCGCTTTGCAATTTTGATTGTTTTTTCAACGACCATTGTTTCCTTTTGGCCAGAAATTACCGTTTGGCTTGGTTTTAGTGTCGTGCAGCAAAATAGCACGATTATTGCTACAGGCCTTATTATTACCGTCATAGGGTTCCGATTTACTGTTGAAATGCTCGAGTGCCTTTTAGAACAACGCTGGTCTCAAATGACACAAGCATTGATGCCGATCGGACGCATCATCGGTGTAGCATTACTGACGCTAGCCGGAACTTTAACGCTGGAAAAACTGTTGTACATTGACTTGATCATTTCGACCAGTTGTTTTCTGTTAGCTGAATTATTTTTAATCAAAAAGCTAAGAAACTTGCCAGGTACCGGCGATTATTATGTCAGTGTGCGAGAAATTGTGACTTTTGTTTGGCATATGATGGGGACGAGTTTATTATGGGCTACCGCCGGCCCCGGGACACTAAGAATTTTAGTAGCTAGGGTATTGGGTTTGGAAGCAGCCGGTATGTTTGCTTTTTTACAGCAACTACAGACTATCATCGGTCGTTACTTGCCTGCTAATTTGCTTTACAACATCATTCGGCCTATCTTGATTTCACGGTATACCGCTGGTGAAATCAGTATTGTCAGCCAAACCGTGGCCTTATTATGGAAAATCAATCTATTAATTGTGGCCATCTGCGTCGCATCGATTGCTATTGCAGGTGATACGCTAATTGCATTTATCAGCAGCGACCGCTTTGTGGATGCCGGAACGGTAATGCTGATTATGCTAATCGGCTTAGGTGCGGCCGGGCAAAGTCAATTAATTAATTCATCCATGCAAATTTTTTCCTATACGCATCAACTGCGATACTTTAGTTTATTGGCTATCCTAGTACCGATATCGGTCATTATTGGATCGCACTGGGGTTTGATTGGGGTCGTGATCGGAATTATGCTAAGCCTATGGATTTTGAATAGCACTATTTTAATGTGGCTCAACCGTCAAGCTGAACGTATTGAATTAGATTGGTATGGCGCTTTGCGCGGAATTGCTCTGGCTGCTTTATCGACAATTGTTGGTTGGATAGTCGGTCAAGAGTACAGTGCGTGGTGGGGGCTTGGGGCTGTACTTTTGTTGTACTGTGTTGGTTTGGTGTTCGTTAAGCCACTTAATCGTAATGATATGGCATTGTTACGCCGCGGGCTACGACAACAAGCTCGATTCTTTACGCCGTTTGTATGGAATAACCCAAAATATTGACGGAATTTTTTGATCCTAAAGCAATATTTACATTTCACGGTTAACTTTAGATGAAGACTAGTAAAACTAAAGCCAAAATATTACATATTATTAATGGTGAATTTTTCTCTGGTGCTGAAAGAGTTCAAGATGTGCTAGCGCTAAGTTTACCTGACTATGGTTACGAAGTTGGTTTTGTTTGTTTAAAACCGGTTAAATTTGCAGCCAATAGGGTTTCTACAGTGCCGCTCTATGAAGTGCCGATGAAATCCAAATTTGATTTAGCTTGCGTAAGAGAAATTGCGGCTATTGCACGACGGGATCAGTATGCGGTTATTCATTCACATACGCCTAGGGCCGTATTGTTGGGACGTCTTGCCGCTTGGATGGCTGGGTTGCCATTAGTTCATCATGTTCACAGTCCCACCACAAGAGATACCGAAAACCTGCTGCGCAATTATATCAATGCCATGATGGAACGGTTAAGCCTAATTGGTGTTTCGCAATTGATTCCTGTATCAAAAAGCTTAGAAGCTTATCTGCAAAAACAAGGTTGGCCGCGTACAAAAATTACCACAGCAGCGAATGGTGTAGTGACTCCCGGGCCATTGCCTGAGCGTTTGCCTCCAAGTTTGGAATGGATTATTGGCAGCGTGGCATTATTTCGTCCGCGAAAAGGACTGGAGGTGTTGATTCAAGCTTTGGCCGATTTAAAGCAAATGGGAAAGACCGTTCGATTACGTGCGGTAGGCCCATTTGAAACGCTAGAGTATGAAAAAACCATTAAAGCGTTGGCCATCCGGCTAGGTGTTGCAGACATGATTGACTGGATTGGATTTGTACAAAAAATCGAACTAGAATTTCACAAAATGGACGTTATGACGCTTCCAAGCTTATTCGGAGAAGGTATGCCGATGGTTATTCTGGAAGCTATGGCAACGGGTGTGCCGGTTGTGGCATCCAATGTAGAAGGTATTCCAGAAGTATTGGAACATGGCCAGACGGGTTTAGTGGTGCCTGCCGGAGATGCGCAGCAATTAGCCAAAGCGATCGCTGAGTTAATGGATGGTAAATACCAATGGACTAACATGCGCGAGAAAGCATATCAGCTTCAGGTTGCTAATTTTTCAGACCGTAGCATGGCTAAAGCTGTTGCTGGTGTTTATGACGCGATACTCAAGAAGTGACAACCTCTATGACGTACATACCCCTATTTGGATTAAACATCAAAGATACAACGCTTGATGAAGCAGGTGCCAGTATTGTTGCCGATGCCAAGCAAAACAACCGTTGCAAAGTTTTCTTTCTGAATGCCCATTGTGTTAATGTTGCTGCGAATGATGCAAACTATCTGCGGGTATTGCAGGACCAAGCCTTATTGTATGCGGATGGCAGTGGCATGCGGCAGGCCGCAAAACTGGCGGGCTTTTGGCTCAAAGACAATGTTAATGGAACCGATTTATTTCCTATTATTTGCCGCGAAGCTGCTCGTGAACAAGTTAGTCTCGCATTGTTGGGCGCGCGCTCTGGTATAGCCCAGCAATGCGCCGACAACATGAAAAAACAATTTCCGCATTTGAATATTGTTTGGACACACGATGGTTACTTCAATCCAAATGATGCAGAAAGCATTATCCAGTCTATCAATAATAGTGGTGCGCGAATTCTCCTGATAGCGATGGGCGTACCGAATCAGGAATTATGGATAGCGCGTCACGCGGAAAAACTGCAAACACCCATTCTAATAGGGGTAGGTGCATTATTCGATTTTTATTCAGGAACCGTGCCCCGAGCGCCTTATTTTATTCGTAAACTTGGATTGGAATGGGTTTTTCGATTGATGATGGAGCCGAAAAGAATGTTTGCACGGTATGTTCTAGGTAATCCAGTTTTCATGATGCGCGTATTATGGCGTCGATTAAAGGGAAAGAGAGCCTTGCAAGAACAACCTCTTATCCATAATGTGCAAACCATTAAATAAATTTAACTGATTGGGCGGGTATGGTTTCTACTAGAAACCCGATTCCAATTATTCTGATTATGCGACGCAGTTACTTAGGAAAGGAATATCGCTGTGACATTAGCTAATTTCATTATCGCAGGCACAGAAAAAGCTGGTACCACTTCTATATTTACTTATTTAAGCACACACCCTTTAGTTTGTGGTTCTGCTGTGAAAGAAACGGATTTTTTTCGCAATGGATATTCTGGCGATCACGGCAACGATACGCTAAAGTACATCAAATATTTTTCCAATCACTGTGAGCAAAAGACCATCGTGATGGAAGCTTCACCGGGCTATCTTGGTAGTGGTATGGAGGTTGCACCGCGTATCCATGCATTGATACCACAAACAAAATTACTATTTATTCTAAGAGATCCGGTGGATCGGATGTATTCTTCGTTTAATTTTCATGTCGGAAAACTCAACATCCGAAAAGATATGCTTTTTTCAGAATATATTGATCAATGTATCGCGTATGATTCCAGGCAGAAATCACCTGCTGAGCTAGGTATGGATGAATGGTATCTGAAAGTGATTAGTTATGGCCGGTACGCTGAATATCTGAAATATTACTATCAATGCTTCCCAGCCAAGCAAATAAAAATCATGTTTTTTGAAGATATGAATCGCGATATTCTTGGTTTTATGCAAGAACTCTGCCAATTCCTGGAAATTCCATCGGACTATTTTGCTGATTATGATTTTAAGAAAATCAACGTGACCTATGAAAGCCGACTCAAATGGTTGCATAAAATAGCCGTTTGGCTCAATGCAAAATCCGAGAGATTCTTGCGGCAACGCCCACAATTAAAACAATTGCTAGTGGATTTATACAAAAAAACCAATCAAGCTCGGGAAGGTTACGATCGAATCTCCGAGCAAGACTATGCGCGGCTCAAACAGTATTATGCACCCAGTGTCGATTCACTGAGAGTTCTCATTGAGAATCGCACTATCCCTTGGAATATGTGACATCGCCATATCTGTTATTCATGTCATCAATAACATAAAGACTTTGGTTAGCTTTTTAAGAGGTCTTTGGCGTTATATTTCAACTGATTACTTGTGTGAAAAGATTCTGTTCTGGCAGGCCATCATATTTATTTGGTGATCGTATTGCTGACGCACGATTCTATTTATTTGCTTTGTTTTCGCACTTCCCTGATTTGTTGTTTGACATAAGAGAGTGTTAATTTTGTTGTTGAGTCATGAAATTTACAGCGAGGGTTGTAAATTTTGTAAAATCAACTCTCTTTTTCATGACTATTTGAATGACACGTTTATGAGTTACTATCAGCACCACATTTTTTTTTGCATCAACCAGCGCGAGGGTGGCGCCAAATGCTGTAATGATTTAGGGGCACAAGCATTGCGCGATTACGCTAAACAACGCATTAAATCATTAAAACTCGATGGAAAAAACAAGATTCGCATTAACAACGCGGGTTGTCTAGATCGCTGTAACGAAGGGCCGGTGATTGTGGTTTATCCGAATGAGACTTGGTATACCTATATCGATAAGGAAGATATTGATGAAATTATTGATGAGCATTTGGTTAAAGGCAATGTTGTTGAACGCTTGAAGATTTGATCAAAGGTTATGTTCAAGCTTTTTTTCTAAGATACCATTCAAATGAAATCGCATCAGCCTGAAAGGTTTTTTATTGCAGGTATTGCTGGAAAATTGGAGACGGTATTGGCAAAACCGAGTACATCCCCCAAAGGTATCGCTATCGTGGCTCATCCGCATCCATTGTATGGTGGAACGATGGATAACAAAGTGGTGCATACGTTGTTCAACACTTTTTTAGAGCTCGGTTTTATTACGGTAAAATTCAATTTTCGCGGTATTGGTCAAAGTGAAGGGGTTTTTGATCATGGCGTTGGGGAATTGGCCGATGTGTTAACGGTCACCCGCGTTATTCGCGAACAGTACACCGACCTACTGCATCTGCCTTTATTACTATCTGGTTTTTCTTTTGGTGGTGCTATTCAGTTGCATGCTGCTCAAGCCCTGAATCCAAAATTTCTCATTTTGGTTGCGCCATCCGTTGTGCATTTGGAAGCTCCTGTTCCGCCTGAAAGAAACCATTATGCCTTGATTATTCAGGGTGATCAGGATGATGTGGTAACGCCTAAATCAATCCTGGCTTGGGCAGCACCCCAATCGCTACCAATTGTAATGATTCCGGGTGCTGGGCATTTTTTTCATGGTAAGTTATTGATACTTAAGAGCCTAATTTTACGTTTTTTTATGCCAAAAATGTGATTGGCAGAATTGATCACCATAATTGAAGTCCGTTGGTTCTTAAAAAATCTAACTTCTTAATTTACGATGCTTCAAGATTTTATCCGTCATTAAAGCAAGCAACAGAAACATGATCATATAAGGTGCATATGAAAAAAACAGATCCTTATAATTGGTCATTTGAATTCTTAACGGATATTCATAATGTAATGGAGGAATGCCTTCTCCGGTTACAAAAAGTGTATATTGTCCTTCATCCAAATTGAATGCGCCTTTGATGATTCCATCGCCGTGGTTGGTAGAATAGAGCGACGTGATGGTATCACTCAAAGTTCCGCTGCCTTTTACAATTTTAATTGCAACAGGCATATCGCGTAATGCTTGGTCGACTAAATCTAGAACCCATAAAGTTTCGCCTTCTTTGGGAATTTCGGTGCAATATTCCGCTGCAGGGTCATACTGCGGTTGATACGTGCTTAAGTGCACCATGCTACCCGATATGTTACGTACGCAAATATCCGCGTCCAAATTCACTTTTCCGTGCGCTATAGCCAATCCGGAATGCAATGTAAACAAGATGATCGCTGTAAAGGTATATCCTGTTATTTTTT
This sequence comes from Nitrosomonas sp., assembly GCA_024281825.1. GTDB lineage: Bacteria > Pseudomonadota > Gammaproteobacteria > Burkholderiales > Nitrosomonadaceae > Nitrosomonas. Next base: position 52,603 of record JAMWZY010000003.1, on the reverse strand, counting down.
TTAGCATAATCATATATTCCTCGTATGTGATTAAACATTTTTTTGATAATTCCATGGCTTATCGGGATAAACCATGGAATATGGATATCAATTAAAAATTAAGGAACGATGCGGTTATTCAGAATTTCTCTGCTAGCATTGTTCCAGGTTACATCGGTCAGGTTTGAGTAACGGGTGATAATTTGTGCCGCTATACCACCTGAAAATAAACCAGCCCAACCCAGAATCACAAAGCCCCAGTGCAATGGCGCACTAAACAATTCTTCCATGAACCAGAATGCATGGCCCCATTCATTCAAACCAACGTTCGGCAGAATCATCAATGGACCAGCAATCGCCATTACCAACGGGAATGACGTGCCACGGCTATACAGTGGCAGACGGGTCATTGCGTACAAGTATGACGCTACGCCACATACGATGTACATCGGGAATGAACCATAAAACACTACTACGTGACTTGGCGTAAAGCTGGTGTCACGAATGATCACTTGGTGCCAAGATGCGTCTTGTTCGGTAAAGAAGCTGCCGCCCCAGTAAACACCAAACAAATAAACACCCAGCCACATCATCCAGTAAAAATAACGTTTGATCTCAAGCTTCGTGTCCAAATTGTCCAGTTGCTCTTTGGTATCACGTGTCTTCAGGATCCAACCCCAAGTCACCAACGCAAACAACGGCATCAGCGTCATGTGCACTCGCCACAGCCCCATCCATACCTTGTCAAACTCAGGTTCCATCGAGTCCATACCATGCGAATACGCAAAGGTCCTTTGGAACCATATCCAAAATATCGCTACCAATAACATCGTTATCATGCCTAACTTGTAGTATTTAGAGTCATACCACAGCGACATGTCATAATCAGCACTCTTGCTCGCACTACTCGTGCCATACGTCGTTGCCATTTTATTCTCCTATTAGGTTGTTAATAGAAACCAGTATCAAGATTGACCAAGTGGTTAGACAACGAAGATTGTCCTAGTTCCTGGTAATACTTTTATACGAAAAACAGCATAGCGCATTCGATGTTTTTTGCAATGAATGGATCCATTCATTTTATATGCGATGTTTAGGAATCAGTGCTATGTTTGGCGGAACTTGGCTGTTACGTCAAAGTGGTAGGAAGCTAGCAATGAATATTAGCGATTATCTATCAATGAAGGTTTCAAGCGTAATGCGAAGTTGATTAAACTGTTCGGGCCACTTAAATTTAATTTCCGGGAAATATTAGTGCGATGGTTTTCAATAGTTTTTTGACTCAAGAAAAGCTTTTGAGCAATTTGTGGTGTGGTGAATCCTTCGGAAATTTTTCGCATGACTTTGCGTTCTGCTTGAGTAAGCAAGGCAATTTTTTCCAATTCGGTAAATGCGAGCGTATCCTCGAGTGATGGCGAGTTATGAGCCTGGATTTTTGCTGATTTCTCAATGCGGGCTTTGATGCTATTTATGAGTTCTTCTTTGGTGAAAGGTTTTGTCAGATAGTCATCGGCACCCATATCCATACCAGCCCGGGTATCTGCGCGAGTCGACTTCGCAGTGAGAAAAATGAAAGCGCCGGTGAATACGGGTAATTGTTCGCGCACTGTGGTCAAGACCTCATGACCATCGATTCCAGGTAACATGATGTCACAGATGATGATATCCGGTTTGGATTGTTCAACAATTCTAATGCCTTCTTCACCGCTAGCCGAGGCGATTACTTGGAAGCCATAATGTGTAATGATTTCACATATATTTTCGCGTAATGCTTTTTCGTCTTCTATCAAGAGTATCAAGGGATTATCACGCATAGGAATGATTTAAGCAGGTAGATGAATCGTTACACAACATCCCGCGCCTACTTTACTGGAAAAATGGATATTACCGCCATGCAGTGCAATCAGTTTCTTGGCAATCATTAAACCAAGGCCGCTTCCGGGAAAAATTCTTGCGTTGGAAGCTCTAAAAAACGATTCGAACAAATAGGGTTGATCTTTGTCTGGAACACCAATGCCATAATCTTTGATGGTAATCCAATAGGCATTTTTTTCAAAGTTTACTTTGAGTTCTGGAGCGGGTTTGCCTTGCGAGTATTTATAGGCATTCGAGACAATATTGCGTAAAACGTTGCGCAATAGGATCTCGTCGATACTGATAATCTTGTCAGAAGTACCAAAGTGATAATCTAATTTGCGATATTCGCCACCCGGTTCGTGATTAGATTGAACAAAATCATCCATGAATTTCTTGAAGGGAAGGTTCTTTTTGAATAATTCAATCTTGCCTTCATCGATTCTGCCAATATCTAAAATATTTTCCATCAATTCAGTCATACGCGTAGTTTCTTCATCGATGATCGCTTTGTGTTTCGCAAAGAATGCTTGAAACGCATTATCCAGATGTATCGATTTTAGTTTCAAATCTAGTAAATCAATGCTGGAACGAATGGTGGCGAGTGGTGCACGAAATTGATGTGAAGCAAGGTTGATAAATTGTGTCTTGAACTGGTTTAATTCACGTTCTCGTTCCATGACTTTTTGATGATGTTGTTCTGCCAGTTTGATTACGGTAATGTCATTTTCAACGGCAACATAATTAAGCAACTTGCCTTGATCATCGTAAACAGCTGCAATATTGAGATAAAGCCAGATTTGCTTACCACTTTTGGTGTAGTTCAGAATTTCTCCTGAAAACGTACCGGAAGCTTTCAGTGATTCGGCAATATCGCGAATCGTTTGTTGTGAAGTTTCTGGTCCTTGCAAGAAATCAGCCGGATCAATACCGATTATTTCCTCCGCTCGGTAGCCTAGAATCTGCTCAAAACTGTTATTGACCCAAGTAATTTTCCGATCAGGATCGGTCACCATGACAATGCCGTTAGTTTTTTCCGCGACAATCGCCATGCGTTGTAATTCGAGCTCACTTTGTTTTCTTGCGCTGATATCGACACCGTGGCCAATCAAGAACTCCACCTCGCCTTTTTGATCCAGCAAAGGATAGAGATTGCGAAGTATCGTTCTGTCTAAGCCATTGGTATCGTTAACTTTCTCCTCAAAAGTAACCACTTTCTTATTTTGCAAGCAATCTTCGATTACGTCGCCCTGTTTCAATTCCATAACCCAATTGCCTAGCTCGTTTAATTGGTCATTCAACTCAGAATGTTGATGATCAGCCAGGGTGCTGCAGTTTAGCTTGCTTTGGATTGCGGACTGATTAGCGTACAAATATTGACCTGCGTTGTTGAGGACAACTAATTCTGATGGCAATCGATCGAAAATATGCCGGAACAGCGCATATCGTTTTTCGTTGTTTGCTTCTTTCTGTTTTCTATCAGTAGTGTTCTGCAATAGGCCGTAAAGGCCCAGCAATTTACCCTGTTGATTATTAATGGGATGAATCGTAGTGCGGTGCCATTTGATTCTCCCATCTGGCATGTTGATTTTGAATTCATCGGAAAGCGTGACTTTGTTGATGGTAACGCGCTCTAATAACAATTGCATTTTGATTGCTTCATCACCTTGATAAAGCTGTGTATCGCAAAGTAGATTTGATGGTGATAATTGATGATTCAATTCATAAAAATCATGGAGATAATCTGACCAAGTTATTTCATCATCCGTGAATCTATGAATCCATTCGCCTATGGCAGCAATTTTTCCCAACAATTGCATTCGTGCTTTCAGCGCCTCACACTCATCGAATGAAAGTAATGTCGTATCTAACTCGGAATTCATGGGAAACCTATCGGTAATTATTGGTTAGTGTTAGTGATATAAAACAAAATTGACTCAACCAATGTATTTATGTTTTACGGTCCATTAATAGGAGAATAGATTAGTTTATTAAATTATGAAAATCCAGACTTCTGTTAATTCGGAATATTTCGATTGCTAAGTTGAAAGTAACTAATTAACTGTGATTCTTAGAAAGATTCGAAAAAATAGATCATTTTAAGACTGTAAATCCTTGAGCGGGTACAATAACAAGTTTTCTTTTAGGGCACTTTGCTGTCTTTCATGATGGTTGAATGATGACTGTTTCATTACTCCAATTTTCTGATTTACGTGTCACGATCCAACCGGAATCTCTTGGGTTTTCCGATACAACCGAGTTGTTACAACAACCAACAGGTTGGATCGGTCAAGAACGTGCTGAAGCGGCCGCGCGATACGGCTTGCTTGTGAAGCAACCGGGTTACCATTTGTTTGTATTGGGTGAACATGGTTCGGGGCGATGTTCTTTGTTGCAGCAATTACTGATTGAAATGGCTGCCAATCAACCAATACCGCCTGATTTATGCGTATTGCATAGTAGCTGTGCTGAGAATAAATCGATAACCTTGCATTTGCCTGCAGGACAAGGCCGCACATTCCAGGGTGCATTTCGGCACATGACAAAATCCTTGCCAGCGAGCATTATGGCGTATTTCAGCGATGATGCTTCAGCCGTTCAATGGAACGCTATCAAGGCACTGGTGGATACAGCTTTTTTAGAAATTCAATCGGCGTTGCAGTTAGCGCAAGACGAACAATTCCGATTGAGTGTATTTTTTGAGCAGATGCAAGTTGAGATCATAGCGTGTTTGTCTATTCTTCAACACAAACAAAGTGGGAAAAGCGATTGGTGGGCAACATTGAATGGTGTGTTATCGGCCCATCGGATCAATTTGATCGTGGATAATGCCGAATGCTCCGGTGCTCCTGTAATCATCGAACAAAATTCAACGGTTGCATCACTATTGGGGTATGTGGATTATCCTCTTGTGGAGGGACAGCCGCAGCCTAGTTTGCCGCGTGTCACCGCAGGTAACTTGCTGAAAGCCAATGGTGGATTCATCATGCTGCGTGTCAGTGACTTGCTTGAAAATGATGCGTTGTGGATTAAGTTGTCGCATTTTTTGCGTAGTCAAGAAATATCCCTAGAGGGACATGCTTCGCTATCTTTTCCATATGCGCCGGTATTTCCGGAATCGCAACTATTCGATGCGGATGTCAAGATCGTTTTGATTGGGTCGCGGGATGAGTATTATGGATTGCAAGAAGATGAAGCGGAATTTATGCAATATTTCCGCGTGAAAGTGGATTTTCATAGAAGCTTCCAAGCAACTCAATCCACTTATCAAGCAATATCGGTTCTGGTGGCCAAGATATGTCATGAAGCCCAGTTGCCGCATTTTTCTGCGGCTGCCGTAGCGCGCCTGTTGGAAGAATCTCATCGCACCGTGGAACATCAAAAATATCTGAGTGCTGCTTTTGCGGATACCAAAGCATTGATGATAGAAAGTGCAGGGCAATGCAGTGCACGTCATGGATTCTTGGTTGAAGTATCCGATATTGAAGCAGCATTGCATGCGCGGGATTTGCGCCATAACGGCCCAGAATTACAGATACAGCAGTCGATTCTAGATGGCGAGATTTTGGTTGCTTTATCGGGTGCGCAAGTCGGTCGACTTAATGCGCTAACGCAAATCGAATGGGGCGAATGTCGGTTTGGTACCACGGCCTGTATTACTGCACGTACTTTTCCTGGTGAAGATGGTTTGTTAAACATCGTGCGCGAAGTCGATATGTCCGGCCCTATTCATGACAAAGGGATTTTAATCCTGCAAAGTTATTTGTCAGCGTTGTTTGCCCATATTGCACCACTGGCACTCAGTGCATCGGTTGTTTTCGAGCAGGAGTATGCTGGTATCGAAGGAGATTCGGCTACTTGCGCGGAGTTTTATGTGTTGCTTTCTTCATTGGCGAATACGCCGTTAAAGCAAGGTATTGCCGTAACGGGTGCGATGAATCAATATGGTGAAGTACTGCCGATCGGTGCAATTAATGACAAAATCGAAGGATATTTTCGATTGTGCGTAAAAGCCGGTTTAACCGGTGAGCAGGGTGTGTTGATTCCACAGGCTAACCGCCAACATTTAGTTTTGCATTCTGACGTGGTGGCTGCAGTAAAAGCCGGTGTTTTTACAATCCATACAATGGAACATGTGATGCAGGGATTGGAGCTACTCTCTGAATTGCCTTCGGGGATGAGCGAATCAGGCCGTGTTGCGGGATACCCATTGGATAGTATGCTCGGGCATGTGCAAAAATCGTTGGTTGCTTTCCGCCGCGCGTGTCAGATGACGCAACATGGTCATAAAGTTGAACACCGGCGTTTTCCGTTACGCACCGAAAAATGAGTACGCAGCAGCAACGCTATCAAGAAGTCCGGAAAGTAACGTTGATTGGATCTGCGCTGGATTTTTCACTGGGGACGGCCAAAATTGTGATCGGATGGATGACTAATTCGCAAGCTTTGGTGGCTGATGGTGTGCATTCGTTATCTGATTTATTAACGGATTTTATGGTGTTGTATGCGGCCAAGCATTCGCATAAAGAAGCGGATAGTGAGCATCCTTATGGCCACGGTCGCATCGAAACGCTTACTACTGCTAGTCTTGGCTTGGTGCTCGTGGCTATTGCATTTGGCATTGGCTATCACTCGATACAAAGATTAAACGATAACGAAGCTGTAATGGAGTTCAGTGTGTTGGCATTTTCGATTGCGTTAATATCGGTGCTGACTAAAGAATGGATTTATCGTTACACCGTGTCGGCGGCGCGGCGCTTGCGCTCGGACATGTTGATGGCCAATGCTTGGCATAGCCGCTCAGATGCTTTTTCATCCATGGTGGTATTGGTTGGTATCATAGGTGTGGCGCTTGGACATGTTTATCTCGATGCAATTGCTGCGGTAATTGTGGCTGCCATGATCGCTAAAATTGGCATTGATTTGCTGCGCTCGAGTACCCAGGAGTTAATCGATTCTGCCTTGGAGCCTGAGAAAGTTGCACTTCTCCGGCAACAGATTGTTGCCGTGGATGGCGTGCGATCGATTCATATGCTGCGAACCCGGAAAAGTGCGGGCAATATTTTGGTTGACGTGCATATTCAAGTCGATCCACGCCTAAGCGTTTCAGAAGGGCACCGGATCGGTGATGTGGTACGGCAAAGTTTGTTGAATCAAGCGGATGGCATTACGGATGTTACTATCCACATCGACCCGGAAAATGATGAAACAATTGACCATTGCGGGCAATTACCTTTACGGGAACACGTTATCCATGCACTCAAGCAACAGTGGGCTGACCTTCCATCTGCAGCAATTGAGAACGTGACGCTGCATTATCTTTCGGGTGGGATCGATGTGGAATTGGATTTACCGATCGAAATTTTACCGAATATCTTGGATGCAAAAAAACAGGCGGACAAGTTAAAACAAGCTGCTATAACTCTGACTTATATTCGTGAGATACAAGTCCGCTTTAAGCCGTAAGGTTGATGCGTAGTCGGTCATCTTCAAGCTTCTTTCAGATTTGAATAACTCGCTTTTTTGTGAAATACTTTTAAGATGTTTTATGAATTCACGGGATGATGACTGCAATGAGGCAAAATTCTTTTAACCGATTTAAAACGTTCATACTAATCCTATCGATTGTCTTAGTCGGCTTATTGCTTTCGTCAATCAGCTTTGGCCAGAAGTTAAAAATCAAGCCGCATGAAGTACCAGATCAATGCAACGCGGATTCTGCTCAAATCCGGGTCACGGTCAATGGAGTAGGTTCCGGTGGGATCTTGAATGTTGGTTTATACAATGATCCGGATAATTTTTTAGAAAAAAAAGGCCGTAAGCGTACTGTACGTATTCCGGCCACAGATGAACAACATAAGATCTGTATGAATCTTGATCAACCAGGGACTTATGCGGTGGCGGTTTATCATGATAGGGATGCCGACCGGAAGTTAAAATTACGCTGGAATATGCTGCCAGGTGAACCATTTGGTTTATCGAATAATCCCGAGAAACCTATCGGTTTTCCGAAATTCAGCGATTCAGCATTTATCACAGGGGAGTTGGGCGCAGATATTGTGGTTAATCTGAAGCAACCTTGATGGTTATTGTACTGTACTAGGAAGCTATCATTGGTTCGATTTCTGGAAATTTTATCTATTGGATGTGATGCCTCTAAGATCATGAAATAATCACAATCAATGGAGATTGCTTTTTATCAAAGCTTGCAAATTCAGTAGATCATTTTTCACCTCATGGGCATTACGCGCTGCGCTTGCAGAGCGATAGATTCGTGCAATCATGCCTTGTGGGTCAATGAGGAAGGTATTGCGACGGGCAAATTTTATGATTCCCAAGTGAATCAGTGAGTGATAATGCTTGGCGACCACGCCAGTTGTATCGGCCAGAAGTGGGAATTGCAATTGAAATTTTCGGGCAAAATGTGCGTGGCTATTGGAATCGTCGACGCTGATGCCGATCACTTGCGCACCTAAGTCAATCAGTTCTTGTAGTTCATCACGAAAACCGCATGCTTGTTTAGTACATCCCGGTGTATCGTCCTTGGGGTAAAAATACAACGCTAGCCATTTTCCTCGGAAATCTTCGAGCGTGTGCATCTTCCCAAATTGGTCGGTTAAATTGAAATTCGGTGCTGCTTGATGCAAGGATAGCGATTTTTGTTGTCGATAAAAAAACCAAAGGCATAAAGGGATTGAAATGAGTAATAAGACAGCTAACCATTGCATTGAGATTTTCCTTATTGCATTTGTGAATCTAAGGTGGTGATTGAGTGCTTATCCAGAAAAGCCAAATTTTCCGGAGAATGAGCGAGAATACAATAATATTAATGACCATACAAATTTGGGAGGTAATAATTTGTTGTTCCTAATTTATTGGATTGCTTTACAAGATTAATATTTCTTTATTTAAGGAAGTGATTGGCAATCTGGCAGGCTTTAATGTTATAGTTTATTGATTTTAATCATTTTATGTATTGTTTTCTATATAGTCGGGATTATGTGGCCGCGTTTTTTCGTTACAATTATTTTGTTTACTTCATTATCGGTCAATGCAACACTGTTTATGCGCTAGGTAGCGCAAGGTATGACGACAAATAGTATGACACTGGTCGACGAATCTTCTTCACATATAAAGTCCCTTATTACATCCTCATTGTATTAGCTTACAGGCTTCAGACGGGTACACTATTACTTCGCTATTTACAGTTGAGGAATTCAAATAGAAAATACACATTTATCTCGTTGATTCAGAATGCTTGTAACCTTTCTGAAGGTTTATCATTTCAAATAAGTAGTCCATGTTGGGGCAAGCGGTAAGAGATTCATTACATATCCACATAAGACGCTATCTCTGAGATATTAAAGCTCTTTATTGATTTGGGATGGTCATGGAAACCGGAAAATTTATCGAACTACAGTATTTAACTCTCCGAAAGGAAATCGAATATTCAAAAGCAAATATGTTTAAACTCGCTATCGGTGGTGGCACTGCTGTACCGATTGCGCAATATTTTGCACATACCTACGCAATTGGCGAGATCACTTTGGCTCTTCCACTTATGGTTGTTGTTTTGGTTTTACTATTCTTAGCTGAGAATCATGCAGTGATGCGTGCAGGCACTTATATACTTCAGGAAATTGAACCTCGAATTTCAGATATCAATGGCTGGGAGACATGGCTTTCCTTAGCGAGTGGAAATGTTGGAACTCGTACGGTTGATAAGCTAGTTGTTATTGCATTTTCAGTACTTGCTTCTAGTTATTTTCTCGTTTCTGTTATTTTAGCTGTGCGCTATGCAAATGAAGAATTTGGAGGGCACTGGATATATTTAGTAAGTGGTAGTTACTTAGGTGTAGGTTTGATTTTGGCTTTAGTTATTTACCAGCAAGCGCGCACCAATACAAGCATAAAAACCTTCTAGCAAGGTCGGAGTAAGCCCGCAATCCCGATTTTTCACCGTTGCCATAACTGGTTAGTTATATTGCCATCAATGCCACCGCTTTAATTATATGAATTGATGCTAGCTTTGATATAACGGTGAATAGCTCGGTAGAGATTGAGAGTCTGTAATACAGTAAATTTGATTATCTGGGGATACGAGCCTATTTTTAAGAGAAAATAAGCTCGTATCTTGTGAGTTAACTGATAGGAATGATGCGCAGTGATCCGTGTCCCAGAACAGAGGCAGTGGCTACATTCTGCAATGTAATGGCCTTGGCGATAAGTTCCGTGGTCATGGCATTTTCATTGGTATTGATTTCTTTTGCAGCATTGGCAAAAGTCCAAGCATCTACAACAAACATGTCGTATTGCGGGCCGTATTTTACGCGAATCGCAGAACGATCAATTGTGGTGCCTGGCCTAGTATTCAGGGCAATGCCAAGTTCATTATGTGCGCCTATTAATTCTTCATACATCGAGCCGCATTCTTGAGCATGCTGTAATACACTGGATCTATCTTCAGCAAAAAAATCTGGTTGATTCAAGCGGTTCTGAGCGTGTTGAACAACACTGTCTTTTTCGGTCTGCGATAAGGTGATGCCATATTGGCTGGTCATCGATACAATATCATTGATTTTTTCTGCGATGTGTTGATAAATGTTTTTTACTTTGGCGCATGCACCGCAGCCACAATTACTATGATCATCGCCGTGTACACCAATGGTGTGGCCTTTTTCCTTGAGAGCATTCGCAATTCTAGTTGCTAGTATGATTTCGCTGGTATCGTCAGAGGTAGATGCGCCACCAAGATCTGCACCATACACTATACTAAGCGTGCCTCCTGCTGCAGAGGGCGATGTTTCGCGAGTGCCATCTTTGTTACAGCGGCCATCGACACAAATAGATGGTACGTTATCATTGACTGGAATATTAAATTCCCCAGAGGCAATTGTTTGGTACATATTGCTCAAAACTGCTTGATCCACATCCGTGCGATTTGCTGGGCCAATCGCGCCTAATCCAAGATTGAATTCACCTAGAGTGTGATAGTCTGCCTTAGCATTATTCGATTGCGGTGGTTGGCTGGATGGCGCACTTACCGTGCTTGCCGTATCTTGAATACCAAAAAAATCTTTGTACCATTTAATTAAGCTTTCAAACATATTTTAACCCTTTGTAATAATTGGTTAATTGATCGAAAAAACTCTTACCTTTACCATACTCAAAGCAACTCAAAAAAGAGCAAGCTTTTCTCAACTCCTTAAATATATGCCTTAAATTTAATGTTTAATATTCCTTTCATTATGTTTAGTCTTCAGCGTTAGAATTCTAGCATCAATTTTGTGATGTAAATTTGCAGATTATTGTCTATTATCTTTTCTTTAGTTAAAAACGTTTTCTCTGAATCAGAATGCTCAAATATCGGAGCTATATCAAACCTTGTTTGACAGCGTATGGGACTTTCAGTATATTCAAAAGCACTATACTTAATTTGTTTGTTTTGTGACTTTGGCCTACCTTATCATCTTATCTTCAGTTTAAATCTCGTATGCGTGTCGTTGTAACCGGAATGGGCGTTGTGTCACCTATTGGCACTGGTGTAGAACAATTCTGGAATGCTGCTATCAATGGTGTCAGTGGTATCGATATGGTGCAATCATTTGATTCATCTAAACTAAATTCCAAGATAGCAGGAGAAGTGAAGCAGTTTGATCCGGCATCATTTTTATCACCCAAATATATTGACCAGACGGATCGTTTTACACAGTTTGCATTGCATGCGGCTAATCAGGCCGTTGAAGATGCTGGCGGTCTAGATTATTATTCACCGTATCGCATAGCGGTTGTTCTGGGTTCCGGAATGGGTGGGTTTGCCACGTTCGAATCTTCAGCACTGCGTCGATTCCAAGATCGCTCGATACCGCCTTTTACCGTACCGCGCATCATGGCAAATTCCGCTGGTGCATGGATTGCAACTAAATACGGATTCAAAGGCACTAATCTAACATGTAGTACGGCTTGTTCGTCCGGGGCAAATGCAATTGGCATTGGTCTTGATTTGTTACGCTCAGGTAGGGCAGATGCTGTTATCGTGGGAGGGGCAGAAGCCTGCGTTTTGCCTTTGACGATGACAGGATTTGAAGCATTGCATGCGCTATCAACAGGTTTTAATGATCAGCCGCAGCGCGCTTCGCGTCCTTTTGCGAAAGGCCGCGATGGATTTGTTATGGGGGAGGGAGCTGGTGTTTTGATTCTTGAAAAGCAAAGCGACGCTGAAGGCCGCGGTGCCAAAACTTACGCGCAGCTTGCTGGTTATGGGTGTGCTTGCGATGCGACGCACATCGTGGCACCCGATATGGGGGGGCAGGTGGCTGCAATGCAAGCCGCACTTCATGATGCCAGTGTAAAGCCAGAAAGCGTCGATTATATTAACGCACATGCAACTTCAACACCCTTGGGGGATGTGGTTGAGACGCGTGCAATTAAACATCTGTTTGCTGAGCATGCAGGTAAGCTTTCGATCAGTGCTACTAAATCCATGATTGGCCATAGCATTGGTGCTTCTGCTGCAATCGGAGCCATTGCGGCCATTCAGACATTGCGTACGCAGATGATTCATCCTACGATTAATCTGGTTGAAGCGGATCCCGACTGTGATCTTGACTATACGGCCAACCAGGCTGTAGAAAGAAAAGTAAGTACGGTGGTATGCAATGCATTCGGGTTCGGCGGAAATAATGTCAGCATCGTTTTTACTAATCTTTAAACAAGGTATTACTTCACTATGGATACAACAAATTTGGAAGCACAAGTACTAGAGTTTATTAGTGCGAAAGTTGAAAACATAGATGCTTCCGGAATTACTACGGCTTCACAATTTGCAGAACTTGGTTTCGATTCGATGGATACCATTCAGTTGTTATTTGATGCAGAAGAAAAATTTGGAATCAGCTTTGATGGCGACGAAGTAAAAAATTTTCGTAATGTTGGTGATATTATTGAATATATTAAGAATCATCCAGCAGCTTCATCTTAGTGTGAACAAGGTTATGGTTATCAGCACTTTATTTGACTTGCGGATATTATTTAGCGATGATAACCGTGTTTTTTATATTTTTCGGTTTTAGAAGGAGTTTTTATGACGACCACCACAACTGTTTTGAAGCAAAAAGTAAATGCTATTATTAATAACAAACATTTGCTGAAACATCCATTTTATGTTGCTTGGACGGCAGGTCAGTTAACAAAAGAACAACTACGGCATTACGCAGAGCAGTATTTTTATAATGTACTGGCTGAACCGACCTATTTAAGTGCTGTGCATTTTAATACGCCGCATATCCACTCAGAAACCAATAGCGGTGATATCAGTGCGCGTCAGGAAGTACTTAGAAACTTGATTGATGAAGAGCATGGTGACAAAAATCATCCTGCATTATGGAAGAAGTTCGCTTTTGCTTTGGGTGCGAATGATAAAATGCTATCGAATGCTACAGCATTGCCGACGACTCAAAATTTGGTGAATACTTTTAGAAATATTTGCATCAATCGTCCTTTTTATGCAGGTTTGGCGGCGTTACATGCTTTTGAATCCCAGGTACCGGATGTAGCTGCAGTAAAAATTGATGGATTAGCGAAGTTTTATGGTATGAATAATCCGGATGAATATGAATTTTTCTCGGTGCATCAAAAAGCGGATGTATATCATTCGCAAGCCGAGTGGGAGCTGATAGAGCGTTTTGCGGACACGCCGGAAAAACAAGAAGAGATTTTGATTGCAACTGAAGAAGCCTGCGATGCTTTGTGGAAGTTTTTGGATGGGGTTCATGAAACTTATTGTGCAAACCTGATTTGCGAAGAAAAGGAAGCTGTTACGTTACACTAGCTTAGATTTTAAGCAAACAGAGAATGGGGAATAATCAAAACAGGCTGATTAGATAAAATGATCGGCCTGTTTTCTTTTGTTCACCATCACTTCGATTCTATCGATCATCATTGCCGCGGCATCAAATCCGCTTTGCTTGGCTATTTCCTGTATTCCTGTCGGGCTTGTTACATTGATTTCAGTGAGATAATCACCAATAACATCCAATCCGACGAACATTAAGCCATTTCTTACTAATTCTGGGCCGATAGATGCTGCGATTTCTTGATCTCGTGCTGAAAGCGGTTGCGTTTTTCCAGTGCCGCCGGCAGCTAGATTACCGCGTGTTTCGCCAGGTTTAGGTATGCGAGCTAATGCATAGGGAACGGCTTCCCCATCAATGACTAATATTCGTTTATCACCGAGTACGATTTCAGGAATATAGCGCTGTGCCATGATTGTGCGTGTTTCATGCTGTGTCATGGTTTCAAGAATAACAGAAAGATTGGCATCTGATTCGCTAACCTGAAAAATACTGGTTCCTCCCATGCTATCAAGTGGTTTTAGAATGACAATGCGGTGAATAGCAATAAATTCCCGGATTAAAGTTGCTCGACTGGTAACCAGTGTGGGCGCAATAAATTGTGGAAATTTTGTTATGGCGAGTTTCTCATTATGGTCGCGGATGGCACGAGGGCTGTTGATCACCAAAGCACCTTGTGTTTCGGCCAATTCCAGTAGGTAAGTACTATACACATACTCTAAATCAAAGGGGGGGTCTTTGCGCATCAAAACAGCATCAAATGCAGTTAAGGGTAGTGTTTCAACATGACCGGCTTCATACCACTGTGAATCAAATTGGGAAGTGGATTTCAAACGTAACGAGCGTGCATTGCAGATGACTTGGTTGTTAATTAAAGCTATATCATGTTGTTCAAGCACATGAATTGCATGTCCTCGGGTACTGGCTTCTGAAATCATCGCATAACTGGAATCTTTGTTGATTTTGATCGAATCAAGTGGATCAACAATAAAAGCCAGCTTCATATTGCGGATTATGCGGGTAAAGGTTCGGAAATCTTTGGATAATCTTGCTCTAATTCAAGCGCAGCGGCCAAAAGCGCAAGACGGGCAACGACGCCGTAGGCATAAAAACGATTGGGAATTGAGTTGGGCTGGTTTGTGTCTGGCTCCAAGCAGGTGGTTTCAAATGCCAATGGGACAAAATACATGCCGGGAGCGTTTAAATTTTCATCAATACCTCGTCCAGTGTGTACTCGATAAAATCCTCCGACAACATAGCGGTCAATCATGTAAACGACCGGCTCTGCAACGGCCTGGTTGATATTTTCAAAAGTGTAGACGCCTTCTTGGACGAGTACATTGGAAACCGGTAATCCTTCCTTGACAACAGCCATTTTGTTGCGTTGTTTCCGATTTAGGTTATAAATGTCAGAGCCATCTTTAACGGTCATGATACCCATGCCATAGGTTCCTGAGTCTGCTTTGACAATCACAAAGGGATCTTCTTTAATGCCGTACTGTTGATATTTTTCCCTGATTGCATCGAGTATTTGGTTAATTGCTTCCGCGACACAATCTTCTCCTTGTTTATCGCGAAAATTGATTTGTCCACATGCAGTAAAGAAAGGATTGATTAACCATGGATCAATTCCGAGTAGTGCTGAGAATTCTTCGGCAATTTGATTATACGCTGCAAAATGTCGTGATTTTCGTCGTGTGGACCAGCCGGCATGTAGTGGTGGGATAACAATCTGGTTTAGGTTTTGTAAAATGGGAGGAACACCAGTGGATAAATCGTTATTCAATAGCACAGCACAGGGTTCAAAACCTTGTACACCTAATTGACCATTTTTTCGTATGACGGGTTCTAATGTAATGCTCTGCCCATTAGGTAGGTTCAATTTTGTGGCGACTGAAATTTCCGATAACAAAGTACCGATGCGAACATTGAGTCCTGCTTGCTGCATAATGTTTTGCAACGTAGCAATATTTTGCAGATAAAAAGTATTGCGTGTGTGATTTTCCGGAATTAATAGTAAGCTGTGGGCATCTGGGCAAATTTTCTCAATTGCGCTCATCATGGCTTGAATACATAACGGCGTAAAGTCCGGATTTAGATTGTTAAATCCACCTGGAAATAAATTGGTGTCGACTGGAGCCAGTTTGAATCCACTGTTACGTAAGTCGACTGAGCAATAAAAAGGTACCGTATGATCCCGCCATTTTTTTCTTAACCAATGTTCTATGTCAGGCATTGCACTGATTATTCGGTTTTCAAGATCAAGCAGCGGACCGCGTAATGCGGTTGAAAGATGGGGTATTGACATTTCTATTTGAAGTATTAAGTCGTGATCATTATAGCATCATGTCAGGAATAGGTTGTAAACCTAGTAATCATTCAGTATCTTCATCGATCATTCGTTTTCTTTATTGTTTAATTCGTTATGACTGATCCTCTTCAACCTGTGCTTATTTTATTGGCAACTGCGGTAATGGCCGTGGTGGTGTTTCGCCTGTTAAAGCTTCCACCGATGCTGGGGTACTTGTTAGCAGGCGTCATCATTGGGCCACACGCATTGGGTTGGATTTCTGAAGACGAGGAAACGCGGCATTTGGCAGAGTTTGGTGTGGTTTTTTTGATGTTTACCATTGGCCTAGAATTTAGCTTGCCCAAATTGGTGGCTATGAAACGCCTTGTATTCGGTTTTGGTACTGCACAAGTTTTGTGTACCGTTGCATTGGTCATGGGAGCGGCGTGGCTTATCGATTTGGATTGGTATGTTGGATTTGTATTGGGCGGTGCGCTCGCCATGTCATCCACAGCAATCGTGATTAAATTGCTCGCAGAACGCCTGGAATTAAATTCCGAGCATGGTAGGCAAATTATTGGTGTACTGTTGTTCCAGGATTTGATGGTAATTCCATTGCTCATCATTGTTCCTGCACTGAGTTCTGGTTTTGATCGTGGGACCAGTGATTTATTGATAGCTTTTGTAAAAATTGCAGTGGTGTTAGCAATCATTTTATTTTTTGGTCAGAAATTAATGCGCTCCTGGCTTCATGTTGTGGCGCAGCAGCGGTCATCTGAGTTATTTGTTTTGAATGTATTGTTGATTACGTTGGGTTTGGCTTGGGTGACTCAAATGGCAGGGTTATCACTGGCTTTAGGCGCATTCCTTGCCGGTATGTTAATTTCTGAAACAGAGTATCGCTATCAGGTCGAAGAAGATGTTAGGCCGTTCCGAGATGTGTTATTGGGATTGTTTTTTGTCACGATTGGCATGTTGCTTGATGTGCAGGTGCTCATTGAGAATTTTTTCTGGGTATTGGTGATTCTATTGACCTTGATCGTATTAAAAACTGCTCTCATCATTGGATTATCTCGCTTATTTGGTACTGACCTAAGTGTGGCATTTCGGACGGGCATGAGTTTAGCGCAAGCGGGTGAGTTTGGTTTCGTATTGTTGGCGCAGGCCAGTGCATTACAGTTGATTAGCAGTGCCGTGCTGCAACCTGTTCTAGCAGCGATGGTATTGTCATTATTTATCGCGCCTTTCTTGATCGAATATAGTGAATTCATCATCCGACGTTCTTATGGTTCGGATTGGATGCAAAAAGCAATGCAGATTACCTCTATTGCGGCACAAACTATGTCGCAGCAAGATCATGTGATTATTTGTGGTTATGGCCGTAGTGGCCAAAGTGTAGCAAGAATCCTGGAACAAGAATCGATCAATTTTATTGCTTTGGATCTTGATCCTAAGCGTATTCATGAAGCGAGAGCTGCTGGTGAATCAGTTGTCTATGGTGATGCGGCAAAACGTGAGGTTTTAATCGCTGCAGGATTGATGCGTGCCAAAGTGCTCGTGGTGAGCTATCACAATATCCGTTCCACTTTAAAAATCCTTGAGCACGTACAAGAATTGCATCCTGAGCTATCTGTGGTGGCGAGGGTCATGGATGAATCAGAAGTGGATGTGTTGAAAAAAGCGGGTGTTACAGAGGTGGTTGCGGAGATTATGGAGGGAAGTTTGATGCTTGCATCGCATGCGCTAATGTTTGTGAATATTTCTACTGGTAGGATATTGCGTCGTATCCGTAGTATTCGTGAACAGCGCTACAGCTTGCTACGTGGCTTCTATCATGGAGTATCAGATGAGACGAATGAAGTGAACGAAAATCTATTTCCGCATTTACATTTACATACGCTTACGATTCTGCCAGCGGCAGCGGCGATCAACAAAACGTTGGCAGAGATAAATTTAAAGACGTTGACCGTGGAAGTGATCGCTGTGCGTCGACGTAATATCCGCGGGTTATTACCGAGTGTTGATACGAAGTTGGAAGCGGGCGATGTGGTGGTGCTCAAGGGAACACAGGAAAATCTGGCGGCTGCAGAAATCAAATTAATGCAAGGATAAGGTAAGAAAAACAAGTCAAATTCGCAATGACAATAATATCAATAAGGCTTTTATTACTGGATGTTATGTATGAGAGGCATGGACAGTTTTTCTTGGAACGTGTATATTCGCCGTTCCGCCCTTGCTCTTTAGAAAAAGGGCAGATGCTAGTGTAATCAATTAAATAATTTTGTTTAATTATAGTGTATTACATTAACAAGTTAGATTTGCGAAAAAATAAAACAAGCATAAAGTTCATCTTTTATGGAGGGAGATATGATTAAAGCAGTTCAGGCAGTTTTAGGATTAGGATTGCTCTGTTTTGCAGCGTCACAGTCCGCTGTAGCACAAACAGACTATTCTAAATTACCACGTATTAAACAAGAATTGGTGGCTCCACCGAATGTTCCAAAGCATGATCAAGTTGTGACTGGCGGACCAAGAATTGTTGAAGTTCGTATGGAAACTCAGGAGAAATTACTTGAAGTGGCTCCTGGTGCAAAAATTTGGGCCTTAACTTTTAATGGCAGCGTTCCGGGTCCACTGATTATTTTGCATGAGGGCGACTATTTGGAATTAACGTTGTCCAACCCCAAAACCAGTACTTTGGCACATAACGTAGATTTTCACGCAGCAACTGGTGCTTTAGGTGGTGCAGGATTGACCTTAGTGCAACCTGGTGAAGAAGTTGTGCTTCGTTGGAAGGCAGTTAAACCAGGCGTATTTGTTTATCACTGTGCTCCGGGTGGAACGATGATTCCTTTTCACGTAATCTCTGGCATGAGTGGCGCTATCATGGTATTGCCACGTGATGGATTGAAAGATGCTAAAGGTAAATCATACAAATATGACAAAGCCTTCTACATTGGCGAACAAGACTTTTACTTGCCGAAAGATGGTAAAGGTGGATATAAATCTTATGCGTCACCTGCCGAAGGTATGCACGAAATGTTGGAAACTGCCAAAGGGCTTATTCCTTCACACGTAGTGTTTAATGGTTCAATGGGCGCAATTACTGGTGACAATGCATTGAAAGCGAAAGTTGGTGAAAAAGTTCTATTTGTTCACTCACAAGCTAACCGTCCTTCCTATCCACACTTGATTGGTGGTCATGCTGATCTGTACTGGGTCGGTGGTTCATTCAGTGACGTTCCTTTAACCAGCCAAGAAACCTGGTTTGTTCCTGCTGGTGCAGCAGTTGCTGCAGCATATGAATTTAAACAACCTGGATTATATGTTTACCTCAGTCATAACTTGATTGAAGCTGTACTGTTAGGTGCTGCGCTTCACATGAATGTCGAAGGTAAATGGGACGATGATTTGATGACACAAGTTAAAAAACCAGCTAGCTTTGATGCAAAAGCTGCTATGGATCACTAAGATTTTTATTGGATGTAAGAAAAAAATCTAGTATAACTTGAAGTAATATCGAAGGCCTCAGCCTTGAGTGGTTGGGGCCTTCGTTATTTCTGCTGAAAATGCTTTTGTTACACAAATCAACTAAAACTGTTATGTCGATTAGCTCACTTATTCGTGTTGTTCCTAACTATCCGCGCCACGGAATTATGTTTCGTGACATCACTACTTTACTGAAAGATGCCGTTGCATTTCACACAGCTATTGATGAGATTGCATTGCGTTATAGGGATGTAGGCATTGATAAAGTCGTTGGAATCGAATCTCGGGGATTTATCATTGGTGCCCCTGTCGCCTTTCAATTACAAAAAGGTTTTGTTCCCATTAGAAAGCAAAACAAATTGCCTGCTGAAACGATCGGTAGAAATTACCAGTTGGAGTATGGCTGTGACCGTATCGAAATCCATATCGATGCTATTCAACCTGGTGAGCGCGTGCTGTTGGTTGACGATCTAATTGCAACGGGTGGTACCGCCGAAGCGGCCGTAGGGTTGATACATGATATGGGAGGAGAAGTCGTTGAATGCTGTTTTGTAATTGACTTACCCGATGTTGGCGGTAGAATGCGTTTAACTAGTATGGGATGTAAAGTATTTTCTCTGTGTGAGTTTTCAGGAGGTTAAGGTTTTTGTTATTGTTATGCGACAGATGAAGAGTTTGGGCTTTGCAATTAAACAACCCTATTTTTGAGTTGTAATAATATTTTTTCGTGAATTCCGCCAAAACTGCCATTACTCATGATTAAAATATGATCTTCCGGTTTTGCCACAATGCAAATTTCCTGAATCATTTGATCCAAATCATCATGGCAACTCACTTTTCCTTCTAATTGACTTAGAGCTGCTTTCGCCCATGGCGCATCGGCGGTAAAGCAAAAGATCTGATCGGCATCCGTAAGACTATTTGCAAGATCATTTCTCCAAACACCCATTTTCATTGTGTTTGAACGAGGGTCAAATACTGCAATGATGCGTTTTTCTTTACCAATATATGTTCTCAGTCCACTGAGCGTCGTTCGTATCGCAGTTGGGTGATGCGCAAAATCATCATAGAGCGTAATTCCATTAATGCTGCCGCGTTTTTCCATGCGTCGTTTGACGCTTTTGAAGCGCATCAATGCTTCGATACCGATTTGAATCGGGACCCCTGCATGGCGTGCGGCCAATAGCGCGGCCAATGCATTCATATGATTGTGCTCGCCAAATAAATCCCAATACAGACTATCTTGATAGGCATGCTTAAAAAATATTTTTATCCCGTTGTCGGGTTGTACAGCGAAATGCCAACCGGTTTCAGTGCCAAATTCTTCGATCGGCGTCCAGTAACCTTGTTGAAGTAAATGATTTAAGTTGGTGTCTTTGCCATTTGAGATTAGTAAACCTGCACTGGGTACAATACGGATAAGATGATGAAACTGACGCTCGATTGCCGCTAAATCCGGGAAAATATCGGCGTGATCAAACTCAAGATTATTGAGAATGACTGTTCTAGGGCGGTAATGAACAAATTTAGAGCGCTTGTCAAAGAATGCGGTGTCATACTCATCCGCCTCGATGACAAAAAAAGGAGAGGGCTCACTAACACTGCCGTCAGTTGGTTTTGAGCTGGTGGGGGCGTTGCCTATTCTTGCAGAAATACCAAAATTTTCGGGTATGCCACCAATCAAGAATCCTGGATTGAGATCTGCGTACTCAAGTATCCATGCCACCATTGAGCTGGTTGTTGTTTTTCCATGCGTGCCAGAAACTGCGAGAACCCAGCGATGGCGCAGAATATTTTCTGACAACCATTGGGGGCCAGAAATGTAGGGTAAGTTCTGATTCAGAATTTCTTCCATCAGAGGATTGCCTCGGGTAATTACGTTGCCAATTACGTATAGATCCGGTTGTAGCGCAATTTGATCTGGGGAATATCCTGAAATCAATTCTATTCCTTGGGCTTCGAGTTGAGTGCTCATCGGTGGATAAACATTTTGATCGCAGCCCGTTACTTTGAATCCGGATTCGCGTGCAATAACGGCGATTCCGCCCATGAAGGTACCACAAATTCCAAGTATATGAATATGCATACGCAATTTAAAGAAATAAAAAAAACAGAATGAACAAATTCGCTATGAAACCATGCGTAATTAAATTATAGTCGATTTACTGGATGCGTAGCCGTAGCAATTTGTGCCATACAATATTGCAGATTTTTAGTGTTTTTAATTAGAAATGATTTGATAGGTAATGCTTTTTGGGAAATACAGTTAAGATCGCTAAATCTACATACTGCGGGCGATTTGCGCCTTCACCTACAGGGCCTCTGCATTTTGGATCGTTAATTGCGGCGGTGGGAAGTTATCTGGATGCGAAATTTAATGATGGGCAATGGGTCGTGAGAATTGAAGATTTAGATCGGCAACGTGAAATTAAAGGAGCGGCGAGTCATATATTACATATACTTGAGGCGTTAGGAATGGAATGGGATGGCCAAGTTACTTACCAAAATCAGCGTTTGGCGCATTATCAAGCAGCATTGGAGGAATTAAATCAACGAGATTTAATCTATTCTTGTGTGTGCTCACGAAAGGAAATCGCGGACTCTAGCATCGTTGGTATCAATGGCCCCATTTACCCGGGCACTTGTAGTGGAAACTCGAGCTTCACTAAAGATGCACGTGCTTT
Organism: Nitrosomonas sp.; assembly: GCA_024281825.1. Classification (GTDB taxonomy): domain Bacteria; phylum Pseudomonadota; class Gammaproteobacteria; order Burkholderiales; family Nitrosomonadaceae; genus Nitrosomonas. Next base: position 30,455 of record JAMWZY010000003.1, on the reverse strand, counting down.
ACGAGTTCGAACCCATCATGAGTCAATTGTATTTGAAGATTTCTTGCGAGGATTATGCAGACAAAATCTCAAGCAGGAAATTGGCGATTTTATTTTACGTCGCGCTGATGGAATTTATGCGTATCAATTGGCGGTGGTTGTTGATGATGCACAGCAGGGTATCACGCATGTGGTACGTGGTGCTGATTTGCTCGATTCTACCCCACGCCAGATTTTTCTACAGCAATTGCTGGGTTATGACACTCCCCACTATATGCATTTGCCTGTGGCAATCAATGCAGCGAGCGAAAAATTGAGTAAACAAACTCATGCGCCAGCAATCGAATTATCTTGCGCATTAACATATTTGATTCAAGTAATGCGATTTCTTGGGCAGAATCCCCCAGCGGAAATTGCGCAAGGTGATATTGCTTCGTTCTGGCGATGGGCGAAGAAAAATTGGCGAATACAACAGATTCCACGAGACCCTACTCAAGGAATCAATAGTTGCGCTTGACGATGAATTGAAGATGAGTTTTGAATCAAGGAGATGATGTGGCTCTGCTGCCATTTAACATAGCGAAGCAAAAAAAAATTAAGGTAGTCATTATCGGTGGAGGATACGCCGGCATGGCTACGTTAACGACGCTTGCGCGTTATGCGCATGATATCAGTATTACGGTCATTGATCCAAGAGAGCAACATATCAAGACGACTCATCTGCATGAGACATTTCGTTATCCATTAGAAGATATGCTGGTACCTTTTCGTGATATAGAAAACCGCTTCGGTTGTCGCCATGTCAAAGCATCTGTTGATTTCACATACCAAGATTTTCATCATTTTCAGGAATGTAAGCAGCTTATTATTGACGGAGAAGTATTTGATTTTGATTATCTTGTCATTACTATAGGTTGCCAGGATCGAGCAGTGGAGGAATCGAATGAGAGATTATTGCTAAAAGATTTTGAAACAATATCTGGCTCTGAATTGATTACTGGAATATTGAATAGCAGTAATCAATCAAGTCCATCAATTTCAGTTGTGGGGGGTGGCGCAACAGGCATTCAATTTCTATTTGAATTGAAATATTTCCTCAATCGAATCAAAAGTAAAGCAACGTTAAGTTTGATACATTCAAAGGGGAGTGTGCTGGAGTCGTTCCCCGCAGGCTTTAATAACTATGTTCAGTCCCGTATGCAAGACCTAGAGATTACTTTTCATCCCCATTGTTATTTTTACCAGCAACAATCGGGCCAGATCCAATTAACGAATAAGCTGACGCAACAGCAATTTGCATTGCCATCGACAGTGTCCTTGGTGTTTTTAGGTAAGCAAGCTCAAAACAATTTGTCAGCTAATGCGTTTGGACAGGTAATCGCTAATTATAAAGTGTTGCCAAATGTTTTTACGGCGGGTGATAATTCTAACTATGAATCAATTGGAACCAATGCGCGTAGTGCGCAATCCGCAGTACGAAAAGGTAAACTGGTCGCCCGTAATATATTGCGGCACGCTGGTTTTCCAGGATTGCTCGAACCATATATGCATCAAGATTTGGGATATGTCATTAATTTAGGCCCACATGATGCAGTAGGCTGGCTAGGAACTAGAAGTAACTTAATGACGGGAATTTCGGCTTTAGCAATAAAAGAAATTGTTGAGGCACAATATGATTTAATGCTGTCTGGCATTGATACCTATCTGCTTTAATGAGTAAAAGATTTAATCGAGGAGGTTTGTATGCTTGGATTGTTTAAAGATACGCCTGTGATTGGGAAAGCCAGTACAATTATTCAGGTTTCCAATGAAAAATTGTTTGATTTTATTGGCGTTAATTTGCTTGATAACTATCCAAGATGGTCGCCAGAAGTCAAGGAGCTTGAAAAGATGATTGATGGCCCGATTATGCTAGGCACGATTTGCCGTCAGGTACGTATCGACCAAGGTAATCGTACGGAATCTACGTTTAAAGTAAAGTTCTTTGATTTGGGCGCGCGCATTTGCTTTGAAGGTGTTTCTAATCCTTATAGATGCGACTATGTAATTGAGTCAACAAGCGTTAGCAGCAGCCGGTTGACTTTTGTTTTTGAATTATTAAGCCTTGATTTACATGTTAGACCATTTGAGAAGCTTGTGCGTTTTGCTGTGCAAGATGGAACTGAAAGAACCATAAGAAATATCAAGAAGCTTGTTGAAGTAGAATAATGCAATTTAAAAGGAATCGATTTTTCATAACTATTAGCAACCTAATTTCGGAGATGCGTCATCATGGATTTTATCGTTGAAAAAGACCCAGGGTTAATTCCGCAGGTATTGTCCAAAATTCTTGATTCCTGTGTGAATGGAGTGTCGCTGGCTGATCCTGACCAGGAGGATCTGCCGCTTGTGTATGTGAACAAAGCTTTTGAAACGATGACGGGTTACACTTTAGCCGAGTCAATTGGAAAGAATTGCCGTTTTTTGCAGGGAAATGAACGAAATCAAGAGAGTATTGACCGCTTGCGCGAAGCAATCAAAAATAGAACGGTCGTAGAAGTAACGCTGAGAAATTTTCGTAAGAATGGTGAAATGTTTTATAACCATCTTTTGATACAACCACTATTTGATTCTCAGGGGAGGTTACTTTATTTTTTAGGCGTACAGCTAGATGTTACGAGGCTAGTACAAGCAGAAGAAGAAATTAACCAACTAAGGAAACGATTTAATAACGTGAAATAAAGCATCAACGGTACTTGATTCCTGATTTGTCGCATATTTTATGCCAGATAGGGTATCTCTCGGCGGTATCCCTGATTCTGGTTTTTTTGTTTTAGTGTTTTATTCAAATGTAGGTTTATCCGAAAAAAACTTCTCTTGCCGCTTTTGATCATCAAAGTATAAGGGTTCGTTCGGTTCGAGCCGATTACCCAAGGCTTGTATTTGTGTCCAGATATCAGGAAATTCATTCAGCCTTTTGAAGCGCCGGGCATTTTTTTTGAAATCAGCTTTATCACCTACCTGATATAGCAATTCGAATAATTGCAACCATCCATAAACATCAAGGCGATCCACGGCCAATTGCTTTTGTAAAAATTGAATCGCCGATTCAGTCGATTCTCCTTGCTTGATCATCTGACGCGCTTGCGCTGCCATTTCTGAAGTGTGTGTTGCGATACTATTGGGCGGTTGAGTGTCGGATGGTTTGCTTTTGTTATTGAAAAGCCCTTGAAAGCGATGGCGATCGATAGGTTCAATGATTGCCACATCATATTCATCTCGGCGGGATTTCCTTCTCGACTTAGACTTACGATAAGCTCTCAATAGCGCGATGGTGATGAACAGTGTCAGTAATAAACCTGCGATCAAAAGCAGGTCGATATCAGCGAAATATTCTGTTGCAATATCATCGCTCTGTGCGTTGTTCAGAATTGCTACTGTCGAGGGGGTGACATTTTCTGGTTGCTGAGATGAATCTGTGATGGCATTGGTGTCAGGATTCCTAACCACAACGGATTCAATGATCGAATCAATGTCGATTGCCTGCGCGGCCACTTGGATATTGGCGATTTGTGCAGCAAGCGTGTCAATTTGTTGGTTGAGTTTATGTAAATCATTGGTGCTATTGTCGGCGTCTTGTTCCAATTGCATCATACGTTGGGCGTATTCGTCGATAGGTTCAGCACCAGGTGTTGAATCATTGTCTTTATTTTGGGTTGCAGTCAGATCGGAATTTTCAGCGGTAATTTTTTCTCGTTTTTTATTATGCGACGATTTGGCATAACGATAAATGGTTCTTAAATCCGGTATGCGGATAGTAGTGCCATCCGGAATTGATTGATTTACTCCATTAGGGAAGTGCTCTGGATTAGCAAGAATGATAGCGCGAACAAGTTGATTGCTTGAAGCTGGATCATTTGGAAATATTTGGCGGGCGATTTGAGGAATGCTTTCTCCTGATCTTATTTGCCAATCCTGACCGGAAAACGATGAAGGTATTTTCTCACGTTGAGGCGTTAAGGTATTGTCGGCTACAGGGCGCAAAACCGTCGTTTCGACAGTTGCTCCCAAGTGACCAAAACCTCCCAGTGACAGCAAAAAAACAACTACTAGACCAAACGATTTTATGTGAATTGTCATTAGTTTTTTTAATTGTATTAAATTTATTTTTTACAGTATGCTGCAATATCTTTGTTCGTTTGATCGATTTTCTTTTGCCGCTCGTTATCATCTACATACGCAATGCCACCCGCCCCATCCGGTACGGTTAAACGAGGGGATTCAGTATACATGCGTAATCGAGTCTGCGCCTCAACGCATTTTCTTTTGTTCTCTTCTGCTTTAGCTTGTTGTTTGGCTTGTTCGTCTTTTCGTTCTGTTTGGCGTTTGTCGAGCGCTTCTCTGGCTTCAGATAAGCTTTGCGGTTGATTGGTCCCACTCGTATTAGAGGATGAGGGAGTGGCTCCTTTGGTATTAAAATGCTTTTTCTCGGTTGTCATCCCGGGCGGTGGCGGACGGTCTGTATATTGCGTTTTGCCATTCTCATCGACCCATTTATATACTTGCGCGGACAGGTGGGAATTCATTACAAGGATGAACATTGCGAATCCCGTTAATACAAGAAATCTCACTGGTTTCTCCTAAAAGAGTATGGTTAATCAGTTCAACTGTATTTACGAAAGATTGATGACATTACATCATGATACCTGGAAATATGCTGTATGCTAAACGCGAATTAACCTATTTTTTGGCTATAATATCGCTTTGCCAAGGATTGACATGCTATGCAGTTGACTGAAAAAGCTCTTACTTTTGATGATGTACTACTCATTCCTGCTCACTCAACAGTTTTGCCGCGTGATGTGAGTCTGGCGACGCAATTGACCTCGACCATCACACTCAATATACCGCTGCTATCAGCGGCAATGGATACCGTAACAGAAGCTCCGCTTGCGATTGCGTTAGCACAAGAGGGAGGCATTGGTATCATTCACAAAAATATGACGATCGAGGCACAGGCAATGCAGGTTGCGCAAGTCAAACGTTTTGAGAGTGGCGTTGTTAAGGATCCGATTACTATTCATCCGGATATGACTGTGCGCGAGGTATTGGAAATGATACGTCGACACAAGATATCCGGTTTGCCGGTGGTGAAAGGGAAAAAAGTGGTAGGTATTGTGACAAACCGTGATTTGCGTTTTGAAAGCAATCTGGATCAAGCGATTAAACATATTATGACGCCTAAAACTCGCTTGGTGACGGTCAAGGAAGATACTGCGCGCGAGCAAGTGTTAGCGTTATTGCATAAGCACCGATTGGAGCGCTTATTGGTTGTCAACGATCAATTTGAGTTGTGTGGCTTGATTACGGTGAAGGACATTGTTAAAACTTCTGAATATCCTTCAGCCAACAAAGATGAACAAGGACGTTTGCGCGTAGGCGCTGCAATTGGCGTGGGCGAAGGTAGCGATGAACGTGCAATTGCTCTGGTGGAAGCGGGTGTTGATGTGATTATCGTCGATACGGCGCACGGTCATTCACAAGGTGTGTTGGATCGCATTACGTGGCTGAAAAAGAAGTTTCCCAAACTACAAGTGATTGGTGGCAACATTGCCACTGCAGACGGAGCGAGGGCTCTGGTCGATAGTGGCGCTGATGCCGTGAAAGTCGGTATTGGCCCCGGGTCTATTTGCACCACACGTATAGTTGCGGGCGTGGGCGTGCCGCAAATCACCGCAATCCATAACGTATCAGAAGCGCTCAAGGGTAGTGGGGTTCCAACCATCGCCGATGGTGGCATCCGTTATTCCGGTGATATTGCAAAAGCATTAGCAGCTGGCGCGAATACTGTCATGTTAGGCGGATTATTTGCTGGTACAGCGGAAGCGCCAGGTGAAATTGAGCTTTTTCAAGGACGTGCTTATAAAACGTATCGCGGTATGGGTTCTTTATCAGCGATGCAGCAAGGCTCAAGCGATCGTTATTTTCAAGAAAAAGAACAAAAAAATAATGATAAGTTAGTGCCCGAAGGAGTAGAAGGTCGAGTGCCTTTCAAAGGAAATATCGCTTCCGTCATTCATCAACTCATTGGGGGCGTGCGTTCAAGCATGGGTTACTTGGGGTGTGAAACGATTGCAGATATGCATGATAAAGCGAAATTTGTCGAAATCACTTCTGCAGGGATTCGTGAATCGCATGTACATGATGTGCAAATCACCAAAGAAGCGCCTAATTACCAAATCAAATAACGATTAATCCCTAATCCTGATGCATCAGAAAATTCTCATTCTTGATTTTGGTTCTCAATATACGCAATTGATTGCACGGCGTATTCGTGAAACTAATGTGTACTGTGAGTTGCATCCTTATGATGTGAGTGCAGAATTTATCACCGCATTTGCGCCCAAAGGCATCATACTCTCCGGCGGACCTGCTTCGGTTAATGTTGAAGAAACACCGCGCGCACCTCAAATCGTATTTGAACTCAATGTTCCCGTGTTGGGTATATGTTATGGGATGCAAACCATGGCGGCACAGTTGGGTGGTGTGGTTGAAAATGCTCAAGTCCGTGAGTTTGGTTATGCTGAGATTGAAACCTCCAAAGATGGATTGTTATTTCATGAGATTAGAGACCGTGCTAACACTAAAGGTAGCTATCTCTTAGATGTGTGGATGAGTCATGGTGATTCAGTGGTTTCGCTTCCGAGCGGGTTTTCTATCATGGCGCACAATGCGGCCACGCCTATTGCAGCAATGGCAGACGATCAACGCCGCTTTTATGGTGTCCAATTCCACCCCGAGGTAACGCATACGCTACAAGGAAAGGCCATTCTTGAACGATTTGTGCACGATATTTGTGAAATTGGTTACGATTGGAAAATGTCGGATTATGTTGATGAGGCAATCGGTAAGATACGTGCGACGGTAGGGAGTGATCGTGTTATTTTGGGGTTGTCCGGCGGTGTGGATTCATCCGTAGCGGCGGTGCTGATTTATCGCGCAATTGGTGATCAATTGACTTGTGTGTTTGTGGATAATGGATTGCTACGAGCCAATGAAGCCAAGCAAGTGATGGAAACCTTTACCCAGCATTTAGCGGTAAAAGTGATTCATATCGATGCCAGCCGGGATTTTTATCGCAGCCTTAAAGGCATCGCTGATCCAGAAGCCAAGCGTCGCGTGATTGGTCGTGAATTTGTGGATGTTTTTCAGCGCGAAGCAGGAAAGATCAGTGATGCTAAATGGCTTGCGCAAGGTACTATTTATCCCGATGTGATTGAATCAGCAAGTAGCAAAACCCAAAAAGCGCATAAAATTAAATCGCATCATAACGTTGGTGGATTACCTGAATCGTTGCATTTACAATTACTTGAGCCATTGCGTGAATTGTTCAAGGATGAAGTGCGTGAATTGGGGTTGGCACTTGGTTTGCCACGGGAAATGGTATTTCGTCATCCATTTCCAGGTCCAGGCCTGGGCGTGCGCATCCTAGGTGAAGTCAAGTATGAATATGCTGAACTACTCAGGCAAGCTGATCAAATTTTTATCGAAGAATTGCAGCATACGGGTTGGTATGAAAAAACTTCCCAAGCATTTGCGGTTTTTCTGCCGGTCAAATCCGTTGGCGTGATGGGGGATGGCCGCACTTATGAATATGTCATCGCCTTGCGGGCTGTACAAACACAGGATTTTATGACGGCCAACTGGGCGGAATTGCCGTATTCGCTGCTGAGTAAGGTTTCTAACCGCATTATCAACGAAATTCGCGGCATTAATCGTGTGGTTTATGACATTTCAGGCAAGCCACCGGCAACGATTGAGTGGGAGTAGTCTTTATGATTCTGGGCGTTGTGCTATTCATAAAATAGCGGCGACTAAGTTATAATCACTGATTTTTCAATACTATTGAATAGTTGGTGGTTATGCCTATATACGAATATCTTTGTAACGCCTGTGGTGCTGAGAAAGAGCATTTACAAAAGATTAGCGATGCGCCTATTGCTGCATGCCCAAATTGTGGCAGCAGTAGCTATGTTAAACGCATATCTGTAGCAGGATTCCAACTGAAAGGCAGCGGGTGGTATGTGACCGATTTTAAAAATAACAAAGCCAAGCCGTCAAATGCGCAATCGACTGAGAAGAGCACAAAGAATGATACGGCTCAATCCGCAGAAACAAAGCAATCAACACCTGCAACACCCTCAGAACCGAATCAAAGCAAAGCGGGCAATGCGACTTCTAGCACGGCATCTGAAGAATAGCTTTGAGGGTACTGCGGGTAAACAATCATGAGGTGCTCTAAAGGCTGGGCTTGAATCACTCAACAACAATCAAAAAATTATCAATTTCAGATGACCAAAAATATGCGTACCAATTACTGCGGCGCCATTAATACGAACTATCTCGACACATCCGTTATGCTCTTTGGTTGGGTGCATCGGCGCCGGGATCACGGCGGTGTGATTTTTATTGATTTGCGCGACCGGGAAGGGTTGGTGCAGATTGTTTGCGATCCTGATAACGCTGCGACTTTTCAGATTGCTGAGAAGATACGTAATGAATATGTTTTGAAAATTTCCGGTAAAGTTCGTAGACGCCCGGAAGGGACGGTCAATTCTGCATTGTATAGTGGTGAGATCGAGGTACTGGTTGCAGAGATCGAAGTGCTCAATACTTCCATGACGCCCCCCTTCTTAATGGATGACGACAACATCAGTGAAGTGGTGCGGCTGGAGCATCGTTATCTGGATTTGCGGCGTCCTGTGATGCAATCCAATTTGCGGTTACGTCATCAAGTGGCAATGGCAGTGCGTGTGTTTCTCGATCAACATGGATTTCTGGACATTGAAACGCCGATGTTGACCAAATCGACACCGGAAGGCGCGCGCGATTATCTGGTGCCGTCCCGGGTGAATGCAGGACATTTTTTTGCACTTCCGCAATCCCCTCAATTGTTTAAGCAATTACTGATGATCTCAGGATTTGATCGTTACTATCAGATTACGCGCTGCTTTCGCGATGAAGATTTACGTGCCGACCGGCAGCCAGAGTTTACACAAATCGATATCGAGACATCTTTTTTATCCGCTGATGAGATTATGCAGTTGATGGAGGAAATGATCCGCAGTTTATTCAAAAATGTGATCAATGTTGATTTGCCGAATCCCTTTCCACGCATCACTTACGCTGAAGCAATGTTTCGGTATGGTTCGGACAAGCCCGATTTACGCGTGCCATTGGAGTTTACCGAGCTGACAGATCTCATGAAAGAGGTATCGTTTAAGGTGTTCCGTGAGGCGGCGGAGAAACCGGGGGGCCGCGTTGCGGCGTTGCGCGTACCTAGGGGCGCAGAGTTATCCCGCAAAGAGATTGATGACTACACCAGTTTTGTGGCTATTTATGGCGCAAAAGGCTTGGCGTATATTAAAGTGAACAGCATTGAAAACGGTGTGGAAGGATTACAATCTCCGATTCTCAAATTCTTACCTGAAGACACAGTTCAGGCAATTCTGCAGCGTACTCAGGCGCAAGTGGGGGATTTAATATTTTTTGGCGCGGATAAAGCTAAAGTCGTCAACGAATCACTGGGTGCATTGCGCATCAAAATTGGTCATCAACATGGACATGCAGAATTGGGCTGGAAACCTTTGTGGGTAGTCGATTTTCCTATGTTTGAACGCGATGAAGAAGAAAATCGCTGGCAAGCATTGCACCATCCATTTACATCTCCGATGGATGGCCATGAAGATTTTCTGGAAAATGATCCTGGCAAAGCGCTTTCAAAGGCATATGACATGGTGTTGAACGGTTCCGAGATCGGCGGCGGATCGGTGCGGATCCATCGTCAGGATACTCAATCCAAAGTATTTCGTGCGTTGAATATTTCAGAACAAGAAGCACAAGAAAAATTTGGTTTTCTGCTACAAGCACTGCAATATGGTGCCCCGCCTCATGGTGGTATTGCTTTCGGGTTGGACCGTATTTTAACCATGATGACCGGATCAGAATCGATCCGAGATGTGATTGCGTTTCCTAAAACACAACGTGCGCAGTGTCTATTGACACAAGCGCCTAGCGCAGTAGACGAAAAACAGTTGCGTGAATTGAATATTCGTTTGCGACAAGTAGAAGCTAAGCCGGGAGTGAATGGTTAATTCTTTGTACGAACATGTACAAAACTCCCATTTCGGTTTTGGTTGTTATTTACACCAACGATTTACAAGTTTTGTTATTGGAGCGCGCTGACCATCCGGGTTACTGGCAATCGATAACCGGTAGCCAAGATCCAGGCGAGACGTTATACCAAACAGCCGTGCGTGAAGTTTTTGAAGAAACGGGATTGAATGCGCTTGCCTATGAATTACAGGATTGGCAGATAGCCAATCACTATGAAATTTACGAAGAATGGCGTTGGCGTTATGCACCAGGGGTTACCGTCAATACGGAACATGTATTTGGTTTGTGTTTACCTGAAGCCTTGACCATAAGAATTGCTGCCCGGGAGCATCTCAGCTACCAGTGGTTGCCGTGGCAGCAAGCGCGAGGGAAAGTTTTCTCTGAGAGTAATGAAAAAGCCATCTCTAGTTTATCAAAGATGGTGAAATGAATGTATTTGACTGTCAGTTGAATCGCTATTTCATTCTATTGCTCAAAATCCACTGATCGCATTTTGTACGCAATCATTTTACTTAGAGGGACTTGCTAAAACACAAATCGCAAATCAACTCCTGAGTGTTGGCAGTGGTTCGTCTTTCGGCACAAATTTTAGTGCGATGCCATTGTTGCACCAGCGCTCTCCACGTGGAGGTGGGCCATCGCTGAATACATGGCCTTGGTGACCTCCGCAGCGCGCGCAGTGATATTCCCTGCGGGGCCAAATTGCCTTGAAGTCGATTTTAGTTGCCATGTGCCCGGCAATCGGCTGGGTAAAACTGGGCCAACCCGTCCAGCTTTCATATTTATGCGCGCTTTCAAACAATGGCAAATAGCAGGCGGCGCACACAAAGGTACCTTCGCGTTCCTCATAAACCAGATTGCTGGATTCCGGGCGCTCAGTGGCTTCTTTAAACAGGATTTGATAAGCTCTGGGTGAGAGTAATTTGCGCCACTCTTCATGGGGTTTGTTAAGGGGTGTTATAGGACTGTCTGCTTTGCCAATCGCTGGTGAGCGCAAGCATGCCGGAATCAGTGGAAATACCGCTGCCACGGCAAGCGCTTGTAACACAGTGCGTCGTTTCATGAAATCTTCTCCAAATTTACCAGGGTGATCGTGCGCTGACTTATGTGCGCGTCATCAACCTGAAATACCGAATCGTTTGCTTCAATTATAATTTATCCAGAAGTATCCGAATGATACTCACCGGAGAAACATTTTTGATATGACCCGGCAATGTTTTGCCCAAGTAAAAGCGCTGATTGATATGAAAATCTGAATCAGAAACAATCGCATTCTTCTGGCTCGCTGAGAGCTTGTCAAAGTTGCTCAGGAAAGAAAGTGGTTGGAGTGTCATCGGTGGCTATTGCTTTTTGACATGCGACTTGAAACTCGACAACTCCATCCACAGCGGCCTTGTCTTGCGCCCGATTTCGAGTTACCAGATTTATCCGTCTTGGTGAGCCATTTAACTCAACGAGTTAGCTGGCTTAAAGCTCTGGTTACACTAAAAACACTACTCTTTATGACTGAGTGGCACTGTTTTAATACTTGGCAAGCATTTCAAGTGATTGATTTATATACCTACGATTCTAAGTTATGTTTAGTAATCAGTATGTCGATACCGCTAATATTATGGATACGAAAGCTTCACTCTTGTGCCCGAAATTAAGACAGACTGCCATGCCAACCTGAAATAGCAGGATATAGGCAATCAGCTTTCCCAAAAATCAAAATTATTCAATTCAAAATCAAATAGCTACTTATTGAGCGTGACAATGATCAATAGTAAACTAAATCTGAACTAATCCAGCTAAAGTGGTGAATTCTCGATGCTGCTTTACCTGCAAAATACTACTTTGCATGAACATCTAGTTTTTGTGGTGTAAGGCGATACCCCATTGCATTCATAATTGCATTAATACTTTCAAATTTAGGATTGCCATTTTCTGATAATGCCTTTTGTATACCGTTTCGCGTAATCCCTGTTTCCTGAGCTAATGCTGAAACACCTTTAACACGAGCGATCATACGTAATTGAGCAAACAAAGCGGCAGTACACCCATCCTTCGCGTATTCCTCGAAAGCAGTGGCGAGATATTCGTCAATCTCGTCGGGATGAGTACGGTAATACTCTTCTTCACTTTCATCCAACGTTTTGTAAGTACGTTCTTTAGCCATTATTTTTATAATCCTTCCAATATTCCTTAGCATTTCTGATATCTTGGCTCTGACTGTCTTTATCATCACCACATATAAGAATCACCAGCATGCTCGCCATCTTAAACAAAGGGGGGACAAAAATGATTTTATGTAATTTCAATATTAACAATTTATTTGTTCGCTACAAATTTGGACATTCTTACCCAGGAGATCGTACCGGTAAAAGCACAACCGAAAATAAGGATTTTGGATACTTGCCTTTATATCAAAAAGGAAGCTTTGAGATCTTTAATGAAACACAGCGCAAACTGGCTGTTCTCGCACTTACACAAGGAGGAAGCATATATCCCGATGTTATCTGTTTCCAGGAAGTAGAAAGCATCATTGCACTTCGTGGATTTAATGAACAGTTCTTAAATTCCGCCTATCAGCATACACTTGTTATTGATTCTCGAGATTTTCGTCAAATTGATGTAGGAATATTGTCCAAATACCCGATCATCGGTATACGTTCCTATATGGATGACAAAACAGGGGAAGATTACATTTTCAGTCGTGATTGCCTAGAAGTAACAGTACAAACCCCGAAGAAGAATGAACTGACATTCTTCATTAATCACTTCAAATCAAAACTTGTGTCAGGCAAAACAAAGGAAGAGCGTCAAAAAGCAAGCAACCAAGCAAGCGCAAAACGTGAGCTTCAAGCAAAAACGGTATCAAAGATTATAAAAGATCGATTTCCTGATAGTAGCTTTGATAAAAAATATTTTGCTGTTCTTGGTGATCTTAATGATACGCCTAGCGCCCAGGAGCTTGCTCCTCTTGTTAAGAAATCAAACCTAATCGATGCTTTCTCTGAAGGAAAAATAGATAAGATTGATCGCTGGACACATTACTATAAAAGTGAGGGAACTATATCGCAACTGGATCATGTACTCCTTTCTCCAGCACTAGCAAAGAAACTCAAGAAAGTAGAAATCGAGCGAAGAGGCATAGGATTCAGAAGCATATCAAAGAAAGATGGCAATATTCTTTTGCCACGAAATGTAAAATTGATACAGTTCGACGATGACTTGTCTCCCCTTTTTGTTGATTTTCAGTTTGAACGCTTTGACGAAATCAGCGTAGAAAATATTGCATCAGACCATTGTCCTGTATTTCTCAAATTAGATATTGACTAAAGTCATATCTAAATATATTTACACTCATTATGGAATCTTCTATTTTAGAACATGACAAATCTGACGATTATCGGCGAGTGTTGGTGAGCACTGACAGAATTAATATTAATAAGAACAGTATGTTACAGGGAATATTAACCATAATATCAGCTATCTGAATCAGTCATTTACACACATAGCGTGACAATGATTACAGTAAAAAATACGCACCTATTTCCGAGATAAGGAATCATTACATAAAACACAACTAATTGTTTTAATAGTAGTTTGCTACTAGTTACAGATCGAAACTAATTAAGCGCTTTCCAATTTACCTGTTTTAGTAGTCACCGCGATGACCACTTGCATAAAGTCTTAATCGAATAGCGCTGTAGCCGCCTTATTTTTATTTGCCTTTTCTCACTCTTACTTCAGCCTGATAATCAGTAAGCACAACAACTATGATGATGATACCCATCGCAATGTAAAAATTCCTTGCTAAATCTTCATCTGAAAAATTAAGAATAAAGGGTACAGCTATCAACAAGGGGCCAACTATGCGCTCAATCCAGCCATGAACGGTAAATGGAATTAGCTTTACTGCCCCAAAAGGAAAATCAGAAGCCAGGGTAACAATCAAATGTACTACAGCAAGACTATAGGCAAGTATTGCTGATATCTGACCCAATCCTAAAAGTGTAGGAGCAAGTAAAAAAATAAAGACCGTCAAAAAATCAAGACCGTCAAAAAATCAAAATAGCCATGTATACGCGGTGAGATCACTTTCATGTAAATGCTCCTGTATTAAAATTTTGGTCACTCCAATAGTTACCATGATCAATAAATTAATACAGCACAATCATTGATGTCTGTTATCTACAAAACAAATTTACAAATATTTCATTTCGTACCAAGTTATTGAGGGTACTAAAATCCGCAAAAATCATGAAGAGCAGCATCATTAATACAAATCTGATCGCGCGTATAATCAAGCATTCCGCGATTTCTGAAATCATTCAAAATCGTGCTTACAACAGAGCGGCTTGCTCCCACTAAATCCGCTACTTCCTGTTGGGTTAAATGGATTTCCAAGGTATACCCATGAGTACATCGCATTCCAAACATCTCAGCTAATTCTAATAATGTGGTTATAACGCGTATTTCAACGGGTTGAGTCAGAATTGTTCTTAATTTGCGTTCTACTCTCTGCTTCCGGGCATACATGTCTTCGATGACATACCAAGCCAACTCTGCCTGATGAAACATCATTGCTTTAAAATCGCTATATGCTATTCGATAATAATTAACTTCACTCAATGCTTGCGCAGTCTCATCTATTTCCTGATCGGCAGAATTATTCTGGAAACAACCAATGACATCCCCTCTTCTAAGTAGATCAATAGTAACTTCACTGCCCTGCTTCGTTAAATGAGAGAGTTTAACAATACCACTTTTTATCCAGAATAAATCGGAACAACGATCACCCTGACGGTAAAGAAAAGTTTTTTCTGGCATATTAACTTCCAGAATGGAAGGATAGTCCTTCTGTAACTGATTCGTGTCACGTTTAAAAAATTCGTTAATCAGCCTAGATTTAGCTTCGTGCGCTATAGATTGCATTTTCAATTCCATTGAAATCCAACAGTACTTAATTATGCAATAATTTGGCTGCTCGACAAGCTTAGAAATTAGTACAAAATAGGGCGTGACAAGTCTGATGATTATTGGCAAGTGTTGGCGAGCACTGGCGAGATTAATATTAATAAAAACAGTTGGATATTACACCTGTTAATCCGCAGGTCCCAGGTTCGAGCCCTGGTCGGGGAGCCATAAAGGAGGAAAACAAAAAATGCGCATGGTTGATGTTCTGATAATTCAAGCGGATTGCTTTATCAGAGACTCAGCCGAAATACCTAGTTCCTGGTATGGTTTCTCGATAATTCTTAATGTTAGGGCGCGTTTTCGATTTAGAACTTCATAGACGCGGTTGCTTTTTCCAATCATGGGTTCTAAATCTTTGACAGTTTTAGGCCTTTTTGTTCCATTTCAAATTTAATGGCTTCGACAGGATCGGGCAGGTCGAGCGGGGAGTGTTTACGCTCGTAGGCTCCGATCAATGTGACAAGAATATCCAGTTTCTCTCCTTCCGGCGTATTGGATTCGGCCATCATCAGGGATTCTACTTCCTTTAGTGCTTCGCGGTAATCGGTATCAGTTTTGATGGGGTTAATGTTCGTGTTGGATTGTTTTCAGTATTAAATCGTTTGTGCATCGATCCGGTCATATTGGGTATGTGTGTCTATGAAGCGGGTATATACGATGCTATAAGCATAGCTAATCCATATCATCAGTCGGTATTTATTCTCGGCAATATTGAAAACAGCTCTACCGTTTCTCAGGATGCTGGCGTTTCTGAAATCTGCTTTGACTGACTTCTGCAGGTGTTGTCCAGTTAGCCTTTAATGCATGCCTGTACCAAGCAAGGAGGGGCTGAATAGCATCGGCATGAGATGGATCATTTTCCCAGAATGCTTTCAACGTCGACAGAGCGATAATTTTCATAGATAGAATAAAAATCCTATTATGGGACTTTGACAACTACTTTGATTAATCAGAGATTCTGCGACTGATTGATTTGCTCGCACAGGGTTTCGATAGCACTGGATTCGCTACGTACCCGGAAGAAAGTGCCTTCATTGTCTGAGCGTTCTTCTAGTACTTGGCAGCTCGTGAAAATTTGTCCGCGGAGTTGCTGGGCCGACCAAGGCAGGAAAAACTCGGTTTCAATCAGATGCTGTTGGAAAAGTTCGACAATTTTTTGGTGAAGCTTTGCGACATCATTGGGGCGGCGTGCGCTCATGACGATGCAATCTGGATATCGCATTCGTAAAGCCGCTTCACATTCGGCCTGTGCTGTCGCATCGCCGACATGATCGATCTTGTTGAATACGCGGATGCGCGATACGTCATTCGCGCCGATTTCCTCAAGCACTTGTTGGGTGACTTCGAGTTGGCGCTCAAATCCGGGATCGCTGGCATCGATGACATGGAGTAGCAAAGAGGCATCCAGTGCTTCATCCAGTGTGGACTTGAACGAGGCGACGAGTCCGTGCGGCAGGTTTTTGATGAATCCGACCGTGTCGCTGACGAGCACGCGAGGTACACTTTCCGGATGGAGCGCCCGCACGGTGGTATCCAGCGTGGCGAAGAGCTTATTGGCGACCAGTACTTCGCTACCGGTCAACGCCCGCATCAGGGTAGATTTGCCAGCGTTGGTATAGCCGACCAATGCCACGCTGGCAAGTCCCTGGCGTTCTTGCCGCCGTGCGCGCTGTATTTTGCGTTCGGCCTCCATCGCGATGATTTCTTGCTGAAGTTCGGCGATACGGTCACGGATCTTGCGTCGATCTAGCTCGGTGTGCGATTCGCCAGCGCCCCGTCCACCCGTGCCACTGCGTTGCCGTCCTTGCGGCCCAGCAAGTTTGGCTGCTTCGCGCAAGCGCGGTGCCATGTAACCGAGGTGTGCAATTTCCACCTGGGCACGCGCAGCACGAGAACGTGCATTACGGTGAAAAATTTCGAGAATGACCATGGTGCGATCCATTACTTCGCAACCGACCTCGTTTTCAAGGTTACGCGCCTGTGAAGGTGAGATCTCGTGATCGACCAGGAGGATACTAATGTCCTGGCCGTCAGGATGGGTAGGTATTCCCTCGAATTCGGCAGATTGGCGATCATGGTTCACAAAGCAACGAATTTCCTCTCGCTTGCCGGTGCCAAGGTAAGCGGTTGTGTCGAAGCTGGAGCGTTTTTGCACAAACGTGTGGATAACCTGATAACCCAGCGTTTTTGCCAGTTCTCGCAGCTCAGTCAGTGATGCTTCAAATTCAATGTCATTCACATTGGGCAGTTGAACGGCTGCCACGATGGCGAGCCTGGATTTTTCTTTCATTTCTATTGGCATTAGAGAAAGTATTATTTGAATGATCGGAATCGAAGAGTGGCTGAAAAAATCTTCATTACATTGAATGAAATCGATGTCGATCGGAAAGATAAAAACTAAGATTCCGCTTGATGTCGCTTAATGCAATTTTAGTTGATTTTGACTGATCTTGAACAGCGACGATTACTATAACTGCTTACTTGAAGCGACGGAACGATCCCGTTACTACACCAAAAATCTCAAACTGCGTATCGGGGCGAATGTAAATCGGCCTGTAAGTGCCTGATGAATTAGCTGGCATAAGTCTCGGCATTTTGTTCGCTCCGTAATCAAGGATTTTGATGGTGAATTCACGATCCACCACGGCAAGCACAATGTCACCGATGCTGGGTGTCTTTGATCTATCCACGACTACTTTATCATCCGGTAACAAGCCCACATCAATCATCGAATCTCCTTTGATTGTAACGAAAAACGTTGATGCGGCGTGATCAATAAGAAATTCACTGATATCAATGTGTTTTTCGATGTGGTCGTCTGCAGGGCTTGGAAGCCCTGCAGCTACTTTAGTAGAAAAAAGCGGTAACCGGATTGGATGATCGCTAATAGCAGGCGTGAAAAACTCATCTACATTGGTTGCTTCATGATCCAAACTTGTTCTTTTCTGCTGGTACGCATCCAGAAACATTTTGATGTTAGCTCCTTGACTTTCAGGTACGCGGATCGAAACCGTCGGTTCACCATATTTACCCTGGCCACGTGGCCTGCCTGCATTTTCTCTTTTTCCGCCACGATTTGACATGATTGAATGACTCCTTTTGATAAACGTAACGGTATTCAATCATACTGTATGGCGCGGTGTCAAATGGCCGCTTAAACCGATGATTTGTCCGTACATAAATTCCACACAGTCTTTCTGTTCTTTGATGCTTTATCCCGCAAGAGTGTGGTGGTAACATAATAGTCCCCTCTAATCGGGATAAAAAAATGGCAGGTCATAGTAAGTGGGCTAATATCAAACATAAGAAAGCTGCGCAGGATGCAAAGCGTGGCAAAGTTTTTACTCGTCTTATTAAAGAAATCACTGTAGCAGCGCGGATGGGTGGCGGCGATGTGGATAGCAATCCCCGTTTACGTCTAGCAGTTGACAAGGCATACGATCAAAATATGCCCAAAGACAACGTTGAAAGGGCAATTAAACGCGGCAGTGGCGCTCTTGATGGGGTTGATTACGAGGAAATTCGTTACGAAGGATACGGTGTGGCAGGCGCTGCGGTGATGGTGGATTGCATGACTGACAATCGGGTGCGTACCGTAGCCGATGTGCGTCATGCGTTTTCTAAAAATGGCGGGAATCTAGGTACCGATGGGTCAGTCAGTTTCTTGTTTAAGCATTGTGGTCAGTTGGTTTTTGCACCGGGTACCAATGAAGAAAGGCTCATAGAGGCAGCATTAGAAGGTGGCGCTGAAGATGTTATCAGTAACGATGATGGTAGTATCGAAGTGATTACTGCACCGTATGAGTTTATTGCGGTAAAAGCTGCATTGGAAAAAGCGGGCTTTAAAGCGGAATTTGCTGAAGTGACCATGAAATCAAGCAATGAAGCATTGCTGATCGGAGATGATGCGATAAAAATGCAAAAATTGTTGGATGCATTGGAAAATCTTGATGATGTTCAGAACGTATATACCACAGCAATAATCGATGCATAATTGTCGGATCCATAGGTGACAAAATCCGCATACTTGGCATAGATCCAGGTCTACGCATTACTGGTTTCGGTGTGATAGACAAAAATGGAAATCATCTTGCCTATGTCGGCAGTGGGTGTGTCAAAACATCTGAAGATGAATTGCCGATTCGGCTCAAGTCAATTCTCGATCATTTGGGAGAAGTGATCGCTGAATACCAGCCGGATCAAGTTGCCATTGAACAGGTATTCGTCAACATTAATCCCAAGTCAACTTTACTATTGGGCCAAGCGCGTGGCGCAGCCATTTGTGCGGCTATGATCAATGATCTGAAAGTAAGTGAATATACGGCACTGCAAATTAAACAGGCCGTGGTCGGGAATGGCCATGCGAGGAAGAATCAGGTGCAAGAAATGGTGATGCGATTACTCAGTTTAGCCAGTTGTCCTAATACTGATGCGGCGGATGCGCTGGCTTGTGCAATTTGTCATGCGCATGGTGGATTTGGCCTTGGGAAGATTGCTGTGCTCGGAAGCTATCGTATGAAACGGGGCCGCTTGGTATGATCGGACGACTGACGGGAATCTTGTTGGAAAAGCGCCCACCTCAAGTATTGCTGGACATTCAGGGGGTTAGTTATGAAGTCGATGTGCCAATGAGCACGTTTTATGACCTCCCTGCGATTGGTGCTCATGTAACACTACATACTCACTTGATTATTCGTGAAGATGCCCATTTGCTATTCGGTTTTGCAACCGAAATGGAGCGGCAAGTTTTTCGTCAACTCATCAAAATTTCTGGAATCGGAGCAAGAACAGCTTTGTCACTTTTATCCGGTTTGAGTGTACTCGATTTGCAGCAAGCGGTTGCTGCACAAGATGGAGCACTTCTGACGAGAGTCCCAGGCATTGGTAAGAAAACTGCCGAACGTTTGCTACTGGAGCTACGCGATAAATTGAATCTAGCAGGGATGACGTTCGATCAATCTATCGCTATGCCGCATAGCAGTGATGTATTAAATGCATTGTTATCATTAGGCTACAGCGAACGTGAAGCAAACTGGGCGGTTAAACAAATTCCTGCCAATACCACCGTATCCGATGGCATACGCCAAGCTCTGCAGCTATTATCGAAAGAGAAAAAATAGTCACGGGATCTCATGATAGAAACAGACCGCCTCATGACCGCCGCAGCCTCTTCTTCACAGGAAGAAATGCTAGAACGCGCGTTGCGTCCAAAGTATCTGGAAGAGTATGTCGGTCAAGAGAAAATTCGCGAGCAGTTAGAAATTTTTATCCAAGCAGCAAGAAATCGCCGTGAAGCGCTTGATCATGTTCTATTATTTGGTCCACCCGGTTTGGGAAAAACAACGCTTGCGCATATTATTGCCAAAGAAATGGGTGTTAGTTTGCGCCAAACATCGGGGCCAGTTTTGGAACGCGCTGGTGATTTAGCGGCATTGCTGACAAACCTGGAGTCAAACGATATTTTGTTTATTGATGAGATTCATCGGCTTTCCCCAGTGGTGGAAGAAATTCTTTATCCGGCGCTGGAAGATTATCAACTGGATATCATGATTGGCGAAGGTCCTGCTGCTCGTTCTGTGAAGCTTGATTTACCCCCGTTTACTTTAATTGGTGCAACGACTCGTGCAGGCATGCTGACGAATCCGCTACGGGATCGATTTGGTATTATTTCGCGTCTCGAATTTTATACTCCCGAAGAGCTAACCAAAATCGTGATACGTTCAGCAGGCTTATTGGAAGTGAATATTTCACCGGATGGTGCATTCGAAATTGCGCGCAGATCACGAGGGACTCCCCGTATTGCCAATCGCTTGTTGCGCCGTGTACGGGATTTTGCTGAAGTTAAGTCGGATGGTCATGTGACTCGTACGGTGGCCGATGCAGCTTTAGACATGCTCGATGTTGATAAAATAGGTTTGGATGTCATGGATCGAAAACTGTTACTCACCGTATTGGAAAAGTTCTCGGGTGGCCCGGTTGGTGTGGACAATCTTTCAGCGGCTATTAGTGAGGAACGCGATACTATCGAAGACGTATTGGAGCCTTATTTAATACAGCAGGGCTTCCTTAAGCGAACTCCGCGAGGTCGAGTAGCTACCTCTATAACTTATCAACATTTCGGCATAGCACCCACCAAAGATTCACTGCATCATGATCTCTGGAAAGAAAATGAATTGTAATTAATTATTTTATAACTGTTCTATTATGCCTATCCAAATATTAAGAATTATTATCGCTATTTTAGTGACTGTGATGGCGATGCTTTATTTTCATACCAGTCGCGAAAAAGATTTCTATGATAAAAGTGCAAAACCTGCGATCGCACAAATACTCAGCGAAATCTCTAATTGGCAGAAAGAGACGCTATTGATACATCTTGCACCCGAGGCCAAGCAAAATATCTTAGATGAACAGTTGGATAAGCTGATGGAGCAATACAAAAAATTAGGGCACTTTCGATCTATACAAGAAATAAACTTTTCTCGCACGGCCAGCGCATTTTCTTTGATTGGTGAGAAGCGCATTAATTACTCGGGGATTGCCAATTTTGATAATGCAGCAGCTAATTTAAATATGACCTTAGTTGAACGAGGAGGGTTTTTTTTAGTGTACAATTTTACCCTGACTCAAATTATAGAGAAATAACTTATAATAATAATCAGAAGCTTGAAATGTTTTGTAGAAGGCTATACATTAACGAGGTAAGTTTGAACTATGGTTTGCAATGGCTGGTCATAGACCTGTTGGAATAGTTCGAAGTTTGTATAATTAATTTGGGAGGTTATTACAACATGAATCAACAATACTCAACAGTTGCGCAAAGAACTTCATCGGTTCTGGAAACCAACAAGGTACTACGCAATACCTACATGTTACTGGCTATGACACTGTTATTTAGTGCTCTCACCGCTGCGCTATCTATGTTTTTGAAAATGCCACCCATGACCTATTTGATTTCCGTAATTGGTGCCATGGTAATCGCTATGTTTATATTGCCACGCTTTGCTAACTCAACTGCAGGCATCGGGATCGTTTTTTTAGTTACCGGACTACTCGGTTTCGGTTTAGGGCCTATATTGAGCCAATATGCCGCATTACCTAATGGTTCTAATATCATTACACTGTCGCTAGCAGGTACAGGCGTAATATTCATCGGGCTGTCTGCCTATGCATTGATTTCCAAAAAAGATTTCAGCTTTTTGGGTGGCTTCCTGATGGTAGGTTTCTTAATGGTGTTATTGGCTGCAGTAGCTAATATATTCTTGCAAATACCTGCGATGTCGTTAGCCATTTCCGCAGTAGTTATTATGATCATGAGTGGTTTTATTTTGTATGATACCAGCCGGATCGTTAACGGTGGAGAGACTAATTATGTATTAGCAACGATTGGCCTTTATATGACCATATTTAATATCTTTGTTAGCTTGCTGCAAATACTTGGGATTATGGGTAACGATGATTGATTGTCAGTCTCGATTTTAACAATAAAAAACCCGGGTTAACCCGGGTTTTTTATTGGATATTCACGAAAGGGAAGATCAACATGGAATGGATGCAAATCGTTTCGGCATTGGCATTGGTTGTTTTTATTGTAGTATTGCTTCCGGGGGTGATCGATAGGGTAAAAAATAGCCCTAAAGGAACCTCTTCCGATTGGATGAATTTT
Organism: Nitrosomonas sp.; assembly: GCA_024281825.1. GTDB lineage: Bacteria > Pseudomonadota > Gammaproteobacteria > Burkholderiales > Nitrosomonadaceae > Nitrosomonas. Next base: position 7,693 of record JAMWZY010000003.1, on the reverse strand, counting down.
GTTTTTATCATATTGATTGTTACCGGATTCGTCATGATGCTAATTAAGCTGGTATAGGTCTGGTCACGGTTAACAGGTTGTAGTGTTAGGCCTGGCGCGTTTCAGTAAGGTAAATAACACTAGAGATTCTTACACTTTAGCAAATTAACGATTCTGTTCCGGTTTCTCGTTGATGTGCTGTATTGTTTCCGCTGCTGTAAGATACTGATTATTCTCGCCATCCCAGTTTGCATTAAATGGAAGCACATTCAATGTAGGTATTGCACTATCAATATGTTTTTGTAGGGTGATATTCGAATTGCTAACGGGTATGGCTACGCCTCTAGGATTAAGTGTTGCTTCCCGCAGTAATACCGTATTGACTTTGGTTTGTTTTCTGCCCGTGAGCTTCGCTTTCTGTGTCATAGGCATGCGCATCAAAGATGCATTCAGTAGTGTATTGTGATTGCGCTTGTCATCTTCCAAGGTCGGATATACTTGAAGATAAAGTGTATGGTCTCGCCAGCCGAGTAGGCGAGGTTGATTAACGATACGAACAGGTGTGCCAACAGGAATTTCTTTAAAAATTCGTGCAATGTCTTCTGGATACATGCGTAGGCAGCCATGACTACCTCGCAAGCCAACACTCGGTGGTTTGTTGGTGCCATGAATGGCATAACTTGGCCATCCCAACCTTAAAACATGTGTTCCCATCGGATTATCAGGGCCAGGTTTAACAATAGCAGGAAGCGGGTCTCCATTGGCAGCGTGTTCTTTGCGGATAGATTCTGGAGGAATCCAAGAAGGATTAGCCTCCTTGGCTGTAACTCTTGTTAGGCCTTCTGGTGTTTTCCATTCGACACGACCGATACCAACCGGGTGTGTAATGACTTTTTGCGATTTACCCGATTTAGCTTTGGGAAAATAAAATAAGCGCATAGCCGCAAGATTTATTACGACACCTTCTCGCGGTGCATTGGGTAACACAAATTCGGTTGGAATAATAATAGGCGTGCCTTCGCCGGGTAACCATGGATCTACATTAGGATTGGCATGCAGTATTTCTTCTAAACCCAAATTAAAACGTCGTGCGATATCAGAAAGCGTATCTTCTTCTTTGGCTTGAACAATCTGTAATCTTCCTACAACATCATCACGGGTAGCGTCAAAAGTGAATTCATGAGTCGCCAAAGGCATTCGAGGCGATTGGGCTAGGTGCTGTAACAGTGGTTTCGTTTTGGGAACAGGCAATCGAGATCCAGAAAAATAGCTTGGTAATACCGTTTGACAACCACTGAGAAGCACAAAAATAGCGATTAAGAAGCATAGAAAGACGAAATATAAAGAAGTTGGAAATATTTTATTTATCAAGATCATACATGCCTTAGAACTGGTTAGGTAGTTCACAACGATTTAATGTACAAGGTTTTACGCTATCTCTCAATACCTTAGAAATAATATGGCAATTTTTTCTAAATACTTGTTGTTTATTGATATGAGGGATTGTTAAGGCAACGCTGAGCGTCCAACCGGTGGTACTGTAATTCAGGTGGTGTTGGCGAAATCATTGCAGTTCAAGTTAATCTAATCAGAGCAGCTGTTCATACGAACCTAACAAATAGAGATATTGAAATGATTTGATGGACATGGTTTTATGCGATAAGTGACATGGTAGAATACTATTTTTGGAGGCATTGATCAGAAATTATTGATTGATTTTTTAAAGCTTAGATTTTCTGATGATGCCTTTTGATTTTGTATTGGATTTTTGATGATTGGTATTTCAATGTAATGGCAAATTTAGGTTTTATTGGTTTAGGAATTATGGGTAAACCGATGGCCGGACACCTAATCAAAGCCGGACACAAATTGTTTCTGCATTCTCGTAGTGGTGTGCCGGAGGATTTGATCTGTCAAGGTGGTCAATTAATGGCATCACCCAAAGATGTGGCGGTATGTTCGGAAATCATTTTTACCATGCTACCCGATACACGCGATGTGGAAATGGTTCTTTTTGGTAATCAGGGTATTGCTGAAGGCTTGCAATCTCGTAAGGATTCCATCTGCATTGTGATCGACATGAGTTCGATTTCTCCCATAGAGACGCAAAAATTCGCTCAGAAAATAAAAGTATTAGGGCATGATTATGTTGATGCGCCAGTTTCTGGTGGTGATGTTGGTGCTAAAAATGCCACATTGACTATCATGGTAGGTTCTAGTGAGAAGACGTTTGCTGTAGTTAAACCGCTACTCGAATTGATGGGTAAAACAATTACACATGTTGGTGAAAATGGCGCAGGACAAATTTGTAAAGTTGCTAATCAGATCTTGGTGTCGATTACCATTGAGGCGGTCGCTGAGGCGCTTTTATTTGCTTCCAAAGCAGGGGCTGATCCACATAAAGTACGTCAAGCGTTAATGGGTGGTTTTGCTGCTTCCAAGGCATTGGAAGTGCACGGTGAACGTATGTTGAATCGGCAGTTTAATCCGGGTTTTCGTGTTGAATTACATCATAAAGATCTAAATATTGCGCTGGAGAGCGCATCATCATTGGGAGTGAGTTTGCCCAATACAGCTACAGTTCGTGAGCTATTTGCGGGCTGCCTCGCGCATGGCGGCGCGAAATGGGATAATTCCGCGATAATAAAAATGCTGGAAATGCTGTCCAATCATGAAATTCAGAACTCTTCAAAATAGTATTTATGTTACGTGAGCAACTGATTCGAGATCTACAAGCTATCTTACCGACCGAATCGGTGCTATATGGTGATGAGGATCTTAGGCCTTATGAGTGCGATGGTTTATCAGCTTATAGGCAATTGCCCCAGGTAGTGGTATTGCCGCATACGGAAGCGCAAATCATTCAAGTTTTGCAACTGTGTCATGCAACTCAGACACCAGTCGTTGCAAGGGGTGCTGGTACAGGTTTGTCCGGGGGAGCTTTGCCGCATACTGCTGGCGTGTTGTTGTCTTTGGCGAAATTGAATCAAATTCGGTCGATTGATCCATTGGCTAGATTGGCCTATGTGCAGCCGGGTGTTAGAAATCTTGCAATCAGCGAAGCGGCAAAACCTTATGGTTTGTATTATGCACCTGATCCTTCCTCGCAAATTGCATGCTCCATAGGTGGGAATGTAGCGGAAAATTCTGGGGGGGTGCACTGTTTGAAGTATGGTTTGACTGTGCATAATATTCTCAAGTTGCGAGTATTGACTATTACGGGTGAGGCGCTCGAAATCGGTGGTGAGAGTTTAGACAGTGCAGGTTACGATTTGCTCGCGTTGATGACAGGTAGCGAGGGAATGCTTGGGATCGTTACAGAAATTGTTGTGAAATTAATTCCGTTGCCGCAAAAAGCTCAATTGGTCATGTCGTCGTTTGATGATGTGCATAAAGCAGCTCAGGCAGTGGCCGATGTGATCGGCGCTGGAATAATTCCAGCAGGTATGGAAATGATGGATAAAATTACTATTCATGCGGTTGAGGAGTTTTTACATATAGGCTATGACTTAAATGCAGCAGCAATCTTGTTGTGTGAGTCAGATGGTAATGTTGAAGAGGTGGCGGATGAAATTGTATGCATTCAACGTATTATGAAACAGAGTGGTGCAACGCGAATCAGTACATCCCAAAATGATCTTGACCGGTTAAGTTTCTGGGCTGGACGAAAAGCAGCTTTTCCCGCAGCTGGAAGGGTTTCTCCGGATTACTACTGTATGGACGGGACGATCCCACGTAAGCGGCTGGCAGAAGTGCTGAAGGGGATCGAAAAATTATCTCAGGAGTATGGGTTGCGTTGTATGAATGTGTTTCATGCAGGTGATGGTAATTTGCATCCATTGATTTTATATGATGCTAATCAGCCAGGGGAATTGGAGAAAACAGAAGAGTTTGGCTCCAGGATACTCGAAATGTGTATTCATGCGGGTGGTACTATTACTGGGGAGCACGGTGTGGGAATAGAAAAAATTAATCAAATGTGCATGCAATTTGGTAATGCTGAGTTGGCGATGTTTCATGCTGTCAAAGCTGCATTTGATCCATTAGGGCTATTAAATCCAGGAAAGGCTGTCCCGACATTGCATCGTTGTGCGGAACTGGGCGCAATGCATGTACATCAAGGCAGTACGGATAAGTTTTCCCATTTACCCAGGTTTTAGGCGTTATCTAAACCATGCAAGCTGTTATTAATCAATATCAAGAAATAATTTGTACTGCTGCCGAGAACAGAGCACCGCTATGTATTCATGGTGGAAATACCAAGCAATTTTATGGTAATGCAACGTCGGCTCAATACGCTACGCTCGTAGATACAACGGCTTATTGTGGTATTGTGGACTATGACCCGGCTGAATTGGTAGTGACCGCACGAGCGGGTACTCGTTTAAGCGAGCTTGAAGCAGTATTGGAGCAACAAGGGCAAATGTTGGCATTTGAACCACCTCATTTTGGTATGTTTGCCACCTTGGGTGGATGCATTGCGACTGGATTGTCCGGGCCGAGACGAGCTACTACGGGATCAGTACGCGATTTTGTGCTGGGTGTCAGGATGCTCAACGGTAAAGGCGAGGATTTGCATTTTGGCGGACGAGTTATGAAGAATGTCGCTGGCTATGATTTATCGCGTTTGATGGTAGGGGCGCTGGGTACGCTGGGCTTATTGTTGGAGGTGTCTTTTAAAGTGCTACCAAAGCCTATTGCTGAAATGACATTTTGTATGTCGATTGACGAAAGAGCTGCGATAGATAAAATGAATCGGTGGGCAGGGCAATCATTGCCCATATCTGCAACTTGTTATCGAAACAATAAATTATTTTTTAGGATATCGGGTGTTGAATCTGTTGTTAAAGCGACCCGGCTGAAATTAGGTGGAGAAGAATTGCAAAAAGAAGAGGGCGCATTATTTTGGCGATCGATTCGTGAGCAAGCCGATCGTTTTTTTCAAATAGGCAAAAATAAGAATTTGTGGCGCTTGTCGATTGCATCAAATGCAGCTCCTTTGACTATTTTCGGTGATCAATTGATAGAGTGGAATGGTGGTTTACGTTGGCTGGTATGTGACTCTGAAGATGATAATCGGTTGATACATCGAGTTGCAGAAAATGCTAGTGGGCATGCAACTTTATTTCGCGGTCATTCAGTAAGCAGCGGTGTTTTTCATCCACTCAGTCCGGCAATTTTGAAAATACACCGTGCGTTAAAAGAAAAATTTGATCCGGCAGGGATTCTTAATCCCGGGAGATTCTATCCTGAACTGTAAATGCAAACAAAACTCGCTGATTTTATAAAAAATACACCGCAAGGTCAGGAAGCGGACGCGATATTACGCAGTTGTGTGCATTGCGGTTTTTGCCTTGCAACTTGCCCAACTTATCAAATTCTGGGTGATGAATTGGATAGTCCGCGTGGGCGTATTTATCTGATCAAGCAGATGCTCGAGGGGCAGTCGGTAACAACAAAAACGCTTTCACATTTGGATCGTTGCTTGACATGCCGCGCTTGTGAAACGACTTGCCCATCAGGCGTGCGTTATGGTGCTTTGGTAGATATCGGTCGTGGCATTATTGAGAAACAAGTCAAACGAGATACGCTTTCCGGTGTGATGCGTTATGCTTTGATTAAAATATTACCCAATCCACAATTATTCAATACGTTATTAAAGACTGCGCAAATATTAAGTCCACTGCTGCCCAAAAAATTACAGGAAGCTGTGCCTATTTCCTCGCGTTCAGATCATACATGGCCTGTAACAAATCATGCGCGTAAGATGTTGATTCTGGATGGCTGCGTACAACCTGCATTAGCTCCTAACATCAATATTGCTACGGCACGAGTATTGGATTATCTAGGAATTACTTTAATTAAAGCGGATCGAGCAGGTTGTTGTGGCGCGGTTACTTATCATTTAAACGCACAGTCGGATGGTTTGGATTATATGCGACGTAACATTGACGCATGGTGGCCTTGGGTGCAGCAAAACAGCGTTGAAGCTATCGTAGTGAATGCCAGCGGTTGTGGGGTAACCGTGAAAGAATATGGTCATTTGCTGCAGCATGATCCTGCTTATGCTCTGAAAGCGAAAACAATTTCAGGGATTTCGAGAGATATCAGCGAAATCGTGTATCTTGAGTTAGAGAAACTGAAAGAGAAATTTGCAACACAATCACTTCCAGGTCGTGAAAAAATGAAACTGGCCTTTCATTCACCTTGTACTTTGCAACATGGCATGCGGATTCGTGGTGTAGTCGAGGAGATAATGTGTGCTGCGGGGTTTGATTTGTCATATGTTCCAGACGCACACTTATGTTGTGGTTCGGCCGGTACCTATTCAATTCTACAGCCACAGCTTTCACAGAAGCTATTGAGCAATAAAGTAATCGCTTTAGAATCAGGCCAGCCTGAGCAGATTGCAACTGCCAATATTGGTTGCCTGATGCATTTACGCAATCAAGCGGTACGACCGGTTAGGCATTGGATTGAATTATTGGATGAAAGATTATCCCTATGTAATTAGCAGCGAATAGCGGGTATTTTTTGCTGCAGGGTTTTGCATTTGAAAAAATTTAAGTCACTTAAATTTTCATTTCGATATTCTTTTTTTTTTGGTATACAATCATCGATTGATTTTGTTAGGCAATATTTCATTCGCTTTGGTAGTGTGTCACGGATTCAGAAAAATTGTACTAATGAGAGATTATTTAAATTGGAGAATATAAATAAATGAAGTTAGTTTCGAGAGACATAAAAGCTTGGGTGGTAAAAGTAGCAAGTGTGTTGTTAGTGCCTTCGTTTCTTGCATTGCCTGCTTATGCACAATTAATGCTTGCGCATGAAGGTCACCACGATGCAGGTGGTTGTTCAATCAAAACTGGGGAGTTTCCCGTTACCTTCAGTGCTTATGAAGTACCAGAAGGTGATTTGCCGCCCATGCATTCATTTTGTGAGAATTTGCCGAATCCTGGTAAGGTAAATTTGACCATTGAATTGCCACATGAAGCGCGAGATATTCCATTAGCGATTCGGGTTGTAAAAGAAGGGCATGGAGCACACGGCGCACACGGCACCAGCAAACAAGATAGTAGTGTTTCCGATCAGAAGAAAGTAGATGATGAGGACCATGCAGAGCATGAAGGAATGGATCATGGTTCACATGTTGGTGATAAACATGCTGATCCAACACATGGTGCGATGGAGCATGACAATTATTATTTGGCGCCTATGATTCATAATTCCGGCATTATTGTAATCGCCACCAATCTGACTGAACGGGCGAAATACAATATTTTATTGGAAAAAGATGATGGCTCTGGCAATATGAAAACAGTTGTAAGTATTCCTCTAAATGTTGGTAAAGGGGGAGGACATGGTAGTCATGGCGGAGGTTTCGGCATGATGGAAATTGTTCTTGCATTACTTGTGATTGGAGGGGGTGGTTACTACTACTTTGTATATCGAAAAAAAGCGACTCAGGCATCAGCTTGATTAATTTTTATCGTATCTGAGTTTGCTGTTTTTACGTAGCGATGTATTATAGTAATGCTTGGAAAAAGTATAAGTACAAGAAGAAGCGAAGTTGTAAGAATTAAGCGCCTTTTTTAGAAAGGGTTGGTAAGAAAATTAAAAACCACAAAGGAGAGAAGATGGCTATGAAGTTATGGCTGAGGGTACAGGTGGTGTTGTTGGGTTGTATGTTAGTAGGGTTAGTACAAGCGAA
>JAMWZY010000015.1 GCA_024281825.1 Nitrosomonas sp. | reverse complement strand
AAAACGGAATGTGCCCCCACATTCACGCCATCGCCCAAATTGACAATTCCTTCAAAAATACAATTGATATCAATGCTGACATCAGAACCACAATTCAACTCACCGCGAATATCAATCCGAGCAGGATCCATTAATGTGGTTCCGCGATTCAGCAATGTCCTCGCTTTCTCTTTTTGATAAATTCGTTCCAGCTCGGCCAATTGCGATTTGTCATTGACCCCCATGATTTCCCAGAAATCTGCTGGGTGGCCTGATTTAACGGCTATGCCTTGATCTACTGCAATTTCAACAATATCGGTTAAATAATACTCTTTCTGGGCATTTTGGTTATCAATTTTTGATAACCACGAATGTAAATGACGATTCGGAATCGCCATAATTCCTGTGTTAATTTCACATATTCTGCTTTGCTCGTCATTAGCATCTTTCTGTTCAATGATCCTTACTATCGCGTTTGTATCAGAGTTTCGCAAAATTCGACCATATCCACTCGGATCTTCTATCGTAGCTGTAAGCAGAGCACAATGTTCTTGTCTGGAAATATTGATCAAATTTTTAAGAGTATCTGCATTAACTAGAGGAACATCACCATACAATATGAGCGTCAAACCTACTGTATCGAGATGGGGTTGCGCCTGCATTACTGCGTGGCCCGTACCGAGTTGTTGCTCCTGCATTACCCAAATCAAATCATCTCCAGCGATTGCCTGCTTTATTTTTTCACCACTATGACCTATTACTATGCATATCTTTTGGGGAAATAACGACCGAGCAGTTCTAATGACATGTGAAAGTAAAGGCATGCCTGCTAAAGCATGCAACACCTTAGGTTGTGATGATTGCATACGTTTCCCCATACCTGCGGCAAGTATGATTACATTCAACTTTGACACAATGACAGCCTCCTTTTATTAGATATCCAAATAATCAGCTGGTTATTATGATACAGTTATTTCTATTGGTTTTGCCCTACATAATATTTCAAAAATCCGTTCATAGATTTTTAACAGGACCAATTAAGGGATGTTCGTTGAAAAGAAATGAAACTCTGAAATGTTATCGCATGCAATCATGCTACATTTAAATCTTTTGCAAAATGCTTATCATTGAGGATAAGTCGTGTTATATCTAATTTTGCTTCGCTAATTGTCATCCATTATTTATAAAAGAATTTAATTAGCATTTTGTATAAATGAAAAAAGGCGACATATGTCGCCTTTCAAATCGTAGAGCAACTAATGCCCGCGTTTCCGTAGCTTATCAATTGCCGCAAGCTGTGCCATGGCTTCAATCAATTCAGCTTGAGCCTTAGCGTAATCCAGCTCAGACTCGCGGTTTTGCATAGCTTCTTCGGCAGCTCGTTTGGCTTCTATTGCCTTTGCTTCATCAAGATCATGACTCCGTACTGCTGTATCAGCCATAATTGTGACTACATCTGGTTGAACTTCTAGCATTCCACCTGAAACATAAATGTATTCTTCTTCTTTTAATTGTGCTTTAATTCGAACCATTCCAGATTTAATTCTGGTCAGCATAGGAGTGTGTCGGGGATAAATACCTACCTCTCCCATTTGAGCTGGAGCAACTAGAAATTCCACCGGTCCAGAATAAATGGATTCTTCAGCACTTACGATATCAAGATGAAAAATGGTGCCCATCACGATTTTCCCTTTGATTATTGAAGTGTTTTAGATTTTTCAACAGCTTCTTCGATACTACCTACCATGTAGAATGCCTGTTCCGGTAATTCATCATATTCACCCTCTACGATACCTTTAAAACCTTTGATAGTATCTTTAAGAGAAACGTACTTTCCAGGAGAACCGGTAAATACTTCGGCCACGTTGAAAGGTTGAGATAAGAATCTCTGAATTTTACGAGCTCTACTTACGACCAGTTTATCTTCGGGTGAAAGCTCATCCATTCCCAAAATAGCGATAATATCCCTGAGTTCCTTATATCGCTGTAGCGTTTGTTGAACAGCCCGTGCGGTATTGTAATGTTCTTCACCTACAACTTGTGGATCCAGTTGGCGGGATGTTGAATCCAGTGGATCAACTGCTGGATAAATTCCTAGTGAGGCAATATCACGTGACAATACGACCGTAGCATCCAAATGTCCAAATGTGGTAGCCGGAGATGGATCAGTCAAATCATCAGCGGGAACATAGACAGCTTGAATCGATGTAATAGAACCTGTTTTAGTAGAGGTAATCCGTTCTTGCAGTCTTCCCATTTCTTCTGCAAGAGTTGGTTGATAACCCACGGCCGATGGCATCCTTCCCAGCAACGCTGATACTTCAGTTCCAGCCAACGTATAGCGATAAATGTTATCGACAAAGAATAGTACGTCACGCCCTTCATCCCTGAATGACTCAGCCATTGTCAAACCTGTTAGTGCAACTCGCAAACGATTCCCTGGAGGTTCATTCATTTGACCATACACAAGAGCAACCTTATCAAGAACTTTGGAATCTTTCATTTCATGATAAAAATCATTGCCTTCACGAGTACGTTCACCCACACCTGCGAACACGGAATAACCACTATGCTCGATTGCGATATTACGGATTAATTCCATCATATTGACAGTTTTACCCACGCCTGCACCACCAAATAATCCGACTTTTCCGCCCTTTGCAAATGGACATATCAAATCGATCACTTTAATCCCAGTTTCAAGCAACTCAGTTGAAGCGGATAAATCATCGAAGGCTGGTGCTTCGCGATGAATCGACATTTGCCGTTCTGCACCAATGTCACCCATTTCATCGATCGGACGACCCAAAACATCCATGATTCTTCCTAGCGTCTTCGTTCCTACAGGCACAGAAATCTGTTTGCCTGTATTTGTAACAATCATTCCCCTACGCAATCCATCCGAAGATCCTAATGCGATGGTTCGCACCACGCCATCACCCAGCTGTTGCTGCACTTCCAGAGTTAACTCTGATCCTTCCATAGTTAATGCATCATATACTTTGGGAAGAGATTCACGCGCAAACTCCACATCAATAACAGCCCCAATACACTGAACAATTTTTCCTTGACTCATCGTTGTTCCCTAAACTTATATACAAAAAATTTTATACAGCTGCAGCCCCACCGACAATTTCGGACAATTCTTTGGTAATCGCGGCCTGACGAGATTTATTGTAAATCAATGTTAATTCATCAATAACGCTTCCGGCGTTGTCTGATGCTGCTTTCATAGCTACCATACGTGCAGATTGCTCAGAAGCCATATTTTCCGTAACTGCTTGATATATAAGTGCTTCAACATATCGCACCATAACATCATCTATGACTGGTTGTGCTTCTGGTTCGTAAATGTAGTCCCAGGTTGTCTTCGGCTTATTATTGCTTGACTCGTCACTAAGCATACGTTCGTCAGTTAAAGGAAGTAATTGCTCCATGACTGGGTCTTGTTTCATGGTATTAATAAAACGGTTATAAAAAACAAATACACGATCGAACTGATCTTTCGTATATCCATCCAATATTACCTTTACTGCACCAATTAACTTATTCATATCTGGCGTATCACCGAGCGCTATTACTTGCGAAATGACTTTGGCACCGATTCGACTCATAAAACCCAAGCCTTTATTACCGATGCAGCACACTTCTATTTGCTCACCTTCTGACTGCCATTTCTTCATCTGAGTGATAGCTTTTCGCAGAACATTGGTATTTAATCCACCGCATAGACCTTTATCAGACGTGACAATAATAATTCCGACACGTTTAACGGTATCACGCTCAACCAAAAACGGGTGTCGATACTCTGTATTTGCTCGACTCATATGAGCAGCTACATTGCGTATTTTTTCCCCATAAGGTCTAGCTTTTTTCATGCGATCTTGAGCCTTACGCATTTTCGATGCCGCAACCATCTCCATTGCGCGCGTTATCTTTTGCGTATTCTTGACGCTTTTAATTTTGTTTCGGATTTCTCTACTGCCAGCCATTTGCTTAGTATGTTCCGTTTTGCTTGAATTCTTGAATTGCAGCCGTTAAATCTTTTTCTGTGTCAGCATCAAGCTCTTTGCTTTTTTCGATTTTTTCCAAAATAGCAGTATGTTGACTACGAATATAACTTTTTAAAGCTGCCTCAAATGCCAATGCCCGATTTACCTCTACATCATCAAAATATCCGTTATTGATAGCAAATAACGTAAGTGCCATCTCCGAAACGCTGAGTGTCGCATACTGAGATTGTTTCATTAATTCAGTTGCCATCTTTCCGCGTTCGAGCTGCTTACGAGTAGCCTCATCCAAATCAGAAGCAAATTGCGCAAATGCCGCCAATTCACGATACTGGGCTAATGCCAAGCGAATACCGCCGCCCAATTTCTTAATTACTTTGGTTTGTGCAGCCCCGCCCACACGTGAGACAGAAACACCAGCATTGATCGCAGGCCTAATGCCCGCATTAAATAAATCTGTCTCTAAGAATATCTGTCCATCTGTAATTGAAATCACATTTGTTGGAACGAAAGCCGTAACGTCACCGGCTTGAGTTTCAATAATTGGCAATGCTGTCAATGATCCGGTTTTTCCTTTTACTGCACCATTGGTCGCTTTTTCAACATACGCGGCGCTCACCCGTGCAGCTCTTTCTAATAAACGCGAATGAAGGTAAAAAACATCCCCTGGATAAGCTTCTCGACCTGGAGGGCGTCGCAATAACAAAGAAATCTGTCTATATGCCCATGCCTGCTTGGTCAAATCATCATATACAATTAATGCGTCCTGACCTTTATCACGAAAATACTCACCCATTGTGCAACCTGAATACGGGGCAATAAACTGCATAGCAGCGGACTCTGATGCTGTTGCTGCTACGACAATGGTATATTCCATCGCGCCATGCTCTTCAAGCTTACGCACCACATTAGCAATCGATGAAGCCTTCTGTCCGACGGCAACATAGATGCAAAGCATGTTTTGCCCTTTCTGATTAAGGATTGCATCAATAGCCACGGCCGTTTTTCCAGTTTGACGATCACCAATGATTAATTCTCGCTGGCCACGTCCAATTGGAACCATCGAATCTACAGATTTAAGTCCAGTTTGAACTGGCTGATCGACAGATTGTCGCCAAATAACACCTGGGGCAATCTTTTCAATGGGCTCAGATTTTGCTGCGGTAATCGGTCCTTTCCCATCAATGGGCTGTCCTAGCGAATTGACCACTCGCCCTAATAGCCCTTCTCCCACGGGTACCTCAAGAATACGTCCAGTACACTTGACTGTATCCCCCTCACGGATATGCTCATACGCGCCCATAATAACAGCCCCGACTGAATCTCTTTCAAGATTCAATGCCAAACCATACGTATTTCCAGGAAACTCCAGCATTTCCCCTTGCATCACATCGGATAAACCGTGAATACGCACGATACCATCAGTTACTGAAACAATGGTGCCTTGTGTGCGAACTTCGGCCGTATCAACAAGTCCTTCTATCCTTTTTTTAATCAGCTCACTGATTTCGGATGGGTTTAACTGCATATTTTAACTCCTAGCTTTTAAGGGCAACGGCCATGGCTTCTAGTTTACCGCGTACCGAGGCATCAAGAATCTCATCACCAATTTCAACTTTCACACCGCCTATCAACTCTGGATCTATACTTACCCGAGCCTCTATTTTGCGCTTAAATTTTTGTTCTAGATCATCAATCAATTTTTTTAGTTGCCTTCCTTCTAAAGCAAAAGCACTTACTATTTTTGCTTCGAGCACACCTTCATGCTGCGCTTTCAACTGCTCAAACAACTGGCTGATCTGAGGCAATACCTGCATACGTTTATTAACTGCCAATATGGCTAGCAGATTACGTGCTTCTGAATTAAATTTACTTTTGCCAATTTCCAGAAATATTTCTTCTAATCGCTTCGCTGTAATTACCGGATTGCCAATCAACAACTTAAATTCATTATCTTCAGCAATTATTGCAGCGAGTTGCAACATTTTTGACCATTGATCCAATTCTCCGCTTGCTACAGCATGTTTATATGCTGCTTCAGCATACGGCCTCGCAACTGTAATCGCTTCTGCCATTATTTCAAATCTTCCTCTAGTGAGGCCAATATATCTGCATGGACCTTCGCATCAACTTCTCGACGCAAAATCTTAGCAGCGCCGGCCACCGCTAATTGAGCTGCATGCTGGCGTAACACTTCTTTAGCACTGAACATTTCATGCTCTACATCAGCTTTCGCACCCGCAACTATTCGATCACCCTCTTCTTTTGCTGTTCTCTTTGCCTCTTCGATTATTTCTGTTCCTCGCTTTTCTGCCTGAAGGATTATCTCAGATGCGCGCTGCTTTGCCTCTTTCAATACATCGGATGATCGTTGGCTAGCCAACTCTAATTCATGACGACCCCGCTCACCTGCAGCCAGTCCATCAGCTATGGTCTTTTGACGTTCCTCAATTGCTCTCAATAAGGGCGGCCACACAAACTTAACTGTGAACCAAATAAACACCGAAAAGGCTATCGCCTGAGAAATTAAAGTAAAGTTAATATTCATGACAAGCCTGTAATATCTGATCTATACAACAGCAATAAAACATTATTACTGAATCACTGCGAGTAATGGATTACTGAAAGCAAACAGCATTGCCAAGCCTACAGCAATAATGAACGATGCATCAGTCAAGCCAAGCAGAAGAAAAACTTTACCTTGCAAAGTCGGGATCATTTCAGGCTGACGAGCCGCACCTTCAAGAAACCGGCTACACATCACACCCACTCCGATACAAGCCCCCGCCGCACCCAGACCAATCATCAAACCAATACCAATTCCGGTATACGCTTGAATCATTGCTAAAAACTGCAAATTCTCCATTATATTTTTCCTTTAGTGAGATTAATAATATACAACAAAATAAACCTTAATTTTTAATGAGATTCATGAGCCATCGACATATAGACTACCGTTAGCATCATAAAAATAAATGCCTGCAACGTCACAATCAATATATGGAATATCGCCCAACCCGCACCTAGAATAGAACCAAAAATCGTACCCGACACACCTGTTGCCGCCCACATACCCAATAACAGAAAAATAATTTCCCCTGCATAAATGTTGCCAAAGAGGCGCAATGAATGCGATAGGGGTTTAGATACGTACTCGATAAAATTAAATAATAGATTTAATATCCAGAGTAAAGGATTGCTGCCAAAGGGCGTACAAAATAACTCATGCATCCATCCTTTGATTCCTTTGACCTTTACGTTAAAGAAAAGCATTAAGAACCATACAGAAAGCGCCAAAGCAAATGTCGTGTTTACATCGGTGGTCGGCACAATCTTCCAAGTATGCAAACCAAATCCCTGCTCAAGTATCCAAGCCATAATGTCAATAGGCAAAATATCCATTGCATTCATCATTAGCACCCACATGAATATCGTTAGCGCCATTGGAGCAACCAACACATGTCGATTGCCATGAAATGTATTTTTCACTTCATTGTCGATGAACTCAACAGCAAGCTCAACAAAAGCTTGCTTTTTAGAGGGAACCCCTGGCGTGGCTTTTCGCACTACGAGCCAAATAAATCCCAGACTAATAACTCCAAGAATTACTGACGTTATTAAGGTATCTACGTGCAAAACCCAAAATGAACCCTCGCCGACTTGTGTTGTTAAATAAGTGAGATGATGATTAATATAGGATGTTGGAGTAAGTTCTGTTTCTGATGCCATTCGCTTTCCGATTACTTATAAAAATTATCTTTTGTTTGTATTGTCTGTCACTAATAGCGCAACACTATGAATCAAAACAATCAAAATGAATGTTCCAATAAATACTATGGCATTGACATTAACGTAAAATTTGAATACTGCCCATAACAAGCTTATTGTTAATACTACTTTTATCGCCTCAGCTCGAAGTGCGAGGCGAATTGTATCACTGGCTGCAAACCCAATTTTGGAGGACACAATTATTGCAAATGCTGCCGATGAAATTACGCTTACTGCCCCCCCGAACAGGGCCGATAGAGCACTATCTATATCGAGATAAATCTGAACAATGCCAGCAACAAAGATTGTAACAATAGATTGTATCTGCAGAACCACATATAGTGGTCTATTTTTTATCCAAGACACATTATGTAATCATCTCTTCTGCTGAAACAGTCTTAAAGACTGCATTTTTGGACACTCAAAAAAGCGCGTATGTTAGCTCAATTAACCTATTGAGTCAACGTATAGAACTTATGTAAGTTCTTACATTATTCGTTATGAGCCGCAGCTTATTGAAATCACAATGACCTGCATGAGACATCATTGGAAAAACAAATATGCTTAACCAATTGATATATAGCGCATCAGCTATAGCTTACGTGATGGATAGGTGTTTTATATTTGAAGAAAAATCAGTATTTTTGACTTCCGCCCCGGCGATCTTAATTTGCAATCGAAGCTCATTCATTGAGTCAGCATTTCTCAATGCATCTTCATAGCTGATTCTTCCCGCTTCATACAACTCAAATAATGCGGCATCGAAAGTTTGCATACCCATTTCGCGTGATTTTTTCATGATTTCTTTCATTTCATGAACATTCCCCTTGAAAATGTGATCCGCTATCAACGGAGAATTCAGTAACACCTCTATAGCTGCTACGCGTCCTTTGCTATCTTTAGCAGGAATCAATCGCTGCGCTACCAACGCTTTTAAATTCAATGACAAATCCATCAACAACTGTGTTCTTCGTTCTTCAGGGAAGAAATTGATGATTCGGTCAAGCGCTTGGTTTGCGCTATTTGCATGCAATGTGCCCATGCAAAGATGACCTGTTTCAGCAAATGCAATTGCATGCTCCATCGTTTCTCGATCCCGAATTTCACCAATCAAAATAACATCTGGTGCTTGCCTAAGGGTATTTTTCAGAGCCGCTTCCCACGATTCGGTATCAACACCCACTTCACGCTGAGAGATTACGCAGTTGATGTGCTCATGAACGAATTCCACTGGATCTTCAATCGTAATAATATGACCGTAACTATTCTTGTTACGATAACCAATCAATGCTGCCATTGATGTGGATTTTCCAGAGCCCGTTCCACCGACAAAAATCACCAATCCCCGCTTGCTCATCACAACTTCTTTAAGTACTTTTGGTAATCCCAAATCATCAAATTCGGGGATTTTCGTCGTGATAGTTCGAAGAACAATCCCCACTCGCTGCTGTTGAACAAACGCATTCACGCGGAATCGTCCAATACCAGCTGGATTAATTGCAAAATTAGCTTCTTTGCTGTTTTCAAAATCAGCGCACTGACTTTCATTCATAATCGCTCTGGCCAGTATTTCAGTATGTTGCGCGTTTAAAGATTGCTGCGACACGGGCGTCATCTTTCCATCGATTTTCATCGCAGGTGGAAAACCGGCCGTTATAAACAAATCTGATGCTTTTTTGCTCAACATCAAACGCAACAACTCATGCATGAAATTTATCGCCTGTTCTTTATCCATTGCACACCTCTCAAATCTTGATCAAATTTAGCTCATTACCGAAAATTGTCTTTATTCATTGCCTTACTTCTCGCTTCAGCAACTGAAATGACGTTACGTTTGACCAAATCTGTCAGATTCTGATCCAATGTTTGCATACCAACTCCCTGTCCTGTTTGAATAGCCGAGTACATTTGCGCAATCTTTGCCTCCCGAATCAGATTGCGAATAGCAGGGGTGCCAATCATTATTTCATGTGCTGCAACACGACCCTTGCCATCCTTGGTTTTCAATAATGCTTGAGATATTACTGCGCGCAGGGACTCAGACAGCATAGCACGCATCATTTCTTTCTCTTCTGCAGGAAACACATCGATGATACGGTCGATAGTTTTTGCTGCTGAACTCGTATGCAACGTGCCAAAAACCAAATGCCCGGTTTCTGCAGCAGTCATCGCCAAGCGAATCGTTTCAAGATCGCGCATCTCACCTACCAATATAATGTCAGGATCTTCACGCAATGCTGACCTAAGAGCGTTGGAAAAGCTCAAGGTGTCCCTTCCTACCTCGCGCTGATTAATCAAACATTTTTTACTCTCATGCACAAACTCAATCGGATCCTCGAGCGTCAAAATATGACCATACTCATTTTCATTGATGTCATTGATCATGGCAGCCAATGTGGTTGATTTTCCTGAACCTGTTGGCCCTGTCACCAGCACGACTCCACGCGGCTGTTTGGCAATTTCGGCAAATATTTTTGGCGCCTTGAGATCTTCCAGACTAAAAACTTTGGAAGGAATCGTCCGCATCACAGCCGCTGCACCGCGCTGCGTATTAAATGCGTTTACCCGAAAACGGGCAAGATTCGGAACGTCAAAGGAGAAGTCACATTCTAAGTATTCTTCATAAAATTTTCTTTGGCTATCATTCATGATGTCATAAACCATATCGTGTACTTCCTTATGACCCATTTCAGGCAAATTAATACGCCGAATTTCACCATGAACACGAATCATCGGTGGCATACCTGCAGATAGATGTAAATCTGATGCATTATTTTTTACAACGAAAGCTAACAGCTCCAATATGTTCATGATGAGTTCCTGTTGAATCTCTATCGCACCTTCACTGGGCACCATAGAAAATAATCAATGAATACAAGTACTGCATTAACCAGTTCCAACTAGCTAACGGGACAAGAACACAAAAATTAAGGGGCAACTAAGCCCAATGAACCATCTTTTCGATTTTAAAAAAAATTATTTTGAGTTTTGCGAAATTGTTTCGCTTGCGGAAGTGACACACCAATTCGATTCGGTGTACCAACATGAGACACATGTACTTGAGATTCAAACACATGCACAACGACATTCAATATCAACTATTATTTAGAAACAAGTGCTTGATATTTTGCTTTCAATTCTTCACGGCTTTCGACTTTATCCGGATTAGTCACGATACAGTCGACAGGACAAACTTCAATACATTGTGGCTCATTGTAATGACCCACACACTCCGTGCATAAGTTCGGATCAATCAGGTAAATTTCTTCACCTTGTGAAATGGCTCCATTAGGACATTCAGGTTCGCACACATCGCAATTGATACATTCATCAGTAATAATTAGTGCCATTTATTTTGTCATACCTGTTTTGTAATTATTTTTTGCAACTGTTCTGCCACTAACGGATGAACAAAGGTCTCAACATTGCCGCCAAGCGACGCGATCTCACGAACAATCGTGGCGGAAATGAACATGTATTGTTCGGATGGCGTCATGAAAAGCGTTTCTACATCAGGATACATGCCGCGATTCATCCCAGCCATTTGAAATTCATATTCAAAATCCGAAACGGCGCGCAAGCCGCGCAAAATGATTCTCGCATTCTGTTGTTGCAGAAAATTCATCAACAACCCAGAAAACGGCATTATCTTGACGTTTTCACAGTCAAATAAAACTTTCTGCGCCATATCGACCCGTTCCTCGACCGAGAAAAACGGCTTCTTGCCACTATTGACAGCCACAGCCACAATAACATGCTCAAACAAACGGCAAGCCCGTCGTACCAGATCTTC
>JAMWZY010000010.1 GCA_024281825.1 Nitrosomonas sp. | reverse complement strand
TCTGAAGGATCATCTGATTCAAGCTCTGATAAAGCCGAATCATCGGATGATGACAGCGACGAAGAGGATGATGAGGATGGTAGCGATGAAGACCAACGTGAAGATGGCAACGGTTTTAGTGAGCCCATTAAAAAATAAATAACTAAAATTGATCAGTGTAGCGTTTTATTTTTATGGTAAAGCTATTTGATTAATTAATAAACATTTTTTGAATCAATTGATTAAGTTATTCTCAATAAAAAACCCGCAATAGCGGGTTTTTTATTGATTTGACATCTAAACAAAGCAAGTATGTTAAATCATTTTCCCAAACCAGATATAAATTATCCACATCAAAATCGAGACTATTTTATTGCGGGTTTTACATTCTTTTGTGTAGGTGTAAGCTTGGTGATCGATGGTAGTGCTAGTTTTGAAATTCAAAATTTATTAGGAGTCATCGCCTGGATTTTTTTGATTGGATTATTAATTGGTGAGAATCGTGAAGTAAGAATGCAAGTAATTATAGCCGTTGCATTTGCAACCGCTGGAGAACATTTTGCATCAATTTATATGGAAGGCTACACCTACCGTTTTGGTAATGTTCCTTTGTATGTACCACCAGGTCATGGCATGGTCTACTTAACAGCTGTTGCACTTGCACGCTCTAGATTCTTCTTAATGCACGCAAAAAAAATAGCAGGTTTTGTTTTTATATCAGGCGGGTTATGGTCTTTATGGGGAATCAGCGGCATACCTGAGCAAGGTGATCAGGTTGGTGCTTTTTTATTTTGTATTTTTATTCTTTGTATTTTCAAAGGACGATCGCCATTGGTGTATCTGGGGGCTTTTTTTATTTGTACGTGGCTGGAAATTGTTGGAACGGCTTCTGGAACCTGGCGATGGGCGCCAATTGAACCAGTTTTTAATTGGACGCAAGGAAATCCACCTAGCGGTGTGGCTGCCTGGTATTGTTTAGTTGATGCGGTGGCAATTGGTTTTGCACCTAAGATCTTCAATGGTTTACAAAAAATGAATAACTGGTATAAAACGATACTGCATTGAAAGAGTATTATATTTTAGACAAAATATAATACTCTCTTACGCTTTTGGGTATGTTTAATTAACGATTATAGAAAGAAAAAAGGAGTTTTTGTGACAGAAATTCGTTTGCCAGATGGATCTATACGCTCATTTGAGAAGTCTGTCAGCGTTATGGAGGTTGCAATGGCAATTGGTCCGGGTTTGGCACGAGTAGCAATTGCTGGGAAAGTAAATGGAAAGCTAGTTGATGTAGACAGCTTAATTGTAGAAGATTCCGAATTATCAATTATAACCGAAAAAGACCCTGAGGGATTAGAGGTTGTTCGTCACTCATGTGCGCATTTGTTAGCTCAGGCAGTAAAAGAATTGTTCCCTGATGCTCAAGTGACGATTGGTCCTGTTATTGAAGATGGATTTTATTATGATTTTTCTTATCAACGTCCTTTTACATTTGAGGATCTTGATACAATTGAAAAACGTATGCTTGAGATCAGCAAGCGTGATCTTAAAATACGAAGGAAAATACTAGAGCGTACAGAAGCAATCAATTTTTTTAAAGAACAGGGCGAACACTATAAGGCACAAATTATTGAAGCCATACCGAGCACTGAGCCTTTATCACTCTATTCTCAAGGTGATTTTACAGATCTTTGTCGAGGGCCCCACGTACCCAGTACTGCAAAGTTGAAAGTTTTTAAATTAATGAAAGTAGCTGGAGCATATTGGCGCGGTGACTCAAAAAATGAAATGTTACAGCGTATTTATGGTACAGCCTGGACTAATAAGGAAGATCAAAAAAGTTATTTACATCGATTAGAAGAAGCGGATAAGCGCGATCATAGAAAAATCGCTAAGCAATTAGGTTTATTTCATACCCAGGAAGAGGCTCCAGGTATGGTATTTTGGCATCCAAAAGGTTGGTTGTTGTGGCAACAAATTGAGCAGTACATGCGAGATTTATTAGATAAAAATAATTATCAAGAAGTACGTACTCCACAAGTACTGGATAAAAATCTTTGGGTTCGTTCTGGACATTGGGAAAATTTCAGGGAGAATATGTTTACAACTCACTCGGATGAACGAGAATTTGCAATTAAACCAATGAATTGTCCAGGTCATGTGCAAATCTTTAATCAGGGTTTGAGAAGTTATCGTGAACTACCTATTCGGTTAGCAGAGTTTGGCTCCTGTCATCGTAATGAAGCGTCAGGTGCATTGCATGGTATTATGCGTGTTCGGGCTTTTACCCAGGATGATGCACATATTTTTTGTACCGAAGAGCAGATACAAAGTGAGGTTGTTAAATTTATTGATTTACTTAAAATTGTTTATACCGACTTTGGTTTTAATGAGTTATTGGTAAAATTATCAACCCGCCCCTTAAAGCGGGTGGGTTCAGATGAACAATGGGATAAATCGGAAGAGGCACTTGAAGCTGCTTTGGGTGAGGCAAAACTAGAGTGGGAGCTGCAGCCTGGAGAAGGAGCATTTTATGGCCCTAAAATTGAATTTTCATTAAAAGATTCTATTGGGCGGGTATGGCAATGCGGTACTTTACAATTAGATTTTTCGATGCCAAATCGCTTAGGTGCAGAATATGTGGCGGAGGATAACACACGTAAGGTTCCTGTAATGTTGCATAGAGCTATTTTAGGGTCATTGGAAAGGTTTATTGGCATTCTGATAGAAAACTATACCGGTGCTTTTCCTGTATGGTTAGCGCCTGAACAAGTTGTGGTAATGAATATATCTCGAGGACAGAATGATTATGCACAGTCTGTGTATAATCGATTAAAGCAGGATGGAATCAGAGCCAGTTTGGACTTGAGAAATGAAAAGATAACCTATAAAATCCGCGAGCACAGTTTGCAAAGGCTTCCTTATCAAGTAATTGTCGGTGATGAGGAGATGAATACTGATAAAATATCCGTCCGTAACAGAGTCGGTGTAGATTTAGGTCAAATGACCGTGCAAGATTTTGTGAATAAATTAAAGGATGAGATAGCTACAAAGAAATGATAATTTTTTTAATTTGATAGGAGAAATGCCATAGTTCAGGAAAAAGCAGCGCGCATTAATCATGAGATAGATGTGCCGGAAGTACGATTAATTGGTGCAGATGGAGAGCAAATTGGAATTGTTAAACTAATTGAAGCAATTGGCTTGGCTGATGAAGCCGGCGTTGACCTAGTAGAAATTGCACCAACAGCTCAACCTCCTGTGTGTCGCTTAATGGATTATGGTAAGTTTCGATATCAAGAAAGCAAGAAAAAACATGATGCGAAACAGAAACAAAAACAAGTACAAATTAAAGAAATCAAATTCAGACCGAATACTGATGAAGGAGATTATAATATTAAACTGAGAAACGTAACCAGTTTCCTTAATGAAGGTGACAAGGTTAAGGTGACACTGCGTTTTCGAGGTCGAGAGATGGCACATCAGGAATTCGGTATGCGCTTATTAGAGCGAGTAAGGACAGATCTAGAACCCTTTGCGGTAGTAGAACAATTCCCAAAAATGGAAGGGCGTCAAATGGTGATGGTATTGTCACCTAAACGGAAGGATGGAAAGCCTGAGCGAACATCACCACCTAAAGCAACTTTGAGTGGCTCTAGTTTTGCAACCTAATGGTTAAGATTAGTTTTTAAGAAAATAGTGACTACTGGGTTTTAAAAATTTTCTAATCTAGAAATACCTAGTTTCATATAAAAGGAGCTCATATGCCAAAAATGAAAACCAAAAGTGGCGCTGCCAAGCGCTTCAAATTTCGCCCGGGTGGGAGTATTAAACGCCCGCAGGCTTTTAAACGCCATATTTTGACTAAAAAAACGACTAAAAACAAACGGCAGTTGCGTGGTATTGTTGGCGTACACGCTACCAATACTGATTCTATTCGCGCCATGATGCCATACGCATAATCAGGAGAGTTTATTATGCCAAGAGTTAAACGTGGTGTTACTGCACATGCGCGTCATAAGAAGATACTGAAACTTGCTAAGGGTTATCGTGGACGCCGTAAAAATGTCTACCGGATAGCTAAAGAAGCTGTCATGAAGGCAGGTCAATATGCGTATAGAGATCGTCGTCAACGTAAAAGACAGTTCCGTACATTATGGATTGCAAGGATCAATGCAGCTGCGCGCGAATTTGGTCTGTCGTATAGTGTATTTATGAATGGATTGAAAAAAGCAAGTATCGACATTGATCGTAAGGTGTTAGCAGATCTCGCAGTATTCGATAAAAATGCTTTTGAGAAAATTGTAGTGCAGGCAAAAGCTAGCCTTGCAGTCTAATTAAATATTGAATCATACCAGGAGGTCGGGATAAATACCTTGGCCTCCTTTTTTATTGTTGAATTAATTTTAGCTTAAATTGTTTGTTGATATTAGTAATCTACGAGTATGGAAAATCTAGAAACAATCGTTAGTGAGGCTATACAGTTATTGGATAGCACTGAAGATTCTGTTGAATTAGAAAATATCAAAGCACATTATCTTGGTAAGAGTGGTGTATTGACAGGACTTCTTAAGCAGCTCGGAAAAATTCCAGTTGAGCAACGCCCACTCGTAGGTAGTAAAATAAATCAAGCAAAAAATCAATTAGAAGAAGCACTCAAATTTCGCCGTGAAATTATTTACGCCAAACAATTAGCAACTAAGCTTAGTGAAGAGGCTTTGGATATAACCTTGCCAGGCAGAGGAATGCGTGGCGGTGGCTTGCACCCTGTGACTCAAACTTTGCAAAGAATAGAAAAATTATTTCATTCAATTGGGTTTGATGTTGCTTCTGGACCAGAGATTGAAGCGGATTTCTATAATTTCACTGCATTGAATATTCCTGAGAATCATCCTGCACGTGCAATGCATGACACATTCTATATCGATAGTGGCGGTTTATTACGTACACACACATCACCCGTACAAATTCATTATATGCAGAATCATCAACCTCCACTGAAAGTCATTGCCCCTGGTCGGGTATATCGTTGTGATTCGGATTTAACTCATACACCAATGTTTCATCAAGTCGAAGGATTATGGATTGACGAAGATGTTAATTTTGCTGCACTGAAGAGCGTATTAGCCGATTTTATGGCGCATTTCTTCGAGCGTGATAATTTATCGGTAAGATTTAGACCTTCCTTTTTTCCCTTTACAGAACCTTCAGCTGAAATGGACATTGCTTGCGTTATGTGTAATGGAAAAGGCTGCCGTATTTGTAGCGGCACCGGGTGGTTGGAAGTTCTAGGGTGCGGCATGGTGCATCCAAACGTGCTTAAACATGTTTCAATTGATAGCGAACGATATGTGGGATTTGCTTTTGGCATGGGTGTTGAGCGTTTAACCATGTTGCGTTACGGTGTCAGTGATCTGAGGTTATTTTTTGAAAATGATTTGCGTTTTCTAAAACAATTTAATTAAGGTTATTTTTGTCTTGGTATTCCAGTACAAATAGGCAGGTATGAAATTCTCGGAAAATTGGTTACGCACATTTGTTAATCCGTCATTGTCGTCTAGCGAGCAACTTGCACATGCATTAACCATGGCCGGCATCGAAGTGGAAAATGTAGAATCTGTTGCTGCTACTTTTGATAAGGTGGTAGTAGCGGAAGTGTATTCAGTAGAAAATCACCCAAGCGCGGATCGCTTGAAGGTTTGCCAAGTTAAGGTTGATCAGCAGGCTGATTTGTTGCAGATTGTTTGCGGGGCGCCTAATGTTAGTGTAGGAATGAGAGTGCCTTGTGCATTGGTAGGAGCTAGCTTGCCTGGGATACAAATCAAATCAGCAAAATTACGCGGTATTGAGTCTGCAGGTATGTTGTGCTCAGCGAAAGAACTAGGCTTGGCTGAAGTAGCTGATGGCTTGCTGGTATTACCGGAAGATGCTCCAATAGGCAAGGATTTTCGTGATTATTTTGCACTTGATGATCGTATCTTTACCTTGAGTTTAACACCGAATCGCGCGGATTGCTTAAGTGTACTGGGAATAGCGCGTGAAGTAGCTGCGATTACAGCTAGCGAATTAATACCGTTGGCCTCACCCGAGGTGTCGATTGATATCCAAGAGGTTTTAGATGTGCATGTCATGACCCCTGAAGCATGTCCATTGTATTGTGGCCGAGTAATCAAGGGAATAGATATCAGCACGAAGATTCCTTTGTGGATGACACAACGTTTGGAGCGAAGTGGTGTTCGTTCAATTAATCCAATAGTCGATATTACCAATTATATTTTGGTAGAAACAGGCCAACCACTGCACGCATTTGACTTGAATAAAGTAGAAGGCGTGATACAAGTGCGCTATGCGAGGCCGAATGAAAAAATAACATTACTCAACGATGATATCGTTGAGCTTACGTCCGATATGCTCATCATTGCGGATGACGATAAGCCACTTGCTCTGGCGGGCATCATGGGGGGGCTAGATAGTAGCGTAACAGATGACACAATAGATATTTTTTTGGAAAGTGCATTTTTTATGCCATCGATCATTAGTGGCAAGTCGTTTCAATTAGGTTTTGTTTCGGATTCCGCTTATCGCTTTGAACGTGGTGTCGATTTTGCTGCAACGCGCCATTTCATCGATCGTGCATCGCATCTCATTCAAACTATTTGTGGAGGACAAGCGGGACCTATTGTTGAAAGGTGCTATCAACTTCCTGCCAGATCTCCCATTAAGATACGAAGAGCTCGTGTACAGCGGATATTAGGAATCGAATTCGATGCACAGAAAATCAAAACTTATTTCCAAAGGCTAGGATTCAAATTCTCGGGGGTAGACGATAATTTCTCTGTGATGCCTCCCAGTTATCGTTTTGATTTAACAATCGAAGAGGATTTGGTCGAAGAGTTGGCACGGATCTATGGTTATGATCAGATTCCAGCGCATTACCCACTTACTCGTATGGCAATGTTGCCGGTGACAGAGAATGTTCGTTCTGTCGAACAGATTAAGCAATCATTAGTGAATCGTGATTATCAAGAAGTCATTAATTATGCTTTTGTTGATGCCAATTGGGAATTGGATTTTGCAGACAATCATACACCAATCAAGCTAATAAACCCAATTGCAAGCCAGATGAGTGTCATGCGAAGTACATTGATCGGTGGGCTTATCGCTAATTTGCAATTTAATTTGAATCGTAAACAATCACGAGTAAGAATATTTGAAATTGGGTGTTGTTTCACCAGATCTCCTGAAATTGACTGTGCACAAACAGAGAAATTAGCAGGACTGATTTACGGTGATATTGCCCCAGAACAATGGGGTATGCCTGCCAAGAGTGCTGATTTCTATGACATTAAGGGCGATATTGAAAGTTTGTTTGGTAATTCAACGATACTTTTTAAGAAATTTTCACATCCTGCCTTACATCCCGGCAAATCAGCACAAATAATTATTGCGGATAATTCTATCGGCTGGTTGGGCGAATTGCATCCCAAATGGCAAAAAAAATTCGATTTACAGAAAAATACTGTGTTGTTCGAAATTAATTTGGAATATTTGCTTCCTCAAGCAATTCATGTAACCAAGGATGTATCTAAATTTCCTCCCGTACAACGCGATATTGCCATTATTGTGGATAACAATGTCAACGTACAGACATTGCTGTCCTGCATGGATGCGGAAAAATCTTCTAGGGTAATCGATATTGCTTTATTTGATATTTATCGCGGTAAAGGTATGGAAAATAACAAAAAAAGTCTTGCATTCCGGATATTGTTACAAGATACTGAGAAAACATTGACTGATATAGAAGTAGATTCTGAAGTATTCAAATTGATAAGAGTACTAGAAGATCAATTCTGTGCAACGTTACGTAATGGATAAATAAGTGTTGTTTCGATCATGGCAGTTTTCATGTGAATCGGGCTATTAACACAAAGCTTATAATAATTAATAGCGAAATGGAGCAAAAAATATGGCATTAACCAAAGCTGAATTGGCAGATTTATTATTTGAAAATGTAGGATTGAACAAGCGCGAAGCAAAAGATATGGTGGAGTTTTTTTATGAAGAAGTGCGAATTGCATTGCAGAATAATGAGAGTGTTAAGCTGTCAGGATTCGGTAATTTCCAATTGCGAGAAAAGCCTCAACGACCGGGTAGAAATCCTAAAACGGGAGAAGAGATTCCCATCACAGCACGTCGTGTCGTAACATTTCATGCCAGTCAAAAACTAAAGACTTTGGTTGAAAAAAATTACCATGGAAAACAAAAAACCAAATAATATTTTACTGCCTATTCCAGCCAAACGGTATTTTACGATTGGAGAGGTTGGTACATTGTGTGATGTTAAACCTCATGTACTGCGGTATTGGGAGCAAGAATTTGCGCAATTGAAATTGGTTAAACGTCGCGGCAATCGACGTTACTATCAGCATCAAGAGGTACTGTTAATACGCCGAATTCGAGAGCTTCTCTACGAACAAGGGTTTACTATCAATGGGGCACGTAGTCGATTGATCAATACCGACACAAAATCAAAGAATTTATCTTCGATACCAGCACCTACGGTTCATAGTCTTTCTGTGTCTACAATGGATTTAAATTATATTCAACATGAGATTAGAAGTGTCATGTCTATTCTCTCCTCTTAGAGTTTCCACACTTACGATCAATTCTTTAAAGTAAGTTTTATAGTTTGCTATAATTTTTTGTTCGGGGCGTAGCGCAGCCTGGTAGCGTACTTGCATGGGGTGCAAGTGGTCGGAGGTTCAAATCCTCTCGCCCCGACCAATTTTTGAAGGGTCAGATATTGCATTGATGATAGAAATTTAATAAATAGCGAAATAGAAAATTCTTTCAATCTCCTTTAAATCAATAAAATGCGCATATTACTGAGTAATGATGATGGATATTTTGCGCCAGGTCTCGTTTGCCTTGCGGAACATCTTGCCAAAATTGCAGAGATTATTGTAGTAGCACCTGAACGAGATCGCAGTGGTTCAAGTAACTCTTTGACGTTAGATCGCCCATTGAATCTCCATAAATCCCATACAGGCTTTTATTTTGTTAATGGAACGCCAACTGATTGCGTACATTTAGCCGTAACAGGAATGCTTGATATCATGCCAGATATGATCGTGTCAGGAATCAATGATGGAGCTAACATGGGTGACGATACCATTTATTCCGGAACTGTCGCCGCTGCTACGGAAGGATTTCTACTTGGGATCCCTTCATTGGCAATCTCACTAGTAGATGCATCCAATGGTAATTTTACAACAGCCGCACGCGTTGCAGTAGATATGGTTACGCGTTTTAGCAGAAATAATATTGCTGGTTCGGTATTATTAAACATCAATGTCCCTAATGTTGATTATGATCAAATTAAAGGCACTGAAGTGACACGTTTAGGTCGTCGTCATAAAGCGGAACCTGTCATTAAAACGAAAAGCCCACGTGGGGAATCTGTTTATTGGGTCGGTGCGGCGGGGTCTGTTCAAGATGCTGGGAAAGGGACAGATTTTCATGCAATCGAAAATAAAATGGTTTCTGTAACGCCATTGCAAATTGATCTTACCCGTTATGACCAATTGGATCGAGTCAATACTTGGTTAAATAACGAGATATAATAGTTAATAGATTTCAGTAACTTAAAAATTCTTATAGGTACTCATTAGTGAGTGTTCGTCATTCTGGAATTGGTATGACGTCGCAACGTACGCGGTTGCGAATGGTCGAGCGACTGCGTACACAAGGCATTGCTGATGAAGTCATATTATCAGTAATAGGCTCTATACCTCGGCATATATTTGTGGAAGAAGCTTTGGCAAGTAGAGCCTACGAGGATGTTTCACTTCCAATCAACTATGGGCAAACAATATCAAGCCCCTGGACCGTGGCGCGTATGAGTGAATTACTCCGTGCTAATGAACAATTAGGGAAAGTACTTGAAGTCGGTACTGGTTGTGGTTATCAAACAACAATATTGGCCCACATAGCTGAAAAAGTCTACTCGATTGAGCGTATAGGCCCCTTGTTGACTAGGACGCGTATACGGTTGCAAGAACTACAGATTAAAAATATTCATTTGAGGCATGCCGATGGTTTGCATGGTTTCGCAGAAGCTGCTCCATTTGATGGTATTATCATGACAGCGGTTGCTACGCATATCCCTTCTTCGTTACTGGAACAGCTAAATGTAGGAGGACGCATGGTTTTCCCAAAAGGGACACAAAAACAGAATTTATGCATGATTGAGCGTACTAGCTCGGGTTACTCTGAAACAATGCTAGAAGAAGTAAATTTTGTACCTTTACTATCAGGTGTAGTTAAAAAGTAATGATATTAAGGATATCTAACATGACAAATAGTTTAGGGTCATTAACAATCGATCAAAAATACCGAGGCTACCGAGGCATTACTTTAAAAATATTTCGATGGTTCATCCCCATCCAAAACTATAACCTACTTTTGTTATTTGTAGCTGTATTTTATCTGATTGGATGTAGCTCTACACAAAAGCCTGCACCTGTTGTAGAACGAGAAAGAGTGAGTGTAGTTCAAGCTGGAGCTGGTAAAGCTGGAGATTTAACAAATCAATACTACATCGTGCAAAAAGGCGATACTTTGCATAGTATTGGTATGACACATGGTATCGATGTGCAAAAATTAGCGGAATGGAACAGTATTTCCGATCCCCGTTCGCTTAGAATTGGCCAAAAACTTAGTTTATATATTCCAAAAGCTGATTCTCAACCTACGTTATATGCTTTAACTGATCAACCTATTCAGAGCATGCCGGAGTCAGTATCTCCGCCCGGCATAGCTATGCCGCTAGAAAACGCTGCTGGTAATACAAACGTTACTGTCCATCACGGTAATATAAAAAGAGCGCCTAAGGCGATAAAATTGCCTTATTCAGAGCAAAATATGGCACAGTTAAAGCGACCGGATGCGCAAATTGCAGCAGTGATGCCCATTGCTGCTACATCGGGTACCACAGAATCATCCAATACACCGGGGCTAACTACACCCCCGGTTGAGAAAAATACTCGAATTGTGGCAGCGCCTCCTTCAGATTCTCAAAAGAATGAAAGAAATACCCATAATTTTTCTACCGACTGGATTTGGCCAGCTAATGGAAGAATCCTTTCGACTTTCTCAAAAAACTCTAAAGGTGTAAAAATTTCTGGACAATCTGGGGAGGCCGTTCTGGCTTCAGCATCAGGTGCTGTGGTCTATAGTGGTAATGGTTTGCGAGGTTATGGAAACCTAATCATTATTAAACATAATGATACCTATCTTAGTGCTTATGCGCATAATAGTAAAATACTGGTGAAAGAAGGTGACTCGGTAACCAAAGGGCAAAAAATTGCCGAAATGGGGAATACGGATTCAGATACGGTACAATTACATTTTGAAATTCGCAAAAATGGTAAACCTGTTGACCCACTAATATATTTACCGAATCCATCCTAATGATGCCAGTATTGACATACAGTATAATTTCAACTTATCTGCTTTACCCATGGAAGTAGCATCATTACTTCCCGAATCTCATATATTTTACGATGTCAGCTTTAGAAGAATCTTATGCGGCTATAGACTTAGGTTCAAATAGCTTTCATATGGTTGTCGCCAATTTCGTTGACGGCCATTTGCAAGTTATTGACCGTATGAAGGAAATGGTTCGATTGGCCTCCGGATTGAACAGCGAAAAAGATCTGTCAGAAGAATCCATACGACAAGGACTCGAATGCTTACAGCGATTTGGTCAGCGTATCAAGGAAATTCCAGCAACTAACGTGCGCGTGGTTGGAACGAACACTCTAAGGCTGGCACGCAATAAAGAAGTATTTTTATCCCAAGCCTATGAAGCTTTAGGGCATCCGATTGAAATTATTGCTGGACGCGAAGAGGCAAGGCTTATTTATTCAGGTGTCGCGCACAGTACATATGACGAAACGAATAAACGATTAGTGATCGATATCGGAGGAGGAAGCACTGAGCTTATTATTGGTCGAGGCTATGATACTTTCCAAACTGAGAGCTTACATATGGGGTGCGTCAATATGGGGCGACAGTTTTTTGAAGACGGGAAGATCAAATCAAAAAGAATGCGTAAGGCTACTTTGTTTGCAATGCAGGAATTGGAATCGATTAGTAATTTATATAAGAGCGTTGGTTGGGATTATGCACTGGGATCATCTGGAACAATTTTAGCGATTCGTGACATCGTTCAGTCTCAAGGTTGGTGTGATTCTGGCATTACCGCTTCAGCGTTAGTCCGCTTGGCAGAGCTTTTGATTGCAATTGGTGATAGCGAAGCGCTAAATCTTGAGGGGCTATCTGAGCGTAGAAAACCTGTTTTTGCTGGTGGTACGGCTATTCTACTGGCAATTTTTGAAGCACTTGGGTTGGAGAAGATGAATGTATCGGATGGAGCATTACGCGAGGGATTATTGTACGACTTGATTGGCCGAACACATAATGAAGATATTCGTGATAAAACTATCGCTGCCGTTGCTAATCGTTACAATATTGATATACAACAAGCTAATCGGGTTAAAGATACGGCTAAAGCATTGTTTGATCAGGTGCAGGTAAGCTGGCAATTG
Source organism: Nitrosomonas sp. (assembly GCA_024281825.1). GTDB lineage: Bacteria > Pseudomonadota > Gammaproteobacteria > Burkholderiales > Nitrosomonadaceae > Nitrosomonas. Next base: position 90,817 of record JAMWZY010000010.1, on the reverse strand, counting down.
GATGAAAAGATTGATTCAAAAATTTTAATGTGGGGAGCGATGATTCACGAAATCGGGTTATCTGTAGCGCATTATCAATATCACAAACATGGTGCATACTTAACTGTTAATTCGGATTTAGCGGGATTTTCTCAGCAAGACCAAAAAAAACTTGCCATGCTTGTTCGAGGTCATCGACGTAAATTTCCAATTGAAGAGTTTCAATCGATTGTTTCATCAACCAAAGCATCATTGATAAAACTTTGCGTGTTATTGCGGCTTGCAGTTGTATTGCATCGTGGAAGAACTGCTCTTGATTTCTCGGAAATCACAGTTAATGCCAATAAAGCGGGCATTGATTTAATATTTCCAGCCAACTGGTTGGAACAACATCCGCTCACCTTATTGGACTTAAATACCGAACAAAACTACTTGCAAGCGACTGATATTAGATTATCTGTTCATTAAGTTATTTGCCTCATAAGTAAATTCTGTCTGCTCTGAAAAAATATCCAAGCTTATAGAGCTGCACCTGAGGGCTCCTCATAGAAATATTATAAATATTGGCATCATCGACCACTTCAGTTGATTTTACCCTTCACTGGGTTTAATCCAATAGCAGCAATAATCATCCCGAGGATCGCTAGTCCAGCTAAAATCGGAAACATACCCAGATAGCTGCCCGTGATATCTTTAATATTGCTGGATATCAGTGTTCCTAGGATGGCTCCAGCACCGAATGCAGTGAATACCACCCCGTAATTCTGCGCATAATGCTTCTTTCCAAAGAATATTCCAGTCGACGTAGGCGCTATTGCAAGCCATCCTCCCAGACACATCCATAATATGCAGAATGTAAGTAGATACAATGTTGTGTTTTCCTGCTCAAAAAAATACATTAATAGAGATACACTCAATATCATGGCAAATGAAATAATGGCAGTATACTTCGGTCCGAATTTATCGGTCATGGCTCCAAATAGCGGTCGTCCCAGTCCATTAAACACGGCAAATAAGGAAACAGCGAGCGCTGCCATGGTTGTATTCAACTTAGCTATTTCTGTTCCAACAGGGAATGCTATTCCAACAGCCATTAATCCAGATAGACAACCGATTGTGTAAGTAGCCCATAGCGCATAGAAATGACGAGTCTTTAGCATTTCTTGCCTGTTAAGATCTGAGGTTGAGGCGACAGTCTTTGCATTTGCTACCGTCAATTTTGTTCCTGTGGGTATCCATCCAGCTGGCGGAAAACTCAATAACTGCGCTAAGAGTAGGATTACAATCCCTAATATGATCCCTAAATAAAGAAATGTTTGAAGTACTCCAATGCTTGGATGATCGATCATTACTTTCATCAGCGGGGCCATTACCAATGCAGATATGCCAAAGCCCATAACCGTTAAGCCAATTGCTAAGCCGCTTTTTTGCGGGAACCATTTTGCAATGACTGCAATTGGGCAACCGTAAACGATACCGACTCCAGTACCTCCGATGATTCCATATAAAAGAGTTAGGATGACGATATTTGGAGAAAAACTTGCAATAATCCATCCTGTTCCAACTAGTAAACCACCTAGCATCGTGGTTTTTCTGGGCCCACATCTTGTCATCAGGTTTCCTGCCATTGGCATCGTAATTGCGAATACTGCCAGGAAAACCATAAATGGATAACCGCTTTGGCTCGAGGTGATTTCCCACAGTGATTCCAAAGGTTTTCTGAAAATGCTGAATGCGTAAATAGATCCAAGGCAAACATTGATCAATAATCCAATGATGACTAATAGCCACCTGCCTTTTTCTGCCACTACACCAAATAGTTTCAAGTTTTGTTCAGTCATTCCATTTTTCCATCATCCTAGTTTTTATTCGATTTTTCTCGTGCCGTGATCACGTCGCTTCTTGACATCTACAAGGAATTTATCTGAGTAACCATAATACAATAAGTGAATATATTTTTGCAGTGATTGACACGCCTATCAATTAAGATGAGTATGCTTACATTCAGTCTTGATGGTACAGGCATTCTTAGGTACTTAAGTTGACTTATGCGGTGTTTTAGTTGAAGAAATAATTTCTCGGGGGAGAAAATGAGAATCAAACAATATTTTTGGATACTGTTCCTTAAGATTGCGGTAGGAGCTACATTAGCCCAAGCGAATCTAAATCAACAGCCGCCCTCTCTTAATCCTGCAAGTTGCCCGGATTCTGCCTTAATAGCCGATGTGGTGGCAATTGACCACCCGATGGTCTTTAACCGATTGGGTGCACAGAATGTCAATTGGATGATGTATGCATTACGGCACGATGTTATTGATTTGGACAGCCAAAAAAGCCTGGATTATACAAGAGAGGGCACACAGTTATTTGATAAAGCCAAAAGTAATCATGCGAGTCGAGGTATTGCACTGCGCCCCGACTTGAGACCTAGACCGTTAGTGTTGCGTGTCGCAGCAGGCGGTTATTTAAAAGTAAATTTCACTAATTTATTGCATGTTAAGTTGAAGCATTATGCATATGCTCCACCTAATTATGCCAATCCTTTTGATTATCCTGATCAGTTTTTAGGTATAGATCATCCGACAGAACATTCTCCAAAAGACCAACTTGGATTAAGTACAAATAAATTGCATGAAATCTATACCAGCGATGATCAAGTGGCTAGTCGCACAGTAGGGTTCCACCCACAAGGACTAGAGTTAGTTACGAGTATTGATGATGACAGTTCCTACGTAGGAAAAAATAGATGCAGTTTGGCGCTTCCGTTTCTCGATCCCGAAAAAACTAGAGAAACCAAGATTGATGATGACTGTATAGAAAAAAAGATGACGCTCCCCACTCCTGGAGAAACCAAAACTTACTGCTTCCGTGCGGAAAAGGAAGGAGCTTATCTTGTTAGTAGTGATGGTGCTGTTTTTGGGGGGGAAGGCACATCCGGAAACAGTGGTGTAGGATTATTTGGCGCAGTGATTGTAGAACCTAAAGATGCGAGATTTTATCGTGCGCAAGTGACAGAAGAAGAAATGCGTTTGGCAACGAGCGAAGATGTCGATGATAAAGGTAATAAGGTACCACGCTTAACGCCAGACGGGCATCCTGTTATCAATTATGAAGCGCTTTATCCTAATGATTGCGCAACTAATGAAGTTTGGTGCCAGGAAGGAAAGGCTGGAAAACCTATTTTGAATATGGTACGGAAGGATGATAATCGCATTATTCACGGTGATATCAATGCGATGATTATCGGTCCCAATGATGATGGTAGTTTTCCTAATAATACCTATCCGCTCGAGAGCATAGGGGCGCGTAATCCCACTTTACCCAATCGCCTGGAACCTTTCCGTGAATTTGTCTCGATTTTTCACGATGAAAATGCCGCCACACAAGCATTTCCATATTTCTTCGAACATCCTGAACTAGGACATACGTTCCATGGCGTTCGGGATGCCTTCATGATTAATTATGGCTCTGGTGGAATAGGCGCAGAAATCATTGCCAATCGACTAAATGCTGGGCCTATGCATGATTGCCTGGATTGCGCATATGAAGAGTTTTTCTTATCATCATTTGCGGTTGGCGATGCTGCTATGTTAGTAGACAAACCGGCTAATCTCGTGATTAGTCAATGCCAGCCTGAATATATTCGAATGGTCGAAGACCCGAATGATCCTAAAGGCAATAAAATACTAGATCCTAAGTATGAAGAAGCAAGGGGAAAATTTTGTGAACAACCAGCCGATCAACATGCAACAGAAGTTTATTATCCACACGATCCTGCTAATGTGCACCACAGTTATATTGGAGATTTTGTAAAGTTTCGTAATTTGCATTCTGGCAAGGAACAACATATTTTCCATTTACACAATCATCAATGGTTGTTCAATCCCAATGACGACAACTCTAATTATATCGATGCACAAGGCATAGGGCCGGGTTCAGGTTATACCTATGAAATTGCTTTTGGTGGGTCAGGCAATCGCAATAAAACTGTAGGTGATGCTATCTTCCATTGTCATTTCTACCCCCATTTTGCTCAAGGTATGTGGTATTTGTGGCGCAATCATGATGTGTTTGAAGCAGGAACGAAATTAGCTATTAGTGAAGACCTCGATAAGCTTGACCTCGCAAAGCATTATCATAAAAAACCATTTGGATTAATGTCAGGCAAACCATCGAAAACTGCTCGCGCATTGCCAGACGGAGAAATTATAGCGGGTGTTCCGATTCCAGCAATTATTCCGCTGCCCGGGAAAGGTATGGCGCCCATGCCGCTTAATGTGAGCGTTAAACCTCGTATCGGATTGGACGGCAAAGCACATGGATCGGTTGCGGTCGTCGATATTCCGGAGACATTATTTGAGAATGCTGAACATATTCCTCAAAATGATGAAGATGACAAACAAGTAGAGAAAAAGGAAGCAACGGGAATTAAACCTCCAAATCCAGGTTATCCATTTTGGATAGCAGGTGTAGCCACTTATACAAAAGATGGAAAAGAAGTTGACGAAAAAAATCAATTTGTATCTGTGGGTTCGCGTCCAACCACACCTCCCCTGGATATGTGTAATGAAAAAAACTGTCCGGAATTTATGGGTAAAACACTTGGAATTGAAGGCGGCAATGGGGGGTTACCTCGTCACGCCCTGGCAGGTTATTCAGCAAATGGATTGTCATACTCGGAAATTGATCGTATCTCTGCTTTCAAGGTGGTTAAAGAAGCTATGCCAATTTATTATCATGAGCAGGGTACAAAACTTGAGCAAATGGCAATGGCCTATCATGCAGTGCGTAGGCATGAAACACACATGGTGGATAAGAAGGGTAATATTTCTTCTTCAAACTTTATTACCAATGGAGCAGACCCAATTCCCGGGGCTCCATTCAATGAACCGTGTATGGACGATCAGGGCCAACGCTTAGAAAAAGGGGGGGATGGTCAGTTCTTCGGTGGAACCTATGGCGGGAACAATCAATACATTGATGTCAAGTCATCGCTATTTGGAGGAATCGAATTCGGCGCCGATAATCCACGTATCTATAAAGGTGCCAATATACAGCTAGACGTGGTTTTTAATAAGCTGGGGTACCACTACCCGCAACAGCGGATTTTGGCGTTATGGGGAGATGTAGAACCATTACTCAATATAAGGCTTTCAGAAAATGAATTAAAGGGAAAGCGTCCGAAAGCGCCTGAGCCGCTTGTGTTGCGGATGAATACTTTTGATTGCGCCATGTATGCGCACACGAATCTAATACCCGCAATTTTTAACGCCGATGATTACCAAATTACAACACCAACGGATGTCATCGGACAGCATATTCATCTGCCGAAATGGGATTTGACTTCGGCGGACGGTAGTGCGAATGGCTGGAATTATGAAGATGGTACTTTTTCACCTGATACGGTTCGTGAACGTATCGATGCGATTAATAAATGGAATGGGTTTAACAAGGATCATCAAGTGCCCCCGCCTCCCGATTATGGGCCCAATGGGGAATTAATTTTTACAGAGTTTTTGGAGCCAAAGATTCACGCCTATTTCAACGGAAAAGAAATCCCTAACCATCAAAGAAATAATTGCCTGACTTTATGGCGCGACACATTAGATAAAGCTACAAAAGAAGCAGAAAATTTGTGTAAGGAAAAATCTGAGAATGATCAAAAATTTAATGAATGTATGCGTAAAGAAGATAAAGGGTTACTCGAATTTCACGTCAAGTATGGCATACCTGGTGTTTGTGATTGGTTAGGAGCACGCACAACTTTACAACGTTGGTTTTCTGATCCAATCGTGAATCGTCAAGGGATCCATCGAGGATTAGGGACGACTTTTACGCATGACCACTTAGGGCCTTCTACACACCAACAATTAGGGCTTTATGCAACGATGTTGACGGAGCCACCTGGGTCTGAATGGTGGAGTAATGAGCTTAATTCTAAGAGCGCTAGAGTTAAACTTTATGATCGTACTAAACGAAATGACGGCGGACCTACCTCCTGGCAAGCAGTGATTACAGGAAAAGACGGTCAAGAAATCGATGTGGATGGAGATGGAGGTGATGATTCGCATCGTGAATTTTTCCTGCAATTTGGTGATTTTCAGCATGCTTACGTGAAAGGTGCTTATTACGGTGTCGACAAAGGGGGGATCGGTTGGGTAATAAAAGAGCATTTAAATAAACTGGAGGGACAAGATCAGAAGAATCCTCCGCGAGAAAAACCATCGCAAAATAGTTTCCGTTTTGCCATCAACCCATCGGTTAGAAAACCAGCAAAACCAGTATTTCCGGATATTCTTGCATTTGAACCAACATGTCCGGGTGGCAAGGGATCGGAAGTATTGCCCGGAGCAATCTATAATGTTGAAGCAAACTTCAGTGATCTAAGTTTATATAACAAAAAAGGACAACCGCTGCGCCCATGCCCTGAAGCCATTTCAGCCGACGATGTCGGTATGATGGTGGTGAACTATCGGAATGAACCGATTGGTGCGCGTGTTTATGATCCCAATAAGCGTGGACCGGATGGCAAGAAAGGGACTCAAGCTGAAGGGGAAAATGGTGATTTAGCTTTTGCCATGCAAACCAGAACAGATCGAGCTATAGCCGCGCTTAATACAACCTCAGATAATACACGATATGAAACATTGACCTCAGGCGTCTATCCTGGTGATCCATTTACACCGATCTTACAAGCGCAATCGGGGGATCGGGTAAGAATTAAGATCCAAGGCGGGTCTCATGAACATGAGCATAATGCATCGATCAATGGTTTATCATGGTTACAAGCTGGATCTGGTTATGGGCAGGCTCCTCATTCTGGTTGGCGCAATTCACAGAATGCTGGGTTGTCGGAGCAATTCACATTCACTGCTAATCTTGTCGACTATGAAAGCCCATTCGGAATGAATGATCGTATGTATACGATAGATTCGAGTCAGGACGGACTATGGAATGGTGTTTGGGGGGTACTGCGAAGCTATAATAGGGTGCCGGTTCATCAAAAGCTTATGCCATTGGCAAGTAATCCGATACCCACTTTGTTAGCGCCTAGTAGGGATGAGGAACGAATTGACAACGCATGCCCTTCAAATGCGCCAATTCGTTCCTATACAGTTTCTGCTGTTTTGGCTAATAAAGTACTAGGCAATTCGGTAGGTGCTACGATCCCCAATTGGAAATCTGAATCTTACAATTGGTGGGCGTGGGAGTGGTGGCAGCCAGAAACACGATCACATTTAGATTCTAGGGGAGGATCACTGGTATACAACCCACGTTTAACCCAAATCAGTATTGGAATATATGGTAAAAATGGAGAATTACTAGATACTAAATTCTATGGAACAGGTCCGCTGCATGATCCAACGGCAATCATGTTTGTGCGCGACGAAGATTTGGAAGATGGTAAGCTGAAGCCTGGAGCACCTGTGGAGCCTTTGGTGTTGCGCGCTGCTGCAGGTGATTGTATTCAAATCACACTAAAAAATCAGTTGCCCGAGAATTCTGGAGAAATGCCAGATTTGGATGGCTTTACTTCGGTTTCAGGAATCATTCCTCGTAATTGTCCCGATTTAGGAAAAGAATCTTTAAGGCGCGGAAAGGAAAAAGAAAATTGTTACCAGGCAAAGTATTATGGTAACTCGTTAACTTCGTTTAATAACAATCTGATTCGCCCATCAAATCATATTGGTTTGCATCCACAAATGGCGCATTATGATGTGCAAGCTTCGGATGGTAATAATATTGGCTTTAATTCTGTGAACACAGTGAGTCCAGGAAAACTCAAAAGATATACTTGGTATGCGGGTACAGTAGAAATTCCGCGTGATCTTAATAAAGCATGTTTAGTTGAGGGTGATGTAGCCTTCCAAGAAGCGTACAAAACCCTTAATTACTTTGCTCTTCCAATTAAGAAAACATCTCTATCTTCGATTGATTTATTTTCAGATGCAAATTTGAATGAAACATTTACTGAATTCAAAATTCGGTACCTGGATAGCTTTGATGACAAGAATTCTAAATTTAAAGTTAAGGAAATTTTTCAACCTGGCAATACTACTTTCTTTAGTCCTGCAAATTTGAACAATGAGGAAATAACGAAAATAATTATGGATCGTTACAAAAAATGGCGGTCTTCGGATGGTATATTTTTTAGCTTAGAAAAGTTACGGTTAAAAGCCAAAAATACGCTTCAAGATAGTCAATGTACGTCAGCATTAGGTCATTCAGATTTGGATGCTATCGGGAAAAATACATTTGATCGAGGGAAAATTATCAAAGTATTAGCTCAATGTTTTGAAGCAGATAAGGAAGACTTAGAAATTTTTTGGCCGATTTCGCAATATACTACTCGGCTTATTTCGCTCAAAAAAGGTAAAAGTAATGATGAGTGTGAACCGGCCCGTTTTGTTGCGGTCGAGTATGGTGGCAGCAACCTAACTCCGCCTGATCGTATCAAGCAAGGTCAGAAAGGGGCAATTGGTGCGCTGGTGATAGAACCGGAAGGTGCTTCCTGGAACAAAACCGAAACCGAAAAGGTTTTCGATCGCCAACAGCCCCCGAATGTCGGGAAGATTAATCTGCGCTATACCCGGACCATGGCCGATGTGGTATATCGAACTGCAACAGGAGAGCGTAAATTCCGAGATCTGGTGATGGTACATCAAAAGGGATTGAATTTGCGCTATAAAGATGGATCCGCCGTTCAGAATTTAGCATCAGAAAAAGAAAGAGTAGTTCCTAAGAATTTGACGAATCACCCGGATCATCCTTTAAATTCCGCACCAGAAGATGCACACGATTCCGGTCATATGGCGATCAATTATGGCGCCGAGCCGCTTTGGTTCCGCTTTGGTTTGCCGCCTGATGCGCCATTCGGTAAGTCTGGATTCGGCGGAGCTGACAGTGCTTCGGGGGCATTTAGCGATAAGTGTTGCCGTAACGGTAAAGGGATTGGTACCGTAATCAGTGCCGATAAACCCGTTGGTGAACCCTATGTACCAATTATGAAAGCCTATGCCGGTCAGGAAATGCGCATCCGTGCTTTGATGCCGACAGGTACAGGGCGTGGATCAACCGTGGAATTACATGGCCATAGTTGGATGCGCGATCCCTACTTGGCGCAATATGTCGAAGAAATAGAGTACGATGATACTGATGAGGAAAATAATCAGATCAAGAGACGACACTCATTTCCTAAGGGTGGCAATCAATACGGATTCTATGGTGAGGAAGGGAAGGGCTGGGGTACGCCATCGAAATGTATCGGTGAGAATGCATTAGCCATGCACTTAGGTGGTCAGGAAAGTTTGACGCCGATGGCGCATTTTGATCTGATTTTTCCAAGAGCAGGTGGGAAGCATGGTATGAAAGGGGATTACCTCTGGCGTGATCATGGTGGTTTTGGTATCACCAGTGGGCTATGGGCTTTGATACGTATCGAGGATGCCCCTAAAGATAAGCATTATGGTGAAAAATTTGCGCCTCAGTCGCTGCGATCCAATTGCAGTACCGTTGCAATTAACACAGCGTCACAATGAGATGGCTAGTTCTAGCGTGCGTGGTGCTGCAACTGTTATTTGTCGCAGTTGCACAAGCAGCCCCACCACCACGCTATGTTGATCGAACAATCGAGCGAGAAGGCGTACAGTTAAACGTTCGTATCGAGGCACTTGATGAGACTGCTCCTGCAGTGCTGCAAGCAGGACAATTGGTGCGGTTATCGCTTGATGGTAAGCGCCTTGCTGACGATCAAATTCTGAGCAACTGGCGCATCGGCGCTTGGCTCGATCGGGAAACCGATACCATGTCAGGTGCTGTGCCAGTTTGCGGGCAACGAGTTGCGCGGTATCTTAGCGGCAATCTGATCGAACGCCCATTACTGGATCTGACAGGGTACTACGTGTTGAGCCTGGATGCTGAATCTAGTATTTCCGTGTTGGATCCGTCTGTTAGTTTTAGCGGACGCAGCAGCTTGTATAGTGCAATGAAGCTGGACGGTAAAGGGTTCGATTGGGTTAAAACCAGTGATGATGTGCGGTTATTTGTGGCATTGCCCAATGAAAAGAAACTGGCGATTGTCGATTTGCAAACGCTGAGTGTGTTGGATCACTTGGTTTTGCAAGGCCAACCCACACGCTTGGTATTGCAACCTGATGAGCGCTTGTTGTGGGTTGGTTTGACCGGAACAGATCCGCAGGAAAGTGCGGTCGAAATCATCGATACTATTAATGACAAATCCATAGCACGCATCTCTTTACCTTACGGTTATCACGAAATCGCTTTTTCCAGTGATGGGCGCCATGCCTTTATCAGCAATCGGCAAAGCAAGTCGATGACCATCGTCGATGCAACTACCTTGAAAGCGGTGCGTGAAGTTGACTTGAGTTTTGAGCCGCTCGGTTTAGTTTTTGTAGACAAGCAATCATTGTTGTGGGTAGTCAACGCCAAAGCAGGGCGAATTCATCGCTTTGATACACAAGGTAATCCGGTCGATAATCTGGTGTTGGAGCCTGGTTTAGGGCCGATCAAATTAACACTGGATGCGCGTTATGCAATGGTAGTCAATCCACATCAGCACTGGGTTCATGTGCTTGATATCGAAACTGGCAAGGAAAAACATCGCGTTACTCTTTCTGGACAGCCCTACGATATTTTGTTTTCCGAGAAATATGCGTACATCCGAACCTTGCAAAGCGAACAGATAGGAATGTTGTCGCTTAGCAGTCTTGATAGTGAGCAACCGATTGTGAAGTTGGTGCCTGCAGGGGCAGGTGCATTGTTGGAAACACAGGATCTTCCTCGCGCTTCTAGTATGTCACTGACACTGGATCGCTCCGGAGCGTTCTTTGCAACGCCTTCCGAGCGCATGCTTTATCATTATATGGAAGGCATGAATGCGCCCAATTCCGGATTAAAAACATTTGGACATACACCCATGTCAGTGTTGGTAGTGCAGCGTGGATTACGCGAAATAAAGTCCGGGCAATATTCAACAGTAATTCGCTTGCCTTCTGCAGGGCGTATGGTCCTGGCTTTGGCGAGTGAAGCACCGGTATTGCGAGAATGTCTAGGATTAAAGATTGATACGACTATCAATACGAGTAGCGATGACGCCACTGCCGTACACTGGCTCAGTGACGGCATACAAAAAACGAGCACTGATTTACCGGTGGATTTTCGCGTCAAAGTTGAAGGACAGGCTGAAGGTAAATTATTACCAGTCAGTCAATTGAGGTTACGAATTGTTCCTGCGCAAGGTGGAACTTCCACAGTTTGGTCGATGCGAGCCGATCCCCAAAAACCAGGTGAGTGGTTTATCAGCGGGAAGCTTACACAGAGTGGCGGTTATTATGTTCATATCGAAGGAAATCGGCCATTAAAATCAACTTTCTCTACTGTATTGGTAGAGAAATCAAAAAATCCTACGGAAAATTAATGCTCACAAAGCTTAGTGTCATTTTGACCGCGCTGATGGCAATCACAGTGTGGGCGCAATCATCAGAGAATTCAAACAACCAGACAAAAACAAACAACGCACATCGGACACATCTTGTTTTGCCAAATATTATCGTTCTGGATAGTCAGAATCAAGAACATCGATTACTGGATTTATTACAAAAGCAGATTGCACTTGTTAATTTTGTCTTTACTTCCTGCACGACGATTTGCCCGGTACTCAGTGCCACCATGCAAGCTATCGAAAAGCAATTACAAGATGAATTGGGGAAAGGCGTTATTTTAGTTTCTATTTCGGTCGATCCTGCGAAAGATACACCCGATAAATTACGCACATACGCGGAGAAATTTGATGCGGGACAACATTGGTATTGGTTGACCGGAAGGCCGTCAGAAATTAATCAGTTATTGAAAGCATTCGGAATTCCCGTCGGACGCCCCGAAGATCATCCGCCAATTATTCTGGCAGGTAATGCAAATACTAATCACTGGTTACGCTGGGTTGGTATTCCATCGCCGGAAAGCATCATTGAAGCGATTAATATGCTTGCCAAAGATAATTTATGATGAGAAAAATCACTTTATTACTCCTGCTAGGGTTGATTAGCTTGGTATCAATAGCCCTACAAGCTTCGACTTCGGCTGTTGATGCACAGCCGGAGAATAAATTAGAACGTGCACGTAATTATTTCGGTGATGATCTTTTAATCGACCAGAATGGTGTGTCGTACCGATTTGTTAGTGACTTACTGAGTCAACATGTGGTGTTGATTAATGTTATTTTTACCCATTGCCAGGACGCTTGCCCGATGCAGACACAAAAATTGCAAGTTGTTCGTAAGCAACTGGGAAAGCATTTTGGTACTCAGATCGCTTTCTTGTCATTATCCGTGGATCCTAAGCGGGATGATCCTGCTGCGCTAAAGATTTTTGCAGAAAAGCAACAAGCCAATGTTCCTGGATGGTGGTTTCTCACAGCGGATGAAGCAACCATGGCAAAAATTTTGGGCCGTCTCAATCAGTGGACTGATGATCCTAACAATCATAGTACTTTATTAATTGCTGGCAACGCACGCAATGCGCACTGGATCAAATTGCGACCGGACTCACCACCTGAACGTATTGTAGCTGATTTACTTCGTTTGGCTGGACAGTAAAAAGTGCTACAAGTGCATAATGTTTTTCTTCTACTTAGTTTCTATTTAATTAGCCATATCAACCCTGCGCTAGCAACCGATGCAATAGATTTGGGACGCTCAATTTATGAAAAAGGGATCGGACGAGATGGCCGAGAAATTAACGCAATGATCCATGGCAGAATTTCCTTAAAAGGCGCCGCCATCGCGTGCATTAGTTGTCACGGCATGGATGCGCGCGGCGGTGGCGAAGCATTCGTTCAAGTACCCGATATTCGTTGGTCAAATCTAAGTAAACTATACCCAGCAAGGCGTATAGGTGCTGCCAAAGCACCTTACGATCAATCGAGTTTCTCTACAGTAGTACGAACTGGTATAACGACTGCTGACAGAAAACTGGATCCAGTAATGCCACGTTTCGATTTAGCAGATGACGAAATCAACAGCTTGATTGCTTACCTTAGCAGTATCGATCAATTAAAAAGTTCAGATCAAACTCAATTCGTTATTCTTGGTTTGCTCCCAAAGTCAGGCCAGAATGCACTCGCTGATGTGTTGGATTCTAAACTCAAAAATTGTCCTGCGACAGAAAATGGCTCTCCGATTGCGGCCATCGATATGCTTTATTTCGATACACCAGAAGATGCAATGATTAAATTGAACAAACGTTTATCAGAAAATACTAATACTTTAGTTCTCGTGCCTTTCTTACCAGGCTGGGAACATCAATATGCAAAAGCAATGCGATACAATAATATATCAACAGTTCTACCATTCTCGGTGTTAAATCCACCCGATGAAAGTAACTGGATATTTCCCTTCCCAGGTCTTGAATCTCAAATATTGACTTTACTAAAATCCGCTAAAGCAGAAGGTTACATGCAATTGCGCATTTACTCTGAGCCCGAAAACCTTCTTAGCTTAAAACTCTCTACAGTCGCTATCGAAATGGCTATTGAGCATGGAATGTTGGTCATAGCAGATAAATCAGAAAAGAAACATAAACAAGCCAAGATTGCTACTTTATGGCTAAAGCAATTCAATTCTAATCAAATTAACCAGAATTCATTAGGAGATGAATTAATGCTTGTGCCCGCCATTTTTATCAACCCAAACCAAGTAATTGATAATTCTCAAGGAAATTCTCTGCAAAAAAAATATATAGCCTATCCGTATCATCCTAAAGCTACTGAGAATGGGCTATGGCGCGCACCAGTTGACGTTTGGGCGGATGCAGCTTGTAAGTTTTTATCACTGGTTGGTGAAAAATCTATCAATCCCAGCAAGCTGCCAGAAATTTTACAATGGGAAGAAGATCTCTTTTTGTATCATAGGCCAAGCTTTGATTTGTTGTCTAATCAAGTGTTTATTGATAAGTGAGTAAAATCACGCAATGACAATTGAGATCATTCTTCTCAAAGGCAAGCGCATGCTTGAATAGTGATTTTGCCGTTTTAGTTTCTACTTGAGCGATAAGACACGGTGATAGGGAGATATATCGATGAAAGTTGCAGTATTCGGGGCTAAGTCATATGACAGAAAATACTTGGATGAAGGCAACAGTAAATTTAATCATGACCTGACTTATTTTGACGCGCATCTGAATGCGACGATAGCACCATTGGCAAAAGGATTCGAAGCGGTTTGTGTTTTTGTCAATGATGAGATCGACGAGAATTGCCTTAGAAAATTATCTGATCTAGGAATAACCATCATTGCACTTCGCTGTGCGGGCTTTAATAATGTAGATCTGAGTGCTGCTGCTGCATTGAATATTACAGTAGTTCGCGTTCCGGAATATTCGCCGCATGGGGTTGCAGAACATGCCGTTGCATTAATACTGGCTTTAAATAGAAAAATTTATCGTGCATACAATCGGGTAAGAGAAAATAATTTTCTATTAGAAGGTTTGCTGGGTTTTAATTTGAATACTAAAATAATTGGAGTCATTGGTACAGGAAAAATTGGCTCGGTTTTTTGCAAGATCATGTCTGGTTTTGATTGTACGATACTCGCTTATGATCCTTGTCCAAATGAGCGTTGTGCTGCATATGGGGTTAAATATACTGATTTAGAAAACCTCCTGAAACAATCAGATATTATTAGTTTGCACTGCCCACTGACACCCGAAACCTACCATTTAATTGATGACAAAGGGCTAGCGTATATGAAGCCAAACGTTATGTTGATTAATACGAGTAGAGGCGCACTTATCGATACTGTGGCGGTAATAAAGAATTTAAAATCTGGAAAAATTGGATATTTAGGGCTTGATGTATATGAAGAAGAAGGTGATTTATTTTTTGAGGATGTTTCAGACAAAATTCTAGAAGATGATATTTTTGCGAGGTTATTAACATTTCCAAATGTTCTGATCACTGGGCATCAAGCTTTTTTTACCATCACTGCTCTAGAAAATATTGCCATGACAACATTATCAAATCTTACAGATCTTGAACAAGGTAAGCATTGTTCCAATAAAGTTTCTAATCAACTGATACAGATAGCCAGAAAAAAATAAAAAATATTCTCTAATAAATTACTGCATTTAATGCTGCAGAGGGTGGAATTTTTGATGAAGCGTTGATGGGAAGGGAATCGTCTCCATGAACAGCTTTAGGTAGTTCATGGAGAAAATGATACTTTTTCGAGCTCAGGTATTGCTATACATTGGCTGTTTCAGCAATTTTTGACTGCAAATTCGATGAACAATGCAGAGTCTCGGATGCTGATTGCAATACTGAAGCAAGTTTATTTCGCAAACAAACTTGTAATGAATTGGATAGTGCATTCAGTGGAGCGCCACCCTGATAACTAAAACGTATTGAAACATGATCGCCTTTGGTTACCTTAAGTGGTACGAATAATGGAAAAATAATATACTGGGTATGCCAATCTATGGTGCTGTAGGTCAGCATATTAACAGCGAGTATATTCTTAGTAATGAGTCTTAGTGCATTGAGTTGACCGTTCTCAGCCATGATGATTTCCCCATCCCAATGGCAGGTTTGATTAAATGGGTCAGCATATGATAGCAATTGGAATACTTCAGGATTCCCAAGGCTTTTACTTCTTTCGTGGATTGCGTAAGGATCTTGAAATAATATCGTTGGTGCATAGAAATTCTCAAAGTAGAAGTTTTGTTCTATCGGTTGAACGGCTTGAATACTTGCCTCTGGTACAAAGATAGGCAGTGGGCCGCCAAATTTCTCTAAGTACCGTTTTTTAAACGAATCAATAACAGGCATCTGTTTTTCGCGTAACAAACCCGTGTGAAGCATTTCACAGATTACTACGTCAACAGGTTCCGGTGGTAGATAATGCAGCGCATCAGCTTGAATAACTTCGATTTTATCTCCATTAATATTTTTTGCGAGAAAACTGCGTGCAGCGCTTACCAATTCTGGGTTACGTTCGACACAATAAACTTTTTGTGCTTTTTGCGCAGCAAAAAAAGATTGTACGCCGGTGCCACCACCTAACTCGAGAACCTTAGCACCAGGTTTGACCACCAAATTAATTGCTTCTTTAAAGCCTTTCATTCGATTATTGTCATTCAGCATATTGTGATGATAATGCAGGGGAATGAATTGACCGAGCTCCAAGCTCTCAAATTTATTTTGCATATAGACTCCTAAATGTTAGAGCACTGCAGATTTATTAATGGATTGCTGTAGATGTTGATAGCAATGATCATGCCAGCCTATAGCAAAGACTGATATTGATAGTATTGGAGCTTTTTTGCGTGATTCTTTTTAGTGGAAGGGAAGTCAGCCCGGCAAATATTGCCACATGTATTCACTGTATATTCTCGATAGTTATACTTTTGTAGAGCTCTTGATTCTTGTATCTTTTGTTGCAGGGATATGTTTACTGCTTGAGCGTAGTGCGATGTTTTTTCGTATCCAGAAATTGCTGTAAATAGGGTAATACCAGTGATGGTTCTTCTTCCTGGACGGCGTGGCCAACCTTATGAAGGACGATCAATTTTGAGTTGGGCAAATTTTTATGGAGGCGCTCGCCAATGGCTAAAGGCACAATTTCGTCCTCTTCGCTCCAAATAATTAAGGTAGGGATCGTTAAGTTGGCATAATTTTCTGAGAATTGCTGCAAATCTGCTGGAAGCATCTGCCGTACGCTGGTGAGCGTCGCATATTTGGCATTGGGTTTGCTCAAATTATCAGCGTAATGGTCGACGGCATTTTGTGGAATCAGATTATCATTGAAATACACTTTCTTCAGTAAATTTCTGACCTGAAAGGTGTTAGGAATAGCGTAGATAATAAGTGATCCCAGTATCGGGGTAGCCAATATTTTGACGAAACCTGGAAGATCTTGCGGATAGGCGATGCTGTCTATTAATATCAGGCTTTTTTGTAGATCTGGATGTGATATGGATAGATAGATCGATGTCGCCAGCGCTACTCCGCCGCCATAAGAATGCCCAATAATGTGAAGATTTTTCAGTTTGTTTTCAAGGATGAAATTTCGTACCAATCTGGCTTGTTCATAAACGGAGTATTGATCATCGCGTGGTTTCGGAGACTCTCCAAAGCCTTTTAGATCAATGGCAATGACACGGTATTTTTGTGCCAGTGGCTCAATAACATACCGCCAACTATAGCGGCTGGCACCAAAGCCATGGATGAGTAAAACAGGATCTCCTTGGCCGACACTACTGGCGGCTAGTCGTAATTCATCTATTTCATCAGGGTTACGATATTTCGACCAACTCGGAGTGTTTCTGTCCATGACCGCACAGCCACTCAAATTTAGAAATCCAGATAACACTATAAGGATAATCGTTCTTGTGAAAAGATTATGGATCATTTCAAAGATCGAATCAGCATGACCATATCAAATATTCCACCTACGGCAAAAGATAACGCTCCAAAAATAGGGAGGATTGCAATCGCTAAACAGGCTGATTTTAGCCGTTTGGCTTCCGATTCATCTTCAATTTTCATGTGGCGCGGAATGGATAGAATTACGTAACTAATCAAACTAAGAAAGATAATGTTTCCGATGGAGAGTGGGAGAAGATTGGTCAGATAGATTTCGATCGGACCGAGTGTTTGTTCCGTGCAATAACCACATTTATCAATCATCTCAAACATCATGTCGCGACGAGCGTTAATGATCTGAAAGAAACTCAGCGTAGTGTTTACAGCGCCCCATAAAGCTGCCAGTAGAACGATTGGAAGCCCCAGTTTATCCATCGGTTTTCCTTTTAGCAAAAGAAGATAACAATAAGTAGGATTCTTTAGGGCCAATTAATCAGTGCTTAAAGCTTGTAGGCTGCCTCATCCTTTTATTGCATCAATTGTTTCATCCACCGTTGCAGACTTTTCTTTAGGGAGTTAATCACTTGGAAGGCTTATTCTAGCTATGCGACTTCTGCTTTTTCGATAACGACATCTTCAACCGGTACGTTTTGGTGTCCGGCAGCGTTTCCTGTCTTTACTTTCTTAATTTTATCGACAACATCCTGACCCTCGATAACT
This sequence comes from Nitrosomonas sp., assembly GCA_024281825.1. Taxonomy (GTDB): domain Bacteria; phylum Pseudomonadota; class Gammaproteobacteria; order Burkholderiales; family Nitrosomonadaceae; genus Nitrosomonas. Next base: position 72,741 of record JAMWZY010000010.1, on the reverse strand, counting down.
TTACCAAAAACACAATAGCCAAAACCTTGTGGTGTTGCCGATTGGTAGTTCAAAAAACCGTTATTGGCTACATTGATAAAAAATTGCGAGGTAGCTGAATGAACATCAGCCGTTCGTGCCATGGCAATGGTGTAAGCATCATTTTTCAGCCCATTCGCTGCTTCATTTTGAATCGGTGCCTGTGTGCTTTTTTGTTTCATGTCGGACTCTAATCCACCACCTTGAATCATGAAATCGTCGATGACACGATGGAATATCGTATTATCGTAGAACCCACTATTGACATAGTGTAAGAAATTTTCCACTGTTACAGGGGCTTTTTCTTGATCTAGTTCCAGAGTGATGATGCCAAAGTTAGTATGTAGCTTGACCATAATGCTTCCTTAATTGATACAGTTCGGTATTGAATTATTGATGAGTCTTTTTAGAACTCGAGATACGAGTAATATCTTGAATGATAATATTGGTTTTAGGGACATCTCTTGAAAATGGACCAGAAGAGCCTGTCGGTGTCGAAGCGATTTTATTCACGACTTCCATACCCTTGACTACTTTACCAAAAACAGCGTAGCCATAGCCACTGGCATTAGGTGCTTTGAAATTCAAGAAATCATTCTTGGCAACATTGATGAAAAATTGTGCAGTGGCCGAATTGGGATCAGAAGTACGTGCCATGGCTATCGTTCCAATGTCGTTCTTTAAACCGGTGTCAGATTCGATCGGTATTGGAGGGCGTGTGGGTTTTTGGTTCAAATCGGCATCAAAACCACCACCTTGCACCATGAAGTTTGGAATAACACGATGAAAAATTGTATTTTTGTAAAAACCATCGTCAACATATTGCAAGAAATTTGCTACGGTTTTTGGCGCTTTATCGGAATGAAGCTCAATGGTGACATTTCCCAAGCTGGTTTTTATTTCTACAGTAACATTTTCTGCATGGCCATTCGATGATAAGAATAGGAAAGTGAAAAGCAGCACAAACAGACTAAGGCGGTTATACATATTTTTTCCTGTTAAGAGAAGAAGAATTGCCTAAGGATCATTGGTTATAAAGGTGATAAAAGCTTCAATTCCGGCGGTATGCTATACTGCGTGAGTTTCGCTGTTAGCCCAAAATATCCAGAATTTTACCAAGAAGTAACCCAATTCTACAATTAATCCGCTTATTTTTTTATGCTCAAAATTTTCAACTCAATTGCTCGAGAAAAACAAGAATTTGTTCCATTGGTGCCAGGAGAAGTAAAAATTTATGTCTGCGGTATGACAGTTTATGATTATTGTCATCTGGGCCACGCGAGGGTTCTAGTCGTATTCGATATGGTAATTCGCTGGTTAAAAATCAACGGATTTGAGGTGAATTATGTTCGTAATATTACTGATGTGGACGATAAGATTATTAAACGTGCGCAAGACAACCAAGAATCAATTGAAGCCTTAACCGATCGTTATATTCAAGCCATGAACCAGGATGCAGCCGCTTTGGGTGTGTCGCAACCCACGCATGAGCCACGTGCAACTGCCTATATTGGATCTATGATTGATATGATCAACACGTTAGTTGAGAAAAAATTAGCTTACCATGCAGTCAATGGCGATGTATATTATTCAGTTCATCATTTCCCCAATTACGGTAAATTGTCTGGGAAATCACTTGAGGATTTACGCGCAGGTGAGCGAGTTGAAATCGATTCCCGTAAAAAAGATCCGCTGGATTTTGTTTTATGGAAATCAGCTAAGCCCGGCGAGCCTTTTTGGGATTCCCCCTGGGGAAAGGGAAGGCCGGGTTGGCATATTGAATGCTCAGCGATGAGCGGTCAGCTGCTGGGTGTTCAATTCGATATTCATGGAGGCGGCCAAGATTTGCAATTTCCACATCATGAGAATGAAATCGCACAGAGCGAGGGGGCACATGATCATCCTTTTGTAAATTACTGGATGCATAATGGCTTTGTACGTGTCGATAATGAAAAAATGTCAAAGTCATTGGGGAATTTTTTTACTGTTCGGGAAATTCTTAATTACTACCAACCAGAAGTTGTGCGTTTTTTTATTTTGCGCGCACATTATCGCAGTCCGTTGAATTATTCCGATCAGCATTTGAAGGATACCAAGCTGGCTTTGGATCGTTTATATATAGCACTTAGAGAAGTGGGTCCTATTCATATCAACTCATCAGCGATTAACTGGAATAGTATTTATGCAGAAAGGTTCAGGATTGCTATGGAAGACGATTTCAATACACCGGAAGCGATAGCGGTATTGTTTGAATTGGCCAGTGAAATCAATAAAAGTAGCTCGAAGGAACTTGCAATATTATTAAAATCGCTCGGTGGTTTGTTAGGACTATTACAGCAGAATCCACAGGATTATCTACAAAATAGTCCATCTGGCAATGATTTAAATGTATTAACCGAAGATGAGATAGAACAATTCATTCGCGAGCGTGTTTCTGCACGTGCGGAGAAACGTTACTCCGATGCGGATAATGTTCGTAAGCAATTGCTTGTCAAAGGAGTTGTTCTAGAGGATAGCGCGCAAGGCACTACTTGGAGACGCATATAATTTTCAGGAGAGACTGAATCAGCGCAATGTCAATCATCAATAATGGTAAGAGTCTTACATCCAAGTGACTGAAGCCTATCATTTTAGCTGTACACTGCAATTGTTTACCAAATCGGGCGCATCTCTATATTTTGGCAATATTTAATTACAGGTCGTTTAGATGCAAAATTTACCGGAACGCACACATATCTATCAGAACCATCACTTCGACAGTACACGTTGGGATTATTTCGAATCTCGCGGAGATGATATCGTTATTGCAACGTCGTACAAGGCAGGTACAACCTGGACGCAAGCGATTGTTGCGCATTTGCTATTTCCAGATGGGAACTTCCCAGCTCCGCCAGCGCAAATGTCTCCGTGGTTAGATATGCGGGTTGTTCCACTCGAAGTGGTTCTGAATAATTTGAAGTTGCAGCAGCATCGCCGCTTTATTAAAACGCATCTGCCCCTTGATGGCTTGCTTTATAATGAAAAGGTCAAATATCTCTATATCGCACGCGATGCTCGCGATGTTTTTATGTCGTTGTGGAATCACTACACCGGTATGAAGGAAGAAATGCTGATGCTCCTAAATATGCTGCCCGGGCGCATGGGAGATGAACTTCCGCAACCGCCGGATGATATCCATACCTTCTGGCAGAATTGGATAACCCGTAGCTCGTTTGCGTGGGAAGCTGACGGTTGGCCATATTGGTCGCATCTTGCGAATGTGCAATCCTGGTGGAATTTCCGTCACTTGCCTAACATTCAGTTGTTCCATTATACCGACATGCTCGCAGATACTGAGCGTGAAGTCCGCCGCATTGCCACGTTTCTGGAAATTGAGGTGCCAGGAAAAGCTTGGGACGGAATCATCAAAGCAATTTCCTTTGCAGAAATGAAACGCCAAGGTGAACTGTATGCGCCAGGAGGCGGCCAATTCTGGAAAGGTGGAGCGGAGACTTTCATGCATAAGGGTACTAATAATCGTTGGCGCGATGTACTTTCTGATGAAGAATTGACATTCTATGATGATGCTTGTAGACGTGCGCTGGCCTCAGATTGCCGCAAATGGCTAGAGAATGGCGGAACGATCTGATGGAGAGAGCTTTTCTTCGTACGAAGTGCACGAAAAGAGCGGGAAGAGATTACATATAGGGATTTAAGGTTAAATCAGCTATAACCGCGATTAAGGGCGACAAGATACTGTCCGAATTGTTTTTAGATCAAAGAAAAAACTAGTTAAATTTTTTGTAATCCCCGATAAAGCTGAATAATTTCTCGATCACTGATTGGCTTTTCGTTTCTCCGACCCATAAAATAGTAACCCGATGCGGCATCTAGTGTGCCAGGTGAGTTAATAATACTTGAATCAAAATACTTTAAAAAGAAACCGGTAAAGCTTGAAAAATAATAAACAAATTGACGGATTCTCGGGTGCTCGCAAAAACTGAGTAGGAAATACCGATAAGCCCATGCTAATGCCATTCCTGACCCACAAACGGCACCGCTTTCAATTTCGCTGAAGTAGCGAAATAATCGGCGATGGCCTAAGTGCGTAAAGCGCGTGAAATCGTAGCAACCCATATGAACTTGCTGCATGAAGGGTGTTTCTGCATAGACTAACCCATCCAATTTGAGCACACGATGCATCTCAGCGACACAACGGTAAGGATCGACAACATGCTCTAAGACTGCTTGGATAATGACACAATCAAATGAATGATCGCCAAAAGGTAAATCATGTCCGTCACAGATCATCTGAGTCCTAGGAGCGAAAGAAACATCCGTTTCTACAAGCTGAATTCTACTGTCCTTAGTCAATATTTCCATTCCTTCACCTAGGATTCCTCCCCCGATAATCAAAATAACAGGAAATGGCGTTTGTTCGAGCAAGTGATCGACTAATTTTTGGTAATTTTCGGGGCCCTTGGTGTTACGACCCAGTGTCGGTAAAAAACTTTTAATGCGGTTCTTAATCGAAGAAATTTTCGTATCTTCGAATGTAGTAGTACGGTGATGAATAAAATCGCTGAGTGAAAACAGACTGTTTGATTCATTAATTAATACAGGAATGCCATTTACGATTGGAAAAATGGCCTGGCACGATTTGCACGCAAAAGTTGCTTCATGTGAGTTCAAATGGTGATGACAAACAGGGCATTGTAACAATGAAACAACCGAAGCATTAATTGCGAGAGGTGTAGTAGACATTTATTGCCTCTAAAAGTCGATGCATTAGACTATCGGGTTAATGCGGTAGTCTGAAAATTATTCGGTTAATTATATAGTCACAGGAAAAAAATCTGAAATACCCATCAGTAAGAAAATCAAAAAAATAATGGATGCTATATGATTTCAGCGATCCTCTATAAGAGAAGCTTTGGCATATAAATGCCCTGCAATTATGTATCACTGTTGACAGTCTTTTTCGTATACTCATCATCACTATCAACCGACGTAGAAAATAACTGATTTTTTCTTAAATTCGATTTATGACTGGCGAGTGGCTGAATTGCTGCGACATTCTGAGCGGCATGGTTTACCTTAAAAATAGAAATTGAGCCAATGAGGTCCTTAGCTTGATGCTCCAGAGATTCCGCAGATGCTGCAGCTTCTTCTACAAGTGCTGCATTTTGCTGCGTAACTTCATCCATTTGCGTAACTGCTTGGTTGATTTGTTCGATACCTAAGCTTTGTTCAAGTGAGGCTGCTGTAATTTCTGACATAATTACAGTAACTTGTTGAACAGCAGAAACAATATCTTCCATTGTTTTTCCCGCTTCGTTGACCAAATTATTTCCATTTTCAACTTTTTCTACGGAATCATGAATAAGGTTTTTGATTTCTTTGGCTGCAGTTGCGCTTCGTTGAGCAAGATTTCTAACTTCTGTGGCAACAACAGCAAACCCCCGACCTTGCTCACCAGCGCGAGCTGCTTCTACGGCAGCATTTAATGCTAGGATGTTAGTTTGAAAAGCAATTTCATTAATAGTGTTGATGATATTTGCAATCTTACTTGAGCTATCGCTGATTGAAGACATAGTCTCCACCACTTTAACCATCATCTGTCCACCCTTGAGCGCAGTATTACTGGCATTCGTTGAAAGTTGATTAGCTTGCTTAGCATTATCGGCGTTTTGTTTCACGGTAGAAGTCAGTTCTTCCATACTGGATGCTGTTTCTTCGAGTGAAGAAGCTTGTTCTTCTGTGCGTTGTGATAAGTCGAGATTACCACTCGCTATTTCACTGGATGCTTGTCGCACTAATTCGGCACTGTTACGAATATCCGAAACCGTTGCGCGAAGATTGATTCCCGTTTGCTTGAGTGCATTAATCAAGGCACCAAATTCATCTGAAAACTCATTAGTGATCGTAGTTTGTAGATCTCCAGCTGCCAGTGTATTGGCTATTTCGATAGCTTTATTTAAAGGTTTTAACGTATTTCTTTTAAGGAAATATCCAACCACACACATTGATAAAACACCGCTCATAGTGGCGATTGGAATAAAGCTACTCAACCATGATGGAGTTGCTGTCGTCTGTGTTAAACCCCACCACCCGGCACCTACAGCGCTCAATAATAACAGCGTTGGGATAGACAAATAGAGTGCGATCCGTTTCCCTAAAGTTATCTTGAAAAATGAAATAATTTTTCCAATCAGATCAGTGCGAACAACGGCACCATTTTTTATGATGAGATTTTTAGCTGTTCCATTGATAAATTGGCGATAAATTGGCGCTACTGTGTCGATAACCTCTCGTGATGGTTTGGTACGAACAGATAAATACCCAATAATAGTTCCATTTTTTACTAATGGTGTAGCATTACCCATAACCCAATAAAAATCCCCATTTTTGCGGCGATTTTTAACCAAACCGGTCCATGGTTTACCTGCTTTAAGTGTTCTCCATAAATCTTCAAAGGCTTCTGGTGGCGTATCAGGATGACGCACTATGTTATGCGCTTTACCGATCAATTCATCTTCAGAGAATCCACTAACCTCTATAAATGTCTGGTTTATAAATGTGATCCTTCCTTTGGTGTCAGTGGTTGATACAATGAGTGTGTCATCCCCGATGGGATACTCTGTATTCGAAACTGGCAAATTGACTCGCATGGCTATTTCCTCCCGAAAGTACAAGATTATGCAATCAATAAGCGGTTTTTAATTTAAAAAAAAGAATGCTAATGGCCTTTGTTTTGTTAAATCACAATCAAGTTTTGTTTTACTAAAAAGTAAGAGAATTCCTAGAATCGATTGATTACAATCGCATCAACATGATCTGTCTAATTTCCTCATCAATTAGCACAATAGGGTTGGTTTTCATGCTACTACCACGACAATTCGCAATCACTCTATCGAGTTGGTCGTGTTGTAATCCATAATGTGATAAGCGCGGTAATGCCAGTTCTTGTGTCCAACTGGTTAGCGTATTGAGTAAGGCTTCGTAAGCAGCTTGATGCGTAGTGAAATGTTGCTGGCATAGTATTTCAGCAACATGTGCATACTTTATTAAGGCCGGATTATTGGGTTCTCGGACTTGCATACTGGTAATGTTGATTTCACTGGCAGTCGCAACTAAGGTACCGCAAACTATGCCATGCGGGATTGGAAAAAACGCACCCAGAGGTGATGCAAGTCCGTGTACTGACCCCAATCCAACTTGCGCTAGGGTGATTCCTGACAATAGCGCGGCGTAAGCCATTTTTTCCCGATTTCGACGCTGTCCCTGGCTTTGTTTATACAATGGAATCAAAGCATCACGAACGGCTTGCAGTCCGCTGATTGCTAAAGCATCGGTAAAGCGATTGGATTTGATGGAAACATAGGATTCCAATAATTGCGTTAATGCATCCATGCCATTCGCAGCGATGATATCGGGTGGGCAATTTGATAATAAGTCAGGATCGATAATGGCGTACTCAGCAACCAATTTATCGTGACGAAATGACTTTTTAAAGCCATTTCCCCCTTGTACGCTAAGGACTGCGTTCTTGGTGGCTTCGCTGCCTGTGCCTGCAGTAGTCGGTACTGCAATGAAAGGAATAGCCGGGCCTTCATAAGGCAGTTCAGGGCCAACACCTTCCAGATAATCCATCACGGAGCGTTGCACTCGCAACAATCCAGCAACAGCTTTGGCAGCATCTAAAGCACTACCACCACCAATGCCAACAACCGCATCAAAAATATGACTTGAAAATGACTGGACGGTAACATCAACCCAATCCGGCGAAGGTTCTTGAGCTATGGTGCAATGCTGCCAATGGATTTTATGTTGCTTTAACTGTTCGATTAAAACATCCCAGCCATTAGTTCCGACAAATGAGCGCGCGCCGGTTATCAGTAAAACACGGGAACCGTAAGACTGAATAATGCCGGGTAGTTTTTTTATGACGCCGGAACCGAATTCAATGCGAGGCAATCGAGCGATAGAAAAATTGAACATTTCAAGCGTCAACAACTGGATAGAGGCCTTGGTATGTAACGCCATGACGTGGTTCGGCCATCCAATCTGCAACCGTATCGCGCCAAGTCAAATAATGTTGGGTTTCTTTATGTGCTACGGCATCCTGTTTTGTTTTATAGGCTTCATAAAAAACAAATTTCGTTGGATCTTCAGCAGATTGTAGAATATCAAAGCGCAAATTGCCCGGTTCAAGAACCGAGTTTTCGTGATTTAATTGGCAGGCTGCTTTAAAAGCTTCAATATTACCGGATTTGACAGAGGCATAAACGATTGTAACGTGCATTTTTACTCCTTGATTGGTTCAGAGATTGCCTAGCTCAGCTTAAGTTTTAGTTTAATTTTCAGATGGTTTTTTTGTTACTTAGGGATTTTTCTGTGTTTTATTGTGCTTGTACCTAAATTGGTTATAAAATTTTCAATACTGCTATTTTTGAGTATCGCTCTGTCTATACTTCCATCGCAACCATATTCTTAATCGCCTAAATTCATTCGTTTCAATCCTGTCTGGAAGTATTACGACGCTACAAAAAGGCGATAGCGATAATGGCTTTTCAAGTTTGAAAATGAGCACAGTCAGCATGGGCGTAACGAAGGAATTCGGTGCGATCAAGCAACGGATCGATTTTTTTGAACGCGTAGTGATCTTACATTGCATCTTTTCAAACAAATCAAAAGCGATCACTGCATTATTATTTAAAAGTAAAGCATCTTGTCTCAAGTAATAAACACAACTATAAGTTATGGCGATAGTCACTAATATTTTAATTGCTGTTGTTATAGCTAATAACCAAATGAGGATAATTGCCACACAATGGCTAACGATCAGTATTGCTGCAAGTGAGTAAGAGGGTTGTAAATTAATATGGATATGATCGAATTTATTATTCATTGAGCGTTCCAAACGTGAAACATAAATCCGTGCATATTACCTGCAGCTACTCTATCTAACTTTGGTGATAATCCGAATAATTCAGAAAAACTGATAAATTAAAATGGCCTTTGCTATGATTGCAACTTTTACCATTAATCATGCGATCCTTTCGCATATTGGCAAAAACAAATCTATCAGATCATAAATGAAAAAACGAATCAACACCTTTTAACTAAGCCAAGTAGAACACGAATGGATCATAATATTACGCTCATCACCACAATTGCTGCCGCATTCGGTTTGGCGCTTGTTTTCGGATTTATTGCAGAGAAAATTAAAGTACCGGCATTAGTAGGTTATCTGTTTGCCGGAATTGTCATTAGCCCCAATACACCGGGCTATGTTGGGGACATTGAAATTGCTGCGCAGCTTTCTGAGATTGGAGTCATGCTTTTGATGTTTGGCGTAGGTCTACATTTCTCGCTGAATGATTTACTTGCGGTCAAGCGTATTGCGGTACCCGGAGCCATTGTCCAAATGACCGTGGCAACAGTGTTGGGAACAATCATAGCCATGAGTTGGGGGTGGACTTTTGGAAGTGGATTGGTGTTGGGGCTTTCTTTATCCTGCGCGAGCACAGTTGTTTTATTACAGGCCATAGAATCACGTGGTTTGCTTGAGAGTATGAATGGCCGAATTGCTGTTGGTTGGTTGATTGTTGAAGATTTGGTAACGGTATTAATCTTGGTTTTACTTCCGACCTTTGCAGTCATGCTGGGTGGAGTTGATACAACTGCGGACCCAGCTAATTCCTGGTGGATGAGCATAGGCATTACGCTACTATTGGTTTCCGTGTTTATTGCCATTATGTTGATTGTCGGGCGGCGGTTCTTGCCCTGGTTATTACTGCAAGTGGCTGGAACTGGCTCACGGGAATTGTTTACGCTCACTGTGATTGCTTCGGCCATTTGTATTGCTTTTATAGCCGCTAAATTATTTAATGTTTCTTTTGCGTTGGGTGCATTCTTTGCTGGCATGGTTATGCGCGAATCGCACTTCAGTCATCGTGCAGCGGAAGAATCTTTGCCTTTACGGGATGCTTTTTCGGTATTGTTTTTCGTATCTGTTGGCATGTTGTTTGATCCGCGTATTTTTGTGGATGAGCCCTTACAAGTTCTCAGTGTGGTCGGCATTATTATTATCGGTAAATCTTTAGCAGCGTTGTTGCTGGTACTGATATTACGTTACCCGTTGAACACTGCATTGACCGTTGCTGCAAGTTTAGGTCAAATTGGTGAATTTTCATTTATTTTGGCAGGGCTAGGCGTGTCACTTGGGTTGTTATCATCGCAAGGGATGAGTTTGGTTCTAGCGGGTGCAATTATTTCCATTGCGTTCAATCCTATTGCCTTTGGTGCAGTTGCACCAATTCGAAACTGGTTATTGAAACACTCAGTTTTGGCGCGTAAATACGAAAATCGAGATGATCCATATGCTGAATTACCCATGAATACTGAAAGCAAGTTTCTTCAAGGACAGGTTGTTCTGGTAGGGTATGGACATGTGGGCAAACGAATTGGAGAGGGGCTCACGGAATGTGACATTCCGTTTGTTGTTGCAGAACAAAAGCGGGAATTAGTGCAGGATTTACGCAAACAGGGAATTAAGGCTGTATCGGGTGATGCCGCAGAACCTTCTGTGTTGATTCAAGCGCATATCACAAACGCCACTATGTTGATTATTGCGACCCCTGATCTATTTGACATGAAATCGGTGGTTGACACGGCTCGCACGCTTAATCCAGAGATTGAAATTGTTGTTCACGCACGTACTGAAGATGAAACGATATTATTACGGAAAGATAATATTGGCACCATTTTCTTTGAAGAGGAAGAATTGGCGAAAAATATGACGCATCATATACTCAATCGCTTCAGTAGCAAAACTAAAACAGATAGTCATAAAACGGCTTAAGTTTGGTTACGAAATAATAGCATCTAAACAACTTGAATTTATACGAGAGTACAGCAATGACAGAACAGTCTTATATTGGAGTTGATCAAGACGAAAATGGTGGTTTGACGCATTTAGGTCGTATCGTTAGAGATGCCTGGGTCTTTGATATTTTGCCTGAAACGGAAACCTGTGCGGGTTGGGATAGCGGACAGATGCAAATTCTATATGAAAAAGTCTATGCGGCATGGGAGCCTTACGCGCATCTACCTAGTCGATTACCAGATGATTTACGCGAACGGCATACAAAATTCTATACGACAGCCATTACTAACGCCAAGAAAAAAGGCTGGGACGCAGAGCTCAAGGATGATGATTAAGGATTTGATTGGTTTGTTGGAAAATGGATAATCCGCGCAGGCCCATCGAGTTTTTCCTTAATGACTAATAGTTGGAGCGCAGTTTGGAATTCACTATGTAAGCGTCGCGTCATTCCCGATAAGTTTTCTCGATAATAAACAGTTTCATAAGCAACTGGCTGATCTAATGCATCGCGTGCATGTGGCTTAAAGTTCTGCCAGGCCAGATCAATCCAGCATTTACGTTCACCATCAATAAATACAAATTCTTCATGGTCTATGATGGCCATATATTGCATACTCCGAATTGGAACAAACAAATGCTGTGTAGGACAACGAGCTAATAAAGTAATTGCCAGGTTGTAAATACTTGCGGGAAGATAACGTATCTCGCGTTTGATTTCAGCGTCTCGATAACAAGTGATTTCCATGATTTTCTGAGCTTTATTTTTAATAGCGATACTAAAAAATTAATTGGTTAGTCTATAACTTTTATATCTCAAGCCATAAATTCCCATTAAATAAACTACTTCAGATACATACGTGTGAAAGCAAAAGAAAAATTACCAACTGCGCGAAGCAATTTAAAAACCATTGCTACTTTGCTGCCTTATTTATTGGAATTTAAAGGTAGAGTCATTATTGCACTTAGTTTACTGATCCTAGCGAAGCTTGCCAATGTATCAGTGCCCTTAGTTCTAAAAGAAATTGTCGATGCACTTGATTCTTCGCGTGCCGAATTGATTTTACCGGTTTTTCTATTGATGAGTTATGGCGCTTTACGATTAAGCAGTACTTTATTCGGTGAGTTGCGCGATGCAATTTTTGCCAAAGTAACACAACGTGCTATTCGACGAATTGCCAATCGAGTTTTCTTGCACTTACATTCATTATCCCTACGATTTCATTTAGAACGTCAGACGGGCGGTGTTTCTCGTGATATTGAACGTGGTACGCGTGGCATTTCTTTTTTAATGAATTTTATGCTGTTCAACATTTTGCCCACGTTATTAGAAATCGGACTAGTAATGATCATCCTCATCAGTCAGTACGATATCTGGATTGCTATTATTACGTTTACGACTTTAATTGCCTATATCGCTCTGACATTAATTGTCACCGAGTGGCGCATGATTTTCCGTCGCACGATGAATACCATGGATTCAAAAGCTAATACACAAGCAATTGACAGTTTATTGAATTATGAAACAGTCAAGTATTTCGGCAATGAAAACTGGGAAGCACGGCGCTACGATATACATTTACAATCCTGGGAAAAAGCCGCCATCCGCAATCAAGTATCACTGGCCACACTCAACGCAGGACAAAGTGGAATTATTGCAATTGGTATGACGCTACTGATGTTTTTTGCTGCAGATAAGGTAATCGAAGGCAGCATGACGTTGGGTGACCTGGTATTAATTAACGCTATCATGTTACAGCTATACATGCCTCTGCATTTTTTGGGTTTCGTCTATCGTGAAATTAAACACGCATTAGCAGATATGGAACAAATGTTCCTATTACTGAATGAGAATCGTGAAATCCAAGATAAACTCGATGCACAAGTACTTGAAATTAAAAGTGCTAGCATTCGGTTTGATCACGTCAATTTCAGCTATGAACCTAACCGACAAATTCTATTCGATATCAGTTTCGATATTCCAGCAGGGCAAAACATTGCTGTTGTAGGTCATAGCGGCTCTGGAAAATCTACTTTAGCACGCCTATTATTTCGTTTCTATGATGTGCAATCTGGCAGTATTACCATCGATCAACAAGATATTCGCGATGTCACGCAACGAAGCCTACGAACTGCATTAGGCATCGTGCCACAAGATACCGTGTTATTTAATGACACTATTTACCACAACATCGCTTATGGACAACCGGATGCAACGGAGCAAGCCGTTTATTCATCAGCAGACTCTGCGCATATTCATGATTTCATTGAAAGTCTTCCAAAGAAATATGAAACCATTGTCGGCGAGCGCGGTTTAAAATTATCTGGAGGTGAGAAGCAGCGAGTCGCTATTGCACGGACAATTCTTAAGAATCCAGCTATCCTGATATTTGATGAAGCCACTTCAGCATTAGATTCCCAATCAGAAAAACGCATTCAAACAGAACTCAAACGCATTGCCCAAAACCGCACGACGCTGACTATTGCCCACAGGCTTTCAACTATTGCTGATGCTGACCAGATTCTAGTTATGGATCAGGGCCGCATTGTTGAGCGAGGCACACATTTAAAGTTGCTTGCGACGGGGGGGATTTACACAAAGATGTGGGAATTACAGCAACAGGAAAATTCAATCGCCAATGTACAGAATACCTCTTATGAAAGTAATCTTTAGGAATAAATAATTTTATTTATTCAATAAGTTAAATTTACTTATATTGTGAGTAACTCAATTTATGTTCCTAAGAATTTCAACCCTAGTAAATACGACCTTATTTCATAAAAGAATTTTTAGATTATCCACAAAATCTGTGTATAACTTTGTTGATAACTTGTAAATCCAACAGTTTAATCCCTGTATTTTTAGGGCTTTTTCTTGACTTGATTAATAACTCAACACTCATATAATCATATAAATATCAATAAGTTAATTTTCTACAAATAAACCTCTATTAATAAATAATCAATATTTTCTGATTGTGGATTGTTTAATTTGTCAAGTAGAGAATGGTGCTTGATAAGAGGTTCTAAAAATTAGGTCCGGATTTTTATAGACTAAAGTACAAGACATTTATACATCATTTTTAGTAAATGTATTTGGATATATATTGAGTCAGTTGCTGGCTAACTAGCAAACAGTGCGCTACTAATTGCATATATAATTAGTGGTCACTAAGTACTTTCCGAAATGTTCAATTGAATCTAAATTTTTATCCATTCTTGATTATTTCTCGATTATGCGCCCAATTCTAAAATCCAGTAAATTGACCAATGTTTGTTATGACATCCGTGGACCCGTATTAGAACGCGCCAAGCAAATGGAGGAAGAAGGGCACCGAATTATCAAATTAAATATTGGTAACCCAGCAACGTTCGGTTTTGATGTGCCAGAAGAGATTTTGCAAGATGTTATCCGTAATTTGTCGGATGCTTCAGGTTATTGTGATTCAAAAGGATTGTTTGCCGCGCGTAAGGCGATTATGCATTACACCCAAGAAAAACAAATCAAGAATGTGCAGCTGGACGATATTTTTATCGGTAATGGGGTATCTGAGTTAGTGGTATTGACAATGCAGGCTTTGCTGGATAATGGTGATGAGGTGCTGATTCCAATGCCGGATTACCCATTATGGACGGCTGCTGTGGTATTGTCGGGTGGGATAGGGCGGCATTATCTGTGCAATGAGTCAGAAGGTTGGTTACCGAATCTGGATGATATGCGCGCTAAGATTAGCAATAAAACACGTGCTATTGTCATTATTAATCCTAATAATCCTACGGGTGCGCTGTACCCTAAGGAACTATTGCTTGAGATCATCGATATTGCTCGTGAGCATCAGCTGATTATCTATGCCGATGAAATTTACGATAAAATTCTCTACGATGGCGTAACGCATACATCCATTGCATCATTGGCTGATGATGTTTTGTTTGTAACTTTTAATGGTTTATCAAAAAACTACCGTGCTGCGGGTTTTCGCTCTGGCTGGGCAGTGGTATCTGGTGAGAAAAATCATGCGCACGATTATATTGCGGGATTGAACATGCTGGCCTCGATGCGTTTGTGTGCTAATGTCCCGTCACAATTTGGAATACAAACCGCACTGGGGGGCTATCAAAGCATTTATGATTTGACATTGCCAACGGGACGGTTAATGCGACAACGCGATGTCGCTTGGCAGCTACTAACACAAATACCAGGAGTAACTTGCTACAAACCCCAAGCAGCTTTATATCTATTTCCTCGTTTGAATCCGGAAATTTATCCGATTCAAGACGACCAGAAGTTTGTACTGGATTTACTACTGGAAGAAAAAGTCCTATTAGTACAAGGTAGTGGTTTTAATTGGAAGGATCCGGATCATTTTCGCGTGGTATTTTTACCTAATGTAGATGACCTTACCGAAGCCATAGGCCGTATTGCAAACTATCTGCAACGCTATCGCAAGCGTCATAACACTGATTACAAATATTCCATCGCTTAACCTTTCCTTTGCTGGCTCATTTATAATTCGCAACTGATTATTACATTTCTAAATTTTTATGAAACCTATTCATATTGGCATTTTAGGTGTTGGCACCGTCGGTGGCGGTACATTTACCGTACTTAAACGTAATAGCGAAGAAATTGCGCGTCGTGCCGGGCGCAAGATCATTGTCAAAATGATCGCTGATAAAGACTTACAAAAAGCGCGAGAACTTGCAGGCAATGAAGTCGTGATTACTGATAACGCGCATGAAGTGACTTGTAGCCCCGATATCGATATCGTTGTGGAATTAATCGGTGGTCAAACAATTGCAAAGGAGTTGATTCTTGAAGCCATTGCACATGGCAAACATGTTGTAACCGCAAATAAAGCGTTGCTAGCAAATCATGGCACTGAAATTTTCGCTATGGCGCGCGAAAAAGGAGTCATTGTGGCTTTTGAAGCAGCGGTTGCAGGTGGTATTCCAATTATCAAAGCATTGCGCGAAGGGCTGACAGCCAATCGCATTACATGGATTGCCGGCATTATTAACGGTACAGCAAATTTTATTTTGTCGGAAATGCGTGAAAAAGGACTTTCTTTTAATGATGTGCTGGAACAGGCACAAAAACTTGGCTATGCTGAAGCAGATCCAACCTATGATATCGAGGGAATAGATGCGGCGCATAAAATTACCTTGATGTCAGCGATTGCATTCGGCATCCCAGTACAATTCCATAAAGTCTATACCGAAGGAATCACCAAGTTAACTGGTGAAGACATTCGTTATGCTGAAGAATTGGGATATCGCATCAAATTATTGGGTATCACCAAGCGAGTAGCAAAGGGCATTGAATTACGGGTGCATCCAACGTTAATTCCTAGCAAGCGTTTGATTGCCAATGTAGAAGGCGTTATGAATGCGGTGGTCGTTAAAGGCGACGCAGTTGGCGCTACGTTATATTATGGCGCAGGTGCGGGCGCTGAACCGACTGCGAGTTCGGTGATTGCCGATCTGGTGGATGTGACGCGCATGCAAACTGCGGATCCCATGCATCGCGTACCAATTTTGTCGTTTCAGCCGGACTTGTTGTCTGATATACCCGTGATTTCGATGGATGATGTAGAAACATCCTATTACTTACGCATGCAAGTCGTAGACAAACCGGGTGTGATGGCTGAGATCACGCGTATTCTGGCGGATAATCATATTTCTATCAGTGCGATGATTCAGAAGGAAGCCAGTGATGATTCGAAAGAAGTTAGCATTATTATGTTGACCCATATTACATTTGAGAAAAGCATTAATGCTGCAATCAAACGCATCGAATCTTTGCCGGTGGTAACCCAACAGGTTTTTCGTATTCGTATTGAAGAATTAAATAAATAGCTCTACATAAATATGTATTACATTTCAACTCGCGGTGGGATGCCGCCAAAAACGTTCACTGAAATCCTGTTGAGTGGCTTATCCCTCGATGGTGGGCTGGCAGTACCTGAGACCTATCCCAGAGTTACATCGGAGGAACTTAATAGCTGGCGTGATTTAAGCTATCAGGCACTGGCTTTTGAAGTGATTTCGCGGTTTGCGGATGATATTCCAGAGGACGATTTACGTAAGATTATCCAGCAAACGTATACTGCGGAAATTTTTGGGAGCACAGATATTACGCCGCTGAAAACACTGGAGCCTGGATTGCATATTTTAGGATTATCGAATGGCCCAACGCTGGCTTTCAAAGATATCGCGATGCAATTACTTGGCAATTTGTTTCAATACCAACTGACTAAAACCGGCGACGAGCTAAATATTCTTGGTGCTACATCGGGTGATACAGGATCCAGTGCCGAATATGCTATGCGTGGGAAGCAAGGTATCCGGGTGTTTATGCTGTCACCACTCGGTAAAATGAGTCGATTTCAAACAGCGCAAATGTTCTCGTTGCAAGATAAAAATATTTTCAATATTGCCGTTCGCGGTGTTTTTGATGATTGCCAGGATATCGTCAAAGCAGTTAGCAATGATCACACCTTCAAGCAAGAACACCGGATAGGTACAGTCAATTCGATTAACTGGGCGCGTATTGTTGCGCAAGTTGTATATTACTTCAAAGGTTATTTTGCTGCTACCCAGACTAATGATGAACAAGTATCGTTTGCCGTTCCTTCAGGAAATTTTGGCAATATTTGTGCCGGACATGTTGCCAGAATGATGGGTTTGCCAATTAAGCATTTGATTTTGGCGACTAACGAAAATGATGTACTGAATGAATTTTTTAGTACCGGTATCTATCGTCCACGCACTGCTACAGAAACCAAACATACTAGTAGTCCCTCGATGGATATTTCCAAAGCCTCAAATTTCGAACGGTTTATTTTTGATTTGGCCGATCGAAACACAAAACAAGTTGCACAATGGTGGTCAGCCGTTGATTTTGGAAAAGCATTCGATTTATCAGCATCGCCACTATTTCAGAAGACCAAAGCATTTGGTTTTGTCTCTGGCAGCAGTAATCACGTGGCACGGATCGCAACAATTCGTGACATTTATAAACGTTATCAAGTGCTTGTTGATACGCATACTGCAGATGGTTTGAAGGTCGGTCAAGCTTATCGTGAGGCAGGAGTGCCATTGATCTGTTTAGAAACGGCATTGCCAGCAAAATTCTCTGAGAGTATACAAGAAGCTATTGGTTTTGAACCGGAACGACCTGCTGGTTTTGAGAATCTAGAAAATCTCCCACAACGCTTTGTAATTAAAAATTCTGATGCGCATACAATCAAAGTGTATATTGATGAGCAGTGCAAGATAACCTCAATTTAAATACATAGCGAATCTCGGGCTTGCCTCAACCACAGAAAAATTTCGCTTGAATTAATAAAATTTCTGTACAAAACACCGGACGCTGAATTAGAGAGTGGTTAAAGCTTGTTGTTTATATGCCTGAATCATTAATTTGAATCACATGATTGTGGTTTTCTATTGTTACCTAAAGATCTTGATAAAATATTTTTTCCTCCCTTTTTTGGTCGAACAAAAGGCAAAAGATTTGAAGATTTCGAAAGCAAACCTGAAGCGCGTTTTTCTTCCCGATCAAGCCGCCATTGTTTGGCCATTGCGAAAGTAAGTGATAGATAACCTAAATCACCCGCTGTGAAGTTTTTGCCTTCAGGAGATAAATGCATCACCTGAAAGCTTCCAGTCCCTCCAAGCGATTCCTGGAAGGTCAAAATTTGTTAGAATGCGAAAAAGCTTATAAGCAGCATAGGGCACTTGAACCTTGCCAGATTCCCAGTTGTGCCATGTGCGATCAGTTACGAACAACATGCTTGCGGCTTCTTTTCTGCTGATTCCAGATAAAATCCGAGTTTCACGTAGTTTTGCATAGCTAACAGGCTTATAAGGTTTACGTCGATATTTACACCTTTTCATCCGATCAGAAGCTTAACGGGGGGATAGACAACCCACTGCCATAAAACCCGATCAAATCGTGCGCCGGGTATCTTGCCTCTTTCACAATAGCGTATGACTTGAGCGATACGTAAGCCTCGACTGATAGCAAAACTACGAGCAAGAACAGGATTACTGGATCGAGCTTCATTTAGTTGCTTCATTTCGTAAGCTCCTTAAATGGTCAATATGCTTTTGCTGATCGACATACTCCAAATAGTTTCTTAAAGACCCATACCGAAACTTCAATTCAAGCATGGCGAGCTTTACTGGAAGCCATAGAAACACTTCAACCCAAAAACTATTGAATCCAAAAAATCGAAGCAATTTCACGAAATGAAAAGAATGCCGATTTACAAAATAACAAAACATTTTTAACTCTTCAAAAGAGTAAAACTGTTCCGCTTAAGAATGAAAAACTATTCCATCAAAATTATATAACAATTGCTAATAATTTATATTATGTCAAATTTATACGATATCTAAGAATAATTTGTCGATATCTAAAATCATTGCTGATTATTCATAAACTTGGATTCAATGCGCCTGTTCCCAATTGCTTCCAACGCCGATCTCTACTAACAGCGGGACATCTAATGTTAAAACGCCCCCCATATATTTGGGTAAGTATTCGCGAAGCAAACCTATTTCTTCTTCCGGTACCTCTAGCACTAATTCGTCATGAACTTGCATAATCAATTTGCTACGCAATTTTTCTGCTCGTAGCCATTTTGTTACTGCAATCATGGCCAGTTTAATAATATCCGCTGCAGTTCCCTGCATCGGCGCGTTGATTGCGGCGCGTTCGGCACCTTGGCGGCGATTACCATTACTGTGATTAATTTCAGGCAGCCATAATCGACGCCCCAAAACTGTTTCCACATAACCGTTTTGTCTGGCTTTTTCTCGGACATGTTGCATATATCTCTCAACACCACGGTACCGTGCAAAATAACGTTCCATATAAATATGTGCAGCACTGCGTGAGATACCGAGCTGTGATGCCAGACCAAATTCCGACATACCGTAAATCAAACCAAAATTGATCACTTTAGCGTATCGTCGCTGTTCTTGATCGACTTGCTCCAGTGGAATGCCAAATATTTCTGCAGCCGTTGCTTTATGAATGTCTTCACCAGCGGAAAATGCTTTTAGTAACCCCTCATCTTGAGAAATATGCGCCATGATGCGTAGCTCTATTTGCGAATAATCAGCGGAAACAATTTGATAGCCAGGTGGTGCAACGAAAGCCTCTCGAATTCTACGACCCTCTGGCGTACGGATTGGAATATTCTGTAAATTAGGATCAGAGCTTGCCAATCGACCTGTCACCGCAACAGCTTGTGCATAATTAGTGTGCACACGATCAGTATGCGGGTTTTTCATCAATGGCAATTTATCGGTATAGGTCGATTTTAATTTTGCCAATCCCCGGTATTCCAGCAGAATCTTCGGTAATGGGTAGTCCAGTGCGAGCTGCTGCAATACATCTTCATCGGTAGAGGGAACACCCGTTGGTGTTTTTTTGATCACGGGTAATTTAAGCTGATTAAACAAGATTTCTTGAATTTGTTTTGGAGAATTCAAATTAAAGGGCTGGTTAGCTGAGGCATGCGCTTGCAATTCCAACGTATGCAATTTCTTTCCTAAATCACTGCTTTGCTGTTGCAGCAATGCATAATCCAGCAAAACTCCGTTACGCTCGATTTCAAACAACACATCGAGAATGGGCATTTCGATAGTGCGATAAAGTGCATGTAGGCGATCAATCTGTTGTAGCTGCGGAAACAACGTTTGATGCAATCGCAATGTGATATCTGCATCCTCGGCTGCGTAATCAGTAGCGACATCAATGGCAACCTCATCGAAACCAATACGATTAACGCCTTTTCCTGTCACGTCATCATAACGAATCGTTTCAATATCAAGGTGCCGCAGCGCCAAATTATCCATACTATGCGAGCGACTCGAATCCAGCACGTACGATTGCAGCATGGTGTCATGCACGATGCCATTCAACTGTATCTCATGATTAGCAAACACATGCTTATCATATTTTAGATTTTGTCCTAACTTAAATTTGCTTTCATCTTCTAGCCAAGGCTTGAGTAATGTTAATGCCGTTTCCAGTGCAATCTGTTTAGGTACCCCGGCATAACAATGTGATAAAGGAAGATAGGCGGCGTGTCCCGCCTCGATACAAAACGAAATGCCCACCAATTGCGCTTGCATCGGCGACAAGCTAGTCGTTTCACAATCAACCGAAACCAATGGCGCAGTATTCAGCTTTTCTAACCACGCTTGTAACGCCGATTCTGTTGAAATGGTCTCGTACCGCGCTGTATGAGTTTGAGTAACTGCCTGAGCCATCGATTCTTGTTGAATGATTGCTTCCCCAGATTCATAATCGATTTGCTGGCGCAATTCTCGCAGCGATGCTTTCATATCCAGTTTTTGATAAAGCGCTTCAAGTTGTTGATGATCCTGTGGTTGAAAAGCCAGATCTGTAATTTTGATAGGCAGGTCTACGTCGCATTTGATGGTAATCAATTCACGCGAAGTCTCAAACCAAGCTAGTGACTTACGTAAATTTTCACCTACCACACCCTTAATTTCACCAGCGGATGTAATGATTTTTTCCAACGAACCATACTGCGTCAACCACTTTACGGCGGTTTTTGGGCCGACTTTTTCAACACCTGGAACATTGTCAGACGTATCACCTACCAACATCAAATAATCCAACATACGTTCCGGTGGCACACCAAATTTCGCCAATACTCCTTCTTTATCTAAAATTTCATTGCTCATGGTGTTTACCAGAGTGACCTTGTCATTCACCAGTTGCGCAATATCTTTGTCGCCAGTTGATATCATGCACTGCCAATCAGACTCAGCGGCCTGTTTTGCCAATGTGCCAATGACATCGTCAGCCTCAACACCACCTACCATCAAAATCGGCCAGCCCAGCGCGCGAATGCAAGCATGTAGGGGCTCAATCTGAGTGGCCAAATCCTGTGGCATGACAGCTCTATTCGCTTTATATTCCGTAAAAAGATCATTGCGAAAAGTTTTACCTTTTGCATCAAATACACACGCGCTATAATCTGCACGAAACTCTTTGCGCAAACGACGCAACATATTTAGTACTCCATGAATAGCTCCCGTTGGTTCATTATTCTGGTTACGCAAATCTGGCAGTGCATGAAAGGCACGATATAAATACGATGAACCATCCACCAATAACAGCGTTTTCATTATTATTTTTCCTATGAATCAACACAATCATAAACCTCTCATTCAGCCAGCTTCTGATCAACCTTGGTCTGCAAAAGAATCCTGGCGATTATTCAGAATTATGGCAGAGTTTGTTGAAGGTACGGAACGTCTTGAAACAATTCAACCCGCAGTCGGCATATTCGGTAGCGCACGCACGCATCCCGATAGCCCGCATTATCAATTGGCAGAGCAGATTGCGAGAGCGTTATCCGACGCTGGTTTTGCAGTAATCTCCGGTGGTGGTTCAGGCATTATGGAAGCAGCAAACAAAGGCGCTTATTTCGGCAAATCGCCGAGTATTGGCTTAAATATCCAGTTGCCACGCGAACAACAGGGCAATGATTATCAAGATATCAGTCAAACTTTTAAACACTTTTTCACGCGCAAGTACATGTTTATCAAGTTTTCTACTGCCTATGTCGTGATGCCAGGAGGATTTGGCACTATGGATGAGCTGATGGAAGCACTCACTTTGGTACAAACTCGCAAAACCCGTAAAATGCCGATTATTCTTGTCTATTCGCAATTCTGGCGCGGATTGATAGATTGGTTTCAAATGATGCTAGTGTCAGAAGGTTTTATTTCTTCGGATGATATGGACCTAATTCAGATGATTGATGAACCCAACGAGGTGGTTAGCGCGATTTTTAAATATTACGAAACCCGAGGATTTGAGCTTTCTGCCGCAGAGCGAGAAATTCAACTCAATCTGTAAACTATAGTGACTAATTTTATGTACAATAATAAAGCTTTCTCTTGGGTAGGGATTCATATGCACCGATTTATTCTGATACTGTTACTATTGAATTTCCCGTTGCTTGGCACAGCGCAAACCGAGCAGCCTCAAGAACCCAAAAAATCAATGGATCACCCTTCTCATCCAAAGAATCTGATCCCACTACCGGAACCTGAAACGCCCGAATTATCAGAAAGCCAGTCTGATCCGGAATTGGAAGAACAAGTCACCATTATCAAACGTGGGGAAGATACTATTGAAGAACATCGCGTCAATGGCGAATTGTTAATGATTAAAGTCATCCCCCGCATTGGCCCTCCCTACTATCTCAAGAAAAATCCCATTGTGGATCATCATGCGCATCCCAATAGTGATGCGGGAGGCCCCAATGTCAGCCCACCCATGTGGCAATTTTTTAAATTCTAATATTTCCTGTAAACACGCTACTACCACTTCTTAATACAAATTATTCATGTCGGTTTTTACTCGCATCACAGAAAATGAACTCACTCTTTGGTTGAAACAATACAGATTGGGGCAATTGCTTAACCTTCAAGGTATCGCATCAGGCATTGAGAATACCAATTACTTTGTAATCACGACACAAGGAAAATTTGTACTGACGCTTTTTGAAAAACTAACCCGAAGCGAACTCCCCTACTATCTCAATCTAATGTTGCATTTGTCAGGCCACGGCATTCCATGCCCAATGCCTATTCGAAATAACGCTGGTCAAATTCTTGGGGAGTTAAATAATAAGCCAGCCGTCATTGTCAGCTTCTTATCAGGAGAATCTTTACTTCACCCGACGCCAGAGCACTGTCAAGTAATGGGCATGATGTTGGCAAAAATGCATCTGGCTGGCAGGAGTTACCCACAATACATGCCGAATCCACGCAGCCTTCAATGGTGGCAAGCCAAGGCGCTTGAAATCGATCCATTTTTATCCGGTGACGAGAAAGTATTGCTGCAATCGGAATTAGCTTTCCAAGCCGACCAACGCCATGAAAATTTACCGGAGGGTGTGATTCATGCTGACATGTTTCGGGATAATGTCTTATTTTTCGATAATAAGCTTGGCGGTATTATCGACTTTTATTTTGCATGTAACGATAGCTTATTATATGACTTAGCCATTGTGGCGAATGATTGGTGCATGAACGAAGAAAAAACACTCGACACAGCACGTGTATACTCGCTCTTAAAAGGATACCAGCAGGCTCGTCCACTTTCCGCGATTGAAAGGGAAGCCTGGCCCAGCATGTTGCGTGCCGCTGCGCTCAGATTTTGGGTTTCACGTATGGTCGACTTATACTTACCGCGCTCCGGAGAATTAACACATGCCAAAGACCCCAATCACTTCAAAGCAATATTGCAAAATCATCGAGAAAGTGTAGCAGAACTGGCATAAAACCCTACCTCAGAATGTATTCAATTCAGTTTCGATTTTGGAGAACACAATAATGGAAATTCATCAAGTCAATACCAAGCAAGGATTACAGTGGCTTCTAAGCGGTTTTTACTTATTTCGCCGTGCGCCGCTATCCTGGGTGCTGGTTTGTGGGGCTTTATTTCTCATCGCAATATCCACTGCTTTGGTTCCGCTGGTTGGAAGTTTTATTTTCACATTGGTTTATCCTGCGTTGATGGGTGGCATTATGCAAGGATGTCGTGCGCTAGAAGAAGGAAAGCCGCTTGAAATTACCCATTTGTTCTCTGCCGCAGAAAGTAATTTTGCCGCGCTGATTACCATCGGGGGTATTTATTTGACAGGCTTAATCTTGATTTCTGGTCTTGCTGCATTAATTGGTGGATCTGCCATGACTGATATGCTGTTATATGGAAAACGAGTCGATGAAACAGAGTTAATGGGCGTAGCAAGCAGTATGCTCACTTCACTTCTCATTGTATTAACGCTATCGATCCCCTTGATGATGGCCAGCTGGTTCGCACCCATGTTAGTTGTATTTCATAAAATGCCCCCCGTGGTGGCCATGCAACAAAGCCTTCTTGCGTGTTTGCGAAATCTTATTCCACTGTTACTGTTTATGATTACATCCACGATATTAGTAATCATTTGCGCTTTACCCTACGGTGCAGGACTAGTGATCCTGATTCCAACCCTATATGCTGCAACGTATGTCAGCTATAAAGATATTTTCTTAGGTGAACCCATTCGGTTCAAAGATCATGAAACGCAAAGTGTGCCTAACCATTGGCATAACACTCAAGAGGCCCCCCAAAAAACAGAGCACGATGAGAAACCTGCAGAGGACGTCATTCCACAAAATAATGACTCAGACTCTAAAAGCAAATAAGGAGCACAACCCCCTATTTTCGAGCACCAGCTAACGCAGCAGAATGCTTATGCGAATAACTAAAGTGTTGATGCGGTACTGAGGTTGATTGATATCGAGCACAGTATGGCTCAATGCTTACTCTCTTGGGCTAGACACAGCAATGCTGGTATCTCGTGAAAGTTTCGTCCTGCCAAGAACTTCGTGTGATATCTTTAAGCTAAGCCGACACAAGCTTGGCATATTCTACTAACAACCACTTAATTCCGGAATTTTCGAAATTAACCTGCACGCGTGCATCGCTACCGGTGCCTTCGAAATTGACAATAATACCGATGCCAAATTTGGCATGAACGACTTTTTGTCCCATTCTCCATGGATAAGCCGACAGAGCTTTTATCGGCGAATGATTCCAATCTTTCGCTTTTGCGTTGCCCGCATTGCTTATTTTGGAATTGAACGCATGGGTCGCAGGCTGTAGCCATTTTATGCAATCTTCAGGGATTTCATGCAAAAAGCGCGATACGACGTTGTAGCGCGTTTGGCCATGTAGCATGCGGCTTTGTGCAAAGCTTAAATACAAACGGCGACGTGCGCGCGTCATCGCCACATACATCAAGCGCCGTTCTTCAAAAATACCATCGGCTTCGTTCATGCTATTTTCGTGGGGGAAAAGCCCTTCTTCTAGCCCGCTTAAGAATACCGCATGAAATTCCAATCCTTTTGCAGCATGCACCGTCATCAGTTGCAATGCATCTTGGCCATTCCCAGCTTGATGTTCCCCTGCTTCCAACGAAGCATGTGCAAGAAATTCCGTTAAACTATCACTGCCTGCTTCATGTATAAAACTGGCAGCAGCATTGACCAATTCTTTGAGGTTTTCCAGCCGGTCTGCACCTTCACGTTCTTTAGCATAATGCGTGATTAATTCACTGGAGCTGAGCATTTGTTCGACAATTTGCGGTAACAGCAAAGTAGCGCAACGTTCACGCAGTGCTGCTATGCGCTGAACAAATCCGGCAATACCTTTGAGGTTTTTTTCGGAATCCACTTGCGGTATTAAAGAATTTTGCCCACCTGACTGCTGGACAGCTGCTGCCCACAAACTTATGCCCCTCACTTTAGCCATGGCTTGCAATTGTTCTAGGCTACGCGTACCAATGCCACGCGCTGGAAAGTTGATCACCCGTAATAGCGCGTTATCGTCTTCGGGATTGGCGATTAGGCGCAAATAAGCGAGTGCATGTTTGATTTCCTGCCGATCAAAAAAACGCATGCCGCCATAAACTCGATAGGGTATCGCCGCATTGAATAAACTATGCTCCAGTATGCGCGATTGCGCATTAGATCGATACAGCAGCGCCATATCGTACAGTGCAATGCCTTCAGCACGCAAAGCTTTCACTTCATCGACGATAAAGGCCGCTTCGTCAAAATCATTCGGTGCATTGTAGACCCTTACCGGTTCACCTTTACCTTCTTCCGTCCAGAGATTCTTGCCCAGGCGATCCGTATTATTACCAATTAATGCATTGGCCGCATCCAAAATATTGCCATGCGAACGATAATTTTGTTCGAGTTTGATGATTTTGGAAATCTTAAAATCCCGCTCGAACTCTTTCATATTACCCGTATTAGCACCACGGAACGCATATATGCTTTGGTCGTCATCACCCACAGCAAAGACCGCTGCACTTGATTCCTGAGCAACCTGCACACCTGCCAGAAGCTTAATCCATTGATACTGCAACGTATTAGTGTCTTGGAATTCATCAATTAAAATATGATAAAATCGTTCACGGTAGTGTGCGCATAAAATCTGGTTGCGTTGTAACAATTCATAACTGCGTAGCAGTAACTCCGCAAAATCGACCACGCCAGCTTTATAGCACTGTTGCTCATATACTTGATAAAGTTCGAGTAAACGAGATGAAAAAGCATCATCCACGGTCACAAATGCGGCGCGCAAACCGGCCTCCTTGGCATTGTTAATAAACCATTGCACTTGCCTGGGCGCAATCTTTTTTTCATCGACGGACAGATCTTTCATCAGCCGTTTTATGAATGCCAGTTGATCTGACGAATCTAGAATCTGGAAAGCTTGCGGTAAACCGGCATCCTGGAAATGTGTCCTTAACAAACGGTGGGATAATCCATGAAAAGTACCGACCCACATGCCTCTCGGGTTAATCGGCAACATCGCGGTAATCCGTGTCAACATCTCTTTGGCGGCTTTGTTCGTAAAAGTTACCGCGAGAATGCCGTGAGGAGTAACTTGACCGGTTTGAATGAGATAAGCAATACGTGTTGTCAACACACGTGTTTTACCACTGCCGGCCCCTGCTAAAATCAGTACCGACTGATGTGGTAGCGTGATTGCTTCCAGTTGCTGCGGATTTAAATCAGACAATAACGAACTCATAAAATAAGGATGGCCGAGAAAATCCCGGCCATTATTATGAAGCGGTTGAAAAAAACTGATTCAGCGTCCCAGGAATTGGTGCTTTTACGATCCTTAAGAACACTCAAGCAAAAATACCAGAGCTATTGTTATGCTCTACTTTTTGCAACAATATCCAAAATTAATGGCGTTAAAATTAATTCAATCGCCATTCCCATTTTACCGCCAGGAACAACAATCGTATTAGGACGGGACATAAAAGAATCATGAATCATGTTTAACAAGAAAGGAAAATCAACCCCTTGCGGATTCCTAAAGCGGATCACAACCAGACTTTCATCTAAGGTTGGAATGGCGCGCGCAATAAATGGATTGGAAGTATCGACAGTCGGAACGCGTTGAAAATTAATATGTGTGCGTGAAAACTGGGGCGTTATGTAGTGCACATAATCATGCATACGCCGCAAAATGGTTTGCGTGACCGCTTCTGCAGAATAGCCACGTGCACTGGTGTCACGGTAAATTTTTTGAATCCATTCCAAATTTACAATAGGCACCACCCCCACGAGCAAATCAACATGCTTTGCTGCATCCGCGCTGTCGGTTTTTACACCGCCATGTAATCCTTCGTAAAACAACAGATCGGAACCCGCCTCAATGTCTTTCCAAGGGGTAAAAGTGCCTGCTTTTTGCTGCCAGGGTTCGGCTTCTTCATCATTATGCAGATATAGGCGCGTTTGTCCT
The DNA here is from genome assembly GCA_024281825.1 of Nitrosomonas sp. Lineage (GTDB taxonomy): Bacteria > Pseudomonadota > Gammaproteobacteria > Burkholderiales > Nitrosomonadaceae > Nitrosomonas. The sequence goes on along the minus strand of JAMWZY010000010.1, from coordinate 44,482 downwards.
CTGCCAGTATCGCTATATTCCTTGAATAAAGCTTCTAATTTTTCAAACTCATTCGCTTCCGGACCAAAATGGCTGATCGGACGCCCATTATTCTTTTCAGATTCTATGACCGCATTTTTCATAGCTTCCCGATCATAGCGGTGAAAGCTATCGCCTTCTACGATGGTCGCCTTAAGCTTTTGACGGCGAAAAATTTGCTCAAAACTGCTTTTAACTGTTGAAGTACCTGCACCTGATGATCCGGTTACTGCAATAACCGGGTGTTTTTGCGACATACTCATTCCCCCTAAAATATCAAAAAACGAAAAAGATTAAAATTTCGTATCATTATCATACTTACAGTATTGTTTTGTGAGGCTATTATGATTATTTTGCTCACAGTAGATGACAGAAGATAAGGTAACGATTCTAGAAATTAAATGGTTGTAAGTTACAATATGATCACTTGAAATTTAAATAACTTGAAAGCTATTATACCAAGTTCATGAAGGAATTATCTTTCGTGTTATTCTAACGCTGTTACAACCTCAAAAAGTTACCATAATTCATTCGCTTCTATGCAGTTTGTGCAGTTTTATTGAACAATTTCTTGGCTGTCCCTTGAAAAAACATGCTATGCATCAAAAAGCATGGTTAAAAATGCTTTCATAACCGAATACCTTTCAGTTTGGCTGTATAAAATTATCAATCAGTTCTTTTAGCTGAATGTATTTAATACAAGTATTTTCTGATTATTATTGATGAAACAGTTATCTGTATTTATGTGGAGAAAAAATGAATCTTGATCGTGTAGGCTCCGGAAATGATATTCCGAATGATTTTAATGTCATCATTGAAATCCCAATGAACTCAGATCCTATCAAATATGAAGTCGATAAAGCCACCGGGGCAATGTTTGTCGATCGATTTATGTCAACGTGCATGCACTACCCTTGCAACTATGGCTATATCCCACATACGTTATCAGATGATGGTGATCCTGTAGATGTTTTAGTGATTTCACCCGTACCGTTAATCACAGGCGTCGTTGTCCGATGTAGACCACTGGGTGTATTGCGGATGTGCGATGAAGCGGGTGAAGACGCAAAACTGCTGGCTGTGCCTATCACTAAGCTCTGCAACCTCTATGAAAAAATTGCAACTTGTGAAGATTTGCCCGAGCTTGTGCGTTCTCAGATTTCCCATTTTTTCTCTCACTACAAAGATCTAGAAACAGGTAAGTGGGTCAAAATTAAAGGCTGGGACGGCGTGGAATCTGCAAAACTAGAGATTACTTCGGGTATTGAACGTTTCAATTCCACCAAAGATAAGCCCATGTTTTAAAACTGAGATAGAAATCCCAACTTCCTGGGATTTCTAATTTGAATAAACAAAGCGGTACTTCACGGCATCAATTTGATGATTGTCGCATCATACTGATTAGGACAATATTTGCTACGACCATTATTACGCCCAATATCAGCCAAATTTTTCCTATTTTTTTGGCATCCGGATGATCTTTGCGCAAATAAGTAAGCCCCATGAGCAGTCCTACTACCGGAAATATCACTGTTGCAATAATAATTGTAATATTTAGCGCTGTGGATACAACAGGTTTATGTTGATTATTAGGATTCTGTGTAGACATCTTTAATGCATTCCTTTCACTCAAACTCGTTATTTTTATAATATCGCACTAGGATCGATCGATTTGCTTAATACGACTCACTCATACTTTCACACATTCTTAGCGAGTAAGCTAGTATTTACAAACGCTTGACCCATTTGCCAGCAACCCGCTTGGTTGCGGGCAATGTAAATCATAGCCAAATAGGGTTTTAAAAGCGAATGTAGGTCTCCGTTGCCAAGCCAGTGATACCGGATTAGTTTTGGCAGCTTCCGGCTTGGACACATGGAAATACCCTGCAACATTTTGATAAAATGCTTGGCGTTTCCAATAATCCACATGGATACCATCCGGCCCAAACCAATGTGGATCTTGCTCATATAACGTAATATTTTTGCGCGCCGCTAACGTAATCAAGCCCGCATGCAATTCACGTGCACGCTGCACCGTAATATCCCGCGACAGCTGACAAAAAGGGTAAAAAATGTTCCGAAAAAACAGATATCGCCTTTCAGTAAGGCTTTCAATCGATGCAAGAGGCAAATTGGTCATGACGATTTGTGCAGATTGTTGTTGTAACTGATCGATACACCGCTCAATGCTACTTAAAATTTGTCCAGGTAATAATTCATATAATATGTCATTACCAATATCTGTCAGCAATGCATAACTGGGTAATGGTTCGCTTACGGCAAGCTGTGTCCACAATCCACTGTCAAGAATCCCTGGCAGTTTACGTTGCATAATACTGCTGCAAATGCCATACGCGCGACCATGCCCCACTGCCACCAATACCTCGCTCGGGCTGTCTAACCGTTGCTGTATAGCCTGGATTGCCAAGCGCAGCGAAAGCGTCAAATTACTTGCACCTAATAAAATAATGCGATTTATCAATGCGGAAGATATTTTAGTTTTCACTGATCGCCGATAGCCCAAAAAAACATTTCATCCAAATCTGAAATAGTACCGCAAAACTGAACCGATCCATAAGAATTACAAGGACGCAATCCTTAGGTAAAAATCAAGAATTGTGATTTTGCTTCATGTTTTCGACTCATGCATTAGTGCTTCGGCTTCGCGCAGTAAAAAATCCCGAAACGTATTGGCAACGTTCGAAAGTCGTTTATTTTTCCGGTTAACAACATGCCAATAGCGCATAATCGGAAAATTTTGGATATCGAGAATTTTTAGCCGCTCAGTTTCAAGCTCCAATTCAACGGTATGCCTTGACATGATACCCAGCCCCATACCTGCTTGAACCGCTTGTTTGATCGCTTCAGTAGTATCCGTTTCCATCCCTTTGTTAATTTTGATTTCATGAGCAGCAAAAAACCGCTCCATCGCACTGCGTGTTCCTGAGCCTGATTCGCGTACTAAAAATATTTCACTCGCCAATCGTTTCACCGCGATGTTTTTTTCTTTACACAAGGGATGATTGGGCGGAGCAACAACGACCAATGGATTTTCCATGAAAGATTGACTGTCAATATCTAAGTGATCAGGCGGTTGCCCCATGATTGCCAAATCGATCAAATTATCACTCAGTTGCTTCAGAACCGTTTCACGATTTGAAACATTCAAGCTAACCGTCACACCTGTATAGCGTTGACAAAACTTTGCCAGCAAGTGGGGAGCAAAATAATTTGCAGTAGTCACCACAGAGATATTCAGCTTACCTCGCTCCATTCCCTTGAGTTCGTCCAAAGCCACTTCCAGATCAGCTAACTGCTGTGAAATCGCACGGCTATACTGGTAAAGCTCTTGTCCGGCCTCGGTTAAAAAGATACGTTTACCAAGCTGTTCAAACAACGGTAAATTTATGTTATCTTCAAGCTGTTTAATCTGCATCGAAACAGCGGGTTGAGTTAAGTGCAATTCATTCGCTGCACCTGAATAACTCAAATTTCTTGCAACGGATTCAAATACTTTTAACTGTCGTAGCGTAAGATGTAGCATGTATCATCTCAGTAAAATGTTCATAACTATAACCTTATCATAAATATTAGAATTACTGATTTGTTCTTATAGATAAATAACGCTATAGTGCATTTCATAGCTTTGAGTAGTCATGTTTGATGTTTGTAACGCAATATCCTCTCTTTTCTGTCTGTGTTGCTGACTGGAGTCGAGTGGAATTTAACTGGAGAAGAAACTATGGCCGTAAAAATATATAATGCTGGTGTAAAAGAATATCGACAAACTTACTGGACCCCTGATTACACGCCGCTGGATACCGATCTTCTGGCATGTTTCAAAATTACGCCTCAAGCCGGCGTACCTCGTGAAGAAGTCGCTGCTGCAGTAGCTGCAGAATCTTCCACAGGCACTTGGACCACGGTGTGGACTGATCTGCTTACCGATCTGGATTACTACAAAGGGCGTGCGTATAAGATTGAAGACGTACCTGGGGATGACACTTGTTTCTACGCTTTCGTAGCTTACCCAATCGATCTGTTTGAAGAAGGTTCTGTCGTTAACGTGTTGACCTCGCTGGTAGGTAACGTGTTTGGTTTTAAAGCGTTACGCGCATTGCGTCTGGAAGATGTTCGTTTTCCGATTGCTTATGTCAAAACATGCGGTGGACCTCCAACAGGTATTCAAGTGGAACGCGATCGTTTGAATAAATATGGCCGCGCGCTGTTAGGTTGCACCATTAAACCTAAACTGGGTCTGTCCGCCAAAAATTATGGTCGTGCCGTATACGAATGTCTGCGCGGCGGCCTGGATCTGACCAAGGACGATGAAAACGTTAACAGCCAGCCTTTCATGCGTTGGCGCGATCGTTTCCAATTCGTGGTGGAAGCTTGCCAAAAAGCCGAACGTGAAACCGGAGAACGTAAAGGTCATTACCTGAACGTAACAGCGCCAACCCCGGAAGAAATGTACAAACGTGCCGAGTTTGCTAAAGAATTAGGCGCGCCGATCATCATGCATGACTACTTGACGGGTGGTTTGACTGCCAATACGGGTCTGGCTAACTGGTGCCGTAATAATGGAATGCTGTTGCACATCCACCGTGCAATGCACGCTGTGCTCGATCGCAATCCGCATCATGGTATTCATTTCCGCGTTTTAACCAAAGTACTGCGTTTGTCAGGTGGCGATCACCTGCACTCCGGTACCGTGGTCGGTAAACTGGAAGGCGACCGTGCAGCAACCCTCGGCTGGATTGATACCATGCGCGACAAGTTCATCAAAGAAGACCGTAGTCGCGGCCTGTTCTTCGATCAAGATTGGGGTTCCATGCCAGGCGTATTCCCGGTCGCTTCGGGTGGTATTCACGTTTGGCATATGCCAGCGCTGGTCGCAATCTTCGGTGACGATGCCTGCTTGCAGTTTGGTGGTGGTACCCTGGGTCATCCATGGGGTAACGCTGCTGGTGCCGCCGCTAACCGTGTTGCATTGGAAGCCTGCGTAGAAGCGCGTAACCAAGGCGTTGAAATCGAGAAAGAAGGCAAAGCGATTCTAACCAAAGCAGCCAAAAGCAGCCCTGAACTGAAAATCGCCATGGAAACATGGAAAGAGATCAAGTTCGAGTTTGATACTGTTGACAAGCTGGACGTAGCCCATAAGTAAGCAATATATAATTAAAGAAGAAGAGCCGATGGCTAACATTGCTTTTCTTCTTCATCTCTCTAAAAATGAGGAATAAATAATGAGTGAAGTAATCGATTACAAATCACGTGTCAGTGATCCAGCAAGCCGTAAGTTTGAAACATTTTCCTACCTGCCTGCAATGGCTGACAAGGATATCAAAAAGCAAGTGCAGTATTTAATCAGTAAAGGTTGGAATCCGGCCATCGAACATACGGAACCTGAATATGTCATGGACTCCTACTGGTATATGTGGAAGCTGCCCATGTTTGGTGAAACCGATGTAGACCGCGTACTGGCAGAAGCCGCCGCGTGTCATAAAGCCAATCCGAATAATCATGTTCGTTTAATTGGATACAACAATTTCAACCAGTCGCAAGGTACCGCCATGGTGATATATCGCGGCAAGACCGTTTAAGACACAACGGGTTTCGTACCCTGGGACCCCCTTTACCTGCAACAGGATCGGGGGTTTTTTTGATCAAAATAAAATACTTATCAGATCGCTATAACAGGAGTTCATCATGAGCAAAATCATTGATCAATACCGCGTGACCGCAGAGCCCTATTACCATCCCGTAGCTGATGAAGTGGAATTATATGAAGCGGCCTATTCAGTGCGCATGCCTATGATGCTGAAAGGTCCTACTGGGTGCGGCAAAACCCGTTTTGTTGAGCACATGGCATGGAAACTAAAAAAACCGCTGATTACCGTTGCCTGCAACGAAGATATGACTGCATCCGATCTGGTGGGTCGCTTTTTGTTGGATGCCAATGGCACACGCTGGCAAGATGGTCCATTGGCTGTCGCCGCACGCTATGGTGCTATCTGCTATCTGGATGAAGTCGTTGAAGCACGCCAGGATACTACCGTAGTGATCCACCCATTAACCGATAATCGACGTGTCTTGCCATTGGAAAAAAAAGGTGAACTGGTTCATGCGCACGCAGATTTTCAGATTGTCATTTCCTACAATCCAGGTTATCAAAGTTTGATGAAAGACCTCAAACAATCCACTAAACAGCGTTTTGGCGCACTGGATTTTAATTACCCCAGCCATGACATTGAAAGTGAAATTATCGCGCATGAAACCGGTGTATCTACTGAAATTGCAGAAAAACTGGTATCGATTGCCGAACGTGCTCGTAATCTGAAAGGCCATGGACTGGACGAAGGCATTTCAACACGCATGTTAATCTACGCTGGTAGTCTCATCGTCAAAAAAGTAGACGCGCATGCCGCTTGCCGTGTTGCTTTGGTACGCCCTATCACCGATGATCCTGATATGCGTGATGCATTGGATGCCGCTGTGTCAACTTTCTTTAATTAACACTTGGCTGGTCCATTGCGTACGGTTGCTCAATAATCTTATATAAGAGTGTGTCACGATGAGTATTAATCTGGATGACTACAAAGAATTACTGGAAGATCTGGAACCGGAATCGATTGAATTACTCAGTCATGCCTGGCCTGAGGTAGTAAAAACTTTCTCAGCGCGTGGACTGGATAATTATCTGAAAGGCGTTTCAGCACTGCGTGGACTAGGCCGTGGACGCAGCCTGGTGGATTGCTGGATTGACGAAATCCCGTTAGTTACTAAAGAAATTGGTGAGGACGTCATCAGCGATCTGGCGACTTCTGTGCTTTCACTCGCATCAAGAACTTCAGGCGCGGTGATTGAATTGGTATTGGCCACCTCCCCCACAGCCGCCAAACGCCTGGGTGATGCCCAGTTATTCCAGAATTATCTGCAATTCCTGAATACCCTGATTGCACAAGCACCTCGCGGCATGCGCCCCATGCTCAACAAACTGGATATCCTATTCGGGCAATTGACACTGGGTGGCCTGCGCCGTTGGGCCATGTGGGGAGCGCATGCCCATCGTACGAATTATGAAGAACAAATCAAATATTTTGGACTGGAATCCAAGGAATCACTCGCGGTACTGCAAAAAGAACGCAAGGGTACCCTGTTTGTGGATGTACAGCGCCGCATCAATATGTATCTGCGCGCATTGTGGGCACGTGATTTTTTCATGAAACCCACCTCCGGTGATTTTGAAACGCGTGAAGGTTACAAACCCTATATCGAAAATTACTTCATTTACCTGCCTGATGCCTATGATAGCCATGCGGGTGTATCCGCCACCGAGGTTTATCGGGCTACCGCCGCGCATGCTGCCGCACATCTGGTGGAAACCAAACAACCCATTTCTGCGGAAGGATTGAGTCCGATGCAGATGGCGGTCATTTCCGTGATCGAAGATGCGCGCGTCGAAGCACTCGCCATTCGCCGCTTTCCGGGATTACGCAAAACTTGGTCAGCCTTGCATACTGCCACGCCGGATATGGCTGTCACCATGGGTGATTATCTCAATCGCCTGGCACGCGCTTTACTTGACCCGGATTATCAAGACAACGATCGCTGGATTATTGAAGGTCGTCAACTTTTTGCGGCCGCACAGGACAAACTGGATACCTATCAAATCTCATGGGACATCGGCGTTCAGCTGGCGCATAGTTTTAGAGAAAAAAACATTCCCTTCGCCATGCTCACGGATCAACTCACCGCACCGTATCGCGACGACAATCGTTATTTCTGGGAATTTGAGGAGTTTGATTTAAACAAATCTCTATCGGCTGGCTATGAAGCGCCAAAGCAAGTGCGCAAATACGTCAATGTGATGGAATTCGCCAACGAAGTCGAAGTGGAATCAGCTGGAGATGATGCCCAGGAAATCTGGGTCATGGGTACTGAATTTTTTCCCTATGAAGATACCGGTGTTTCCTACAACGAACTGGAAGGTAAAGAACCGGTTTCAGCGCCCTATCACTATTCCGAATGGGACTACCAGATTCAACTGGAACGCCCTGATTGGGCAACGGTACAGGAAAAACGCGCCAAGCTGGGCGACATGCAGTGTATCGACGACATCGCGCAACAATACAAGCGCGAAATCGCACGTATGAAGTTTCTGCTCGATGCCATGCAACCGCAAGGCACGCGCCGCATCCGCAAACTCGAAGACGGCGACGAAATCGACATCAACGCAGCCATTCGCTCCATGATCGATATCCGCATGGGCATGCAGCCTGATCCGCGCATCATGATGCGCTCAGTGCGCAAAGTGCGCGACATTTCCGTGCTGGTGCTACTGGATTTATCCGAATCGACTAACGAAAAAGTTGCCGGACATGACTACTCCGTGCTGGATCTGACGCGCCAGGCCACGGTGCTGCTCGCCAATGCCATCAACAAAATCGGTGATCCGTTCGCAATCCACGGCTTCTGCTCGGATGGGCGGCATGATGTGGAATACTACCGCTACAAGGATTTCGACCAACCCTATAATGAAATTCCCAAAGCACGCTTGGCGGGCATGACAGGTCAACTTTCGACCCGAATGGGCGCTGCCATGCGCCACGGCACACATTACCTGAAACTGCAGAAATCGGCGAAGAAATTGCTGTTGGTGATTACCGACGGTGAACCGGCGGACGTCGACGTGCGCGATCCGCAATACCTGCGGCACGACACCAAAAAAGCCGTGGAAGAAGCCGGCCGCGCAGGCATCCTTACCTACTGCATGAGCCTCGATCCGCGCGCGGATCAATATGTATCGCGGATTTTTGGCGAACGCAATTATTTGGTGGTGGATCATGTGGAACGATTACCGGAGAAATTACCGATTCTATATGCCGGATTGACAAGATAAAATTAGGTATCTATTCTTGAAACATTTATAACCCATAAAATACCAATCTTTTGAAACTGCATTTAGCAAATTTTGCGCAACAAAACATTTTTACCGGGTATGGGGATAACTATGTATCAATTAACCAAGCTCGTTATGAAAAAAGCTTAATCGTATTACCCGATCATTTGATTGATCAATGGCCTGTGACATCTGTATCTGATATTACAATGGAGCATTTCAGTCATTTACTATCTTATCGTCCAGAAATCATCTTGCTAGGCACGGGTAATACCCACCAATTCCCAAAGCATTCATTAATGATCGATGTACTGAAAATGAATATCGGAATGGAAATCATGAGTACACAAGCATGTTGCCGTACTTATAATATTTTAGTTGAAGAAGATCGGCGTGTTGCGGCAGCCATTATTATCTGATTCAACCCCAAAAAATCGGTTAGGCATATAAGTATTTCCAAGGTATATTTTTTGAGATCTTGGCGCTTTATTGCAGATTCTATAAAAAACCACGAAAAATCATCTAGGACAGTCTATAGTAGCGATAAGCTATCGTAGACTGTCCAGCTTATAGATAAACAAAGCTATTTTGTTGAAATATAGACAATGTTAATGAGGAGGTTATTCGTCAGTATATATAAAATCAACTCAAAGTGATGAATGAAACAGAAGAGAGGTTTTTGGGCAGCTACCACTCTTCTAAAACTCGGTTACTTACGATCGAGTTCTTTATAAATAATACAATCGATAAGTTTCGTTTTCTTATCGTCAAAAACTAAAAGGGAGAAAAATATGAGTATGGAAAGTGAGATGAGAGCGAAGTTTGGGGGATTCTGGAATTCGTTCATTTTGCTTTTTGTGGTGATTGTCTGTATGCGTTTTGCTAGTCTTGAGCAAATAGGGGAAAGTTTGGCAGAAAGAATTTTATGTGGCATCCATTTGTTTTTAGGGTGTATTGCTGCTGGTTTTTTGTTGGGGATTTTAAGGATTTTCCTAGGCTTTTCTAACGACACTTATACACGGGCACCTGCATCAACCAATTTTACCCAAGGTCTTAAATATGGGATAGTAATGGGCGGTATATTGATTTTTATCATTGGTATATTACAACTCGATAATTTTCTAGGTGTATTCCAACCCATTGCAAGTGGGTTGATAACGAAATTGATTGGAATTTTTGCGTAACCTTCGTATCACACCAGGATCAGTTAATCTCTGATCCTGATTCATTTGTTGGTCATTGAGAAATATCTGACACAGCTACAGTTGTGCTTTGTTCTTAATCCCTCATCTCGATGAATTCATTTACTTTACATTTCAAATGTGTCCACGTGAGCCAGGAAAGGAACATAGAATCAATTTATTGATCACCGCTTTCCATGTGAAATCTGTGAAGTATACGGTGTACGATAGGGGCAAGAATTACACCAGTAACGAAAATGACAGTCAAGCCACAATATAACGCATATAGACCGGCAAAAAGCTTTCCTCCATAAGTGGTTGGTGTGTTTACTGGTCCCATTCCTCCTAAAAGCATTGATGCATTTAAGAACGCATCAATCCAATTGAGATTCTCTAATACATGATAACCAACCATACCAATGAGTAATGAAAATGCTATGAGTATAAGTGAGACAAAACCACTATGTGCCAGCCGAATAATGAATTGGTGTAAAGAAATTACCGGCTGGGTTCGGCGCTCAAATTTGAGAAGAAGCCTTTTCATTTAATCTGCTACTAAATCTCTTATCCTTTAAGAAAAACTAATGTTTCCGGTTGATGGCTGAGCCAAAGTTGATAGCGTTCATTGCTAAGTTTTTTAGTTCTAACAAAGGATGAAAAATCACTCAACCTAACTTCTCGGGTATCCACTGTCATATCATTAGCATTCCGCAAATATTCTCTAAAGTTAGAAATTGCTCCATTTTGTGCGATATGCGTTGAAAGACGGCGAAACAACTTTGGCATCATTACTAAGGTTTCGAGTTCCTCCAAACCAGGTTTTCTATCAAATTGAAATTCAACTTGATGCTGTTTCCACAATCCTAATGATTGTGATTTCGCCTCAACCGCAATATCACTCAGCATCTTGCGTAAGTCTGGATAGAGCCCATTGTAAAATGTCGGATACACATGGCCTTCTCTGAGAAGCTGTGCATTGATCGATTGGGATACATGCTCAGGAGTCAGCAAAACCGTTGGCTTTTTGTCCGAAACTTCAAATCCCATATCTTGGGTAAATACAAAACCAATGATTCGACCAAATGGATCGATACCGTTATAAGCAAGGGTCACTGGTAATTTTTGTAGTTTGGGATCGGTAATTCTAAAGTTGCTACTCTCGATCAACACCGTACGATCAAAGCCACACAAATCAAGCAGTCGATCACGCGCTTGCTTTGCCAAATCAATCGGTTGCTTAACTGTTTTTCCAGGATATACGCTCTGAATCGAATAATGGAGCTCCAGTGCATCAATTGCTTCAAATCGAATATTGGCTTGATACTTGGAATTAAACTGAGGAAATCGCCCATCTTCTGTTTCTGGCCACATCCATTCATGGTGCGTATCGATCGTAAACGCAATGGTATCTCCATCCGGAGATTTTCCATCAACTGAAACGGTTCCTTTGACAATTCTGTAAGGCATATCGATACTCCTTTTTCAGTTAGTCATCCTGTGTAATAGACACCTCAATTTTGCAACCATCTCAATAAATTTATTGATGAATGCTTTTTATTAGATGATATTTTTGAAACAGCATAGTTAATCTTTCGCACAAATCCGCATGCTTCTTACGCTTTTGCGGTAATACTTTAATAACGCATCTTTACACTATTGAATATGACTTTTATCTCAGTCATCCACCACCTCTTGTCCCGGAAACAGCTCATTGGTAAATCCAAATGAGCGAAAATCTTGAATCCGCATCGGATAGAGAATCCCTTGCAAATGATCGCATTCGTGCTGCACGACCCGTGCATGGAATCCACTGACACTACGATCAATAGTTCTACCCAGTTGATCTGTTCCTTGATAGCGTAATTGCGTAAAACGCGGCACGATACCACGCATTCCAGGTACGCTGAGGCAACCTTCCCAGCCATCTTCTTTTTCTTCCGATAACGGCGTCAATTGTGGATTAAGCAAGACCGTAAAAGGAACTTCGTCAGCATCGGGATAGCGTTGATTCTTTTCAAAGCCAAAAATCACCACTTGTAAATTCACGCCAATCTGTGGCGCAGCAAGGCCTGCACCATTCAATGCTGCCATTGTATCTTGCATATCTTGCAACAACGTATGTAATTCAGCAGTATCAAAATGCATCACTTTCTCGGCCAGTTGCAGTAACCGAGGATCACCCATTCGCAATACCGCCTTAATCGCCATAACAACTCACCACATATTCCAAAATTTTTCTAACCTTGGCCATTGCCTGCTCCACTATCTCATAAATTTCACGACACTCAGCCGTATCGATATGCGTATCACGCCCAGCCGCACAACTAGCCACTACAGCAATGGTAGCGTAGTTTAATTCCAATTCACGCGCTAATATCGCTTCGGGCATTCCGGTCATACCCACCATATCTGCACCATCCCGCTCGAGTCGATTGATCTCCGCTGCTGTTTCCAACCTCGGACCTTGCGTGGCCGCATACACACCTCCATCCAGCATTTCCAGATTCGCGTCACGCGCACCTTGTAATAATAAAGCACGAGTTTGTTGACTGTATGGAACAGTAAAATCCGCTTGCTTAAAGCGTTGCTCGGTGTCTTCGAAAAAAGTAAATTTACGACTATGAGTATAATCGATGATCTGATTGGGTATCACCAGTCGCCCTGGAGCCAAATCGGAATGAATTCCCCGTACCGATGTAATCGCAATCACATGTGAAGGTTGTAGCGAATGAAGTGCACAAATATTGGCGCGATAATTGATGGCGTGAGGTGGAATAGTAAAGTTATGCCCATGCCGTCCCAGAAAAGCAACGTCACGGTTCCTGATTTTGCCAAAGGTAAACGGGCCTGAAGGCTCACCATAGGGGGTTCGGATAATCTGCCGATGGGATATTTCTAGTCCCGGTAACTGCGCCATTCCATTACCGCCAATAATTGCAAGCATGCTTTTCCTTAATCACTGATTATCGTTTTTTATCGCATAGATCGCTGGCAAGTTCCGCCAAGCGCCGTGTATATCCATGCCAAACCCAAATACATAGCGGTTGGGCACAGTGAGTCCTACAAAATCCGCTTGAATGGGTTTGGAAAGACCGGTCTGCTTTTCTACCAAGACTGCACTATAAAATGCCCACGCACCTTGTTGCAAAACCTTTTCACGGATAGCTGCCAAGGTTAACCCAGCGTCCAGGATGTCATCTAGTACCAGAATGGTTCTATCACGCAGAACCTCGCTTGGTGCTACCTGCCAACGAACTTTACCCGCTTGTAGTTGTTGGTCATATCGCTTTACCTGAAGATAATCAAAATCTAAGGGAAATAATAGCCTTGGTAACAATTGCCCGGCAAATACCGCTGCTCCATTCATGACACATAACACCAGCGGATGTTGCTGTGACAAGACTTGAGTTATTTCATCAGCCATGTGTTGTAATGCTTGCATCACATCATTTTCAGAGAGAATCAATTCTGCATCTGACAGTATTTGCTCGGCTTGCTGATACGACAAAAACGGTGACTCGTTCATTAAAAGCTATTCATCGCGATAGTAGTATTATGACGATTATGCTTTTACATTGTATAACAAACAAGCTTTTATCCAACAGACAGTACGTTGTATACCTGATTGAATCAGCAGCTTACTATATTCACTGACTCAGATTGTCACTAAGAAGACTTACAAAAGCATAGAGCTACGAAATCATAGGAATCTCAACTGTTTTTTCTTGCTTGTTCGTACACTTCAAAATCTTGGCGGGCGTATTCACGTAACAGCGCCATCAGCGGCGCTGGTATCTCTCTGGACATATCCTTCTCCACCACACGATGTTCAACTTTCAGCTTATTCATTAATTTCCGTGCGATAGATGAAATTAGCTCAATATAATCATTTTGATGTATCGATTTAGGCGAGACATTTTCACTGCCTAGGACTAATTTCTTACCCACTTTGGCGCTCATGTACGTAACGAAACTACCCATTTGATCATAACAAAAGATTTTTTCTACACCGATACCGCCCGTTGCATTTTGCACCATATCGAATTGACAGCCAACCTCTGCAAAAGCAGGTTTGTCTTGGGCAACATAGGCTTCAACGAATTCTACGAAACTGACACCATGCGTAGAGTTGTGATGTGCCGGATGATTCGGATTCCTTAATTCTGAACGAGCCCTAAATCGATACCAGCTATACAACCAGGAAACCGGTTCACGAATCAGGCAAATGGTTTCCAAGCTATTAACGCCGGTTTTTTGAGTGATAAAAGGTTGAATGGATTGTTCATATTCTAGAAAAGTAGTATGGCGCAGTGCAGGTTTCCCGACAATGACGATGTCGCTATGCGGTAACAGCATCGTTTCACTGGATGTTGATGCACACTTTGGCATGCACAGAAAAACAAAATTATTTTTCAAACTGATCAGCATACGCGTTTCCTATAACGAGAAATCAATCAATGGGTCAATAACTGGATATCACAAGCGGCAGTGAATGTGTATTCTAAACGTTTCGCATGCGGTATTTAACATGAAAAAGCGCATAAATGATCCTTACTTCACACTACTGTTGATGATCGTGCAACAGCATCATGAACTCATCTTCGTTGAGTAACGTGACCGCTAAGCTCACTGCCTTGTCATATTTATTGCCGGGATCAATTCCCACTACTACATAATCGGTTTTCTTTGAAACTTGGCCACTTACTTTGGCACCCAGCATTGCAATTCTCTCCTTGGCTTGCTCTCGGCTCATGCCGGATAGTGTTCCGGTTAATACAAAAGTTTTACCGCTTAATGGTTTAATTGCATCCGACTGTGGCGATTGTCCCTCATGTTCTTCCCAATAGATACCACTCGCACGTAACTGTTCGATCACTTCTTGATTGTGCTGCTCAGCAAAGAAATTAACAATACTTTGTGCCACGACAGGTCCAACATCAGGTATTTGCTGTAATTGAATCTCATTGATTGCCATCAAGCGATCCAAGCTACCTAAATACTTGGCTAAATCTTTTGCGGTAGTTTCTCCAACATTGCGAATACCTAGCGCATAAATGAAGCGCGACAATGTTGTGTGCTTACTTTTCTCAATGGCTTGCAAAATATTATTCGCTGATTTTTGTGCCATACGTTGTAAATTAGCCAGTGCGGTCAAGCCCAATTTATATAAATCGGCTGGTGTACGTACGATGGCATGATCAACCATCTGTTCGACCAATTTTTCTCCTAACCCTTCGATATCCATAGCACGCCGCGAAGCAAAATGAAGAATCGCCTGTTTACGTTGTGCAGGACAAAACAAGCCACCCGTACAGCGGAATACAGCTTCATCAGCATAACGCACGACATGAGAATGGCACACTGGACAATGAGATGGCATGTGAAATATTTGTGCCAGCTGCAAACGCTTTTCGATAATAACCGACGCTACCTCCGGTATGACGTCCCCCGCACGCCTCACCACAACCGTATCCCCAATACGTACATCTTTTCGTGTAATTTCATCGATATTATGCAAAGTTGCATTGGTTACGGTTACACCACCGACAAACACTGGTTGCAAGCGTGCTACAGGCGTCAAAGCACCAGTTCTACCAACCTGCACGGTAATATCAAGAACTTGTGTCAGTGCTTCCTGAGCAGGAAATTTATGCGCGATTGCAAAGCGTGGCGCACGCGAAACATAACCTAATTTTTCTTGGTCAAGCACAGCATTAACTTTGTACACCACACCATCGATATCATACGATAAATTTTCACGTTGACTGCCAATGGATTGATAGTAAGAAAGCAATCCTTCCACACTCAATACAGTTTTTGCCTCCTTAGCTACGGGAAAATTTAATGAAGCCAAATAATCCATCATATGGCTCTGCTTGTCTCTCGGTAGATCAGGATCATCAAACTCCCCTACTCCGTAAGCAAAAAAAGCCAACCTGCGGCGCGCCGTAATCGTCGAATCTAATTGCCGCAACGACCCTGCAGCTGCATTGCGGGGATTCGCAAAGATTTTTTCGCCCATGCGAGCTTGACGTTCATTGAGTGCTAGAAAATCAGCCTTTAGCATCAACACTTCACCTCTGACTTCCAATAATAATGGAGAATGACCGTATGGTAAAACAAGTGGAATTGCGTGGATGGTTCTTAGATTTAACGTGATATCTTCTCCAACATAACCATCACCTCGGGTAGCGCCTGCTTTAAAAATACCTTTTTCGTAACGTAAGCTGACAGCAATACCATCGAATTTTGGTTCCGCCATATATTCCACCAAATCATTAAGTAACACTTCCCGTATACGCCGATCAAAGGCTTCGACATCTTCCTCCACAAAAGCATTATTTAAAGAAAGCATGGCAATACCATGTGCGATTTGAGAAAATTCTTTTAACGGCATTGCACCAATGCGTTGTGTCGGGGAATCTGCTGTGATTAGTTGTGGATATGCCTGCTCAAGCCGCTGTAATCGGACAAATAATTTGTCATACTCCGTATCTGAAATAACTGGATCATCGAGCGCATAGTATTGATGATTATGCCGCTCGATTTCGGTACGCATGCTTTGTATTTGCTGTTTTATTTTTTCAATCTCTGCGCACATCATTAATTTTTTTATCTATATCTTTCCATTATTAATAGTTAGCGAAACCAGACTCATTTTGTAAAAACCTTGATACATGCAGACGATCAATGCCAATATTGGGTATGATATAACATCGTATATAGAGAAACTTCGTTTTGTATGGCTGATAACAAACTCAAAATTCGCATTCAACTACAACAATCTTCAACAGAAGCAGACGAGCCTTATGAAGAAATACCTCCATCAGAGAGTGATTTTAAACAACAGCCGTTTGATTGGAAAAAGATTTCCATTGCTGCTGTGCTGGCAGTTATTTTACTGGGATTTATGATGTACTTGCTCCTGAGCAGTGACGAGAGTGCCTTTAACCCAGAACAAGATATTATTCCATTGACTGAGCAAATACCTACTACTTCACAAGAGAATCAATTTGTAACAAACAATTTATCCGATCACCCAGTCGTCCCTGAATCCAATGCTTCTATTAAAAACAGCGGTAATGATAGCGACACCTCAACGGCATTACCAAAAATTGATCCTGTCACCATTCCTATTCGGACCAAACCAAAATCGGTTGCAACTACAAAAAAGGCGGTGATTCTACCTGCAAGAAAGCCTAAACCACCCAACAAAACATCTACTACAGTAGTAGAACCATCGAATGTAGAAGCGTCTAATAATGCTCAAGTTCTTAGAGCACAACTCACGCATGCGATTAAACACAGGGAACCAGTCGATTCTATTGAATCCATTACACTTAATAATGGCGAGTCAAAATCTGTTTATTTCTATCTACATTTAATCAATCTACAAGGTAAAGCAATTCATATTGTTTGGTACCACAATGACGAAGTTGACTCAAAGCTAATCATGCAAATTCACAGCAAGAATTGGCGAACTTATGCGAGTAAATATATGAATCAACGTCGTCTAGGCGCATGGCGCGTTGAACTGATGGACGATTCTGGAAACACCTTAACAGTAAAAAATTTTACTGTACTTCAATCCTGAAATTACTTTGATGAATTCAAGGATAATTGTATGAAATTTTGTAGCAACTGCAGTGCTACAGTGGAATTGCGTATTCCTGAAGGCGATTCGCTGCCACGATATGTATGTACTGTTTGCCATATAATCCACTATCAAAATCCTAAAGTCGTCGTAGGCTGCATTCCTGAATGGGAAGACAAGGTACTTTTGTGCCGTCGCGCAATAGAACCTCGCCTTGGTTGGTGGACTTTACCAGCTGGCTTCATGGAAAACAACGAAACATTGGAACAAGCAGCAGCGCGTGAAACACTTGAGGAAGCCAACGCCCGAGTAGAGATCGGTGATTTATATGCAGTCTATAGCTTGCCTTATATCAACCAGGTTTATTTTCTGTTCCGCGGTAAATTATTGGATCTGGATTTCAAGCCAGGTATTGAAAGCTTGGAGGTAGAACTGCTTTCAGAACATGAAATTCCGTGGCAAGATATGGCGTTCCGCGTAATACATGATCCGCTTAAACAGTATTTCGATGAGCGCCGCCATAATACACTGAAGTTTCATATCGGCATCATAGATAAGCCCCGCGCTATTAAGGAATAGTAGTATTCGCTGTACTCGTATGTTTAAGCAAGTGAATTTTTTAAATTTTAGATTCTCTGTCAGCCAAGTTATAATATGCTATTTACACGAACATCTATGAAGCATCTATTCCTATCACTGCTGCTGTGTTTTTTAGTTTCTTCAGTATCGGCGCAATCGCAAAACATATCGATTGCAGCAAAAGCATATATGCTTTCGGATTTTCAAAGTGGGCAAGTTTTAGCGGAAGAAAATGCAAACGAACGTATTGAACCGGCCTCGCTTACCAAATTGATGACTGCTTATGTTGTCTTTTCGGCTCTGAAACAGAATCGTTTAAGCTTAGAACAAGTTGTACCCGTTTCAGATACCGCCTGGCGCATGATTGGTTCACGCATGTTTATCGAACCTAAGAAGCAGGTCACAGTCGGTGAATTAATTCAAGGAATGATCGTGCAATCTGGCAATGATGCCTGTATCGCCTTAGCAGAAGTTGTGGCAGGCTCAGAAGCCAGCTTCTCTGAAATCATGAACAAAGAAGCAAAACGGCTAGGCATGCAAAATACGCGTTTTATCAATTCCACTGGATTACCTGACCCGAATCACTATACTACCGCACACGACTTGACATTACTGGCAACCGCAATCATTCGTGAATTTCCGGAATTTTATCCACTTTATTCACAAAAAGAATACACCTATAACGGTATCACGCAACCTAATCGGAATCGCCTGCTTTGGCTTGATCCGCATGTCGACGGCATGAAAACAGGATGGACCAAAAACGCTGGATACTGTTTAATTACGTCTGCCACACGCGACAAAAGACGGTTGGTATCAGTCGTTATCGGTGCCAAATCAGATCATGCGCGCAGCGCTGAAAGCCAAAGATTGCTTAACTTTGGCTTTCAATCTTACGAAACACTCCATTTATATAAGAAGAATGATACTTTAACCAAAATTCCTTTATGGAAAGGCGCTAAGAACGAACTGAAAGCGGGCGTCAACCGTGATGTTTATTTTACTATCCTCAAAGGCCAATCCGATAAACTCAAGGCTTCTCTGGAATTTAAGCAACCACTCATCGCTCCTATCCAACTTGGACAAGAAATCGGCGCGGTAAAATTCACGTTAGACGATAAAATTGTAGAAACTTATCCATTAGTTGCTTTAGAACAAATAGAAACCGCCAGTATTTTTGGTCGCGCATGGGATAGTGTTAAACTACTTTTTAATTAATCCGATTCGCAAATTATCCTTAGGTTGTTGACATGATCTACTTAAATGGCAAATTCATGCCAATTCATGAAGCTTTCGTCCCTGTTCTGGACCGTGGTTTTATTTTTGGTGATGGTGTGTATGAAGTAATTCCAGCTTATTCACGAAAGCTATTCCGCCTTAATGAGCATCTCAATCGCTTACAACATAGCCTAGATGGCATTCGACTCAAAAACCCGCATTCCAATGAGGAATGGCATCATCTACTAGAGCAAGTGATTGATTACAATGACGGTGACGATCAGTATATCTATCTTCACATCACAAGAGGTGTTGCTAAGCGCGATCATGCGTTTCCTGTCAACGTAACACCGACTGTTTTTATAATGAGCAATCCATTATTGCCTCCTCCAGCAACTTTGCTTGGCAGTGGTGTTTCTGCCATAACTGCCATCGATAACCGTTGGATTCGTTGTGATGTTAAAGCAATTTCATTATTACCCAATGTACTTCTTCGACAATTGGCAATTGATGCGCACGCTGTTGAAACTATTTTAATTCGTGATAGTTTTTTGACTGAAGGTGCTGCAAGTAATATCTTTGTTGTAAAAAATAATACCCTATTAGCGCCACCTAAGAGTAATCTGATGCTGCCTGGGATTACCTACGATGTGATACTAGAATTGGCGGATACACATCAAATTCCACATGAAGTTCGGCAAATTTCAGAAACCGAAATTCGAAATGCCGATGAAATTTTGCTCACCTCTTCTACTAAAGAAGTGTTACCAATCACAACCTTGGATGGAAAATTGGTAGGCGATGGCAAACCAGGCGCAACATTCAGTCGATTGTATGCACTTTATCAAGATTTCAAAAACACACGCATGCGTAGCTCAAGCTAATCCTATCAGCTAATTATTTGATAGTGAATTGATCGCCATCCTCGAACTCTGCACGTAAATAAAGATGCCATTACATTAAGTTAATGTTTATGGAAGAAATTTCTCTAATTCAATATCCGTGTGATTTTCCAATTAAAATTATGGGTAAATCACATAGCCATTTTGTGCAAATAGCGATCGATATCGTCAAATACCACGCGCCTGATTTTGATGAAACCACCATGTTAACGATGAGATCTAGTAAGAATGGCACCTATTTGAGCATAACTTGCACGATACGTGCTACTTCGCGCCCACAACTGGATGCCTTATATCAGGCATTATCCGGTCACCCGATGATCTCTGTGGTGCTATAAATAAGATAGAGTCGCATATGCTACACGCTACACCTACTGTTATTGAACAACCCTACTTCCTAGTCAAAAGGTTCGGATTAGTTGACTATTGCACAACTTGGCAAGCTATGAAAGATTTTACTTCAATGAGAACCGAGCAAACCTGTGATGAAATTTGGTTGTTACAACACATGCCCGTGTTCACTCAAGGTATTGCAGGAAAACCAGAACATATCCTGGATACTAATAATATCTCAGTAATAAAAACAGATCGGGGCGGCCAAATCACCTATCATGGCCCTGGACAGATTATCGCTTATTTGTTATTGGATATTCATCGCTTGAAGATGGGGGTACGAGAATTAGTGCGAAGTATGGAAAATGCCGTGATCAGCCTACTGGCAGAATATAACGTTAATGCTATTGGACGCATTGAAGCACCCGGTGTTTATATTGGCGAAGCGAAGATTGCTTCGGTGGGATTAAAGATCAGGAAGAATTTTTGTTATCATGGTATTGCATTGAATGTTGATATGGATCTAAAACCATTTACATATATTAACCCTTGCGGTTATCCAGGATTACGTGTTACACAAACCAAAGATCTCGGGATTACTGATAATTTAGACATAATTGCCTTAAAGCTCGCCCAGCAAATGCAAGAGAAACTTCTCCATAGGAATATTAAATCATTATGACTGTCGACACTCGGCAAAAAGGGATAGATAAAACAGCACGTAATCCCATTAAAATAGCGCCACAAAGCCGCGATACGTTGCTACGTAAACCTTCATGGATTCGGGTACGGGCATCTCATGGCGAAAACTTTTATAAAATCAAAAGGCTTTTGCGTGAACACCAATTGCATACGGTATGTGAAGAAGCCTCATGTCCAAATATTGCTGAGTGTTTTGGTAAAGGTACCGCAACTTTCATGATATTGGGCGATTTATGTACACGCCGCTGCCCATTTTGCGATGTGGCGCATGGCCGACCGAAACCACCTGATACCAACGAACCTTTGCACTTAGCGCAATCCATTGCCGCAATGCGATTAAAATATGTGGTCATTACCAGTGTCGATCGAGATGATTTACGGGATGGTGGCGCACAGCATTTCGCTGACTGTATCCGCGAAATTCGCAGATACTCTCCATCCACAACAATAGAAATCTTAGTTCCAGATTTCAGAGGGAGGTTGGAAATTGCACTGGAAAAACTTGTTGCTACCCCACCTGACGTACTCAACCACAATCTGGAAACCGTTCCTAGGCTTTATAAACAATGTCGTCCAGGCGCCAACTACATACATTCACTGAAGTTGCTTAGAGATTTCAAATCGCATCTACCGCATCTTCCTACCAAATCTGGGTTAATGCTTGGATTGGGTGAAACAGATGAAGAAATTATGGCAGTATTGCGTAATCTGCGTGAACATCAAGTAGAAATGCTTACGATAGGTCAATATTTGCAACCAAGCATCGGTCATCACCCTGTCATGCGGTATGTTTCGCCAGAAGGCTTTAAAGTTTTTGAACATGCAGCGCTTAATATGGGATTCAGTCACGCAGCCTGTGGACCCATGGTGCGTTCGAGTTATCATGCGGATCAGCAAGCACATGAGTCGGGTTTACTAGCTGAAATAAGAAATTCGGGTATTATTGACGATACATCCGATCATTAATCATTGATGATTTCAAAATCATGAGTAATATCAACGGTCTGCTTTAGCATCATTGAAGCTGAGCAATACTTCTCTGCGGAAAGATGAATTGCTCGCTCGACCTGTTGAGCCTTTATGTTGCGTCCAGTGATGATAAAATGCAAGTGGATATTGGTAAATACCTTTGGGTCAATGGTAGCACGCTGCGACACAATCTCAACTACGCAATCCGTGATATCCTGTCGTGCTTTTTTTAAAATCATAACCACGTCAAAAGCTGTGCAGCCGCCTAATCCCATGAGAAGCATTTCCATAGGGCGTGGTCCGAGGTTTTGTCCTCCTGCTTCCGGTGCACCATCCATTAAGACAGAATGACCACTCCCTGATTCAGCTAAGAAACTAACATTTCCCTTCCACGTAATACATGTCTTCATTGCTTATCATTCATTGGAATAAATATGAATACTATTCTTTAATATATAAAGAAAAAGCCGACACAAAATAATAGTGCCGGCTTTTTTATAACAGTACAACTCAGACAAATTTATTTCAGTGTCAGGATAAAATCAGCCAGCACTTTAGCATTGTCATCGCTTACTGCAGCATTAGGCGGCATAGGAACCGGACCCCAAACATCCTTGCTACCATTCTTAATTTTTCCTGCCAAGTAAGCAGAAGCATCAGCTTGGTCAGCATATTTAGCCGCAATGTCTTTTAAACTTGGACCAACCAGTTTTGTATCGACATTATGGCAATTCAAACAACCGCTGTTTTTTGCTAAATCCGCATCGGCGAAAACGACTCCATTCAGTAACAAAGCTGAAGCAGCAACTGCTCCGATTAAAACTTTTTTCATGTTTCTTCTCTTCCTTATTGAAATTATAAAAGGGTTTTTATTTTACCCTGAACTTTACCGACTTGCAGCAAATCCTGCAGTTGATGTTACCGATCAGTAATAAACTAACATATATCTGTATATCTATCAGATACAGCCACTAAATGATACTTTGCTAAGACTAAATGGGAAATTCGTTAGTTCCCGCTGAGCTTAGAAAAATAAATCAAGAAATTCCATCGTAAATATTCTTTCCACTTTACTCAATTTGATTCAATTCTCGATTCGTGTATATTGGACATGACAGTTTCAACCTCGCCGAATAAGCTAACACACTTAAGGAAGTAACACTGCTTTATGCTTAATCTATGGCGCTATCATAACTGATAAGGAGGATCGGGCAAGAATCTAACAGATTTGACGTTATATTTCATTGTCATAAAACCCATTTAATAAAATAGATTAGATGTAATCTTTTTTCTATTTACATTTAATAAATAGATTACGTGATGTCATTGAGCCGGATTGCGAAATATATGCAGACGATGGTGAATAAGGATTCTTTTTAAGGTCATGTACTGCGACAGAGAATGGAATAACGATGCCATTTTGATTGAGTATGTTATATCCACGCGTATTACAGATTTCTCCTGCTTTTTCCAGACAGTGACTAAAATTCATTTCACTACCACTACAATTGACGCTATATCCTCTTGTTCCATCAGCAAAATAAATCTCACGATGAGTAGCGCAGCCTTGAAATGCTATTATTATGATTGCCAGAACAACAATGAATAATTGACTTCGGTATTTCATATGCAATATTGAATAGGGTTATTAGTATATCGCTGAATTCTACAGGATTCTAAAAAAGGATCATTAATATTATATCGAAAAATAAAACTTATTCAGCCACGAAGCAATTGGCTTCGTATGGTACTGCCACGAGTCTTGTTAAATCAACTAACTCCAATATAACTTTAAATCATTGATATTAAAAAACCACCACTCAATAATTTCTGCCAATTCATTCTTTTTTTTATTTTATATAAAAGATTATCGTAAAAATGAATTCGCATTACTGAACGCACAATAAGATAAAAGCTGAGAATTACAAGTGTAAGATTCAGTATTCCCAATGGGATCAGAAAATATAACACGCTAAACCACATCGTAAAACCCTGAAGTCGCAACGAGTACACTCATAATCGATAAAGGTAAGACCAGAATGGCGATTCCTGTTCGCATCATTGATAAGGCCGTATTTTTCTCGGCTAGAATAAGCCAAACTTCGTCCATAATCACACTTGAATCAACTTTATCAATATCTTCAATCATTGAGACTTCATTTGAAAAATTTGTTAAAGCTAATGTCTAGCTGACATAAAAGTTACGCATCATGCCCATATCCTCATGCTCCAGTATATGACAGTGATAGGGGAATAAACCCGTATAATCATTAAATGGCTTGATAATATCCACCTCCTCACCCGGCATCACTAAAATCGTATCTTTCCAACCACTATCAATAAAACCATCCTTAACACTTTCATATCCTTTTTTTGAATTACTTTGACGACGGGATAAAACTTGGAACTGCTGGCCGTGCACATGAATCGGATGCGGCATAGACATCATCATACCCATCATTCCACCGCGACCGCCATGCATACCACCGCCCATCATGTGGCTATCGTGAGAAATTTTCATTCGCTGGATAGTATTGAGTGGAATTTTTTCACTTTCTCCATAATCTTGCATAACAAACGTTCTATCGTTTAATTGGAAGGACATGTGCTGCATACCAATCGCAATCGGAATTGTTCGACCCGGCTGTGAAACATCTCGTTCCGTCAATCGTCGCATCGGAATCAATTCCACTGGCAATTTAGGTGAATCACCGACTTGCTCATGAATCTGAAATTTAGCGATATCAATGACCTCATCTTGTCCAAATCCACCTCCCATTGCACCCATCATTCTACTCATCCCATGCCTCATACTTCCATTGCCCCTCTCCATAGCAGAATGAGTGCCTTGGTATGTTAAGCTTTGTAATATCAATTCTGATCCCGGTTTACGTCCACTAAAATCAATCCATAACTCGACTCGTTCAGCCGGAGCCAGCATGACATATGGCAAATTCTGGGGCTTCGCCAATAACCCACCATCGGTACCAATTGCAGTTATTACCGTACCATCATTCCAACCCAGTTTATAGACTCGAGCATTCGAACCGTTCATAATACGTAAACGATAGGCCCTAGTTTTTACAGGAATTGAGCTATTAACCTGGCCATTCACCAATATCGAATTGCCAAGAAAGCCACGCATCCGATCATGTCTATGGAGATTAAAGCTTAATTGATTATCATGAGTAAAGTTGCGATCCTGAATAATAATTGGTAAATCATATTCACCACTGGGCAGCTCTAATTTCTGCTCAATATCATCGGAAATAATGATCATTCCTGCTAAACCTTGATAAACCTGTGCACCGGTTAATTCATGCGTATGCGAATGATACCAATTAGTACCGGCCGGATTCTTAATCTCAAACTCATATACATAGCGCTCTCCGTGCGATATCGCATACATTGGATGTCCATCCATAATTTGAGGTACATGCAAACCATGCCAATGAGTAATACAGAGATCTGGCAATTGATTATAAAAGTTAATACGAATTTTCTGACCTTTCTGAAAGCTAAAAATAGGACCCAAATATCCAGGTATTGTTTTTAATGCAGTTTGGGGGCCCTTTATGAGATTTCCATGGTATTGAAATACTCGAGTATGCTTCCCTGGCAGAATTGCGACTTCCGTAAGTCGTGCAATTAAATCAATTTCCACATCTGCTTCAAACGTACTATTGGGTTTGTTATTCAGCACTCGCTCACCTAGTACCAAGCCGGGTAAAGCAGCTGCTAGTGCACTGAATGCTGTATATTGAAGAAATTGTCGCCTACGGTAATTAATGTTTGACATGGCTACCTCCACACTAAGGAGTTCAAAAAATATCATTTATATTTTCATATAATCAAAGAACAATATATAAAAATATAATATACAGAGCCTCACATAGTAGTTCAAATATATTTACTATCCCTCAATAAAAAATGTGATTTACCTTTCATTGTCTAATTCATTCATAGCAATAAGTGGCAATTCTAATCCAGGAATCTCAGGCAAAACGCTTCCCGCAATGCCTTGCAAATCTCCATACATGCCAACCGTCGATTCAATAACCCCTAAAATTTGCATTTCACGTTTTGCCCAAAGGCGTGTCATGACTTTACGTTCTTTATCTAAATCCGCTTGCATATCGGAAAACTTCTCTACAATCGCTTCAATACGGTGTCTAAATTTTGCTCCGGTCAAATAACTATAAATCAACTCCATTTTAGTTTCTTGGCCTTGCTGTGCTTGCCGCACACTGGCAATTTCAATAAGTGATTGGCGTAATGCAATTGCTAATGGAATGGCTAAATGCCATTCCACTACCCATATACCATCTAATTGGCAAAAAGTTTCCATGTTTTTAGGCAGTATGTTGGATACTAAAATCGCCACTTCTGCCTTAGCTGTACGCTGATCTCCTTTAAGTTTGGCTAACCAAGCATCACTCCAGTTTTTCGTTCTTTTGGTTTCCCATAAAATGGCACCACACGTTTGTCCATTCGAATTCACTATTTTTTGCAGTACATCGCCTCCAAACTCACCTTTAGCGATAGGTTCGATGCTATCGAGTGGAAATGCAGAACGCAAAGCGGCTTCTAATTCAAGTTCTAACACTTCACCTTGCAATTGTTGTGATCCTTGCTCAGCTCTACGTTTTAATTCATCAATTTGACGTTGCATCGAAGTGATTTGTGCCTCTTTTTCGGTGACTTTAAGTTTTAAATCATCTTCAACTTCTTGTTTTGCCTTTTGCCGTACTTGCGCAATTGACGCCTGCACACGTTTCTCTATAGTTAAATCCATTTCGCGCTTTGCATCATCCAATTCTCGTTCCTTACGCAACCAATTTGCTTGTGCTTTCTGCGCCTCTTCCAATTTTAGATCTCTCTGATACAAAACTTGTTGTAATTCTGTAAGTTGTTTCGATTTTTCTTCCAAGTCAGCAGCTAATATTAATTTCGCTTTTTTCGCTTCATCCGCTGCTATCGTTATACGTTCAACCTTTAATCTTGCGGAAATTTGTTCGTCCAGTTGCTTCTGGGCATCTTCCAATACTTTTTGCCGATCTCTTAATGCAGCTTCACGTTGTGATACATCAACCTCCTTTTGCAGAATCTTCGCTTCGTATTCCAGTTGTGTCGCTCGAATCAATGGGGCGGCCAAGGATTCTGTTAACTTGATTTCGTTGGTGCAATGTGGGCAAGTAATAGTCGGTTCATTCATGCTTATTTCCTGCGATCAAAAGAGTAAATGGTGGAACTAGAATATATAGCAGAATCGCAAGGAATGAATGCTATTTTAGCTGGCTGACGTGCTCAGCAGCTTGTTGCAGAATCCGATTTCTTTCTTGTTTCGGTAGCTCACTTATTTGTTTAATGGCTTTATAAAATTTATCCATATCACCATCAAGTTGCGCAAGAATTGCTTGAAACGATGGCACTGCTTGCGTATAAATAGAAACTGTCGCTAACAAGGCGTTATTCAAGGGTTGTGCAAACCATTGGTCATAGCTGCTAAATTCAGAATTTTCTGCTCTAATGCGCAGAAACTCTTCTCTTAAGTCTTGATAAATCCTTGATTTTTGAGTTTGCTTATCGATATCATTCGCATTGGAATGAAATAATTCGAGCAATCGCTGGCGATGCTTTAACACCAAATTAATGAATGTCATTTCATTGTCATAGCGCGCCATTAAAGCTGTTTGCTCTTGATCTGTTCCTTTATGTTTAAACCAGCGCCTGATGCCTTCATGCTCCACAGCCGTAGCAAAAGATTCATTAAACATCGTATCACCAGGTACAAAAAGAATCTGATGGGCCAATTCATGAAAAATAAGGCGCGCCAAATTCATTTCAGAGTAGCCGATGAAAGTATTGAGTACCGGATCACTGAACCAACCCAACGTAGAATATGCACGAATACCACCTACATGAACATCGTATCCCTCTCTTCTCAGCTCCTCCGCAAACTGCTCAGCATTCGCTTGTGAAAAAAACCCGCGATAATTGACACAACCAACTTGCACAAAGCACCATTGTTTAAGTGACATAGAAAGCTCAGGCGCAGCAAAAACATTCCATACTACAAAAGGGCGCTTTAAATCGGCATAACTCGTATAACTGAGGTTTTCCGGCAGTTTCAAATGATCAGTGGCGAATTGTCGTAATTCAATCACTTTAGTTAAAGCATTCTTGAGCTTAATATCGACGTCCGGGCTGGAGATAATGCGACTAATCGGTTGGGAACGATTGATAACTTCAAAGTGACCGCTGATCGCTTGAAAATAATAAGGCAAATTTACGCAAGAGCCGAGCCAGATAATTTGGCCGCCTACCAATGCAGTTTTCCATGCGCGAACAAACCTTGAACCCACTTTAATCTCCTAGAAACAAAAGCGATTTATTACCATTGATCTAATGTTTGGATATTGATTTCTTCCTCTAACATTACAAAAACTCAATGACGCCTTATTTCACATTTCTCCTTTAATACATTAATTTATTTAATAATTTACTCACTGGAATCAGTGTCTAAATAACCCACTTCTTTACTAAAGCTTTATTTCTTCATAAATAAGCCGTTCTAACCCCGGTATTTTGGAAAAAAAGCACTAATTTACGTAAAAATCATCTTTTGAACTACCACCCTATGATAAACACATTTGAAGAGCTACTAATTTTAGGTATAACACCAGAAAATCGCCCATTTCGCCCCAGTGATTGGACTGAAAGAATTTGTGGTGTAATTGCAAGCCATGATAGAAATGGAAGGTGGGTTTATTCAGAATATGCACAACCCATCATTCATGAAGGCAGGGCTGGTGTTAGAATAAAAACCGCGCTTGAAAAGATTGATCCGAATACCTACCAATTTATTATCAATTTTGCCCGTGATAACCGGCTCCGTATCATTCCTGCTGGAGAAATGACCCCTATTCCCGATATTATCCCATCCGCTGTGAATGCTGAAAATTTTGAAGACTCCAATACTAGCGAAGAAATTGCTTCCTCACTGAAAAAAATCATGACCAACATAGTAGCACTTCATTGGAAAACCAAGCTTCCATCCAGAAATTCAGGATTTTTTTAGCTTGCAACAATACCTTCATAAAAGAAAACCGCTCACATTATATCTGTAAACTTTTTCACCCCTCGCTCGTTCACCCGGAATGCTTGCTTAAATTAGAAATTAGAATAAAGCACACAATTGTCAAGGATATTATTGTTACTGATTTATAAAATTCAGTTATGATGTTGCCTGTTTTTTGTGAATAAGATGTGAAGAAATTACTCCGATATACTCTCAGAAAGTTTTTATGCAGATTTCATCTCGATATTTATTATTGAATTTCTTTGTCTTTGGAATTTTCTCATCGACTACATTCGCACAACCGTCCACAATCCTTCCCATTGGAATTGATGCATTATCGCCGCCGGTACTTTCACCACCAGCCATCGGCTCTGAAGCAATACCACCCACGAGGCCTTTAACGCGAGATGAATCACATCAATCAGCGGTGCCGAGCTATCCACCGCCTTTGTTGGAAGAACCTAAAGGCCCTGTAGTATTGTTAAGTATTGAAGAAATACAACAAATGGGATTACATGCCAATGGTATGGTTCAAGCGGCTCGCTCGCAGGTAAACATGTCTCAAGCAGGTGTTATTGCAGCAGCACAATATCAGAATCCGGAAGTGATGTTTATGATGGGATCAGATAATTCGACATATCATCTATCAGGCCCGTTTACTACGCATCGGACAATTACCGTTGTCCAGCCGATTGAGAATCCGTTCATGCGGAGCGCCCGTATAAAAGCATCTGAGGCCGTGGTAGGTGCAAGTCGCGCTAGCTTTGATCAAGTCAGTGCAGATATGGCCGCATTGTTGCGAGTACGCGCTTATGAATTATTGCTCCGGGAAGAACAAGCCAACATGGAGCAAAGTATTTATGATCTATTGAAAGATGTTCGTCGGCGCATCGCCGCTAATGTCGAAAGGGGTGAAGTTGCACGCTTTGAACTGATTCGCGCTGATACTGAGGTGCAAAATGCAGCTAATCGTAAAGATGCAGCCCAATTAACCGTACAACGTGCACGTGTACTACTGATGCAACTCGCTGCAGGTGCACTACCGGCCAATTTCAAAATAAAAGGCTCGCTCAAAGACCCTGTAAAGCTACCGCCTTTGGCTGAGCTCCGTGAGCAAGTACCGCAAATCAACCCGGATGTCGTTCGTTTGGAAGCGGAACGCGAACGTGCGAATAAACGGATCAGTCAGGAAAAAGCAACCATATTGCCATCTATTAATCTGATTTATACCAATTATCAAGAGAACCAATATTATTTTAATGCTGGAGGTATCAGCGTTAGGATTCCCTTGTTCTATCAACGCCGCGGCGAAATTGATACGGCTGTTCATGATTCAGCTCGCATACGTGAGACATTAGAATATCGACGATATGAAATCGGTCAATTATTTGAGGCGGCTTGGCAAGCACTGCAAATTGCACAACGTCGTGTTGCTTCGTTTGAAGGCGGTTTAATCAAAGAAGCGGAAAACGCAGTAAAAGTCGCGGAAGCAGCTTATAAATTTGGCGAGCGTGGCCTGATTGAATTCCTAGACACACAAAGGATTTTACGTGGAATTTTAGCCGACTCACTGCTCGCCCGTTTTGATCTGCAATCAGCCGCGGCTGAAATTGACCGCTTACGCGCACACTACCCCAAGGAGTTAATAGTCGAATGAAAACCATATGGATATTGGTTAGTTTTGCTGCAATTATTTCTTTAGGGATAACAGGGTGTGGCAGTAATGAATCCGAGGATGCCTCCAGCGAAGAGAATTCAGCATCGGAAGAACGCGATTTCAATAATATTACTGTTCGCCCAGAATTAGCAGCGCGTCTAAAAATAGATTCGCCTGCTTTAGTCGATCTTGCTGATAGAATACAAGTCCCCAGCCGCGTGCAGGTCGATGAAGAGCGAACCGCGCACATGGGTTCCTATATAACTGGCCGCATCATTAATTTATTCGTTATCTTAGGCGACTATGTAAAACCTGGGCAGGCCTTGGCGCGTATTACCAGCCCCGATTTAACCAATTCACAACTGGCTTATCTACGAGCCATGTCACGTGTTATTGTGACGCAAAAAGCTTCTGATCGTGCACGTCATTTACTGGCTGCCGATGCTATTCCTGTTGCTGAAGTAGAGCGTCGACAATCCGAGTTAGAGATCGCCAAAGCTGAAATGTCTGCATCAAAAGATCAATTGCTCCTTTTTGGCATGGATGAAAGTGATATCAAGAAATTGAATAAAACAGGAAAAATCCTACCTTGGATTGATATCAAAACCAACCGAGAAGGTTATGTGATTGCACGTAATGTCATGGTAGGACAAGTAGTGCAGCCTTCTGATTTATTGTTCCAGATCGCCGATTTGTCGCATGTCTGGGTAGTCGGCGATGTCCCTGAGCAGGTTGCACGGGAAGTTGAGTTGGGCCAGCATGTCGAAATTAACGTCCCTGCTTTAGAAAACCATGCACTAGATGGTGTGATTATATTTGTGTCAGATACCATTAATCGATTGACACGCACTGTGATGACTCGCGTTCTAGTCGAAAACCCAGAACGTAAACTGAAGCCCGATATGCTCGCGAATATGCATATTACTGATCCGCAACATAAATCAATGGTTGTGCCCGAAACGGCGGTAGTGCGAGAATTAAATCTGGATTATGTTTTCGTTGCCACGGGTGAAAATCAATTTCAGAGAGTTCCAGTCGAGCTGGGAACCGAAGTGGCCGGTTTGCGACCTGTCTATAAAGGGATCTCAATTTATCAACAAATCGTTACTGAAGGCGCGTTTCATTTAGATAGTGAGCGTAAGCTTGCTGAACTGGAGTAGCGAAATATGGCTGCTATAGTTCGTGCAATGTTAAATCAGCGTCTGCTGGTACTGGTTCTCGCACTCGGTTTATGCGTAGCAGGTGGATTCGCTGCTAAGAATCTAACGGTAGATGCATTTCCAGATGTTACCAATATTCAAGTCCAAGTAGCTACGGTTGCAATTGGACGCAGCCCCGAAGAAATGGAACGGTTAGTCACAGTGCCCGTTGAGATTGCTATGACTGGTCTGCCAGGGTTGGTTGAAATGCGTTCGATGAATAAAAGCGGGCTATCACTCATTACATTGGTGTTTACTGATGAAACTGATGTGTTTTTTGCACGGCAACTGGTGATGGAACGGATTATCGATGTTACACCGCGCTTGATTCCTGGCATTACGCCTGTTCTTGGGCCAGTCTCTACCGGTCTGGGTGAAGTATATCAATATACTATCGAACATCCTAATGATGGTAAACGCCCGTTAACCGAGCAAGAGTTGATGGATCGTCGCACCGTACAAGACTGGGTCGTTAGACCTATGCTGCGATCCATACGTGGTGTTGCGGAAATCAACTCGATTGGCGGTCACGTTAAAGAATATCAGGTCTATGTCGACCCAAACAAATTACGGCATTACGATCTCACACTCTCGCAAGTCGATCTTGCTCTAGCCAGTAATAATGCTAATGCGAGCGGTAATATCCTCGCGTTGCATTACGAGCAATATTTAATACGCGGGGTTGGGCTGATCGCTTCATTGGAAGATATTCGCAATATTGTATTAAAGGAAACAAACGGCGTACCCATTTATGTCAGGGACGTTGCAAATGTCGTATTTGGCGGTGAAGTACGGCAAGGAGCCAGTATCAAAAACGGTGATACTGAATCGGTTGCCGGCATTGTTATGATGTTACGCGGCGGCAACGCGAAAGAAATCGTTGGGCGCATCAAAACAAAAGTTGCTGAAATTAATGAACGTGGAATTCTACCGGATGGACTGCAAATTGTTCCTTTTTATGATCGAACCGACTTAGTCGATGGCGCATTAGGAACTGTTCAAAGTACCTTGATGGAATCACTCATTCTCGTCATTGTCGTGCTCTCGATCTTCCTTGGTACCGTACGTACGAGTTTCGTCGTGTGCTTTACCTTGATTATTACTCCCCTAGTTACATTTATGGTGATGAATCACTACGGTATGCCTGCCAATTTAATGTCACTCGGAGGACTTACCATTGCATTGGGGATGATGGTCGACCCCACTGTCGTAGTCGTAGAAAATATTTACCAGCGCTTAGGTGAAGCCAAAGATACTGGGAAATCAAAATATAACGTAATCGTCGATGCGGTTGCAGAAGTAGGAACACCAGTTATTTTTGGTTTGATTGTCACCGTATTGGTTTTTTTGCCTTTGATGACGCTAGAAGGCATGGAAGGAAAAACCTTCAGCCCACTCGCAGTCACCATCTCAATTTCATTGTTCATTGCGCTGCTTGTTTCACTCATGCTGTCACCAGTACTATGTGATTATTTGCTGAAAGGCGGTAGTGAAGAAGACACTCGAATTATTGCCGTGATGAAAAATGGCTATCTAAAGGTCTTTGATTTAGCGTCACGCAATCAGAAAAAAACCATGATTACCGCTATCAGTGCTCTAATGGTAGCATTTGCGTTGTTTCCACTCTTGGGTAAATCCTTTATCCCTATCATGAAGGAAGGCGCGGCAACTCCAGTGATTATTCGTGCGCCATCTATTTCTTTGGATGAAGCGATCAAAATCGAAACCGAGGGAATGAAGGCCATTGCAGCAATTCCTGGGGTTAAATCAGTCGTCTCTAAATTGGGTCGTGGAGATACTCCAGCCGATCCAGCCTCGCAAAATGAATCCGATCCGATTGTCGATCTTGACTTGGTAGGTTCGGGACGCACGCAGCATGAAATCGAAGAAGATATTCGCAATGCATTAACCAAGCTACCTGGTGTAAATATTGTCATTTCACAGCCCATTGCGCAAAGAGTGGATGAAATGGTCACTGGTGTTCGCTCGCAAGTGGCTGTTAAGATTTTTGGTGATGATCTAGAAGAGTTGCGCAAGTTATCTGAGCAAGTCGCACGTATTGTCAAATCAACCCGTGGTGCCCGCGATATTCGTATCGAACGTTTATCCGGTCAGCAAGAATTGACCGTTAACATCGATCGCCGTGCGATTGCAAGACATGGTCTGAATGTATCCGATGTCAATGAAATGATTGCCACCGCAGTCGGGGGTAAAGCTGTTACACAAGTTTTCGAAGGCGAAAGACGTTTTACCTTACTACTCAGATTCCCAGAAGAATTTCGTCATGATGTGGAAGCTATTAAGGAGTTGTTATTACGTCCTGCGATTACAATAACAGGAAGTGAAGGCGGAGGTGCAGGCGGTAGATTAATTCCATTAAAAGCTGTTGCGGAAATCAAAGTGGTTGACGGGCCGGCTATTATTTCACGTGAGTTTGCACGACGCCGAGTTGTTGTCGGTGCCAATGTCCACGACCGTGACATGGGGGGGTTCGTGGCCGAACTACAAGAACGCACAGCAAAAGAAATTAAACTGCCACCCGGATATTATTTTGTTTGGGGTGGTCAGTTTGAAAATATGGAGCGTGCGATGGCCAAGCTTGGCATCATTGTACCGGTTACTTTAGCGGTCATTTTCTTTCTGCTATTCATGCTATTTAACTCCGTCAAAATGGCTATTTTGATTTATTTGGTACTTCCATTTGCATCAGTGGGAGGTGTCGTTGGCTTATTTCTTACTGGTCAATATCTATCGGTACCAGCATCGGTAGGGTTTATTGCCGTTTGGGGTACATCGATCTTAAACGGTGTAGTGTTGATTTCTTTTGTACGAGAGTTGCGCCAGAAAGGCCTGAGTATCGCAGAAGCCACCCGAAAAGCTTGCTCTCAACGCTTCCGACCAGTCATGATGACTGCTGCAACAACAATACTAGGGTTAGCTCCTTTCTTAACAGCAACAGGACTTGGCTCCGAGGTTCAAAAACCGTTAGCCATTGTCGTGATTTTTGGTTTGACCACTGCTACTATGATGACGATGGTCGTTATGCCAATGATTTATCGTTGGTTTGATGATATAACGCCGATAAAGGAAAATGGGACCGAAAGTAAATCAATGGATGCAAATATAATGACATCATCAACCACCAAGTAACTAATTAATTATTACTCGAAGAAGATTTTAATTGAGCGGCTTCCCGGATGGCGATTAGCAGATTATGGTCCAAATAACCATCAGCAATACGCTGTGTGCTTTGTTGAAAGTGGCTAATAGCCTGACGAGTAGCAGATCCAAGCACACCATCAATCTCTCCAGCATCAATACCGAGCGTGGATAAATCCTTTTGTAACTGACGTATTTGTTCACGTGTTATTTTTGCGGCATCAGTTAGTGGCAAACGGTGTAATGCACCACCCCCTGCAATTCGATCGGCCAGATGCCCTATGGAAATGGCGTAGTATTCCGAGCGATTCCAGCGCATAATGACCTGGAAATTCCTAGTAACTAGGAATGCCGGTCCTTGATGTCCTGAAGGAATCAACAACGCAGCTTTTTGCTCATTCAATGGCAATGGAGCTCCTGAGGCAGTCAGCACACCCAGTTTTGCCCATTCGGATTGACTTAGTGTTTGCCCTCTTCCAGCCAAAGTATAATCAAATGCTTCCGGCAATCTGACTTCTTGCCCCCATTCCAGCCCAGGAATCCATCCCACTTGCCGCAAAAAATTGGCCGCTGAACCAAAAGCATCCGATACGCTGCCCCATAAATCACGGCGGCCATCACCATCCATATCCTTGGCATAGTGTAAAAAAGTAGAAGGCATGAATTGCATATGCCCCATAGCACCAGCCCATGAACCAATCATCCGTTCTGGTATGATATCGCCCGCATCAATGATACGCATTGCATTGATCAATTCTTGAGTAAAAAAAGTGCTACGCCGTGAATCGCAAGCCAGTGTCGCTAAAGAGTCAGTGATTCTCCAGTCACCAAAATGACTACCATAACTTGTTTCCAGTCCCCAAAATGAAACCAGATAATGTCCGGGAATACCTGTTTCTTTTTGTATTTGATTCAATAATGCACGATGCCGATTTAATAATTCCCGTCCGCGCTGCACACGTTCTTCATTGATACGTATATTGAAATAATTGGCGAAAGTCTGCGAAAATTCAGGTTGACGCCGATCTAACTCAATGATTCTGGGTATTTGCTTCACTCTACTTAATGTTTGTGAAATGGTTGGATCCGAAACACCTTCGGTTTTGGCGCGCTCAGCTATACGGGCCACACATGCATCAAAATCTTTGGTTGGATTACTCTCTAACGCTGTACTTTGCGCCATTATTTCAAAAGATAATAGCAATGTAGCACTAAGCACGTTTTTTCCGATATGTTTAGTCAGCAACCGAATTTTATTATTCATTTTTAATTCAAGACCGCAATAAGCTCACAATAGATAGTCACATGGCAACTATTTTCGGCGATCAATGCAACCGGTTTTTATGCAATCCGCATAAAGCGATAAAGAATGTTCTTGTAATTTAAATCCGCGTTCTTTGGCGACGGCCATTTGACGTTTTTCGATCTCGGCGTCATAAAACTCTTCCACTTTGCCACATTGCAAGCACACTAAATGATCGTGATGTCCATCACTTTTAAGCTCAAACACCGCCTTACCACTTTCAAAATGATGGCGTTCCAATAACCCAGCTTGCTCGAATTGTGTTAAAACGCGATACACTGTGGCCAAACCGATATCTTCACCTTCATTGAGTAGTTCTTTGTAAACATCCTCAGCTGACAAATGACGCACACGACTCTGTTCAAACAAATTTAATATTTTGAGCCGTGGTAAGGTGGTTTTAAGACCGGTATTTTTGAGACCAATAGATTTCAGATCAGCAGAATTGCCCATACGTATTACCTCTGTTGATAAATTTATTTGTTGTATCATATAGTGCTATGCTTACTTTGGAAACATCAATATTTACAATATGACCGCAAAGGCATGTATTCTGTTTGTTTTACTGTTTACTGGGTGCTCTTATTTACCGCCAATTCCTTATCGAATTGATGTGCAGCAAGGTAATGTAGTTACAGACGAAATGATCGAGATGCTCAAGCCAGGCATGACGAAATCTCAAGTTTTGTTTGTAATGGGATCGCCATTGATCGTCGATGCATTTCGTGAGAATCGCTGGGATTATGTCTATATTTTTCGCGATAAAGGTAAACTTTCTGAACAAAAAAGATTAACTATTTTTTTTGAAAATGAGCTCTTAACGAGCATTGAAAGCCATCAAGTTTATCCCAAAGATAAAACAAAAAAGGATCCTATAAAAATTGAACGTGTGGAAAAAGGCGATGAAGATCCTAATAGCCCCAGTTTCAGTAACATAGAAACAAAATAACTTCAATTTGAAGTTGTATTGTTACATTGATCGTTTAAATCATTATCAAATTTTCATCATAATCAACCAACATGCATAAAATAGCGATTGCTGGCAGCTCTGGACGTATGGGCCGCACTTTACTGGAAGCCACAATGCAGGCAACCGACATAGAACTCTTTGCAGCTTTAGAGAAACCCGATAGCCCTTTCTTAAATAAAGATGCAGGTGAATTAATTGGGTCATCCTGTGGTGTTTCAATTTCCAGCGATTTCAACTCAGCCTTAAAAGGTTGCGACCTATTAATTGATTTCACACGGCCAGCAGGCACACTCGCACACCTAAAAGTTTGTCTAGAAAACCGCGTAAAAATGGTTATCGGCACCACGGGTTTTTCCGTTGAAGAAAAGACTTTACTCAAAGAAGCTGCCAAAAATACCGCCATTGTATTTGCCCCCAATATGAGCATCGGTGTCAATGTTACTTTCAAATTGCTGGAAGTTGCTGCAAAAATCCTCAACCAAGGCTATGACATTGAAATTATCGAAGCCCATCATCGACATAAGGTCGATGCCCCTTCTGGCACAGCATTACGAATGGGAGAAGTCATTGCACAAACTGTAGGAAGAGACTTAAATAAAGTAGCTATTTATGGACGTGAAGGCGTCACAGGCGAGAGAAATCCCGAAACGATAGGATTTTGTACAATCCGTGGCGGTGATATTGTCGGTGATCACACCGCCCTATTCTCTGGAATCGGTGAACGTATTGAAATCTCACATAAAGCCAGCAGTCGAATGACATTTGCATTAGGTGCGTTGCGAGCCGTTCGTTTTCTTGCTGACAAACCCAATGGATTATTCGATATGCAAGATGTTTTAGGTTTACGTTAACCCTAAATCTTTACAAATATTAACAGTGAAATGGCCACGTATGCGATCGGTGATCTTCAAGGCTGCTTTAAATCCTTTTTGGAACTATTAGACCAGATTCATTTTGATCCCAAGCTAGATAAATTATGGCTGGTTGGCGACATCGTCAATCGTGGCCCAGATTCATTAGAGTTGCTGCGTTTCATCAAACAAATGGATGAGACAAACCACTGCGTAATTACCGTCTTGGGGAACCATGATCTGCATTTACTGATGGTAGCTGCAAAAATATCGCAACAGCGTTCTGGTGATACCCTTCAGCCGCTATTGGATGCCCCGGATTGTGAAGATTTGCTCTATTGGTTACGTCATCAACGTTTATTTTATCATGAAGCTAATTTTGCCATGGTACATGCTGGCCTGTTACCTTCATGGACAATTCCGCAGGCTGCGCAGCTTGCACAAGAAATCGAGCGTATATTACAACAAGAAGATTATTCGCAGCAGTGCATACAACTATACGGCAACGAACCCAGAGTCTGGCAAGAAAAATGGGCGGGATCCGAACGTTTACGCGTAATCGTCAATGCTATGACACGCATGCGTGTGTGCACTCCGGATGGTGCCATGAATTTTTCCTTTAAAGACGATTTGCAATCCATTCCTCTTGATCATTTACCTTGGTTTGACTTACCCAATCGCGCAAGTAGTCAATACACGATTGTTTGTGGTCACTGGTCTGCACTCGGATTGTATCAACGGGCAAACCTCATTGCATTAGATAGCGGATGCGTTTGGGGAAAGCAACTATCCGCGGTCAGATTGGAAGATCGGAAATTATTTCAGGTTGCTTGTGACGAACGGGCAATAGCAGCATTTCTGCAATGACGCTTTCTGACATTCGAGCCAGCTCACGGCGATTCTTCATGCCACACGGAATTGGCTCACCAAAGAACAACTCCGTGTCAATACGCGGTTGCGCTAAAATTTGCTGCAAGGATAAAATCAATGATGGATCGATATAAGCGGCTTCTGAACAAATATCGCCATCAGCACGCCGATAACGCATAGCCACAGGATAAATCAATGCATCGGCAGTCACCGCAGATTGCAACAACGAAGCATGAAAATGATTCAAATAAGTACCATCTGCTGTAGTCCCCTCGGGAAATAAGGCTACACGCTCACCAGCCTCTAATACTTCACAAATATATTGATTGATCCGCATCGTGTCGGTGCGTTGCGTCCGCTTTATGAATAATGTGCCGGTATTTTTGCATAAAATTCCCAATATCGGCCACGTTGCAATTTCTGCTTTAGCAACGAAACGAGTCGGGCACACAGCCATCAACACGCAGATGTCTAACCAAGAAACATGATTGGCTACTAACAATGCTCGTGGTATGTCTACTCCTGGCGGCTTTCCATGGCAATGCAGTTTAATATTAAGTAATGTCAGTAATTCGACCGCCCATCTTTTCATCATTCGCTGCTGATAATGTAAAGGCACATGTGGATAGATCAATGATTGAATAACCCCAGAAAGCACGTGCAAGATTAAGCGGGTCATCCTAATAACGCGCAACAGCATAGGCGTTTGTTTATGCATGACGTTGTATTTTATTGGAAAGATTGTTAAAAATCATGATTATGATGAGACGCTTACGCTAAAATCTTTTGAATTTCTTTTATTCAAAACATCAATGTGTTAATATTACATTGTTAATGTTTTTTCTTGTAGAGAAATCATAACTTATTATAATAAATGATTTTTCTGCAAAAAATAGAATGCTATATTTTAAACAATAAATAATTCAAATGATCTTGTCACACTTTCAAGTCTTCAGTTCTTTGCATGATGCAATTTCACTGTAGATTGGTGATAGCGTATCAATCAATTGAATGTAGCTACTATTGCCATATTCAATGCTTATTTTCTCAGTTTCATTCAGGCCAGTGTTGCAAAAATTTTATAAACTCTTTCTTGGGAGATCAGCAATGATGAATCCAAAGATTCTCTTATCCTTGGTACTATTATCTTTTGCTCATGCAGTCTTTGCGTTACCCAATAAACTGGAAATTAAATCGCAAGCAGCGCTAATTTATGATACTCAGAATAAACGCATTTTATACGATAAGAATGCTGATAAAGTAATGCCGATCGCATCTATCACTAAATTGATGGCTGCGATGGTCAGCCTTGATGCACGCTTACCTTTGAACGAGCGGATCACCATTACTGCAGCGGATGTAGACAAGCTTAGGAACAGCTCATCGCGTTTGTCAGTCGGAAGTATCTACGCGCGCCATGAACTATTACGATTATCACTGATGTCTTCAGAAAATCGTGCGGCAGCAGCGTTGGCACGTACTTACCCCGGTGGTACTCAGGCATTTGTCCGCGCCATGAATCATAAAGCTCAAAAAATTGGCATGAATAACAGCCGATTTGCCGATGCGACTGGCTTGAACCAGGGCAATGTTTCTACCGCGCGGGATTTGGCAAAGCTAGTCATCGCTTCGAATCATTATGTTGTCATTCGCGATTTTTCAACCACCGCGCAACATCGCGTTGCGCGGAACAATAGTCGCGGTCAAATACAATTCGTTAATTCGAACAGTCTAGTTCGCAATCAAGATTGGCAAATCGATGTTTCTAAAACTGGCTATATCAATGCTGCCGGTCGCTGCTTAGTCATGAAAGCCGATATTTCTGGTGATTCCATGGTCATTGTATTACTCAATTCATGGGGTAAAAATACACGTATTGGAGATGCCAACCGCATGAAAAAATGGATCGAAGCCAATCACTCAACTCGTAACAAGCATCACAGAGCCAAGCATCAATTTATACCGAATCAACTCGCCAAACTATAAATTGCGCTATATTTATTTACTAAATATTCCATAAAATAATCAGGATTTAATGGCTCTCCAGTAACTTTTAACACAAGCTCTTGTGGCGCAAGTAACCTACCTTGGCTATGAATTTTCTTATTCAACCATTGCCGGATTGGCCTGAAATTACCAGTAGTAATATATTGCTCCGTATCTGGTTGTTCGCTTAATAGCGCACGATAAAATTGGCATGCGTACATAGCACCTAACGTATACGAAGGAAAATAGCCAAATGCAC
Organism: Nitrosomonas sp.; assembly: GCA_024281825.1. GTDB lineage: Bacteria > Pseudomonadota > Gammaproteobacteria > Burkholderiales > Nitrosomonadaceae > Nitrosomonas. Next base: position 2,752 of record JAMWZY010000010.1, on the reverse strand, counting down.
CACCACTCCAATGCGAGTCCTGTAAAACTCCAAGTGTGTCAGTAGGCGGCTTAATCGCTAAGTATTTCTCCATCAATTCGCTCCAAATTTGCGGCAAATCGTCGACTTGCATTGAATCATCAAATAAGCCCTTCTCGATTTCATAGCGCAAAATGACATGCAATGGATAGGTAATTTCATCGGCCTCAACACGAATGAAATCTGACTTACAAACATTCAATGCACGATAAAATCCGTCAACAGTAACAGATGTGAAGTTATTGGGAAAAGTTGTTTTAAACAACTCAAAGTAATGTGAACAAAAAGGTCTACTTTGTCCAATCATACGTTCCCAGAACAATGATTGCGATTCATGAATACCCATTGTTAACGATTCAGAAACAGGTAAATCACCTAATTCATAAGGTCGTCCTTGTTCATACAGTGCATGGCCAGTCTCATGAATAATGGAATATAACGACTCAATAAAATTGTTGGTTTTATACCGCGTGGTAATGCGTACATCAGTCGGGTGGCTGCCACCGCAAAATGGATGCACAGAAACATCCATGCGTCCCCGATCAAAACTAAAACCAATATCTTGACTGATTTTACGCGCTAATGTTTCTTGCTTATCCAAAGCAAATTGCCCTTGCATAAAGGAAGTATCTGGCTGCGCCGCGCTATTCTGTATTTCTTGAATCAATGGAATCAAGCGCTGCTTCAAACGTTCAAAGACTGGCGTAATGGTTGCCATCGTTGCGCCACGCTCAAACAAATCGATATTGGCATCATAGGGCAGTAACTCCGGTGATACGCACTGCGCCCACTCTTTTTTTAATAGCAGAAAGTGTTTCAAAATCGGTGCAAAATCTGTAAAACGATTTTCCTTTCGCGCTTGTACCCAGATACCATGCCCTCTTGATCCTAATTCAGCCAATTCTTGCACCAGCCGCTTAGGGACTTTCGTTTCCAGATCATAGCTACGCTGCGCCTCACGAATATTGCATTGCTCAGCTGAACTTAAAGCCACAACAGGATTATTCATCAAGTGATCCAGGCATTCACCCAGCATCGGATCGGTCATCCGTTCATGAATCACGCCAGCCAAAGTCGAAAGCTGCTTGGCGCGTGCTTCACCAGCACCCGTTGGCATCACTACCTCTTGATCCCATCCTAACGTACTCATCACGCCATTCAGATGCGTGATTTCTTCCAGTTTTTGTACCAATTGCTGATAATGCTGTTTCATCGCTGTCCTATTTCCATCTCAAAAATACAAACACATGGCACTTGATCACCAAGCTGAGTATCATAGCAACTTTATTTAATCATTAACTGCCGACATTACTATGCTTTGGATTAAATCGCTCCACATCATTTTTATGGTGACCTGGTTCGCCGGATTATTCTATCTGCCGCGTCTATTTGTCTATCACGCCCTTTGCGAAGATCAGCCTGGCAAAGAGCGTTTCAAAATTATGGAGCGCAAGCTGTATTATGGCATCATGACACCCGGCGCGATTCTCACCATTGTATTCGGCGTATGGCTTTGGCTGGGGTATGGGTTTAGCGGTACTTGGCTGCATGCCAAACTAGCATTAGTTACAGTATTAATTGTTTACCATTATTACTGTGGAAAATACGTCACCGCGTTTAAAAACAATGCCAATCAGCATGGCCATGTATTTTACCGTTGGTTTAATGAGTTTCCAGTGCTGGTTTTATTTGCGGTAGTTATTTTAGTGGTGGTTAAGCCAGATTTAGCATAATTAGTATATTAAGTTAGGCTCGATTTCTTAGATCCAGTCTAGTCTCTTCGGGTAAAATTCCTCGCTCACACGTAGAGTATTTGGCACAGTCAATTCCGTATCTTATTTCGTTCTCGCATAACGATGCTCCTTTAATAACTACGATTAACACAAAATACCTAAGATCATTCTTCCCAAGGATTGATGACGTGCACTCCGGTAGCGATAAAAGGCGCAGTATCTCGCGTCGCTACGATGAATCCATGTACGACCGCGATTGCGGCAATCTGACCGCCTGCCACAGAAATGAGGTGACCATTAGTCCTAGCTCGACCGACTATAGACGCATATGCTATCGCAGCCTGTTGATCGAATGATAGTATGCGCGCTCCAAAAAGCCTCTCCATCAGTTTCCTCAATGCAGCATCAAGTCCTTCTTTGCGCTTGCCATCTGGCAGGATTTCAATGCCGACCAGCAATTCGGAAAGACTTGTTGTTGTCAGGTACAGTGTCTCTGCAGTTTGCCGATCAAGCCAAACTTGAACAGCGGGATTGCCGTTGGGTTTCATTGGCTCGGATATGACATTCGTATCCAGAACGATCATTCGAACACAGCTGGATCAGTCGGCATCTGATCGCGAGTGTCATTAAAATCAAGTCTCCCAAAGGATTGTCCAAAAGCAGCAAGTTCAGATCCGATCTTGACACGCGTCCTAGGACGCACTGCCTCTTCCAGAATTTCCCGGATTTCGGCTTCGGTGCTACGCCCATGCTGAGCAGCACGCAGCTTAAGCGCGCGATGCGTTTCTTCGGGCAAATTGCGAACAGTAACAACAGACATTTGACTTCACTCCTTATTATGTGAAATCAATGATAGCACGCAATAACTAATGACATCAATTCTTGAAGTGAGCTGTCAAATCGGAGCATTATCATAGCAGTGATGTGGTTTACTGAAACCGGACACTCCAGTTAAGAGAAAATAGCTTAATTGGAGGAAGAAATGGTAACGAGAAAACAAT
>JAMWZY010000002.1 GCA_024281825.1 Nitrosomonas sp. | reverse complement strand
CGAAAACTCCTGGCCTTGACAACTTCCACGAACAAGGCCATGTCATTCAGAAATTCCATATTGATTGCTCCATTATTGGAGCAATCTTATCCAGAAATCAGTCTTTATTCTATATAAGAAGCAGTAGACAATTCTACATCGAAAAATTTAGTGAAATCATCATGAATAATTGCATGAGAATATTAAAAAAATGGGAGAACATTGAGCCGATCGGCTTTATGTTGACCTTGTTGGAGTTCGCTCTATTACACCAGTACCAAGTCGGACTAAATAATGCACATCTTTCGCTGAATCGGTCCTATCCAGCAGAAGGTTCGATGCTTGCAACTATAACCTATTAATCCCATGTAATAAATTAATCTCTGACTGGAAAAAAGCAAGGTTTCTATAAAGTTTATATGGAGGCATTTTATGAAGCATATTATCAACGTAGTTACTATTGCTCTGTTAGTTATGCTGATAGCTGCGTGTGGTCGTCCTACGGTGACGATTAATGAAAGAGAAAGGGAAAATTATGAAAAAAAACTTGCTGGTGAAAAAATAGAGTGTCCATTCGGTCTGGATGCTAACGGATCATGCCTAGAAGAAGGTGATGATGGCATCTGGTATTAATGGTTGTTACCCCTTCTGTAACAATAAACCGGAATCTATGTTTTAAGCTATATTTGCGCGCAAATCCTTTAATAATGTGGAAATAGATTCTTTATAACTTGATCTAAGAGTAACAATTATTTGATCTTTTGTGCTCACTTTTCTTAACCGCCTAGTAATAAATTGTGTAGCAATAATTATTCAATGGTGACTCATATCTGGAAGTGGCAGAAATGTCACCTTGATCTATCTTAATGACGATCTATAGGCACACACTTTTTGTACTGGTAATAGTAAGTAAGACTGGTGCAGCACTTGCTACTGAGGGCGGAGGCAGTATTTATCCGCTTGGGGCTGAGGAATATATCTGTTGTGCGTTACCTAAACCCGGGGTTTACGGGATGCTGTGGGGACGGCATTACAGTGCTGATAAAATTCGTGGTAATGAGGGAGATGTTGTATCACACCCGTCTTTTAAGGTGACTGCCAGCGCTATTGTTCCTCGAATTGTATGGATCACACCAGTAAAAATTATGGGAGCCTCATTAGGTTTTCACACGATTATGCCTATTGTGAACCTCAATGTTAAGGTTGCTCCGGAAGTTTCTCAAAATAAAGCAGGTATCGGGGATATGACGATAGGAGGAGTATTAGGCTGGCAGCTTAGTAATAAATTACATAGCGTGGCTGCGCTTGATTTGTTTGCTCCAACTGGAAATTATCATAAGGATAACATTGCAAATATTGGCCGAAATTACTGGGCAATTCAACCTGTGCTTGGCATTACTCGTATTGATCCAATCGGCTTGAATATGGGTATCAAGGCGATGTGGACATATAATCTCCAAAATAAAGATACAAACTACCTATCCGGACAAGAGCTTATTATTGACTATACCCTAGGTTGGGGGGTGGGAAGAGGTTGGGTATTAGGTATCGGTGGTTATGCTTACTGGCAGGTAACCAGTGATTCCCAAAATAGTGAATCGGTTACAAACAATAAGGGACGTGCTTATGCGATAGGTCCGTCAATGCGTTACGATAGTGGACGGGGATGGTTCATTACCGGTAAATACCAAATAGATGGGGCAGTCAGGAATCGCGCTGATGGAACCGCATTCTGGCTTAAAGCTGTTCTCCCATTCTGAGATAGCATGAATTTGCTGCGGAACGATACGATCTACTGATTATAGAAATAGATTTATCCATTGCTACGTCCACGATTGCAGATTCGAATAGCAGTATATTATAGGGCAGCGATCTCAATTGGGTCACTGCAATAATATGTAGCTGTTTTTTTTCGTGCGTGGTTGCTATGTACTTGGTTATGACCGCATCATTCACTTTTCCTTTTTGGGTCTATGTGAAAATCGCTAAGTGGACAATAAAGCCCTTCTGAAGTCATTATCAACATTGGTTTGTTTCTAAGTTAACTATTATCGCATTGAGTAGGCCCTAAACCTTTTGCATTCAATTCTGCAAGCGCTTCTTCAGTTTTTTTAAGATGACCCAGACCCATTCCCCGTAATACATGATCAGCTTTAGTGTATTGAATCTTGCTATACGTCGTTATTTCAATACGATTTCCCCAAGGATCAAGAAAATCTAGAAAAGAGCCACTTAGAAGTTTAACGCGCATATGTTCAAGTGTTTGTTTTACCAATTCCTTATTGTCCACTGCTATGCCAACATGACGCTTTTGATCGGCTTGTCTATTATCATTTTTTATGAAATTGATAAATTGATCTCCAAAATAAATAGATGCTTGCATCTCATTTTTTTCATGAACTTCGAAATTCAAGAAATCGCTATAGAATTTTATGGCTTCCTCTATATCCCCAACTTCTAATGCCACATGATTTATACCTATTGCATTTGCTTTCATATTTTTTCCTTTTAAATCTATTAATTGTAAGAAATCTCAGGGTTGTTTACAGAGAGGTTGATAGAAATAAGCGTTGAGTATTTCATAAGGGGTGGCATTATTCAAACTCTTATGAGGCTTAACGGTATTGTAGAAGTTAATGAAACGGAGAAGCTGAATGCGTCGATCGGCGCAGTCTCTAAAGTGAATCTTGCTGTGCCACATATCCATCAGTGTGCGGATAACCCGCTCAGCTTTACCGTTGGTTTGCGGACGATTGACACGAGTAAACTTCTGACCGATACCGTGTTGCCTACAAGCCTTGATGAAAGCATGGCCGTCAGTTCCTTTAAATTCTTTGCCGTTGTCAGAATAAGCATAGTCGATCTGGTAAGGACATTGAGCAACAGTGCTTGTGAGAAAGCAAGCTGCGCTGTACTGAGTTTTATCGGGGAAGATACCGGCATACAATTCCCTGGAGAAATCATCGATGGCCACAAACAGGTACTCGCGAGGTTCATTGGCAGACTGTCCTTTCAATAATGGAAGCCGCTTGGTATCGAAATGAACAAGCTCACCTGGGTAAGATTTGTTATAGCGCTTGGCAGCACGCTTGAGGCGTTCCTGGATGGTTTGCTCGACCTTGGCCAGACGTTTAAGGCCGTACTGCAACGTCTTGAACCGTTGGTTGGTACTATTACGCGGAGTAAATTCCTGTAGCTTGGCTCGCTTCAGTGCGTCATAAATCGTTGGACGGCTGACGTGGAAGTGTTCTGCCAGCTGAACTACCTTCCACAGCCGGGTTTGATATAGCCGCCAGATTTCCTGACGATCCAATAATGTTAAGCGAGTACGTTTGTGTATGTTCATCACAGTATTCTCCTGAATACTGTAAACAACGCTAGGGATTCTTACAGTTTAACGTTTAAATCAATTGCCAATTAGTAAGCTGGATTGGGCATCCACCAGTCAAAAAAATCTAAGCAATATTCGACCGGTGTCAACATGCTAGAAATCTAAATGCATCAATTTACATCTTGCCGTAAAAGCGTTTAACAAAATTTTATTTGACAATTAAGACAACCGGTCGTATTGTATGCGTATGGCAAAATCGATCCAAAAAGAACTCAATAGAGAAAACCTCTTAAACCAAGGCGTCGCTTTATTTATTGAGCAAGGTTATCACGGTACCGGGTTGCAGGAAATTCTCGATGCGGTGAGCGTTCCAAAGGGTTCTTTCTATAATTATTTCGGCAGCAAAGAGGATTTTGGTGCTGAGGTCATTCAGCACTATATTGATCCTTTTATTGTGAGGTTATCCACACATCTGAGCAAAGCCGACACGGACGCGCTAAACGCAATCAGGAGATATTTTGACGAGCTAATTGTGGAACTCGAAAATAACCAATTTAAAGGCGGTTGCCTGCTGGGTAATCTGATGGGAGAAATCGGCAGCACCAACGATGTTTGTCAGCAATCCCTGCAATCGGCTATCAGGCGCTATCGAGATTTATTGCAGTCTGGATTGGCCAAAGCGCAACAGCAAGGAACAGTAAGGTCAGACAAATCGTCCGAAGCAATGGCTGATTTGCTGATCAATGCCTGGCAAGGAGCTTTACTGCGAATGCAAATAGAGAAATCATCTGCGCCGGTTAAGCAATGTTGTCAGGATTTGCTGGAAGATTATTTTAAGGCTTGATTATTTTTTATCGAATAAATAGACGACCGGTCATATTATTAATTCAATTTTAGAGGGGATAAAAATGCCAAAATATATTATTGAACGCGAAATTCCTGGAGCAGGTTCACTGACACAACAAGAGCTAAAAGCCATTTCGCAGAAATCATGCGGTATCTTAAACAGTATGGGGCCACGAATCCAGTGGCTGGAAAGTTATGTGACTGACGATAAAGTCTATTGCGTCTACATTGCCCCCGATGAGGCCACCGTTAGAGCGCATGCTGAACAAGGCGAGTTTCCCGCCAATCGTGTTTCTCAAATCAGGTCCGTGATTGATCCAACTACGGCTGAATAGCATGCAAAAATTTTGCCGCTCATGAAAAATATTTTTCATCAAGGGAGTAATGATTATGCAACCCCATACTTTTCGCCTTGCAATACTAGCTCTGACTCTGGTTGTCGCAAGTACTTTTGAATCATTTGCAGCAACTGAACCAGACGGCCAGCTTATACCTAGACTGCAAAATCTGGGTACGCACACATTTCCAGTCAGTACACGCAATCCACTGGCACAGCAATATATCAACCAGGGCCTCAATCTAGCGTATGCATTCAATCATGCTGAGGCGCGCCGCGCATTTCGTGAGGCGGCAAGGCTTGACCCCGGACTTGCGATGGCTTACTGGGGTCAGGCACTCGTACTCGGTCCTAATATCAACGCCATGATGGAGCCGAACGAAGAGCCGCAGGCTTTGGAAATTATGCAGCAAGCCAAGTCACTGATGATGAATGCTTCGCCAAAGGAACAAGCACTCATCAGCGCACTGGAAAAGCGCTATTCAGGAAAAACCGAACACAGAACAACGAATGATAAGGCTTACGCGGAGGCAATGCGAGAGGTGCATCAGCGTTTTCCGGATGATGCGGATATCGCGGTGCTGTATGTCGAGTCCATGATGGATTTGCGACCTTGGGGCTACTGGATGCTCGACGGTACTCCGTATGAAGGCACAGCCGAAATCGTCGCGCTTACTGAAGATGTATTACAGCGCAATCCGCAACATCCTGGCGCGCTGCACATGTATATTCACCTGATTGAGCCGACCAGTACACCTGAGCGTGCAGAGAAGGCAGCCGATACCTTGCTGAACTTAATGCCGGAGGCAGGGCACATAATACACATGGCATCGCATATTTATCAGCGGATCGGACGCTACGCCGATTCCATGAAAAGCAATCAATTGGCAATCACGGCAGACGAAAATTACATTACACAATGCCATGCCCAAGGGTTATACCCGATGGTCTATTATCCGCACAACATTCACTTTCTCTGGTTCGCAGCCACAATGGATGGTCAAAGCAAGATTGCGATCGAATCTGCCAAACAAGCTGCTGGCAAAATTGACGATGAAGTGCTAAAAGCGATTCCATTGACGGCAATTTTTCGCGTGACACCTTATTGGGCATTAGCCAGGTTTGGACATTGGCAAGAAATTCTTGAACAACCTGCGCCACCGTCAACCAATCCATTTTTGACCGGGAGCTGGCATTATGTACGCGGTCTAGCATTTGTTGCGATGAGGCAACCGCTACAAGCTGAGCAGGAGTTAATAGCGCTGCGCAAGATCATGAAAAACCCGTCACTAGACAATTCGCTGTTGTCTAAAAATACTACCAGCACCATACTTAGTATCGCACCTGAAGTACTGGCAGGTGAAATTGCCGCTGCTCACGGTCAATTCGATCAGGCTATTGCATACCTTGAAAAAGCGGTTCGCCTAGAGGATGCCCTGGTATATACAGAGCCATCAGAATTTCATCTCCCGCCACGCTTGGCACTGGGCGCTATCTTGCTGGAAGCAGGTCAGCCAACTGAAGCGGAAACCGTTTACTGGGAAGACTTGCGGCGAAATCGTAACAATGGTTGGGCGCTCTACGGACTGATACAGGCATTGAGCGCGCAAAAAAAGGATGATCAGGCAAGGCTTATCGAAGCGCGCTTCAAAAAAGCCTGGGAGCGTGCAGATGTCACCCTGCAGGCATCCCGCTTCGGGCGCCCGTTACGCTGAGCAAGTACATAGCCAAATGGTTCTAGGCAACACTCAATCTCCAGCGCGGCTGCTACTTAGTTTGGATGAACTCGGTGAACCCGGCAAGAAAACTTCGGAGCTGCTCACGTGCTGCCTCATCTACCATTTCTCCCGATTCATTGAAGACGTGATGTGCTCGTGATATGAGCAACCGTCCACCGAACCATGGACGCATGCCTAATGCCCGCAGCACAGGGAGCCAGGCATTCTGAGACAGGACTGTGCCAAATCCGCCGGGCGATGCTCCCATCAGTGCAACTGGACGATCACCGAAAGTTCGTGCAATACTGCTTGGTGGCCGAGATAGCCAGTCAATCGCATTTTTGAGCATGCCTGGTAAGGAATTATTTAATCAAAATAATTGCCAGAGCCCCATAACGGGACTATTGTTTCACCCATGAGAATTATTGCCCTGTCGACCCTGAAAGCATTCTGGGAAGATACTCGTCTTATACCGATGCAATTCAACCGGCGCTTGTTTGGTACCTCGGCATGCATTAAAAGCCAACTGGACAACACCGGCAGAGGTAAAAGCGGATTTCAAAAGTGCCAGTATTCTCAAAGACGGCAGTGTCGTATTCAATTTGCCGGCAATAAATATCGGCTAATGGTATGGATAAACTACGCTTACAGTATTGTTTATATCCGTTTTATCGGCACACATGACCAATATGACCGGATCGATGCACAAACGCTAGCACCAGGAACGGACTTATATGAACATCAAACCCATCAAAACCGATGCTGATTATCATGCTGTGCTGAAAGAAGTGGAATCACTCATGACGGCCGAGCCAAATACACCAGAAGGTGAAAAGCTGGATATTCTGGCAACACTGATTGAAGCCTATGAGTGCAAACATTTTCTGCTTGATCTCCCTGATCCTGTCGAAGCCATTAAATTTGAGATGGAACAGAAAGGTTTAACAGTCAAAGACCTTGAGCCGATGATTGGAAAAAGCAATCGCGTTTATGAAGTACTCAATCGCAGACGCTCATTAACGCTAAGAATGATCCAGAAACTACACCAGGAACTGGGTATTCCGGCTGAATCCCTGATAAAACAACCCACCTAAATTTTCAGAATATCAGTTATTGCAAAATCCTGGTTTTCATCCTTTAAGGCTCACCAGAACGGGCAAATCTTGTAACTGGAAACTAATCTTACTTGTTTTATAATTACTCAGTCGAGGAAGTGAATTTGTCTAATTATAGGGATCTTCTTTGGTAGGCAGCATATTCAGCGTCGTCAAGCTGATTGATCTGTCTTTATTTTTTCATTTATTGCATAGGTCATTTGACTGCGTAACAACTCTGGTGGCAGATCGCGCACATGCAAATCGAGTTGTGGAAAGGCGATCTCGATGTTGTGTTCAGGGAATAATGTTGCGATTCTTGTGTTGAGCGCGCTTTGAACTTCCATCCTGTGATTGACTGTGTTTACGAATACACGAAGCTCAAAATCAAGAGAACTTGCACCGAAAGTCAGGAACCAGCACGATGGTTCTGGTTCCGCCAGTACCCGTTCATCTTCCCTGGCAATCTGCAATAGCAATGCACGTACTTTGTTTGTATCAGTGCCGTATGCAACTCCCACCCGGATGGCAACGCGAGTGATCGTATCGGTCAATGTCCAATTAATCAGATGGCCAGTAATGAAAGTTTTATTGGGTATCATGATTTCCTTGTTATCGAAATCAAGAACGGTGGTAGCACGAGTACGGATACGAATGATCCGACCGGAAAAATCGCCGATTGTGATTACATCCCCAACTCGAAACGGTCGTTCAAACAGTAGGATGATCCCGGATACAAAGTTGGCAAAAATTTCTTGCAAACCAAATCCAAGCCCAACCGTCAAAGCTGCAGCCATCCATTGTAGTTGCGACCAGCGCATACCCAGAAGGCTCAATCCCGCCAGTGTACCGCCAAATTACGATGACGTAGCGAAATACGCTGGTGATGGCATAACGTGAGGCTGCGTCAATACGGATATGTGACAACAGGCTGATCTCGATCAATCCTGGCAAGTTTCTGGCACCTGCCGTGGTCAGGGCCAGTACAAAGATACCCAGCAACACTGCCATCAGCGTGACGGGTTGCTGTGTCATTGCACCATCGGGTCCAATCTCGCTGAAGTTCCATAGTCCAATCTCGTCCAGACGTGCAATGGCTGGCAGTATGTCAGCCCAGACCCAGATCAGGCCGAGCACCAACAAGCTTCGACGCAGCACCCGTAATAATCGCCGGGTCTGAGTGTTGACCTGTTCCAGAGTAATGATTTCTTCCGGTTCCGGCGTTACTTCGCCGGATTCTTTAGTAGTCTCAGCTGCTGCCGAGCGACGTTCCTCGAATCGGCGTAGTGCCAGACGCCGCTCTCCGAGAAGAAACCAGCGTGCAAGCAACCCCAGTAGAATGGCAACCACAACAATTATGTTAAAACTGGCCAGTAGCGACTGCAACATCATGCCAGCAGAATAAACATAGCCGTTTAGCGCCAACAGTGCAATGGCCAGTAGCGATGCAGGTAGTAGCAAACGCAACAGCTTGCGCTGAGTCGATGGTTCGCTGACCACACCTCTAATGACCCAGAGACGGCCCACATCCAGAAGGCGCCAGAGAGCCCATGCAAGAACCACACAACTTAGTACGATAGCCAAACGCGCTTGCACGTCGATGGCCGAGTCAATCCTTCGAATAAATGCCATCGAACTGATAAAGTATAGCGGCAGTACGACAGCAGCGATTCCTGGTAACCATTGGCGTAATGCGGCGCAACGTTGTCGAGTCCAGCGAAAATGAGCGTGACCAAGTCCACGCTCGATACTAGTCCAGCGCAGCAGTTGTACGGCCAGTAGGGGAAATACTAGTAGCATGCAGGCTTGGCCTAGGGAATAACTGAATCGCCCGAGATTGCCGACACTTTGTAGCAGTTGCCCTAACAAAGCCAATGCGATTGGCCCTGGCAGAGAAGCCAGCAAGGTCCATCCTAGTGTTTTGAGGGTTGCTTGATAACTGTCTTTATGAATCTGATAGGTATCCATTGCCAGAGCTTCGATACGGATTGGAGCGCGACGCCGGACTTCTAATAAGACCAATACTAGTAGTAAACTACCTACCCAGGGTATGGGTTGCTGAAGGAAGTTACTAAAGTTCAGCTCCATCGTGGTAGTGAAACGTGAAGGCTTGATCAAATCGAATAATCCTTCTGGCATTTTTTGTAACCAGTCCCAATTGATGATGCTGTGACTGCGAATCCATAACAGATGGCGATCGAGCATCTGCTGCAGCTCCTGGGTAGTTTGGATCTGCTTTTGTAGAGCCTGTTCACTCTTTTCCAGTGTCGAAATACGCCGCTGAAGCAAAGGTTCCAGCAGGATTAACAGATCTGTGCGTTTTTGCAACAGAGGGAACAGTAGCTTTTGGGCTTTATCATCGATGTATCCCTCGTTGTTTGCCGCCGGGTGCGCTTCGGTCAGCGTACGAGCGGCAGCGCTGATATCGAGCAGCTTTCGTTGCCGTTCGCTTAGCACTACTCGCTCCAGCCGTAAATCAGCCAGGTTATTGCGGATTTGTTTCAGGAGAAGCTCGAGTCTTTCTGACGATTCCAGTCGGCGCCGTTCACTCCACAACCAGCGACCGATACGTTCGCTGGCTCCACCTATATCAAGTCGGGTTCGGCTATCACGCAAAGTTACTTCAATGTGCTCGCGAGCTTGGTCGAAGCTGGCTAGAGCGTTGCGATCTCGCGCCAAAAGCTCATTTTGTTGTATGAGTTCTTCACCAATTGCACGATTCGCTGTGGCGGCGGATGCCAGAATGGGGATGCCACCTACCAACTCTTGTTCTCGTTTGATCAATTGCTCGACCAATGATTCCAGTTCATGCCGGCCACGGCTGGCAATGAGCTGTTGTAAATGTTCCACTTTTTTTTCATGTAGCTCTAGCCGAAAGCGCAGCTCGCGTAATTTCAGTTCATGTAGACGTTGGCGCTGTGTGGCGGTATCTTGCTCGGCAAGGCGTAACTCCAGTGTTGTTTGTAACCGCTGTTGCTCGCTGCTGCGGCGCAGGCGCCGCGCTTCGAATAGCGCGACAGGCTCATCTTTCTGAGCCACGATGGGTACTAATAATTCTTCGATACGTTGGCGCAATGTAGTCATTTCTTCTGTTGCCTGAGCCGGACGTGATAATGCCAGAGCTATTTCTACACCGATTGTATCGATCTGTGCGCGCAGATCGGTGATGATGCTGCGTTCCTGTTCCAAGATTCGTTCAAGAGTTTCACCATCCGCGCCAGCAGGTATGCGCTTGGACCATTCGAGCAGCTCCTGTTCACGGTTTGTCGCCAGAGCCTTACGCAGGCGATCCATCTGTGTCGGTTGTTCTATAGTTTCAGCACGTAGAGTGGTTAAGCGCTCCTTCAGTGTTTCTGCTTCTTGTACATCCGCACGTGCGACATCAAGATGATCAATAGCCATCTGCCGCTGAGTTTCTTCCATCTTGCTGCGATCGATGGCAGTGCGTGCGGTATCAATAGCTTTGAACACAGATGGCTGAGTTTTTGAGTAGCCATTAGTGGGCAAAAAAAGCTGAAGAGCTAATACGTAATACAGGAGAATAGAAAAGAGAGATTTAAAATTGAATGAAAACTTTAGCCACATGAATGCATAGAGCCGTGAAAAGTTGTTGAATAAATGAAATGTTTCCCAAAATATTTCATTTTCTCTTTTGACTTAGATTGTGATTGTGATTGTGATTGTGATTGTGATAGGCACTAGCATGCCAGACTGAACATTCTGTTGGGTAAAAACGCTGGTACACATAATGTTCACTGTTGCGGGGGAGTATACGTGTTTTTATGGTACCACTGTAAATGCGCTTGTTATTGCTGCATGCAAATTCAACACAGTTACATAAGTCGAGCAATTTGTTTTACGTTAACAAGCACTGTGATAATACTTATTCGAAATCCGTAATATGGAAACCACAAGTACATAAACACATGAAATGTATCCTCGGTACTATAGTTTGTATCATCTTGTTTGTCTGAAGAAAACTATTGATTGAGTATTCAAGATTCGATCATACGGATGAGAGTATATAAAATACAACAACTGTTTTAAACAGCTGGCGTTGTTAGTATCATTCCAAAGAATGAAGAAAAGTATCCTTTCAGAGATACTTTAATAGGCGGTATAGAAAATTAACTAAAATCTACTCAGTATAGTATATTGGATAAATGAAACTAGCGAAAACCCTTAACAGTTTCGCTTAAGTACTGTGAAATTCTGAGGGAATTGTTACTAAAGCCGCGATAACCGCCTATTTGCATCACAAAAATATAATCAATTGATATGTAAGAAATCTTAGGGTTGTAAAGAGGGCGATTGGAAGTGGAAGAAAATATTGTGAAGATTGTAGTCGACCTGTAAAGATTGGAAAGATTAATGAAAGTAATGCTTTATTGTTTATCTAACCTGCGATACTGAATTGTTTTGGCAATGTATTGATTATTAATTCTCTCAATATCGTATGAGTACACAAAATTGATGTCATTTTTTAATATATGCTATCATTGATTTCATATAATAAGGAGTGAAGTCAGATGTCTGTTGTTACTGTTCGCAATTTGCCCGAAGAAACGCATCGCGCGCTTAAGCTGCGTGCTGCTCAACATGGACGTAGCACCGAAGCTGAAATCCGGGAAATTCTGGAAGAGGCAGTGCGTCCTAGGATGCGTGTCAAAATCGGATCTGAACTCGCTGCTTTTGGGCAATCCTTTGGGGGGCTTGATTTTAATGACATTCGTGATCAGACGCCGACTGATCCGGCAGTGTTCGAATGATCGTTCTGGATACGAATGTCATATCCGAGCCAATGAAACTCAATGGCAATCCCGCTGTTCAAGCTTGGCTTGATCGGCAGACGGCAGAGACACTGTATCTGACAGCAACAAGCCTTTCCGAATTGCTGGTCGGCATTGAAATCCTGCCAGATGGCAAGCGTAAAGAAGGACTTGATATCGCATTGAGGAAACTGATGGAGAGGCTTTTTGGGTCGCGCATACTATCATTCGACCAACAGGCTGCGATAGCATATGCCTCCGTAGTCGGTCGAGCTAGGACTAACGGTCGCCTCATCTCTGTGGCAGACGGTCAGATTGCCGCAATCGCGGTCATACATAGATTCACCATAGCGACGCGAGATACTGCACCTTTTATCGCTGCCGGAGTGCTCGTCATCAATCCTTGGGAAGAATAATCTTAGGTATTTTGTGTTAATGGCAGTTATCAAAGGAACATCGTTATGCGAGAACGAAATAAGATACGGAATTGACTGTGTCAAATTTGTGCCAAACTACTCTGCAAGTGTCACCGTTTGTGGTTGTGTGAGACAGTTTTTATGCTTGGCAAGCATTGTAAGTTATTGATTTATAAGTAATTGTAATTTGTAAATAAGTTTTGTAATCAGAAGGTCCCGAGTTCGATTCTTGGTGTCGGCACCATAAAATCAATAAGTTATTTTATGTGTAAGAGATATATTAAATTAATGTAGACACTATGTAGACGAAAGATTTGAATATTGTGATTGGTAAGATGTAACGGTATTTTGTCAACATTTTAAAATCGAGCTATTTTTCTTTCTTCATCTTCAATAAACTCTGCTTCAATTTGCTTATCAATATAAGTAATAAAATCTTTCACCCACTGCCTTACGTTGCTATTCTTATGCTCCAACAATGAGCTAAGGGATTCTTTGTCATTCTCTAAATACGGTACCAGTGAGCCGCACCAACCCCTTGTAATCATATTGGCTCTAAGGGCACTAACTACATCTTTATCATCACCGAATCGCACAAGCAATGCTACAAACAAATCTGAAGGCTGTTGCTTCTCATCAATAACTTCCAGGATATTTATACAGTCAGCAACAAAGCTCGGACCAATTTCAGGATGTTTCTCACACCATGAAACCACACTCTCAACAGGCAACACCGACAAAACACTCGGTATTTGGCTGGAATCATTATTTTCTCGATCTAGCAATTGTTGCAACCAATACCGCTCCATACCCTTCGCTTGGACAATAGCATTTCCAAATATCGGCCAGAGTACATCGCTATACTCACGCATCAGATCAAGTAACAATGGTTTCGTATAACTCCATATGTCCCCGTGATTTAATCCATGCCTACAAGCGGTAATAAGCTGTTTCGTCAATGCGATGGCAAATTTCTGATCTGGTTCCTGCAGCAACTTCTTCGACAAATCATGCCAGTGATGCATGTCCGTTGCTGTTCCCTTTTGCTCTTTGTGTAGAGGCACGTTAGAAACAAGTTGCTTAAGTGGCTTTTGTAGTAACTTAATGTTCCCTTTATTTCCAAAGCAGAACATATAGATCACATTCAAAGCTGCCCAATTGGCCTTGTCTCCAAGCTCCGCTAAAGCCAAACAAAATTCCATTATCTCTTTTGGATCAATGCCATCAGTGACACTTCCATAACTCAATGCATTTGCGCTATTGGGCGAGATAGCTTCACTGCGAATCAATTCCAGCAATACATCAAGATGTGACTTTTGAATTTCGCCGGTGCGAATAAAATCAGGATAGAGAGAAATAAGACATTGATCAGCCAGAAGTTTATCAATATTTTTTTGCCACTGTTCATGTGATCTTTCAAAAATTCCACGATATATTCCCAAGATAAAGCTGGGGTTGGCTGGATCAGCAACCAAAAGCTGCTCGAAAGATTGTTTCAGTAACTGATTAACATCTGGCAGTACCAGAGCTAATTGATAACCAAAGGGATAGGTTCTCTTTTGATCGCCTTGTACTAGCAAATGAAGATGAGGTATTAATGCATCAATATCTTTAGCCACTTCAATACCCAAAGCTTTGGCTTTGTCATAAGCTACATCGACATAGTGTCCATCATCTCCTTTGTGGTACTCCCAAGGTGGATTGATCACAAGAATTTTAAGTTTTTCTGATAAGTCTGCGTCATCAGGACTAAGTAGTGCAAGCCATCTGTTTAGTGCATCAGTTGCTTCTTGCTTCATTCCCTTTGAATCATATTCAAAGGTGTTTTTTATACTTTCCAAAGCTGCGGGCCAATAGCGACCGTTGGAAGATATAATGTGCTTGATCGCCGCGTCCAGCATATCAATGCAACCCCGATTAACAAAACCGCGTATTGAATGACCTATATCTGAGAGTACTTTCTCTTTTTGTTTATCTCCTCGCTCAAGCAAGATAAACATTAAATTGAAGGATTCTTGCCAATAATCGAATACTTCCTGCCATAGATCAGGCCGCCATTCTTCTAGCGGAGCTTTCGTTCCTTGATATTCTGCACCAATAGTTCGAGTTCCACCGCTGGTGCTGATTGCTTGCCCCAACGCTTCTAGCACAACCATATCAACTTCTATGCGGTTAAGATCAAGCGCCTGTCTTAAGACATCAAAACGCACATTTGGCGCAGCCTCTGTTCCAGACAGATTTATCCTAAACAGCTGTGAAAACATTCCTGTTGCATTATTACTCCAGGTTTCGTTTTCAGCTGAAGCCAGTAGCAACATACACCAAGCAGATTTTTCGAATGCACCTGCATGAAAACATGATTTCTCTAACCCCCATATGAGATTTCTACGTGTATCTCCTCTAATTTCGTGGATCTCATCGCAAGACATTCCGCTCAAAACATTGTAAAGAGCCTGACTAGCAGATTTGGGGTTCACTTCAACAAATGCGCGAAAGAGTTTCGAACCCCTCTCTGTAAGTAACTCTTTCGCTTGAACAAAAGGGCTCTGGTTACCAAATAATCGCTCTGAAAACTTTTGAATACTTGCCTGATTATCAAGATAAGATGCTTGAATACAAAAACTTTGCATAAGGGAGTCTGGCAGATTATCAATTAATTGCTTTTGTCTCTCATATAAATTCTCTTCCCACCAATCTGATGCAAGGGTTAGTGCAAGGGGCTTAGGAACTAGCCTTGCGTATCTTCCAGCTCTATTAATAATCTGTCGTTTAGTAAACTTGATCAAAGTGCGATCAAAGTTTGTCAATGTGGAACAAGCAACATATTCGGCAATAAACCTTGCCTCGTCTCTGGCAATTCCCTCAGTTGTACCAAATACATCAAATAGTGAGCAGGCTGATAATAGATCCTTTTCAGCATCGGTAGCACCGTCATCTCCATCAATTAATTTTCTGACAACAGACCTATCTTCAATTGAACCTAGTAAGCGACCTTCCTTCCGATATTGTTCTGCGATAAGGGTGGCCATTAATGGGTAACCCTGAGCAAAACGGGCTACACGATCTACATCGCTTGTATCTAAACCAACCAGAATCGGAGATAAAACTTGTTTGATCGCATCATCTGATAAAGTGGAAAGCTTTATATGAATTGAGTCATTTACTTGCTCATGAGAGTAGCCTATGGAAACAATTTTTAGAAAACACACAATTTTATTAACTTCCCTAGCCAATGTGTTGTGAAGGTCTACACTACAATTCTCAACCACAACCAAACCATGAACTTTTCTTTCAACGGCTTGGCGAATACTTTCTTTTATTTCCTTTTCATAATGCGAGGCATCAAAAACAAGCACACAGGAATCATCAATAGACGAAGAAGCATCGATAGCTTCAAGAAGAAGGCGAGTTTTACCTAATCCGGATGCACCGGTCAGTCTTACAATAGACCAATTTAAATCCAATGCTTCGACTAATGATTTAAAATCATTGTCTCGTTTTTCATCACTGACAAATTGATAACTGTGGTTTCTTCTCTCGATACTTTTCCAGTCTTCCAGGTCCCTAGATGCTATATTTTTGAAACGATTAACAGTGCTTTTTGCTAAGATAAAATTTTTAAACACAATATAAGAGGAGGAGTTACTACTCTCTGGTTTAACAATCGTACTATGGTCAACATTGTTAATTGTCTCAACCTTATGGTTCCTGAAGATACTTTTGGAGCTAGAAGACGAGACGATGTTGTCATTTGCCGCAATAATGCTCAAAATTTCCAGCGCACTATCCAGCTTACTATCAACCCATTGATCATTTAGTTCATCTAGTTCGCTTGAATCACGGCATAAACTTTTAAGATGCCAATTTCTGAATGATATGTATTTTGCTATATTGGCAAATCCTGAACCATCATGTGGTACATCGAAAAAACAGACCTTTTTTATGTTGTGAGTGATTTTCTTATCATTCAAACGTAACAGTAGCTTTTTAATAACCAATCCGCCTAAACTATGACCAGCCAGAATTATTTCATCTCTGTCTAAATCGCAATGAGCCTTAATATCTGTAAGAACCCCATTAGCTATATTCAAGATACTTGGAGCGCGCTTCCAGAAATGATATATGGGTGGTGAATCATAGCCATATGCAACAATACTAAAGTCAAGGTCGGTATCCGACTCAAGGAAATCAGGAAAATTCCCCCATGTTCTGTCGATCGTCCCTCCTAAGCCATGTACGAGTATTATTTTCTTTGCCATTAACCGTCCTTAAGTTGTATCTTTCCTGAAATAAGCTATCTTTGGTAAGTGTATTTTTTTACTACTTTCAAAGGTTTTAATTTAAATAAGCAAATATTCAATATATAAAGATAATTTCACATCAACAAAATCACTAAGAAGCTTAGAACAGAAAAAAATCCAGAATTTCTTAAATCTATAGCCCAATCATTTTGATAATATGCAATTACCAACTGCATTTAAATGCATTTAATCATATATCGATAAAATAATTATTTTTCTTTCGTACAGTTATTAACAGAACTCCAAGGCGGCTGTGCCGCAAATGCGGCCTCGTGGTTGCTGCCGCTCCCACTCGGGCGCTTTGCGGCTTGCCGCTCAATTGATTCTGTATCGACTGTAATTTTTTGAATCTGCCACTGATGCAATCGTGTTGGTAATTGGATAGTGTCGGTTTCAACGCCGTAGATTTTCTTACCGACTGGATCACCGTATTTGCCTCGTTCTTTTGAGTCGATTTTCATCAATTTGATTGGATTGTCTTTGCGGTTGGTTGTCACGCCACCCATCAATTGAATGAATAGCCACCATTTGCCCTGATCGGCTGCTTGTCTTGCTTGTTCCAGAATACCATCAGGTGCGTCTTGGATTCTTCTGAGTTCCCGCCAAATACTGACGGGTGCACCTCCGATCTGCTGGAATTGCCGGATTCCCCAAGTTGAGGCCCAGGCTTCTACCCGTTCCGCTGCTTCCTGTATCGGGCTGCCGTCAATATCCTGTTCAAGGCCGTGGCCGTCGATGTTTTTTGAAATGTATTTCGCGACATAACTGACGGCGGTACCTTTGCTTTTATCAATGGGGGTTGTGTTGAAACGGTGTTCATTTGCGCCCGGTTCATCGCCATCGGTTTGCAGGGCGTAATGCCGGATGATAGCCTGAACCTTTGCAGTTTGTTCGGGTGGCATGAATAACAATATGTGCCAGTGCGGTGTACCATCATGTTGTGGTTCGGCAATTCGGAAACCATAAATTTCTAGATGATCCCGCTTCAGTTTTGCGCGAATTCTTGCCCAGACCGTATTGAGATACTTTTGCGCCTGTTCCGGTGTGGTGCCGTCATATTTAGAATTACGTTCACCACTACCGGAATGTCGGGCATGCATTTTGGATGGACAAGTGATGGTATAAAATTCGCCAACATGTCCCAATTCGTTGGCAATGAATTCAAATCCGAATAGGCGTACCATCAATTCACTGCGTCGTACATGCGGATTAGCTAAGCTATGTTCTGCCAGTTCGCTGAGTGTGAAGCCTTCATCCAGTTCATTGATCATCAGCAATCTTTCAAGGATGCGCTGGTTGCGTTTTTTCTGTTCTCTACGCCGTTTCAGGGTTTCATCGCTGACGTACTTGCCTTTACGCTGATGCACGAAACCGGATCGAATCGCTTCTTGTTCCAGATTCCTGGCATGGGTTTTACGTAGTCTGCGCAGGCACCAGTTTTCATCGATTAAGCGGGTATAAATGCCTTTCTCTGTGATACTTGGATTATCAAAAGAAGGTAGATTCACGTCATATTTTTGCGCATAGTGCAGCAGGCTGGCTATTTTGTCGGTTCGATTGAGCAGGAAATTACTAAAATCCTTGATTTCCGTCACGATACGCTTAGATAGTGCTTTCAGGTCATCATCGTTAGCATTGAGGGGAATGCTGTGTTTGTTGGATTTCCCATAGGTTTGGAGTAGAAAGAGATTGGCATTGCGCCTGCCTTCAAAGATATAGGTTTCTTTGTAATCATAAGCGGCGTTTTCAGCAAAGCGTTCGGGAAGTCTCTGGAATATGGGTGCACGCCATCGCTTGTCGCTGCTATTCGGTTCATCCAATAAACTTAAAATACTTTCGGCAATCTGTTCGCCGGGAGTGAGTAGCTCTTGGCTACCTCGTACTGACGTGTGCATGATACAACCTCAGTACTGACTGGTGGATTGACAGAGACAGGATTCAATATAAGCAAGCAGATCGCTATGACGATAACGAACTGCTCGAGAGCCTATTTTGACGAAAGGCACCCGCGCCCCTGCCCAGCGGTCTCGTTCCAGGAATGCAATGCTGACGCCTAAGATTTGTGCCGCTTGTTTAGTAGTGAGTAATGGGTTTTGCATGATTAACTCCGTTAATTGATGAATACGGAATCAATGCTGCCGCAACTTGTAGAGAAATAAAAAATGGTCAGTAGACTGAGGGATACTTAAGCTTGTCGATCAATAAGAATCAAGTTTTATAGATCTTTATTTGGCGCCGGTTTTGACGATTTTTCGTTTGAATTGATTAAGTAGAAACTGAAAGGCTATTTTTTAGACTGAGGGATCATTTCAAATTTAATTACGTATTGGGGTTTTGGTGGTCGCCCTGGCTTCCGATAGTCTTTTTGTGGGTCAAGCTCGGCAATCCAGTCAGTAATTGTACTTATGTCATATTGAGCGCCATTGCCAATTCGCTGCAGTATTTTAGATCGAGCAATATGGTTAGGGTGGATAACTGGATCAAGTTCCCATAATGTGCTGGCTATTGCTTGGCAGCGAATCCGATCTTCAGTTTCATCTGCTGGTCGGTAGTTTTTAGCTTCCTTAGCAACTGTTTGTCCATCAGGTAGATGTTTTGGCATCCAGCAAGATGGTGGCTCGTAATGAGAGCTTATGCACAAATCAATTACTTCTTCACGCTTGACATACAGCGAATCCAGATAGGCTTTATTAATGGCATCTTTTAATAAACAGTTTAGGGTTTTTAGATAATGAGGAGTATCTGCTATCAGAGAGATAACGGAATCATCAATAAAAATTGATCGCTTGCGTGTTCGCGCAGAAATCTTTCTATTACGTATGGCAAGCATTAGCCGAATAATGTTTTCTCTAAGCTTGGGTGAAATCGCGTTGGTATCGGTTTTGTCTGGATCGGCATCAGCCCAATTATGAGCTAATTGCCAGACTGTTTGATAATCTGGATTATCATCAAGAAACATAGCAGGTCATTTGCGGTGGTAATTGAATACATTCAATTGACGGCTAATGGCCTACACACTTGAGAACATTGTATTTGGTATTTGATTTGCTGGATTGACTTGCCACCCTTGACAGGCTGCTGCTGCCCGAAGTACGGTTTAGTATGAAGGATTGAGGTTTTGTGGATTGGTCTGGAAGAATCAGACGTGCTTTGGTGTGGGAACCGAAGGAATATAAAAAATGCTAGTGCCTCAATCCCTCAGTTAATATTTTCTTGGGCGGCGGCAGCCTGTCAAGGGCGAGCCGCTTTGCGGTGGCAATGGAGATGAAGGTTATGCAGCGATTTCCTTCAAAATATTGGGATGACGTTCGGCAATGGCAATCAGTGTTTTTGCTGCTCCGCTGGGTTGACGGCGGCCTTGCTCCCATTCTTGCAATGTCCGCACAGATACGTTTAGCAGTTTGGCGAATTCAGCCTGAGATAGTCCCGTTTTTTTGCGTGCTGAAATGACGGGCGACATGACAACGCGACCTTTCCCAGCTTTCATCTGGCACACAGATTCAAGTAGCTCAGCGCCTAAGTCCCGGCCGCTTTCCCATGCTTCCAGTTCTTCGTCAGTCAATGGTTTTTTCGATTTCATGTTTTATTTCCTTTAAAGTCTTTGCGTTGATTGAGTCCAGTTTACTTTTTGCATAAATAAAGACCAACCAGATTTCGCCATTAACCAGACGGTTAAAATAAATGACGCGCACACCGCCGGATTTTCCAGAACCTGTTCGACTCCAGCGTACTTTGCGCATGCCGCCTGAACCTTTGACGACATCGCCAGCTTCCGGATTTTCTGTGATGAAGGTTATAAATTCATCATGCACCTGATCTGTCCAGTAATATGGCCACAGGCGCTCAAAAGTTTCGGTTTCAGCAATAGTAAACATAATTTGCTAATCCGTCAATGACGGATATTTTAAGTATTGCTCTGTAAGTTCTTTATAGGAAAGTCGGTTACTGTCGCTGACGGTTTATAACCGGCACACTTGAGAATATAGTCGGTAATTTTCTGTATGGGTTGTCGTAGTCGTTCCACATCGGCAACGATGTATCCGGCTGTAATGTCATTGCTCATTTTGTGATTAGCGAGGCGCTTTACTGCATAGGCTGAAATATCCAGACTTTCGGCTACAGTCAAGAAAGTGCGGCGTAAATCATGGATCGTAAATGAAATGCTGGATTCTTTGATTACTTTGGCCATTTGCTTGCGTTGTTCGGAAACATATCCGGTTCCGCTGGCTCTCTGGAATACATATTCATTGGTCGCGCTATTTTTTCTTTGCTGTAACAAGTCGTAAAGAAAATCAGATAAGGGCAGGGTGTGATCCAGATGGTTTTTTGTATCGGTTACTTTCAGGGTCTTTGCTTGTAGATCCACATTATTCCAGGTCATACTGGCGGCTTCTTCCCGCCTTAATCCGGTAAAAAGTACCAACAATAAATAATCCCGAATGGCTTCGCGATTTTGGCTGAGCGGATCATTTTTTAAGTTCATGATTGCTTGGAACCAAGGTTCTATTTCATGAGGCTTGATAACAGTTTGGCGGCGATCTACCCGATACCATGCTCGGGTTTGTGTGAGCCGGGTTACCGGATTTTCTCGCAAGATAGAATTGCCGTTGCCGTCTTCATATTGTGCAATGGCAAAGTTGAACAGGGCGCGTAAAAAGCGCATGGATAGATTGGCATAAGCTTCGCCTCTTTCAGAGCCGATTTTGCTGTGACGTTTGGCAACCATGTCTTTGCCAATTTCCAGCATGGCTTTGTTCTGCCAATCAGTAAACACAGTTTTCATGATGCGCTGATAATCATAGAGAGTGCGGGCTTTAAGTTTTTTTCTAACGGCGATGAAATCATTAAATGCTTGCTCTAGCGTGGTGCCTTGCAGTGCTTCGTATTTCTTTTCGGCAGGAGGGTTGCGACCCATTGCAATATGACCCAGTAGTTTATGGGCTTCTTTTCTGGCTTGCTCGACAGTTAATTCTGGATAGCGGCCAAGAGTCAATCGTTTCACTTTGCCATCAATTCTCTTTTCGAGAATAAATGATTTTGCGCCGGAAGAAGTTACACGTACGGCAAAACCTTTGAGTTCAGTGTCACGTACAAAGGCTTGGCCAGTTTCTGGTGTAGACAATTTGTCTACATGGGATTTTGTAATTTTTTGTGGAGGCGTGTGGGGTGTGGTCATTGCTTCAATCTCCTTTCATTTAAACGCCATGTAGACACTATGTAGACAGTAGGCGTAAAACTATGGGTAAGAGTTTAAAACAAATTAATAGATAAAATCAATACAAAACATTGACATTAATGGTTATTCAAAAATATTAAAACAACGTAAAACAGTATATTTTAGAATTTGTAATCAGAAGGTCCCGAGTTCGATTCTTGGTGTCGGCACCATAAAAAACAATAGCTCAAGTAATATTTCCATACTACTGGTCTACTAGTTTTGTCAGACTTGTGTTATTCCCATCACAAACTATCAGCGAATTTGTAGTACGTGTTTCGGCTTGGTTTGCACATCTTCTAGGCACACTGCGATATCGTCAGAAGGCATTGGTTTCGCGAACAGATATCCTTGGAAAAGATCAGCGCCTTCTGCACGCAAGAAGCTTATCTGCGCCTCAGTCTCCACACCTTCGGCCACGACTCGTAACCTCAAGTTCTTGGCCAACATGATGATCGTGCGAACGAGAGTCGCATCGTCAGGGTTTTCTACGCAATCCTTGACGAATGATCGATCGATCTTCAGAAACGTGAGTGGCAACTTTCGCAGATAGTTCAAGCTTGAATAACCCACACCAAAGTCATCCACCGAGACCGTTACGCCGCTATCAGCGAGAGAAGATAACACGCTGCACGCCGATTCAACGTCACCCAGCAAAACACCTTCGGTGATCTCCACACCAATTTTCTCTGGTGGCACGCCAGCCACGCGGCAAGCCTCTCGAAAGTAGCATTCAAAACCAGGCTCGAGCAATTGCCGCGCAGAAACATTAATGCTAAGGTGAAGGTCGATACCCCGGTCGAGCCAAGCTCGCTGCACCCGACATGCTTCTTCAATCACCCAATTACCGATCATGCCAATGAGACCTGTTTCTTCCGCCAATGGGATGAACTCGTCCGGAGGAATGGGGCCGAGCTCGCGAGAGCGCCATCGAAGCAGTGCCTCAGCAGAGGCGTAGACGCCCGATTGAGCATCAACAATGGGCTGAACGTACAATTCTAGCTCGGCATTGCGCACTGCGGCCTGAAGTCCATTGTAGATGAACAGTCGTCGATCCGCCGCATGTTGCAGTTCTTCCGAGTACCATTGAAACGTGTTTCGTCCCCGAGCCTTCGCCTTGTAAAGCGCTGCGTCGGCGTGCTTCATGAGTACATTCTTAGTCGTCCCGTGCTCTGGCGACTGTGCGATGCCGATACTGCACGAACTTGCCAGCGTCATTCCTTCGATCGTGACCGGTTCTGCCGCGATGCACAGGAGTTTTGAGGAAAACGCGCTGACCGCATCGGTGCTCGTATTACGAAGCACGAAGATGAACTCGTCTCCACCGAATCGACACACGAAGTCTTTCGGGTCGCGGGCTTGTTCAAATCGAGCCGAGATGTATTTGAGAAAGGCATCTCCCACTTTGTGCCCGAGAGAGTCGTTGATGTTCTTGAAGTTATCAAGATCGACGAAAAGCAGTGCATAGGGCTCGCCATCCCGAATGGATTCTTCGAGAAACACGACGAGCTGAGAACGGTTTGGAAGTCCCGTCAAGTGGCAGTGTTCTGCCAAATAGGCGATCTTTCGAAGTGCAGCGTTGCGTTCGGTGACGTCGATGCAGATGCCGAGCACGCCCGGTCCCGTCTCAGGGCTATTGAACGGAACCTTCGTAGTCATCAACTCGCGAACATTGCCGTCGTAATCCGTAATCACCTCATTGATGTGTTTGATTTTCCCTGTCCGAAGCACTTCCAGATCGTCGCGGCGGAAACCCGCAGCTTCTTCGGCGTTGGGTGCGAAGTCTGCGTCGCGCATCTGACAAATCTGCTCGGCGGGAATTCCATATACCTTGGCCACTGCTTCATTGGCCAAAATGTAACGTCCATCGGTATCCTTCGCGAAGATGAAATGAGGCACCAAATCGATCATCTGACGAAAGAATGACGATGCAGCGGGAATCGGTTTCTTCTTCATAGCGAGTTCCTCAGTCAAGTAAGCATTTCAGATCTGGAGTCCGTGGTGGTTGTAATCCTGGGCATGCACAACCTTGGAGGCAGCTCCCCGTAATAGTAGTTGCCGACATCAGTATTTTTGAACGACTCGCAGATGATTATTGATATTTCAGAGATTAGGAGGTTTAAAATCTTTTCGCCAACATTTTCTAGAGATTGCCAAACAACTTCATGTTGCGTGATTTGAATGTCCCACTCACCTTTTCCGCGACTAGGGCAAACAAGATTCCATGCCATGAAAGGTGCCGTTAATGTAGCAACTAAAAACATAAACTCTCCAAGTAACACGACGGAGCCTCCTGTGCGAGTTACATAAAATAGTGGTATTTTACTAGGGTCTGTTGACGTTTTGAGACAAGTATCCATATGCACTACCTCAGATCAGATCGTACGATAACCTAATTTGACTGGATATCTGTCAGATTAGGTTTGATTGGGGTTTTTCCTGTTCTAAACTGATTTGCTACTGAGCAAAGCCTCCCTAGGAGTTTTTCCATTGTAGGCTTTTCCCTGATGCGTTCTTTCTCTGCCTTTAATCGCGCCCTCACGCTGGCAGTACTCAAAACGCTGATTATCGGGCAAACGGTAATACTTTCGGTAATCCGTATTTTGCACAATCGCCATGGGGTGGGATTTACTGGTGTAATCGCCCATGTCGATAGTGTCGTCTTGCTTATCTACCTTACTGAGTGCTTTAATATCCCGCTTCACTTGTTCCTGATCAAGGGGCGTGATTCGGACAAATTACCGCAACTCTTTTTCTGTGATTTGTAGCCTTAATAGGCTCACTAAATTTCAAAAACTTAGAAGGTTTTGTTTTTGCTTCAAAAATATCTACCGATTGCATAGAAAACTCCTTAGGTTCTAACCGGCTAAAATTGTTATACCTCAGTTATTTTTTAGAAAATGTGAAATGTCAATAGACCTTAGGAAGAGTAGTGGTTTTGTCATAAGAAATATTGTTTGTCAGAAAATCACCCTCCTGATATAACTGACTATGTGCCATAAATATCAAATAGTTTTTCAATAAGAGAGAGATCTCCTAAAGGCCGTCATAATCAGCAGTATTTCTACGACTAAATCCTTAGAGAGCAGAGGAGAGACATAGTATGATTGATCAGTCGATTCGGGGGTATTTTTTGGGGTTCATTGGGATATTTCTTTTGTTGCTTTCTGTACAAGTCGCGGCGATGGAAGACTCAGATGATTCTTTTTATTCTTCAAATCAAACCAGTGCTTCTTTGCTGGTGAGATATGCCGAGTCTGTGAAAAAACAGGCATCAACTGAGAATAAACAACAAGCGGAACAAAAATTTTTGCTGGTTTACGATATTTACATCAAAGCAAAATCTTATGCGCTGCTGAATAAGATATTTTTCTGGCTCTCCGGCATTGCAGCGGTCTGTGTTCTGCTGTGGCCTTCTTTAGGTATAATTTTTAAGAATCGACTGGGCGAAATGGAGTGGATTAAATCGGCAGTCGTGCAAACCACAGTTACCGGAATCGCTGCATTAACCTTCGCTTTTTATAGCCAATACAAAGATAAACAGGTATATGCAGAAACTTTAATGCGCCAGGTCATTTTCTCGGAACAGTCAGTTACCAATCTCTCGTTGAAAGTTGCTGGCGAACTTGCTCGTATTGATCGTGGATTCAGTTTTGGCAACTTTGTTTCCGATCAAACAAAGATTACTAAGGGCAAGTCAGATCCATCAATCCAATAGATTGGGCGCACTGATTTTTATCAATCATCTGATTCAATTCGGTATGATTATGATCACTTCTCGGTACTTCTTTCTTGTATTGAACAAAAAATAACCTGTTCCGAATTGGTATCAACAAACAGGTTATTTTTTAGCTGTAATTTTTCTGTTAAGCGTTTGCTGACATCGTGATACGCATTTTTTGTAATGCTTTCGCTTCAATTTGGCGAACACGTTCTGCCGATACTCCAAGTTCCTCAGCAAGATCTTGTAATGTCACTGCATCTTCTTTTTCCCTCAACCACCTGGCTTCAATAATTCGCCGGCTTCGGTCATCTAAATACCCGAGGGATTTCTGTAACCCTGATTCACGCATCACCGTAAGTTGTTCTTCTTCCAGAATGCCAGAGGGCTCTAATTCGTCTGTTAAATAATGAATAGGACTGAAAGTAGCATCATCATCCGCTTCATCGGACAGTGGCTCTAATGAAATATCTGAGCCATTGAACCGCTTTTCCATTTCAATCACTTCTTCTGATTTAACTCCGAGTTGCTCGGCCATTTCATTCACTTCTTGCGGATTCATTGAATCGAGGCCTTTTTTCATACTGCGTAAATTAAAAAATAATTTACGTTGTTGTTTAGTGGTCGCTATTTTTACTAATCGCCAGTTACGCATGATGAATTCATGAATCTCAGCTTTAATCCAGTGCACAGCGAATGATACTAAACGAACGCCTCGTTCAGGATCAAAGCGTTTAACTGCTTTCATCAAGCCGACATTTCCCTCTTGAATTAAATCTGCCTGAGGCAGGCCATATCCTTTGTAACCACGTGCAATGGCAATCACAAAACGTAAATGTGACAAAATTAACTTTTGTGCAGCCTTAATATCATCATGATTCCACAAAAGCCGAGCTAGTTTTGTTTCCTCTTCTTGAGACAAGATAGGAAAAGCATTAGTCGACTGAATATAGCTTTCAATGCTGCCACTCATTTCCGGCAATGCTAAAGCATTCGTCATTATGATAATCTCCCTATTTACACAAAATCGTTATTGATAGTTTATGTTAGCACTCTCTGTTATGAGAGTGCTAATTTTTTAGAAAGTTTCGTTAAGAATCTTGGTTATTGGGGTTCTATCCGCCATAGGTGATTTGATACAGATAATCGTGCACCAAGCCAACCTAGCCAGGTTGAAAAAAATAACAAGCTCAAGCCATTTTCTGTAGAGAGTGATCCCAGTAAAAACTCCATTTCATAGAAACGTAAGAACACTATCAATTGCTCATTTATTAAATGGATTAATAATAATACGATTAACCAAGCAATTGCGCCCGCTGCGAGTCCTTGCAGCGCACCGAAATAAAGAAAAGGGCGCCTGATGAATGAGTCAGTTGCACCAATCAGTTTGGATATTTCTATTTCATCATGTTTGGTGGCTATTTGTAGGCGAATGGTATTAAACATTACCGCTATGATTGCAATGCTGGAAATCATAGTAATCATTAAAATGATTGAATGGCCTAGCTCAAGCAATGCGCTGAATCGCTCGATCCACGCGGAGTCAAATTGAACATACTTTATTTCTGGCTTGCCTTTTAGATCTTCTTGTAATTGCTTTAAGTTTTCTAAAGCATTTTCGTTAAGAGTAATCACAAAAGCATCGGGTAGCGGATTACGCGGTAAATTCATTGCGATATCCGGCAATTCACTTTTTTCTAGAAGCTGTTGCAAGGCAACATCCTTTGTGACGAATTCAAGCTCTATGATCTGTGGATTTTGCTCTAAATCTTGCCTGATTCTATCAACATCAGCTTGTTTGGCGTCATTTCTTAGAAAAATACTCATTTGCGGGCTATTTCTTTCGTTCGCAATGGCTTGTAAGTTTTCGACTAACACGTAAATGCTTACAGGCACACTGAGCGCGACCCCCATGATGATGACACTCAATAGTGAAGTAATTGGCGTCGCAAGCAATCGCTTGAATGTTGCCATAAAAACAAACCAATGTTGGGCCAGCCAGACACGAATCATGCTAGTAAACTTCCTTGTGCTAGCGACAAAATACGATGCTGCGTATTTTCTAGCAAAGAAGCATCATGTGTTGAAATGATCACGGTTACACCAACTTGGTTAAATGATGTAAACATCGCCATGATGTCGCGTGCATAGGCAATATCTAAATTTCCCGTTGGCTCATCGGCTATTAGTATGGCAGGACGATGAACGATGGCTCGCGCGATGCATAAACGTTGCCTTTCGCCACCGGATAGCGTGATAGGCATAGCCTTTTCTTTTTTTAGCAAACCAACTTTGTCTAATGCGGCACGTACACGACTGGCTGCCGTTTGAGTATCAAAGTTACTGATTTGTAGCGGTAATAAAATGTTATCAAAAATACTACGATCAAAAAGTAGTTTGTGGTCTTGAAATACGATACCGATTTTACGGCGTAGAAAAGGAATTGCGCTGGATTTGAGTTGTGCAATATTTTGTCCGCTAATCGTAATAATTCCTGACGTTGGGCGCTCTATTGCAGCAATTGATTTCAATAAGGTGCTTTTACCCGCGCCTGAATGGCCTGTCAGAAACACCATTTCCCCCACGTTAATCGACAAATTGATATTATTGAGTGCGATATACCCGTTGGGATAGCGCTTGGAGACATTTTTGAAAGTAATCATGCAGGACCTTATTTATGATACATTGCTTATCAATCAAGCAGCGCATCTACAAAGACCTGTGCATTAAAGGGTCTTAAATCGTTTAATCCTTCACCCACACCGATAAATCTTAGTGCCGGTGGATTCTGGGAATACTGTCCGACGATAGCAGCTACTACACCACCTTTAGCGGTTCCATCGAGTTTCGTCAACACCAAACCAGTCACGCTTAAGGCTTCATCAAATGCTTTAACCTGCGTAATTGCATTTTGACCGGTATTGGCGTCCAGTACGAGCAACACTTCATGGGGTGCATCGGGCATTGCTTTGGCAATGACACGTTTGACTTTTTTAATTTCTTCCATGAGGTGTAATTGTGTTGTTAAACGCCCGGCAGTATCCGCTAATACAATATCAATACCGCGTGCTTTTGCTGCATTGACTGCGTCAAAGATGACTGCAGCAGGATCACTTTTTTTATCTAGATCACTATCGGGTGCTATGACGGTGACATTATTTCTTTCACCCCAAGCCATTAACTGTTCGCGTGCTGCGGCACGGAAGGTATCTCCAGCGGCCAATAAAACCGATTTGCCTTGTGTTTGAAAATATTTAGCCAGTTTTCCTATCGAGGTTGTTTTGCCGACACCGTTGACGCCGGCAATCATAATGACAAAGGGCGTATGCGTATTAGTGTCAAATGGTTGCTCTAGTGGTTCTAGCATCGCCGTAAGTGATTCTTTAAGCGCTATTTTCAATTGATTGGAGTCAGTCAATCCATCACGTCTTACGCGTTTGCGTAAATCTTCCAGTAACAGTTGTGTTGCGTTGACACCCACATCCGAAGTCAACAAAATAGTTTCTAATTCCTCGAACAGTGCCTCGTCAATCTTGCCGCCACCAAACAAATTGGATAATTGCTTTCCAAGATTTTGCCGGGTAAGCGTAAGGCCTTTCTTAAGCTTATCTGCGAAACTAACTGAATCTTGTTGTTTCGAACTGGATTCATCTGTTTGTGTAGCTGGACTTTCAATGGTTTCTTCGGAATTTTTTTTGGATTTAAAAAAGCTAAACATTCTGGTAGGCTCTACAAAATATTTTCATGGATTGCTCGTAAGCGAAAGCGCAATTTTATTCTGTTTATTCACACTTAGGTTAGTAAAAATGAAATCCGCATACTGTATTGCTTTTTCACGCTTTTTTCTGCTATTAGGCGCAGCTTTGTGCGCATTTCTTTTTACATTTTCAGCATGGAGTAATCCGCATGAGTTTTTGTTGGATAACGGGCTGAAATTGATCGTTAAAGAAGATCATCGCGCACCGGTTGTCGTCTCACAGATCTGGTACAAGGTTGGCAGTATTGATGAAGTCAATGGACTCACGGGCGTTGCACACGTACTTGAGCATATGATGTTTAAAGGCACCGAGAGATTTCCTGGCGGTGAGTTCTCTAAAAAAATTGCTGCCGCTGGTGGCCGCGAAAATGCTTTTACTAGCTATGATTACACTGGTTACTATCAGCAACTCCATAAAAATAGCTTACCCATGGCTATGGAGCTCGAATCGGATCGCATGCGCAACATAGTTCTTACAGAAGAAGAATTTTCCAAAGAAATTAAAGTGGTAATGGAAGAAAGAAGGTTGCGTACAGATGATCAACCGAGAGCCTTGTTATATGAAAAAATGATGGCAATGGCTTTTCAATCGCATCCTTACAAAAACCCAATCATCGGCTGGATGGATGATTTAGAGAACATGCGTGTAGAGGATGCCAAAGACTGGTATAACCGATGGTACGCGCCGAACAATGCAATCTTGGTGGTGGTTGGCGATGTGGATGCAAAAGCGGTTTATCATTTGGCACAACAAAATTATGGTGCGATTAAAACCAGTAATATTCCATTGCTGAATGCACGCAAACCTCAAGTGGAGCCAGTACAACAAGGTACCAAGCGAATTATTGTCAAAGCACCGGCGGAGTTACCCTATCTTATTATGAGTTATCATGTCCCGTCGATTAAAAATACCACCTCTGATTGGGAGCCCTATGCATTGGAAGTGTTGGAAGGTATCTTGGATGGCCATGCTTCTGCCCGACTAAATAAGCTACTAGTTCGTGAAAATCAAATCGCAAATTCTGCAGATGCTAGCTATAGCGCAATAGCTCGCGGTCCGAGCATGTTTTTCCTGAGTGCTGTGCCGCGGGTAGGGAAAACCATCGAAGAATTGGAACAAGCTTTGCGTAATGAAATCGAAAAAATTATTAAGATAGGGGTCACTGAAGAAGAATTGGTGCGGGTTAAAGCGCAGGTGATAGCGGGCCATGTTTATCAACGGGATTCGATTTTCTCGCAAGCTATGCAAATAGGTCGATTTGAGAGTACGGGATTGTCTTATCGTGATATTGACACTCTGCTAGAGAAAATTAAAATGGTATCTAAGGAGCAAATACGCGAAGTTGCAACAAAATACTTCAACGAAGACAATTTAACCGTTGCGATATTAGACCCCCAACCCTTGGAGCCCAAAAAGCCTGCTATGATCCCAAGTGGATTAAGGCATTAATTAATATGATATATTAATGCTAAATATTCAAAGATTTTTACAATTTACGATTCTTTTTACCTCATAGAGATTGTTTGGGAGATTAATCTAAAGCATGTCTGTTGATATTGATCAGATTATCAAGAAATCCCAGGAAGCATGCTCTTTAGCGGGTGTCAGGCTTACGAACAAACGTAAAAATGTATTAACCATTTTGTTAGAATCAACAATACCGCTTTCTGCCTATGAAATCGCCGAGAAATATCGCTTTCATTTTAATGAAGCGTTGCCGGTTATGTCGGTGTATCGTATGCTCGATTTTCTGATTCACGAAAGATTAGTGCATAAGCTTGAAACAGCTAGCCAATATATGTCTTGTGAACATATCACTTGTGATCATCAACACGAGACTCCGCAGTTTTTGATTTGCGATCAATGTGGCAATGTTAAGGAGATTGGAATCAAAAAACACATTATGAGTGAATTGGCATTAAGTATTCAAAACACGGGATTTAAATTGACGCATCAGCAATTAGAATTACATGGTGTTTGTGAACGCTGCCAAAAATTGGTTTAATAAATTGTTAGAGATTAGCACTGGACTATAGATTTCCTTGTTTGAAGCTGAAAGTGTCTATTCATTAAAGCTATCTTCAACGATTCGCTTTAAATTGCAACTTCAAGGTTGACCAAGATGCCGGTGAACTAAAGATAGGAGCTTTATATCACTTGCTGCTTACTCAGAGTGGAATGCTCTGTTTGTGGTTTCTGATCTACAGTACTCTAAACCATATAATGGCATCCTGCGCAAATTGATTTATAATTCACAAATTTATTCACCGTAGGAATTTTGCAGATTGGCAAAAGAGGAGAAATAATCCATGCATATAGGCATACCCGCAGAGATTCGCGGGGGAGAAACGCGTGTGGCAGCCACACCAGAAACTATCAAAAAATTTACTGCTAAAGGCCTTTATAAAGTATTGGTGCAAACAGGAGCTGGTATCAATGCCAGCATCACTGATTCAGCCTATCGAGAGGCTGGCGCTACTATTGTTGATGACGTGAATCAGCTCTATTCGCAATCGGATATCGTATTGAAGGTTAAAGGCCCAGAATCCCATGAACTTGCGATGATGCGTAAAAACGCTTTATTGATCGGCCTTTTATCGCCACATCAAAAAGAGGGGATTGATGCATTAGCCAAACATGGGTTGACAGCATTTGCTTTGGAAAAATTGCCACGAATTTCTCGTGCTCAAAGTATGGATGTCTTATCATCTCAGGCCAACATAGCGGGCTATAAAGCGGTTATTCTGGCCGCAAATGTGTATCAAAAATTTTTCCCCATGCTGATGACTGCTGCAGGTACTGTCAAGGCAGCCAGAGTTCTAGTGTTAGGGGCTGGTGTGGCGGGATTGCAGGCAATTGCAACAGCTAAAAGATTAGGTGCGGTGGTAGAAGTTTTTGATGTCAGACCAGCCGCAAAAGAACAGGTTGAAAGCTTGGGAGCGAAATTTGTTGAGGTGGCTTTAAGTGATGAAGAAAAAGCCAAGGCAGAGACTGCTGGCGGTTATGCAACTGAAATGTCAGACGATTATAAGCGTCGTCAGGGTGAGTTAGTACATGAACGAGCCATCGCAGCTGATATTATCATCACCACGGCATTGATTCCTGGGCGTCCAGCACCTGTACTTATCAAAGAAGACACTGTGAAAGCTATGAAACCCGGTTCTGTGATTGTCGATATGGCAGTTGAAGCGGGAGGTAATTGTCTTTTGTCCGAATTGGATAAAACAGTGCTTAAGCATGGTGTACATTTGGTGGGAATTGCTAATATTCCTGGTTTGGTTGCGGCCGATTCTAGTACTTTGTACGCAAGAAATGTCATGAATTTTCTTAATCTAATGCTGGATCAGGAAAGCAGTCAGCTTAAAATTGATCGAAGCGATGAAATTATTTCTGGCACGTTGGTTTGTGCTGATGGTGAAGTCGTTATCAAATCCTGATAAGGATTCATCAAATCGGTAGTAGAACGTACAGTATCTTGATATTCAAATGTATTTTTGTCATTGCGATTGAATAGCAGTGATCGAATTTTTAAGGAGTCATTATGATTGGTGAAATTGATCCAGTTATTATTAATCTGACAGTTTTTGTTTTAGCGGTTTTCGTTGGTTACCATGTGGTATGGAATGTGACGCCTGCGTTACATACACCCTTGATGTCGGTTACCAATGCGATATCCGGTATTATTTTAGTAGGTGCTATGCTGGCCGCTGGACCAGCAGAAACAGATTGGGGTATCTGGCTCGGCGCAGTTGCAGTAACACTAGCGTCGATCAATGTTTTTGGTGGTTTCTTGGTGAGCCAACGTATGTTGGAAATGTTCAAGAAAAAAGATAAAAAAGGAAACGCATAAATGTCAGCTAATGTAGTAGCACTTGCCTATTTAGTTGCTTCGGTCTTCTTTATACTTTCACTTAAAGGGCTGAGTTCTCCGGAGTCTGCGCGTCGTGGTAATTTGTTCGGTATGGTGGGTATGGCAATTGCCATTGGTACCACGCTCACATTGACCCAGAATTGGGCTTTGATTTTAGGTTGTATTGCAATTGGTGGTGTGGTTGGAGCGATTGTGGCTCAGCGTGTGCAAATGACTGCAATGCCCGAATTAGTGGCTTTCATGCATTCACTCGTTGGTTTAGCCGCTGTATTTATCGCTATTACTGCAGTCAATAATCCGGTTTCTTTCGGGTTACCAGCAGTTTTGCCTAAAGGAAGCAAATTAGAGCTGTTTTTAGGGACTTTTATCGGTGCTATGACTTGGTCAGGTTCGGTTATTGCATTTTTGAAGCTGTCTGGCCGAATGAGTGGAACCCCAATTGTTTTTACTGGGCAGCATCTATTTAATCTGTTGTTGGCTATTGCCATGATTGGTTTTGGTTTATGGTTTTTCTTTGATGAAACTACCAACTGGACAGCTTTTGCTGCTATGACAGGAATTGCGTTTGTCTTAGGTTTCTTGATCATCATTCCTATTGGTGGCGCAGATATGCCTGTTGTCATTTCAATGCTAAATTCCTATTCAGGCTGGGCCGCAGCGGGTATTGGTTTTTCACTCGGAAATCCGATGCTAATTATTGCGGGTTCGTTAGTGGGTAGTTCTGGTGCTATTTTGTCATACATCATGTGTAAGGCAATGAATCGTCCATTCCTATCGGTTATATTAGGTGGTTTTGGTAGTGATGGTGGTGCTGTAGCGGCGACAGCTGATGGCGCTCAAAAAAACTATCGCAGTGGCAGTGCGGAAGATGCTGCTTTTCTGATGGGTAATGCTGATAGCGTGATTATTGTACCTGGGTATGGTTTGGCAGTTGCACGGGCACAGCATGCTGTAAAGGAATTGGCAGAAAAACTGCATAAAAAAGGTGTGAACGTGCGTTTTGCAATTCATCCGGTAGCTGGTCGCATGCCTGGTCACATGAACGTTTTGCTGGCTGAAGCGGAAATTCCTTATGAGCAAGTTTTAGAAATGGAAGAAATTAACAGCGATTTCTCGAATACTGATGTGGTACTTGTTTTGGGTGCAAATGATGTGGTTAATCCCGCCGCAAATGTACCAGGTAGCCCGATCTACGGTATGCCAATTCTTGATGTGCATAAGGCTCGTACTGTAATGGTAGTCAAACGAAGCATGGCGGCAGGCTATGCTGGCCTTGATAATGATCTATTTTATATGGACAAAACCATGATGATTTTTGGTGACGCCAAGAAAATGGTCGAAAATATGGTCAAAGCGTTATAGTAGGTGGCAATTCTCATACTTTCTTCTATTCTTGCAGTTATTCTGTTTCCAGTGTAGGAAAGTATTCCTGTAGTTAGAGAATAGAATTTAATCTCTTCGGGTTAAATTCCTTACTTCTTGGATCCTAAGCTGGGATTGAAAACCAGCAAATCGAAGGCTTAACTAATACCCCACCGCTTGCGGTGGGGTGCTTTATTCCTGAAGAGGGAGTAGTAGGAGTTTGTCCCAATGCGGTCTGGTACGCTTGAGTTCAATGAATGTGGATACTTTAAAACGCCGCCAGAATATATCTGTGGATAGATGACTGATGATCGAGGTTGTGCTCTCCCATCAATCACACCTAAGCTGTTCTGCGATACTACTTTAATCCGTTTTATCGAATTTTTTTATATTCAGTATTCAAAGAATTTGCTTACAAATTTTGTTACTCTTTTTGAGAGCAATAAAACTATTGAAGCTTTATTCTTCTAGGTGATTGTTTTATTTGGTGGCCAAGGGCGGAATCGAACCACCGACACAAGGATTTTCAGTCCTCTGCTCTACCGACTGAGCTACTTGGCCATTTACTAAGTACTGTTTGTTATGATACCAATGAAAATTTTTCGAACTTTCATTGGCATATAAAATATGTCAATTTATATGATAGTACCCGTGGCGCGCCCGGCAGGATTCGAACCCACGACCCCTTGGTTCGTAGCCAAGTACTCTATCCAACTGAGCTACGGGCGCTCAATATAACATTTCGTTCTGGTTTTCTAACCAGCGGGGGAGATTATATCAGATTGCGGCAATAACGGAATTCGAAGTTATGTTTTTTACGTTACATCAGACTAATTTAATCCGTATACACGGATAATTCGATTGAGTAGTGCTACGTTGAAATTTTATTTGCTATTTTTTACATATGAATAGGCTAATTAATAGATTGTTTCTGCTAACCTAGCCTTATTATCTAGCGTATCACGTCAATTCTTAATACACTATTTCTTGTCGTAATGTCCTAAACATCTTCTTCCGGTTCGGGGTCTTCTTTCACAGATACCTGAGTGTCCGAGCTCTGATAATGGATCATCGCTTTTCCGGATATTTTAGGTGTTGCGCAACGCACATCGCTATTCTGTGCCCGATGACGTAATGCATGATCTATTAAAACCAATGCAAGCATGGCTTCGGCAATAGGCGTAGCACGAATACCCACACATGGATCATGCCGACCGTGCGTTTCGACAATGACTGGTGTACCGTTCTTGTCGATTGAGCGTCTTTCTAAGCGTATGCTGGATGTTGGTTTGATCGCAATATTGACGGTAATGTCTTGTCCGGTTGAAATGCCGCCCAGTATGCCTCCGGCATTATTGCTCAAAAATCCATCCGGTGTTATTTCATCGGAATGTTCAGTGCCTTTTTGTGTGATACAGGAAAAACCTGCACCTATTTCAACGCCTTTCACCGCATTGATACTCATCATGGCATAAGCTATTTCTGCATCCAAACGATCGTAAACAGGCTCTCCCCACCCGACAGGCACTCCTTCGGCAACAACGCTAATCTTGGCTCCGACCGATTCTCCCGATTTGCGCAATTGGTCCATAAAGTTTTCTAATTGCGTAACGTAGTTGTTGTCGGCCACAAAAAAGGGATTATGATTGACATCATCCCATTGTTTAAAGGGTATTTCGATAGGTCCCAGTTGCGATAAATAGCCTCGAATATCGATTGAGAATTTTTCCCGCAACCATTTTTTTGCAATAGCACCCGCTGCTACGCGCACGGCAGTTTCACGTGCTGATGCACGTCCACCACCTCGATAATCACGAATGCCGTATTTTTGCCAATAGGTATAATCCGCATGACCAGGACGAAACACATCCATGATTTTGCTATAATCTTTGCTGCGCTGATCTTCATTACGAATTAATAATGCAATGGGGGTGCCGGTAGTGAGGCCCTCGAATACACCGGATAGAATTTCTACTTGATCTGATTCTCGGCGTTGTGTCACATGTCGTGATGTGCCAGGTTTGCGCCTATCCAATTCCTGTTGAATGTCTTCCGTCGAAATTGCCAGCCCGGGCGGACAGCCATCCACTACGCAGCCAATCGCCGGACCATGTGATTCGCCAAAAGAAGAAACACAAAAAAGTTTTCCAAGTGTATTACCAGACATTCTAAGTTCTCTTAAACAAATTTATTGGGAAATTATCGTTGATACTTTCTATTAAAACAAAGATAGCTTAATTTTCTTGAGATTGTTTCAGATCAATGATGAAATTGTCTTATCGTGTTATCTCTATATACCAGTAAAATGCAGAATATATTTTTTTACTGCCAGTATTAATGACTGCAATAAATCATCCTAAAAACGATTATTTTTTAGCGCGCCATAAAAACAAGTTTTCTTATCATTTAGAACGACATTTCTGTAATCAACAGAATTAATATATCAGGATCTTATATGAATACACCACAAGTAAAAGAATTTCTCATAAAATTGCAAGATGATATCGTAAAAGGGCTAGAAGCAGTAGACGGCAAAGCATTTAAACGCGATCAATGGGATCGGCCTGAGGGTGGGGGTGGTATTAGTCGCGTGCTCGAAGAAGGAAATGTGCTAGAACGTGGCGGTGTTAACTTCTCGCATGTATACGGTGCCGGATTACCTGCATCCGCTACGGCTGCACGTCCGGAGTTAGCAGGCCGCTCGTTTCAAGCAATGGGTGTGTCATTAGTATTGCATCCGCGGAATCCTTATGCTCCTACTGTGCACATGAATGTGCGGTTTTTCGAGGCACTTAAGGAAGGTGCAGAGCCTGTTTGGTGGTTTGGCGGCGGCATGGATCTGACACCGTACTATGGTTTTGATGAAGATGCTGTGCATTTTCATCAAACCTGCAAAAGTGCATTACAACCATTTGGAGATGATCGTTATCCGCGGCTGAAAAAATGGTGTGACGAGTATTTCTATTTAAAACATCGCAAGGAACCACGAGGTATTGGCGGTGTTTTTTTTGACGATTTAAATCAACCGGATTTTGATACTTGCTTCAATCTAACGCGCAGTGTTGGTAAGCATTTTTTACCTGCGTACTGCCCAATATTGGAGCGACGCAAAGATCTTCCTTACGGTGAACATGAACGTGATTTTCAGGCCTACCGACGTGGACGCTACGTAGAATTTAATTTGGTATGGGATCGTGGCACATTATTTGGATTGCAAACCGGCGGACGTACAGAATCGATCTTAATGTCTCTGCCACCGATTGTGAAATGGCGTTATGACTGGAAACCAGTCATGGGTAGTGCCGAGGATAAGCTGTACACAGATTTTCTGATCGGAAAGGATTGGGTGTAATAGTTTGCTTCGTTTATTACTTCAGGATAAAAAAATGGAAATCAACCTGTGAGCAAACTATCACTGAATACTCAAATTTTGTTAGGTACTTTATTCGGTATTTTGTTGGGTATTTGGTTTGCCATGCTGGGTCAGGAATCCAGCGTGACACAAAGCAGTTTGTATGGAGCAAAACTAGTCAGTACATTGTTCATTGATTTGTTGCGTATGGTACTGATTCCACTGGTTTTTACATCGATTGTGGTTGGTGTGGCCAATTTACGTTCACATCAGCAAATGAATCGTGTTTGGCAGGGAACACTGTTTTTCTTTTTTTTAACGATGGCGCTTGCTGTTATGTTGGGATTAACGGCTGCCAATTTATTGCAACCCGGTAGTGGGTTGCAAATTGCAATGTTTCAGGATGCCATGCAGGGATTTCAGGCAACGCAGATGTCACTGCCTGATTTCTTTGCTCATTTTCTGCATTCATTATTTCAAAATCCGATTGCCGCGCTGGCGCAAGGCAACGTGCTCGCGGTAGTGATATTTGCCCTATTGCTGGGTATCGCTTTGGTGTTGGGTGGTGAACGCTATCGCAATATCCTGACATTAATGCAGGAATTCCTGGAATTGATACTGATGCTGGTAGGGTGGATCATGCGCCTGGCACCCTTCGGTATTATGGCATTATTGCTACAACTGGTTGCTACGCAAGATACCGATTTGTTGACAACCATGGCCAAGTTTATGGCGATTGTAATTGGCACTACTTTGTTGCACGGTGTGGTGGTTCTTCCGCTCATTCTCTATCTAATTACTGGCATGACGCCCGTTAAATTTTGGTTGGGTGCGCGAGAAGCACTCATTACTGCTTTTGCTACTAGCTCCAGCGCAGCAACATTACCCGTTACATTGCGTTGTGCTGAACAGCATTTACACGTCAAACGCGATGTGGCGGGGTTTGTAATTCCACTGGGAGCTACCATGAATATGGATGGTACAGCACTCTATGAAGCAGTCGCTGCCCTGTTTATTGCCAATCTGGTAGGTATTGAACTCAGCCTGTTGCAACAGGTGATTGTATTTCTGACGGCCATGCTGGCAGCAATGGGTGCGCCGGGTATTCCCAGTGCCGGCATGGTTACGATGGTTGTGGTATTGCAATCAGTTGGACTACCTGTTGAGGCGATTGCCATTTTGTTACCGATTGATCGGATACTCGATACTGTTCGTACCACGGTGAATGTGGAAGGAGATCTGGTGGGAAGTTTGGTGGTGCAGAAATGGATCAGGCAAGATAAACCAAGCGAATAAGATATTCGTTTCTTATTCTTACTGTTTTTTTAAATGAGATCATTATCTCGAAAACGTTGCTGTATTTCCAATACCTTGTCGACATTGTTAATCAATGTTTCCACACAATCACGATCAAGCTTGGAATTGGACATTTGCTGCAGCACCGCAAAAGCTTCTTCATTACTCCACGGTGTCTTATATGAGCGACGTGAAGTCAGCGCATCAAATACATCAGCTACGGCGCTGATACGTGCTTCAATTGGAATTTCATTACCTTTCAAGCCATTGGGGTAGCCACTACCATCAATGGCTTCGTGATGATACTCGGCAATATTACGTAAGATATTGGCGTGACCGAATGTTCCCAGACTAAAATCTTCAAGAACGGAATCAATAATTTCACGGCCTTTTGCCGGGTGTGTTTTCATCACATCAAATTCTGCTGCATTCAATTTGCCGGGTTTGCGCAGAATGCTGTCCGGGATGCCAATCTTACCGACATCATGCATCGGCGAGAACAGAAAAATATGCTCAATCTGCTCATCGGTAATATGATAGTTCGGAGAAAGATCGCGAGCAATGAGCCGTGCGTAGTGCGCGGTACGATCAATATGCGAGCCAGTTTCAAGATCGCGATAATGCGTCATGCTACGTGCGGCGCGAACTGCAGCAAGCAAAGTGCGTATGGCAGTGAGTTCATTGATCACCATCAGTGCGATTAAATGGCCATAGATATCAATCTGACGTAGTGCTTTAGGTGTAAATGGATGTTCCTGGTGGGAATTAAAAAACAGAAAGCCTATGAAAGTACCGCTTTGATAAAGCGGCATGGTGTAGCTGGATTTATAACCTTTGGCAGCGACACGTTTGGTATGTTCATGCGTACCTTGAGAAAAAATATTAAGATTTTGTACCAAGCGTGGGCGGCGGTGCTCAATAATGGATCGTAATGAAGGTGCGGCACTGAGCGGTGCGTCGTAGGTGGTCACAGGACTATCATTGCCTTCAGTACTGTGAGTATAGGTTTTGAGCATTTCTGTTTTTTCGTCAAACAGCGCGATAGCCAAGCGATCAATAAATGGAAAATCCTGGCGCATGACTTGATGCAAGAAACGCAATTTTTCTGTTAGCGGTAAGTTTTCATGCAAATTAGCCAACGTATCTTGGTGCGTAAACAGATCTTCTTCTTGTTGCATAAAATTCCTTCCTGCAAATTTTTAGTCAATAAAAGTTGTTTAGTTCATCTTAAACTTGTTTTGATTGTAAAACCATCCTGTGACAAACTGCTGTGCACACAACTTGCGCAAACTGGGTAATTCGGACTCGAATCAATATCGAATACCGCGACCAGGTATAGCAATAAGCATAATTTCTTCTAGTAGCACTTCAATGATACGGAAGGAGGCAAGGTTAAAATAGCCGGAACCCCGTAATTTTTAATTTGCCTCAGATGGTTAGTGCTGCAATCACCGAGTACACAATATCATTAAACGCGATGTTGATGATTTGGCATCCTGTTTCAGCGGATTTTCTACGGAATTAGTGCAATCCGATTACGCAGCGGAAAAATGTAGTCTTATTAGCAACGTGGAAGATTGCCTCACGCTACTTTGATCGAGAATGTCAAATAATAGGACAAAAGTAAGCTGGTCAATCAATGTCAATAATTTGCTACAAAATCATTAATACGGTACTCATATTCGGAAAGGAAATGGTTTGACAGCGCCATAGACAGACAAAAATCACCGTGCTAAATTTTCATTGATTTTGTCAGGAATCATAGAGAACAAGAGACTTTGATTGACCTGTATAGACTAGCTTGTGTTATACTCTTCGTCCTGACGCGGGGTGGAGCAGTCTGGCAGCTCGTCGGGCTCATAACCCGAAGGTCGTAGGTTCAAATCCTGCCCCCGCAACCAAACAAAAAAAAGCACTTAAGGATTAATAACACCTAAGTGCTTTTTTATTTTTGGATGATGCATAATTTGCTTTTAAATGAAAAACCAGTGCGAAATACCGGAAAGGGGTGCCGTTACAAACGCACTGGAAGGAATTACTCACCAGAAAATGTCTTAACTGATGAATGGGGAGGCTAGTAACAATTTTAATAACGATTGAATTATCTTTACGTTGACACGGCAAGTTGCAGTTTCAAT
The DNA here is from genome assembly GCA_024281825.1 of Nitrosomonas sp. Taxonomy (GTDB): domain Bacteria; phylum Pseudomonadota; class Gammaproteobacteria; order Burkholderiales; family Nitrosomonadaceae; genus Nitrosomonas. Next base: position 337,586 of record JAMWZY010000002.1, on the reverse strand, counting down.
CACCTTTTTAGCTTATCCGTAAGTTTTCTTGTTACGAAGATCGGATTTTTCAGCGGCTATTTCAATGGTTTTCTTTCTGGTGCCTTCATTTAATTGTGCAAAATTTTGTACAGTATTTGTTGGTCTTCCGTGCCTTTCACCAAGCTCTGGCTTAATAACCTTTGCAGTCTCAACATTGCTTAGAAACAGTAAAATCCTTTCTTGTTTTGTTCTCTACGTATTTGCCATTCTATTGCTACTTTCAAGCTATCTGTAAGCACGCCACGATTTTCTAATCGGTTGCATAGCTTGTGAGATATACCCAACTACTTGGCCAGGCTTGAATACTTCCAATAGTAATTCTTAAAGCCACGCCGTTTAGCTTCATTTAAAAAAATAGTTTGTGTTTCCTGATTTAGCGCCAAGCAAACCTAATCTCTAATCCAGGTGTTTTGTATCAGAAAGAAACGGTTTGTTTTTTGCGTTCCTCACACGGCAAGCAAGCAACGGTAAGGAATGTCCAGTTTTCGCGTCTCATCATTCATGTAACTACCATGATACATTCGTTATTACAGTCACGAGAGGATAAAGCCCAAGCTGGTCGGATTGAATCTGGTAAACTGTAGACCATATTTTGCAAAGTATTCAGCTATTTTCTTAATGCTTAACTTCTGGAGGATAGTTTAAATCCAGGGCGGTTCAGATTTTTAGAGTGTTTCTGATCATTATTTCATTGAAGTTTTTATCAAAAACAACGTAATCCACAAAGATCGCAACTAATATTAGTCTTATTTACCCCCCACTGTTATAATTTGCCCCCTTTACAGGAACTAACAGCTTATTTTTGAGGATTTTTTATGTCTCGCCCGATTCGTAATATTGCTATCATCGCGCACGTTGATCATGGTAAAACCACTATGGTTGATAAGCTTCTGCATCAAGCCGGAACCTTTGCCGCGCATCAACAAATTTCTGAGCGTGTGATGGATTCTAATGATATTGAGCGTGAACGAGGCATTACTATTTTAGCCAAAAACTGTGCCATTGATTACAACGGGATTCATATCAATATCGTCGATACACCAGGACACGCCGATTTTGGCGGCGAAGTGGAACGGGTTTTGTCGATGGTTGATGGCGTGTTATTGTTGGTTGATGCGGTAGAGGGGCCGATGCCACAAACACGGTTTGTAACTAAGAAAGCATTGGCATTGGGTCTTCGTCCAATTGTTGTAATTAATAAAGTTGATCGTCCTGGCGCACGCGCTAGTTGGGTCGTTGATCAAACATTTGATTTGTTTGATAAGCTCGGTGCGAGTGATGAACAACTGGACTTTCCGGTGGTGTACGCGTCAGCACTCAATGGTTTCGCAACGTTGGAGCAAGAAAAAACCAGCAATGACATGCGACCACTATTTGATACCATTTTAAAACATGTTCCTGCGCCTACTGGTGACCCTGAGAAACCATTGCAACTACAAATTAGCGCACTGGATTATTCCAGTTTTGTTGGACGTATTGGTATTGGCCGAATTCACCGAGGTAAACTGAGGCCAGCGCAGGAAGTGATGATTCTAATGGATGGTAAGCCACCGAAAAAAGCCAAAGTGAATCAAGTATTAGGTTTCCAAGGATTGGAACGAATTCAGATGAAAGAAGCCTTGGCCGGGGATATCGTACTGATTAATGGGATCGAAGAACTAAGTATCGGTACCACTTTGGCGGATATCGACCAGCCCGAAGCACTACCTGTCATGGCGGTGGATGAGCCCACATTAACTATGACCTTTCAAGTCAATACATCACCTTTCGCTGGTCAGGAAGGTAAATTTGTGACTAGCCGCCAGTTGCGGGAACGCCTAGAAAAAGAATTGTTAACGAATGTTGCAATGCGCATGGAGGAAATGAATGAAACCGACTCTTTCTTGATTTCCGGACGCGGTGAGTTGCACCTTACCATTTTGTTAGAAAATATGCGTCGTGAAGGTTATGAGTTGGCTGTTTCACGTCCCAATGTTGTGATTCGTGAAATCGATGGCGTGAAATGCGAGCCATTTGAGTTGCTGACTGTGGATATTGATGAAGCACATCAAGGCGGCATCATGGAAGCATTGGGAGAACGCCGTGGCGATTTGCAGGATATGGTATCGGATGCCAAGGGAAGGGTGCGGTTGGATTACCGTATTCCAGCCCGTGGTTTGATTGGTTTTCAGTCTGATTTTATGACGATGACGCGCGGTACCGGTTTAATGAGTCATGTATTTGATGAATTTGCACCGATGCGCTCAGAAATCCCGCAACGTAAGAATGGCGTACTGATTTCTTCCGAACATGGCGAAGCCGTCGCCTATGCCCTTTGGAAGTTACAAGAACGCGGTCGCATGTTTGTCAATCCAGGTGACCGTTTGTACGAAGGTATGGTGATTGGTATTCATACGCGCGACAATGATTTGGTGGTCAATCCGATTAAAGGTAAGCAACTGACAAATATTCGTGCATCTGGAACCGATGAGGCCGTTGTATTGACGCCGCCGATTCAATTAACCTTGGAATCTGCAATTGAATTCATTGCTGACGATGAGCTGGTGGAAATTACACCTAAAACCATTCGTATCCGCAAGCGCCATTTACTGGAACATGAACGTAAAAAGGCTTCGCGTGCCGCAGCGTAAGTAAAACAACTTGAGAGGAATTGATGATTATGACCAAGCATCTAGTAAATCTCAGTTACAAAACGATACAAATTGTATGTTGGTGTATATTAGCGACCACTTCATATGCTAACTCTGTTGCTTGTTTTACTTCCAACATGGGACAGTTCTGTATCGAGTTATTTGAATCGCATACGCCGATTACCACTGCAAATTTTTTGCATTATATCCATAATGGTTCCTATACGAATGGCGTATTCCATCGAAGCATACCTGGTTTTGTGATACAAGGCGGCGGTTTTAAAATCGTGGATGGCGCCGCAGGAAAATCTCTGGTGACTGTAGCGACGTTACCGCCCATTAATAACGAATTCAAAATTTCTAACACTCGCGGTACAGTCGCGATGGCAAAGATTGATCGCCAACCGAATAGTGCAACCAGTCAATGGTTTGTCAATTTAGTTGACAATTCTGGGGATCCGAACAATTTAGATACTCAGAATAGCGGTTTCACGGTTTTTGGTCGGGTTATTTTTGACGGCATGAGCGTGTTTGATGCGATCGCACAATTACCGAGAACGAGTAGTCATTTTCCTTATTTGGCGACTAGCGAGCCACAGATACCGATTACTAATTTGGTGCAAGTAAGCGGAATTGCTGTCCAGAAACCAACGGGTATTTTTCACGAAGGCATTGCCAGTTTTGCAGTCGATATCGGCGATGGAAGTAATATCTTGGAAGTTAAATTACGATTGGTTGACAGTGATCCGGAGCTATTGTTTGAATTAGATTCAGGCAGCATGCAAATACTATCATCCAAACCTGAAAATGTAGCAACGTACTTTCCGCAAAGCGGCGAGGTATCGATCCCTTCTGTGATGCTTAGTCCTACAACCATGATTAATAATGTTCGTATGCAATTGGTGAATACGGAACCTTTTCAGTTTGTGTTAAAAAGCTACGAATCCGGGAATTAATACAATTAAATTCCCAATTCAGAAACGTCGCTTCGTTTAGCTGAAGCTTCTGGCTTCGGTTTTTTTCATGGTAAAGTAAGATTACTTAGCTGATTTAAGGTTGATGATCTTCAAAGTTACGAGTACTATGATTTGCAGATGTTTCTCAATAACGAATCAGCGTTTTCTACAAGAATCGTTCTGGTGCATAACTAATGAAATTATTCCTATACTTATTGCTCGGTGTTGTTTTGGTGATTGCTATTGTCATTGTAAGTGGTGCTCACAATATCTCCGCCACTGAAAAACATTGGAGCATCACTGAAAAAACAATTGGTTGGATTCGTGATAGCTTGATTGAAGCTCATGCCAAGAATCTAACCGTACCTCAATTGGATGACCGTACTATACTTTCAAATGGATTCAAGCATTATCATGCGATGTGTACTGAATGTCATTTGGCGCCTGGTTTAAAGGCCACGGAAATTTCCATGGGTCTGTATCCCCAACCCCCCGTTTTTCATGAACGGACATCTATAGCGGAGCAAACTATCAGATCCGATACTATCAGAAAATACTTTTGGGTTATTAAGAATGGATTAAAAATGACTGGTATGCCGGCTTGGGGATTGAGTCATGACGATCAGTCGATCTGGTCAATGGCGGCATTTGTTGTAAAGTTGCATGGTATGAGCGCGGCAGAATATGAGAGTCTAGTCCGTACGATAGAAGTCGACCATTCGCATGATCGCGGTCATGATGACCATACTCATTAATAGAATCAACGATGATATTTGCTTGCTGACAAATATATCTAATTAAGAAATCGAAAGCCCCACAGTTTGGTATGTTTTTAGCGTTGTTTACGTCTTCTTGAGAGGATGTAAATATGAATATCGCGCGCGTTTTGCTGTATACACGATCTTGAAGAGGCTAGCGATTTTTCCTATGAAATGACTGATAATGTTTCTTGCTGACCGTCGTTATAGCAAAAGCTACCTAGGTTAAATAGTTCATTTCGATACAAAATACCGCCTACCTTTGCTCAAAAATGAGATCAATACCTTGCCGAGGGGTTACTTATTTTTAGGCGTCGATGATTTTCCACCAGAACTATATGCCGCCATTCTTTGTGATAAGACAAAAATTCTGCAACTGGGGTTGAGTTGATGTACGCAGTTGATGTAGGCATGATCCGCAAAGATTAGATAATCACCCTGAAAGGAGATAATATCTTTCGCATGAATAGTTTTATTTACTAGCACGCTAATAGCGCCAAATTTACCTAAAATCACGGCCCTGCTCAGTTAATGCAACGGAGCCGAGATATTTACCATCCGTAAAATTGAGGTAGTCAATGGATAAGAAAGTACACATTAATTTCTGGTTTATCATCGTGGCGATGCTGGCGTTGTTATTGATACAGAAACTGTATTCTCAATACACTCAAATAGAGCCTATTCCATACAGTCGATTTCAATATTTTCTAGAGCAGGGGCTTGTGAGCGAGATTGCGATTACTGAGAATCAGATTTTTGGCACGCTGAAGGAAAAGCACGCAGATGGATTTAAGGATTTTGTCACTACGCGAGTCGAGCCTGAATTGGCTGAGATGTTGGATAAATACAATGTGGTTTATACCGGTGTCGTGCAGAGTACCTGGCTGCGCGATTTACTTTCCTGGATTTTGCCGACCGCTATTTTTATTGGTATCTGGTTGTTTATCATTCGTCGTATGAGCAATAGCATGGGCGGTGGATTGATGTCAATTGGCAAAAGCCATGCTAAAGTGTTTGTAGAGAAGGAAACCAAAGTGACATTCGATGATGTGGCCGGAGTGGATGAAGCCAAGGAAGAATTGGTTGAAATTATCAATTTTCTGAAAAATCCAGCAGATTATGGTCGCTTAGGTGGCCGTGTGCCTAAGGGAATTTTGTTGGTTGGTCCACCGGGTACGGGTAAAACACTATTAGCTCGTGCTGTGGCAGGTGAGGCTGCGGTGCCATTCTTTTCTATATCCGGCTCGGAATTCGTTGAGATGTTTGTCGGCGTGGGTGCGGCCAGAGTGCGTGATTTATTTGAACAGGCACGACAAATGGCGCCAGCTATCATCTTTATTGATGAGTTGGATGCATTGGGTCGTGCTCGTGGCGCCTATGGATTGGGTGGTGGACATGATGAGAAAGAACAAACACTGAACCAATTACTGGCAGAGCTGGATGGTTTTGATTCCAGCAGTGGTATCGTGCTGCTGGCAGCTACCAATCGGCCGGAAATTCTTGATCCAGCATTGTTGCGTGCTGGACGCTTTGATCGTCAGGTACTGGTGGATCGACCCGATAAGATTGGTCGTGAACAGATCCTTGCCGTACACGTGAAGAAAGTGAAGCTGAATATGGATGTAAAAATCGAACAAATCGCTGCTTTAACTCCTGGTTTTACCGGTGCTGATTTGGCAAATCTTATCAATGAAGCGACTTTGCTAGCTACGCGGCGTAATGCAACATCTGTAACGATGGATGATTTCAACAATGCTATCGAGCGCATCGTTGCTGGTTTGGAGAAGCGTAACCGTTTGCTTAATCCTAAAGAACGTCGAGTGGTGGCGTTTCATGAACTGGGACACGCCATGGTGGCATTGGCGTTGCCCGGTACGGATGAAGTACATAAGATATCAATTATTCCACGCGGTATCGGTGCATTGGGCTACACCATTCAACGCCCGACGGAAGACCGTTTCCTGATGACTCGTGTGGAGTTGCAAAATAAAATGGCGGTATTGATGGGTGGGCGCGCAGCAGAACGAATTGTATTCGATGAAGTATCCACAGGAGCTGCAGATGATTTGGTACGTGCCACTGATATTGCCCGCGCTATGGTGCTTCGTTATGGGATGAGTGAGGCATTGGGAAATGTCGCCTATGATCGTGAACAATCTGCTTTCCTACAACCCAACATCCTAATGCCACAGAATCGCAATTATAGTGAAGAAACCGCCAACAAGATTGATGTTGCGGTGAGTGATTTGGTTAATCAGGCCTTGGAAAATGCAGTGAAAATACTGCAAATTAATAGAATTCTACTTGATCAGACTGCAGAGGAATTACTAAAAAACGAAACACTCAATCAGCCTGAGATAATTAAGCTAAAGCAGTTGATTAACTCTAGTGCGTTAAAGTTTTAATCCATTGAATGCAATTATAAGAGAAAGGATTTCATTAATACTGATGCCCGGGAAAGTGCGGCGACGGGTGCGATAAACAATCGGTTACTCGTTAAGCTGTCGTGCCGATGCCGATATTTAGTATGCGTAAGGTGTGCTAAGGGTTTCATATCTGGGAGTAATCTTATGTTTTATATTATTGCCCACTATAGTCAATAATGCAGGAAATAAAAACAAAAAAAACACAACCATCTTGGCACGACATCTGTATTGATTTGGTATTGGATAAACTGGGTGCGACGTCTACGGGCCTAAGTCGACACGAAGCTGAGGTACGTTTGAAGACCCACGGTTCTAACCGATTACCGGATCCGCCAAAACGTAGTGCTGTCATGCGTTTTTTATTGCAATTCCACAATATTCTGATTTATGTGCTGCTCGGTTCCGCAATTATCACGGCAATTCTAGATCACTGGATAGATACTCTCGTTATTCTGGTGGTGGTGTTAACCAATGCAATCATCGGTTTCATTCAGGAAGGCAAAGCGGAAGAGGCGATGGATGCCATCCGCCAAATGTTGGCGCCTCATGCCTCGGTGCTACGTAGTGGTGAGCGTCATAGTATTGAAGGAGAAAAGCTTGTACCCGGCGATATGTGTTGCTCGAGGCTGGTGATAGGGTTCCTGCTGATCTACGGCTGCTAAAGACGCATGGTTTGCAGATTCAGGAGGCAATTCTTACCGGCGAATCTGCACCCGTGGCAAAGCATATCGAACCCGTTCCCTTCGATGCGTTGTTAGGTGATCGTTCTTGCATAGCATTTTCCGGTACTTTGATTACTTCCGGTCAAGGTAAAGGAGTGGTGGTTGCCACTGGCATTTGCACCGAGATCGGACGTATCAGCGGGATGTTGTCGGAAGTGGAAACACTGGCAACTCCGTTAGTAAAGCAGATGGGAGTGTTCGCGCAGTGGCTGACTATTTTCATCTTAGTGATTGCAGCGGTTTTACTGATATATGGTTATTTTGTTGGTCATCATGAATTTACTGAGATATTCATGGCAGTGGTAGGGCTTTCGGTTGCGGTAATTCCAGAAGGCTTGCCAGCGGTGCTAACTATCACGCTTGCAGTCGGTGTGCAGGCGATGGCACGGCGCAATGCCATTGTCAGGAGATTGCCTGCGATTGAAACCATTGGCTCAGTTTCGGTGATCTGTACCGACAAAACAGGCACATTAACTCGTAATGAGATGATGGTTTCCTCGGTACTAACGCATCAATACCACTTTACATTGCAAGGCATCGGTTATGAGCCACAGGGAATTATATTATTAGAAAATGCCGAAGCTGCTCCTACCGAATATGTCGTTCTGAGAGAACTCGCCCGCGCTGCAATCCTGTGTAATGATGCAGCACTGCATGATCATGATGGTGTATGGATTGTGGAAGGCGATCCTATGGAGGGTGCATTGTTAGCCTTTGCAAGTAAAATCGGCATAGAAATTTGCGAGGAGCGAGCGAATTGGATGCGTATCGATACTATTCCTTTTGATGCCAAGCACCGCTTCATGGCAACGTTGAATCATGACTATCAACACCGCGCATTTGTGTTTATCAAGGGTGCACCGGAGCAGATTCTTGCCATGTGCATAAATCAAAGCGCTGCGGACGGTAATGTGGAATCCTTGAGCAAAGCCTATTGGAAAGAAAGGGCAGATAACATTGCTGCCCTTGGCCAGCGTGTATTGGCATTCGCTGTTAAGCCTGTTAAGTCAGATTATAAGGTGTTGGAACGCGCAGACATTGAAAGTACGCTCACGTTACTCGGCATGGTCGGGATGATTGATCCACCCCGTGTTGAAGCCATTGCAGCTGTAGCGGAATGTCACACAGCGGGTATTCGTGTGAAAATGATTACCGGTGATCATGCCAAGACAGCAGCAGCAATTGGCAAACAAATTGGCTTGCAAAATCCTAGCAAGGTTCTTACCGGAGCCGATCTTGATCGGATGAATGATGTTTCTTTGAAAGAAGTTGTATTGCAATGTGACATCTTCGCCCGCACTAGCCCGGAGCATAAATTGCGACTTGTTATGGCATTGCAATCACATGGGATGACGGTAGCCATGACAGGCGATGGAGTAAATGATGCGCCTGCACTAAAACGTGCCGACGTAGGCATTGCGATGGGTAAAAAAGGCAGCGAAGCCGCCAAGGAGGTAGCAGAATTAGTGCTGGCGGATGACAATTTTGCTTCCATTGCCAGTGCCGTGCGTGAAGGACGTACGGTTTATGACAACATCAAAAAAGTCGTCAGTTGGACATTGCCTACCAACGCTGGGGAAGCGATGACCATTATAGTGGCGTTGCTGTTTGGTATGACGCTGCCGGTAACCCCTATTCAGATTTTATGGGTCAATCTAATTACTGATGTGACATTGGGTATAGCGCTTGCCTTCGAGCCAACTGAGGAAAACACTATATGCCGTCCACCGCGTCCGAGAGGAGAGCCGCTGCTTAGTAGCGAATTAGTATGGCACATTGTGCTGGTGTCCATTTTGTTTTTGTGCGGTGTGTATGGAATTTACGCTTATGCGATTGATCGGGGCTATAGCGTTGAATTGGCCCGTACCCTTGCGATGAATACGCTGGTGGTAATGGAAATTTTCCATCTGTTCTTTATCCGCAATATTCACGGGACATCGCTCACCTGGAAAGCGGTGCGCGGCACCAAAGTGCTGTGGATGACAGTAATTATTATTATTGTGGCGCAATTTTCCATCACCTATCTGCCGCCCCTACAGGCGATATTTGCCACTGTAGCAGTGCCTTTTCTTGATTGTTGGCTGGTAATTGGCATAGGTGTTGCGCTATTTATTATTATTGAAAGCGAAAAGCAGATCCGCTTGCGTCTTAAAGCTATCAAATCATGATTAAAGCTATGCTGGCGATATGGCATGAACGAACATTTTTCTACCTTACGAAAAGATCGTGAACTCAGTTTTGTCAGATTTGTTAACTTCTATAATACTGTGAAGCTCCATACTGGAATTAGCAACATGGCGATTGATACTTCAAATTCAGTTATCGATAAAAAGCTGATCGTCAGCTATAGTCAAACCCAGTACTGGGTTTCTATAGGGTGTGAGAAAGTAATGGTTTGTATCGACCGCTATTCGGAGCAAGTTAAATCGTTACTAACTCAATCCGAGGTGTCCTGTGCGGCTATCGTGACAGCTTATAATCCTTGCAGCCAATTGAACAATGAGAATGAAAACCGCCTTGCAAATGAATTGCTAAGGAGTTTTCTGGTTAGAAATCACTATCGCTTCCTTGAAAGTTTGAATGTTGATCCTACTCAAATATGGCCACCGGAAAAAAGTTTTTTTGTTTTAGGTCTCGGGCTCCATGCAGAGCAAAATATTGGTCGGCAATTTGGCCAGAATGCCATCGTATGGATGGATCATGGCGCAATCGCACGGTTAGTTTTATTGCGTTAGCAAAGAGCGGGAGGAATAAAAACATTGTAGCGGTGTTAATAAACACGATAATATACTCAACTTCGATAACCTTGTTTAGGAGACAACTATGAAGAAGATTCTCACTTACCTGACATTGGCTATCTTCAGCTTTGGACTATTCGCGTTTGATGCTGTCGAAGCAGAGGCAGCCAAACGTATGGGTGGCGGTAAAAGTATTGGTTCGCAACGGCAATCGGTCAACCAACAAGCGGCGCCGAATAGCCCTAAACAATCTCCTGCGGCACCTGGAGCGACACCTTCGACTGGAAGTAAATGGGGCGGCGCACTGGCCGGCTTAGCTGCGGGTGGACTTTTGGCTGCATTGTTTATGGGGGGGGCCTTCGAAGATATCAATATGATGGACATGCTGGTTTTGGCTTTGTTGATCGGCGCAGTATTTTTTGTGATCCGTATGTTGCGTAAACCGAAGATGGCAGAGCAGGCAGCGCGTATGCAGTATTCTGGAATGAATACGAATACGCAAGGTGGTCAATTCAATACGCCACCTTTTGGCGCCGCCGGAAACGCCGCTCCATCGATGGATAATGCTGCTGCGACTCAGCAACCCAATATTCCTGCAGGGTTTAAGGTAGAGCCATTCTTACGCAATGCAAAAAATTCTTTCATTAATCTACAAGCCGCTAATGATCGTGGCGATGTCGATGAGATTCGCGATTACGCGACACCGGAAATGGTCGCTGAGATCACTGCCCAAATTAATGAGAGAAATGGTGTGCAGCAACAAACAGAAGTCATGTTTATTGATGCCAATTTACTCGAAGTTGAAACCACGAGTGACACAGCCATTGCGAGTGTGCGTTTTACAGGTCAGTTGAGAGATTTGCCTGATGGTGAGGCTGAACCTTTTGATGAAATCTGGCACGTACAAAAAGATCTCAAAGATCCGAATGCTACATGGTTGCTTGCAGGTATTCAGCAAATCTCTTAATATAATCTTTGCTGAAGGTCGATTGTTTTTTTGACTTTCATTCCCAAATCCGGAAGTTGCAATTCCTGTTTTTTAAGGAAGTGGTTTCCGGATTTTCAGTTTTCGGCCTTAACAATATCTTGGTTCAGATGACATGCTAACAAGATTGTCAAAAGTCATGCTGATCTGGGCTGTCGCTTTATTCGCTTCGCTTGTTGTTTTTAACAATGTGACGGATTACGGTTCAAATTTCACATTGATTCGGCAGGTGTTAATGATGGATACGATTTTCCCGGATAGCCAGGGACATTGGCGTGCGATAGATGCATCGTTTATGCACCATGCGGTTTACGTAGCTATTATCGCCATCGAATTTGTGATCGCGGTGTACTGTTGGATCGGTGGTTTCTGGCTGTATAAACAACGCCATGATGCGCGTGCTTTCAATCAATCCAAAGGCGCGGCAATTATTGGTTTGACACTAGGAATATTGCTCTGGTTTGGCGGATTTATGACGATTGGCGGTGAGTGGTTTTTGATGTGGCAATCACAAACGGCAAATGGGCAGGATGCAGCTTTCCGTCTTGTAGTGATTCTTAACGTCGTGTTGATTTATTTGGTGCAAAATGATGATGATAAATTGACCTCATAAAGTTAACCTGCGATTTCCTGTGGTTTTGCCACAGGGAATCGCATAGGGTACGTAAAACAAATTTATTTCAAATTAATCAATTTTATTGATTGCTTCTGAAGATTTATCTTTAACTGCATCTTTTGTTTCTTCTAATCGGTGCTCAATTTTTTGTTTTGCACATTCTGCATCACTTCCTGTGCAAGCAGCTTCTTTGACCCGATTTACCGCTTCGTTGGCGTCTCTTTTGATATCTTTAGCAGTTGCTTCAGCTTTCTCTGATATTGTTTCGCTTGCAGATACATCAATGATTGAAAGTGATATTGCTAGAATGATTAATGAATATAATCTCATTTTCTGCTTCCTTTATTTTGACGAGTAATTACTCGTTACGCGGTTTGAATACAGAGGATTTATTAACCTGAGAGCTTCTTCTAACTTGAGAAGACAAACGCTATGGTCAGAATCGATCCCGCGATAAGTAATTAAATAATATTTGAATTTTTCACACCAGAGTCCTAGCTATACCTGAGGACGCTAGCATTTATAGTCTCACAGCAACGTTCATAAATGTCAACTCTTAATAAAAGAGTCAGTGCCGTATTAAATTTTTAATTCATCTCGGAGGTATGTTTAAGAAGCCGAACCTCATTGATTTAGGCAGCGAATAGATTTGATAGTTATTTCGTGTGAATTACGTTGGTAATAAATACTGAGTGCTTATCTGATCGGTTATTCTCAACATTTAATCTGGGATATAAATACAGTAATTCCCGCTTGGGCGATTTGTGCATCTTGATTAGATCGTACACCGCTGACACCAATTGCGCCGACAAATTGGTCGTTGATAACGATCGGAAGTCCGCCTTCAATCGGTAGGGCTCCTGGTAAATTCAAATAGCGCAGGTGGCCTTGGTTAATATTCTCTTCCAAAATTTTAGTAGGGCGGCGAAAGGCAATCGCTGCTCGTGCTTTTTCGATCGCGACTTGTATGCTGCCAAACTGGGTGTTGTCTAAGCGCTGCAAATAGAGCAAGTGCCCGCCATCGTCCAAGATGGTAATGACAACCGGCCATTGATTCGCCAGTGCTTCTTGTTCTGCAGCTTGAGCAATTTTTTTGGCGTCCGCCAAAGTTAGCATGATTTTTTCTGTTGTCATTTAGATTCCACCTCCATTTTCAAATACTTCATTTCGCATTTGTGCCTGTGAAACATTACTTCCGGCTGGGACTGAGCGGGTTAGCCACACATTGCCGCCAATGGTGGATCCACGTCCTATGGTGATTCTTCCTAGAATCGTTGCGCCGGCATAAATTACCACATCGTCCTCCACAATCGGGTGACGTAAGTTGCCTTTGACCAGAGCGCCATTTTCATCGACTGGAAAGCGTTTTGCGCCGAGTGTAACGGCTTGATAGAGCCGCACGTTGTTACCGATGATAGCGGTTTCCCCAATGACGACGCCAGTACCGTGATCGATAAAAAAACTGCCGCTGATTTGTGCGCCTGGGTGGATCTCAATACCGGTTTCTGAGTGCGCAATTTCTGAAATCATACGAGCGATCAGTGGAACACCAAGCTGATAGAGCACATGTCCGAGACGGTAGTACATGGTTGCCATAATACCCGGATAACATACTAAGACCTCGTCAATGTTACGTGCGGCGGGATCGCCCTCATATGCTGCTTTGATATCGCTTTCTACCAATCGGCGCACTTGCGGAAGTTGTTTGGCGAATGCTTGCGTGATGATCGCTGATTGCTCGCGATCTTCGTTGCTAAGGATTTCCAAACTGGAGTTATAGTGAAGTTCGTGTTGGATTTGTACCATCAATTCACGTAGCGTTCGGTTCAAGGTATGCCCAACATAATGATCGATTCCTTCATCAGCTAATTCGGAAGATCCTAACCGGTTAGGGAACAACGCAGCACATAAGCCTTCAGTGACGCTGGCAAGAATCCGGCGTGATGGCAACCGCGGCGGTGCAGTATGGCGATTGCGGCGTTCTAAATCCGTTACGCGAATGCTGCGTAACTCGGCAACGATTTCATCTACATTCAGATGGGTATTGCGCACCAGAATGTCACGCGTTCTTTTGGTAGTACTCACAGTGACGCCATGCCTTGTTCGTCAAACATGCCTTCAAACAGAATACTACTTAAATAGCGTTCTGCAGAATCCGGCAGGATGACCACGATGGTTTTACCTGCGTTTTCAGGATGTTTGGCTTGGCGTACGGCGGCCACTACGGCGGCACCGCAGGAGATGCCAGCCAGTATGCCTTCTTCTTTGGCCAGACGGCGTGCGTATTGAATGGCTTCTTCATTCGTGACTTGTTCGACGGTATCGATCAATGATAAATCCAAATTATCCGGTACAAAGCCAGCACCAATCCCTTGGATTTTATGTGGGTTTGGTGTCAGTGTTTCACCGGCGCGTTTTTGTGTAATTACCGGGCTAGCCGATGGTTCGACGGCTACCGAAACAATGTTTTTGCCGCGGGTTTTTTTGATATACCGCGAAACACCGGTTATCGTGCCGCCAGTTCCGACACCTGCGACAAAAATATCAACTGCACCGTCAGTATCTTCCCAAATTTCCGGACCGGTCGTTTTTTCGTGAATCGCCGGGTTGGCAGGATTTTTGAATTGCTGCAGCAAAACATAACGACCCGGATCGGAATTAACAATTTCCTGCGCTTTGGCGATTGCACCATTCATGCCTTTTGCTCCTTCAGTCAAAGCCAGTTTTGCACCCAGCGCTACGAGCAATTTACGCCGCTCTAAGCTCATGGTTTCTGGCATTGTCAAAGTCAGCGGAATGCCCCGTGCCGCTGCAACAAAAGCCAATGCAATACCGGTATTGCCGCTGGTTGGTTCAACAATTTCCTTACCTTTGCCGAGCAGCCCTTTATGCTCAGCATCATCAATCATTGCTGCGCCAATTCGGCATTTAACCGAATAAGCCGGGTTGCGTCCTTCGATTTTCGCTAATACCAACGCAGGGGCGCCATCGGTAACACGGTTCAAGCGTACCAATGGAGTTCGTCCAATCGAAAATGCGTTATCTTTAAACCAATTTGCCATGAGGTTTCCTTTGTGTGCTTAGTGGATGACAGAATATCAGCTTTGACTATAGCGCAGTCATGCTGAGCTTAACAAGCGGTTAGAAACAGGATCATCATGCTCTTTATGATACATAAACTGCATTTCTCGCCTGTTTTTTTGTTTTCATCGCTTTCCTCGAAAACATTTTTCAATGATCTACTAAAAGCCACGCTATGGTTGCTATTTTTGTTATTAATGCGTGATAGCAAAACAAAAAATCTACCATGCTTATCCCGGGAAACGCAATTGTAACGTTGATCGAACACCGCAAAGAATCCTGTATAGTATGATTTTTACAGGTTGGGGAGGATATTACGATGAATACGGAGGTAATTTCATGCGAGTTGCATGATTTCGTTGAAGTGGCTTGTATGTATGGCTATCGCTTAAAATTGACACTCAAGAATCAGCAAATCGTAGAAGGTAAGGCGATGGATATTGTGAATTCGCCAGAAAAGCGTGAATGCTTGGTTATTGAGCAGAATGGTGATGATAAGCAGTACATTGATTTGACTGAGTTAGTCAAAATGGAGGTATTAACGCCCAATGCCCGATTTAAGGAAGTTATTTTTGATTAAGATGTTTTTTTATTATAAAAACTGATGATAGCCATCGCTTCACTATTGATAGATTGGCATGACAAGTATGGGCGCCACGACTTGCCTTGGCAAAAAAATCGCGATCCGTATGCAATCTGGGTATCCGAGATCATGTTGCAGCAAACGCAGGTCAATACGGTTATCCCTTATTATCAGCGTTTTATGCAGATTTTTCCTACCGTTGCTAGCTTGGCGGATGCACCATTAGAAGCTGTTTTGGCATTATGGAGCGGTCTGGGTTATTACTCGCGTGCGCGCAATTTGCATGCGTCGGCACGTGTAATCGTATCAAGCCATCAAAGTTGCTTTCCTACTGATCGATGTGCTCTGGAACAATTGCCAGGGATCGGGCGTTCGACCGCTGCGGCTATCGCAGTTTTTTCCTTTGGACAACGTGAAGCGATTTTGGATGGCAATGTCAAACGTGTGTTTGCGCGTTATTTTGGTATTGGTGGTTTTCCGGGTGATTCCAAGGTACAAAAAATACTTTGGGAAAAAGCGGAAGAAGCTTTACCTTATGATTACCAAGACGGTCGGATTGGAACTTATACGCAGGCATTAATGGACTTGGGTGCAACGGTTTGTAGTCGAAGTGCGCCGACATGCGAAATCTGTCCGTTAAATCGTCATTGCATTGCTGCAATCGAACGTCGTATTGATCAGCTGCCCACAGCAAAACCGCGCAAATCACTGCCGAGAAAGGAAGCCATTTTTTTATTTTTATTGCGAGATCGGAAATTATTTCTGCAAAAAAGACCAGTTCCCGGTATCTGGGGCGGATTATGGTGCCCACCCGAAATTAGCACTGGAATAGATGCTTCGGCATATTGCTCCGATCAATGGCGTATTCGGGTCGATACACTATATGAATTGCCCTTTTTGAACCATCAGTTCACTCACTTTAGATTGAGAATTTATCCAAAGCTGTTGATTACTCGATCAGAAAAACCGGTTTTGTCTGACGATTCGATTTGGATATATCCTTCTGAAGCTCTGGAACGCGGCATTCCAACTCCGGTTAGAAAATTGTTGCAACGTACCTTTTCATCATCGAATAATCTGAATATTTCTATATAAACGATGGATACTGATTGGCCGAGCTGGCGTAAAGAGAAACGCAAACAACTGATTGCCGCACGAGAAACAATTCCACCAGAAGTGCATCAGCAATGGAGTCAGAATATTAGTGATTTTCTCAAACAAGAATTTCCACAGTTGCAAAAGATGATTGTGGGAATTTATTGGCCATTTCGCGGTGAGTATGACCCGCGCTCCATAGCACAATACCTGTTGAATGAAGGGGCTACCTTGGCACTTCCAGAAGTGGTTCGACGCAATGAAGCGTTGTGTTTCCGTGAATGGACACCTGATATGGCAATGAAAACAGGGTCGTATGGGATTGCAGTACCCATAGATTCTCGGCAAGTGTTGCCTAATGCATTGTTGATTCCTATGGTGGGGTTTGATGCGCGTGGCTATCGCCTGGGTTATGGCAGTGGCTATTTTGACTGCACACTTGCTACTTATAGTCCGTTACCCTTGACCATTGGCATTGCGTTTGAATTGCAACGATTGGAAAATATCCATCCGCAGTCGCACGACATTCCCATGCACTATGTTGTGACGGAAGCGGGTACGTTTTGTTGTAATGACAAAACCGATTAATAGAGAGCAGATTAAGGCACCGCGGTAGATTAGCCTAGATAATAGGTTAATCTACTACAGCACCTGATTCTTTTCACCCCAACGTGGAATGAGGGAGTGGTTGATTTTTAAATGATCTAGGATACGGGCCACAACAAAATCAACCATATCTTCAATAGTTTTGGGATGCTGATAAAACCCCGGATTGGCGGGCATAATGATTACGCCACTGCGTGCCAATTTCAGCATATTTTCCAGGTGAATAGTTGAAAAAGGCATTTCTCTGGGAACCAAGATTAGTGAACGGTTTTCTTTAAGCATGACATCAGCCGCGCGTTCGATAAGTTTTTGATTCAGCCCGGCAGCAATCGCGGCCAATGTGCCCATTGTGCAAGGGCAAATGACCATTGCGTCTGCAGGATTCGAGCCCGAAGCGACAGGTGCAAACCATTCTTCACGACCGTATACTCGCAACTGGCCATCAGGCAGTTGATAGTGTTGATTGAAGTAGGATTCGGCTTCTTTGGGACTGGAAGGTAGTGTCAGATCCATTTCTTGCCGCGCGACTATTTGGGCGACTTGTGAGTAGAGTAAATAAACGCGTTGTTGATGTGACAATAATTGTTCTAGCAGGCGGATTCCATAAGGTATGCCGGATGCACCGGTAAATGCGAGTGTGATGGTTTTTTGATCAGGCATATAAAGAACCTCACTGGATCAATGACATTCAAATTTTGCGAAATGCAGCGTATAGCTGATGGGGTGGAGCTATCCTGGTGTTCATGTTTTTGTTTCCGTGAAGTTATCCATTTCACGTTCTTGTCGTTCGATGAAATCTTTGGTGCTATCGATACCCCGTAGCTGTAACACGTAATTTCGTACCGCCGCTTCCACTAAAACTGCTAAATTGCGACCTGCTGCAACGGGAATGATCACTTTGCGGATATCAACATTCATGATGTCTTGATTGAGATTACTCAGCGGTAGGCGCTCTGGCGCTACTTGGTCTCCAAAGGTACCGTTTTGCAAATGGACAATCAATTTCATGTTTTTACGGCGTCTTACCGCGGTCTCGCCAAAAATAGTGCGGATATTCAATATGCCTAATCCACGAACTTCCAGATAATCTCTCAACATTGGAGGACAACGCCCTTCAAGGGTTTCAGGCGCAATGCGGCGCAACTCCACGATGTCGTCTGCAACCAAACCATGCCCGCGGCTAATAAGCTCAAGCGCTAACTCACTTTTACCAACGCCGCTTTCGCCCGTGATCAACACACCCATACCTAATACATCCAACAGCACACCATGCAAAATACAAGAGGGTGCAAGCACACTGCTGAGATAGGTACGGATTACCCAGATGATCTCAGAGCTAGGATAGGGTGAGCTGAGTAAAGGGATGTTGGCGTCATTAGATAGTGCAAGGATGGATTTGGGTGCTTCCGCATTATCCGAAATAATGATGCAAACCATATTACTTTGTATCAGTTGGTTGGTTTTTTTTTCTAGTGTATGAGTATCGAGCCGGTTTAAATAATTGATTCCATCACTATTTAATACTTGAATCCAATCCGGCTGAATGAAGTTCAAATAACCAATAGCTTCTTTGTCAGTATTTAAGACAGAATCGTCTGTCAGTAATTTATTGCTTCCCTCGGAACCAGAAACCCAACTGAGCTTGAGTTTTTCTTTCTTGTCTTCAAATAACTGTGCGATACTAATTTGTGACATTCGGTTTCCAGTTAGCAATCATTTGGTGGATTGCCGCGCCATCTCTGTGACGCAAAAGATTGTCGCGAAATTGCTTGTCACTAAACATTTGTGCCAATTCACTAAGGATCTGCAAATGCTGGTCGGTGGCTTTTTCTGGGACGAGCAAAATACAAGCAATATTGACAGGTTGACCATCAGGGGCATCAAATGGAATCGGTTCTTTTAAGGTTACCAATGCTGCCACAGCCTCACGTAATCCTTTAATACGACCATGCGGGATAGCTACACCTTGCCCTAAACCGGTGGAACCGAGTTTTTCGCGGGCAAATAAGCTTTCAAAAACCTGACTGCGTGCAATTTGTTTCGTGTTTTCGAATAATAATCCGGCTTGTTCAAACACCCTTTTTTTGCTGGCAACATCTAAATCAACAATGACATTGGTTGGAGGGAGTAGCTGAGAAATAAGATTCATTAAGAATGTGTTTGTTTAATAATTATTTTGACGGAATATTGTTAGGTACACTTGTACGTGACGGTCTTTATAGAAGAACTCAGTACGTTTAAGATTCAAAATCCTGATCTTTTAATCCGCTATGATTGCGTTTTTCAAGGTTCTTCTCTTTATGTTTCAGTATCTGTCTATCCAATTTGTCGACTAAACTGTCAATCGATGCATACATATTTTCGCTTTCTGTTTCGACGAAAATATCTTTACCTCGGATATGAATATTCGCTTCTGCTTTTTGTATTAGTTTTTCTACCGACAAGATGACGCTGACATCAATAACATGATCGAAATGCCGTGTAATTTTACCGATTTTTGAAGTGACGTATTCACGCAATGCTTCGGTAATTTCCACATGATTGCCGATAAGTTTAAGATTCATAATGATCCTTTATTCTATTTAAAATGATTTGCGAAGATTAGCTGGAGGGATTTGTAATATTTCCCTGTACTTGGTAATGGTTCTGCGTGCAACGATGATTCCTTGTTGCGTTAAAATTGCAGCGATTTTACTATCACTTAAAGGTTTTTTAGTATTTTCTTGTTTAACTAATTCCTTAATCAGTGCGCGAATCGCCGTGGCCGAGCAAGCGCCTCCAGTATCTGTTGCCAAATGACTGCCAAAGAAATATTTAAGTTCAAAAATACCACGCGGTGTATGCATAAATTTCTGTGTTGTCACCCGTGAAACCGTTGATTCGTGTAGATTTAATATTTCCGCAATTTCTCTAAGAACAAGTGGCCGCATAGCTACTTCTCCATGTTCAAAAAATTGCTGCTGGCGCGTAGCAACAGCAGTAGCGACTTGCAAGATTGTTTGTGAGCGTTGTTGAATATTCTTAATCAACCACTTAGCTTCAGTCAATTGGCTTGACAGGTTATTGGCGGCGCCATTTTGTTTCAATATGTTAGCATACAGATGATTAATATTAAGGCGCGGTAAAGCAGCCATATTAAGCTCTGCAACCCAAACACTATTTTTCTTTTTTATAATAATGTCAGGTATAACATATCGTTCAACCGATGCGTTAAATTCTGCGCCAGGTTTGGGATTTAAATGCGTGATTAACTTCTGAATTGCTTGTAGTGACTTATCATCGCATCCCAGTAATTTTTTAATTTGGCCGTAGTCATGGGATGCCCAGATATGTAAATGCTCTGCAACAATTTTAAAAGCTTCGTTTCGATAAGGTGTTTTTTCAGGCATGGCTTGCAGTTGTATGAGCAGGCATTCTTGTAAATTGCGTGCGCCTACGCCAACTGGGTCAAGAGCTTGTAAATCCTTCAAAGCAATTTCCAGATCATTTGGATCGATTTCTAATTCAGGCGGTAAGAGTGTATTCAACTCATCCAAAGATTGCGTTAGGTAGCCGTCATCATTCAAACTATCAATCAGCAGGGTAATAATTTTCTGGGTGAATTCGGAAATTCTTTGTGAGCAAGCGACTTGCGAAAGTAAATGTTCTCGCAAAGTGATAGGCTTCGCAGGGACTTGAGGTCCATCGTAATCATCGTCATCTGAAGCCTGGTATGTTGAGAAATCTTCTTGTTGCCATTCCGTGCCGCTATCATGTTCTTCGTCGCTTGTATTCGAATTCTCAGGGGGCGGTGTTTCAGCAGCTTTGCTCTCGCCGTTGGTTTCATGATTGCTAGACTCAGCCCCTGAGTAATCATCATTCGCTGGTGTTCGTTGAGTATCCTGCAATTCCAGCAACGGATTTTCTTGCACAATTCGTTCGACTTCTTCACTCAACTCAATAGTAGAGAGCTGTAACAATCGTATCGATTGCTGCAGTTGAGGTGTCAGTTTAAGTTGATGCGAAAGCTTTAGTTGCAGTGCTGGTTTCATGATTCCAATAGAATGGCCATTATATTAAAAATTCACGGGTTCATTCATTATGTTACAGTCTAAAGTGCTCACCCAAATAAACTGCTCTGACTCGCTCATCATGAATGATTTCCTCAGGTTTGCCTTTCGCCAGTACATGCCCTTCACTGATGATATAAGCCCGATCGCAGATGCCTAAAGTTTCTCGAACATTATGATCAGTAATCAAGACGCCAATATTGAGTTGCCTGAGGAAAGCAACAACTTTTTGAATGTCGATGACGGCAATTGGATCAACACCAGCAAAAGGTTCATCTAACAAGATAAATCTTGGTTGCGATGCCAGAGCACGAGCAATTTCAACACGTCGACGCTCACCACCAGACAAACTCATGGCGGAATTATTACGCAAATGTGAGATATGTAAATCGTTTAATAGGCTATCTAAATGGCGTTGTTTTTCGTCCTCTTCAAAGTTTTGTAATTCCAATACCCCCAGAATATTCTCTTCAACGGTTAAGCGTCGGAAGATAGAAGTTTCTTGTGGTAAGTAGCTTAGACCAAGTTTTGCGCGTTGATGAATGGGTAAGCGGCTAAGGTCAATGTCATCCAATGTTATTTCGCCGCCATCCAAACTAACAAGTCCGACGACCATATAAAAGCAAGTGGTTTTGCCAGCACCGTTGGGTCCGAGTAGTCCAACGACTTCACCGCTATTCAGCGAAAAAGATACATCTTTAACTACGGTGCGTGATTTGTAATTTTTCTTCAGCTGATTTGCTTTTAATTCACTCATTCCAGATTACCGCTTATTTCGATGCCGTGTAGGTTAACTATTCTGATTTATTCTTGGGTTGAATGGTGATACGCACTCTTTTGTCAGGAGCTGATTCGATATTTCGATTATCATTTCCGATCACTTTGAAAAATTCATTGCTCATTTCATAAGAAATGTAGTCTCCGTTTACTTCATCTTCGCCACGTTTCAAGCGAGCACGACGGAATAATTCAATTTTGTCAGCTTTACTATCGTATTCGGCGCGCTCACTCCAACCCTCGACATATTCATTCAAACCATCACGTTTTTGGCGGAAGGTGACTAAATTCCCAGTAGCGGTGGCATGACGGAAGCCATTGACATCTTCTTTCATGACTAATTTGTCCGCTTTAATGCGTAGCGTGCCTTGGGTGAGGATGACATTGCCAATAAATGTACTGATACGGGTGGATTCTTTGCGATTAACGTCTTCAACTGTCGCTCGATCTGCTTCAAGATGTATCGGTTTATTTCGATCGGCTTTTTCAGCCAATACGTTAGTGGTAATAAAAAATGACAAAGCACAAGCCGTAAAAAATAATTTCATTATTTTGATGATGGTTTGAAGTTAATGGCTTTTACGCTAGATAGGAGC
Source organism: Nitrosomonas sp. (assembly GCA_024281825.1). Taxonomy (GTDB): domain Bacteria; phylum Pseudomonadota; class Gammaproteobacteria; order Burkholderiales; family Nitrosomonadaceae; genus Nitrosomonas. The sequence continues at coordinate 314,947 of JAMWZY010000002.1, read as the reverse complement.
TGCAGAATACCGGTTTGATTATCTAATTCCATTCCGATGGCACTGATTGTAGAGCCTAATTTAGTAATCGTTACTGCGTGGTTTGTGATGATCATGCTTTCATCAGGAATAAGATATAGAAAATCGGTTGTCAAAGTAATTTGATTTTTTTCATTCTCAGTGCCGCGAATGGCGATGATGTTTTCTTTCAAATAAATATTTTTGTTTCTATCTCTAATTTCTGCAATATCGGCTTGTAAGCGAAACACAGGCTTGCCTTGTCCAGAGTTTACAAAACTGACCTGCTGCATACGCGTAACATTCTCTTCAAAATAATGCGATAACGTTTCCGCCGAGAAATTTCTACGATTGGCTTGTATATGATTCATTTGAATGCCCGATACCCCTTCAATAATATAATCAGGATTATGAAACATGCCTTTACCGTTGATGGATTCATAAGGTCGAGAAATCTGATCCAACCATAACGCTAGCAGCGCGAGAAAAATAAACACCGCTAGAGGAAAACTAACATGGGAATATTTAATCATATTAGATAAAGAGAAATGGTTGGTTTGGCGATTGCTGTAAAATTAATTTATTCAACACAACTTAAGACTATTCAAAGTTTTGCATGGTACGAATTATATCAGAACCGGATATTTTTACTTTTATGATGAGTTCATCTTTTCTTTTATATTGACCTTTAAATAGCGCATTTGAATCTGTACCTTAATATGATAATGTGCACCATTTCAGCCATTACTGGAAGTAAATAAACATTATGCAGCATGAAGCAATTGATTTTGAACACTATGATTTGCTACAAGATGAGGTGTGTGCTCAGCGTATCATCGAAGCCAAAAAAATGCTCGGTAAGCGTGCGGTTGTTTTGGCACATCACTATCAACGTGCTGACGTCTATCGGCATGCAGATTTGACGGGCGATTCCTTGAAGCTTTCATTTCTGGCGGCGCAAACCGATGCAGATTACCTAGTTTTCTGCGGTGTGCATTTTATGGCAGAAGTTGCGGATATTCTTTCTAGCCCACAACAAGTGGCTATTTTACCTGATATGTCCGCAGGTTGTTCAATGGCGGATATGGCGAGTTTGTCGAATGTAGAGCGGGCTTGGCGTGATTTAGCGGATGTGTTGAATCCCGATGAAAAAATTACACCGGTAACCTACATTAATTCGGCGGCGGATCTGAAAGCCTTCTGTGGTGAACACGGTGGAATTGTATGTACTTCCAGCAATGCCGGTAAAGTATTGCAATGGTCTTTTAAGCAGCGAGAAAAGGTGTTGTTTTTTCCAGATCAACATTTAGGACGCTGGAGTGGTCATCAGTTGGGTATTCCTTTGGATGAAATGGTGGTATGGAATTTTGATGAACCTTTAGGAGGGCTCACGCCTGAGCAAATTCAGAAAGCCAAGATTTTACTGTGGAAAGGTCATTGCTCGGTTCATCAAATGTTCCAACCACATCACATTATTCGGTTTCGTAATCAGTATCCAGATGGCATTGTTATTTCCCACCCAGAGTGCAGCTTTGAAGTTTGTAAGGCGTCTGATTTTGTTGGCTCTACAGAATACATTATTAGAACCATTGCCGAGGCGCCAAATAATACGCGTTGGTTAGTTGGTACCGAGCTGAATCTGGTTAGTCGAATTACTGAGGAGTTTAAACCGCAAGGAAAGATCATTCAATTTATGTCACCGATGGTGTGTATGTGCTCAACCATGGCGCGCATTGATCCACAGCATCTGGCTTGGACATTGGAAAATCTAGTCAATGGTAATGTGGTTAATCAAATCAAAGTGCCAGAAGATGAGGCTAAGCTTGCCAAATTATCATTGGATCGAATGCTGAAGATTTCATAGTTTTATTCATGCAATGAGAGGCGTATCTTTTTCCTTGGAAAATGCTGTTATTACGAGGCAGCAGCGCGAACAAGTTTCTCGTGCCGTGGATATCTTAAATGCGGGTGGAGTAGTCGCTTTTCCGACAGAAACAGTTTATGGCCTTGGTGCTGATGCAACAAATATCAAAGCGGTTAGCAATATTTATCGTATCAAACAAAGACCAGTGAATCATCCTCTGATAGTGCATATCGCTGATTTTTCGCATCTAGCCGAATGGGCACAAGCAATACCGGATGCTGCTTTAAAGCTCGCAACACAATTCTGGCCTGGGCCATTGACTTTGATTCTGAAGCGCAACCGACGTGTGTCGGATGTTGTAACGGGTGGGCAAGACACTGTGGGAATACGTGTTCCCGGTCACCCTATTGCATTGGCCTTGCTTCGATCTCTAGGGCCAGGGAAAGCGCTCGCTGCACCTTCTGCTAATCGTTTTGGTCGGATCAGTCCAACTACGGCAGCGCACGTGCAGAAAGAGTTGGGTTCGGAGGTCAACATGATTTTAGATGGAGGGTCGTGTACAGTCGGCTTGGAAAGCACGATAGTTAGTTTTGTGGGCGATAACCCTAAAGTGCTTAGGCCGGGTGGAATTACTTTGGCTGAACTCGAATCAGCATTCGGTGCTTCGATTAGTATGATGAATCGAGTAGATTCATCCAAAACTCGCGTGCCAGGATCGTTACCTTCGCACTATGCACCGACGACACCGCTCAAATTGTGTGTGACAGAACAACTGTGGCAGTACGCGAAAAAATTGACGAACCGGCAGCTAAAAACGATGGTTATTACTTGGTCGACTATTCAACAACCACCTTTGCAGCAAAATGAATACCTGCAATATTGCTCCATGCCCAATGATCCAGAATCTTATGGTAGGGAGTTATATGCGATTTTGCATCAATTGGATCAGGCAGGGTTTGATTATTTATTAGTTGAAATGGTGCCTGATCACCCCAGTTGGCTAGCTATTGAGGATCGTCTCCAGCGAGCTAGTCATCGCACAATATAAGTTTATTTTGAGGTAAATTCGTATGAATTTTGGTAATACTTTGCAAGCTGTTTTATTTGACGTTGATGGAACTCTAGCGGATACCGAACAAGATGGTCATCGTGTCGCTTTTAATCAGGCATTCAAAGAAAATGGGTTGAACTGGCAGTGGAGTATCGAGCTTTATGGTGAATTGTTACAAATAACGGGTGGTAAAGAACGTATTCGCTATTACATTGAAAAATACTCCCCGGGATTATTGGACAGAAATGATTTGAAAGATTGGATCGCACACTTGCATAAAGCCAAAACAGGGTTTTATGAAATGCTCATGGAAAAAGGCAGTATTCCGCTACGGCCAGGAGTGGTCCGATTGATCCATGAGCTGCGTGACAAAAAAATAATGTTAGCCATCGCTACAACCACCACGCTGGAAAATGTTACTTCATTACTAAAATCCACCCTTGGAGAAGGATCCATTGATTGGTTTGATGTGATTGGTGCCGGAGATATTGTGCCGATGAAGAAACCTGCTCCTGATATTTATCACTGGGTATTGAACCAGCTTAAATTAGATGCGCAGCAATGTATTGCAATTGAAGATTCTGAGAATGGTTTAAAGTCAGCAATGGCGGCAAATCTGCTAACATTGATTACAGTCAACAGTTACACGCATTCGCAAAATTTTTCTGGCGCGCTAGCAATTTTGTCAGATTTAGGTGAGCCAGAAAAACCGTTTATACAAATCAGTGGAAAAACCTTCAAACAGCAATGGATTGATTACGATATTCTTAATGGCTTGTTAAAATAATGGTTAATATTGAATGGGTTATGGGAAATTAATTTGAACTACTGTTAATCATATTAGTCTATTTCTATAGAATTACACTGTTCACTGTGAGTTAGGAGGTTGAATAGCGAATTCTTTCTTTCAATAACCGAGTATAAAAAGGATAGGCTTATGAAACGCATTAAATCATTACTGATAATCCCGATCATCACACTTCTTATTAGTTTTCCGCTGGTTGCTGCAGATATCAATCCACATACTGCAGAAGCAATAAAGCATGCAGAATCTGCCCAAACTCATGGGAAAGCAGGTCATACTAAAGTGTTGTTGGAGCATGCAGAAGAAAGTTTGAAACATGCAGAAGCTGCAGAGAATGAACTTTCAGGTGCCAATAAACAACACGCTTCTGAATCTGTTAAGCATCTGAATGAAGCTATTGAGCACGCCAAACAAAATCATGCAGATGAAGCTACCAAGCATGTGAGTGAAGCTTTGATTCACTTACAACAATCTGCTGGCAGTTAATTTTAAATCCAAGCTAGATCCCTCGATTTAAACGAGGTTTCTGGCTTAAGAAGCTACTGATAAATTTTTACAAAGAAATTTACGGTTTCTTTCAATCCATCCATAAAACGATGTGTTGGGGTATATCCAATCAAGGCATGAGCTAATGAAGTATCTGCTAAGGAATTGCGGATATCTCCAGCACGTGGAGCACGATGAGTTGCTTCGTGCTGAGATTGCAACATACCCTTGATTGCATCGTACATATAGTTTACGGTAAATTTTTCACCCACAGCTACATTGATCACTTTACCAAAAGCTTGCTGATTTTCACAAAACAGGCCGCGAATATTGGCTTGTACGGCATTATCCACAAACGTAAAGTCACGAGTTTGTTCACCATCACCATTGATATAAACAGGTGTTTTGTCGAGTATGCCTTTGATGAAAAGTGGTATAACAGCTGCATAGGGACCATTTGGATCTTGTCTTGGTCCAAATACATTAAAATATCTAAAACCAATGACTTGCATGCCATATAGCTCATGAAAGACAGAGGCATATAGCTCATTTGTTTTTTTTGTTACCGCATAAGGTGAGAGCGGCTCTCCTACGCGATTTTCAATTTTGGGTAGCGTGGGTTCACTGCCGTAAACAGAAGACGATGAAGCGTATACAAATGTTTTAATGTGTGCGTCTTTTGCAGCAGTGATCATGTTAACGAAGCCAGTAATATTGACTTCATTGGTAGTGAGTGGGTCTTTTATCGAGCGAGGAACCGAGCCCAATGCTGCTTGGTGAGAAACATAATCTATTCCTGCGCAGGCTTTCTGACAAATAGCAAAATCTCGGATATCACCTTGAATGAATTCAAAAGCTGGATGATTACTAAAGAGATCTATGTTCTTTTGTAGACCTGTACTCAGGTTATCCAATACTCTGACTTTTTTAGCTTTATTATTTAACAGATATTCAACGATATGCGAACCGATGAAGCCAGCTCCGCCAGTGATAAGAAAAGTATGCTGATCAAGCGAATTCGAATGAAATGAAGTCATTAAAGGCTCCAGTATTTCAAGTTCTGAATCTTGTTTCTGAATTGGCCTTTGATATCAACTAAAATGCCATTGGGTTTTAACAGTGACTTGAAGTATTCCTCAGTTAAATCTTTGTAGTCATTGTGATTAACTGTTGCAATGACTGCGTCATAACTTGTTCCTATTTTTTCACATAGACTAAAGCCATATTCATGTTTGACTTCGTCACTATTCGCGCGAGGATCGGATACATCTACTTGTACCTGGTATGCAACCAGCTCATTATATACATCGGCTACTTTTGAATTGCGAATATCCGATACGTTTTCTTTGAATGTGCACCCCATGATGAGTACTTTAGCTTGCGCTACATTGACGCCGGATTTAATGATGGCTTGAACTGTTTTTTTTGCAACATGATTAGCCATTTCGTCATTAATTGTTCTGCCGGATAAAATGACGCGACTGTTATAACCGAGTTGTTGCGATTTGTAAGTAAGATAGTATGGATCTACACCGATACAATGGCCTCCAACGAGTCCAGGAAAAAACTTCAGAAAATTCCATTTGGTTCCGGCTGCTTCAAGTACCTCAAAAGTATTGATATTCATTTTATCGAAAATGATTGATAGCTCATTCATGAGGGCGATATTTAAATCGCGTTGTGTATTTTCAATAATCTTTGCCGCTTCGGCTACCTTCACTGAGCTAGCTTGATGTATGCCCGCCTTTACTACCAAATGATAAACCTTCGCAATTTGATCAAGAGCTTCCGCATCATTTCCAGATACTACTTTTACGATAGTTTCCAGTGTATGAAGTTTGTCGCCGGGATTGATCCTTTCAGGTGAATATCCATATTTAAAATCAATACCGGCTTTCAATCCGGATGATTTCTCTATAACAGGCAAGCAATCTTCTTCGGTGCATCCGGGGTATACCGTTGATTCATATACTACATAGTCGCCTTTTTTAATAACTTTTCCGACTGTTTCGGAGGCTCTTAAAACAGCTGTTAAATCAGGAACGTTATGTGAGTCAACAGGGGTAGGTACAGCCACAATAAAAAATTTTGCCTTTTTTAAAACATTTAAATCGTTTGTGAATTCGATATCGCAATCAATGAAATCATCTCTAGTCAACTCGTTGCTAGGATCAATGTTGTTACGCATCATTTCTAATCTATGTGCATGGATATCAAATCCTATTACCTTGATTTTTTTAGCAAATGATAATGCGATAGGTAATCCTACATAGCCTAGCCCAATAACTGCAAGTGTATTTTCTTTGTTGAGAAGTGATTGATACATAGATATTCTTAAGTTGTTGATAAGCAAGTTTTTCGAGTATTGATATCCAGAATAGATAGTAGATTTTGTAGATATCAATTAGATAATTACTTATTCATGGGAATTTGGGCAAAAACAGCAATTATTCGGAAATAAGCTTATAAAAAAGATACTTAATTTCAACTGAATGAACGGTCTTGCATTTTAGCATATTTAACGATCCCAGAAAATATGAGGGTAGGTCTTGTTGAAGGGACGATTGGCATGTGTTATCAGTTTTATTGAAATATCCTTGTAATTAATATCTTTTCATAGTTAGTTTGCATAAGGCTAGGACGTGTCACTCTTATAGCGAGTACAGTCACCTTTGTCTTCACGTTGTGACATTGATGCTGATCACAGCAATCTTGCAGTTTGATGTTGTTGAAATCGACGTAGTTGTCATGCTTCGTAACGTGTGCCACCTCTACAATCGCCATATGTTTCTTCAGATCTCATTCTCTTGTTTCCGATAACCATTTCATCGGTTTTATTTGAAATTCATATTGGATTCCATGTGAAGCCTCATGGATATTGGGATACAAGCTAGGATGGTTTATTTGTTAGCTGCAATTTTATGAAACAATGATTGACATGGTATTTTTTCCCACGTATATTTTTAAGAGGGGGAAATAATCACACGAAATAATTTCGATGTTTTCTTCTGAGTCAGAATTTTGTAATTTTTTGCAGTACACCCTAAAAAAATCTCAAGTCGAGTGAAATGGCTTTGATTGAGTAGGGTTCTACGGATTTCTTGTTGTTAATCAGACAATAAGAAATTTTTTTTCAAAACGTCATAATGAAAAATTGGAGGATAGCAAGATCGATTCAATGTGATTTAGGACGGATCTTTTATCAGCGATTTGAAGCTGTGTAGTAAATGTGCATAAGTTTTACAAAGTCGTACTTAAAGCGACAAAACAATGGTAATCGAACCGACATAATTGATTTTAATCAAGATAACAAAAGGAACTTTTAATGAAGAAATGTTTTAACTACGAAATGAATAATACACAAGACGATAAATTCTCGCTTAAAATCAAACGAGCTTGTAATTTAATTTTTGGGATAACTTTTGTCATAGGTATGAGTTTAATTCCTTTGGGAGCAGTAAATGCTGCAGGTGCAATGAAATGGCACCCTGGCCACTACTATATACTTACACCTAAGCAAAAATCGATTGATTCGTACATGAATATGGTTTATGACGAAATGCAAAGTACACCGGCCTTACGGGGAGTGCAAGCGCGCTTTTCATGGCCAGAACTAGAACCTTCAAAAGGCGTTTATAACTTTGCATTGATTGATAAGCTTCTTGCACAGTTATCCAGTCGGAAAAAACGACTTTTTGTTCATGTAGGGTTAAAATCATTTGATCTTGAGGGAAATGTTGTTCCTAATTACATGAAAGTGCCTGAATACGAGGGTGGCCAGTTTACTTGGGCGAAATCTGGTTCAAAAACACCGAAGGGTCGCAATGTAAAGCTTTGGAATCCAAAGGTTAGGGATCGCTTGGCAGCGTTATTTGCTGCAATGGGGAAGCGCTATAACTCACATCCCTATTTTGAAGGCATTACAATGAATGAAACCGCTCTTGGAAATGCATTGCCAAGTATGACGGATGCTCAAGAAAATGGCTGGTTTGATAATTTGGCTATCCTACATCAAAAAATTCGCGTAGCGTTTCCAAATACCGTGACATTTCATTATTTGAACTATCCGCGAGATCAATTGGCGGAATTGATTGGGAAATTTAAACAGTCTGATACTGGAATAGGCTGTCCTGATGTGTTTTTGGAAGATCCGGGTGTGAATCATCCAACAGGGATTTATAGCTATTATCGTAAGAATAATGGTGTGTTGCCTTTAATGGTACAAATTGAGCACGCCAATTACCTCAATACCCGTCATGACAACACAGGATTTGTGCCGACGATGGCTCAACTGAATAATTTTGCCAAGAATGAATTAGATGTTAATTATATTTTTTGGACCAGACTTCCACAATATAAAGATAAAATTCTTGAATTTCTAAGATTCAAAGCGCAGGCAACAGCATTCTCTGGGGGACTACGTTCAAATTGCCCGAGTGCATTTCCATCTTGTAAAACAGACTAACAAGTTAATTTAAAGATATTTTTTAATAAAATATTGTGGCTTGCAAACAAGGATACTGCTATATAATTTAGTATGTATCCTTGTTCAGCTTTTGTTGATAGAAATTGAATTGGCTCAAATGCAATAGCGGTTTTGCAATTATTTTTCTAAAATTAGGTACGTACCACAAGTGATAAATTTATTTTTATTATCGAATAGCCTAATAAAATCGGCTTTTCTTTAGGTGATGAGAAACTCGAGTTTTGATAGACTTCAAAAATATTATTTGAGTCGATTAATTGCTTTTGATTGGGTTTCTTATGGAAAACGACCATACTACAAGCTTTCTAAGAAAATTTGTTCGTTCACGTTGGAGTAGTCAATCCATGTTATGGAAGGTTTTTTTTTATATTAAAGACTCGCTTCAATCTTTTTTTTCTGCTGCGTTATTAACCGTTGATTATTTTTTATTTTCTTTCCAGCAAGACAGTACAAAAAGATTATTCAGGCAAAGTGAGTACATTCATTTTGAAACGCATTGCATCAATCTTCTTCGTAGGACCGATAAGAAAAAATTTATTGAAGATCAGTTTGATAATGTAAATTTTAATTTGAGCATGTTTCCTGCGGTTGATGGCGCGACCATTGATACGGAGGATCTCATCAAGCAAGGTATACTTTCACCCGATAATAAGGATCTCGGTTCTGGAAATGCCCTTTCTTTAGCACAAATAGGGGTATATCTTTCTCATCATGCGCTCTGGGAGAAAGCAGCCAATTCAGTCAATAAGATCACTTTCATTCTTGAAGACGATGCATTGATTCAATGCGATACGGCTACGTTACAAAAATTTACTCACTATATTCCAGAGGATGCGGATATTTTTTTTATTAATCATAGAAAAAATAAAATACAACACATCAATCCGTATGTGTCAAAATTTGTGGGGCGCTTCTGGGGGCTTACAGCCTATTTCTTGACTAAAAATGGAGCGAAAAAATTACTTGGATTAACTATTCCCATTCATATGAGTGCTGATGATATGATCAGCCAACTGAATGAGAAAGGATTGATCAATTGCTATTGCTCTCGTCAAGAATTGGTCGTTGAGTGTAGCAATGCCAAAGATGCCAAGAATTTTCGCTTCGCAAGCGATATTCTTGATCGAACACAAGAGAAGAAATGAATAGCTTTTTCTTAAAGGCTATAAATTTAAACGCGTTTCATCGAGTCAAAAAAATCAGAATTGTTTTTAGTTCCTTTAACTTTGTCGAGCAGAAAAGCCATAGCATCCATATCATCCATTGGATGCAGTAATTTACGCAAAACCCAAATTTTTTGTAAAATCTCAGCGGATATGAGGAGCTCCTCGCGGCGGGTTCCAGAGCGGTTGACATTGATGGCTGGATAAATACGCTTTTCTGCCATGCGTCGATCTAAATGGATCTCCATATTGCCGGTACCCTTGAATTCCTCATAAATAACGTCATCCATACGCGATCCGGTATCAATCAATGCAGTTGCGATAATCGTTAAAGAACCGCCTTCCTCAATATTTCTTGCAGCGCCGAAAAAGCGTTTTGGGCGCTGTAACGCGCTGGCATCGACACCCCCGGTCAGTACCTTGCCTGAAGCAGGAACCACAGTATTATAGGCGCGTGCCAATCGAGTAATAGAATCAAGCAATATGACTACATCTTTTTTATGTTCAACTAAGCGTTTCGCTTTTTCAATGACCATGTCAGCTACTTGTACGTGACGTGTTGCGGCTTCGTCAAAAGTAGAGGATATTACCTCGCCACGTACCGAACGAGTCATTTCAGTCACTTCCTCAGGACGTTCGTCAATAAGTAAAACTATCAGAATAACGTCTGGATAATTCGCCTCAATAGAATGTGCAATATGTTGAAGCATCACGGTTTTTCCTGATTTTGGACTGGCAACCAATAAACCACGTTGTCCTTTTCCGATAGGCGCAATTAAATCAATGATGCGGCCGGTTATGTTTTCTTCGGCTCTAATATCACGTTCTAATATAAGGCGCTCATTGGGAAATAGAGGGGTAAGGTTCTCGAATAAAATCTTTTGTTTGGAGTTTTCTGGTGGTTCGCTATTGACTTTATCAACTTTAACTAATGCAAAGTACCGTTCACCATCCTTAGGGGGGCGGATTTCTCCATCAACCGAATCACCTGTATGTAAATTGAAACGCCGAATTTGACTGGGTGAAATATAAATATCATCTGGACCAGCCAAATAAGATGTATCAGGGGATCGTAAAAAGCCAAAGCCATCTTGTAGTATCTCTAACGTTCCATGTCCATAAATGGTTTCGCCTTTTCGCGCTTGATTCTTTAATAGAGCAAAAATTAAATCCTGTTTGCGCATTCGATTGGCGCCATCAATTTCATATTCGACGGCCATTTTGACTAACTCGGTAACATGAAGATTTTTTAAATCAGATAAGCGCATGAGGGTACTCGTGATAAAGGATAATCAAATGAACGATGAAATAGGGAAGGAAAAGGTTACAGGTGGAATTGCTCAAGTGGATAATGTAGTTAAGAAAGAATCCCACATGATCCACATCCATAGGCGCGTAAGACTAATCGGTTTAGATGTGACTGTCAATAAATGCGGTAAGTTGTGACTTCGATAGAGCACCGACTTTTGTTGCTTCGATATTACCATTTTTGAATAACATCAAAGTAGGAATGCCGCGAATGCCATATTTAGGGGGCGTAGACTGGTTTTCGTCAATGTTGAGTTTGACTACTTTTAGTTTGTCTCCGTATTCATTCGCAACCTCATCCAGTACCGGCGCAATCATTTTACAAGGGCCGCACCACTCTGCCCAATAATCTACTAAAACAGGCGTAGCTGATTGTAAAACTTCTGCATCAAAACTAGCATCCGTAACATGATGAATATGCTGACTCATATAGTCCTCTGTTAAATAAGTGATTGTAAAAGCATAAACCCAACACTATCGTTGAAAATCTGGGAATCAATTAGCTGACTGAAGTTTGGGATTAAATTTGTTGAAAGGTTGTAAAACAACTTATTTTGCTATGCTATAGAAAAAACAGTCAAATGTGAAGCACCAAATCTAAAAAATGGTGGTGATTATGGGCGACTGAAAACTATGGCCTTTTTAGTGGGGTAGGAGCGTAATCTAACTCCAATGCGATTTCCTATGGTTCTATTGACGTAGCTAGAAGCGAGTAAAAGTAATGTTATACCGCTGTCTAGATGAATAGTATAGAGGATTTCTGCACCTAGAAAAGCTTTGTGGGTTATTGTCGCGTATGTATTACTGTTTTCGTCGAATTCGATATCGGAAGGACGCAAAAAAACGTCGACGACGTGAGAGTTCGTACTAGTTTCTTGTGACGTTAATGATGTCGGTAAAACACCCAGCTCGGTTTCTACATGATAAGAATCCCGCATAATTCCGGGCAACAGCGAGCCTTGTCCAATAAAATGTGCTACAAATCGATTGATAGGGTGGTGATAGAGATTATCCGCAGTACCCCATTGTTGAATAGCACCTTGGTACATGACACCGATTTGGTCGGCAATCGTAAATGCTTCGGCTTGATCGTGGGTGACTAGAATGGCGGTAATATGTTGTTGTTTGAGAATATCACGTACTTCCATACTGAGGCGTTCACGTAAATTCACATCCAAGTTCGAGAATGGCTCATCAAGTAATAATAGTTTCGGTCTAGGGGCGAGTGCGCGCGCTAAAGCAACACGTTGTTGCTGTCCACCTGATAGTTCATGTGGAAATTTGTTAACCGAATCCGTCAAGTGCATGGTGTCGAGTAATTCATGCACGCGCTGTTGTTTCTCGATTTTGTTCAAATGATTCAAACCGAAGCGGATATTATCTGCAACACTGAGATGAGGAAATAAAGCATAGTCTTGGAAAACCATACCGATGTGTCTTTGTTCGGGAGGGACAAAGTGATGTGCGCTGCACAGTAAAACGTCATCCAGTCGGATTTCACCTGCGGTGATTTTCTCAAAGCCAGCAATGCATCTCAATACGGTGGTTTTCCCGCATCCACTCGGGCCCAATAAACAACCGATTGTTCCTTGTTTGAGTGCTAGTGTCAGCGCATCTACGACAATACGACCTCCATATGCTTGTTGAATCGTGCTAAGTTGTAAAAATGGGTGACTCATCGTTATTACTCAGTTTGGCGCATGAATAGGAAAATAGGTATCAAACCTGCTAATACCAGCGTCAACGCAGGAATTGCAGCTTGCTCCCATTGTCCTTCGGAAGTCATTTGATAGATACGTACTGCGAGGGTATCCCAACCAAAAGGTCGTGTCATCAGCGTAATTGGCATTTCTTTCATGACATCGACAAATACTAAGGTCATTGCGGTAAATAAGCCCGATTTGAGTATAGGTATGTGCACTTTGCCAATGATCGACCATCCGCTCAATCCAAGGCTCATGGCCGCTTCATCAATACTGGTCGTTATTCGGCGCATTGCACTGTCAATGGCATAGTGACTCACAGCCATGAAGCGTATCAAGTAGGCGATCAACATTAAAACAATGGTACCTTGAATGATCGGCCCGATTTCTATCTGAAGCCATTGCTCCAATCCTGTCGACAATTGGCCATCCAACCACGTCAAGGGTACGTAAACACCGATGGCTAGGACAGTGCCCGGCAGTGCATAGCCAATTGTTGCAATGCGAACAGCATTGCGTGTGGCAATATCCGGATGACGGCGCACGCTATAAATCATCAAGGTTACTACGGAGCAAGTGAGCACGGCAGCTAAACCGGATAGCAATATTGAATGCGACAAAAATCCCAAATAACGCGCGATATCAAAATCTTGTGAAAAAGCCTCAATAGACCAGAGTGCAAGTTGTGCGACAGGCAATGCAAATGCCAAGATTAAAATACATGCTATGAAGCCTATAGTGAGTACATTTTGCCATCCGGTTAGTTGAATGCGCTGGGCTCGGCCGCTCACTTTTGTTTCCGCGTAACGCATGCGCAAACGCAAGCGCTGTTCGATCACGATTACGATAAAAACGACGATGATCAATAATGAAGCCAGTTGCGAAGCAGCTTGCAGGGAGAACATATTGAACCAGGCTTTGTAAATTGCGGTGGTAAAGGTATTGTAGTTAAAAACGGCGACTGTGCCGAAGTCTGCTAATGTTTCCATGAGCACCAGCATCAGGCCGCCGGCAATCCAGGGGCGGGCCATCGGCAATGCAACACGGAGAAATCCTTGTGTTCGGTTAAGGCCTAACGATTGAGCGACTTCCAGTGAGCGCTTGCCTTGCGTCAAAAATGCATTGCGCGCAAGTAGGTATACATAAGGGTAAAAAGCCAAGGACATTACGGCGATAACCCCCATGCGACCGCGTATCTCGGGAAACCAAGATAAATCGCTGTCGAGTGCGTTGCGCAGCGTGGTTTGGATAGGACCGGTAAAATCGAACAAGCCTAGTGCAACAAACGCAGTAACATACGCTGGCATAGCCATAGGCAGTAATAACGCCCAAGAGAAAAAGCCACGTCCAGGAAAATCATATATTGCGGTTATCCAGGCCAAACTGGTGCCTAATATCGCTGTGCCAGCGATAACGCCGCACGCAAGCCAAAAAGTATTATGCAATAAAAGTGGTAGCGATGTTGCGATTAAATGTTGCCAAATATCGCTGGTTGGGGCGAGTAATGATGAAACAACTACACCAACAGGCGCTAATACTAATATTGCAGCTAGAAAAGGAATTAAACGCCAGACGAGCATCGTACTGCAAAGATTAAAAGTAAAACAAAGAAAACATGAAGCGAGTTATTAGTATTGCTATTGGCAGCGCTTCATGTTCCATTTATGCATCAGCGGTACCCGACGCGATCCATGAGTTTTACTGCAGTTGTTTGCAGTTCGCCGGCTTTTACCAAATTCATTGGGTTTTGTTTAAACTCACCCCAACTTTCAACAAATGGGTCGGCATCAATGGCTGGATTGACTGGATACTCCATGTTCACATCAGCAAATAGATTTTGGGCTTTCTCAGAGGACAAGAATTCAAGTAATTTGATTGCAGCTTCCTCATTACGGCTGTAACGGGTGATGCCTGCGCCAGAAACATTTACGTGAACACCGTTTTTATCCTGATTGGGCCAGAAGATTGCTAGCGGCAGGTTCGGGTCTTTTTTCATCAAACGACCGAAGTAATAAGTGTTTACTAAGGTCACGTCGCATTTTCCTGCAGCGACATATTCCAATGCTTTGGTGTCATCAGAGAGCGGATCCGTCGCCAGATTGGCGACCCAGCCTTTGACGATCTCTTCTGTTTTGGCTTCGCCATGCTCTGCAATCATCATCGCGACCAATGATTGGTTATAAACTTTTTTGGATGAACGCAAGCATAACCGATTTTTCCATTTCGGATCAGCCAGGCTTTCATAGGATGAAAGTTCTTCTGGCCTGACTTTTTTTGTGTTGTAAACCAAAGTCCTGGCACGAATTGATAAGCCGAACCATTGATGTTGCGGATCACGCAGGTGGGCAGGAATGTTGTGCGCAAGGACGCTGGATTTGATGGGTTTTAGTAGCTCTGCTTGAGCAGCAGCCCAAAGATTTCCAGCATCGGAAGTCACCAACATATCTGCAGGCGTATTTTTGCCTTCCGCTTCAAGTTTGGCGAGCAGCGCGCCTTCATTGTCTGTGGTGTATTTTACTTTGATGCCAGTTTCTTTGGTGAATGCATCAAACATCGGTTTGATCAGTTGTTCGATACGGGCAGAGTAAACAACGACCTCCTGTGCCTGTGTCGACTGCACGGACCACGTAAAGAAGCAGACTAAGGCGAGGATAAAGCGGTTCATATTGAGTTTAAACATAAAAGAATTCGAAATGATGAGTAAATTAAATGGTTTTGTTAAAAATAGCTTATTTGTCGTTTGGTAATAAATTTGTCAATCACTATAGTATGAATAGGAATAGTTATCAATTAAATCCAGTGGTATTTTTATCAATCCAGCGCGTAAAGTTAAGAAGCGAGAGGCGAAAAGTTTTTACGACCGATCAGAGGAAGTTTGATTGCAAGGGGATCAAGATCAAAACCAAAAGTTAGTCCCAGAAAATTCAATTCAAAGCCTTCTATGGGGCTGACCAGTATGCCGACTAGTCCAAATAACGAAAACTGATAACCGCTGCCGCTTGGGGCGCGTGAGAAAAACCATGGGCTGAGATAATCTTTGCCGATTGCGGTCGGCGGTAAATCCAATTGAAGCTCGGGAATTGCCCGAGAGATCCAAGCGATAAAAGTATTGGAATTCGGACCTGGCCAAATGGTATAGCTATTGGAATAAGGATAAGTGCGTGCGGCCTGATCGATTTTTTTAATCATTGCATCCACGCCGTTGCCGCGCTTTTCTAACAAAACTTCTGGTAAATTACCATACCAGTATCGGTCAGGGGCATTTTGATGGATCGATACCACTGATAGTTTTCGACGTTGTAGCCAACCAATCACTTCATACACGGTATAGTTTTTTGCTTGCGTTGGTTTTACTGCAATCCAAGTGTGAATCCCAAAGTATCCTCGCCAACTGAATGTACGTGCGCCATACACTTGGATGATTGCTTCTGGTGTGGTAGTAGGATCGGGCGCCAACCCGGCGGGTTCTCGGCTTGCATTCCACCAGTATTGTGCATGTACCGAATGAGTAAAAAATAGAATCCATAACAGAAACAGCGGAAAAAATAAGGAATAAACAGGCTTCATAGCAGGTCAAATCAAAGGATAGATAAAAGTTGGAGATGTTTTGAGAACACTGATATTCGAAGGCATTATTTCTTGTTTTTAGTCATCAGCAAGTCCGGTAATTTTTTAAGAAATCGCCCGGTACTGACCATTTGGTGTTGCAGCATGTTCCAGTTCTCAGCATTTTTTTGTGCATCCAGGCAGCGCATCAAACGTACACGCAGCGCTTCGCTTTGCATGCTTAATATTGCAGACCACAGTGCATCATCCACGTTATAGATTTTGCCTTCGGCCAGGCTTACAGGGATAACACGTTCAATTGGTACCGCAAGATCGTTGACAACTGCTTGTATTGCGTGATCGATGTTGAGTGATTTGGGATTGTCAGTATCGTTTAAATCATAGGGTGGCTGCCATTCATTGATGGGTCGCAAGCGATCAATGAAGCTGATAGCGACCAATAAAGGTGGCGGGGGTCGGTGCGTGCGCATAGCTTGGAATGCACGCAGCGCATCGAGATTATCGCGCTCGATTTGTCGATCCGGGCGATTAGCCGGTGTTACCCACAGAATCAAATCCGATTCGCCAGCGGCCGTTAGCATCTGTTCTTGGCTGAATAGCGGACTATCACAGCCGGGGCTATCGAAGATAATCGCTTGTGATAAGCCCTTGTGTGTCAGAACAAACGGTTTGATGGTATCCGTAGTATCCGGCAGGGTGTCTGTTGCGGTAATGAATTCACCGAATAATATATTGATCAAGCTCGATTTTCCAGCATTTGAGCGACCTAAAACTAAAATACGCAAGGGCTCATCGCGCTGTTTTGTTAACGTATCGGCTGCTTGTTTCAGATCGATTTCGGAAATAGAGGTGGCTGAGTCGGGATGTTCGATACCCAATGACAAGCGTCCACTATAAAGATCGATTGCGTAGTAACCGACTTTGCGTACATAGGTACGTAAAAACCATCGATGCAATTCATCTTTCGCCAGTATGAAGCTGCGTTCACGCAAATGACGCCAAGTTTCGCTGAGCAGTGCATTGACAGGGTTAACGATGATGTTGCCAGCCCGATAGATGTTGAACAGTTGTTCTGCTTTAACTTTCCAGCGTTGAATCCGAAATAAATCACCGATCGTTAGACGGTGACTGAAAGGGATTTTTTCCGCTATATCCTGGCGTAAATCACGGCTAGCACGTTCAATAATCAGCAATGTATGGGGGATGGTCAGTTCCAATAACGGTTTTTCAACATCTGGGTGATAATTGTGCGCGACCGTTTGCAAAGTTTGTTGCGCGAGTTGTAATGTCCATGTGCCATTTTCCAATGGCCAATCTTCGGGGTGTGTGCTTTCCGCCAATGCTTCTACCTGCTTCCACACTGTATCGGTATTGGGCGGCCAAGTTGGATTGGGGGTTGTGGAGGCATCGCGTAATAGTTTACTTTCACGTTGCACAAGCCAAGATTGTAAGCCATAACTCAATACACTACATGCTGCAAGCGCGATCAACCAATCTACTAAATAGTCACTTTGCCACAACCATATGACGCCAAAACTAAGTAACGCCAGTATTGGTAAAATGAGTAACAAAAGTATCAACATCCTAAGCGGATTGAACAACGAAAAATACTTCATTCGGGCTTGTTCGGCTTGTGTAAGCGTTGCTTTAAAATCAAAGCGCCGCGTTTTAATTCCTCAGCATACAACCGGCGTAGTGAATCGGGGTCAATATTCAAACCATTCTTTCGTCGCGCAAAGAAATAAATTGCTGCTTTCCCCAATGCATATGTGGAAGAACCTGTCGAAGCAACGCTCCATAGAGTGCCGATTGTTTGACCCCAAACTGGGATGATCTTTACCGCAGTGCGGGTTAACCACCGAGTCAAGTAATTCGATGCGATGCCTACGCCCATCAATCCCAGAAATTCACTGATGGTACTTTGATCCCAATGTTGTCCATACAGTTTGGCCAAGCCGTGCAGCATCTTTGCTTGAACGGCCGAAACGCTAACTAGATCGACTACTGGTAAAGCACCCAGACCTGCCGCAGTGAAGGTATAACCGATGATGTGTTGATGTGCGGCACGTGCATAGATATCGCGTACTTCTCTGCCACCACTGAGTTGATACTGCAGGCCCAAGGAAGATAACGCTTCTATTCTTTGCCAGAGTGCTTCCAGGCCATATTCTATAGGACTAAAACCATCTTCCGGCAAGGTCAGGTCCACTGCGACCCACTGTACTGGTGCGAAGCCGGGTAATGGCTTGAGGCTATTACGTTGTGCCTGTAATGCACGGCGTAAATCCAGTGGAATACTACCCGGCAGTGGGTCATCGTCGTAAGGCCAAGGCAGGATATGCGCGAAGTCGTCAGGATATAGATCATGCAATCCAGTTTGCACGATCAATACTGGCCATTCGGGATGGCGTTTGCGAATCGTGTGCAGCACGTCAAAAACACTGGCTTGACTGAGATCAATTACTTTCACTACGGCAATTAGCAAATGTGCTTGCGCTTCGCAATAGCGGATGTCATCGCTGGGATCATACGAAACTTCGCCAAGGCCGCGCGTATCGAGGAACCGTACGATCGGTGCTGGTGTAGGGAAATCGTAAAACTGTGAGGTTCGCGTGCACGGCTGGAATCCATTGCCGATTTCAGCTGTTTCATTACCCGTCAATGCCTTGATGATCGAAGTTTTGCCAGCTTGGGTTTTACCGAGTAACCATAGAACCGGCACCGGAATGTGCTGGCGTGCGGCGCGCAAAGAAGCATCCAGAACGTCAGGATCGACTTTCGGTGATGTAAATGCCGCGCGCAACTGCTCCCAGTAACCGCTCCAGTTTTCTAAATCATTCCATTTCATTATTCCATCTTAACATTTCTGGGAAATGGCTAAAATTCAAAATAGTGTGGGTCGCTAGCATAGTATTAAAACGGTTAGGGCAAACAGCTTGTTATGGCATGTCCGATTGGGGGAGAGGTCAGGGACGCTTCTTGTGTTGTTTGTACGCAGAATCTATCGCTTCGTTTCACCACAAATTATTGGGGTTGGATTGTGTAAAAAAGACTGCTATTTGAGGTATTTTCTGCTTAAAGAAGATGTTTTGTGCCAAGAATTATTTGATGTGCTTGCAAATTTTTTATGATTTCTAGGCCGCCTTGAATCACTATTTCAGGGTTTGGGTGGTTCAATTCAACAGCAATTTGTTGTAATAAATACTTACTCGATTCACGAGTATTATTGAGTAATTGTATTAAACGGGCAGTGACAACATTAACTTCCATAAAATGCACGGCAAAATCTTCGTCACGATAAACGATCAAATGAATAGGCTCTTTATAGGGGGTTTGTGGTTGAAAAGTAGGACTGATTTGATGGACTGGGAAGTGGTAGCTGAGCATCCAAGCTAATGGAGAAATCACAGGGGTGCCTGTTAACAAATCACCATTAGGATCAAAAATTGTTTGTTCGATTTCTACATCCAAGGTAGAAATCGCGAGTTCAATCCATTCGTAATGCGCCAATTCCAATATGAAGGGGGGATCGTCAGGAGAAGCATGACGCTCATATTGTAGATATTTAAGAAATTCCCGCGGCATTTCAGGAAATAACGGCGTATGTGCTAAGTGATTGGAAAAATAATCACGTATCATGGCGTGCCAGTGGTTATCCGGCAAAATTTGACGCAATATTGGGTAGGTGTTTGCGATAAAATCGTCTATATTGCGATAAAATAAGTCGCTGTATACATCCATACGTCGTGGATCTATATCTTTAGGGCAAGAGTTCTTTTGCGGATCGCGGATATAGGCTGCAAAAGCGTATTGTAGGGCGGTAAAATTATTACGGTCAGTCTCGTCGTTTATGATATTCACGATTTTCTTCTTGCCATTTAGCTTGCATAGCTTGAATGCTAGCAACTTCTCCCAATAATTCTGGCAGCGATGGTATGTTGAAATCTCGCTCCAATAAGGTCGGAATGATTCCAAAATGTTGATAAGCACTGTTCAATAATTGCCACACTGGTTCTACTACATTGGCGCCATGTGTGTCAATTATCAGATCTTTGGCTTCATTGTAATGTCCGGCGATATGGATATAGGCAATACGTTCGGCAGGCAGTCGTTGTAGAAAAGTATGAGCGTCATAACCGTGGTTGACACTGTTAACATAGATATTATTGACATCCAGTAACAGATCGCAATCGGCTTCTTGCAATACCGCATTCAGAAAATCGATTTCTTCCATTTCTTGACCCGGCGCGGCGTAATACGAGACGTTTTCGATTGCGATACGTTGTTCTAACTGTTCTTGTACTTGCTTGATTCGATTCGCAACATAGTGAACCGCTTGTTCGGTGAATGGAATTGGCATCAAATCATACAGATGACCATCATCACTGCAATAACTCAGATGCTCGCTGTAATAGAGAATATTGTGTTCATGCAGGAATTTCTTTAGTTTCTGCAAAAATGCTTGATCGAGCGGAGTAGGGCCGCCGATCGAGAGTGACAGGCCGTGGCAAATGAAGGGGTGTTTTTCCGTCAGTTCGTGAAGTTTTTTGCCAAAATAACCGCCCACACCTACCCAGTTCTCGGGTGCAATTTCCCAGAAATTAACGCTATCAGTTGAATGATCCGAAAGCGAGCGTATAAACGCTCGCCGTAGTCCTAGCCCTGCACCATGAACAGGATAGCTCATATTATCGCGCAAGGATTTGAGTAATTGGATTATTTCTTATTGCTTCCGCATTTTCCTTCACCGCATTTACCTTCTTTTTCGGATTTCTTATCGCCACACTTACCTTCCATATTCTTTTTCATTTCATCTTTGTTGCCACATTTTCCTTCACCGCATTTACCTTCCTGAGCCGGTTTTTTATCTTCGTGCTTGGATTTATCAGCGGCATCGGCTTGGGCTAATTGCATATAACCACCCGATAGCTCTTTCATTGCAAAAGGGTTCGCATTATTCGTTTCTGTATTGGCTGACAGATTGCTTATCGCCAGAGTGGAAACAAAAGCAGTACCTAATACAATTGAAACTGATTTTGTCGTTTTTTTAGACATAAATTTTCCTTTGAGAATTAAGATTGAAACTCCAAATCATAACGTTAAAATCTAATGATGTGTTTCATTTTTTTCTGTGTTAGATCGGAAAATCCGCTTGCCCAGTTTGCCAATGTGTGAATCCCTTGTTGAAAGGCAGTCAATGTCGATTTGTCTAGTAAAACGCAAGGTTTTTCAGAGAGCTGACAATAGCATTTGACAATAATGAACACTTGGTGATTGATGCAGTCAATCGGGCATACAATCATATCTGTTTTTTCCAAAAGCTGTAGTAGCCGTTCAATAGGTATGTCATCCGGTGCGCCGTGAAAGGACATAAAATGAGCTCCCATTTTATGAGTAAATTGTTCATATTCTGTATAGAGGCTTATGCGGCCACCAATACATAAAACAGATTGCCCTGACAGATTATGTTCATCCTGAGCGCTAACTGGTCTGATGATGTTGTATTTTTCTGCCGGCAAAGTTTTGATCAGTCTAGGTTGTGATTTTAATTGCAATGAATTTCGAGTGGATTTTTTATGTTGCGTATTTTTGAACAGCAGCTTTTCAGGATCATCCTGACTGAGATACTTACTTGAAATATTTAATTTTTGATAGGAGAGCAAAAATTTTATGGTTTGTGACGCACGGAGTTCGAGATTCTGAAGGCAAGACACTAAAAAAGTATCGATGAATGCAGAAGGTCGATTAGTAGTAATCGATTGAAATACATTACTGATTGCTAACACAGGGTTTTTTAAGGTTCTCATGATCAAGCCTCCTGAAATTTTATTTCATGAGTAAAAAAATCGCTTGCTGACCTGGGAGGATTAGGCTGGCTGGCTCAATAAACTGCTGGAGAAGGAAGAGAACTCCAGCAGTGTTGGAAAAAATTTACATCTGGCTTTGCAACCAATTTTGAATGCCGACTTTTTGCATGACATCGAGCTGTGTTTCTAACCAATCGATGTGTTCTTCAGTATCTTCAAGTATATGTTTAAATAATTCACGAGAAATAAAATCGTTTGCGGTTTCACAAGCTGCAATGGCTTTTAATAATGATTCTCTTGCGCTGATTTCAAGTTTTAGATCGCAAGCAATGCATTCTTGTGCATTTTCGCCGATCATTAATTTTCCTAGATCTTGTAAATTGGGTAAGCCTTCCAAAAAAAGAATCCGCTCAATTAATTCATCTGCATGTTTCATTTCTTCGCAGGATTCTTCGAATTCATGTTTGCCAAGACTATGAAACCCCCAGTTTTTATACATACGAGCATGTAGAAAATATTGATTAATAGCGGTTAATTCATGCAGTAGTTGCTGGTTTAAGTGACGGATAATCTCTATGTTACCTTTCATGGTTGTCTCCTAATACAGGTAAAAGGGTAAAAGCACGGGTATGTAAACATCAAAATGCATGATGAAGATTGTGTTGAGGTTTGAATAGTGTAATGGTTATTCATCATTTCGAAAAAGTTAATAAAAATTACCATGCTACTCATGGATTCGTTCACAATGTTAATATACCTGATTACCACTTTAAATCCACGTACTATTTGTTCAAAAGTAGCTTGCCATTACGCGTGCATCGCAATGAATACTGCTCTCCTTTATGCGATATCAACACGATGTCACCATTTTTAAATAACCACTCGCTATCCAGAGTTTTTTGGATGCTCTCTGTTGAACCTTTTGAATAAAAATTAGAATCTATGTCAATAAGTTGGGGGGTATGTATTTTATTCATAATATAGTAATCATACTTGTTAATGAGAATGATTATCATTATAATTTATTTTCTAGGAAATGCAAGTTTTTATACGAACCTCCGAATATAGAGAATGATCGACTGTAAATTGCTATTCCATGCCTTGTTTTACAGTTTCTTAGTTATGAAGATTGGGAGATATTTTTCTTGCTAATCAATAATAATAATTTTTGATTGGTAAAAATAACAAACGATTTAAGTGATTTTTCTGAAAACATTTAGAAAAAATATTGTTTACAATAATTTTATGAGAATATGCTGAGTGCAAGAGTGTTATAAGAAATGATGTTTAGCGTTGAAAAGATTCGTAGATTTAAAAAGAAAGGCAGGAAAGTGAAGTTCCAAATCGTTTTTTTATATACCTCAAAATATATGTCTAATGGGTTCTGCAGTATGCTTTCATATCTGTTGCGATTGTGTGTTCCAATAGCACTATTATCGATGTTTGTCATTTCAAGTGCTGTTGCAATGGATCCTAATAAGTTCCTACAACCATCGGCTTCTAGTAAACTCATTCAGCCTTATTTTAACTATATGTTTGTCTATGATGACAACATGATGAGAACTCGCGATGGATCAAAGGCAAATCCAAGTACTTTGCCTGACTCTCAAATAAAAGATGAAGCTCTAAAAGGTAATTTTTCCGATATCTCCAATCGTTTTACAGGGGGGGTTCTCCTCAATAAAGTAATCAGTCGCCAACGATTCACGGGTGATTTGAATTGGGCTTATAACAAATTCGAAAGATTTAGCGATATGAGTAACGATTTCAAAAATGCCGCTGGTAATTGGAATTGGGTGGTTGGTAAAAGATTGGAAGGCAATGTGGGGGTGACTTACAACGAGTCATTGATGCCATTTTTATTTCAACCAGGTACAAAAATTTTGCGCACTGAACAAACGCAATTTGCTAATGGTGCATGGACCATCCATCCGCGATGGCGTTTAAATGGTGAATATCTGCGCTATGATTTGGATGTAGGTAAATCTCAACGAGCAGCCAATCTAGCGCGTACCGAAGATCGATTTGAAGGTGGAATCGATTATGTTACGCCAGGTAAAAATACCATTGGCGTGCTTTTCCGGTACATCATGGGAGATTTTTCCAGGGCGGCTAGCATTGATCCCAATACCGGACTTCCATTAAGTAGTGATTTTGATCAAAAAGAAGTGATGGGGAAGGTGAACTGGGCCATTACCGAGAAATCTCGGTTCTTGGTAACAGGCGGTTGGATCGAGCGTTTAAATAAAGATGTTACGGCACGTAATTTTGATGGATTTAATGCACGTGGTACTTATACTTGGCAAGTGACAGAAAAACTAGGGTTAAGCATTAACGGTTGGCGTGTGACTTCTTCCATGAATAACCTAACCGCAAACTTTAGCTTGAACACGGGTGTTAGTGTGCAGCCTTATTGGCAGATTACGGAGAGAATTCGGTTTGAAGGAGATTTCTCTTACGAAAAAAGGAACTTTGATCGATTTACAGCGTTTTTTGACAATGCGCAGCTTGTTGGTAGAAAAAATACCTTTCGTAATGCAACCTTAAGAGCGATTTATATGCCTCACCCTAGCTTGTTATTAAGTACTTCTATTTTTCACTCTGATTTAAGTACTGATGCTACAGCGGGTGGCTTTAACGCAAATGGTGTGACCGCTAATTTGCAGTATGTGTATGGAAAACGATGACAAGTAACGATTTACCGATAGTAGCTTTTTTCAAGCACCTGCTTGACCCTTTTATTATATGGGGTATGTTGATACTAACAACATGGCTCTATGATGAAGATTTTACGAGTTATTACCTTGTGTTGGTGATTATCACATTTTTTATTTCGTCTTATATATACGAACGTACCCTGGTTTATCGAAATTGGCGTAAAGGCAGATTACTTGCTTATGTGCGCGATACTTTAATTGGATGGATGATGATCGTAGTGATTATTACCTTTCTGGGGTATGCAACTAAATTTCACGATCAATTTTCTCATCAAGTACTGCTTACTTGGTTTGTTGTGACGCCTATTACACTCATTATTAGTCATGTCATCGGGCGCAGTATCATTTCGTGGCTCTACGCGAAAGACCATCTTCGCTCAGCAATCGTTATAGGTGCCAATGAGACAAGCCTTGATTTCATTAAACATATCGAAGAAATACCTTTTTTATTGATTAGTTATCACGGTTATTTCGATGAGCGTGATAACTCACGTATTATCGATTCGCCTGATAACTGTTTTGGTCGACACTTGGGCAGTCTCGGCGATGTGATTGCTTATATTCATAAATATAATATTGAGATGGTATTCATCAGCTTGCCGATGTCTTCACAGCCGCGCATTCAGAAATTGATGGACGAAATTCCTGATACCACAGCTTCTGTGTATTTTCTTCCCGATATTTATGTTTTCGATTTAATGCAAGCTCGATTTGATTATTTTGGGGATGCTCCGGTTGTATCCATGAATGAATCACCGTTCGTTGGTGTTGATGGGGTAGTGAAGAATACCAGTGACTTCATTCTTTCGATCATTATTTTGATCCTTTTATTACCGCTAATGCTGGGCATTGCAATTGCGGTGAAATTGACTTCACCTGGTCCGATTATTTTCAGGCAGCGACGCTATGGTTTAAATGGTGAAGAAATTATTGTGTATAAATTTCGTTCGATGACTGTTGCTGAAGATGGTTCTAATGTGACACAAGCAACGAAAGATGATCAACGTTTTACAAAGATTGGTGGTTTTTTGCGCCGTACTTCGTTAGATGAATTGCCACAATTTATCAATGTGCTACAAGGGCGTATGAGTATTGTCGGTCCACGCCCTCATGCGGTTGCACATAACGAGTTGTATCGAAAGCTAATTAAAGGTTATATGTTACGTCACAAAGCGAAACCGGGAATCACGGGTTGGGCGCAAGTCAATGGCTGGCGTGGAGAAACTGAGGTTTTAGAGAAAATGAAGGCTCGTATTGAACATGACTTGTATTATCTGAAGAATTGGTCAATTTGGCTTGATTTTTGGATTATTATTCGAACAATTTGGACTGTTGTTCGTAAGGATAACGCGTATTGAGTTCATTGTTTATGAATGAGGGCTTTGCAAGACTCTTTTTTAGTTTTTTAGCAGCTTGTTATTATTTAAATAGAGTGTTGCAAAAGCCATAGCGTTTGGAATTAGCTAATTTTATTAGTAATAACTTTAGAATGAGTGTTATTGGTTTGCTTTGATTGCATCAAGATTAGCTTGGGCATCCGAATTGCCTTGTGATGCTGCTTTCTCAAACCATTTGATGGCTTCTTTTTCATCTCTACTGATACCCTCCCCAGTAAAATACATTGCACCCAAATTATTTTGTGCATCTACATGGCCTTGTTCGGCTGCTTTTTTAAATAATTCAACCGCTCGATTCATATCTTTTTCAACGCCTTCCCCGTTTACATACATCAATCCTAAATTGAATTGAGCGTCGGCATATCCTTGTTCTGCTGCACGATAAAACCATCCAGCTGCGAGTTCTGGATCATTATCGAGAATTTTTCCTGAGGGGCTTTTTGAGATGGCTTCGCCGGTATAGTACATTACACCTAGATTGTTTTGTGCTTCTGCATTCCCTGCTTTTGCATTTTCTACTAGTGCCTTAAATTTTTTTTCAGCTGCTTCAGAATCATTATCTAATTCTTGTGGGAAGATTTGTTTCTTTAATTCACTTTTTTCTTCATCCGATAAGCCTTCTGAAAGTGAAGAAGGGATCTCTCCTAAATGCGTGATTTCATCCGAAACAGTTGCTTTGGTCTGAGTGTCGGATTTATCGGTCACGGAATTATTGTCGCAACCAACAATCAAGCTAATAGTTACAACAAAAAAAATACAAGATACTGTTTTCATAATTATTTTCCTAATTAAATAAAAAAGTGATTTATAGCGCGGAACTGAGTCGAGTTAATATGCGCTATTTGATGAGCGCGTTTCTATTGATATGATCGTGGATTTATTTTATGGCGCCAGATTTTCTCAATATCTCCGCTACTTCACTAAATCGGTATCGCTCAGCTAGCATTAATGCAGTCATCCCGTTACTGGTTTTTAAGTTTAAATTCACTTTTGCTGCAATAAGGGTATATACAGTTCGTAAATGACCGTGTTGTGCTGCAATCATCAATGCAGTAGCACCGTTTTCCAATTGATAGTCTTTTTCGGCATTCGCATCTAGCAGTATTTGAATGATTTGTTGATGTCCTTCTTGTGCAGCTAGTAATAATGCTGTCATACCATTGATTCTTTTGGAATTTACATTAGCATGCGCAGCCAATAACAATTCGACTGCCTGTTTCCGATTTTTGCCTGCAGCCAAAATTAAAGCGGTGTCCTTTTCATCATTTACAGCATTTACATCTGCGCCTGTTTTCAACAAAAGCCTCACGATTTCATTACGGCCATCATGTGCGGCTTGCATGAGCGGCGTATAGTCATCGTCATTTTTGCTACTGACATTCACTCCTCCTTGTAAAAAGCGCTCAACTATTTCTGTATGCCCTTTTTTTACCGAAGCTAAAAATGCTGTGTTGAGTTCTTCTAGCTGAATTTGTTTTTCGTCAAGGATTTGCTTTACCAATCGAATGTTGCCTTTATTCGCCGCATTTACAAGCTCGCTGTCAGTTAGTGCGGTTGCAAAACTGGAGTTTACTAAAAGCAATGGCAATGTAAATTTCGCCAATTTAAGTGTTAGAAATTTTACCTTACTATTATTCATATATTGATAGTAATAAATTAAAAAAACGAATTATGCCATTGGTTTCTCGTGCGATCATCTTACCGTTTGTTAATTACTTTATACCGTGCATGTTAGTCTATAATGGTGCCAGTTCAAACAATACAAATTTCTTGAGTTTAATTTTTATCTCAATTTCATAATCGGTTATCAATCAATTGAAATGACTAACGATCATTACGACATTGTCATTATTGGAGGCGGTCCTGTTGGTATGGCGTTAGCAATAGCCTTGCACAATACAAATACTTCGGTATTGTTATTGGAGGCTCGCGGTATACCCGAAGAAGTTGGGGATCCTAGGCCTTTAGCATTATCGTATGGTAGTCAATTGATATTACGGCGGTTAGGAGTTTGGGATCGATTAAATCAAAAAACACCTATTACATCCATTCATATCTCTAACAGGAGCAGCCTAGGTCAAACATTGATTACGCCGGAAGATGCCAATGTTCCGGTATTGGGATATGTGGTCAGCTATTTCGATTTGTATCGTTCCATGTATCAAGAGTTGGTGGAAAAAACTACAGATAATATTGATTATATTGCGGGAGCCACGGTAACCCAATTAGAAACTTCTGATAATTTTGGTACGGTATATTTTGACTATCAAAGTAAGGAAGTAAGAGTCGATGCACAAATGCTGGTACTAGCTGATGGTGGTAAGTTGACGCAATTTATTCCAGATATCGTGTATAAAACTCACGATTATCAACAATGGGCAGTCATAGCTAATATCGAGGCCGAGAAAAAGCAAGCTGGTGTTGCGTATGAGCGATTTACTTCTGATGGACCGATAGCATTATTACCTAATAAGGAGGATTTTGCTTTGGTTTGGACAGCGCCGTCTTCAATGGCTAAAGAAATTTGTGAGTTTGATGATATAACCTTCCTTAAGTGTTTGCATCATCATTTTGGGGGTAGGCTAGGTCAGTTTGTTGCAACGGGAGAGAGATCTGCTTTTCCGCTCATGTTAAAATATGCTTCCTCGATTACAGCGCAAAGAATAGTTCTGATAGGTAATGCTGCTCAAACATTACATCCAGTTGCAGGGCAAGGATTTAACTTGGGATTGCGTGATGCCTATGAATTATCAAGAGAAGTATCGATTATGAACAATACGATCAATAAAGTCGGTACATCTGCTATGTTAACGAAATATAGTGAAAAGAGAAAGATCGATAGCTATGGAGGTATGATTTTTACAGATATGCTTATTAAACTCTTTTCCAACGAGCATGCATTGTTAAAATCTGCCTGTGGACTTGGTTTAAGTGCTTTAGATTGTGTCTCACCTCTGAAAAGATTTGTTTCTCGTCGTATGATTTTTGGGGCAGGGGGGTAATTTATTACATGTTGCTACTTTGTCAGTGATCAAAGCGCTATAATTCACACCGGCCATTTTTTAAAAAATGGCTAGATACTTCTCTAAAAATAATGTGGTTTCTGGTAGCTGTTTTTTTTCATAAAAATCGCTTGCTTAAAATACTTTTTGTCTTTGAAACATATTTGACCTAAATGCAGATCGGTTCTTATATTTTTAAAAATAAACTTATTGTCGCACCAATGGCTGGCGTTACAGATCGGCCTTTTCGACAGCTATGTAAAAAAATGGGTGCTGGCATGGCGGTTTCTGAAATGGTCTCCAGTAATTCGCTGTTGTGGGGTTCGAAAAAGACTGAACGTCGCGCTAACCACGAAGGTGAAGTATCTCCGATTTCCGTTCAGATTGCGGGCTCTGACCCCCAAATGCTGGCAGATGCAGCACGTTACAATGTTGAAAGGGGTGCTGAGATCATTGATATCAATATGGGTTGCCCTGCCAAGAAGATATGTAATGTCATGGCGGGTTCGGCTTTATTGCAAAATGAGTTACTTGTTAGAAAGATTCTTGATACCGTTGTTAAAGCAGTTGATATTCCGGTAACACTTAAAATACGCACAGGTTGGGATAAACAACATAAAAATGCTTTGGCTATTGCACATATTGCTGAAGATTCTGGAATACAAGCTCTGGCTATTCATGGCCGAACCCGTGCTTGTGCATATACTGGTAATGCTGAATATGACACTATTGCGGCAGTTAAAGCTGATGTCAAAATCCCGATCATAGCGAACGGCGATATTACAACACCTGAAAAAGCAGAGCGGGTACTTACATACACTAAAGCCGATGCGATTATGATAGGACGCGCGGCTCAAGGACGTCCTTGGATATTTCGTGAGATAGATCAATATTTACAAAATAAGGCTGAGTTACCATCACCTAAGGTCTCTGAAATACACCAAATTCTCATTAACCACTTACATGACTTGTATGATTTCTACGGGGAATACTCCGGTGTGCGTATCGCACGCAAACATATATCCTGGTATACCAAAGGATTAGTTGGTTCTGCCGGTTTCCGGCATAACATGAATCAATTGCAGACCAGTGAACAGCAAATCTTCGAAATAAATCTATTTTTTTCTGAATTAGCCGAAAAAGGCCAAAGATTGAGTTATATAGAAGGAGAGGAATCAGTTCATGAACACAGTCAAGGAGAATGAAATTGCAACGTGTATCCGCAAAGCTATTGGTACTTATCTGGATGATTTGGACGGAGAGAAGCCGGGGGAATTATACAATATGGTCATTCATAGCGTTGAGAGACCTTTGATTGAAATAGCGATTCAACATACTAGAGGTAATCAAACCCAGGCAGCGGAATTGCTTGGAATAAACCGTAATACATTACGCCAAAAAATGAAACAATATCAAATTAAATGACTATTCAATATGCACTCCTGAGTGTGTCCGATAAAACAGGAATAGTAGATTTCGCTCAGCGATTGATTCAGAGTGGTATTAAGATACTATCTACAGGCGGCACTGCCCAATTATTGCGAGAAAAAGGATTAACCGTTACTGAGGTTAGTGATCATACTGGCTTTCCTGAAATGCTGGATGGTCGTGTTAAAACTTTGCATCCAAAAATCCATGCAGGGATATTGGCTCGTAACGATTTAGCAGAGCACCAACAAGCACTTGAAGGGTCAGGAATCCCCAATATTGATTTGGTTGTTGTTAATCTTTATCCGTTTAAACAAACTATTGCAAAACCAAGTTGCAGTTTGAGTGAGGCGATTGAAAATATTGATATCGGTGGTCCGACCATGATAAGAGCGGCTGCAAAGAACTATCAAAAGGTTGCTGTTGTTACTGATCCACTTGATTATTCTTCTGTTTGCGAAGAATTGGAAGCGTGTCGTGGGAAGATTAGTGAGACAACTCGTTTCAATTTGGCACAAAAAGCATTTTCTCATACAGCCTCTTATGATAGCGCTATTAGCAATTATCTTACCGGTGTTGACAAAAATTTCCCTGAATCTCTCAATTTGAATTTTCATCTTGTTCAGGAGTTGCGCTATGGTGAGAATCCTCATCAGAAAGCGGCTTTCTATCGTGATGAGGTGGTCGTGTTAGGTGGCTTGGCAAATTATAAGCAGCTACAAGGCAAAGAATTATCTTATAACAATATTGCAGACACAGATGCTGCGTGGGAATGTGTCAAGACTTTTCATCAACCAGCTTGTGTGATTGTCAAGCATGCAAATCCTTGTGGTGTGGCAATTGCAGAAACAACATTGCAAGCCTATCAACGTGCTTTTGCTACAGATCCTGTTTCTGCTTTCGGCGGTATTATTGCATTCAATCGACCGATCGACAAAGAAACGGCCGAAATCATTCTAAAGCAATTTGTTGAAGTCATTATTGCGCCACAAATTTCATCTGAAGCACAACAACTCTTGGGGCAAAAGAACAATATTCGCATTTTGATTGCGCCATTAGAAAATCACTTTCATCAATATGATTTAAAACGAATTGGTGGGGGAATTTTGGTGCAAACACCAGATATGAAGAACATTGCAGACACAGATTTACAGATAGTGACACAGGTAAAACCAACGTCACAGCAATTTGCTGATTTATTATTTGCGTGGCGTGTAGCGAAATTTATTAAATCGAATGCCATTGTGTTTTGTCGTAATGGTCAAACTGTGGGCATCGGCGCTGGACAAATGAGTCGTGTAGATAGTGCGCGCATTGCTTCTATTAAAGCTCAACAAGCTGATTTTTCATTATCAGGTTCTGTTGTTGCTTCGGATGCTTTTTTCCCTTTTCGAGATGGCTTAGATGTTGTGGCACAAGTTGGTGCAATTGCAGTAATTCAACCAGGTGGCAGTATTCGAGATAACGAAGTCATTGCGGCAGCCGATGAACAAGGTATTGCGATGGTATTTACAAATATTCGCCATTTCAGGCACTAATTTGTTTTAATGATTATGAAAGTATTGGTTATTGGCGGCGGTGGTAGGGAGCATGCAATTGCGTGGAAGTTAAGACAATCTCCTCGTGTTGACAAAGTATTTGTGGCGCCAGGTAATGCGGGTACTGCATTAGAGCCTGGCATTGAAAATGTTGAAATAACCGAGATTCCTGAGCTTATTGAATTTGCACAAAAAGAACCTATAGCCATTACTATCGTTGGCCCTGAGGCGCCATTGGCTGATGGTATTGTCAATGCATTTCAGAAGACCCAATTAAAAATTTTTGGCCCGACTTGGCAAGCTGCGCAACTTGAGACGTCAAAAATTTTTGCTAAGGAATTCATGTTGCGACATAAAATTCCGACAGCGGGGTATGTACGTTTTAACGATGCTTTATGTGCTCATCGTTATATTAATGAGAATTCTGTGCCACTTGTTATCAAAGCAAATGGTTTGGCTTCCGGGAAGGGAGTGGTGGTTGCAGAGACAAAAGAACAAGCACATTCTGCCGTGGACACCATTCTGGTTGCTAAAAATTTAGGGAAAGCAGGAAACGAAATTATCATCGAAGAATTTCTTCAAGGCACAGAGATTAGTTTTATTGTTATGACGGATGGGCAACATGTATTGCCGTTAGCGAATAGTCAAGATCACAAACGGCTTTATGATGGAGATCAAGGTCCTAATACTGGTGGGATGGGCGCATATTCACCTACACCTTTTGTATCATCTGAGCTTCATGAAAAGATTATGCAGGAAATCATACATCCAGCGATTGATGGAATGAGACAAGAAGATATTCATTATCTTGGTTTTTTGTATGCTGGGCTCATGATTACTCCGAATGGACAACCTAAGGTTTTGGAATTTAACTGCCGCCTTGGTGATCCTGAAACACAACCAATTATGCTGCGACTGAAGAGTGACTTTTTCTCAATCATAGAGCATGCTGTTAACCAAACGTTGGATAAAGCACTTATCGAATGGGATTTGCGTGCTGCATTAGGTATTGTAGTTGCTGCGCATGGCTATCCAGAGAATCCAAGGAAAAATGATGTCGTTCAAGGATTAACAGGATTAATGCTTGAGCAAAAAAGTAATCATGATTTTCATATTTTTCATTCTGGTACTGTCATTCGGAAAAATGATAATAACGAAGAGATTGTTACTGCCGGAGGTCGTGTTTTATGCGTTACATCATTAGGGGAAACAATAGAAGCTGCACAGAAAAATAGTTATCAATTAGTGAGCAAAATTTTCTTCAAAGGCTGTCAGTTTCGTCAAGATATTGGTTACCAGAGTATTCATTGCTCAAGTTAGAATTACTCTGAGCTATATATAATTAAATAAGGATAAGCCAGAAATTTTTACGTATGATTGCTGTGCAGCTTGAAGGTAAAGTTGCTGTCGCTGTAAATCTGATATCGCTTTTGCGAAATCGACATCTTGCAGATTTGACAATAAGCTTTCAAATTGAATTTCTTGATCGCCTCCTACGCTTTCTAAAGCATCGATCTCTTGAAGTCTTGCACCGATAGATGACTGTTTGGTTAATACATTTTCCAGACTATTATTTATGCTTTGTAAGGAAGAGCTTAAAGCATTTGCGAATCGAGTGCCGCCAGATTGACTGCTGGCAGGTTTTTCGAGTGCTACAACTAAGTCACTAATAGTTTGGAACATGCTTTTGTTATTACTAGGAGAAACAGTAAATTTATCGCCATTGGCAGGGTTCCCTTTAATACTAAATTGCATTCCGTCAAAATTAATTGTGCTGGTATTGTTACTATAGGAATTACCAGATGAAATTGTTGTTGATGTTGTCGTGTTTATCACATTATAAGTTGTAACACCCGCAGTAATTGAAAAGTTTATTTCATAGCTATTTCCAGTTAAGCTGGCTGGATTCACTACAGATCCAATATCAATGACTCCTGTTCCTTCATTCAGAGAGTGGGCTGCAGTGGTAAATACGCCATTACCGTTTTTGATTCGCTCAAAAATGTCAATTCCGGGATCACTTACAGCTATTTGACGAGAAGGACCCACTTGACTCAGTCTTTGGCCTTGATCACCTAGATACTGCACATTTAGTCCGGCTTGACTAAAAGGTTTTGTAGTTGCCTGATATCCGGAAAATAAAAATTGACCTTTTTCATCGGTTGTGTTCGCTAAACCGACAAGAGACTCCAGCTGGCTTCGTACTTCCTTTGCAACGATTGTTCGATCTGCATCAGTAAATGAGGCTGTTCCTGCTCGTATCGCAGATTCATGTACATCTTGCAGTAGTGATGTAACTTTCCTCAATATGTTTTCTTCAAGTTTTAACGAGGATTCGGCTGTTGTACGATTAGTTGAGTATTGTTTATTAAGTGATATTGATTGACTGATACTCAATGCTTGTGCAGCTGCAATAGGGTCATCTGCAGGTGTAAGAATTCGTCTCCCAGTTGAAAGTTGCTGTTGTGTCTTAATTAATGTGTCTTGCTGATGAAGCATTAAGTTCGTTCCTGTTTCATAGATAGTATTTGAACTGATACGCATCATATTGCTCCTGAATTTCAGAAAAACTAACCAAGTTGCAAAATTGAACTAAATAATTTTTCGCTGATTTCAATAACCTTACTTGATGCTTGAAATGCCTGCTGGAATTTCATCAGGTTAGCGGCTTCTTCATCAAGATTAACACCCGAGATAGATTCCATTGATTTTTTAGTTTGAGTCAATAGATTTGCTTGGGCTTTACTCGTAACTTCTAGTTCACGGGTTTTGTTACCTATCTGTGAGACCAATTGTCCGTAAGAAGATTGATAAGTGGCTGAGCCACTTTCTAGAGTATTTTTTGTCTGCAAAGTACCCAGTAAAAGTGCGTTTCGATTGTCTGCTGAACCGTTATGATTAGGAGTTATTGTGAAAATATCTCCAGCAGCTGGTTCCCCGCTAATTTGGAAAGTATATCCATTAAATGTAATATCAGCTCCAGAGGTATAAACTTGATTAGTTGCCGGCAGTCCTGTACCAATACCAGTTACATCATACAGACCGTTATAAGGTGTTTGAAATGTAATTGTCAGTGGCTGTTGGAGATTAGAATCAACAGGCGATGTGGTAACCGTTCCTGCACTAATAGTACCCGTACCAGTATTAGATAATGTAGAACTCGTGCGATTAGGACCTGCTGCAGCGATTTTAGAGGTGTCTTTAATGTTAACCGCAATATCTTTGGCACCATTAATCGTTGGCTGAATTAAAAATCTTTCATTAGCAAGAATTGTTGCACCAGTGACGGCTACACCATCAAGTGTTAATGGGGTGCTTGATGAAGGTGCTAGAGATGTACTGATGGAGATGTTGTCCGATAATCTCATCAGCGTGTAATTCGTACCATCAAAAGAGAATTGATAATTACTCGTTGTTAGAGCCCCGGAATCAGTAATAACAGCTGAGACGCTTGACGTTCCACTATTCATTAAAGAGGAAATAACTTTTGGTGAGGATATGGTAAAAAAATCAGTTCCCATTTCTCCATTGAGATCCATTCCTAATCGGTGTTGCTCATTAAAAGTTTGAGCTAATGCAATTGCAATTCTCCCAAATGAGTTTTGGGTCTTGTCTAGAGTATCGTTACGAAAAGAGAAAAGCCCCCCTAGGGCTCCTCCGGTTATTTGTTCTTCGGGTAATTGGATAATATTCCCGCCATTATCCAGACCTACTGTTAAATTGTCTGGATTATCAGGAGATTTCATTGCTACGAGTGACAGAGACCTGGAACCAACAACGATTGCCTGACCATTACCAATATAAACATTCATACTTCCGTCGCTTTGCTTTACAGTGTCTGTGTTTATAAATTTGCTTAATTGATTGATAAGATCGTCTCTTTGATCTAGCAAATCATTGGCAGGTTGGCCTGCCGCAGCGCCTTCTGCTAGTAAAATTCGATGATTGACTTCGGCAATCTGTTTCGATAAGGAATTTATTTCGTTAATATGACTGGTCACTTGCTCATTTACACCGCTTCTAATCTGAGACATCCGTTGATCCAAGCTTTGGAAGCGCGAGACAAGGGCCTCTGAATTACTTAATATGGATTGACGCGAGGATACTACGGAAGGGTTTGTAGCAACATCTTGTATGGCGCTAAAAAATTTCTGCAATGTTGGCGATAAACCTGAAGTTGCTTCGGCTAGCATATTGTCAAGCTGCTTGATTTCTGAATAATTAGTTTCCAGTGATTGACTTTGTGTTTGAACTTGTAGTGATTGCGACACAAGAAATTGGCTATATATGCGTTGTACTGTATTTGTATGAACGCCCTTTCCTACAAATCCGGCTCCTGATGATTGAGGCGTGTTTGTACCTTGTAGCACCTCTTGCCGCTTAAAGCCAGGTGTGGTGGCGTTACTTATATTATGACTGGTTGTCTGTAACTGATTTTGTGCAGTTAGAAGACCAGAGATACCAATATTTAGGATATTATTTCCCATAACATTATTTAAGCCTGTATTTTAGAAAGCCATATTTGTTATATCGACGTGATAAAAAAAGTATTAAGAAGATTCAAATAATCAAATAAATTTCCGGCTTTGCATTGCTTCATTATTAATTATCTTAATTAATTTATTGGCATAGAGTGGATCTGTTGCATAGCCTGCTTGTTGCAAGCCATTTGCAAATGCAATGGCATCAGTATTTCTTACGACTTTGGCATACCGTGGATTTTCTGATAACAACTTTGCGTAATCGCTGAATCCTTCTGCATACGAATTATAGGCGCGAAACCTTTCAACAACTCTTTGCGGAGTGCCGTTGATGAATTCAGTTGTTACCGTCTCGATTACTTCTCCTTTCCAATTTCCCCCAGCTTTAATGCCAAATAGGTTATAACTAGGTTTATTGTCTGTACGCCGGATCTCATGTTTTCCCCAGCCGCTCTCCAAGGCTGCTTGTGCTAGAATAAATTGAGAAGGGATACCCGTTGATTGAGTGGCAATTCTTGCATGAGGCAAAAGCTTGTCGATAAAATTGCTGACTTGATTCGATAGCTTATTGTTTGTTAGTTCCGGCTGTCTCAAGAAGGGAAGAGATTCCATACGAGTATTAACTACATTGGTCGTGTTGATAGGGCTAATATTTAAAGAATTTTTTGACGTAGGCCATAGCTGCGGCGATACATCATTGGGATGCATGCCCGGAATAACGGGTAACCCTTTATCTGAATAGATCGCTGATGGTATTGAGTCGGCCTTATTAGGAATGGAAATTCCTAATGCATGGGATCGTGATAGTTGCTTTATCATCATGTCTGCGATACCGATACCCCTTTTTGATATATGTTGTGCCAATTGCTGGTCATACATTTGAGTAAAGAATTGTGTTTGTTGGCTATCAAATAATCCATCTTTGGGAGTGGCTTCGCGCATGCTTTTTAAGAGCATGTGCATAAATAGCCCCTCAAATTGTTGTGCAACTTTTTGTAAAGCATCATCTGGATTTCTTTTGGCTAGTACTTGTAATTCATCAATGCTTCTGGCATCAATTGCGAGCCTACTAGAGATGTCAGGTGAAATAATCATAGTTGCTTATCCTTATAAAAATGAGATTAGATTATTTCCAGATCTGCACGCAAAGAGCCGGCAGCCTTTAATGCTTGTAATATAGAAAGCAAGTCCTGTGTGGTTGCGCCAATGGCTGTTAGAGCTTTTACAACCTCACCTAGATTAGCGCCGTTAGGTAGTAGCATCAAATTTCCTTCGTCCGTACGTATTTCAACCTGTGAGCGTTGTGTAACGACTGTTTCTCCACGCTGAGCAAAGGGTCCTGGTTGGCTAATAACGGGTTCTGTATTTATGATGATCGACAAATTGCCATGTGCAATGGCGCTGGATTCCAGGGTTACAGTCTGATTCATTACTACAGAGCCTGTTCGAGAATTAACAATAACCTTAGCAGTGGGTTTCGCAGGATTGATATCTAAGCTTTCAATTTGTGCGATAAAGGCAATGCGCTGGCTATTGTCAGTGGGTGCTTTAATTTGCACCATTCGACCATCTATTGGTGTTGCAGTGGAAGGGTGTAGCTGATTAATCGCATCAACGATGCGATGAACGGTTGTGAAATCTGTCGAGTTTAGCTCCAAATTAATGTAATCACCTTGTCCGACAGTTGTTGGTATTTCGCGTTCCACTAAAGCGCCACCTGTTACACGACCTACACTTAAATGATTAACTTGCACGCTACTGCCGCCGGCTGCTGCGCCGATACCACCTACTAATACATTTCCTTGAGCAAATGCATAAACTTGATTGTCGATACCTTTGAGTGGAGTCATCAACAGTGTGCCTCCACGTAAACTTTTTGCATTACCCATAGAAGATACTGTGACATCTATTTGTTGTCCAGGTTTTGTAAATGCAGGTAATGTCGCGGTTACCATGACTGCTGCAACGTTGCGTAATTGTAAATTAGTACCAGGTGGCAAATTTACACCCAGCTGACCTAACATAGTAATCACACTTTGCACCGTAAATGGTGTTTGTGTCGTCATATCACCACTGCCATCAAGCCCAACTACAAGTCCATAACCTATTAATTGGTTGCTACGTACTCCTTGAATTGAAGCCAAGTCTTTTATGCGGTCAGCCATGCATAATCCGGGCAAAAGAAAACTAAAGGCAAGTATCAATAGAATAAAAGTTCGTTGTATTTTCATAATATTGCTAGTGATAATGGGTTTTGTGCGAATAAGGTTATATTTAGAAGGGAGAAATGGATAAGAAGAATCGAGATAACCATCCCATCGTTTGTGCTTCGTCAACGTATCCATTGCCTCTATATTCGATCCGTGCATCAGCAATTTGTGTAGAAGAAATTGTGTTACCTATGATATGTGTTGGATTTAAAACGCCCGAGAGTCTTATAAATTCTTGCCCTTGGTTAATCCCTATTTGTTTTTCGCCACTGACCACCAGATTTCCGTTAGGTAATGCTTCAATTACTGTCACTGTAATCGTGCCATTAAAATCATTTTTACTTGAGCTACCGCCGCCACCATCAAATTTATTACTGCTGTTGGCTTTGATAGAGGCATTCTTTGACAAGAGAGTAAGAGGAACGCCTAATAAATTGGGTACCGAGAAATCAATGCTTCCAGACCGATCGACATTGCTTTCAGAACTTTTGCTTGCATTAGTTCTTTCTCTGAGATTAACAATAATAGTATCTCCGACTACTCGTGCTCGACGATCTTCAAAAAGAGGTGTGTAGCGGACACCATTGACTGTGCTATTGATAGACTGAGCAATGGCACCATTGGGTTGTGCTGCTACGGCACTCTGTTGCGGTGGTCTTAATGTGTAGGGTTGATATGTCACTGTGGATGGAGTCATAAGTGTATTGCAACCTGTCATAAAGTAAGCAATTAGCAGTCTGTAAATCCAGTTACATTGATTCTTACTTTCTTTGATTATAGTTAACATAGCATTAGCCTTACTCAATCACCACGTTATAGTTGAGCCAATCTCTGCAACATTTGATCCGAAGTCTCAATGGATTTTGAGTTCATTTCATAGGCACGCTGTGTTTGAATCATATTAACGAGTTCTTCCACTACATTGACATTAGATGCTTCAACATAACGTTGCATCACTGTTCCTAGGCCGTTGGTACCGGGAGAATTTTGATTCGGTGTTCCGCTGGAAGCCGTTTCTAAATAGAGATTTTCACCTATTTTCTGCAAACCTGCGGGATTGATAAAACTCGCAAGTTGTATATTTCCAACTTGAATAGGAGCAACAGTGCCAGGCATTGTTGCAGAAACCGTGCCATCTCGAGCTACTGTTATATCAATTGCGTTGGGTGGTACAGTAATGACGGGTTGAACGGGATATCCACTAGATGTTACAACTTGCCCGTTAATATCCGACTGAAAGGCGCCATCGCGAGTGTATGCAGTCGTTCCATCAGGGAGCAAAATTTGAAAAAAACCAGCACCGTTGATAAAAATATCACGCGAATTATCTGTGGGTTGGGGGGCTCCTTGAATAAATACGCTTTCAGTAGCAACTGGTTTGACACCGGTACCTAATTGTAAACCTGTCGGTAATTGTGTTTGTTGTGATGATTGTGCACCGGGTTGCCGTATCGTTTGATACATTAAATCTTCAAAAACAGCGCGAGAGCGTTTAAAGCCGTTGGTACTGACGTTTGCCAAGTTATTGGCAATAACATCCATTTTGGTTTGTTGTGCATTCAAGCCTGTCTTAGAAATCCATAACGAACGTATCATGATTATTGACCTTTATCTTATGCAAATTAGGCTCTTAGAACCATTATTTCACTGGCTTGACGAGCATTATTCTGAGCACTTTCGAGCATTTTCATTTGCATATCAAATTGCCTTGCGAGCGCTATCATGCTGACCATTTCATGTACAACATTTACGTTAGCATCTTCTAATGCGCCATCTGCAAGTCTGACTCTTGCATCTACAGGTGCAATGCCACCGCTTCTGAGTCGGAACAAGCCATCTACGCCCTTCACCAATTGATCCTCTGGGGGATCAACCAATTTAATTCGAGCCACGGGTGCGACGGTATTGGGTTGAGGGAAAATGGGTACCGATGATACTGTTCCATCTACCCCAATGGTGATGCGTGTATCAGGTGGAACAGAAATGGTGCCGCCTTCGCTGTTCTTTACTTTGAACCCATTTTGTGTGAGTAATATTCCATTAGGATTTACTTGTAAGTTACCGCTTCGCGTATAGGCTTCTTCGCCATTATCGAGTTGAACAGTGATCCAGCCAGAACCACGAATTGCAACATCGAGGTCGCGCCCAGTAGTTTGAATTGGGCCGGGTGTAAAGTCTGCGGATGTAGTTGAGTCGACAACAAAAGCCCGCGTAGGCGAACCATCTCCAAATACAGGAACTGCACGAAAAGCATTTTTCTCAGCGCGATAACCATTTGTCGATACATTCGCAAGATTATGTGCAACTGTAGCTTGTTGGTGCAATGTATGATTTGCACCAGCCATTGAGGTATAGATAAGTCTGTCCATATAATCTCACCAGAATTTACGAAAATTGACTCAAAGATTAACTAAAGTTTGTAAAATGGCATCCTGAGTTTCTATTGTTTTTGCATTAGCTTGGTACATGCGCTGCGCTGTAATCATTTTTACCAATTCCGCTGTTAAATCAACGTTTGCATCTTCGACGGCTGATGGTTGCAGCACTCCTAAAGTGCCAGTTTTGGGAATTCCTACTAAAGGTTGCCCTGATTCTGGTGTTTCTAGCCAACGACCATCACCAACTGGATTTAATCCATGGGGATTAACAAAGCTCGCTAGAACGACCTGGCCAAGTGTTCTTGTTTGGCCATTTGTATAAATACCTTGAATAATTCCATCTGCTGAAGCTTGGAAGCTAGACAATCGACCGGAAGTGTAACCATTTTGCGTAATTGAATTGATGCCAAAATCTGAGCCAAATTGAGTGGTTTTAGTTAAATCTAATGTAAAGTCAAAGGGAGATTCTGCACCGAGTGTTGGATTAATTGCATTAAGATCAACGGATACATTAATCGAACCAGTAGGTGCTGTCAGAATACCTTTTTCATTAAAGGTCATGGGTTTTGAGCCAGAACTATCTAAAGTAACACCAATGGGTAGACCAGCTGCGTCAACCTTTCCATCTATTGTTGCGTAGGCTTGCCATGCATTGGGGGTGCTTGATGATTTCTGAAAAAAGATCGCTAAAGTATGAGGATTGCCTAAGCTATCAATGACAGTTCCAGATGATGTATTAGTATAACTTTTTGCATCATTTGCATTAAAAGTTGCGATGCTGGGGCCGCTTTTGCGTGAATCCAGATTAAAACCCCACTCAAATGTTGAGGTAACTTTAGGGGGAAGATCAGAAGTGGTTATCTTGAGGTTTGTAGGTTGATTGGAAACAATGTTTTGATTGGTATCTGTGGCATATCCCGTTAGATTGGTTCCTTTCGAATCAACTATGAAACCATTTTTATCAATTTGAAATTGACCGTTCCTACTGTAACTGATTACACCTTGATCGCTCATGCGAAAAAAACCTTGCCCATTGATTGCAATATCTAATGGATTACTAGTCGGTGAAATGTCACCTTGATTGAAAGCTTGCGCTACTGCAGCTACCTTTGAGCCAATACCAACTTGAGAGTGGCCGGCCCCAGCCAATGAATTGGCGTAAATATCCGTAAACTGCGCTTGTGATTGTTTGTATCCGATGGTATTCGCATTTGCGACATTATTACCAACCACATCCAGATTGGTGGAAGCTACACTCAATCCGCTTAATCCATGTTGAAAGCTCATAACATTCTCCTAATTAAAACACTTGTTTAATATCAGATAAATTGACAAGCCCTAGCTTGTCTATATCAAGAAGTGCATTTTTTTCATTGGGGGTTACGCTATTTACTAG
The DNA here is from genome assembly GCA_024281825.1 of Nitrosomonas sp. GTDB lineage: Bacteria > Pseudomonadota > Gammaproteobacteria > Burkholderiales > Nitrosomonadaceae > Nitrosomonas. The sequence continues at coordinate 272,163 of JAMWZY010000002.1, read as the reverse complement.
CCCCAGTGATAATGTATTGGCCTTAACATCATTGCCACCCTGATTGGCCGTTACGGCAAATGTATACTCGCCATCGGCAGCAACAGCTCCGCTATCAGTTTTTCCATCCCAGGGAATAGCATTAACTCCGGCTGGCATGTTTTTTAGATCTATATGACGAACAGGTAATCCAGAGTTATCAAGAATGGTGACTTTAAGTTGATCAGCAGATTGCTCCAATTCGATTCCTGCAACTGCAGCACCTTGTTCAAGTGTTAGCATTGATCCTGGTACAAGAACGTTATGCCCAATCATTCTAGTAGCTTCCATTGATAAGCTTTCCGCAACATCCGAGTTGAGGAGCTGAAGTGTGTTATTTAGTTTGTCGATTCCAGAGACCGTGCTGATTTGTGCCAGTTGGCTGGTGACTTCAGCATTATCCAGTGGTTTCAGTGGATCTTGATTTTTCATTTGTGTAACGAGCAGCTTCAGGAAACGATCTTGGGGGTTCTCAGCGCTCTTTTTGGTAACATTGGTCGTAGCACTAGAAGAGGCCGCTTGTGTACTAATTTGTTGTGCCGAGTTCATTTTTTTCTCCTTTATTGACCGATGGTGAGCGTTTTTTGCAATAACGATTTCGTGGTATTCATCATATCGATGCTATTTTGGTATGAACGCGATGCCGACATCATATTAACCATTTCATCAACCACATTCACATTAGGCATCGTCACGTAGCCGTCTTTGTTAGCCATAGGATGCGTAGGTTCAAAGATTTGCCTCATCGGAGATGCATCGTGAACAACACCGGCAACCTTAACGCCGCTTGCGCCATTTAAGTTAGCTTGCAATGTACTAAAAACTACCTGACGGCCACGATAAGGTTCGCCTGTTGAGCTGGTAACACTATCGGCGTTTGAAAGATTGCTAGCAACCACATTTAAGCGTTGCGACTGAGCCGACATCGATGAGCTTGCAATACCAAATACATTGAATAAGGACATTCTCTATCTCTCCTGCATGGCTAGTGTGATGTTTCTGAATTCGTTATTAATAAATGATATGCTGGCGTCATATTTGATTGCATTGTCAGCGAATCGGGTACGCTCCATATCCATATCGACAGTGTTACCATCTACACTCGGTTGTAAGGGGGTTCTGTAGAGTAGATTATCTGCAAGAGCGTTTGCTGCGGTAGAACTAATATGTAATGGAGATGTTGTATTTAAACCAACCTTGCCAAAAGCGTTGGTTAATCCAATTTTTTGATTGAGTACGCTCGCAAAATCAATATCTTTTGCTTTAAAATTGGGAGTGTCTGCATTCGCCACATTACTTGAGAGCAATTCTTGCCTTGCAACTCGTAATCCCAAAGCTTGGTGGTAAAAATTCAGTTCTTTATCAAGTTTATTAATCATTTTTAAGCTCAAATAAAATATTTTCTCGTTCTTTTTATTAGCATTTAGCGTGCCAGATATGATAAAAACTTTTAGCTATAACTCAATTGATGATAAAAGCAGGTAAAGAAGGTTATCTTGATAGATAACTTATTGATTAATCATTTATGATGGGTTCTTGTAACGGCAATATTTGCCGCCTACGGCAGAATTTAATGATGAATCAAATCACGATGAAATACAAAGCAAAAAGCCTGTTTCTATTAATATTGATACTTATGCACGATGCCATGTTTGCATCAAACCATAATGCTGTAGAGCAGCATCAAGATTTATTACTAATTCGAAGTGCAATTGAAGATTTCGTTTATCGTAATACAGCCACATTATCTGGTCAGGTTACGGTGAATGTCGATAAAATCGATAAATATCTTACTTTACCAAAGTGCTCAGAGTTGCAACCTTTTATTCCGCCTGGAAGTCGTTTGTGGGGGAAAACATCTGTCGGTGTTCGCTGCAATCATAACGACGCTAATTGGACCATCTACGTTCAAGCAGAAATTAATGTAATGTCTGAGGTATTACATGTCGCCCGACCTGTCTCAACAGGTCACGCCTTAACTTACGATGATGTAACTTTGCAAATTGTAAATCTAACTCAAATGCCGAATGGCATATTTACTAACCCCTCCCAAATTATCGGCAAAGTTGCTACTGCTAATCTTACTGTTGGTCAACCTATTCGACAGCATATGCTGCGAGCACCTTACGTAATACAAAGGGGACAAAAAGTCAGTCTGGTTGTTACGGGACGGGGATTTAGTATCAGTTCAGAAGGAAATGCGTTAAGCGATGCAGCAGAAAATCAGGTCGTTCAGGTACGTAATAAATCGGGGCGCATCCTCAGCGGAATTGCTCGTATAAATGCAATTGTTGAAATCCAGCCCTAAGGTGGGTTGTGGTTAATCTTTTCAAGAATTCCTATGAATATCTGATTATGTTTTTTGTGTTTAATAAAATAAGCATGAGCAGAGTTCTCAGTATCTTAGTTGATTGTAATTTCTGTAGTACCTCATCGAAGTGATCAAACAAGCTTGTTAGTATGTTTTATGCCCTAGTTCGATAGAATCTGAAAAATCATTATTAAAACCCGGTTACCGATACTAGAAGTTACCATAATGCGATACCATACACGAGTAGATAGATGAGCTTGTTATTTAATGATAGAGCTTGATAGCCATAAAATATGATAGGACGCTGTATATGATTAATCAGTCTTGTACAAGTAGCTCTTCCGATGGTCGCAACTATAGACATGCTGCGCATAATGATACGCTTGCCCTGGTTCTGGCGGGCGGGCGAGGCAGTCGCCTGCACCAGCTAACCGATTGGCGTTCAAAACCGGCCGTTCCTTTTGGTGGAAAGTTCCGCATTATTGATTTTCCATTGTCGAATTGCGTCAATTCAGGTATTCGGCGCATTGGTGTGGTGACGCAATACAAAGCACAAAGCTTGATTCGACACATTCAGCACGGTTGGAGTTTTCTCGATGGGCGGTTTAAAGAATTTGTCGAGTTACTGCCTGCGCAACAGCAAACGGCCGAAGAAACTTGGTATCAGGGCACTGCAGACGCAGTATTTCAAAATATGGATACTTTGAGGAGGCACAATGCTAGATATGTATTGATTTTGGGTGGCGATCATGTGTACAAAATGGATTACAGTAAGCTATTAGCGGAACATATCGAACAATCAGCCGATATGACGGTGGCTTGTCTCGAAGTACCGGTGCAAGAAGCGAGTGCTTTTGGTGTCATGGGCGTGGATAATCATTGGCAAATTACCAGTTTTGCTGAGAAACCGGATAATCCTATACCGATTCCTGGGTGTCCGGATAAGGCATTAGTTAGTATGGGAATCTATATTTTTAATGCTGAGTTTTTATATCAGCAGCTGATTCGAGATCATCATGTCAATGAGTCTTCGCATGATTTTGGTAAGGACCTGATTCCTTATATGGTTCCACGCTATCGTGTTTTTGCGCACCGTTTTTACAACAGTTGTGTCAACATGTCCTCGGGTATTCCCTATTGGCGTGATGTTGGAACTATTGATGCATATTGGGAAGCTAACTTGGATTTGACTTCGGTGACGCCACAATTGAATTTATACGATGTCGACTGGCCTATCTGGACACATCAGGAACAATTACCGCCAGCGAAATTTGTGTTTGATGATAATGATCGACGTGGACAAGCATTAGATTCTTCCGTATCAGGGGGGTGCATCATTAGTGGTGCGACGGTGCGCCGGTCGCTATTGTTTTCAAATGTTAAAGTGAACAGTTACAGCGTTATTGAGGATTCTGTCATATTGCCCGATGTAGTGATTCACCGGAATGCCCGCCTACGCAGGGTGGTGGTTGAGAAACGTTGTATCATCCCTGAGGGATTGGTTGCTGGCTATGATCTCAAAGAAGACCAACAGCGATTTCGTGTTACTGAAAGAGGCGTTACATTAATTACATCAGAAATGTTAGGGCAAAATTTATATGAGTACTCGCAAAAACTCTAATTTCTCTGATCTATCGCTCAATAACAATTACTTATCCGTCAAATGAAAAAACTGAATCTCGTTTTCTTATGGCATATGCATCAACCGGATTATCGCGACTACGCGACACAGGAATTTGTATTGCCGTGGGTTTATTTGCATGCTATCAAAGATTATACGGATATGGCATACCATCTTGAGACGCATCCTCAGGTAAAAGCTGTAGTTAATTTCGTGCCGATTTTGCTGGATCAGTTAGAAGACTTTGTGCAGCAATTTTCCACGGGTGAAATGCGCAATCCGTTATTAAAACAATTGTCGAACCCTCGGCTTGAAGATATTTCCATACAAGAGCGCATTTACCTGCTTGATAGCTGTTTTCTGAGCAATCATGAAAATATGCTAAAGCCATATCCAAGCTACAAACGATTGTATGAGCTCAGTCAAGTTTTTAGCAAATACAATGACAGTGAATTAGGGTATATATCCGGGCAGTATTTTGCAGATCTCCTTGTTTGGTATCATATCGTGTGGATGGGCGAGGGTATACGCCGACATAATGTTTTTGTTCAGAAGTTGTTGGAACAGAACAAAGCGTTCAGTTATCAAGATCGTTTGCAATTATTCAATTTGATTGGTGATTTGATTCGCGATTTGATTCCACGTTATCGCAAGTTGGTAGAATCTGGACAAATCGAGCTATCGACAACATTGCATTATCATCCTTTGGCGCCGCTGATGATCGATTTCTCATCGGCAAAAGATAGTCAAGCAGATATCTTGATGCCAGATTGTTTGGGTTATCCAGGTGGACATGATCGCGTGGATTTTCATTTGACTTCCGCATTGCAAAGCCATACACGCTATTTTAATCATAAGCCTTGTGGTATCTGGCCTGCTGAGGGAGCAATGTCGACAGCTTTGCTTGAAATGATGGCACAACAAGATTGCCAATGGAGCGCTAGTGGAGAAAATGTTTTGATCAATAGCTTTAGAGCTTCTTTTCCAGATACGCCGCTACCAGGTAAAAATAATTATTTGTACCAGCCTTATCGGATTGCCGGTCAAGCATCATCTATGGTTTGTTTTTTTCGTGACGATCGGCTATCTGACTTAATTGGTTTTGAGTATTCCAAATGGTTTGCGCCGGATGCTGCAAAAAACTTTGTACAAGAATTGGAACATATCTATCACAATGACCTTGGTGATCAAGACCCTGTTGTCAGTGTTATACTTGATGGTGAAAATGCTTGGGAATCATACCCTTATAATGGATATTATTTTTTGCAAGATGTTTATCGAATACTGGCACAACATCCGTTTATCCGCACCACCACCTATCGTGATTATATTACGGATAGCCAGAATACCGAACGAGCGACAACCTTAAGTAAATTGACTGCTGGAAGCTGGGTGTATGGAACTTTCTCTACCTGGATTGGTGATTATGAAAAAAATAGCGCTTGGGATTTGTTGTGCGCGGCTAAACGCTGTTTTGATCAAGTCATGGAAGACAATGTGTTGACGGAGGAAGAAAAAAAATTAGCTATCCGTCAATTGTCATCGTGTGAAAGCTCCGACTGGTTTTGGTGGTTTGGTGATTATAATCCGGCTCATTCAGTTGCCAGCTTTGATCAATTGTTTAGAAAAAACCTCATGAATTTGTATCGTTTGCTCAAATCACCAATACCGCCCCAATTGTTCGATCCCATCAGCAAAGGTAACAATGAGAGTCAAGACGGAGGAGCTATGCGGCGATCTTCGTAAATACTGCCCAGGATTATTGGGGTAAATAAGGTTTTGATCGGCGGTGTAGTTATTTTATTTTTAGAACAATAACTGGGAATCATTAAATGTCACAACGTGTATCGTTACTTTTTGGTGTGCATGCACACCAACCTGTAGGCAATTTTCCCAGCGTCTTAATAGACGCTCATCTGCGGTGTTATAAACCTTTCTTGCAGGTACTTTATCGCTATCCAGATTTTCGTTTTGCGATTCATTTATCCGGTTGGTTGCTGGATTATCTTTTAGCGAATTATCCGGAAGACATGGCACTGTTACAACAGATGGTGGCGCGTAACCAAGTAGAGCTTTTTGGTGCGGGCGATACCGAGCCAGTGCTGGCAGTGATCCCTAATCGGGATCGCATCGGACAGATTCAAACTTTTTCTGATAAGTTAGCGCAGAAACTTGGGCAGCGGCCACAAGGTGCTTGGTTAACGGAACGTGTTTGGGAATCGACGGTTATTCCGGCGCTGGCCGATTGTGGTATTCGGTATGTAACGGTCGATGATTATCATTTTGTTTGCGCTGGAAAAGCACTCACAGAGCTCAACGGATATTTCACTACCGAAGAAGGCTCGCAGAAACTTGATCTGTTTCCAATTTCCGAGGCGCTACGCTATAAAATCCCTTTCGCACCGGCCGAAGAAACGGTCGCTTACCTAGAGTCTTTGGTAAATCAAACTACCGCACATACACAAAATGCGGCCATTTATTTTGATGATATCGAAAAATTTGGTATCTGGCCTGAAACCTATCATTGGGTATATGAGAAAGGGTGGTTGGAACAATTCATCCAGAAAGTTCTAGCTTCCAATATTATTACGACGCAGCATTTCAGTGAATATCATGCTGCGGAAAGAACGCGAGGTATTGTTTATCTTCCCACGGTTTCCTATATCGAAATGAACGAATGGACTTTACCGGCTACAGCCGCGCATGCTTATGGGGAATTGACACAACAAGCAAAATCGCAAGGTTGGTATGAGCAAAAAAAAGCATTTCTACGTGGGGGTATCTGGAAAAATTTCTTTTCCCGTTATCCTGAATCGAATTGGATGCATAAACGTATGTTAAGTCTTTCAGCGCGTTTTGCAAAATTGCCCAAAAAGCAGCAAACACTAGAAATGCAGCAAAAGCTTTATGAGGCGCAGGCTAATGATGCTTATTGGCATGGCATGTTTGGCGGGTTGTATCTGCCGCACTTGCGACGTGCCATTTACAATGCCATGCTGACGCTGGAAGTAATGTTGGATGCCTGCAAATCTCGCCCTAAATCATTCGTAGAAGACACTGATCTGGATGGCATACAAGAAGCTTATCTACGCAATGCAGCGCTACAAGTAGTGGTCAAATTGGATTCATACGCCAGTGTCTGTGAGTTCGATGCTTATGAATTGCAGCATAATTTTGCGGATACGTTACGCCGTCAGGCCGAGCATTATTATCAAAAAATTCAAGATGGTCATCGTGATGCAGCTCATCAAAACGACGGAGGGATTGCTTCGGCGCATGATCGGATCAGTTTCAAACATGCAATTAGCGCGCAAGACATTCTCGCCGACGATCATCCGAGGAGGTTGTTCGTAGATTTTGTGAATGATCATCCGGTCTCTTACAGTTCACAGAATTCCGCGCTAGAGAATTTACATTTTGTATCGCATAGCAACCTAGGAATAGTCCATAAACTCTTTATACTCGAGAAAAATCAGTTGCACGTGTTATATCGATTTGGCGCCAAAACAAAGCAAACATTCTGCACCGAAATTAATCTCGCAATGCCTAGCTGTGACGGTATGGGCGGGCGCTATCGGTACCAGCAAGAAATCTTAGGTGGTTTCGGTCAATGGATCGAATTATCTGGTTTAACAGAAATTACGCTGGATGACGATACGTTAGGCGGTCATGTTGTGTTAAAAACCTCTGCTCCCGTGAATCTACGAGCGTATCCGCATTTTTCGGTATCGCAATCTGAAAGTGGTTTTGAAAAAATCATGCAGGCTGTGACACTGGAGTTGGAATGGCTGATTAGTACCCAAGAATTGACTGTTACGCTCGCAATTCATGCAAGAAATCGCGTGTAATGCTTTATGATTGTGCTTGGTACATGAAAATTAATTCGTCAGTTTATGTTGGATTCTGATGAGCAATAGATTATTACTCTCTACAATAACTAGAAAATATCATTAACGGTATGTCATCGCTAACACAATCTCCCGCTTGGCTTGCATTGCAAAACCAGCAGAAAATAGTCGCACCATTACATTTACGCGATCTGTTTCAAAAAAACCCACAACGTTTTAATGAGTTGTCACTGCAGTTTGATAGTATTTTATTGGATTATTCCAAACAATTAATTGATCGTGAAACGGTTGGGCTGTTGATTAATCTTGCCAATCAGCAGCAGTTATCCGATTGGATAGCTCGTATGTTTTCAGGCGATAAAATTAATTCAACAGAGCATCGTGCTGCGCTGCATGTTGCTTTACGTGGACAAAACTCGGTTAATGTCGATGGCGTAGACGTTATGCCGGAGGTGAAACGTGTCCTGAAGCAAATGGAAAAGTTGACCTTCGAAGTACAAAGCGGCGAACGGGTTGGTTATTCTGGAAAAACCTTCACGGATATTGTCAATATTGGTATCGGAGGCTCCGATTTGGGGCCGGTCATGGTGACAGAAGCGCTTAAGCCGTATCGCTTCCCGGGCATTACGCCCCATTTTATTTCGAATATTGACGGTACTCAGCTTGCCGATGTATTGCAGCACCTTGACCCTGCTTCGACCTTGTTTGTTGTCGCTTCAAAAACATTTACCACGCTTGAGACTATTACTAATGCCTGCTCAGCTAGGCAATGGTTTCTATCAAAGGGCGGTAGCGAAAAAGACATTGCTAAACATTTTGTTGCGGTATCGACTAATCGATCTGCAGTAGAGAGTTTTGGCATCAATCCTGACAATATGTTTGAGTTTTGGGATTGGGTAGGCGGACGTTATTCCTTATGGTCAGCCATCGGTTTACCTATTGCTTTAACGGTAGGGATGGATCATTTTTATGAATTATTAGCTGGCGCACACGAAATGGACCAGCACTTTGCCACCGCGCCATTTGATAAAAATCTACCTGTCATGCTGGCGCTCGTGGGTGTTTGGCAAATTAATTTTCTAGGTATTTCAGCGCATGCCATCTTGCCTTATGATCAATCGATGCACCGCTTTCCTGCGTATTTACAGCAGTTAGAAATGGAAAGTAATGGTAAACGCATTACGCGCGATGGGCAAATCGTTGACTATGCTACTGGCGCGATTGTCTGGGGAGAGCCAGGAACCAACGGACAACATGCTTTCTATCAATTATTGCATCAAGGTACTCAAGCCGTTTCAGCTGATTTTCTCGCGCCTTGTCAAAGCCATCATTTGATTGGTCTCCATCATCGCATGTTGTTGGCCAACTTCTTTGCCCAAACGGAAGCGCTGATGACTGGGAAAAATGCACAAGAAGTACGAGCTGAGCTTGAAATACAAGGTAAAGATAACAATGTCATTGCACAGTTGCTACCGCATAAGATTTTTCCTGGTAATCGCTTTACCACGTCGATTTTATTCAGGAAATTAGATCCGCGTACATTAGGCGCATTGATCGCACTCTATGAACACAAAGTATTCGTGCAAAGTGTTATTTGGAACATCAATCCTTTCGATCAGTGGGGCGTTGAATTGGGCAAGCAATTGGCTGGAAAAATCTTGTCTGAACTCGAGCAAAACGTTCCAGTCGCATCACACGATGCTTCCACGAATGGTTTGATCAATTTTTTCAAAGCCAATCAGTAGTATTTATGGTACGCACACAGAAATTACGGGTTCTTTTTATTACATCGGAAATTTATCCTGTCTGTAAAACCGGTGGTTTAGGTGATGTCAGCGCTGCCTTACCGATGGCATTACAGCATTTACAAACGGATATCAAAATACTGCTACCCGGTTATCCATCTGTTTTGCAGGGTGTTAAATACAAGAAAGCCGTACATGAATTCAATGATCTGCAACATTTTCCGCCGGCCACGTTGCTATCGGGAAAGCTTGCTTTAAGCAAGACTGAATCCCTATCGGTATTGGTCATTGATTGCCCAGGGTTGTATGTGCGTGAAGGTGGGCCTTATTTGGATGCGCAGGGTCGTGATTGGCCGGACAATTCACTTCGCTTTGGTTTGTTGTCAAAAATTGGTGCGATTTTGTCGAGTGATATCAGTCCACTCAAATGGCGACCAGACATCGCGCATTGCAATGATTGGCAAAGCGGTCTAACCCCCGCTTATTTGCATTTCCATTCTGGCCAAAAAGCCGCAACCGTGATGACGATTCACAATCTGGCTTTTCAAGGCGTTTTTGCGCCTGGAACGGTTATTCAACTCGGATTGCCACCATCTAGCTTTAACATGGATGGCGTTGAATATTATGGTAATTTATCTTTTCTTAAAGCCGGTGTTTATTATGCTGAGCATATCACCACGGTTAGTCCGAATTATGCTAAGGAAATCCAGAGTGAACCGCTGGGTTTTGGGATGCAAGGTCTGCTCACAATGCGCAATGACAAGCTAACCGGCATTGTGAATGGCATTGATATCGAAAAATGGAATCCTAAAACCGATACCTATTTGGCAGAGAACTATAGCCGCGAGAAGTTATCGGGCAAGATCGCGAATAAAAAAGCGCTACAGCAGCACATGGGGTTAGATATAGATAACGATATCCCACTTTTGGGTGTCATCAGCCGCTTAAGCTATCAGAAAGGTACTGATTTACTGATTCAGATCGCTCCAGAACTGGTGAAGTTACCTGCACAGCTCGTCATACTTGGTAGTAATCACGTAGAGTTAGAGCAGCAGCTCATACTCTTGGCAAAAATGTATCCACACGCAATTGCGGTGCAAACTGGTTTTGATGAAGCTTTATCGCATTTGATTGAAGCTGGCGCGGATTGTTTTTTGATGCCTTCTCGCTTTGAACCCTGTGGTTTGAATCAAATGTATAGCCAATGCTATGGTACGTTGCCTATCGTCCATGCAACGGGTGGTTTGTTGGATACGGTTGTTAACTATACACCTAGCTCGTTAGCCAAAGGCACTGCGAGTGGTTTCCTGTTTCATCCAATTACCGTGGATAGTCTATTGAAAGCGATTCAATTCGCAATCGATACTTATCAAAATAAAAAAACCTGGCAAAAATTACAAAGAAATGCCATGTCGAAAGATTTTAGCTGGCAGGCCAGTGCTATGGCGTATCGAGACATTTATCAATCGCTCGTTCATTCAACTTAGAAACTCATGCGCTTATGGACGATTCACCCAAGGTATCTAGATGCTAAAGGTCTTGTTGCTTTATGGCGTGAAGCATTATTAGCCCAGGCAGTCATTCGTGGCCTTACGAAAGGCTATAAACATCATCCTCAACTCGATCGTTTCTACGATCACGAATCACCCCGATCTGCTATTAATGCCTATCTTTTTCATGTGCACGCAGAATCTGTGCAGCGTGGCTATAACTTTGATCAATCGAAATTTGAACCAATCTCAACCACAACCAAACTAATCCACGTAACAACTGGGCAACTCGACTATGAATGGCAGCATCTACTGGCTAAGTTAGAAATCCGTTCCCCTGAGACCTATCAAGCCTGGATAAAACTAGATAGACCGGAGACTCATCCGCTCTTTCAACCCAAACCGGGTGCAATCGCAGATTGGGAAAATGCTTACATGCCAGCCTTTAAAGAAAAATAGTAATGCCACTAAAACTGAAACACTGGATATTGAAACCTTGAGCAATAAGCCACTGATCCAGCAAAAAGCTTCCAGTGACCAAGCTGCTGTGATTATGCATGGTTCTGAGCATCTTTATCAATGGCTGGATAGCGAACAGGTTAGTCTTGTTTTCACGACCTATCAAACCAACCGGCTGTTTTTAGTCGGACGTAAAGAAAATGGGCATTTGGCGGTTAACGAGCGTTTGTTTGATAAGCCGATGGGCTTATATGCAAGCGATGAAAGCCTCTACATGGCAACTCGCTACCAGATTTGGCAACTGGAAAATCGCTTGGCAAAAGACGAGCGGTATCAAGGCTGTGATCGTTTATACGTACCCGGCCAATCATACACCACGGGTGACTTGAATATTCACGATGTCGTCGTCGACAAAAAATATCAAGTATTATTTATCAATACGGATTTCAGTTGCTTGGCTACCTTGCAGACTGGGTTTAGTTTTGTTCCCGTTTGGAAACCACCCTTTATATCCAAACTTGTGGCTGAAGATCGTTGTCATTTAAATGGCCTGGCTATGCAAGAAGGTGAGCCTGCCTATGTCACGGCATGTAGCGCGACTGACGAAGCAGCGGGCTGGCGTAACCATCGTACGAGTGGTGGCATCGTGATGCACATTCCTAGCAATGAAATAATAGCCACTGGTTTATCCATGCCACATTCGCCACGCTGGTATCAAGGCAGGCTATGGCTGCTCAATTCCGGTACGGGAGAGCTGGGTTATTTGGATGAAGAGAAATTCGTACCTGTGACATTCTGTCCAGGTTTTGTGCGAGGATTAGCGTTCTGGAAAAACTATGCCTTGGTGGGATTATCAAAACTTCGTTCAAAAGCTTTTTCAGACTTGCCCCTGGAGATGCGTCTCGCAGAGAAAAACATGTCGGCCCAATGTGCCTTGGGTATTATCGATTTGAATACGGGCAACCAGATACACGCATTACATATTGAAGGTGTAGTCGAAGAACTATTTGATGTAGTGGTGTTACCAAGTGTTCGTCAACCCCGAGCGTTGGGTTTTCAGGATGATGACATCGAACGCTTGATTTCATTTCCCGGCTCTGGGGGGATGATGACCACCAAGCCTACCGTTAATCGGCCTGGCTTAAGTCGAGCGACGCAAGTAGCCGGCTTGCCACGTGCTCCGCAAATGGAAAATTCAGAGGACCTCGCGGTTAAATATCAAAAGATTTGTAATCTGACTCCAGAAAATCTTTTGCCTTATGAGGCAATGACCAATCCGAGCTTACGAAACCGCTGGCAGACTCGACCGCAGCGTGGTGAATTATTCGGTGTATCCGCATCCATAGATGGCCAAATGATTGGTTTGGCCATCGCAGAATGTTGGCAGGAAAATGAACAAACTCATATTGAATTATTGTCATCGTATGTTGTACCTACCTACCGTCATCAACCGATTGAAAAGAAACTACAGCAGCATTTGCAACGTGCAGTTGATCACTTAACAACTAATAAAAATACTTAATGTTTCTTGGAGAATTATCATGTCAGACCCTATTTTTACCTTAACTTCCACTAACCCATTTGGTTTGAGAAATGTGGGCTCATTTGCCAGCTCTACACTGATTGATATTGATGGCGATAGAGACTTGGATGTTTTTGTAGGAAAGGGTGATGGCAATACAGCGTTTTTCAGAAATACAGGAACAGTCAATAGCCCAATTTTTGCAGCTCCCTCTACCAATCCTTTTGGTTTGAGCGATGTAGGTGCCTTGGCCAGTCCTACTTTTGTAGATATCGATGGCGATGGGGATTTGGATGCTTTTGTCGGCAATGGAGGTTTTTCTTCATCCAATGGATACTATGATAGCCTTGGCGGTGACACGCTATTTTTTAGAAATATAGGAACAAGCAGTAATCCCAAATTTGCTGCGGCTACTACGAATCCTTTTGGCCTGAGCAATGTTGGTTTTGGAGCCAATCCCACTTTTGTGGATATCGACGGTGATAAAGATCTGGATGCTTTTATAGGTAATGGATACTTTGGTGGTAACACGCTGTTTTTTAGAAATATCGGAACTGTCAGTAACCCGAAGTTTTCCACTGCTAGCTCCAATCCATTTGGTTTGATTGGTTTGGGTTATTATGCCAGTCCCACCTTCGCCGATATCGACAGCGATGGAGACCTAGATGCTTTTCTGGGAGAAGGGAGCGGAAATACTGTTTTTCAAAGAAATATAGGGTCAAAAAGTGATCCTATATTTGCTGCTGCGAGTTTCAATTCAATGAGCTTGATTGATGTGGGCTACAACGCTGAACCCACCTTTGTCGATATTGACGGCGATGGCGATCAGGATGCTTTTATAGGTAATGGATCGGGCGATGTGATGTTTTTTAGAAACATGGGGACTGCCAACAACCCGTTCTTTGCAACTCCCGTCACTAATCCATTTAATTTAAGCGATGTAGGTGATACCGCTAGCCCCACCTTTGTGGATATAGACGATGATGGTGATCAAGATGCTTTTGTAGGTAATATTGATAGTAATGTACTATTTTTTAGGAATACGGGGACTGCCAGCAATCCGAATTTTGCCCCTCCCAAAGCAGATCCTTTTGGTTTAAATAATGGAGGAGGTTACGGAGCTAATCCTGCTTTTGCGGATATCGACGGTGATGGGGATTTTGATGCTTTTGTAGGTAACATTATTTTTAAAAATACGGGAACTGTCAGTAATCCAGTATTTGCTGAAGAATACAACCTGTTTGGTCTTATTTTTGGATTTGATGTCAATCCCACGCCGGTGGATATAGAAAGTGACGGTGATTTTGATGTGTTTGTTGGATATAGGTATAAAGAATATACTAGTCTGCGTTTTCTTGAAAATACCGGAACAGCCGACGAGCCACACTTTGAGTTTGGTAATTACAATCCTTATGGTTTAAGTTTCTTTGGTATCAATGGGGCTTCCTTTGTAGATATTGACAACGATGGCGATTTAGATGCTTTTCAAGGCAATTGGAATGGCAATACGGTATTTCAAAGGAATATAGGTACCCTGCATAATCCAAAATTTGCTCCTGCCGAGAATGCTTTGGGTTTGATCGATGTAGGATACAAGGCTCAGCCGGCTCTGGGGGATATCGATGGCGATGGCGATCTGGATGCTTTCGTGGGTAATAGTTCTGGCGATACACAATTCTTCGTTAATAATGGCCTCCTCCTGGTGAGTACCGCGGGGAATAATACGTTAACGGGCACACCATCCAATAACGATACTGCTAGTTATGTGGCTGCTACCAAGCCGATTACTGTTTCGCTACTGATTAATTCGCAACAAAATACAGTCGGTGCCGGTTTGGATACGCTGATCAGTATTGAAAACCTGACGGGTAGCGCATTCAATGACAGACTAACAGGTAATACACTCAATAATGTTTTGGATGGAAAAGCTGGTAATGACACCCTAAGGGGATGGTCTGGTGCGGATACCATGATTGGCGGGTTGGGTAATGATACTTATTTTGTTGAAAATGCGAAGGATATTGTTACCGAGAAACTCAACGAAGGAACGGACATTGTCAGTAGTAACGTCATTTACACATTGCCCGTTCATGTGGAAAATCTTACTTTGACTGGTGTGGCTGCGATCAATGGTACCGGTAACAGTCAGAATAATATCATCACTGGAAATAGCGCTGCTAATCAATTAGATGGAGGCTCTGGGAACGACACGCTTGATGGAGGTCTTGGTGTCGATAAATTAACGGGTGGAAGAGGTAACGATGTCTTTAAATTCACGACCAAAGGTCACATTGATATAATTACCGACTTTAACGTAACGAATGACACCATTCAATTAGAAAATGCTGTGTTTAAGTCATTAACAGCAACAGGTATGCTGGCGGCTAGCCAATTTAAGTTAGGCACGAAAGCATTAGATGCAAATGATTTCATTATCTACAATAAAGCTACCGGTGCATTGCTATACGATGCCGATGGTAATGGTGGTGGTGCTGCCGTACAAATTACTACGGTTGGCACGGGTTTGAACATGACCAATGCGGATATCGTGGTGATCTAGAAAAGAGGTACTGTTGAGAGGAATCGAGCCCCCGGCCTACTGATTACGAAGCCTAGCTGTAAGTTTCTGATGTATATATGTAGAAGTTTCTTCCCAGACGATACCGTAACGCGTCAGCAGAGCCTTGAAGTGGGTATTTTCTCGCAGTTGCTGCATTCTTCCTGTACTTTACACTTCGGCGAATAATGGCTAGCGATGTAGAATGTTTATGAAAACCAATTGAACAAATATCTGCAATATTCTTGCAAAGAAATTCCACATTCCTTCGTTTCTAAATAGAAGAAGGCCAATGTATAACAACATTGGCCTCCTTTTAGCCTACGAAAATTTAGGCATGAATTTTCTGCTGAGAAATACGCGTTTTATTAGCTATGCTAGCAAATACAAGGTAGCCTAGAAAAAATAGAATTCCTAAAACGATATCAGCTTCTATCCAGTTTACCTCAGTTTGCATTACTGAAAATGAAGGTAATTCACCAAACATCATAAACCCAATCAAAGGCACGATGCCAAATAAAACGAAAGTGATTTTTGCGGCTGTGTAAATAGTATTTTGACTTGTTTTCATGTGAATCTCCTGGTCGGAAGTTTATCGAAGCTACTTAAATATTATGGTCTTACTGTATATAAGATAGCATGATTCACAAAAAGTTCACAATTTATTTATGAAAAAATCACAAACTCAAGAATGTGGTTTTCCTTGATCTTGCTGTGCGGATAGGTCCAGGGGAGCGCGGGCAAATTTATATCCTATTCGTTCTTTTTGTATACATAGTGTCTACATGAATCACGAATATTTAGATTAAGTTGTTTAGGATATTGAATTTATGTTTATTTTTGTAGATTGCTCATTCTAGATCTATTGATTGCCAATCAACAGATTTTCCAACGTGAGCTGATAAATACTCGCAAGTTTCTCCAGGTCAGCAACATGTACATGTTCGTTGATCTTGTGGATGGTGGCATTGCGCGGGCCGAATTCAACGACTTGTTTGCAAATGTCGGCGATAAATCGCCCATCTGATGTGCCACCGGAAGTTGACAGTTCCGGGTTGATAGCCGTGACTTGTGTAATGGCGTCGCTGATTGCATTGGCTAATTCACCTTTAGGCGTCAGAAAGGGTTTTCCAGATAATTCCCAAACCAAATCATAGTCTAATTGATGACGGTCAAGAATGGTATGGACACGGTCTTTGAGTGATGTGATGGTGCTAGCGGTTGAAAAACGAAAGTTGAATAGAATGTTCAATTTTCCAGGAATGACATTCGTTGCGCCAGTACCGGCATGAATATTGGAAATATGCCAGGTGGTTGGAGGGAAATATTCGTTGCCTTGGTCCCATTCGGTGTTTGCTAGATCGGTAATTGCTGGTGCAGCGAGGTGGATAGGGTTTTTTGCCAATTGTGGATAGGCAATGTGGCCTTGAATGCCTTTGATTGTTAAGTTTCCGGATAAAGAACCGCGGCGTCCATTTTTGATGGTATCACCGAATTTATCCACGCAGGTCGGTTCGCCGACAATGCAGTAATCCAATAATTCGCCACGTGCTTGCAGCGTTTCGACCACTTTGACGGTACCATTGATCGCGACCCCTTCTTCATCGGATGTGATGAGCAAAGCGATGGAACCTTGATGATCGCTATGTTTATCCAGAAAGGCTTCGATCGCGGTGATGAATGCTGCCAGTGAGGATTTCATATCGGCGGCACCGCGACCATATAAACAATCGTTGCGAATGGTCGGCACAAACGGATTACTGTCCCATTGTTCTAGCGGGCCGGTTGGCACGACATCGGTATGTCCAGCAAAGCACACCACCGGTGCGGTATTGCCACGTCTCGCCCAAAGATTATCGACTTCGCCAAAGCGCATGGTTTCAATATGAAAACCGAGTGCTTTTAGGCGCGTAATCAAAATTTCTTGGCAACCTTTGTCGAGCGGCGTCAGCGAGGCGCGGGCTATGAGTGTTTGTGCAAGCGTGAGTGTGTCATTCGGCATAAATTGTTTTCTAACTAATGGAAATTGAATTGTTTTTTGTGAGCTAAGTAGATCGGCTATTCACTCGCTGCGGCATTTAAAGTTATCATCATGGCGTAAAAATACGCGACTAGTATAGAGCTTTGAGCGATTATCAGGTACATTTGAAAGTGTAAGCGTTTTATAGAAACCGGATTTTACCTGCCGGTTCCATTTTTGCACACATAGCATGTGGTTGTGCGCAGGCTATTCCAATCATTACGGAGAAAATAACTATGCTAGCGTTTCTCTTCTATGTCACTTTGATTGTTGTTGCATTGATCAGTGTTGTTCTGATGATACCCCTATTGCGCCGGACTTTGGTATCGCACCCAGTGTTGAAGATTTTTCGCCGTATGTTGCCACAAATTTCGCAAACTGAGCAGGAAGCGTTGGATGCGGGTACGGTATGGTGGGAGGGTGATTTGTTCAGTGGCAAGCCTGATTGGAAAAAATTGCTAGCCTATCCGAAGCCACATCTGACAGCAGAAGAAGAAGCTTTTCTGAATGGACCTACAGAACAATTATGTGCGTTATTGAATGAATGGAAGATTACGCACGAATTAAAAGACTTGCCGCCTGAAGTTTGGCAATTCATTCGCGACAAGGGCTTTTTTGGATTAATTATTCCCAAACAGTATGGCGGTTATGGTTTTTCTGCGTTGATGCATTCTGAAGTTGTGATGAAGCTTGCATCACGCAGTGGCACGGCAGCGGTGACCGTAATGGTACCCAACTCACTTGGCCCGGCGGAATTATTGCTGCATTACGGTACCGAAAAACAAAAGGAATACTATCTTCCGCGACTGGCCAAAGGATTAGAAATCCCATGTTTTGCATTAACCTCCCCAGAAGCAGGATCTGACGCGGGAGCAATGCCAGACTCCGCTGTAGTATGCCGTCAGGATTACGATGGTCAAACGGGTGTGCTGGGCATGCGAGTTACTTGGGAGAAACGCTATATCACATTAGGCCCGGTCGCAACCCTATTGGGTTTGGCATTTAAATTGCACGATCCGGACCGGTTGTTGGGGAGCCAAGAAAACCTCGGTATTACACTGGCGCTTATCCCGACGAATACGCCAGGGGTCAATATTGGACGGCGCCATTATCCCTTGAATGCAGTGTTTCAAAATGGCCCCAATTCGGGTAAAGATGTTTTTATTCCAATGGATTGGGTGATTGGTGGTCAAGAGGGAATCGGACAAGGTTGGCGCATGTTGATGAATTGCTTGGCTGCGGGTCGTGCTATTTCATTGCCAGCAACCGGCGTAGGGGCTGCAAAACTGGCAGCTCGAACGAGTGGAGCCTATAGCAGGGTACGGGTTCAGTTCAAAACTCCAATCGGTTATTTTGAGGGTGTGGAAGAAGCGTTAGCGAGAATCGGCGGCAATACCTATATGATGGATGCTGCGCGGGTGATGACGGCGAGTTCAGTAGATTTGGGTGAGAAGCCATCAGTCGCTTCAGCGATTGTTAAGTATCACTTGACCGAACGTGGACGACAAGCAGTCAATGATGCGATGGACATTCATGGCGGCAAAGCGATTTGTATTGGGCCGCGAAACTATCTTGGCCGGACCTATCAGCAAATCCCAGTGAGTATTACAGTGGAGGGTGCGAATATACTGACACGCAACATGATTATCTTTGGCCAAGGGGCCATGCGCTGCCATCCTTATCTGTTAAAAGAAGTCCATGCTGCTTACGATAGCGATTCGCAACGAGCATTAATGGAATTTGATACTGCGTTGGTCGGGCATGCCAAGTTTACTGTGCGCAATACTGCTAATAGCTTAATTTATGGTTTGTTGAGTCACTATCTGGAAGGTGCAGCGCCACAAAATTGCGCGCCGGAAACTGTGGCTTATTACCGTAAGCTGACGCATTTTTCTGCCAGTTTTGCCTGTATCGCAGATTTTGCCCTAATGCGGTTAGGGGGATCACTCAAACGCAGAGAAAGATTATCAGCGCGATTGGGCGATATTTTGAGTTTGTTGTATCTGTGTTCGGCTACGTTAAAACGTTTTGAAGATGATGGCCGTCCTGATGCTGACCTGCCGTTGCTGCATTGGTCGATGCAAGATGCGTTGTATCACATGCAACGCGCATTTGATGAATTTCTAACGAATTTTCCCGTGCCGATTGTTTTCGTTTGGTTGCTAAAAGCTTTGGTATTTCCATTAGGTAAACGTTGTCGATTGCCGAGTGATGAATTGTCGCACCAAGTCGCTAGGATTTTAATGAAACCTGGTGCTATACGAGACCGTTTGACGGCAGGAATATATTTACCGAAAAGTGATTCGGATACCAATAATGAACCGTTAGCTGATTTGGAACTGGCGTTCCAATGTGCTATTGATAGTGAAACGGCAGAAGCGAAAATACGCGAAGGCGTAAAATCGAAACACATTACTGCGAGTGGTGAAGAAAGAATTGCACAAGCGCTGCAGTTGAATTTTATAACGAATGCAGAAGCGGATTTGCTCCATCGTTTGAAGGGATTACGCAGTAAGGTCATCAAAGTGGATGACTTTGCAGCGGATTTTAGTACCGATGTCGAAGAGAAACTTGGCTAGCAGCTTATCAGTTAAGGGGGGACGATGCAGACAAAAACGCAAGGTATGATTGATGTAATTCCGGTTGAGCAGGCCAAAACACTGGACGGACTTTTTAGAGAGCGTGTACAACGTTCACCTGAGAATGTTGCGTATCGCTATTTCAATGCCATTACTGAGCAATGGGCCAGCTATACCTGGAGCGAGATGAATCACTTTGTGTCGTGCTGGCAAGCGGCTTTAAGGCAAGAAACACTAGTGCGGGGAGATCGTGTTGCGGTCATGATGCGAAATTGTCCCGAATGGGTGATGTTCGAGCAAGCGGCGCTTGGATTGGGTTTGGTGGTGGTGCCTTTGTATACCGAGGATCGGGCAGAAAATGCAGCCTATATTCTGCAGCATTCGGGCGCTAAAGTATTGTTGCTTGATAATCTGAAACAATGGAACGAGTTACTTGCATTGCCTGTAGAAATAAAACAGCAAACGGATGGATTGCAGCGTATAGCGATATTGCATTCTGCTGAATTAGGTTCTACAGGCAGCGATGCAAAGGATTCTCGGGTCATACCAGTGCATGATTGGTTACCTGCGCAAGCCAGTGATGTGCAACATCTCAACGAAGATGCACGCAGTCTGGCGACGATTGTTTATACCTCCGGTACGTCCGGACCTCCTAAAGGCGTGATGCTGAGTCATCATAATATTTTAACCAATGCACATGCTAGTCTTGAAGTCATTGCAATCTCTCAAGAAGACTTGTTGCTTTCATTTTTACCGCTATCACATACCTTTGAACGCACCTCGGGGTATTATTTAGCGATGATGGCCGGTGCGACCACGGCTTATAACAGGGCTATTTCAGAGCTGCAGCAAGATTTCTTGATCATACGGCCCACCTTAATATTTTCTGTGCCGCGCATCTTTGAAAGAATTAATTCTGGTATTCAAGCAAAGCTTGCGGATGGGCCTGCGTTCGCACGTTGGTTATTTAATTTTGCTGTCGATGTGGGATACAGCCACTTTGAATGTCAACAAGGAAGGGGATCCTGGAATCCAAAGCACTTATTATGGCCGGTTTTAAAAAGGTTAGTGGCCGATAAGGTATTAAATAAACTGGGTGGGCGATTGCTCTATGTGATTAGTGGTGGGGCCGAATTATCACCCAGCGTCTCACGTACTTTTATAGGTTTGGGTTTGTCGCTTTTGCAAGGGTATGGAATGACGGAAAGTAGCCCCGTTGTGAGCGTTAACCGCCCTGATGATAATATCCCCGCGAGTGTCGGCCGTACAATCCCTGGGGTCGAGGTTAAACTGGGAGAACAGGATGCATTGCTGATTCGTGGTCCCAACGTCATGTTGGGTTATTGGAATAATCCGGAAGCAACAAAACAGGTCATATCTTCAGACGGATGGTTGAATTCTGGTGATATTGCACGCATTGATGACCAAGGTCATATTTTTATTACCGGTCGCTTAAAAGAGATCATCGTGTTATCGACGGGTGAAAAAATTCCTCCCGCTGATATGGAATCCGCGATTAAGCGAGATTCGTTGTTCGAACAAGTGATGATCGTAGGGGAGGCGCGTTCCTTCTTAAGTGTTTTGGTCGTATGTAATGCGGGAGCGAAAGAAAAGTTCATGGCCCGATACGGTTTTGATCATGCACTCAATCAAGAAGGGCAAAAAAATCGTGTTGAGGAAGTCTTGCTGGATAGAGTTACGCGTCAGACGAGTGGTTTTCCTGGCTATGCGCGGATACGTCGGGTAGCGTTGATCGATGAACCATGGACTGTGGAGAATGGATTATTAACACCGACACAGAAATTAAAGCGCGGCAAAGTAATGGAAAAATATCGCGAAGTGATTGATCAATTTTATGCTGGACGCTAACAGTTCGTTGAAAAACTAGCTAAGGCATTTAGGATGCTTTTTAGTTGTAGATGATGTAGTTGCGTGCGTTGTATAAAAGGAGTCGACTGACATGGTAAAAGACCTGAATAAGCTGGATAAAATCGTTCTGGAGGCACGCCGTCAAGCAGAAAAACGTGCGCAAGGCTACCGAGAGCAGGCTCTGAAATTATTCCCATGGGTATGTGGGCGTTGTGCGCGGACTTTCGATCATAAAAATCTCCAGTTGCTGGAAGTGCACCACAAAAACAGCAATCATGATGATAATCCACTCGATGGCAGTAATTGGGAATTGTTATGCACCTACTGTCATGAACACGAACATTCCAAATTAAAAGATGCCATCGGGAGAGTAGGTAGAGATTCAGTAGGCACAAACGCCACCTTTAATCCGTTCGCCAATCTGAAGGATCGGCTGAACAATAAGTCCTGATTGGTACGGGTTCAGATCTGATCGGTCATTGCTGGTACAAAGCTTCAATTTTCTTCATGTCAGCGTGTGTAAGGCCTTTTTGACGGAACTCTTTAAAGTCATCTAGTACGGCTTGTTTGAAACTGCGGCCATCACCAACCGCTATATCCTGGTACCGTTGATAGATAGCCCGAGCTTGCTCGTATTGATCGGTGAACAGATAGCCATGTGCAAGATTGGTATGAAGCACTGCCTCTGTCGATTCATCCGAATTGATCGCTAGACCCTGTTCGCTCGCTTCGATCGCGCGATTCGGTTGCTGATTGAATAACGCACACCACGCTAGATGAGCATGTGCGATAGCTAAGGTTTCTGGGTCAGTAGGGTTGTCAGCCATTGGTTGGCGCAAATAGGTTACCCAGCTTTGAGCGATATCAATTGCTTCGCTAAAGCGATTCAATTCAAATAATATCAACGACACCCGTTCATAAAGTGCATTGAGATCTTTTTGCCATTGCTTATTACCCGGATTCTGTGCAGTCAGCTTCTGCAGAATTACTAAACCATCTTGGTAATGTTGCAGGGCTTCTGTGGGTTTTCCTTGGGTGTTGAGCACATCGCCTATTCTTGTCAGTGATAAGGATAACTCCCACTGCCATCCGGCATTACTGGGATCCTGTGCGATCAGTTTTTGCATAATTGCTAAACTGTCCTGGTAATGTTGCAAGGCTTCTGTGGGTTTTCCTTGGGTGTTGAGTACATCGCCTATTCTTGCCAGTGATAAGGATGACTCTCGCTGCCACGTTGTGTTACCCGGATCCTGTGCAGTCAGTGTTTTTCTGATTACTAGGCTGTCTTGGTAATGTTGCAGGGCTTCCGCGGATTTTCCTTGGGCGCTGAGCACATCGCCTATTCTTTCCAGTAATACGGATAACTCTCGTTGCCACGCGGTATTACTCGGATTTTGTGTGGCTAGCTTCTGCATAATTGCTAAACTGTCTTGGTAATGTTGCAGGGCTTCCATGGGTTTTCCTTGGGCTTTTAGCGGATCACCCATTCTTGCCCGTAATGTGGATGAGTCCCATTGCCACGCGGTATTACTCGGATCCTGTGCGGTCAGTTTCTGCAGAATTGCTAGACCATCTTGGTAGTGTTGTAGGGCTTCCGCAGGCTTTCCTTGGGCATTGAGTACATTGCCTATTCTTGTCAGTGATAAGGATACATCCCACTGCCATGTAGTATTACTCGGATCTTGTGCGGTCAGTGTTTTTCTGATCGCTAAACTGTCCTGATAATGTTGCAGGGCTTCCGCAGGGCTTCCTTGGGCGTCGAGCACATCACCCATTATTTCCAGTGATAAGGATACATCCCGCTGCCACGTTGTGTTACCCGGATCCTGTGCAGTCAGTGTTTTTCTGATTACTAGGCTGTCTTGGTAATGTTGCAGGGCTTCCGTGGGTTTTCCTTGAGCGTTCAGCACATCGCCTATTTTGCGCAGTGAAATCGAAGTATTATTTTGATAGATTGGCTCATGAGGTTCATGCAAAGTAGTGCGCTTCATTAAAGATAAAAAATTTTGATAAGCCTCTAGTGCTTCCGCTAACTTGCCTTGTGCCGATAGCCAGTCACCTTTATTGCCATAGGCTGCAGCACGTTGGTTCAGTACGTGCGGGGGTTGTCCTTCTATGCCTAATTGCTGATAGTAGTTGTCTATCTTTTGTTGAACCGCTTCAAGGATATCTAACCGACCAATGGGGGTAAGCTTGTCCCGCAAATCAAATACCAAGAACTCTAATATTTCTTCTGCAGCCATGCGTGCCTTTTGTTCTTGTTGCTTGGCTTGGATGGCTGCATCTTTAGTTATAGATGCTTGAAAGCTAAATGCTATTGAACCTATCATAAAAAATACGGTGCTACCAAGAAAGAGGCGTTGTTTAGGAGTTAATCTCCGTGGTCGATTTTCAACAATCGTACGTGTTAGGCTGTCATGGCTTAATTCATAAAAATAACTTTCCAGACGCGCCTCCTTGCGCAATAGGCGTGCTTCAACTAGCGGAGCCAGAGCCAGGCTATCGAGTTTGTATTGCTCGAAGATCTGATTTTCTTGTAAAGGTAAGCGGAAACCTTCGTTACTGGTCAAACCTTCTTCACAAAGATTTTGAGCATTCTTTTGATGATGCTTGGGTAATTTGGCCAGTGTTTGTTGGTAGAAGTTTTTGACAATCGCATTCAGTCGTTTTTCTCCACCCAATAATGAACGGGTGAATTGCTGGATCGGTTGGTTTGAGGTAGAAAGCCGTACAATTTGTTGCTCGATATCGCGGCAAACCAGTTGTAGTTGAAAGGGTTCTATAACTGCTGATTTCCCTCGTAAATAATGAATGATGTCCGCTAACGCGTCATCCGTATAACCAAACGATGGCGTGGTGAACGATGTTCCAACATCAGATGGAAAAGCTGCCGGCTGACGGATGGCCTGTTCTGCTTGTTTATCCGATAAAGGATTGAGTCGAACGCGATCATCGTAAATGCCGGGAATCTCGCTGGTCAATTCCTGTAAGGCACCTACAAAATCTTCCCGTAGGCTGATCACCATGCGCACATTGGGCAATTGCTCGCTTAATGGTGACGTGATCGGGGCGCTGTTGTTATCAGTTGCACTGCATAATTGGCGTTTTTGCTTGATGTGGGGAGGTAATGTGCCGCGCAGTAGATCGCCCAATTCACGCGCGATTTCAACTCGCTCTTCGCCATTTCGCAACGTAAAGATTTCTTCAAACTGATCTAGCACTAATAACGGTGTGAGCAGTACGTCGTCCTGCCAGAGCATGACGGTTTTGAAAAATTCCCACAAAGTTTCCCCTTCTCCCGGCGTGTAGTGAATGCCAAATCTTTGGCTGGTTTCACGAATGGCCGCTTCAAACCGTTCCAAGGGTGGGCTTGCTATATTGAAACGAACGAGTATGGGCAGTATATGCTGCTCTTCACGCAATTTTTGAAAGACACCGGCTTGCAGCAATGATGTTTTACCTACGCCTGATGGACCAAACAATATCAGCAATCGTGATGCGCAGATGCGGTGAAAAAGTAGATTAATTTCTTCATCGCGACCCTGAAATAACAACCGGTCAGTCGGGTCGTCAAGAAATGAACGCGCGCCAGGGTAGCGATCGATGGATGGGGCATTCATGCTATAACCTGATGTTTTCTGGAGCGTTGGTTCCAATCTGACTGGATTGCATCGATCAGTTGATTCAGTCCATCCGGTTTGTCCAGGCGTATTTGGTGAAATTCTGTCAATTCAGGCAGCCTAATGTCACCCTTCAAGGAAATCGGAAGAATAAACCGAAATTTGCTACTCATGTTGCTCTGCCTGTTTTTTGCCGTCGCAATTTCTTTATAAAAAAAGCCTTCCGTTCGCTCTCCCATAGCAGGCGTTTGTATCACGATCATATAATCCACAGAATGGTTGATCACATGCACTAAATGGCGATCCCAGTTATCTCCAGCTCGGAGATCCTGTTTATCCTGCCAGGGTTGAATGCCATTTTCCTGGAGCTGTATACTGAGCTGCGTTACTTGATCCCGATCCTCACTGGCATAACACAAAAAGACTTTGGGCGCATCGGCTGGCATCAATGGTTGCGTTGCCGTCGATGCTTTCAATGGTATATAAGCATTTCGTAGCTGGTTCGCAAAATCCAACCAGGAAAAATGCTCAAATTTAATTTTATGTGAGTAACTATAAAACACTACGGTTTGCGAATAATCCGGATGATCGAAAAAATGTTTTGCCTCAACGGCTAGGGATTCGTAACTCGGATTTTGTGTCTTGAGCACATGGAGCAAAATGCGTTGGTGCCAGGATTGAAAGCCAAAACCAACAAACAAAAAATTTTTATCTCGGCTCGCAATCTGGCTCCGGATCAATGGTGGCAATTCTGGACTACCTTTGATGATATTGACCAGGAACTCCAAGAGATCATCTTCCGTTAATACCAACGATTCCATATCATCACAGTGACCATATAGATGAAAGACATAGGGCTGATTGGTATCGGGTCTGTATGCTTCGAATGAACGCGGGCGCTTGAAATTATAAAATTCTTTTTTAGGTGTTTTCCCTTCCTTAATCAGCGCATTGCTAAACAGATTATCTGGCGCGGCATTGATGCATAATGTAAATGGAAGCGTAGCAAGATTCTGATGAAAATCGGTTGTTATTGTCTGATAGTTATCATAAAAATCCTTGGCTTCCACTTCCAGGTCGATGTGGTCGATTTGTGGTTGTTGCTTCAAAAGCTGAGCGACATGTGCCAGATCATTCCGGTTAGTCAAATTACTACTTACTGTTTTTAGGGCTTCATGATCTGCCAGGCGTCGAGCGAGTAAAGCTGTTAGAGGTAAACAATCTGGATCACTGGGATCAAAACTAACCTGTGGTCCCAGCACAAGAATACAATTCTCACGCCGAATACTTTCGATTAACTTTCGCCAAAATGTTTCGGCAACAGGCATCTGGTTATTCTCCCAAGTGATTTTTATTTGATTATGATAACTTAATGGAATTGAATCGATGTTCTCATTTCTATAGATTTTTCTGTTGAGGGGCAAATAAACTGAGCAGTCTCGCTGATTTATCGTAATAAATTTTTCTATTATTTGGTCATAGCAATGTAACCATTCTGCATTACACTATGAAATCCATTAAACATGATTGGGTCATCTTGTGAATTCAACAGAATCGTCATCAATTCAACCAATTCCGGCAACGAGTGCCGTAACACCTATGATTCCTGAATACACCGGACGGCAGGAATTACATGCTGAATTAAATGCGGTCGTGTATGAATTGCTTGTGCCGCCGTTGCAGCTTTCGCATCTGGTTTTATTATCAGATCGTCATTGGATAGAACAGGAGCGGCAGTTAATTACCGAGTTATGTGCGCGTTTCCAAGTTAATTCTCCGGGCGTGCATGAAAACGAATTCAGTGTAGATTGCGGTGAGTTTCGTTTACGTTGGGAACGGCATACCGAGTATTCAACTTACACGATTTATCGCACGCAATTCCTCGAGATACCTTTCGAACATCCTGCCGTTCAATATGTACCGCAAGATTGGTTGAATCGCTTACCTGGTGAATTATTGGTGGCGACGCATATTGTGCTGGAAGATCGAACACGTCCTAAGCGAAGTTTGCATGAATTGTCTGTATTTTTTGCGTCAGGAACGGTCATCGGTTCGAAGGTTGCGGCAGGGGCTGCGACGGTGTGGAGTGATAACCAAATTCATGCAGATGGTTTTGGGCGCATTTTGATTCACGACGAAAACTTGCGCAGCCGACAGGTGGGGCGATTGATACAGCGTTTGTTGGAAATTGAAACCTATCGTATGTTAGCGATGCTGCCTTTGCCGGTTACACGAACGATCATCCCGCAACTGGCACGCGCCGATCAACGACTGGCTGAAATAACGGCCAATAGTGTTGAAGCAAGTTGTATTGAAGATGAGCAACGTTTGCTCTATGAATTGACTAAGTTGGCCGCTGAAACCGAACGTTTATCTGCGCAAACGAGCCACCGTTTTAATGCTTCCCGTGCTTATTACGATATTGTGAAGTTGCGTATCACCGAATTGCGCGAGGAACGCATCGAAGGATTGCAAATGCTGCAGGAGTTTATGATTCAACGGTTATCATCGGCTATGGGAACGTGTGAGTTGGTGCATTCTAAATTGGAAATACTGTCGACGCGCTTGGAGCGCGCAACCGCTTTATTAAGAACACGAGTCGATTTATCGATGGAAGCACAAATCCGGGATTTGTTGAAATCGATGGATCAGCGTGCGCACTTGCAACTGCGTTTGCAAGAAACGGTTGAAGGCTTGTCAGTCGTGGTGTTGAGCTATTATTTGTTGAGTATATTAGGGTATGGGTTCAAAGCACTCAAAGCGGCTGGCAACGATATTAATGTGGAGTTGTTAACCGGTATTGCAATTCCGGTCGTGATACTGGTTATTTTTTATGGTATCAAGCAGTTACGCACAAAGTTATAAACCGGGTTTGATCTTTAGAAAATTGAAACGATTACTGGGGCATACACTGGCTGGGTGAGCAAACATGCTACCTCGTTACAGCAAAAGAATGACTCTATAGTCATTAACATTGGTATAGGTGGGGCCCGTTATGACTAAATCATTTAATCGGGCAAAAAACGTGTACGCATCGTTGTTGAATAAAAACGAGGCTGGATTTAATTTCTGCTGTTGCGCTTTTGTTAAAGAATCGGGTGTGATGATTGCGCCGGCGTTATCTTCGCTGCCATCGATTCCATCGGTATCGCAGGCTAACGCATAAACATTTTCGATTCCATCGAGTGCAATCAATAAGGAGAGCAGAAATTCCGTATTTCGTCCGCCGCGTCCACGGCCCTTGATCGTGACGGAAGTTTCTCCGCCCGATAGTAGCGCAATGGGTACTTGGGTGTTTGGCTGTGGATATAAGCGGATTTCGCGTGCCAAAGCTGCATAGGATTTTGCGATTTCACGTGCTTCTCCGGCGACAGTATCGCCTAATATCAGTGAATGGATGCCCATGCTGTGGAAGTATTGTGTGGCGGCATTCAAAGACTGGCGGGCTGTTGCGATGACTTGGTTTTTGACATGGTTGAAGACTGCATCGCCGGGTTTGGGAGTTTCGTTTGCTGTATTGGGCGCGGATAATATTTCACGAATAGTCGGGGATACCTCAAGATCGTAGCGTTCTATCACGGTCAGTGCGTTGGCGCAAGTCGTCGGATCGGGTGCGCAAGGCCCAGATGCAATGTGCGTGGCAGCGTCTCCGGTAACATCGGAAATGATCAACGAGAGAACGGGTGCTTTACAAGCTGCGGCAAGCCTTCCTCCTTGAATCGCTGATAAGTGTTTGCGCACCGTGTTGATTTCCTGAATATTGGCGCCACAACTCAGTAATTGGCGGGTGATGTGCTGTAAATCTTGTAGTGTGATGCCCAGAATAGGTAAGGGCAGTAAGCTTGAACCGCCACCACTCCATAAGCATAGCAACAAATCTTCAGCCCGGAGTGTTCTGATGGCGGACATTATTTGTTTTGAGGCATATTCACCATTGCTATCAGGGATCGGGTGACTGGCTTCTATGATCTTGATTCTTTGGGTGGGCAGTGCATGTCCATAGCGTGTGACAACGATGCCTTCTAACGGCATGTCTTGAGGCCAAGCATTTTCTGTGGCAAGTGCCATTGCGGCAGAGGCTTTGCCTGCTCCCACGATGAAAGTTCGTCCTTTGGGTGGGTTGGGTAAGTGTTGTGGAACAAGGTGCAAGGGGTCGGCTGCTTTTACTGCCACAGTAAAGCTATGCAATAAATAATCCCTTGGATTCAGATTCATTGAATGAGAATAGGACGAAGATATTCGCCCGTGAAGCTTTCTTTATTGCTTGCAACGCTTTCTGGAGAGCCTTCTGCGATGATGCGACCACCGCCATCGCCACCTTCAGGGCCTAAATCGATGATCCAATCGGCAGTTTTGATTACATCTAAATTATGTTCGATGACTACAACCGTATTGCCGTGGTCGCGTAACCGATGCAGGACGGTCAGTAATAAATCGATATCTTGGAAATGCAATCCTGTGGTGGGTTCGTCAAGAATGTATAAAGTGCGTCCTGTGTCGCGTTTGGAGAGTTCAAGTGAAAGTTTTACCCGTTGTGCTTCACCACCGGATAATGTCGTTGCAGATTGTCCCAACGTAATATAACCAAGGCCAACTTCTAAAAGCGTTTGTAATTTACGTGCAACAACCGGGACGGCAGAAAAAAACTCAGCCGCCGTTTCAACGGTCATTTGCAACACTTCATTGATGTTTCTGCCTTTATACTGAATTTCCAGGGTTTCTCGGTTATAGCGTTGGCCATGGCAAACGTCGCATGTGACGTAGATATCGGGTAAAAAATGCATTTCCACTTTAATGACACCATCACCCTGGCAAGACTCGCAACGACCGCCTTTTACATTGAAGGAGAACCGGCCTGGGGCATAGCCACGCTCACGCGCTTGCGGCACACCGGCAAATAAATCACGGATCGGTGTAAACAAGCCGGTATAGGTTGCTGGATTGGAGCGAGGTGTACGCCCAATTGGGCTTTGATCCATATTGATGACTTTATCAAAAAAAGCCAATCCTTCTATGCTTTCATAGGTTGCGGGTTCCACGTTACTGCCGTATAAATGTCGAGCAACCACTCGGTAAAGCGTTTCATTGATTAAGGTCGATTTGCCCGACCCTGATACTCCGGTCACACAAATAAACAGTCCAACTGGCAAATCCAATGTGACGGTCTTAAGATTATTGCCGGCTGCGCCTTCAATCCGCAGCATACGGTCAATGGTGGGAGGGTGGCGGTGCTGTGGAATAGGGATCGAGCGCTTGCCCGATAAATATTGCCCTGTCATCGAATCGTCATTTTGCTGGATATCTTGGGGTGAGCCTTGCGCGACTACATAACCGCCATGCTCGCCCGCGCCTGGGCCCATGTCGACGACATAGTCCGCGATTTCTATCGCATCTTGATCATGTTCTACCACAATGACGCTATTGCCTAAATCACGTAGTTTTTTGAGTGTTTCTAGCAGGCGGCCATTATCGCGTTGATGCAGTCCGATCGAGGGCTCATCAAGCACATACATGACACCGGTTAGGCCTGAACCGATTTGACTGGCAAGGCGAATGCGTTGGGATTCACCACCTGATAGCGTATCCGCAGACCGATCAAGCGAAAGATAATCTAATCCAACGTTGTTAAGGAACTGCAAGCGGCTGGAAATCTCCTTGATGATACGATCAGCAATCGATTTTTTTTGTCCTGATAACTGAATATGATCAAAAAAGTGCTGTGCTTTTTTGAGTGGCAGTGCACTGATTTGATAGATGGCTTGTCCTGCAACTTGAATGTGGCGTGCAGATTGGCACAACCGTGTTCCTTGGCATTCCGGGCATACTTGGGCATTCAAGTATTTAGCTAATTCTTCGCGTACTGTTTGCGAATCAGTCTCTTTATAACGCCGAGTCAAATTGGGAATGATGCCTTCAAACGTATGGGTATCCTGGAATTTCTTTCCGCTGTCCGTGTAATAAGAAAATTGTATTTTCTCTTTCCCAGAGCCATACAAAATGATAGTGCGGATAGATTCATCAAGATTCTCAAATGGTGTATTTAAATCAAATTGATAATGCTCTGAAAGTCCAGCAAGTAATTGGTAATAAAATTGATTGCGCTTATCCCAATTTTTTACAGCACCGCCAGCTAGTGATATGTGAGGGAAAGCGACTACTCGTGCCGGATCGAAAAAAGTAATTTGACCCAAACCATCACATTTAGTACAAGCACCCAGTGGATTGTTAAACGAAAATAATCTGGGTTCCAACTCGGATAATGAGTAGCTACAGACGGGACAGCTGAATTTGGCGGAAAAAAGATGCTCATTATGGGTATCCATCTCTACCGCAAGCGCTTTGCCATCAGAATGCCGCAGCGCTACCTCAAAAGATTCCGCTAATCGTTGTTTGCTTTCTGGGGAAACCTTGAGCCGATCGATGACGACTTCAATGGTATGTTTCTTGGTTTTTTGTAATTTTGGTAATGCGTCGATTTCGTATACTTCGCCATCAATGCGCACCCGAACAAAACCCTGTGCGCGTAACTCGTCAAACAACTCGACTTGTTCTCCTTTGCGTTCTGTGACCAAGGGTGCAAGGATCATTAAACGTGTTTCTTCGGGCAATTGGAGAACGTGATCCACCATTTGTGAAACGCTTTGCGCCGACAACATAATGTGATGTTCTGGGCAGTAAGGATCGCCGATACGGGCAAACAATAAGCGTAGGTAATCGTGGATTTCCGTGACTGTGCCGACAGTCGAACGTGGATTATGTGAGGTGGCTTTCTGTTCGATCGCAATGGCAGGCGATAGCCCCTCGATCAGATCAACATCCGGTTTTTCCATGAGCTGTAGAAATTGGCGCGCATAAGCTGAAAGCGATTCAACGTAACGTCGTTGACCCTCCGCATAAAGCGTATCAAAGGCAAGCGAAGACTTGCCGGATCCAGACAATCCGGTAATCACAATCAGCTTGTTACGGGGGAGAATAAGGTGAATGTTTTTTAGGTTATGGGTGCGTGCACCGCGTATTTTTATAAATTCCATCGGCTATCTATGTATTGGTCAACCTGTTAATATACCCAACTTTTTAGAAATATCACAATCTGATTCATGTCTGTTTCATCTGAAAAAATGTCCCCGTTAGAATTACGAGCAACCATTGGTTTGGCAGGGGTGTATGGGTTGCGTATGTTTGGTCTGTTTATTATTTTGCCAGTATTTGCTTTTTATGCTGAAGATTTGCCTGGTGGTGATAATTACACATTGGTTGGTGTTGCCTTAGGCGCATACGGTTTAACACAGGCGATATTACAAATTCCGTTTGGTTGGTTATCCGATCGAATTGGACGAAAGCCAGTTATTTATCTTGGCTTGATTTTATTCGCGATAGGTAGCTTGGTTGCGGCGGTTGCTGTCGATATTTATTGGGTGATTATAGGTCGTGTTATCCAGGGTGCCGGGGCGATATCAGCTGCGGTGATGGCACTTGCGGCTGATCTAACGCGAGAAGAGCATCGTACTAAAGCAATGGCCACGATTGGCATGACCATTGGTATGGTTTTTGCAATTTCGTTGGCGATAGCGCCAGCCTTGAATCAGTGGATCGGGGTGCCGGGGATTTTTATTTTGACTGGGGTTCTGGCCGTTTTGGCGATGCTGGTGGTGAAACAAATAATCCCGGATCCGCAAATCAGCCGCTTTCATTCGGACACTGAAGTTGCTGTAACCCGCTTTCGAGACGTGTTACGCGATGGGCAATTATTACGCTTAAATTATGGCATTTTTGCGTTGCATGCGACATTGATGGCGCTTTGGTTGGTTGTGCCTCTGACTTTACGTGAAGCGGGTATGGATGCGAATGATCATTGGCAAATATATTTACCCGTATTATTTTTTTCCGTTGTTTGCATTATCCCTGCAATTATTTACGCAGAAAAAAAAGCTAAGTTAAAACCGGTATTTATTGTGGCGATCGGCATTTTGTTATTAGGGCAAATCTTGTTAGCAATTACTACGGATTCAATTACAGCTACTGCAATCGCTTTATGGGTATTTTTTACTGCATTCAATTTACTTGAAGCGAGCCTTCCATCGCTAATTTCTAAAATTGCACCTGTTGGAGCAAAAGGTACGGCGATCGGTATTTATAGCAGCACACAGTTTCTTGGTGCTTTTGCAGGGGCTTCCATTGGAGGGTATTTATTTGGTAGCTTTGGTAGTCAATCACTTTATAGTTTTTGTGGATTGTTACTGACTGTGTGGTTAGTATTGGCAATCACAATGAAAACACCGGCTGCAGTTCGTTCTAAAATGTATTCCGTACAGGCTATGGATTTGGGGCAATCTAAGGAGTTATCACGTAGACTTTCGGAATTACCGGGTGTCTACGAAGCTTTGGTAATGGTTAACGAAGGAGTAGCTTATCTTAAGGTCGATATGCAAGGTTTTGATGAAACCAGCGTCATTAAATTACTTGAGGAAGGAGTCAAATAAATGGCATCGGTTAATAAAGTGATACTGATCGGAAATTTGGGGAAAGATCCAGAAACACGTTATATGTCAAACGGTGAAGCGGTTACGAATATTACGCTTGCAACTACTGATACTTGGAAAGACAAAAACGGCGAAAAACAAGAGAAAACTGAATGGCATCGGGTGACGTTTTATCGAAAATTGGCGGAGATTGCCGGAGAATATTTAAAAAAAGGACGTTCAGTCTATGTGGAAGGCCGATTGGAAACACGTAAGTGGACAGATAAAAATGGAGTCGAGCGCTATACGACGGACATTATTGCAACAGATATGAAAATGCTAGGAAATCGGTCAGGAAGTGGTAGTTTTGAGGCACCTGCCGATCATGAAGAAAATGCTCCAAATTTAAATACAAGTGCTTCTAAGAGTGCTGGTGGTTTTGATGATATGGATGATGATATACCTTTTTAAGGTTTAGATAATAGCTACTGAGTTTTCTATTATCGTTTGTCTGGCATTTGAACAACACCGATGCTGAGATTTGCTCTGGAATTCATCGATTTTTGCTGGCGGGAGGGTAATGAAAATTCGATACTTTCGATATTTCCACCAATTTCCCTAGCCATATTTCTAAAATCTACCGTCAGCATTTCTTTAGGGACGATAAAAGTTTGTTTAAAACCTGATTTAAAGTTTACAAGAATTTTCATTATTCTCTTCCAGGCAAGTTTAATTGGTTAAGGGTTGGGTAACGTTGTTATGAAGCGATTATTCCTAGATTTTAACGACTTGAGTTCATCAAACTTTAATTGAATAAATCGGGTTTTAATTGATTTATTTTAAAAATCTCCATACCGCCTCTTGCCTATATAAAGCAATGTTTGATTGCTCTAGGATTTTTCTGTGTTATTTTTTCTGCCGATTTCTCTGATAAACTTTGCGATTAACGAAAATATTGTGACAAGGTAATTAAGAGGGGGAGTTTTGTATGTTTGATAGGTCCAACCAAATTGTTTTTTATCTCAATAGCTGCATAGCATTCTTTGGTGTACTAGTGGCACTGTTTACGCCATATGTGGTGATGGGACTGCTATTCATTTTAAGTGCGTTAGCTTTGATTTATGATCAGTTTGAACAAAATAAATCAGCCTATGCAATTGATCATTTAAATAAAGCGCTAACCGTACACGATATGGGTGGCAACAAGGCGACAGTAAGGCAAGTTCAAATGACAAGAGCTTGTTATGCTGGTGGTACTGAATACTGGTTTAGAAATATTCGTGCTATCGGAAGTATTAGTAACATTCAGGTGAATGATCGTAATCCTGTCGCGAAAATAAATACTAATGGTAGTTATCAAGTTTGTACGGGATTCCCGGCAGGAGTTAAAGTAACAGATGGCTGTGATCTGGTTTTATCTTATCAGTGTGAAGGGGCTTATATATATTCTGAAGGAATTTTCTCGCATGTGGTGGATAGCAATACCCGACAATTAAGCTTGGTTGTGGAGTTACCCAAAGGACGTGCAATTTCTTCGGCAAGATTGTATTGCAAAAGAAATGGTATTGAAGAAGCGCTGATACCACCTGTGGTTACTGGACAAACAAGAATAGAAGCGGATATTAGGAATCCTGAAGTAGGTGTCGAATACTGCCTACATTGGAAATGGGGGGAGGAAAGCTTGATTCAGAAACTAAGACGTTTTTTTACAGTGTAGTGCGACACAATTTTTTATCCCCAATAAATCATGTCCATTTTTCATGCTCTCTAAACCGCATATTGTATAAATTTTGAACCTACTCAAAGCCTTGGCTGCAGTTAGCAGCATGACTTTCATATCGCGCATTCTCGGTTTTATACGTGACATGATCATCGCGCGAGTTTTTGGTGCGGGTATGGCGACCGACGCTTTTTTTGTCGCTTTTCGTATCCCTAACTTGTTGCGGCGATTATTTGCCGAAGGCGCATTTTCACAGGCCTTCGTTCCTATTCTGGCGGAGTATAAAAACACTCGTTCTGCCGAAGAAACCCGTGATTTAATTGATCACATTACTACGCTTCTAGCTGTTACGTTGTTTGTAATTATGCTGATTGGCATTATTGCCGCACCTTTAATTATCTATGTTAGTGCCCCAGGTTTTTTAAATAACCCCGATAAATTTACTTTAACGGTTGATTTGCTTCGCATTACATTTCCCTATATTTTTTTTATTTCGTTGGTTGCTTTAGCTGGTGGTATCTTGAATACCTACGGAAAATTTAATATTCCTGCGATTACACCAGCTTTTCTAAATTTGTCTTTTATTGCTTGCTCGTTATGGCTTACCCCTTATGTAGAGACACCCATTTTAGTGTTAGCGTGGGCGGTTTTTATCGGTGGAGTGTTGCAATTGGCTTTCCAGGTGCCTTTTTTAATGCGCCTCAAGTTATTACCACGGATTCGTTTTAATGTTCGGGAAAGCGGTGCTTGGCGTGTGATTAAATTGATGGGGCCCGCAGTTTTTGGGGTATCGGTGAGCCAAATTAGTTTATTGATCAATACTATTTTTGCTTCATTGCTAGTTACTGGGAGTGTGTCTTGGCTTTATTATGCAGATCGATTGATGGAGTTTCCTGCTGGATTATTGGGGGTTGCATTGGGTACGATTCTGTTGCCATCGCTTGCACGACATCATAGCAGCAACAGTGCTGAGGAATTCTCTCGTTTATTGGATTGGGGGCTACGCATGACCATAATGCTAACTTTTCCTGCTGCGTTGGCCCTGGGACTATTATCGACCCCGTTGATTGCAACACTTTTTCATCATGGCGCTTTCACTGATCACGATGTGTGGATGACACGCGAAGCATTGATCGCTTACAGTATTGGGTTAATTGGATTGATTCTTGTGAAAGTTTTGGCACCAGGATTTTATGCGCGCCAGAATATTAAAACACCGGTAAAAATTGGCATCATTACACTTGTTGCCACCCAATTAATGAATCTGGCATTCATTATTCCTTTTAAACATACTGGATTGGCGTTGGCGATAGGGTTGGGTGCGTGCTTAAATGCCGGCCTACTGTATTATCAATTACGTAATCAAGATATCTATCGGCCGCAGCCGGGATGGGCTATATACTTTATCAAGATATTAGTAGCGTTGGTGGCTATGGGAAGTGTTTTGTGGTTTACAGTCGGTGATCACGCTAACTGGCTAGTCGATTCCACTCTGCAGCGTGTGGTAAAGTTAGGCTGGATCGTTTGTTTGGGTGCGGCGAGTTACTTTGCCGCATTGTGGGCCCTGGGGTTTCGTTTAAAAGATTTTGCCAAACAACAAGCGTTATAGCCTAAAAAATCTCAGACTTATGTTTATAAGTCATTAATGTTGTTGTTTTTTGTTTTTTTCTATCAGTGCATAAGCGGAGTGGTTATGTATGGATTCAAAGTTTTCTGATTCCACCACATAAGCATCGATACGGTTGTCACGATTTAATGTATCGGCAATATCTCTGACGATATCTTCAACAAACTTCGGATTGTCGTAAGCGCGTTCAGTGACGTATTTCTCATCAGGGCGTTTAAGCAAGCCATACAACTCACAAGAAGCGTTATTTTCTGCGACCCTGATCATGTCTTCAATCCAAACGAAGCTATTAGTACGTACCGAGATTGATACGTGTGAGCGCTGATTATGCGCGCCATAACTGGAAATTTCTTTAGAGCAAGGGCATAAGCTGGTTACAGGTATAATGACTTTCATGGTGAAAATGTATTCATTCTTAACAATCTCACCAATAAATGTCACTTCATAATCGAGTAAGCTTTTGACTCGAGAGATAGGCGCCGATTTGTTGATGAAATAAGGAAAGCTCATTTCAATATGTCCAGAATCGGTTTCCAATCTTTCTACCATTTCACGCAGAATAGATTCAAAGGATTCTACTGAGATCTCGCGTTCCCGGCTGTTTAGAATCTCGACAAAGCGAGACATATGCGTTCCTTTGAAGTTGTGCGGTAGGTTAACATACATGTTGAGAATAGCAATGGTATGTTGAATTCCTCCACCTTTGTCCGCAACAATAACTGGATGACGTATTGCTTTAATGCCTACTCGGTCAATAGCTATATGACGAGTATCCGGAGTACTTTGTACATCTGCAATTGTAACTGGCAGATCTATTTGTTTATTCATGCTGTTTGTTCTCCTTCTGATCAAGGCATCCTATTCTTAATTGGTATCGTTGTTGAAAAATAGTTTGCTAATGGTTTCGTATTACAGCAAACTCACAATAATGACCCATTAGATAATGCTGAGTTCACTGAATCGATGATGCCGTCTTTATCTAGGCCACAATTAGCCAGCATTTGCGCATGGTCGCCCTGATCAATAAACGTGTCGGGTAAGCCTAATTGAAGCATTTTAGTGTAGATTTTCTGTTTATAAAGCGATTCTGTGACTGCGCTACCGGCACCGCCCATGATAGTATTTTCTTCCACGGTTACTAGCAAATCATGATTGGCAGCGAGTGAAGCGACTAATTCATCATCTAAAGGCTTGATGAAGCGCATATTGACAACAGTAGCATTCAATTCTTCTGCAGCAGCAAGGCAAGGGATCAGCATGCTGCCAAAAGACAGCAAAGCAATTTTTTCTCCCTGGCGGCGAATTTCGCCACGTCCGATCGGTAACATGCGCATCTCTTTTTGAATCGATACGCCACTACCACTGCCTCTTGGATATCTAACTGCCGTAGGTGTATCAATCTTAAAAGCGGTATATAACATTTGGCGGCATTCATCTTCATCAGCGGGAGCCATCACAGTCATATTGGGTATGCAGCGTAAATAGGTCAAGTCAAAACTTCCGGCATGTGTAGGGCCATCAGCACCAACGAGTCCTGCACGGTCAATGGCAAAAACAACAGGTAGATTTTGAATTGCGACATCGTGAATTAATTGATCGTAAGCACGTTGTAGGAAAGTTGAATAAATAGCTACAACAGGTTTTAATCCTTCACATGCGGCGCCCGCTGCAAAAGTGACCGCGTGTTGTTCGGCGATACCGACATCAAAATAGCGTGTCGGGTATTCCTGTGAGAAACGAACTAATCCGGAACCTTCACGCATGGCCGGGGTAACGCCAATCAAGCGAGAATCTTGTGCTGCCATATCGCATAGCCAGTCACCGAAAATTTGTGTGTAAGTCGGCTTGGCAAGAGTTTTACTGGGGGTGATCCCTTTTTTTGTATCAAATTTTCCGACGCCGTGATAGAGAATCGGGTCGTCTTCGGCCTGTTTATAGCCGGCGCCTTTACGGGTAACAACATGTAGAAACTGTGGCCCATCGAGCTGCTTGATATTGTTTAATGTTTTAATTAAGACATCGAGATCATGACCATCGATCGGTCCGATATAGTTAAAACCAAATTCTTCAAACAAGGTACTTGGTGTGACCATTCCTTTAACATGCTCTTCAGCACGCTTTGCCAGTTCAAGAACTGGCGGCATGACCCCCAATACTTTTTCACCGGCACGCCGCGCTGTCGCGTAAAACTGTCCAGACATTAATTTAGCTAGATAATTATTCAACGCTCCGACGGGCCGAGAGATAGACATGTCATTGTCATTCAGAATGACCAATAAATTGGCATCCATTACGCCGGCATTATTCAGCGCTTCAAATGCCATGCCAGCACTCATGGCACCATCGCCAATGACTGCAATGGCACGTTTGCCTGTTTGATTCAGCTGCGTTGCTACTGCCATACCTAATGCAGCGCTAATAGAAGTGCTGGAGTGTGCGGTACCAAAAGCGTCATATTCGCTTTCATCGCGTCGTGGAAAGCCGGCAATGCCTCCGTGCATGCGGAGCTTATTCATATTCTCCCGTCGCCCTGTTAAGATTTTATGGGCATACGTTTGGTGGCCTACATCCCACACAATTTGATCATGAGGTGTGTTAAAAACGTAGTGCATTGCAATGGTGAGTTCAACTGTGCCTAAATTGGAGGATAAGTGCCCGCCGGTTTTGGCTACCGATTCAACAAGGAAACTACGCAATTCGTTAGCAAATTGTGGTAATTTCTTTGGGTCCAATTCACGTAACTGTGAAGGTAAATTAATGGTATCGAGCAGTGGATACATTCAGAATCTGAAAAGTTAAGAAAGAATTGTAATTAGAATTTGCGTTGAATAATGAAGTCAGTCACCTGACATAATCTTAACGCATTATCACCAAAATGATCTAAAGCTTGATAGGCATCATGCTGTAATTTTTGCGCCAATTCCCGTGCTTGGCTGATGCCTAGAATGCTGACATACGTTGGCTTGTTGTTTTCAGCATCTTTTCCGGCAGTTTTTCCAAGTGTAGCGGTCGTGGCTTCAGCGTCA
Source organism: Nitrosomonas sp. (assembly GCA_024281825.1). Classification (GTDB taxonomy): domain Bacteria; phylum Pseudomonadota; class Gammaproteobacteria; order Burkholderiales; family Nitrosomonadaceae; genus Nitrosomonas. Next base: position 231,672 of record JAMWZY010000002.1, on the reverse strand, counting down.
AGTAAATCGTCAACTACTTGAAACGCTAAACCAATACATTTGGCAAAATGATCCAACTGTGTCAGTTGTGCTTCATTCAGACGATTGCTGCAACGTGCGCCCAGCATCACAGCAGCACGAATCAATGCGCCAGTTTTATGAATGTGCATGAATTCCAGTTCTGGCAAACTCAATGTTTTGCCGACGCTATCAAGATCGAATGCTTGACCACCAGCCATGCCGCGTGATCCAGAGGCACGGGCCAGTTGAGCAATCATTTCTAACTGTATCTCCGGTGTGTCAGATAGCTTTTTTTCTGCAAGTAATTCAAAGGCGAGTGTTTGTAGGCTATCACCCGTGAGCAATGCGGTCGCTTCGTCAAATTCCACATGGCAAGTTGGTTTTCCGCGCCGCAAAACATCATCATCCATGCAAGGCAAGTCATCATGCACCAATGAATATGCATGAATGAGTTCAACAGCAGCAGCTGCAATGGTTACACGGGCTTTGTCTGCTTGCACTAATTCCCCCGCAGCAAAGGCAAGCAAGGGGCGTACACGCTTGCCACCGCCTAGAACAGAATAGCGCATAGCTTTATGTAAGCGAATAGGGACGCAATCAATGGCAGGAAGTCTGGAAGCAAGGAAAATTTCAATATGTGCCTGACAATCACTGGCCCAATTCTGAAAATCAGTGGTCATCAAGATCGCTTGTAGTATTAAAAGTTTTTAACATATCACCTTCAAGTATTTTAACTTGTTGTTGTGCGCCTTGAAGTTTTTTTTGACAGTACTGTAACAGTTCGGCTCCGCGTTGATAGGCCATGAGAGATGCTTCCAGGGACATTTGTCCAGCTTCCATATCAGTTACAATTTTCTCTAATTCTTCCGAAGCTGCTTCGAAGCTTTCAGGTTCTGTGTTAGCAGTAGTATTTTTGGAAGATTTGGCCATAAGAATTTTAAGAATTAAAAGCAGCAAAAAACAAAAAATATCAACAGGTAGTTAGATTATGAAAAAGGAAACAAAAATAGCGCAATTGACTATACTAGGTCAATGCAAATTTGCTGCTGTGATGTAATTATTTCAATTCTTCGTGAAACAAAAGGTTTGATGCAAAATTTACCCTCAGTAATCTAACCGAGATTTCTAGGATTATTGAATAGGTCAGTGTTTTATTTGGCTATAATGACTATCTGTTGATACATCAGTTTCACTGTGGCAAGATAATAAACTACCAATCAAAGCTCATCTGAATGAAAATGAGGGTTGATTTCGCTATACAATCTAATCTAGGAATAAAATAACCTTGAACGAGAATATCAGTCAGATAACCGAATATATCGAAATGGTCCCGTTTTGGGCGATCGCTTTATTTACTTTTGCGATCATAGGGGGGATTTTTATAGAAATTATTAATCGCAAGCGGCGTTCCTATGCGATTGAAAATTTTCGCGATACGATTGAAACTGAGTTTGCGGCTTTATATCCGAAGCATAAAGTTTGGCCTAAGAACATTCAGGAATTTTTCGCCGTACGTATGCCCGAGCTACAGCATAATTTTGAAGTGTTGCGATTATTTATTCGTCAGGATCATTTGCTTCAATACAATACCGACTGGAATAATTTTCGAGATTTTTGCCGCAATATTACCGATGAGCAATGCGAAGCGAATGCATATATACCCAAAGCAATGACTGACAATCAGCAAGAGGTGCATGCAGAAGACCCCAAAGAAGTTTTTCATAGACTGGTGGATAATCTGCTTAAACACACCCATATATGATTGAGTTAGTTTGAAACACTCACGATTCGTCGTTGATTCTTTTTCTTCGCAATGGTTAAACAATTAGTAGCTGGCAATTCGCCAGTGGTGGTTCGTCCTGCAATGACTTACCATGATGTGGGTAAGTTTATAAATGTACCTTGGCATATCTATGCGGATGATCCCATGTGGATTCCGCCACTTCGACTTGAGCGACGCTTTCATTTATCACATTTCAATCCTTATTCTAAACATGGTGACTGGCAACTCTGGGTTGCCTATCGAGACGGACAGCCGGTTGGGCGTATCAGTGCACAGATAGACAAACTTCATCGCGAACGTTATGGTTTTGATGCCGGTCATTTTGGTTTTATGGAATGTATTGATGATGCACAAGTTTTTGCATCACTGGTGTTACATGCAGAAGCTTGGCTAGCCGCGCGCGGTATTCGGCATGTTACTGGGCCGTTTAATTTTTCTATCAATCAAGAGGTTGGTATCCTGGTGGATGGATTTGATACGCCACCCATGATTATGATGACGCATTCGGCGCCTTGGTATGGGCGACTGTTGGAAGGACAAGGGTATGCTCCAGCAAAAGATATGCTAGCGTATAAAATTAATGTCGATTTCGAATTTCCACCCGTAATGAAGGCGGTCATACATCGATTTTCGGCAAAAATTAAACTGCGTACTTTACAGCGCAATCGATTGGCTGAGGAAATGGAGATTCTCCGGGATATTTTCAATGATGCTTGGCGTGAAAACTGGGGATTTATACCTTTTACGGAAGAAGAATTTGCTGAGCTTGGCAATACCTTAAAGTGGTTGTTGCCCGATGAATTTGTTCAAATCGCTGAAGTGGAAGGCGTGCCAGCAGCTTTTATGGTGGGGCTGCCTAACTTGAACGAAGTATTGCCAGAACTGAACGGTAATTTATTTCCATTGGGCTGGATAAAACTTATTAAACGGATCAAAAATAATGAAATCCGTAGTGGTCGTATTCCGCTAATGGGCGTACGCAAGGAATTCCAAAATACACCCTTAGGCTTGGCATTGGCATGTTTGATTATCGATGCGCCACGTCAGGCTGGGCTTGCACGTGGGGTTGATGAAGTCGAGTTATCTTGGATATTGGAAGATAACTTGCCCATGCGCCATATTCTGAAGAGTATTGGCAGTAAAGAATACAAGCGCTATCGCATTTATCAAAAAACCTTGTGAGTACAGAAAATCACAATACCGACAAGCGATTTGCTGCCATAGTATTAGCTGCAGACCGCACCGGAAAAGATCCGATTACGCAATTTACAGGCGCTGCGTGTAAAGCTTTTGCAGAGGTGGGTGGTGTCCCTATGATTATTCGTGTACTGGATGCGCTACAAGCTTGTCAGCAAATTACTTCAATTATTCTGTGTGGTCCTCCGAAAATACTTCATAGTCACTGCCCGGAATTACAACGGCGAATTGATTCTGGGCAGGTAACATGGATTCCTAATTTGGATTCACCCAGCCGCAGTGCGAATAGCGCATTGCAGCAAGTACCGGCAGATGCTTCTGTATTAATCACCACGGCGGATCATGCTTTGTTAACACCGACTATTGTGCAGCAATTTCTGCAGCGATCGAGTGTAATTGCCGGCGATGCTACTGTCGGTATCGTAAAACAAGAACGTATTGCCGCAGTTTTTCCCGATGCTAAACGGACAGTGATACGATTACACGATGGAGGATTTTGTGGTTGCAATTTGTTTACCTTTACGCCTCAGGGGCGTTCGCTCGTGAATTTCTGGCGCCAAGCTGAAGATTTACGCAAACAACCATGGAAGTTAATTGCTCGCGTACTCGGTTTTAGAACGGTTGTTGCTTATCTATTCGGTACATTGACATTGCAGCAGGGTTTGGCTGCGGTATCAGAAAAATCAAATGTTACGATACGAGCGATTGAACTGGATGATCCTTGTGCGGGAATTGATGTAGATAAAGTGGCAGACCTTCAGTTGGTGGAATCGTTATTAAAAAATTAAAGAACGAATGTTTTAGTGTAGGAATAAGCCGGAATCGTTAACGCATGAAGCTGCTTGATCGTTATATCGCACGTGAAATTTTGCTACCCTTCACGGTAGTCATACTGATTCTGACCGGATTGTTCGCCAGCTTCAGCAGTGCAAGATTGCTCGCTGGCGCAGTGACTGAGTCGCTTGGTATTGTCGCGCTCTTTAAACTAGTATTCCTTAAGACGCTGATCTCGTTGGAAGTACTAATTGCAATTGCCTTGTATATTTCTGTCATTATCGGGCTCGGTAGACTGAATAAAGACCACGAATTGACGGTGCTTCGTTCAGTTGGAATCAGTACGACTCGTATCGTATGGGTGGTTTTGACCGTTGCTATACCTATAGGGGTTATCAGTGGTATTTTGTCATCTTATATTCGTCCTTGGGCATATACAGAAAGCTATATTCTGGATGCGCAAGCGGAAGCGGAATTAAATACCAATCGCTTCCAAGCCGGACGTTTTCACGGTAGTGAACGTTCCGGTCGGGTGATTTATGTGCAAGAAAAAAACGAATCAATTAAGCAAATGCAGAACATTTTTCACTATGTGAAGAATCCAAATAACAGCGAAATCGTCATTGCTAAGCAAGCTTTTCAGGTGCAGCCGACATCATCCGAGCAAAAACCTTATATTCAGCTGTCTGATGGCGTCATTTATAAGCTTAGTAATGATGCCAGTGTGGATGCTGCAATAGAGTTTAAAAACATGACCTATTACATTGATACCGATTATGTACTCAATTACCGTCGTAAAGCTGCAGCTACACGAACGTTATGGGAATCGGAGGAGCCGCGCGACATTGCTGAATTTCAATGGCGCATTTCCCGGCCATTAGCGACAATTCTATTGGCGTTGCTTGCGGTGACGTTTATTCGTATTTCGCCACGCCAGGACAAGACGGATCGAACCTATTTAATTGCCGCACTGTTATTTGCGGCATACTATAATTTAAATGGGTTAGCAAAAACCTGGGTGGAGAACGGTGTAGTAGGGGCTTTCCCAGGGATGTGGTGGTTAGATGCCTTGATGTTAATTGGGCTCAGCTTATATGCATTTTCCATAAAACATCAGTGGCTTAGGAAGCGGACGTGATACTTTATCGCTACGTGATTATTCAAGTGTTATTGGGATTTCTAATCGCCACCGCGATTTTGTTGCCACTATTTGGTTTCTTTGATCTACTGGATCAACTGGATGATGTCGGTAAGGGTACGTATCGTACTAAAGATGCCTTTTTATATACAACGATGCTGATGCCGCGAAGATTTATCCAGATCGCACCATTTGTCGCGCTATTGGGTACTGTTATTGCGTTAGGAAGATTGGCGGTGCATTCGGAACTTATCGCAATGCGTGTGGCTGGTCTTTCGCCGCAACGGATTAGTCTGGCATCGCTGAGTGCGGGTGCATTATTGTTGTTGAGCGTTGTTGCACTGGAACAATTTGTTGCGCCACAATTGCAGCAAAAGGCGATTACCTATCGTGCATTGGCGTTAAATCTGAGTGCCGAATTGGGGAGAAATTTGGGTGTTTGGACACGTAATGAACACAATATTATTCGTATCGGCCAAATGCTGCATTCAAGACATGCGGTTGGTATTGAAATTTTGCAATTTTCTCCAGAAGGTCATTTGGTTTCGCATATTTTGGCACAGTCTGCACAAATTATTGATGACGATATTTGGGAATTGCATGATGTCATCACGCGCACGTTTACGAACGATGGAATTTCGGCGGCACATTTGAATTCTCTGAATTGGCGTTCTTTTCTCCGTCCTGATGATATTCGTACGTTGACCAAACCACCGGAAAGTCTTTCACCTATTGAGCTTGCACGGCATACTGAATTTTTGCGCACTACCGGACAGGATTTTGATTCCTACCGATTAGCGCTATGGCGTAAACTCGGAAGTGTCTTGATGACCGTAGCGATGGTGTTATTGTCGATCCCGTTTGTTTTTGGTTCTATCCGCACTGGTTTAAGTAATAAGCTGGTTTTTGCCGCCTTGATTGGCGTGGCTGTTTATTTGTTGGATCAAATCATTGCCAATGCGGGGTTGATATTGAGCCTCAATCCTGTATTCGTGGCGCTTGCGCCCAGCATTACCATAATTTTAATTGCGAACCTGTGGTTGCGCAGAGTTTTTTGATATGGCAAGTAATGATTGGCTTCTGTTAGTATGTATATTTCCTATCCAATGAATATCGTTCTTTGATTGTTTTTTCATTTCATTTGTAAATCAGATCTAGATCAAGTATGCCAACAACTACTTATATTTATCTCTTTGGTGACGGTGAGCCCAAAATTTGGGGGTTGACCGGACAAGAGCGCTTGCGTCGCATGTTCAATACGCAAACGAACGCTACTTTTATAGATAATGTTGACAAGATACCTTCCGGTGCAGCAACGTTATTTCTCAACGCCAATTTTTTGTTTGATGGGCGCGTACTCAATGCATTGTTGGGCTTAGACAAGAAAGTTGCATTGTATAGCGTGGATGGGTGTCCGGCTGCAATACGCACTGATGGGGATTATGCACAGCAGTTGCTAAGGAATTTGGATAAAGACAAGGATCACAATTATAAGTTTGCTTTGTTGACTATTCCTAGAATCAGCTTGGATGATCTACAGATTGATTTTCAGCAAAATTTGAAGAAAAAGGATCCACCGTACATTTTGCCGATCAGTGAAATAAATCGGACTTTGTTGGAGCGAGAGCTGTTCTCAGGTTCTTATAAAGGCGTTACCGATTTCATTACCAAGTGGTTGTGGCCAGAGCCCGCATTTTGGGTAACGCATTATTGCGTACGTAAAGGCTGGTCACCGAATCATGTGACTTATTTGAGCATCATTTTGGCGGTTACCGCTGGATTGGCATTCTGGGGTGGTTTTTACGGCATTGGTTTGTTGATGGCGTGGTTCATGACTTTCCTGGATACTGTGGATGGTAAGTTGGCACGCGTGACGGTTACATCAAGTCGGCTTGGCGATGTTCTCGATCATGGTTTGGATATTATCCATCCGCCATTATGGTATTTGGCTTGGGGAGCGGGTTTGATTGGTACTGCCGAGGCAATTCCAGGATTCGAAATTCTGATCTTTCTGATGTTTGTCGGTTATATTGGTGGCCGGTTATGTGAGGGGGTTTTCCAGTTTTCTTTAGCGTCATTTGATATTTTTATTTGGCGTAGATTGGATTCATTTAACCGGTTAATCACCGCGCGCCGCAATCCGAATTTGCTTTTGCTCACTTTTTCTTGGTTGATTGGACAGCCTGCTTTGGGTCTTGCATTGGTCGTTGTGTGGCATTTGATTTCAACGGGTGTTTTGATTTGGCGTTTGATGATTGCCTGGCTGACTAAGCATAAAGAGGGTACGTTGCGATCTTGGTTGCAAGATATTGATCCCGCGCGTGACCGCGATCAATGGGCGGTAAAAATATTTACCCGTGCTCCATTGGACATAAGAAGCTTATCAACGAAATCATTGCACTGAACTACTTAATGCATTATTAATTTCACACAATGCTGTTGCCACAACGGATTGATCGTCTGAAAGCGGGGTCAGCTAAAATTGGCTGTTTGCTGAATCCGAACGGAGGTCAAGCACGAACTCGGCTGCTAGAGATTCGGCAGATTTTGCAGCAAATACCCGCTACCGTACTTCGTGAAGGTACCAATGCGGAGTCTTTTAAAGCTGCGCTCGATGAATTGCTTCAAGCGCAAATTGATTTGCTGGTGATCGTGGCGGGTGATGGCACTACGCATGCAATTTTTGCACATTTATTCCAACATTTTAAATCTTGTGATGACTGGCCGGTTTTAATGATCGTGCCTGGCGGTACCACCAACATGACTTCCTTCGATCTGGGAATTAAAGGTAAGCCCGATCAGGTATTACATCGCTTACAGGCTTATCTGGCTAAACCTTTACTTCCTCAGTTGGTGCAACGCGCTGCATTCTGTATCGAACAGACGGGTATCAATAAATTGTACGGTATGTTTTTTGCGCTGGGTCTGGTGGCGCGTGGAGTGAAGTTTTCAAGGAGTCCTGTTAAACAAGTTGGGATTACCGGGAATAGTTATACTTTTCTAATTATGTTGTATTCTGTGGTGAAAGCGTTGCTCGGTATTCTATTAGGGCGGCATCACGCTGATTGGGCACCGGTGACAATGACGCTTGTCGAATCCGATCAACGTGCGCATCAAGGTACTTTTTTGTTTGCTCTGATCAGTGCGTCGCATCGGATCTTGCTGAATATGCGTCCTTATTGGGGTGAAGAAGCATTGCCTTTGCATGTCACTTGGGTCAAGCAGCATCCAAAGAGGCTTTGGCATTCATTATGGCCACTGTTGACAGGGCAAGGGAGCAAATTGAAGGAATCGGACGGTTATTTCAGCCGGAATATGCAAACATTATCACTTTATTTGAAGGATGAGTATGTGGTGGACGGTGAATTGTATCGTTCTGACAACCAAAACGAGCCTTTGCGGATCTCAGCAACTCCTCCAATCACGTTTTTAGTGGTATAGCGGCTATGATGAATATGAATTCCCGAATAGCAACAGATAATCGATTGCCGGCTGAATTGATCGATGCAGTGGCGGCACAAAGCAATCTATTCATTCCATTGGAGTTGGGATCTTTTATTACGGCCTTAACAGTACGCTTTACGGATTCATTGGATGCGGTGTTGTTGTACGGTTCGTGCTTGCATTCCAACTGTAGCTTGGACGAAGGCATTGTAGATTTGTATGTGTTGGTCAATGATTATCGTAAAGCTTATCCCCAACAAAGACTACTGGCCCTGTTCAATGGATGGTTGCCACCCAATGTGTTTTATCTCGAAGTGACATACCAAGGGAAGACTTTACGGGCAAAATATGCTGTTATTTCAACGGCTGATTTTGAACGTGGTGCGCAATTCTGGTTTCACTCTTATATCTGGGCGCGTTTTGCACAACCTTCTCGTTTGTTGTTTGCGCGTGACGATGCAATTCGTCAGCGGATTTATATTGCAATCGCGCACTCGGTTGTGACTTTTCTAAAATCAGGAGTGCCTGCGATTGAGACCGGAGAATTGAGTGTGGAGGAAATCTGGGCACGTTGTTTAATGCTGACCTATGCATCCGAACTACGCGCTGAGCAAGAAACACGCGCGCGCCACTTGGCGCAAACCAATCTGCCAGTGTTTACTCGTTGGACACAAGCGGCAAGTCCGATGCTTACGTCATTATTGCTGCTGCAACAGCAAGACGGAGTGTATCGTTGCTTAACCACGCCTGCAATGCAACGGCAAGCGTATTGGCGTTGGCGTTTGCGCCGCTGGCAAGGGCGGATTTTATCGCTGTTACGTTTAGGAAAAGCGGTGTTTACATTCGTCAATGGCGTTGAATATGCGGTGTGGAAAATCGAGCGGCATACCGGAGTGCGTATTGAAGTTACCCCGATGCTACGCCGCCATCCGATTTTGCTGGGATTGGTCGCGTTGCGCCAGTTATTGCGCCGTGGTGTGCTGCGCTGATTATTTTTTGAACATGCCGCATTGTGTCAAACATCGTTTCGCGCATACTTTGTGCACATTTTTTTGGAGATAATCTTATGAATCATTCGTATCGTTTATTGTTGATAGCTCTCTTTCTAGTGTTGAGTGCGTGTTCTACGATGTATCTAGAGGGGCTGGAAAAAATCGGTATTCCCAAACGTGACGTGATGGTGCATCGTGTTGAGAAGGCTCGTGATACACAAGAAGAAACCAAGGAGCAGTTCAAATCTGCATTGGAACAATTTACAGCTGCGACCCATTTCAAAGGCGGTGATTTGGAAGATACCTACAAGCGACTCAACGATGCCTACGAAGAAAGCAACAGCAAAGCAGAGGAAGTCAGAACCCGCATCGCTGATATCGAAAATGTATCCGAAGCACTATTTGCCGAGTGGAAAGAAGAAATCACGCAATACAGCAATCAGAGTTTCAAACAAAGCAGTCAGCAAAAACTCGTTGCAACGCAAGCACATTACCGCCAGTTAATCACTTCGATGAAACAAGCCGAAGCGAAAATCCATCCGGTACTAAAAGTATTCCAAGATCAAGTCATGTTCCTGAAACACAACTTGAATGCTCGCGCGATTGCATCACTGAAAGGTGAATTGGGAAACATCCGGTCAGATGTTTCCACACTGGTTGCGTCGATGGAAAAATCCATCAATGAAGCGAATGCATTTATTAAGACGATGGAAAGTAAATAGCTGGCTCTAAGTAAGCTAAAGTTTTCAGATTCTAAAGAAAGGCTTGGGGATTGAGGTGATAACTGCCTAATCTTTTAAGCCCTCTTCTTTTTTCGCGGCTTTTAGAATATGCGTGACATATTCGTGCACGCTGTGATCTGAGAAATGATCAAGGCGAAATTTTCTCAGCCCCCGAAGAAACCCATGCCAACGATCAAGTCGTTTAGCTGTGTAATTGAGTGTCCGTACGATGCCATTTCGGTTGAGATACATCTCTATGCCGGTATGGCGATAGCCCATCCATACCGGTGGAACGCGTGTCACAATGTCATTATTGTTTACCCAGCGGTAGTGCTTTAGCTGTGCAAAATTGACATAACGGTTGTTACCGACACGCGGACTGCCATAAGTATAGAGCTCTTTGGGATTGGCGCATTCATTTGAAATCCGGCATCGATAGGCGCATACCGTGGCCATGGCTGCTCCCAGTGAATGTCCCGTGAACCAGAGGGTTTTGTTAAGTCCTTTGAGGTGTTTTTCGATCATGGGCCATAGATCGTCAGCTTCTTGCTTGAAGCCACGGTGTACGCGCCCGGCTGTTTCCGCTAATACGGTTCCCACATTGGTGTCTGCGTGAATATCATTCCATTCATGAGGTTCAGTTCCACGACAAACAATTACACTATCGTGATCGTTTTCAAAAAAATAACCTTGCGCGCCATCATGCTCAAAGAAAATGCTGGTGGAAAAACCCACGAGATTAACAGCACGTTCGGCTTCGGCAGGATCGTTATACGCAATCATGGATAATTCCGCGAATAACAAGGATTTTTGAAATAGGGATAAGTCCGAAATGGGTTGGTTGATACGCGAATGGAGAATTAAAGGTACTTCATTGGGATCACTAATAATTTGTTGTTTAAGTGAAGATTCGTTTTTTATCATGCTTTATTTAAGGAAAATCTTGATTTTGTATGCCAAGATTTTGGTAGGTTATTGATCAAATATTATTGCGTTAAATCTGTATGTAACCGAGCTTTTAGTGCCAGTTCACAAAACTCAATTCAGTCAATTGAATTCTATCAAAAGATAACGTTACTGATCACGATAAAGATTCAGATCAGATTGGTTATTTTATTAATATCGAGTATGAATCATTGTGTTTATTGCCTATGAACTATTCTCAGTGTTTTTCATCTTATTCAGCAAGATCAATAGGATAATGAGGTAGGCGATGAAAGGCAAAGGAATGACTTTGATGGATTGGCAGAAGCAGTATGGAACAGAAGAAGGCTGTATCGAAGCGCTGATAAAGCAACGCTGGCCGGAAGGCTTTCGCTGCCCATGCTGTGGCTACGATAATGGTTATGCTATTAAGACACGTGGTTATTGGGAATGCAGCCAATGTCATAAACAAACCTCGATAACGGCTGGTACCTTATTTCATTCAACCAATCTGCCATTAACCAAGTGGTTCTGGGCGATTTACTTAGTTGCATCTGATAAAGGCGGTGTTTCTGCCTTACGATTATCCAAACAAATTAACGTGTCTTGGATTACTGCCAGCAGAATGCTACGCAAGATTCGTATTGCTATGGGACACCGAGATAGCCTATATCGGTTACAAGATTTGATTGAAATAGACGACGCATTGATTGGAGGGCGTCATACTGGGGGAAAGCGCGGTCGGGGCGCTGAAAGAAAAACATCAGTGCTCGTCGCGATTGAGAGTCGAGAAAAGCGTGCTGGTTTTATTGCCATGCAGCAAGTCTCTAGCGTTAACCGAGAAACGGTGTCACAGTTTGTAAAGCGGCATCTGTCACCTGATCAATATGTACGAAGTGATGCACTGCCAGCCTTAGCTGAAATCAGTAAAACACAGAACCATACTCCTCGTGTGACTCCACCAAACAAAGCTGGCGAATGGCTTCCATGGGTTCATGTCGCAATTGGCAATCTCAAGACATTTTTATTGGGAACATATCATGGTGTGTCATCAGGTTACTTGCAAGAATACCTCAATGAATTTTGCTATCGCTTTAATCGACGAGTGCGGGAAGCAGAACTGCCTTCTCGACTCCTCAATGCATGTTTGAGTCACACCCAGATTAAACTGAGAATAGTTTAGAGGCATATTGTGTTTTGTGTGAACAATTGCATAAGTTTTGGGTAAAGATTTCTCTTCTTTCTGATTGGTTACTTTGGTTTTGATCGTTCCGCAAAGCGTTAGTGGGAATAAGTCTAATGAGGCTTATAACTCTGCCAATGCCAATTAATCCCGTTATCCGATGAAATTGTAATAGACCATATTGTATTAATGGTGATTAAGGATCACACTCCCGATGGGAAGTTGGCAGCATTGATAACTTTCCTTTCTTCCAGCTTTTCTGAGAAGAAGCCCGAATAACTACTAGAATAAGGAAGTATCACATGAAAAAAAGCTTTAACTTGACCATGCTACAAGCAATCGGTCTGTTCGCTCTCAGTTTCAGTAGTGGGGTAAGTGCCGAAACTGCAGCTGTTTTAAGCGAAGCACGCGTTGTCGCGCAATATAATTATATTATTCATATCCTGGCCATGTTGCTTATTGGTTTTGGTTTTTTGATGGTGTTTGTTCGTCGTTATGGCTTTGGAGCTGTAACTGGAACCTATCTGGTTGTTGCAGTTGGACTTCCACTGTACATACTGCTACGAGCGAATGGGATTTTTGGTCACGAATTGTCGCCCCATACGCTTGATGCTTTATTATTTGCTGAGTTATCAGTGGCGACAGCGCTCATTGCTATGGGGGCTGTTCTGGGACGTTTGCGTGTTTTTCAATATGCTTTATTAGCGTTGCTGGTTGTTCCGCTTTATCTGTTAAACGAATGGCTGGTTTTAGATGATGCTATTGGCTATACGACGGGATTTAAGGATGCGGCGGGATCCATCGTGATTCATGCGTTTGGTGCGTATTTTGGGCTCAGTATGTCGATTGTTCTGACCACAGCTTATCAACGTACCAAGCCGATTGAATCGGATCATACTTCTGATCGTTTTGCGATGCTGGGTTCAATGGTACTTTGGCTATTCTGGCCAAGCTTTGCGACTGCACTCGTGCCTTTAGAAAATATGCCACAAACTGTTGTTAATACTTTGCTGGCTTTATCAGGCGCTACTATCGCGACTTATTTCCTCAGTTCAAAATTGCATCATGGAAAAACATCGATGGTTGATATGGCTAATGCCGCATTGGCCGGAGGTGTGGCTATTGGTTCAGTGTGCGATGTTGTTTCTCCTACCGGAGCCTTTGGCATAGGATTATTGGCAGGAGCAGTTTCAGTATTGGGTTACGTGTTCCTACAACCTGTATTGGAATCAAAATTCAAACTTGTTGATACCTGTGGTGTCCATAATTTGCACGGAATGCCCGGATTGCTAGGTGGCATGAGCGCTTTCTTGGTGGTCCCTGACGTGGCGATTGCGCAGTTTAACGGTATCATGATTACGCTCTTCATAGCGATCGTTGGTGGATTGACAGCTGGTGTGATTATTAGAGCAACCGGTACTACGCGTGAACCTTATGAAGACAGCGTCGAGTTCACTCATCTTGCAGGACCTGAATCGGAGAAAGTGGGGGAACAACTACAGTCTCGCATAGCGGTATTGGAAACAAGTGTTGCTACAGTAAAACCACCCGTTCAAATTCCTGTTGAATCACCAGAAACCAAAGCATTGGTGCAAAGGTTAGAATCGCGGATTATGGTATTAGAGAATAAAATAGCATCAGCAGAAAATACATCAAATAATGAGGAAAAACCTAATTATTAAATTTAAGTGCAATGCTTTTTAATCTTTCTGAATTTGAGGTTTTTCTATTCAGGGAATCTATTAGGGGCAATTGCTTATTGACCCTAATAGATTTACACAAAGAAGCGTATGTTCATTGAACCGGTAGGCTTATTTGTGTGCTAGCTCATTTCAAAGCGTATTGCGCCAATTTTGATTTTGATTGCTGAACCACTGATTAGCTTCTTTGGGGCCCCAGCTTCCCGCAGGATAGGCGGGGATCGCAGTGGTGGTAGCTTTTTCCTTCCAGTGTTCCAGAATCGGTTCGATGACTTGCCAGGCCATTTCAACTTCATCAAAACGAATGAACAATGAACGATCACCTTCGATGATGTCGAGCAATAATGTTTCATAAGCATCTAGGCTTTGTTCATTGTTTTTTAGAAAGCTGGCATCCATTTGCGTTATACGTGTCTCCATGCCAAGGCCAGGTTGTTTGGCGTGAATTTCAATCTTCATTGATTTCTCTGGTTGAATCGATAATAACATCCAATTGGGTGCAACCGTTTGTGAAGGTGTTGCACGAAAAAGTTGTTGCGGCGGAAGCTTAAAGCGAATAGCGATCATGGAGGCCTGCTGTGTTAATCGTTTGCCAGTACGTAGATAAAAAGGCACGTCACTCCATCGCCAGTTATCAATATAAAATTTTACGGCTGCGAAAGTTTCGGTAATTGAATCTTTCTTAACGTCCTTCTCCTGTAGATAACCAGCTGCATGCTCTCCATCCACACTACCATGTGCATATTGGCCTCGTATTGCATATTCGTCGATTTGATTGCTATGAATCGGTCGAATGCTGCGAAGCACTTTAACTTTTTCATCACGTAATTCATCAGCATCGAGTGAACACGGTGGTTCCATTGCGATTACAGCTAGCAGTTGAATCAGGTGGTTTTGCACCATATCGCGTAGTGCACCTACTTGATCATAATAGTCCGCGCGATTTCCAACACCAGCCGATTCCGCTACCGTAATCTCCACGTGGTCAATATAATTCCGATTCCATAGTGATTCAATGAGAGTATTGGCAAAACGAAATACAAACAAATTTTGTACCATTTCTTTCCCGAGAAAATGATCGATACGATAAATTTGTTCTTCATTGAACGATTGATGCAGTAATTGATTGAGTGTGCGAGCAGAATTTAGATCTCGTCCGAAAGGTTTCTCTACTACGATACGGCTTGTGCCGCAGGGTTTGTTGAGTCCAGTTAATTCTAGATTTTTGATCACAGTCGAAAAAACCGTGGGTTTGATCGCTAGATAAAATACTGTCTGTGTGCACGAAGATTCGCACTGTAAGTTATCGGCTAATTGTTGATAAGCCGCTAAATCATCAAAATTTCCTTGCTGATAACGGAAGCGCTTGAGAAATTGCTTGAGAATGACTTTTTGTTGCTGCGAGCTGATTTTATCTTTCAGTGAATCGCAGACATGCGTTTTCCATTGATCCAGCGACCATTCGCGCCGGGCAAAAGCAATGATGGTCATGTTTTTTGCTATACGCCTACAGCTTTCCAAATGAAATAGTGCCGGTAAGAGCTTGGTAGCTGCCAAATGACCCGTAGCGCCGAAAATAATAAACGAACACGGTTGCTGTTTGGCAGTTTTTTTCTTTGCAAAAGCGATATTAATTCTCCTTGATGGCGTGTCCACCAAAACTCTGGCGCATTTTTGCTAGAATTTTTGCCGCGTAATCGTCTTTACCTTGCGATGCAAAGCGCATTGCCAATGCCAAAGACATTACCGGGGTCGGAATTCCTTGCTCGATAGATGCTAGTGCGGTCCACCGACCTTCTCCCGAATCGCTGACAAAAGGCTGAATAGCATCTAAGGATTGATCATTGGCCAAAAAATCAGCCGACAAATCGAGCAGCCAGGAGCGTACCACGCTACCGTGACGCCATAACTCAGTAATTGCCCCCAAGTCGAGCGCAAACTCGGATTTATCTTTCATCATGGCAAATCCTTCGGCAAAAGCCTGCATCATGCCGTATTCAATGCCATTGTGAATCATTTTCACATAATGCCCAGAACCGATGGGTCCGGTATGTAACCATCCAGTGGATGGAGTGGGTGCAAGAGCTTGTAGATAAGGCTGCAAAAGTTTGACGGCAATTTCTGATCCTCCCAGCATGATGCAATAACCGTTCTCCAATCCCCAAATACCACCTGACACACCAGCATCGGAAAATTCAATGTTGAAATCACTACATCGTATTCCCCGACGGATATCGTCTTTGTAATGCGCATTCGCGCCATCGACCAATAAGTCACCCGGCGATAACATCGGTAGCAAGGCTTCTAACGCAGTTTCGGTAGCATCACCGGCAGGAAGCATTAGCCATATGATTCTAGGCATTTCAAGCGATTTCACGAATGTGGCATAGTCTGCACAGGCTATGTGCCCGGTTTCTGCGGACAAAGCTTCTGTTATCCTAAGCGTTCGATTCATTAGTGCAATTTGGATGTTTTTCTGGGATAAGCGACGAGCCATGTTTCCACCCATTCGCCCGAGTCCTACAATGCCAAAGTTCATAAATTCAATTTATTACATTAAGGTTTAAAATTATCTAGAGGCACCTTAAAATTTGCTTATTAGGAATAAGAAATCTTATTGGTAGAAAAATTACGATTTTGTATCGTAAAACCTGCGCCATAAAATGATTAAATTCTGCATGGTATATAACACGAATATGTGTCATTGGGTCTTTCGTATTTATTGTATAAATATATTGCTTTTGGATTTGAAATAACAGTTATTTATCACTAAATTAATGGCTGTTAATCATTTTAATATGACATGGTTACATCATAGCTGTCATGTAGTGTCAATTCAAGATTTGGTACTATCTACTGGACGATATCTGTCATATTCCGAATTGCCTATGAACTATTCTCAGTGTTTTTCATCTTATTCAGCAAGATCAATAGGATAATGAGGTAGGCGATGAAAGGCAAAGGAATGACTTTGATGGATTGGCAGAAGCAGTATGGAACAGAAGAAGGCTGTATCGAAGCGCTGATAAAGCAACGCTGGCCGGAAGGCTTTCGCTGCCCATGCTGTGGCTACGATAATGGTTATGCTATTAAGACACGTGGTTATTGGGAATGCAGCCAATGTCATAAACAAACCTCGATAACGGCTGGTACCTTATTTCATTCAACCAATCTGCCATTAACCAAGTGGTTCTGGGCGATTTACTTAGTTGCATCTGATAAAGGCGGTGTTTCTGCCTTACGATTATCCAAACAAATTAACGTGTCTTGGATTACTGCCAGCAGAATGCTACGCAAGATTCGTATTGCTATGGGACACCGAGATAGCCTATATCGGTTACAAGATTTGATTGAAATAGACGACGCATTGATTGGAGGGCGTCATACTGGGGGAAAGCGCGGTCGGGGCGCTGAAAGAAAAACATCAGTGCTCGTCGCGATTGAGAGTCGAGAAAAGCGTGCTGGTTTTATTGCCATGCAGCAAGTCTCTAGCGTTAACCGAGAAACGGTGTCACAGTTTGTAAAGCGGCATCTGTCACCTGATCAATATGTACGAAGTGATGCACTGCCAGCCTTAGCTGAAATCAGTAAAACACAGAACCATACTCCTCGTGTGACTCCACCAAACAAAGCTGGCGAATGGCTTCCATGGGTTCATGTCGCAATTGGCAATCTCAAGACATTTTTATTGGGAACATATCATGGTGTGTCATCAGGTTACTTGCAAGAATACCTCAATGAATTTTGCTATCGCTTTAATCGACGAGTGCGGGAAGCAGAACTGCCTTCTCGACTCCTCAATGCATGTTTGAGTCACACCCAGATTAAACTGAGAATAGTTTAGAGGCATATTTTTTAATGACTTCTAGAAGCTTTCTATCGGCGCGCTGTCGACAAAGCTCCGTTTGCGCCATTTCGCTAGAACTTCTCGTCACACCATCTCTGTTATGTGGGTGTTTCCGTGCAGTATGTGTCTCAGAATTTTTCCCTCACGTAAATGACTATATATTACTCCGGCATACATACCGTGGGACTGAACACTTAAATGAAGTGTGATGAGTGGTAATCGCAATATTTATATGAGTTTTATGTGTGACTGGGATAAAATGAAATTTCTAGCATTAAAATTGATTTTGATTGTATTCGGATTTTCAATAGTTAAAGTTAATTGTAAGATTGTCGATAAAGTATTCAAGAAAATCCAATCTAAGGAAGAATAATGAAGATAGATAAATCATTACAATCGGTCACGACTGTGTCTTTAGCTGAAGGGAAAAAGCGTACAGATGTGAATTCAGTAGGCTCAGACTCGTCGCAAGTAAGTAATGTGCATTTAAGTCCTAATGCCACTAAGCTGCAAAATATTGATAGCAATTTAGCTTCGGTATCAGTAGCGAGTTCTGCTCGAATCCAAGAGATTAAACAAGCAATTAGTGAAGGGAATTTTCAAATAAATCCAGGGGTCGTGGCTGATAAACTCTTAGAAACTGTTCGAGAATTAATACAATCGAAAAAAGGTGAAGCTTAATGGCATCTGATATGGTGTTAGCAGAGTTTGCTTTATGCTTGAAGATTGAGAAAAAATTATTTGAAGAACTAATAGGTATTCTAAAGCAAGAAGAAAATGCACTGACGCAAAGCAGTTTTTATAAGTTTGATGATTTTGTTTCAAAAAAAACTTCTTTATTAGAGCGACTATTTCAATTAGATTCCAAACGCAACCAATATTTAAAGAATAATGGTGTGGCATTAGAAAAAAAAGCTATTAATCATTGGTTGGCAATACACCATTCAAATAATCATGAAACACAGGACTTATGGAATGAGCTTCTTGTGCTTGCTGATGCAGCTAAAAATCTTAATCACACCAATGGCCTAATCATTTCAAAGTATCTTCAACAAAATCAACGCACATTTGTAGCTTTACAGTGCGCATCAGGAAACATATCTCTGTACGGACCAAGTGGTCAAGCATATATCTAGGGTTTTTTGCAAAATCTCTCGTATTTTTCTAAATCTTGGAAGTTCGTACCTTTTTGCGAAAAAATAAGATATTTTTTAACACTTTCTTCGTAAAGATGGCATGGTCAAAAAATTCCGGGCAGATTAATTAATCGACTTTTTCCAATTTGCGATCTCCCGTGTTCTTGCCACGGAGGCGCTAATCAAAGTCGCGCAGGAAAGCCAAGATGAAGGATGAATAAACTGACCAAAAGGAACTCTGGGCGAAATAAAGATCGCCATTGATCGGTTTTATAAAGCGATTGAAAAAGGATTCCTGCCATTGGATTCTTCATTACAAGAACGCTCTCACAAACTAAATGCAAGAAAGCAGGAATTATTAATTGCTGTGGTGATATCGCTCGCTGCCAGCAACAACTTCCCGAAATCAAACAAAGCCAGCTTGAAGCTTTTACTAAAGCACTGAGAACAAAGTTACTGGACAGAAAAGGCGGATTCGGCAAGGAATATTTGAAACTGCTGGTGAGTGAAGTCCGCATCAAAGAAAATCAGGCGAAAATAACTGGCAGTTATTCTGCACTTGCCCACGCTGTGGAAGAAACAAAAAAGCACTCTCTTGAAAGAGTGCCCAGTTTTGTACCGAATTGGCTCCCCGACCAGGGCTCGAACCTGGGACCTGCGGATTAACAGGTCTAAAATAGCACTGTTTTTATTGATTTTATTACCGCCAATGCTCGCCAAAACACGCTGATAATCGTCAGATTTGTCACGCTCTATTTTTCGTGTTCTATTTTCATTGCTAATTAACTAAAAAATTATGAAAATAAGCTGTGTAGTCCCATTTTTCAACTTGGTGAGCCAGCCTTCTTGATAATCAGCAATTTTATTATGAAATTGCAGTAGTCCCCTAAGATACAGCTGGTAGATGTGATTTCTAATTCTTTGATAGCCTGCTGGCTGGGTATGGATAAACTATTATGGAAGCTTTTTTCGTCTTGCTGATTGAAAAATTATTACTTTTTATAATTCCTCTGCTCCCTTCTGGTGTTGACAAGGATTTAATAGTTCTTTTAATAGTTTTTTTCATGGTAATGTTGATTGTTATTCCCACTATGGCGTGGAGATATATAAAAAATAAAAAAAATATAAAACCAGCACTGCCTATCTTAGACCTTTCTGTAAGGCAGGATCGTGAATATATAAACAGAAGTGCCAATCTGGTAGTCAAAATGCCGATGAAAAACATTCAATCGGAACCTGTTGAATTTTCCATACAAAAAATTAAGTCTTGGAAATTTAAAATAGCATCATGCCCTCCCGTAGATTCATGGAAAAAACCAAATGATGAAGCAATTTTAGTCTCTAGTTCGACAAAAAATAGCAATCCACATTATGTTTATCCAATTAAAACAGATGGTGAATATAAAATGTCGATTTCTATATACACAGATGAAATAATCGAAAATGGATTGGACTCCTCGATCTATGGATTTTATGTTTTTTTACTGAAAGTCACTATTTCAGTAAAAAATTATTTAGATTACGAAGTAAACATTATTGTTAGTCTCGAAGGAGGTTTTACTAGGCAGCTTCTAAATGGAGGAGTAACAAAAGATGATTTAGTTGCGCAAATAAACTATATAGATGAGATAGTTAGTGCTGCAGCACATGGTGTTGTTATTGACAAAGAATTGCAACAGCAATTATTAGAAATGAAAGAACAAATCATGAAGATAGTTAATAAATGCTAAGTCTGGTATAAGAAAGTGGATTTAAAAAGTATAGCCTTGGTAAGATATCGAAAATAAGCTTTATAAAATTTTTTAGCAAATTGTAAGTAAGTTGATTGTTTGGGCGCCAAATATTTGTAGGTGATTGAGAAAAAAATAATGGAAAAACTTAGTTGCTTGGAATTATGTGCTGGTGCTGGTGGACAAGCCTTGGGACTTGAAAAGGCTGGTTTTGAACCGGAAGTTTTAGTTGAAATTGATGAAGCTTCCCGAAATACACTAAAGCATAACCGGCCACATTGGAATGTTATAGAGAATGAGCAATGTGATGTGAAGTTGTTCGATGGCACACATTATCAAAGTATAGACTTGCTTGCCGGTGGTGTTCCATGCCCACCTTTCTCAAAAGCTGGAAAGCAATTGGGTAAAGAAGATGAACGTGATTTGTTCCCTTCTGCTTTACGTTTAATAGATGAATGTAGACCTAAAGCCGTAATGCTGGAAAATGTGAGGGGATTTTTGGATGCAGTTTTTGAAGATTATCGGTGCCATTTGAAACGGCAACTTGAGAAAATGGGTTATGTTACTGATTGGCGACTTCTAAATGCTTCTGATTTTGGTGTTTCTCAGTTAAGGCCGCGTGTGGTTATTGTGGCAATTAGAAAGGATTTATCAGAAAATTTTTGGTGGCCAAAATCTCATGATTTGAATCCTAAGTCTGTAGGGGAACTGCTTTATGATCAAATGGCTTCGAGAGGCTGGAAAGGGGCCAAAAAGTGGATGAAGCAAGCTGATGATATAGCGCCAACTATCGTAGGTGGTTCAAAGAAACATGGTGGCCCTGATCTGGGGCCAACCCGAGCGAAGCGTGCATGGGCAACACTAGGTGTTGATGGTATGGGAATAGCTAATGAACCACCAGAAAAGGATTTTGTAGGCATGCCGCGGCTGACTATAGAGATGGTCGCACGGCTACAAGGTTTTCCAGATGATTGGCGCTTTACTGGAAAAAAAACCCCTGCTTACCGTCAAGTAGGTAACGCTTTTCCACCTCCTGTAGCACAAGCTGTTGCACAACAGATCTATTACTGTTTAATGCAAAAGAAGATTTATTCATTAACAGGTTAATCTTCTATGGCCATAAATAAAGGTGCAAGAACGAAACTCAGAGAACATTTTTTAAAAAATATTGGCAAGGTAATGAACTCTGACGAACTTCGTGAAGTAGCTGGTGGAATAACTGAATGGGCAAGAAGAGTGCAAGAGCTTCGCACTGAAGAGGGCTATCAAATACAAACGCATAATGATAGAAGTGATCTAAAACCTGGCCAGTATATTCTTGAAGACCCTAAACCCCGACCTGCTTTTGATCGTGCAATATCAAAAGAGGCAAGAGCCTTTGTATTGGATAGGAATGGTTTTACTTGCCAAATGTGCGGTGCCGTGGCTGGTGAACCACATCCTTACGATGAAACCCGGAAAACACGTCTACATATTGGACATATCGTAGACAAATCACAGGGTGGAACTGATGACCCTTTGAATCTTAGGGCTTTATGCTCAATTTGTAATGAGGGTGCTTCCAATTTGACTTTAGAAAGGCCGTCTGCTCAAAAACTATTGATTCAAGTTAGAAGGGCAAGGGGTAGCGATCAAATTGAAGTTCTCAAGTGGTTGATTAATAAATATCCGAAACAAACCAAAGAATTACTGGGTGACTGATAAGCTAAGTCCTGAGAGAAGAAGCGCTAATATGGGAAAAATCCAGTCGAAGGATACTTCCCCAGAAATGATAGTAAGAAAATTAGTGCATGGTTTAGGTTACCGCTACCGTCTGCATCGCAAAGACCTTCCAGGTAAACCCGATTTGGTTTTTTATGGTAGGGAAAAAATCATCTTTGTCCATGGCTGTTTCTGGCATCAGCATGCAAATCTTATTTGCAAAATAGCAAGAGTTCCAAAATCAAAAACTCACTATTGGATTCCAAAGCTTCAGCGTAATGTTGAGAGAGATGCTCAGCATCTAAGACTGTTAGAGGCAGAAGGATGGAAAGTTTTGGTTATATGGGAATGCGAAGTAAAAAATACAAACGAATTGAAAGAAGTGGTTTCAAAATTTTTATCGAACTAGCCAAAACAATTGGGATTTCGGTTGATGTTGGGCCAGCGTGGCGACCGTATGTCCCCTGCTGATCCCATGCGCTGTCATCGTTATTGATTTTTTGAAGAAACTTAGCTTCTTCTTGTTCACTTAGCTCGCCTTGTTCAAAGGCAATAATTTTATCAACGTCCATTGCTTTCCTTAATACTTTCATTTGTTAATGAATTCATTCTAGCCTATTGCGCTTGGTATTAGAACAAGTTGCTGGCTACTTAATTACAATGGGTATTTTTGAGATCGTTACCTGAACTTAAAAAGAATAAAAGATAATCCGTTAACAAGTGAAATGTCTGGAAGTCTAATAAAACCGGATGTGTTCATTCATTTTTCTTTTTGACCGAGACAAGGCTCTATTCAACGGAATTTGGGGTTCATATGCAATTACGAGTAGAAAAATCCATTGCCATAACACTGGCTTCGGAACTGGTGCCTATATGTGCTGAGCTTTTGATGGATTACATGGCTAAACGTAATGGCTGGATTAAGATGCCCAAAGAATTTGAGCAGATTCGACAAAATTCAAACCTTAGTGACTCGTATGTTCTGGCCTATGAGGAAGAAAATAGAATTTTATCGTGTTTGATGAAATCTCTGTTTCCTGGGGATACTGCAAAGGAACTTAAACAGTTTGATAATGAATTTTTGGTTGTTAAAGAGGATGAGAAGCTCGATTTTGTTGATTTGTATTTAAGTAAAAAGCTGGGTGGTAATCTTTTTTATCTGTTTGATAAGATTTTTAATGCTACCAACGAAGATCAGGAAATTGCTCGAAAAGAATTGGAAGCATTGTCTGAAGACGAAAAGAGAGAAATTTTTCTCTCAATGCAGTTATTTTTTGCCTATATTTACGCATATTTCTACAACCATATTGCGCTTATGGTACACGGCCAAAAATTGACTACGCTTGTACCACTTGCACTTAAAGGTAACCAGAAAGCCTTTTGCAAGGCTATACAGGTAGATCGAAATATATTGACAGGTCATCCCTACTTTCGCGACACCTATGCGCGCCTGCAAACAGGTGAGAATCCCAATTTTCTGGCGGATATTACTTCTTATATAAATCGTCCCCCTATTCAGGGTAGGATTGAATATCCAGCACTGTATATGTTGTTTTCTATACTGGATGGGTTTAAATGGTTAGATGATATTAAAGCAAGTGAAATTTTGGATTTATATAATGAAATGGGATTGGATGGTGAGCAAAACTATATTGAAGATGAGAATTCGGTAGTTAAGAAGCGCATTGAGTACCGGAAGAAGCAGAAAACTGGCTTTTAGTCAATGCACTGAAAATTAATTTCTAGTGCATTCAGTCACTTTCTTCTGAAGATTAGATTTCCTCTCACTGCAACAAGCCGTTGCAGGATCACTATGGATATGAGGTCTAATCATGAAGAAAAAAACAAATGTTTCACCTGAGGTTATAGCATCTAATAAAATCGAAGCCGCCGAGCCAACGCAGAAGACGACGAGCTTCAGCGAGGAGGATAGATGCGAGGGCGAGGTGGAAAAGGATTTGACGGGTGCTCTGCATCAGTCCGAATCATCCTCACAGGGTACGCCCCCTAGTAACACAGTACCCAATAACTGCAATTCTGAGTATTTCAAGCTTTTAAGATTTGGGGTTGATAGCCTTTATTTATCCTATCCGGGTGAATTATTACCGGTTGTGGATGACAAGCTAAAAGAACTCAAGAAAATCGCACAATCACCAGAACCTTTTGAGCAAGTCAAAGCGCAATATCCCATTAATGGCCATATCTTCGAAGTAAAAGACAAAGGGGCGAGATTATTTCCCTATATTCTGGAAGATAATGCTTTTCGTATTCAGCTATCCCATAGCCAATCGGTGCCATTAGCTTATGTAAAGATTTCTAGCGAATATCTGACCCATGTGGGTTCTGTAGTGGCAGAGAAAGCACTGCAAGCTATCCTGAATCAATTTGGGGTGGTTCATGAGTCGGCTAATGTGAGTCGAATTGATCTGTTTGTGGATTTTGTCAGTTCAGAGAATATGGAAAGCTGGGATCGCCATGCCTGGGTAACCCGTGCATCAGCAATCAATGCCTATTCCATTGAAAGAATCTTTTCCGGTTGGGTCATTGGGGCAGGGGGCGTCATTAGCTGTCGTCTGTATGACAAAACACTGGAAATTGAAAAGCAATCAAAGAAATTCTACCTGCATGAGTTATGGAAGAAAGCGGGCTGGAATGGCGAAGATAAAGTCTGGCGGCTTGAATTCCAGTTAAATCGAGAAGTATTGACACAGAAAGGACTCGGAAAGCTGACCGAGGTGCTGGATAACCTCAACGGCTTATGGAGCTATGCCACAACAGAATGGTTGCGACTAACCCTGCCGAATGGGGATGATCAAACCCGTTCACGCTGGCCGATTCATTCGTTATGGGGTTATCTGTCCTCTATCGACTGGGAAACCAATGGTGGCCCTTTATCATCTCGTTTTAGCGCTGCACGTGTACCTGGCAATGATTGGCTTTGTAAGATCGGACTCAGCACGCTGATTTCACTCATGGCATGCAAAGGCATCAAGGAATTTGATTCGGGTATTCAGGCTTTTAAGGATGAGCTTTATATTTATCATGAACGTAAAAGTTTTTATCTCGGATTGACCTTTGATGATTACATCCAGGAAAGGGTAACTGGAGTTGTCCCCTTTGAACGGACACATTATGTTCTGTTTAAAGGAGAAGAAATATGACCCAAACCTACAAACCTGCATACCCACCGGAGTTTCGTCAGCAGATGGTGGAATTGGTAGCATTAGGCAAATGCCCCAAGCAATTATCCAAGGAATTTGGATGCCACTACACTTCGATACAAACCTGGTGTCGAGCAGCAGGTGTACCGATTAGATCAAGCCAGGCAATTGTTTTCGCTGCAACATCGAGTGTTGCTTCCTTGAGTGCCAACGAACGGCAGGAGCTGCTGGAATTGCGTAAGAAGCTCAAGCGTGTGGAGATGGAGCGTGACATATTGGCAAAGGCTACGGCCTGGTTTGCAAACAACAAAGATTGATGGGGAAGGTGTACCAATTAATCAAGGCAAACCGGGCCCAATTTCCGGCTCGTATTCTATGTGAGACACTCGGTGTATCGCACAGCGGTTACTATGACTGGGCAAAACGCACACCCAGCCGACGGGCCATTACTAACTGTCGATTGATCGAGCAGATCATGGCTATATACCGTACAAGCGATTGTACGTATGGCCGCCCCCGCATTACCGTTGAATTGGCCGATCGTGGAGCCAGGGTCAATCATAAGCGCGTAGGCAGGTTGATGCGTGAAGCTGGAATTAAAGGGGTGAGCCGCAGGCGAAGCTTTGTGATCACGACTCATCGGAATAAGCGTGACCGCCCTGCACCGGATTTAGTGCAACGTCATTTCAAGGCAACTAGCATCAACCAACTATGGGTTGCGGACATGACTTACATTCCTACCTGGGCAGGGTTCCTGTACCTGGCCGTGGTCATTGATGTATTCAGCCGTAAGGTAGTGGGTTGGTCTTTCGGTGAAACCATGACAGCAAGCCTAGTGATCAATGCTTTGAACATGGCGTTAATCACCCGTAAACCGGGTAAAGTGATTCACCACAGCGATCAGGGCAGTCAATATACCAGTGTTGAGTTCGGCAAGCGATGCAGGGAAATGGGTGTGCGTCCCTCCATGGGAAGTGTGGGTGATGCTTACGACAACGCGATGGCTGAAAGCTTTTTTGCCAGCCTAGAATGTGAATTGATCGATAGGCGCTCCTGGAAAAATAAAACTGAAGCAAGGCTAGCCATATTCACCTGGATCGAGTCGTGGTACAACCCCACTCGCAGGCATTCTGGGCTGGGATACTTATCACCAAACAATTTTGAGAGAAAACTGAATGAGAATAATCAAATCGCGATAAACTGCAATCCGCTTTCACAGGTCGAGACTCTCTCGACTCCATGAAAAAAATGTCCGTCAAATTGGGACAACTCCAAACCATTAAAGCGCGTCAATTCAATACCATCCTGAATCGTTCTATCGAAGCGGAAGAACAAGCGAGTATCAACAAAGATGCGGCTGAGTATCGGAAGCAGTCAGACGGCGAATAACAATGGAAAAAGTTAGCCTGCCACTGCCTGCGATTCGTTGCTTATCCAAAGAAGAAGCAGCTAGTTACCTGGGGATTGGGGTAACACTGCTGTCAGAATTGGAGATACCTGCTATCAAACTGGGTCGTCGTTGTCTGTACGATAGGGTTGACCTGGACGCCTGGATAGAAGAATATAAGCACGGCGAGCACGGGCGGGCTAAGAAGGAGGCAACATGGCCCAAACCCAAGAAGGTGTCTACCGAAGGCAAGATTCTCGCTTCTGGTGGATTGCAACAACGCTCCCAAACGGCAAAAGAATACGCCAAAGCGCTGGGACTGAAACCCGAACGGACGCCGAAGCACTGCTAGCCAAAATCCGGCTGGAAGCATTTCGAGAACATCATTTCGGTATTAAACCCCATCGTTCATGGCAAGAAGCCGTAGTACGGTATCTCACGATTAAAGCGAATTTAAGAAGTTATCGCGATTTAAACCGGATTTGCCGGATGCTTGATCCCTATTTGGGAAGTTTGACACTGAATCAGATTAACGGTGACGTGATTTGGTCAGTAGTACAAGGACAACTCAAGAAAGGTAACACACCGGCAACGGTGAATCGTTATTTGGCCTTGATTCGCAATCTGCTGAAAATGGCACGCGATGAATGGCAATGGATCGATAGCATTCCGAAAATCCGCCTGCTTACTGGTGAAGTGGAACGGGATCGATGGTTAACCAGAGAGGAAGCGGATCGCTTGATTGCGACTGCACCTCTTCATCTGGCGGCATTGATACGGTTTGCACTGGCAACAGGCTGCCGGGCGCGTGAGATTACCGGATTGGAGTGGAATAGAGTCGATTTGAAGCGTTGCACCGCGTGGCTGAATCGAACAAAAAATGGCACGCCGAGAGGTGTTCCGCTGAATAAGGATGCGATCGCCGTTTTAGAAGAGCAAATCGGCAAGCATGCGCAATTTTGCTTTACTTATCGTGGTCAGCCTATCCGTTGGGATTTAACCAATACGGCTTGGGTAAATACGATCAAGAAAGCTGAAATCGAGGATTTCCGGTTTCATGATTTGCGGCATACCTGGGCTTCATGGCATCGGCAAGCTGGAACAAGCTGCGATGAGCTGAAAGACCTGGGCGGTTGGAAATCGCGCAACATGGTAGATCGTTATGCCAAGTTTGCAACGGAAAATCTGGCCTTTGCTGCATCAAGAATTGAAATAGGGCGAGACAGTAAAGTAATTCCACTGTCACGTTTTTGTCACGATAAGGAAGCTAACCAGAGCTTTAAACCAGCTAACTCATTGAGTTAAATGGCTCCCCGACCAGGGCTCGAACCTGGGACCTGCGGATTAACAGTCCGTCGCTCTACCGACTGAGCTATCAGGGAACGGATAAGGAGGTTGATGTTAACGTTTTGATGTTGATTGGTCAATACCACATTACTTTAATGAGATACAAAACACTAAAATAGTGCAAAATTAGGAAAGGGTGAATAAGCTGTATTTACTAAAGAAGCTCGATAAGCTACTGGATTTGTAGTTTTTGTATGACCTGAATCTGTACTATCCCAGACTGGATCTACAGGTCAAGTCATTTTACTTTTTTATTTACAAAACCTAATGATGTTTTTTGTTGTTTCTAAATTCATTTACAATCACATAACCTCCCGAAATAACTAAGTCGGGGTATTCCAACAATTTAAATCTTTCGAATGGATTGCCACGTACGGCGATAATGTCGGCAGGTGCACCTTTTAGTAGTGTGCCTAATAATGGTTCGCCTAAATTCTTACCTGCTTCAGAAGTTGCCGCCTTAAAAATATTGAGTACATCAGTAAATTCGATCGTCTCGCCACTGGTTAAATGTAATAGCAATCGCATTTCTTCACCATTGATGCCCCAAGGTACATTATCATGGCCGATTTCAGAGCCATAGATAAATTTCGATTTTGAATCGGTACTATGTGCCATGATATGTGCAAGTTTATGCATATTGGCATGAACTCCCGTGCAAGCGGAAAGCGTATCGATGGTTGTTATAAAGGTAACATTTTGAGCAACTGCACGATGCAGTAAATCTTCGCGGATTTCGGCACAAGGGATGTGTGCCCATTCGTCAACACCACCTTCCAATGCAAGCTCAACACCTGTATTTTCACCGACATGCGCCATGACCCGTTTATTTAGTAAATGCGCTTTAGCGACGATTGCCTTGACAATATCCAAAGAAAGAATCGGCCAGGGAGTTTTGGGTGGTTCACCATGACCGTGACTGGACATCCAAGGCGCACCTGACTCACCTCCTGGTTCTAGCGAGATTTTAATGATGCTTGAACCACCATCAACTAGGTCTTTAACTATTGCCTCAGCTTCTTCTATGTTAGTAACAGCAATTCCAACAGCATCATATTTATTATGAGCATTGTGACCGTGGCCAAAAATATTCAATGGATAACCATCCATTGCCTGAATGATAGGGCCAGCACTTAAAACACGTAATGCACCGGCGCTATCTGATGGTTTTAGCAGAGGGCCACCAGTGTCTCTAACGGTGGTAATGCCATGCTTCAAAACTTTTTTATGAGGAATGTTTTGAATCGCTAAATGTGCATGTGATTCAATGAAACCGGGTAGAATGGTCGCATCACCCAGGTCCATTGTACGATGGCAATGTCCTATTAATTCTGACTGATTGCCTACTTTCACGATTTTATTATCTTTAAACAGGATAGCCGCATTTGTCAATAAATTAAAACCATCAAACACTCGATCGGCATGCAATATTTGGCAATGATTGCTTTGTGCAAAGCTATTAAAACTCAGTATCTGCCCTAAAAGCAAAACTGCAACTAGCCGTGTTATAGGCATTATCGTTTTTCTGTGAATCATTTCTTTTCCTTATGAAATTCATTTATCGCTTATGATGCTGGAAACATAGGGAAGAAAAGAATTGCTTTATCGCTTTGCAGCTACGACATCAACTTTTCTTTTTTGCCACTATTTCTTGCCATTGTAGGGAAGAATGCGGGGGCTGATAATGCGACAAATTGTCGCATCCAAGGTGCGAGATTCTTTAGAAATCTGAAATATTGTTTAATCCGTGCTAGGAGGCAAACCGTTACACACAAACCACTAAAATAGTTAAAAACTCGATCCCGGCTGCTTTAAGAATTCGGTTTCTTCAGCACTTGAGATGCGCCCTAATATGGCATTTCTGTGCGGATATCGACCAAATCGATTAATAATTTCTTTATGCTTTAATTCAAACTCGTAACTTAATGGTAGCGCCGATTCACGATAGAGTATTTCTGCAATCTCATGAATCTTATCGGATTCACTATGCATATATGGAATTAATAGAAATGTACACTCTGTAGCAGACAAAAGTTTTGGAACTTCCAAGTGAACTGCTTCTTGAGCTAAAACTAATGCCATAGCATCATTTGAAAACGCTTTCGGTGTATTTCGGTAAATGTTTCGCGAAAACTGATCAAGTACAATAATCTCAGCCAGTCGTCCCTTGGGTTCTTCACGCCAACCGTATAACTCGCCTTTTTCCGCCCGTTTGAGAAGATGGGTAAAACGATCTTTAATGCGGCTATCAAAAATTGGATCTGCAGTCCACCACATATTCGAATCAATTTCTTCAAACCAGAATTTTAAGACTTCGTTAAACATATTTTCCCTGAGTATTTCTTTCGGCAAACATTTAATGCAAGCTGCGCGCAGCCAGAACCTTCAAGCTCGTTTAATCATATTATTGTTCAACGAATCGTCTTGCGTTTAAAGATTTGCAAAGCATCATTTCCGCTCTCATATTTTTCTTGATCCGACGATTGGCGCTACGATAAATTATGACACGGACAAAACCGGAAAATGATACCCATATTTCAACCAATTGTAGTTATAACTCGCCTGTAATACTATTTGATCGTGCTAAGTCACGAGATCCCTGGGCGGCAAGGCCACTTTAAGTAGTCATTTCATTTGTACACTGGCTCAATTTAATAGGAGAATCAATGAAACCCCATGCTTTTGTAGCGATGCCATTCGGTATCAAAAAGAATCGTGAGGGTAACGAGATCAACTTCAACCGTGTTTACGAAGAATTAATCAAACCAGCTTTAGAAGCAGCAAATTTAGAGCCATTTAGGGCCGATGAAGAAATACGTGCCGGTAATATCATCACCGACATGTTCCAAGAACTTTTGGTCGCAGATTTGGTGGTTACTGATATCACCATCGATAATCCCAATGTCTGGTATGAATTAGGTGTTCGTCATGCCTTACGCGCACGAGGAACAGTGCTTATCAATGGTGGGCAACTTACTAATGCGTTTGATATTCAACCGGATCGTAGGTTACGCTATAGTATTAAAGATGGCGGCCCTGATCCGGCAACACTGGAACAAGATAAAAAAGCATTAACGGATATGGTGGTGAGTACGATGGAGTCCTGGCATGAACGCAAGATCAGTCCGATTTATCATGCGTTACCCAATCTTCAGGAACCGGATTGGAAATCTTTACGTATCGGGAACGTACGCGAATTCTGGGATCAACATGAAGCATGGCAGCAGCGTATCGATTCAGCAAGAAAATCCAATCAAATAGGCGATCTCTTGGTGCTGGCTGATGAAGCGCCGATTGCAGCTTTCCGAGCAGAAGCTTGGATTGAAGCCGGTGTTGCGTTGCGTAAAGCAAAAAGATTTAATTTTGCCATTGAACAACTGCAACGTGGATTGACTATTGATCCTGATAATTTACGTGGCTTACGAGAGACGGGTATTTGCCTACAACGATTGGCGCTTCAAGGCGAATCAACTTATTCGTTGGATGATGCGCGAGCGCATTATCACAAGATTCTGGATAAGCAAAACTCAATATTTAATAGCGATTCAGAAACTTGGTCATTATTAGGCCGCGTGGATAAGGATGCCTGGATAGCTTCCTGGTATCAAGACAACAAGTCGAGCGAACAGTGGCGACAAGAAGCTGCTTGCGAAGAAGCGCTACTGCGGGCCGCAATAGAAAATTACGCAATCGGTTATCGTCACAACCAGAGTCACTTCTATTCAGGTATCAATGCACTGACATTAATGTATTTGTACCATCATTTAACCAACGATTTTCGTTATGACAGGGAAATTGCCATTTTATCTGGGGCCGTTCGATATGCGGCTGAATATGCAACCAGCCCAATAGAATTATTCTGGTCAAAAGCAACACTGGGAGATATAGAAGTGCTCACTGGCACACCCGGCAGTATAAAAGCCGCATACCAAGAGGCGATCATTCATAGTAATAAAGATTGGTTTGCGCTCGACTCTTGCCGTGATCAACTGATACTCCTAAAGAATCTTGCTTTTCATCCAGAAAATGTGGAAATGGGCATTGCAACGTTTGATCATGCAATGCAAAAATTAAATAAACCTGATGATCATTGGAAGCCCAAAAAAGTATTTTTATTCAGTGGCCATATGATAGATGCTTCAGATAGACTTATACCACGCTTTCCCGCAGAAAAAGTATCAGCAGCGGCTCAAAAAATTGCCAATGCCTTGCATCAACTGGATGCCGGGCCGGAAGATTTTGCGCTTACTCAAGGCGCCAATGGCGGTGACCTTTTATTTACAGAAGTCTGTCAGCAACTCGGCGTTAAAGTGCAATGGCTGCAACCATTTGATGAACCACAATTCATAGAAAAATCTGTCATCAACCCAGATAAAATTTGGCTTGATCGCTATCGGTCGGCGAAAGCAAAACTTACCCATGGTATTCGCTCAGCACCGGAACGACTGGGGTCACTGCCGAAAAACATTGATCCCTATGTGCGTTGCAACTTGTGGTTGCTTTATACAGCCTTGTCATACGGTATCAGAAAAGTACATTTTATTTGCCTCTGGAATGGCAGTGACGGTGATGGCTTGGGTGGCACCGTGCATATGTATCAGGAAGTTAAAGAAAGAACAGGAAATGTTACTTGGATTGATACCCGAGAACTTTAGCAATTATTGATATGTTTATAGCTGATTCTAAGGCAGAATTTACTTATAAAAGAATATTATGATCTCCATGGCCAGTATGGAATAATCCCGATGCGAAATATAATCTCCGAAGTCGCGCCGATTGCAATCTCAATCTGTCTTTATGGCAAGTAGTACGCGCAAGCACCGCAGCACCGACTTTCTTTCTCCCAGAAGTCATAACACTAGGTTCTGGAACAGCAAAAGAATATCAATTTCTTTTTCTAGATGGTGGCACCACCACCTATAACAATCCGTCATTTCTCGCTTTCCAAATGGCAACGGTAGCACCGTATCATGTCAACTGGAAAACCGTGTAGACCAATTATTAGTCGTGTCAGTAGGTACCGTCTTGCTGCAAAAATACAGCCGGAATTAGACGCCAGTGAACTCATTATTCTTGATCATGCAAAAAATATCCCATCTGCCTTGATGAATGCCGCCAGCGCTGGTTGGGATATGATTTGCCGAACGATTGGTGCATGCCGCTTTGGTCCTTCCATTGATCGAGAATTTGGTGATATGGTACAAACTAGGGATGAATCTCAGCCAAATTGGACTGGTAACAAGCAATTTACCTATGTTCGCTACGATCCGGATGTGGCACAATCCGCTCTCAATACATTGGGTTTGGACGATGTGAAAGCCGAAAAAATTCAAGTTATGGATTCAATCAAGTATATTCAGGATATTCAGCGAGTGGGTATCGCATATGCGAGAAAATATGTCACGCTCAACCATTTATCACCATTCGATTCCCAGCCTTTATAACAAAACTACATCAAATATTGTGATCAACAAAATCATACCGAAGCAAATACGATGAAATCAACAGTGAAGTATTGGAACACATTTGCTGCCGAAAACATCAATAAATGGAATTTCGTTGCTGGATTGGAAGGAATGGTTGAGGAGCTGACCTTGAGCTGTGATTTGGTAACTGGTGAATATACCCGCCTTACCCGCTTCCAGGCTGGTGCAGATACGACAACATTCGGCAGTAAAAGCCATCTTTATCCGGAAGAAATATTCATTGTCAGTGGTCGACTTTACGACCAAGCGTTTGATTTATGGCTGGAGGCCGGACATTACGCCAGCCGACCTCCTAATGAAATTCATGGTCCATTTAAAACCGATATTGGCTGTATGGTATTGGAAATTTCTTTTCCCAATAGAGCTTTGGACAATAATGCTGTTTAGCCCGTCCATCATGCAAATCACACCGATACTTACTTAAATATAATGCTTAATGATAGAAGGTGATGAGCGGAAGTCCGGGTTTTTATAACTTACGTTGACTGCATGCATTGTTTACCGGGCATCGTTTACTGGATAGAAAGAGTCAAATTGTTCAATGTGTTGTTTTGCATAAGCAAAAAGGCTAAATCTATTTTTAAGCCCTAATTTGCTAAAAATGGATGTTAAATGATTACGGAGCGTATGTTCACTCATACACAATTTTGCAGCTATCTGCTTATTCTGTTCTCCTCCCATTCCATTTGCAAAGGCTTTTAGAATCGTACATTCTTTACGTGTAAGCGTCGTTATTTTTTCTGCTTCTGAGTCTTGAAATCTTTTTCCTCTCATACGTGAATTTTGAAGAAATATTCGACCAGTTGTTATACGATCAAGCCATAATTCTCCATCATGGATCTTTTCAACTGCCCGGAGTATTGTTTCCATCGATTCTTTTCGATGGACGATGCCTCTTGCTCCGCTTAATATTGCTCGATCCATCACATCTTTATCGTTTATTTCACTAAAAATAACTATCCGAGTATTTCCATGATTTGTTAGGTCGGGTATGAGCTTGATACAGTCTGTATCATCTATATAGATATTTAATATGATGATATCCGGATTGATTTCTGCTGCAATCCTTTTGGCATCAGAAACATTGGATGCTGAACCCACAATCTCGATTCTTGGTTTCTCGCTTTCAAAAAATTTCTTCAAACCCCAAAGAACTACTTGCTGATCATCTACTAATAAGATACGAATAGGTTTTTCTGCTAAAGATTGTTTAATATGATCCGCCATTAGATTAATTCCATAATGCTGGCGAAAACATGACTCAAAATCTATATGAGTTTTCTTGCTGTTTTTATCAACGCTATAGCCTAAACTGGCTGCGCTATTAATGGTGCGTTGTACAATTAAATCAGTTGCATACGCAGTGAAATAAATCGATAAATTAGAATCTTTATGTTTAAAGCTCAATTGTTGTGCAAGATTAATCCCATTACAATTAGTTAGTTCTATATCAGTAAAAATAAGGTCTGGTTTTTTTTCCTTTACTTTATCTAGAACCTCCTGATTGGATGTGCAAATTCCGATGATATTGTATCTCCAAATGTCAAATATATCTTTTAGAGTAGTGCCCGGGATGTATTTATCCATGACGATCAGAACCTTTATGTCGTCGGTTTTTTTATGCAGTATCCTTGCAAGATTATGTTCTGTTTTACTATTCATTTCTTCCTGCTTAACTAGTTATAAAGATGTAGGAGCGAGTCATTTATAACTTATAACTTCGGATTTTGTGGTTAGAACTTTAAATTTTTATAAAATGTTTATTGTAAGTAAGCATATTGGTAATTCCTCTCGAACATGCGATTTAGGCTCATGAATAGAAAATTTTATTGAAAATGATTAATAAGAAATACGACTAAATCTTCTATTTAGCGAGGATGCTTTTATATATTATGGTAGAAATTTTAAATCTGTTTTTAGGTTCCAATTAGATAATTTTGTAGGTAATTTTCCTATATGGGAATGAGTAGATTACCTAACACTGTTTAAGCATAATTTCCATTTACTTCAATTCTTGCATCATTGAAAATACCTTCTACACTAGGCAGATAACTTCTAGTTTAAATTTAAATACTTTTTACTAATCGGAGATTGTGCAAATGGACTCAAATCAAATTCTCGATGAAATCAGAGACATTAATTTAAGCTATATGCTACTAGCCAAACAAATGCTGCGTGAGGACAGAGTATCGGCGATGTATCGGTTAGGCATTAACCAAGATGTTGCTGATATATTGGAACAATTAACTTCTGCACAACTGATAAAAATGGCAGCATCAAACATGTTGCTGTGTCGTTTCCGATTTGATGATCGTTTAATTGCGGAAATGTTATCTACCGATAGCCGAGATCAATCTGTAGCTAAATCGCATGCTTCTATTTTAATGGCAGGTAAGTCTGCAGAAGCGATGATATAGGGAGCGATGCTATGCGTAATAAAAGCATTATAACTGAAGCCAAGCAGATTCAACTTGCTACTGAATTAATTTCGTTAGGAGCAAGGCTGCAAGTTTTGGAAATGAATACCAATTTGAGTCGCGAACGCTTGGTGAAGTTATATAAGGAAATTAGAGGCGTGTCACCACCGAAAGGTATGTTGCCTTACTCTGAAGATTGGTTTATGAGTTGGCAACCTAACATGCATTCTTCACTTTTTATCAATATATATAATTATGTAGTGACTAATACGGGTGTGGACGGAATTGATGCTTTGATTAAGAGCTATCGTTTGTACATGGAACATATTAAAGTAAATGAATTGGATAAAGTGCTTAGTCTTACTCGCGCATGGACGCTGATACGTTTTATCGATAGCGGTGTTTTATGTATTGCACCTTGTGTAAGTTGTCGCGGGAAGTTTGTTGTGCATTCGCTGGAAATACATTCCAATCATGTTTGTGGGCTTTGCAATATTCCTTCTCGTGCTGGAAAAACAAAAAAGGCAGCAATGCTAGCAGCTATCCACTAGCAAATATTTAATCAAAAGAACTCTTATCGCAATAGTTCTTGCATACGTTTTATCGCCTGCTTCAAATTTTCCATTGAAGTAGCAAAAGACAAGCGCATATATCCCTCACATCCGAAAGCAGAGCCGGGAACCACGGCTACTCCAGCATGTTCCAGTAGGTACTCGCTAAATGCGATATCGTTTTGAGTGGCAAGTAATTTTTTCGAATAGAGTTCTTCCATTGTGGAACGAATATCCACGAAAGCATAAAATGCACCATTGGAAGCTAGGCATTTCATGCCTTTTATTTTGTTGAGTTGCTCTGTAATAAAATGATTGCGTTCTTTAAACGCAGTTACCATTGGTTTAATGCAGGATTGATCGCCATTAAGCGCAACTTCTGCAGCTGCCTGAGATATCGAACTGGGATTTGAAGTACTTTGGGATTGAATATTCTCCATCGCAGTAATGATTTTCGTGGATCCTCCACAGTAACCGATCCGCCAACCAGTCATCGCATATGCTTTAGATACCCCATTGAGCACTATGGTTTGTGGCAATAGATCGGGGCAAGCATTGGCAATATTCACAAATTTCTGATCTGACAATAAAATATGTTCGTACATGTCATCAGTTGCAATAAGAATGTGCGGATGTTTACGCAGTACTGCCCCCAGCGCTTTTAGTTCATCTAAAGAATAAACCGCTCCTGATGGATTGCTTGGACTATTGATCACAAACATCTTGGTCTTTGGCGTAATGGCTGCTTCCAGTTGTTGAGCAGAGATTTTAAAATTCTGCTCAATACCTGTATTAATAAATATTGGCTTGCCTTCAGCTATTAATACAATATCAGGATAAGAAACCCAATAAGGCGCAGGAATAATTACCTCGTCACCAGGATCAATTGTCGCCAAAACGAGATTAAAAAAACTTTGTTTACCACCACATGAAACCAGAATTTGCTTGGTTTCGAAATCAAAGTCATTTTCGCGCTTGAATTTTCCTATAATCGCATTTTTTAAACCTGGGGTGCCGCCAACGGGCGTGTATTTTGTAAGACCTTTATTGATTGCAGTGATTGCGGCATCTTTAATGTGCTGCGGGGTGTCAAAATCAGGTTCGCCCGCCCCTAAACCAATGATGTCTTTGCCTTCAGCTTTCAATTTTGCAGCACGTGCAGTAACTGCGAGAGTAGGGGATGGCTTAATGCTTTGAACGCGATGAGAAAGTTCCACAAAAAATCCTTGTACGATAGTAAATAAAGCAGCGTGTTAAAATATTATTGAAACAAAGTTATTAATGGAATTATACCTGTGATCATTACCTTCCCCAATAGTCCCTATAAACTTCATCAAGCATTTGAACCGGCAGGGGATCAACCGATGGCAATTGAGAAACTCATCGAAGGTATTCATGACGGGCTTGCTTTCCAGACATTACTCGGCGTTACTGGTTCAGGAAAAACATATACGATTGCTAATATGATTGCACGGTTAGGACGACCGGCTATCGTGATGGCGCCCAATAAAACCCTTGCCGCTCAACTTTACGCAGAAATGCGTGAGTTTTTTCCGGAAAATGCTATCGAGTATTTTGTCTCCTATTATGATTATTATCAACCGGAAGCCTATGTGCCTGCGCGTGATTTGTTTATCGAAAAAGACTCTAGTATCAATGACCATATTGAACAGATGCGATTGTCGGCGACCAAGTCTTTACTCGAACGCGATGATGCGATCATTGTTGCAACAGTATCATGTATCTATGGTATTGGCGATCCGGTGGACTATCATGGCATGATTTTACATTTGCGTAATGGTGAAAAAATTGTCCAGCGTGACATTATTAAGCGATTGACTGAAATGCAGTATGACCGTAATGAATTGGAGTTTAAGCGCGGTGTGTTTCGCGTTCGAGGTGATGTGGTCGATATTTTTCCGGCAGAAAACTCTGAGGCTGCTGTACGTGTGACATTATTCGATGATGAAGTAGATAGCTTGGCATTATTCGATCCGTTGACGGGGCGCATTTTACAAAAGCTCTTACGCTATACTGTTTATCCATCCAGTCACTATGTCACGCCGCGATCGACTACTTTGCGAGCGATCGAAACTATCAAAATTGAGCTCCGTGAACGATTAGAGCATTTTTACCAAGAACAGCGTTTGGTGGAGGCACAACGTCTAGAGCAGCGTACGCGGTTTGATTTGGAGATGTTAAATGAACTGGGGTTTTGTAAAGGCATTGAAAATTATTCTCGGCATCTATCTGGTAAAAGACCTGGCGAGCCACCGCCAACTTTGCTGGATTATTTGCCATCAAATGCCTTGATGATCATTGATGAAAGCCATGTCACAGTACCGCAAATCGGCGGTATGTATCGCGGTGATCGAGCCCGTAAGGAAAATCTGGTGAATTATGGTTTCCGCTTGCCTTCGGCGCTGGACAACCGACCACTTCAGTTCGAGGAATTTGAGCGTAGGATGCCGCAAACTATATTTGTTTCGGCAACGCCTGCAAATTATGAAGCATTGCACAGCGGTCAAGTGGTTGAGCAGGTAGTGCGTCCCACTGGTTTGGTCGATCCCATCATTGATATTCGCCCCGTTACAACCCAAGTCGATGATTTGATGTCTGAGATCACTGTGCGCACGAATAAAAATGAGCGTGTGTTGGTTACAACATTGACCAAGCGTATGGCGGAAGATCTGACCGATTATTTTTCTGAGCACCGCATCAAAGTACGCTACTTGCACTCGGATATTGATACGGTCGAGCGCGTCGAAATTATTCGTGATTTACGCTTGGGTCAGTTTGATGTGTTAATTGGTATTAATTTACTGCGTGAGGGGTTGGATATTCCTGAAGTGTCTCTTGTGGCGATACTGGATGCGGATAAGGAGGGGTTTTTACGTTCTGAACGCTCCTTAATTCAGACTATCGGTCGTGCAGCGCGCCATATCAATGGCACCGCTATTTTATACGCAGATACGATTACGAGATCCATGCGTACAGCCATTGATGAAACTAATCGTCGAAGGAAAAAGCAAATTCAACACAATCAGCGCAACCAAATTACTCCGCGCTCTGTCAGTAAACGTATCAAAGATTTAATTGATGGTGTGTACAACTCGGAAACTGCACAACAAGATTTCAAGGTTGCGCAACAGCAAGCACGCTATAACACCATGAGCGAAACACAGCTTTCCAAGGAGATTCAGCGTATTGAGAAGAAGATGCATACTGCGGCTAAAAATTTAGAATTTGAGCAAGCTGCACAATATCGCGATGAACTCAAAGCTCTTAAGAATAAACTGCTAATTGGTTTTTCGATTTCAACCTAAGGAGTTACCGAATCGTGCTGCTGTAACTCCTTGGTCGATGGTCAATGCTTTATTACTAACTAATGTGAATGATTCTTGCAATTGAAGGCACGCCAATCGAATTCCAAACAAACAACATATAATATCCTGGTGGTGCAATATTAGCGTTTGCAGGGGTTTTAAGCGTTACAATTTTATTCTTTATGGGTACTGCAAGATTGAAGAAACGGGCTTCGGCATCAAGATTATGCGTTACAGCGCCCACTCGTAAAAGTGTCACACGACTAATGACCTCGTCTGATTCCACAGAAAAATTTTGATTCCATCCTATAGTCGTTGTTGGCGCATCGATAATTTCCGGTCTAAAGGCAAGCTGACCGCTGCCATCTTTTTTGAACAAATAAGGTGGATAGTAAATTTCACCATTTAATTGTTTGAGAGGCCCAGGTGCTCCACCGCCTCCGGTGATTATTGTGCCATCCGGCAACAAGAGAGATGTAGAGTGATAAAGCCTGTAGGTCGAGGCATTGGCTGCCATAGACCATGTATTGGTTGCAGGATTCCAAAGCTCGGTAGTCAATGTTGCACCTGTTAGGCTATTTCCTGAAGAGGATCCTCCATTAATCCAAACTTTTCCATCCGCTAATACTGTAGTGCTTCCGTACAAACGTTCAACACTCGGTGTGCCTGCAGGGCTGACTACCGGATCACCGCTACCATTGATATTTACGGTAATAGCCGTGCGATTCCGACGCAAAGAAAATATTTTACCTGGGGCATACATTACGCTCGGTAATTCCCAACGACCTGATTTGGGTTTTGTGGTTTGATATTTCGTTACTGTGCCGGTATTGGTTATATCCAGCTTGTATGCGGCATCCCAATGAGAAAGAATGAATATTTTACCTTGAGGATTTACCCATGCACGAGGATAGTACCAGGAAGCTGCACCTAAGGCCCCATAAGCATAATCGTCGGTTGCGGTTGTAAGTGAACGCCAGCTTCCGTCGATGGCACGAACTTCCGGAGTAGGTGAATAAGAAGCAGTGGTCGCAGGTTTCGTTGTGGATCCGGCAAAAAACCGATCATTCCGTCCACCAAGAACAACATGCTCCCCGTTTGGCATGGTAACACTCGTTGCATACCAACGTTTATAAGCCATCTGCTGTGGTTGACGTATTAATGTGTCAGTTGCTGGATCAAAAATATTGACGTCGCTATTGGCGTAATTGCGCAATCCATTTACTAGTGCATCTCCACCGACAATTAGAGCTTGACCTGTGGCTGGAATGAGTGCATGACCGGCACAAAAAATATCAGTGTTGGTTGTATTTGGCAAAACTGTAAATGCATTGATATTGGTCCCTAAATTAGGATCCCAAATTGCATAATACATTGTTGCGCCTTGTGCACCTGCTGTATTTGTTCCATAGGCAAATACTCGACCATCGGGCATCAGCATCATTGCAATAGGAATGATGGGCCAATTATGTAGTGGGCCAAACGCTCCTTTGATATGCGCAGATGATGCTGCAGAAGCAATCGAAGAATAGCTTTGTAGAACCGCTAAAAGAGTTAGCGCAACTATAAAGCCCTGAATTAAGCTTTGTAGCTTGAAAGAAATAACACAAGTAAACTGTTTAGCAACCATCATACACCTACACTGAAATAAAAAAATTTGGAATAATCAAAAAATCTAACATAATAAAAATATAAGAATACTTGCCTTAATATTAAATTTAATAATTCACATTTATAGACCGAGTTCTTACTGATATTAACTTTATAATCTTTACTTAGAATATTCAGTGATATCTATCACATAACCAGTTATTACGATTTAATAAACTGCAAAGCAGCGCGTATATTTTATCCGTACCCAATCTATCTAACGCATTCTAATTGTTGCACATTTTGAACACGCCTTGACTCCTGCAATCTATAAATTTCCTACTGGGATGTTTACTCTATTCAATTAGTATTTTTGTCCTGATATTTATCACGAATCACCTTACTTTATTATCAGGGCAAAAATAAATTACAAGGGATTGCAAATACCGGAGCATAAAATTTAGAAAACCTAAGGGATTCGTAAATCCGTGAATCGCGTTAATCGTTTTTCTCACAGACGCTGAATTGGAAAGGAAGATTTATTGAACGCTTACATTTCGCAATAATCTTATGCGAATATTTACAGCAATTGCTTGTACTATCAGACCTAATCAAGTAGTGGATTGGTTTTTAAGTCGATCGAATAAACAGTTACGGTGTTGTAATAGTTTCTACATTTAATATTTTTGACAATGAACCACCCGATTTAGTTGTACCAAGTTTGCCGAATTGCTTGGGCCTGTTGAAATAATTGCTCTAAACCCTCCTGGTCTTTTTGTTCCAGCAATGCTTGCACGGCTTTTAGTTCTGTATTGTAAGCTTCTATCTGCTTGAGGAGTTGATCGCGGTTTGCCAAACAAATGTCACGCCACATTTCCGGGGAGCTACCAGCGATACGGGTGAAGTCTCGAAATCCACTGCCCGCAAAACGGAGTAGACTGTCGGGATTGTTAGTGCTGTGATGCAGATAACGCATCATAGTGAACGCTAATACGTGTGGTAAATGGCTGGTGATGGCTAATATTTGATCATGTTCATTAGCATGCATGGTCGAAATTCTTGCACCGCATGCCTGCCACAATTGACGGACTATTTTGAGTGCTGCTGGACAAGTTTGTTCAAGAGGTGTTAGAACCACATGCTTGCCCTCATATAAATTAGATTGCGCTGCTGTTACGCCGCTTTGTTCTGTACCTGCAATAGGATGGCCGGGAACAAAGTTGGCGATATTGTGCGATGGAAGATGCTTCAGAGCGGAAGTAATAACATCTTGTTTGGTGCTTCCGGCATCCGTGATGATCGTGTCTGGCTCTAAGTGAGGTGCAATTTTTGCCATGATCAGTTCGGTTTGTCCAACCGGCATAGCGAGAAACAGCAAGTCTGCGTCAATGAGCGCTGTAGCGTAATTATCGGAAATTTCGTCGATCACGCGCTGCTCCAAGGCACGCTGCATGTTTTCTGGATTGCGACCGATACCTGTGATATGTTGGACCATGCCAGCTTGGCGCAATGCGAGTGCA
Source organism: Nitrosomonas sp. (assembly GCA_024281825.1). Classification (GTDB taxonomy): domain Bacteria; phylum Pseudomonadota; class Gammaproteobacteria; order Burkholderiales; family Nitrosomonadaceae; genus Nitrosomonas. The sequence goes on along the minus strand of JAMWZY010000002.1, from coordinate 188,616 downwards.
AATGATCCGCCGATCAAACCTACACCGATGATGACAAGTTTCTTAATGTGCGGGGTGGTTTGGTTTTTCATAGTATTTTCGTGATGGATGCTGCGTGCTATTTATATACTGCGGCCAATAGCTCGCGCAATATCGTTCAGCGATTCCATCAGTTGATTGAGTTCTTGTGGGCTCAAGGCTTGATCCGAATCGCACCAGGCCTCACAAGGGTTGGGGTGCATTTCTATCAATAAACCATCAGCGCCTGCCGCAATCGCTGCACGTGCTAGTGCAGGAACCATCCATGATTTTCCACCCGCATGTGATGGATCGATGATAACCGGGAGATGAGTTTCTCGTTTTAGAACGGGTATGCATGTGATGTCCAAGACATTGCGATAAGCTGTTTCGAAGGTGCGGATACCACGTTCGCAAAAAATAATTTGATGATTCCCACCCGCAGCAATATATTCTGCAGCCATTAACCATTCAGCGATAGTTGCAGATAAACCACGTTTGAGAATGACGGGCTTATTAATACGCCCAACTTCTTTCAGAAGATCAAAATTTTGCATATTACGCGTGCCGATTTGAATCAGATCAACATCTTGCTCAAGAAAAGTATCTAGCATGCGGACATCCATTAGTTCAGTGACAATCGGTAAATGATATTTGTCAGCTGCTGTACGGAATATTTTTAATCCATCGACGCCGGTGCCCTGAAAAGTATAGGGACTCGTACGTGGTTTAAAGGCGCCGCCACGCATCAAGCGGCATCCTGATGCAACGACTTGTTGCGCCGCCAAATCCATTTGTGCTTGAGTTTCAACTGAACAGGGACCGGCAATTACTTGAATTTGCTTGCCGCCGATTGGAATCCCTCGTATATCGATGATGGAGTTGGTCGTGTGAGATTCTCTGGAGACAATTTTGTATTGCTTGACGATGTGCATCGAAAATTCTACGCCAGGCATGGGGTCAAACATTTCCGGAGTAAGCTTACTTTCGTCGCCAATGGCGCCAATTACAATTCGATTAGTACCGCGCGAAATATTAGTGTCGTGTCCGGCAGCTTTGATTTTTTCGGTTACTGAATCGATCTGCTCTTCGGTAGCCGTTTTTTTCATTACAATTATCATACTAGCTCTCCTAAAGCGTATTCGAGTGCATGTAAAAAGCGTTCGTTTTCTGAAGCTAAGCCGATTGTCACTCTTAAATGATGAGGCATTTCATAAATACCGAGTGGACGGATAATGATGCCTTGGTGCAACAGACTCTGATACACCTTGGGTATATTGGCTGCATCACCTTCGATACAGAAGCTGATGAAATTACCAACAGAGGGTATAAATTCGATATTGAGCTTGCGGAAACCATCTGTGAGCTGCAACATTCCTGCTCGATTCAATGCATAGGATTTTTGAACAAACTCACTATCATTTAACGCCGCTAAGGCACCTACTAAGCCAATACTGCTTACGTTGAATGGTTGCCGCACACGATTCATTAAATCAGCGACATCGGGGTGAGCGATGGCAAAGCCGATACGAGCACCCGCTAAGCCATAAATTTTTGAGAAAGTCCGCGTAACAACCAAATTGGGAAATTCTTTCAACCACTGAATGCTGTTGGTTTTGTTGATTTCCGGTAAGTATTCGTAATAAGCTTCATCGAGCACAATCAATACGTCTCTTGATACTCGACCAATGAAACGATACAAATCATCGGTGTTGGATATTGTGCCTGTTGGATTATTGGGATTGGCGATAAATACTATGCGTGTTTCTGATTTGATGGCATCCAGCATGGCAGGCAGATCGTGACCATAATCTCGGGCGGGAACTTGAATGCCATGTGCACCGGTAATTTGTACTACTAGGGGGTATACTGCAAAAGCATGCTGCGAGTAAACTGCTGATGCACCGGGCTTAAGAAATATGCGCGCAGCTAAATCCAACACGTCGTTAGAGCCATTACCGAGAATGATTTGCTCAGGTTTAACATCATAATGGCGTGATAAAGCAGCTTTTAATTCGAAACCACTGCCGTCCGGATACAATGCCACATTTTGCATGGCGTTAATCATGGCATCTAATGCTAATGGACTAACGCCCAGTGGATTCTCGTTGGAAGCAAGCTTGATAATAGTACTTGCATCCAACCCAATTTCCCGTGCTAGCTCGGAAATCGGCTTGCCTGGTTGGTAAGGTTGGATTAAACGGATGTTTTCCGGAACGAAGTCACAAAGATTCATAAAAAAAGGTAATTCTTACAAGAAATTGATTTAATGAAATATTAAGCAGGGTAGATAATGGTTCGTGGTGCCAAGCTAAGAGGATGGATATGATCCCAATACTTTCAGGAAAGATGCTTTCTCTCGTATTTCGGAGAGTGCAGCCGCTACATTGTTGTCGTGTTGATGTCCTTCCAAATCGATAAAAAATGCGTAACTCCACAGACCTGTGGGTAATGGTCGTGATTCCAGGCGGCTCATACTAACATTGTGTCGTGCGAGTGGTTCTAATATTTGATAAATGGCACCTGATCGATTATGCGTGGACAATGCTAAAGAAGTTTTATCTTTGCCAGATGGATCAACCCATTGATTGCCAATGATCAAGAAACGCGTGGTATTTTTGGGATCATCTTCAATATTTTCTGCGCAAACGGTTAATCCAAACAAGCTTGCAGCTCTTTTACTGCCGACTGCTGCGGAAAGTTTATCGGTTGCTGCGAGACGAGCCGCTTCTGCATTGCTGTTGGCGTGTATGAAAGCCGAGGTGGCGAGCTGCGGTAAATTTGATTTCAACCAATGTTGACATTGTGCCAATGATTGCGGGTGTGAATAGATTTTTCTAATCTGTGTTAAATCAGCAGATTGTGACATTATGGACTGATGTATAGGTAATTGAATTTCACCACAAATGAGCAGAGGGGTCTGTAACAGTAAATCCATAGTTCTGCCAACTGCACCCTCGGTGGAGTTTTCAACCGGAGCGACGCCATAATCAGCGCCATCAAGTTCGGCCGCACGAAATACTTCATCAATGGAATCACAGGCTATCAAGGTAACCGCATTACCAAATCGTTTCAGTACAGCATCTTCTGAGAAAGTTCCACTTGGGCCGAGGTAAGCGATCCGTATCGATTTCTCTAAAGCACGGCACGCCGACATGATTTCTATGAAAAGTTGTTGGATGTGTGCGTTACTTAAGGGGCCGGGATTTTGTTGCTGAATATGCGCAAGTATTTGAGCTTCACGTTCGGGGCGGTACGCGATATTGTTGTTACTGTCCCGCTTGATTTCGCCAATCTTGTGTGCCAGCTCAGCGCGTTGATTGAGCAATTTAAGTAATTCTGCATCAATCGCATCAATCTGGTCTCGTAGTGGTTTAAGAATCTCGAGCATAGAGAAGAAAAATTGAATTTATACGATATATCAACAAAAATTAGGCGCGGGAATGTAACGAGCCATTAGGACTCCGTTGATCGTACTGATTTCATTTAGAACTTCCAGGGGTACCGGACTATCTACGTCAACCAATGTATATGCCATTTCTCCGCGAGATTTGTTGATCATGTTGTGAATATTAAGCCCAGTTTTTGCCATAGTGGTGGAAATTTGTCCCAGAATATTCGGTACATTGGCGTTAGCAACCGCCACACGATAAGGGGATTCACGTTCCATCTGTGTATCAGGAAAATTAACAGTGTTGGTGATATTGCCATTTTGCAAATAATCAATCAGTTGATTGACTACCATCACTGCGCAATTTTCTTCTGCTTCTTGAGTGGATGCGCCAAGATGCGGTAAGGTAATAACAGACTCGTGATGTTGTAATTTTTTACTCGGGAAATCGCAGACATAATATCGAATTTTACCTGTCGATATACCGCTCAGAACGGCATCCTCATCTACGATTGCACTGCGAGAAAAGTTTAGCGTAATAACTCCTTGCTTCATCAATCGAATACTTTTTTCATCGATTAAATGGCGGGTAGAATCCAGCAAAGGAATGTGTACGCTAATAAAATCGCTACGCCTGAGCAGATCCTCTAAGCTATTTGCTTTTTTGACTTCTGCGGACAAGCTCCAAGCTGAATCAACCGTGATTTTAGGATCATAGCCGATGACTTTCATGCCTAACTTGATAGCTGCATTAGCGACCAGGCGGCCAATCTCACCTAGTCCGATAATACCCAGTGTGCGTCCTGGCAATTCGATGCCAGAGTAGCGCTTTTTTCCATCCTCAGCGCGTATATTGATTGTTGCATCGTCACCTTGCAAGGTTTTTACGAATTCTAGTGCAGGGACAATATTGCGTGCTGCTAAAAACATGCTAGCAAGCACCAATTCTTTGACAGCATTGGCGTTTGCGCCAGGTGTATTAAACACAGGTACGCCACGCGCATTCATTGCTTGCACTGGAATATTGTTAGTGCCCGCACCGGCGCGTCCTATAGCCTTGACACTCAAGGGAATATTGGCATTGAGCAAATTAAACGAGCGTACCAGGACCGCATCTGGTTGAGCGATGTCATTGCCAATTTGATAACAATTGGCAGGGAATCGACTTAAACCGAGGGGGGAGATGTGATTCGCTGTTTGTATCTTGAAAATATTTGGCTGGAGCTCAGGCATGACGATCGGCAAACTCCTTCATGAATGCTACCAATTTTGCTACACCTTCGAGTGGCATAGCATTATATATCGATGCACGCATGCCACCGACTGAACGGTGTCCTTTTAATTGAATCAATCCATGTGATTTTGCTTGTTTGAGAAATGCATCATCCAAAGTTGAATCGTGTAATGTAAAAGGAACGTTCATGCGTGATCGATCTGATTTTGCTACCGGGCAGTGGTAGTACTCGGTATTATCCAGAAAGTCGTACAGCAAATTGGCTTTAGCAATATTGATAGCTTCGATTCCTTCCAAGCCCCCTTTTTGCTTCAGCCATTGTAATACCAATCCAGTAATATACATGGCATAGGTTGGCGGCGTGTTATACATGGAATCATTTTTTGCATGGATTTGATAATCAAAAAGCGTCGGAGTATTCGCCAGAGATTTCCCCAATAAATCTTCTAAAACAATCACGATAGTCAAGCCAGCGGGGCCTAGATTTTTTTGTGCACCCGCATAAATCAATCCGAACTGACTGACATTTACCGGGCGTGACAAAATATCGGAGGACATATCAACGACCAATGGAATGTTACAGTTAGGGTCGATTTTCGGGGTCCAATGGAATTCCACGCCGCCAATGGTTTCGTTGCTCGTGTAGTGTATGTATGCAGCTTCAGGATCCAGTCGCCACTGATCTTGTGAAGGCACATAGGTAAAATCACGATCGGAAGATGAAGCCGCAACATTCACCGTACAGTATTTACTGGCTTCTTCAATTGCTTTGCTCGACCATTGACCCGTATTGATATAGTCAGCCTTCTTTTTTCCTTGTAGCAGATTCATAGGGACCATTGCAAATTGACTCGATGCGCCACCTTGTAAAAATAGCACTTTGTAATTGCTAGGTATTCCAGCTAATTCACGTAAATCATGCTCGGTCTGTTCGGCAATTGCCATAAACTCTTTACCACGGTGGCTCATTTCCATGACAGACATACCGCTACCGTGCCAATCCAGCATTTCATCACGTGCTTGTTGCAATACCTCCTTAGGAATTACAGCTGGACCCGCACTGAAGTTATAAACTTGGCTCATGGCCTTATTACCCAATTAATGAGTGCAATCTTAATTATCAGTATCCCCTTCATTTTCTACTACGCGTTCCAGACCTGCAAGTTTTTCGCCTGAGTCTAGATTAATAAGTGTAACACCCTGAGTTGCACGACTCATTTCGCGCACTTCTTTGACGCGTGTGCGAATCATAATACCACCAGAAGTAATCAACATGATTTCATCGTCAGGTCTGACCAGCTTGGCGGTTACAACTTTACCATTGCGTGGGCTAGTAATAATTGCGATCATGCCTTGCGTGCCGCGATTATGGCGTGTGTATTCGCTGATCGAGGTGCGTTTTCCATAGCCGTTCTCGGTGGCTGTTAATACGGTTAATTCTTCATTCTCAGCGACCAGCATCGATATTACTTTTTGCCCTGAACCGAGTTTCATGCCGCGCACGCCACGGGCAGTACGCCCCATCGGACGAACATCATTTTCATTAAAACGAGTCGCTTTACCATTATCAGAAAATAGCATGACATCGTGCTTGCCTTCAGTTAACTCAACGCCAACTAGATAATCACCTTCATCTAATCCAATAGCGATAATGCCATTATTGCGCGGACGAGAAAACTCTGACAAAGGTGTTTTCTTTACAGTGCCAAAAGCTGTGGACATAAAGACAAAACGCGTTTCATCAAAAGATTTAACCGGTAGTATCGCGTTGATTTTTTCACCGTCTTCCAACTGTACCCAATTAATGATAGGTTTGCCGCGTGACAGACGGCCACCCTGTGGAACCTCATAGACCTTAATCCAATATACACGCCCTAGACTAGAAAAACATAAGATATAGTCATGCGTATTGGCAATGAACAGTTTGTCAATGAAATCATCATCTTTGGTACTGGTGGCCAATTTGCCGCGACCGCCACGTTTTTGTGCTTGGTAGTCATCCAGTAATTGTGATTTGATGTAACCGCTATGCGACAGAGTAACGACTACGTCAGCTGGTGCGATCAAGTCTTCCACATTTAAATCTTGTGTATCAAAAACAATTTCACTACGTCGTGTGTCACCGAACTGCGATTTTATCGCGTTAAGTTCATCAGTAATAATTACAGTAATGCGTTCTGGGTTTGCGAGAATGTCAAGAAAATCGATAATCCTATCGATGATTTCCTTGTACTCAGAAACGATTTTTTCCTGTTCCAATCCGGTCAAACGTTGTAAGCGTAGCTCAAGAATGGCTTGTGCTTGCGCATCAGATAATCGATAACCTTGTTGCTGCAGTCCGAAGGTTGAATCTAAGCCATCGGGGCGTAGTGCGTTGGAGTCCGCAATGGCTCTTGATAACATTTCCGCTACTAACTGCGAGCGCCAAGTTCTTGCCATCAGAGCTACTTTTGCGTCGGCTGGTGTTGGTGCTGCCTTGATTAACGCAATAATTTCATCAACATTAGAGAGCGCAACGGCCAAACCCTCTAACAAGTGACCACGCTCACGCGCTTTTTTCAGTTCAAAAACTGTGCGGCGCGTGACCACTTCACGTCGATGGCGTAGAAAAGCTTCGAGGATTTGCTTAAGATTCATCAGGCGCGGTTGACCATCAATCAGCGCGACCATATTCATACCAAAAGTATCCTGCATTTGCGTTTCTTTATGCAGGTTATTCAGAATGACTTCTGGTACTTCACCGCGTTTCAGTTCTATTACGACGCGCATGCCAGATTTGTCTGATTCGTCTCGTAAATCTGAAATGCCCTCAATTTTTTTATCGCGCACTAATTCGCCGATGCGAATCAATAGATTGGCTTTGTTGACTTGATATGGTAGCTCATCAATGATAATGCTTTGTCGACTGCCTTTTTCCAAATCTTCAATATGAGTGCGGGCGCGCATCACCACACGTCCGCGTCCAGTACGATAGCCGTCTCGTACTCCATTGATTCCATATATAATTCCGGCAGTGGGGAAATCCGGTGCTGGTATGAATTCAATGAGCTCGTCTATACTGATATCCGAGTTGTTGAGTAATGCAAGGCAAGCGTCAATGACCTCATTCAGATTATGAGGAGGGATATTGGTTGCCATCCCAACAGCAATGCCCGAGGAGCCATTAATCAACAGATTGGGAATCTTGGCTGGAAGGATTAGTGGTTCATGCTCAGACTCATCATAATTCGGTCCGAAATCCACAGTCTCTTTATCAAGATCAACCAGCAACTCATGAGCGATGCGCGACATACGGATTTCGGTATAGCGCATTGCAGCAGCATTATCTCCATCCACAGAGCCAAAGTTACCTTGGCCATCAATCAGCATATAACGCAGTGAAAAATGTTGTGCCATCCGCACAATGGTGTCATAGACGGCAGTATCTCCATGCGGGTGATACTTACCAATGACATCACCGACGATACGCGCGGATTTTTTATAAGGCCTATTCCAGTCATTGGAAAGCTCGTGCATTGCGTATAGTACACGCCGATGTACGGGTTTTAATCCATCTCGAACATCGGGTAGAGCGCGTCCAACGATTACGCTCATTGCATAATCGAGATAGGAACGCCGCATTTCTTCTTCCAGACTAACGGGTAACGTTTCCTTGGCGAACTGATTCATGTGTGATGTTTTTTATAAAACGACAGATTCTGCTAAGGGTTATTTATTAGCAGGTATTAGGTAAAGAAATAAATAATATACGTGCATTCTATCATGTTGTAATTGATTCTCTGTTATCTTTGATGTTGTGATAGAAAAACAGTGTTGTTACAATAATTTCTCTCACAAATAACTTGAAAAACCGAGTTAAATAAGTGACCATGGCAACCTATTCCGAAATTTTCGACTTGAATTGTCAGTTCAGTGTTTATTTTTATTTAAATTAATCCAAAGTCTTTAAGTGAGTGCTGCATAGTGAATAATTTAATGAATACCTACGCAAGACTTCCTGTTACCTTTGTTAAAGGAGAGGGGGTATGGCTTTGGGATGACCAAGGGCAGCGTTATTTAGATGCGTTATCGGGTGTTGCGGTTTGTGGATTAGGGCATTGTCATCCTCGGTTGGCAAAAGCAATTTGTCAGCAAGCTGCGACATTGATTCATACGTCTAATCTTTTTCATATCGAAAAACAAGAGCGGTTGGCTGATCGTTTAATAGAATTATCCGGAATGGATAAAGCATTTTTTTGTAATTCCGGAGCAGAGGCAAATGAAGCGGCGATAAAACTTGCGCGACTCTATGGGCATAATAAAGGCATTTCTTTGCCGACAATTATTGTCATGGAGCGATCATTTCATGGTCGTACCATGGCAACTTTGACAGCAAGTGGCAATCGTAAGGTACAAGCTGGATTTGAACCGCTGATGACAGGTTTTGTGCGTGTGCCTTACAATAATTTGGAAGCTGTTGCGCAAGTTGCGACCAACAATAAAGAAGTCGTGGCGTTGTTGGTCGAGCCTTTTCAAGGTGAAGGTGGTGTGAATATACCTGAAACGCATTATTTGCAAGGGTTGCGTGAATTGTGCAGCCAGAACGATTGGTTGTTAATGTTGGATGAAGTACAATCAGGCGTTGGGCGTAGTGGAAGATGGTTTGCTTTTCAGCATAGCCGCATTGTTCCAGATGTCGTGACTTTAGCTAAAGGATTGGGTGGTGGTGTGCCTATCGGAGCTTGTTTGGCAAAAGGTGCCGCCGCAGAAGTTTTTCAGCCGGGTAACCATGCTTCTACCTTTGGTGGTAATCCGTTGGCATGTGCTGCTGCGCTTGAAACATTAGCGGTGATATCTGACGAAGACCTGTTAGGTCACGTAGTAAAATTGGGTGATTTCCTGCGTAATCAATTTGATCACCAATTGGCAGGACAAAAAGGTGTAATACAGGTACGCGGCCAAGGTTTGATTACTGGCATTGAGTTATCGATCCCCTGTACCGATTTAGTCAAAAGGGCTTTGGAGAAGAAATTGTTGATTAATGTAACATCGGATAGGGTGATACGTCTGCTGCCTGCATTTGTGATGCAACAAAGCGAAGCGGAGCAGGTTGTTGATATACTCTGTCCGTTGATAAAGGAGTTTCTAAATAACTAAGCATGATTCAAAAGTTTTGATGGATTTGGTTGGTTATTGGTTTTGTTATGCAATTAAAGCATTTCCTGCAGTTCAAAGATTTTTCTCATGAAGAGTATGAATATTTATTTCGTCGTGCTCGCTGGATAAAACAAGAATTTAAGCAATACCGTCAATATTGGCCGTTGATTGATCGAACATTGGCCATGATTTTTGATAAGCAGTCGACTCGTACACGCTTGTCTTTTGAAGCTGGAATGAGTCAACTGGGTGGAGCCGCGATTTATTTGTCTACCCGCGATACGCAGCTTGGACGTGGTGAACCGGTAGAAGATTCAGCACGCGTCATTTCACGAATGGTTGATATCATCATGATACGTACCTACGAGCACAGTACCATCCAATGTTTTGCCGAGCATTCGAGGGTTCCTGTGATTAATGGGTTGACGGACAAATATCATCCATGCCAAATCCTAAGCGATATTTTTACCTATGTAGAGCATCGTGGCAGTATCGAAGGCAAAACCGTGGCTTGGATAGGTGATCCCAATAATATGTGTAATACCTGGCTACAAGCCGCAGAGATTTTTAATTTTAAAGTGCATGTATCGGCACCCCCTGGCTACACCATTGATCCAGTACAAATTGGTTTGGGTGATCAATCACATTATGAGGAATTTAAGGATCCCAACAGGGCTGTAGTGAATGCTGATTTGGTAACGACTGATGTATGGACGAGTATGGGATTTGAGGCGGAGGCCGAGCAAAGAAAAAGTGACTTCGCGGATTTTTGTGTGGATACGGAGATGATGTCTTTAGCCAAAAAAAATGCGTTGTTTATGCATTGCTTGCCAGCGCATCGGGGAGAAGAAGTAAGTGCTGAGGTATTGGAGGGGTCGCAGTCTGTGGTGTGGGATGAAGCAGAAAATCGATTGCATACACAAAAAGCATTAATGGAATACTTACTACTGGGTGAATTAAATAGTTAAGTATGGTAGATATTCCATCTCGAATATTGGAACTTTATATCAAACAATAAATGTAATTAATACATGGATCATGAAAAAAATTCATAAAGTGGTTTTGGCATTTTCTGGGGGATTGGATACTTCGGTAATTCTGAAGTGGTTGCAAGATACTTATCAGTGCGAAGTGGTGACTTTTACTGCAGATATTGGACAAGGGGAAGAAGTTGAGCCTGCGCGTGTCAAGGCTAGGCAGCTCGGAGTAAAAGAGATTTATATTGATAATTTACGCGAAGAATTTGTGCGTGATTTTGTTTTTCCGATGTTTCGCGCTAATGCAGTTTATGAAGGCGAGTATTTGTTGGGTACCAGCATAGCGCGACCGTTGATCGCTAAAAGGCAGATTGAGATAGCAAGTGCTACGGGAGCCGATGCAGTTTCACATGGTGCAACAGGAAAAGGCAATGATCAGGTTCGTTTTGAATTGGGCTATTATGCATTGCAGCCGAATATACATGTAATTGCACCTTGGCGTGAATGGGATTTAACATCACGGGAGAAATTACTACAATATGCCGAAAAAAATGGTATTCCGGTTGAAATGAAGAAAAAAACAGGTTCACCCTATAGTATGGATGCCAATCTTTTGCATATCTCCTATGAGGGTAGGGTTCTGGAAGACCCGGCGGTTGAGCCAGAGGAATCAATGTGGCGCTGGAGTGTGTCGCCCGAGCAGGCGCCCGATCAGCCAGAGTATTTAGATATTGAATTTAAACAAGGCGATGTTGTTGCGCTGAATGGAAGCGCTTTATCGCCAGCGAATGTATTGCAGCAATTGAATCAGTTGGGGGGTAAGCATGGGATTGGGCGACTGGATTTGGTAGAGAATCGATATGTTGGAATGAAATCAAGAGGATGTTATGAAACACCAGGCGGAACAATTTTGTTGCGAGCGCATCGTGCTATAGAGTCTGTGACTCTAGATAGGGAAGTCGCGCATTTGAAAGACGACTTAATGCCTCGATATGCTGCGTTGATCTATAACGGGTATTGGTGGAGTCCGGAACGCAAAATGATGCAAGCTATGATTGATACCACACAAGAAAGGGTCAATGGTTGGGTAAGGCTCAAGTTATACAAAGGGAATGTTATAGTGGTTGGCAGAGATTCAAAAAATGATTCATTATTTGATCCCAATATAGCGACCTTCGAAGATGATGCGGGGGCTTATAATCAGGAGGATGCAGCTGGTTTTATAAAACTTAATGCATTAAGATTGCGCATTGCGGCTAATCTAGCTAAGAGAAAACAAATAAACAAGTTAGGAAATTCCAAGTAAAATCTATGCCCTCATTTGATATTGTGTCCGAAGTAGATAAACAAGAAGTTAGAAATGCTGTCGATCAAGTAAATAAAGAAGTAGGGACTCGCTTTGATTTTAAGGGTTCCGATGCAAGAGTGGAGTATGTAGATTGCCAGCTAATATTGTATGCAGATGATGAGTTTAAGTTGGAGCAAATTCTTGATATTTTGAGAGCGAAGCTTACTAAAAGAAGTATTGATGCGCGTTGTTTGGATATGCAATCAGTAGAAAAAATTAGTGGTAACAAGGTAAAAAAAATCATCGTGATTAAAACAGGCCTTGATTCTGATTTATCGAAAAAGATTGTGAGGGCAATAAAGGATAGTAAATTGAAAGTTCAAGCAAATATACAAAGTGATACTGTGCGTGTGACTGGCGGTAAAAAAGATTCATTGCAAGAAGCAATACAGTTGATTAAGAAGATAGTTCATGATTTTCCGCTCCAATTCCAGAATTTTAGAGAATGAGAGCAAATAAAGTGATACAATACAAAGCGTGATTGAGATGTTAAAAGTAAGGAGTTACCTGGTATCTCTTGAGAAGATCTCTTGGGTCTTTCGCCTTGTCTTGACAGAGAGTAATAAACCCCATAGAATCCGCACTCTTTTTGGTTGTGTCTGTTTTTCTGGTTATTTCGGTGAACGGATTTCAATTAACTTCCATTGTTGAAGATATGGTTGTGTTGCAATATTCATTTAGATTAAGCAAGTGACTTAAAGAGTAAAATGAATTCCTTTAGTTTTTTTAGGATGTAGAAATAGAAATGCCTACAATTAGTCAATTAGTTCGAAAACCACGTAAGGCTAAGCGGGTTAAAAGTAATGTGCCTGCGTTGGAGAATAGTCCGCAAAAGAGAGGGGTTTGTACGAGGGTGTATACAACTACACCCAAAAAGCCTAATTCCGCTTTACGGAAGGTTGCGCGTGTTAGATTAACAAATGGATTTGAGGTTTCGAGTTATATTGGTGGTGAAGGGCATAACCTTCAAGAGCACTCTGTGGTATTGATTAGAGGCGGCCGTGTAAAAGATTTGCCTGGGGTGAGATATCATACTGTTAGAGGTAGTTTAGATACCGCGGGAGTAAAAGATCGGAAGCAAGGTCGTTCAAAATATGGATCTAAGAAACCGAAGAGTGCCTAAGAAAATTTGGATTGCAAAAAAAATAGGATGTGCAAGGTAAGCGGTGAATTAAAAAAAGTATAGGATTGATTAAATAATGCCAAGACGTAGAGAGGTTCCGAAGCGGGAGATACTGCCTGATCCTAAGTATCATAATGTTGAATTAGCTAAGTTTGTAAATGTGCTTATGACGCGGGGGAAAAAGTCGGTGGCAGAAAGCATTATTTATAAAGCACTAAGTCAAATAGAAAAAAAAACCGGTGCAGATCCTGTGGTTATATTTACGCAAGCTTTGACCAATGTGAGGCCAGTGGTGGAGGTTAAAAGTCGCAGGGTTGGTGGTGCTAACTACCAAGTTCCGGTTGAGGTGCGCTCAGTGAGAAGGAATGCTTTAGCGATGCGATGGTTGCGAGATGCGGCGAGAAAAAGAAACGAAAAATCAATGGATGCTCGATTGGCGGGTGAATTATCTGAAGCTGCAGAGGGTCGCGGGGGAGCTGTGAAGAAGCGCGAGGAAGTTCATAGAATGGCGGAATCAAACAAGGCATTTTCTCATTTTCGATTTTAGTTTTTGGCTGGTTTTTGTCTTAAATTTTAAAGTAATAAACAGTAGGGTATACAATCGTGGCAAGAAAAACACCGATAGAGCGTTACAGAAATATTGGAATCATGGCGCATATAGATGCTGGTAAGACCACTACTACTGAACGAGTATTGTTTTATACGGGAGTATCTCACAAGCTCGGGGAAGTTCATGATGGCGCTGCTACTATGGACTGGATGGAGCAAGAACAAGAAAGGGGAATTACAATTACATCTGCTGCCACAACCTGTTTCTGGAAAGGGATGGCGAGTAATTACCCAGAACATCGAATAAATATTATTGATACCCCGGGGCACGTTGATTTCACCATTGAGGTAGAGCGTTCTTTAAGGGTTTTGGATGGTGCTTGTACTGTTTTTTGTGCAGTGGGGGGGGTGCAGCCACAAACAGAAACTGTCTGGCGTCAAGCCAATAAATATATGGTTCCAAGGTTGGCGTTCGTTAATAAAATGGATCGTTCGGGCGCTAATTTTATGCGAGTATACGAACAAATTAAGTCTCGATTGAAAGCGACCCCTGTTCCGATTCAGCTGCCTATAGGAGCTGAAGATAAGTTCGAGGGAGTTGTTGATTTAATAAAAATGAAGGCGATTTATTGGGACGATGAAAGTCGTGGGATGAAATTTGAGGAACGCGATATTCCGTCCGCGTTGCTAGAAGATGCAAAGGCCTGGCGCGAAAAGGTTTTAGAAACTGCGGCAGAGGCAAATGAAGAGCTCATGAATAAATATCTTGAGAGTGGCGATTTGGAGATTGCTGAGATCAAGAAAGGGCTGCGAGTTCGTACTATCAATAATGAAATAGTGCCTATGCTTTGCGGAACTGCCTTTAAGAATAAAGGGGTTCAGGCAATGTTGGATGCAGTCATTGATTACATGCCTTCTCCAACGGACATTCTGGCAATACAGGGCGAAAATGAAAATGGAGAGGCTGATAAAAGAATTGCAAATGATAGCGAACCTTTTTCGGCTTTGGCTTTTAAGATTGCAACTGATCCATATGTTGGGCAATTAATATTTTTTAGGGTTTATTCCGGTGTGGTTACGTCTGGAGATACTGTTTATAACCCGATAAAAGGTAAAAAGGAAAGAATTGGGCGTTTGTTGCAGATGCACGCAAATCAGCGCGAAGAAATTAAAGAAGTTCGTGCGGGCGATATTGCTGCGGCGGTAGGGCTGAAAGAAGTGATAACCGGTGATACCATTTGTGATCCACAAAAAATTATTACTTTGGAGCGTATGGATTTTCCGGAGCCAGTGATCCATGTCGCGGTTGAACCAAAAACTAAAGTAGATCAAGAGAAGATGGGGATAGCGCTTAATAGGCTTGCGCAGGAAGATCCGTCCTTTAGAGTGAGAACAGACGAAGAATCTGGTCAGACTATTATTTCTGGTATGGGGGAGTTGCACTTAGAAATTATTGTTGATCGAATGAAAAGAGAATTCTCTGTTGAAGCTAATGTTGGTGCGCCGCAAGTTGCTTATCGTGAAGCGATTAAAAAATCTGTGGAAATAGAAGGAAAATTTGTAAAGCAATCTGGTGGGCGAGGTCAATATGGCCATGTTTGGCTTAAAATGGAGCCCAACGAAGCCGGGAAAGGTTTTGAGTTTATTGATGAGATTAAAGGTGGCGTAGTTCCGAGAGAGTATATACCTGCTGTGGAGAAAGGATTGCTTGAAACGATTCCCAGTGGAGTGTTAGCCGGTTATCCAGTGGTAGATGTGAAAGTGACATTATTTGATGGGTCTTATCATGATGTCGACTCCAATGAGAATGCATTTAAAATGGCTGCATCTATTGCTTTTAAGGATGGAATGCGCAAAGCAAGTCCGGTTTTGTTGGAACCTATGATGGCGGTTGAGGTTGAAACGCCAGAAGATTTTATGGGTAATGTTGTTGGTGATCTGTCGTCGAGGCGCGGAATCATCCAAGGAATGGAAGATGTTCCAGGATTAAAGGTGGTGCGAGCGGAAGTGCCTTTAGCGGAGATGTTTGGCTATTCGACCGTATTGAGATCGGCTACACAAGGTAGAGCTACTTACACAATGGAATTTAAACATTATTCCGAAGCGCCAAAAAACGTGGCGGATGCGATTATAAATAAGAAATAGATAATTTTGATAAAAAAGTATAAGGAACATCATGGCGAAGAGTAAATTTGAGCGGTCGAAGCCACACGTAAATGTAGGGACGATAGGTCATGTAGATCATGGTAAGACGACGCTGACGGCGGCGATTACGACGATATTGACGAAGAAATTTGGTGGTGAGGCGAAGAGTTATGCGCAAATTGATTCGGCGCCTGAAGAACGTGCGCGGGGTATAACGATTAATACGGCGCATGTGGAATATGAGACAGCGAAGCGTCATTATGCGCATGTGGATTGTCCGGGCCATGCGGATTATGTGAAGAACATGATTACTGGTGCTGCGCAGATGGATGGAGCGATTTTAGTGGTATCAGCTGCAGACGGTCCGATGCCACAGACTCGTGAGCATATATTGTTGGCACGTCAAGTGGGTGTTCCGTATATCATCGTATTCATGAATAAAGCGGACATGGTGGACGATGCTGAGTTGATTGAATTGGTGGAAATGGAAATTCGTGAATTATTGTCGAAATATGAATTTCCTGGAGATGACACTCCGATCATTGTAGGGTCAGCGCTAAAAGCGTTAGAAGGGGACTCGAGTGATATGGGTGAAGGCGCGATTTTAAAACTTGCCGAGGCCTTGGATAGTTACATACCGCAACCGGAACGTGCGATTGATGGTGCATTTATTATGCCGGTAGAAGATGTTTTCTCGATATCTGGGCGTGGTACGGTGGTTACTGGCCGGGTAGAAAGAGGTATTATCAAAGTTGGGGAAGAGATTGAGATTGTAGGTATCAAGCCGACGCTAAAGACGGTGTGCACAGGTGTTGAGATGTTTCGGAAATTGTTGGATCAAGGCCAGGCTGGTGACAATGTAGGTATATTGTTACGGGGCACGAAGCGAGAAGAAGTTGAGCGGGGTCAGGTATTGGCTAAGCCTGGTAGTATATCGCCGCACACTAAGTTTACAGCAGAGATATATGTATTGAGTAAAGAAGAGGGTGGTAGGCATACACCGTTTTTTCCGGGGTATCGTCCACAATTTTATTTTAGGACGACGGATGTGACAGGTGCGATTGAGTTGCCGGCTGGTACGGAGATGGTGATGCCAGGGGATAACGTATCGGTGACAGTTAACTTGATTGCACCGATCGCGATGGAGGAAGGTTTGCGTTTTGCGATACGAGAAGGTGGAAGAACAGTTGGTGCCGGTGTCGTCGCAAAAATTATTGAGTAATTCAGTGATTATTCATCGTTCGTAAATAATTTTTAATTTAGTATCGAGTGCTTAGTACATTGATCGAATTGGAGTATTTAATTAGTATATGCAAAACCAGAAAATAAGAATTCGGCTTAAAGCTTTCGATTATCGACTTATTGATAAATCAGCATTGGAAATTGTCGAAACGGCAAAGAGGACTGGTGCAGTAGTTAAAGGGCCTGTTCCATTGCCTACTCGAATAGAGCGTTTTGATGTACTGCGTTCCCCGCATGTTAATAAAACTTCACGAGATCAATTTGAGATTAGAACACATTTAAGGTTAATGGATATTATTGATCCAACAGATAAAACTGTTGATGCTTTGATGAAATTAGATCTACCGGCAGGTGTGGATGTTGAAATTAAGCTATAGAAATTATTAAGTCTGCCTTAATGAAATTCTTGGAAATTAAATAATCGATAATACTGCTCTCTACTAAAAGTTAAAAAAGAAGGTGATGAAATGAGTTTAGGATTGATTGGGCAAAAAATTGGAATGACGCGCATTTTCTCAGAAACTGGTGCTAGTTTGCCTGTGACGGTTGTTGATGTCTCAAATAATCGTGTTATTCAGATTCGAAATAAAGATATCGATGGATACAATGCTGTCCAGTTGGCTTTTGGAAAAAATAAACTCAATCGATCCAGTAAATCCGTGCAAGGACATTATGCAAAAGCTGGAGTTGAGGTAGGTTGTGTTTTGAGGGAGTTTAAGATAGCCACAGAAGAAGAATTGAATTCTCTTCCAGTAGGTAAATTAATAGCCAGTGATATATTTAATATTGGCCAAAAGGTTGATGTAACCGGAATCACCATCGGTAAGGGATATGCAGGTGTAATAAAGCGTCATCACTTTTCTTCCAATCGGGCGAGTCATGGGAACTCTAAAGCGCATAATAAACCAGGATCAATTGGAATGGCGCAAGATCCTGGTCGTGTTTTTCCTGGAAAACGTATGTCTGGGCATTTGGGTAATGTAAAAAGGACTATACAAAATCTAGAGATACTGAAAATAGATAACGCAAAAAGCTTATTATTGATTAAAGGAGCGATACCGGGGCATAAAGGTGGTCGTGTTCTGATAAAACCCAGCATAAAATTGGTGTAGTTTCGAAAAATAGTCAATGAATGATAAGAAGTAGTGATAAGGTATATAAATAATGGAACTTAGGCTTCTCAGCAAAGAGAATCAATCGGCAAATGTAGTCGTATCTGATGCTCTATTCAATAAAGATTATAATGAAGGGCTTGTTCATCAATTAGTGACTTCTTATTTATCTAATGCTCGATTAGGCACAAGAGCCCAAAAGGGAAGATCAGATGTTGCGAAATCAACTAAGAAGCCTTGGAGACAAAAAGGCACTGGCAGAGCACGAGTTGGCATGGCATCAAGTCCTCTTTGGCGTGGAGGTGGAAAAATATTTCCAAATAGCCCAAATGAGAATTTTAAGAAAAAAATCAATAAGAAAATGTATAAAGCTGGTATGTGTGTTATTTTGTCCCAGCTTATACGAGATGAAAGGTTGCTAGTCATTGATAACTTCACAGTTAATACGCCTAAAACTAAAGAAATGGCGGAGAAACTCAAAAATAATGGACTGAGTAATGTTCTTATTGTTACTCATGAGTTGGATGATAATTTGTTTTTTTCAGCAAGGAATATTCCGAATGTTTGGATTGCAGAACCAAGTTATGTTGATCCAGTCAGCTTATTAAAATTTGAGAAAACAATTGTGACACTTGAAGGAATGAGAAAATTTGAGGAAATACTTTCATGAAAAATAATTATGTAGAAAATGAAAGATTGCTAAAAATAATACTAGCTCCTCATGTTTCAGAAAAATCTACTTTTTTGGGCGAAAAGCATAATCAAACAATATTTCGTGTCATGCCAGATGCGAACAAGAATGAAATTAAGGCTGCAATTGAATTATTGTGGAAAGATCAAAAGATTGAAGTAGAAAAAGTAGCGATAATAAATGTAAAAGGTAAGCATAAAAGATTCGGTCGTTTTATGGGAAAAAGAAAAGACTGGAAAAAAGCTGTAGTTAGTATAAAGAATGATCAGGATTTGAATTTTACTAATTTTGCAAATATAGAGATTAAGTAATATGGCATTAGTCAAGTTAAGACCAACATCACCTGGTCGTAGATCGGTAATAAGAGTTGTTAATGAAGAGCTTTTCAAAGGTGGACCTTATAAGGGGCTAACTGAAAAGCAATCTAAAACTGCTGGGCGTAATAATCACGGGCGAATAACAACAAGACATCGTGGTGGTGGTCATAAACAGCATTACAGAATAATAGATTTTAAAAGAAATAAGATTGGAATTTCGGCGGTTGTTGAACGTAAAGAATATGACCCTAATAGGACGGCAGCTATTGCTTTAGTTTGTTATAAAGATGGCGAGAGAAAATACATTATACTGCCTAAGGGATTAAATGTGGGTGATCAGATAGTGAATGGAGATCACGCAGAAATTAAACCAGGAAATGCTTTGCCCTTACGCAATATACCGCTTGGCACTGTTATTCACTGTGTCGAACTTCAACCAGGTAAAGGTGCGCAGTTGGCTCGATCGGCTGGAACATCGGTACAGTTACAGGCGAGAGAGGGCAGTTATGCACAATTAAAATTGCGTTCAGGTGAGATACGAAAGGTTCATGTCAATTGCTTTGCTACTATTGGTGAAGTTGGGAATGCTGAGCATAATCTGAGGTCTATTGGTAAAGCTGGTGCGGTAAGATGGCGAGGAATTAGACCTACAGTTAGAGGGGTTGCAATGAATCCAATTGATCATCCACATGGTGGTGGTGAGGGTAGAACTTCTGCCGGTAGGCATCCTGTGAGTCCTTGGGGGACGCCGGCTAAAGGTTATAGAACTCGAAAAAACAAAAGAACAGAGATTATGGTAATTCGGCACAGATATTCTAAAAAAGGATAATTATTAAATGCCTCGTTCAGTAAAGAAAGGCCCTTATGTTGATGCGCATTTGATCAATAAAATTAGGAAAGCGCAAGAAAGCAACGATAAACGTCCTATAAAAACATGGTCGCGACGCTCTACCATTTTGCCTGATTTTATTGGGCTTACGGTATCGGTACATAATGGAAGACAGCATATTCCGGTTTTTGTTACAGAAAATATGGTAGGTCATAAATTTGGCGAATTTTCGTTAACACGTACATTTAAGGGACATGCTGGAGATAAAAAGGCTACAGCTAAGTAAACGGGAGCGACGATGGAAACAACAGCAATTTTAAAAGGTATTCGTTTGTCAGCCCAGAAAGGACGGTTGGTGGCCGATCAGATACGAGGGCTTCCGGTAGAAAAAGCTATCAATATTTTAAAGTTCAGTTCTAAAAAAGGCGCTGTAATTATCAAAAAACTTTTAGAATCAGCTATTGCAAATGCTGAACATAATGATGGTGCAGATATAGATGAATTGAAAGTTTTTAAAGTTTTAGTAGACCGTGGAACTTTATTAAAGCGAACGAGTGCTCGAGCAAAAGGGCGCGGTAATAGGATTACTAAACCAACTTGTCATATTGAATTGACAGTAAGCGATGATAGAAATGTTAGTCGTACTAAAAAAGGTATTAGCTAATGGGACAAAAAATTAATCCGATTGGATTTAGATTATCAGTTCAAAAGAATTGGTTATCAAAATGGTATGCTAATAGTAACGATTTTTCTACTATGCTTAATGAAGACATAAAAGTAAGAGCTTTTTTGAGTAAAAAACTTAAAAATGCGTCAGTAGGAAAAGTTTTAATTGAAAGACCATCCAAAAATGCACGAATCACAATTTTTACGTCTCGGCCAGGTATTGTAATCGGTAAAAAAGGTGAAGATATTGAACTGCTAAGAGCAGAATTACAAAAAAGAATGGGAATTCCTGTTCATGTCAATATTGAAGAGATAAGAAAACCTGAGCTTGATGCACAGCTTATTGCAGACAACATAGCGCAACAATTAGAAAAGAGAATTATGTTTCGTCGCGCTATGAAACGAGCGATGCAAAATGCAATGAGACTCGGAGCGCAAGGCATAAAAATAATGAGTTCAGGTCGATTGAATGGAATTGAAATCGCCCGTACGGAATGGTATCGTGAAGGTAGAGTTCCTCTACATACATTAAGAGCAGATTTGGAATATGGCACATCTGAAGCGCATACAACATATGGAATTATTGGAATTAAGGTTTGGATATTTAAGGGGGAAATTTTAGGTAAAGGCGAAATTCATACAAATAATACCTCTCCATTAGATAACGAGAAAAAGAAAACTTTTAAAAAACCTTTATCACATACTTACAGTAAACCAAATCTAGATAACGGAAAAGATCGTGGCACTCCTGTTGTTGAAATTAATGAAAATGAGATTAATAGCATTTCAAAAAAACAATTAAATTCTGAGGATAAGAATGCTTCAACCAGCTAGAACTAAATTTCGTAAACAGCAGAAAGGTAGAAACACTGGCGTAGCAACGCGTGGAGCGAAAGTAAGTTTTGGAGAATTCGGGCTCAAAGCAATAGAAAGAGGACGAATAACTGCTAGACAAATAGAAGCTGCCCGTCGCGCTATGACTCGATATATAAAAAGGGGAGGGAGAATTTGGATCAGAATTTTCCCTGACAAACCAATATCGACTAAGCCTGCCGAAGTGAGAATGGGTAATGGTAAAGGGAATCCAGAATATTACGTTGCTGAAATTAAACCTGGAAAAATGCTGTATGAAATGGATGGTGTAAATGAAGATCTGGCTAGAGAAGCTTTTAGGCTAGCTGCAGCTAAGCTGCCCATTAAAACAACTTTTATGATAAGACAAATTGGTGGGTAAAATTAATAATGAAGGCGATTGAATTAAGAAAGAAAGAAATTCGTGATTTGAATACAGAATTGCATTCATTATTAAAAACGCATTTTGTATTAAGAATGCAACTAGCGACACAACAGCTATCAAATAATGCAAAAATAAAATTGATCAAAAAAGATATTGCAAGGGTTAAAACTGTAATTACACAGAAAATGAGAAATCATGACAATTGAGAAGCTTCACCGAACATTAAATGGTAAGGTTACAAGTGATAAAATGTCTAAAACTGTAACTGTGTTGGTTGAAAGAAAATTGAAGCATCCTCTTTATGGAAAGTATATTGTGCGTTCAAAAAAATATCATGCGCATGTTGAAGAGAATGGTTTGTATGGAATTGGTGATAGTGTCATTATTGAAGAATGCAAACCTATATCAAAAACTAAAGCATGGAAGGTCATAGGGTTAGTGAACGAATCCTTACTAAATAATTAATATTTAGACTTTAACTATTTATTTTACATAGACTTTTTTAATTAAGAAGTAAAGAATGACTATATGATTCAAATGCAAACAATATTAAAAGTTGCTGATAACACTGGTGCAAAATCCATCATGTGCATAAAGGTTCTCGGAGGTTCGAAGAAGCAGTATGCTGAAATAGGCGATGTTATAAAAGTCAGTGTGAAAGATGCTGCTCCTCGTGGTCGGGTTAAGAAAGGTGAAGTTTACAATGCAGTAATTGTTAGAACTGCAAAAGGCGTAAGGCGTGTAGATGGATCTTTATTGAAATTTGATGATAATGCAGCTGTTTTGCTTAATAATAAGCTAGAACCTATTGGTACTCGCATATTTGGTCCAGTAACTAGAGAACTAAGAAATGCACGTTTTATGAAGATAGTTTCATTAGCTCCCGAAGTTTTGTGATTGTAGACAATAAAGATTATGAAAAAATTGAGAAAAGGTGATGACGTAATTGTAATTTCTGGTAAAGATAAAGGGAAAAGAGGGACGGTTATTAAAATAAATAGTGATGATCGTGTTATTGTGCAAGGAATCAACTTGGTAAAAAAACACCAAAAGCCAAATCCATCTACTGGCACATCAGGTGGAATCATAGACAAAGAAATGCCTATTCATATTTCAAATATCGCTATTTATAACTTCACGACAAAAAAACCGGATCGTGTGGGTTTCAAAGTTAATAATGAAAATGAAAAAATTAGAATATTTAAATCTTCTGGTGATGCGATTCATCCGCAGCATTAAGAACTAAATTGAAAAAAAACTATATAATGACTCGTTTACAAGAATTCTATAGACAGACTGTTACAAAAAAATTAATTGATCAGTTTAAATATAAAAGTGTAATGGAAGTTCCTAGAATTACCAAAATAACACTTAATATAGGTTTAGGTGAAGCTACAACAGATAAAAAGGTAATTGAATTCGCATTAGCTGATTTGAAGAAAATTTGTGGACAACAACCGGTGGTAACAAAAGCAAAGAAATCAATAGCGACATTTAAAGTTAGAGAAGACTATCCTGTTGGTTGTATGGTTACTTTGCGTCGTAAAAAAATGTATGAATTTCTTGATCGGCTGATTACTATAGCTATTCCCAGGATACGTGATTTTCGTGGAATTTCAGGAAAATCTTTTGATGGAAGAGGTAACTATAATATGGGTATTAAAGAACAAATTATATTTCCTGAGATTGAGTATGATAAAATCGACGCTCTAAGAGGTATGAACATTTCAATAACAACTACTGCTAAGAGCGATAGTGAAGCAAAGGCTTTACTTGCGGCATTTAGTTTTCCGTTTAAAAATTGAGAATGAGATGGCTAAATTAGCTCTTGTAAATAGAAACTTAAAAAGACAAAAAATTGTTCTTAAGTATCAAGAACGACGGAAAATTCTCTTTGAAAAAATTAATAATACGAATCTAGATGATAAAGAAAGATTTGATGCAAAACTCAGCTTGCAGAAGTTGCCAAGAGATTCTAGCCCCGTGCGTATTAGAAATCGATGCTCATTAACTGGAAGATCTCGTGGTGTTTATTCTAAATTTGGATTAGGTAGAAGTAAACTTAGAGATATTGCTATGAGTGGGAAAATTCCCGGAATAATCAAAGCGAGTTGGTAATTATTTTGAGCTTTGTGATTTTCGAATGAGATTTTTGATGACTATAAATAATAAGGTGTATAAATAATAGCATGAGTATGAGTGACCCTATAGCAGATATGATAACTCGGATAAGAAATGCGCAATTGGTTAAGAAAAAAACAGTTAATATATCGAATTCTAAAATAAATCTTGCGATAGCTAAAGTTCTGATGGATGAAGGCTATATTGAAAATTATAATATTTTCCAATACAAAGATAGCAAGAAAAGCGAGATTGTTATTACTCTTAAATATTATTTAGGAGATGCTGTTATTGAGAATATAACGCGCATTAGTAAGCCTGGTTTAAGGCGATATAAGTCAAATACAGAATTACCTAAAATTATAAATGAAATGGGAATCGCTATTGTTTCGACTTCTAAAGGTGTTATGTCCGCTCGAAATGCGTATCAGATTGGAGTTGGTGGTGAACTTTTATGCACAGTAGTATAAAGGGAAATATAGTATGTCGCGAGTAAGTAATAATCCTGTTGTTGTACCTAAAAATGTTGAAGTTAGCATTAGTGCATCAGAAGTAACAATTAAGGGACCATTGGGGTTTTTAAAGCAACAAGTTGAAGGCAATGTTTCTATAGAGTTTAGTGATAGTCAGCTTAAAATTATTGCAAAAGATGCGACTAAGTTTTCAAATGCAATTTCGGGGACGATTCGCGCACTACTCGCTAATATGGTAAGAGGTGTGTCAGATGGATTTGAAAAGAAGCTTTTGCTTGTTGGGGTAGGCTATCGCGCACAGGCAACTGGAAATATGCTTAACCTAACATTGGGGTTTTCGCATCCGATTGATTATGTGGTACCAAATGGCATTAAAATTGAAACACCTAGCCAAACTGAAATTGTGATTAAGGGAATAGATAAACAGAAAGTTGGGCAAATAGCAGCAGAAATTCGTGCTTACCGTAGACCTGAACCATACAAGGGTAAGGGAATAAGATATTCAGATGAGGTTATTGTTATTAAAGAAACCAAAAAGAAGTAACTTAATAAATTAAAAATGCAAAATCTAAAAGAAAAAAGGATTAGACGCTCGAAAGAGACACGTAAACGAATAGCTCAAATTGGAGTAATTCGTTTGACAGTTCATCGTACCAATTCACATATTTATGCTCAACTAATTGATGATAAAAATGGAAATACTGTTGCGAGCGCTTCAACATTAGAGAAAGATTTGCGTAATCAACTTTCAAGCGGTGGAAACATTTTAGCTGCAAAGTTTGTAGGGAAGAGAATTGCTGAAAAAGCTATGCATATTGGAGTTCGTGAAATTGCTTTCGATAGATCTGGCTATAAATATCATGGTCGGATTAAGGCATTAGCAGACTCGGCACGAGAAGTTGGTCTTAAATTTTAAATAGGTATCTTCCCATGGTTAAAGTTAATAAAGTAGCAGATAAGGTAATTGGCGCGGATGAAAGCGGGGGTGCACGTGATGATCTTCGTGAGAAAATGGTAGCAATTAATAGGGTTACTAAAGTTGTAAAGGGTGGTCGAATTTTGGGTTTTTCTGCTTTGACTGTTGTTGGTGATGGTGAAGGCGGAGTTGGAATGGGTAAGGGTAAATCAAGAGAAGTACCTGTTGCAGTTCAGAAAGCAATGGATGAAGCGCGCAAGAAAATGATTAAAATTAAATTAAAGAATGGAACTATTTATCATCCAGTAGTAGGTACTCACGATGCAGCTAAAGTATATATGCAACCTGCTCCTGAGGGGACTGGAATAATAGCGGGGGGGCCCATGAGAGCCATTTTTGAAGTAATGGGAATGACAAATATTCTTGCAAAATGTATAGGATCGACCAATCCTTACAATGTTGTTAGGGCAACTCTAAATGGTTTAAATTCTATTCATTCTCCTTCATATATTGCCGCAAAACGTGGCAAAAGTGTTAAAGAGATACTGGGGCATGAATAGGGCTATGATCGATAACAAAAATCATTTAATCAAAATTACATTGATACGAAGCACTATTGGTGTGAAGAAATCGCATCGTGCTACAGTACGTGGTCTAGGACTTAGAAAAACGAATAGCTCATCTATGGTAAATGATACTTTAGCAATTAGAGGAATGATACACAAAATTAACTACTTGCTGAAGTGTGAATAAAATATAATATTATGTTATTAAATTCAATTGCATCATCGGATGGTGCGCGAAGGAATAGAACACGAGTTGGTCGTGGTATGGGATCAGGATTAGGAAAAACTTGTGGCCGTGGACATAAAGGACAAAAATCTAGGTCTGGAGGTTTTCATAAAGTTGGATTTGAAGGTGGACAAATGCCTATTCAAAGACGTTTGCCTAAAAGAGGCTTTAATACAGATGCATCTAAAAAGAAATCTCGTGTTTCGTTGAGATTGTCGGTCTTAAATAAATTGACTGAAGAAAACTTAAAGAATGATATTACTATTTTAGTAATGAAAGAAAATCATTTAATCTCTAGAAACACTAAGATTCTTAAATTCTATAAATCAGAAGATTTCAACAATAAGAAGATTAGCTTTTCTGATTCTAATGATATTATTTTAAGCGCAGGCGTAAGAAAACAATTTAAAAAAAATGATAACAATAGTGCTTTTTCGCAATAACTTATCAAATAAATACGGTCTTAAATGTTAAATCGTCCGACAGATAAGCTTGCTGAATTAAAAAAACGTTTGTGGTTTTTACTTTTAGCCCTTATAGTTTATAGAATTGGTGCGCATGTGCCAGTGCCAGGTATAGATCCCGTTGTTTTGAAAGATTTATTTCAATCCCAGGAGAGTGGCGTCTTGGGTATGTTTAACATGTTTTCAGGTGGGGCTCTTTCAAGGTTTTCGATATTTGCTTTGGGTATAATGCCTTATATATCTGCTTCTATCATTATGCAATTGGGCACAGTTGCTGTGCCCTATTTGGAATCTTTAAAGAAGGAAGGCGAGAATGGTAGAAGAAAGATAACACAATACACTCGGTATGGAACTTTGGGATTGGCTTTAGTGCAAAGCTATGGAATCTCAATTGCTCTTCAGGCGCAAAGTGGTTTGGTGATCAATCCTGGAAATATGTTTGTGATGACTACTGTTATTACATTAGTTACAGGAACTATTTTTTTGATGTGGTTAGGCGAACAAATTACAGAGCGCGGTGTTGGTAATGGCATTTCTCTAATTATTTTTGCTGGAATAGCTGCAGGACTTCCAAGTGCGATTGGTGGTACTTTAGATTTGGTTAGCACTGGTTCAATGCATTTTCTAGTAGCACTTGTGATTTTTGTAACAGCTGCATTAATTACAGGGCTTGTTGTTTTTGTAGAAAAAGGCCAGCGGAGGATTCCTATAAATTACGCAAAACGTCAGATTGGCCGTAAAGTATATGGCGGACAAAGTTCACATTTGCCTTTAAAACTTAATATGGCGGGTGTTATTCCTCCGATTTTTGCTTCTAGTATTATACTGTTTCCAGCTACTTTAACAGGGTGGTTTGCTGATGCTCAATCAATGACGTGGCTTAAAGATATTAGTGCTGCACTTTCACCTGGTCAGCCTATATATGTAGTACTTTATTCACTTATGATAATCTTTTTTTGTTTTTTTTATACTGCACTTGTTTTTAATCCGAGAGATACTTCAGATAATCTTAAAAAGAGTGGTGCATTTGTTCCAGGCATTAGGCCTGGCGATTTGACAACTCGTTATATTGAAAGAGTTATGCTGCGTCTTACTTTAATTGGATCAATTTATGTAACACTAGTGTGTTTATTACCTGAATTTCTTATACTTAAATGGAATGTGCCTTTTTATTTCGGTGGAACATCGTTATTAATTATAGTTATTGTAACGATGGATTTTATGGCGCAAGTTCAATCTCATGTTATGTCTTCTCAATACGATAGTCTGTTAAAAAAGGCTAATTTTAAAGGGAACCAACAATCATTAGGTAGAAATTCTGTTAAATAATGCTAGGGATTTTTATTTCTAATGACTAAAGAAGATACGATACAAATGCAGGGAGAAATTTTAGAAACTCTTCCTAATGCTACTTTCCGAGTTAAGTTAGAGAATGGTCATATTGTTTTAGGGCATATATCAGGAAAGATGCGTATGCACTATATACGAATTCTCCCTGGTGATAAGGTTACTGTTGATTTGACGCCTTATGATTTGACACGTGCGAGAATTACATTTAGAGCAAAATAGAATATAGTTTTGGGTTTTATTAATTAATTTAAATTAATAATTTGGAGTGGGTAAAGAAGACAATGAAAGTTAATGCGTCGGTAAAAAAATTTTGTAGGAATTGCAAGATAATAAGAAGGAATAGAATAATCCGAGTGATATGCACTGATCCTCGTCATAAGCAACGTCAAGGTTAACCTTTTTTATAAATGAGAAAGAAATAAAATGGCGCGCATATCCGGAGTAAACATACCACCTAATCAGCATACCGACATAGCACTTACTGCTATATATGGTATAGGAAAATCAACATCTATAAAAATTTGTAATATTATAGGTATCGAACAACACAAGAAAATAAAAGACTTACCGGATGAACAGATTGATAAGTTGCGTGAATATATATCGAAGATGACGGTCGAAGGTGATTTACGTAGAGAAGTATCTATGAACATTAAACGATTAATGGATCTTGGATGTTATAGAGGGTTACGTCATCGAAGAGGCCTTCCGGTTCGTGGACAACGTACTCGTACAAATGCGAGAACTAGAAAGGGTCCTCGAAAGGCTTTAAGGGCTAAGTAATTTTATTTTCTATTCGAATTTTTTAGGTTTTTTTATATTTTATGATCAAATCTGTTTCTCGTGCGCGGAAAAAAGTAAAAAAAAATATATCTGAAGGAATAGCTTTTGTACATGCTTCCTTTAATAATACAATTGTTACTATAACTGATAGACAAGGTAACGCTTTATCGTGGGCTACTTCAGGGGGAGCTGGCTTCAAAGGCTCTAGAAAAAGCACTCCGTTTGCAGCTCAAGTGGCTGCTGAAAATGCGAGCAAAATTGCAATTGAGTGCGGCGTCAAGAATTTAGAAGTTAAAATTAAAGGTCCGGGGCCTGGAAGAGATTCAGCAGTTAGGGCGCTTAATTCAGCAGGATTTAAGATCACTAGCATATCCGATGTGACACCTGTTCCACATAATGGTTGTCGACCACCAAAAAAACGTCGTATTTGAGGAGATAACGTTGGCTAGAAGTGTAGAACCGAAGTGTAAGCAATGTCGTCGAGAAGGCGAAAAGTTATTTTTGAAAGGTGAAAAGTGCTTTTCTGATAAATGTGCAATAGAGAGAAGAAATTATCCTCCAGGACAACATGGTCAAAAAAAAGGTAGATTATCAGATTATGGTGGGCAACTTCGTGAGAAACAAAAAGTTAGACGGATATATGGTATTTTAGAGAAACAATTTCGTAATATTTATAAACAAGCGGATAGCAGTAAAGGTGTCACTGGTGATACTTTATTAAAATTATTAGAAAGTAGATTGGACAATGTCGCCTATCATATGGGGTTTGGTTCGTCACGTACAGAAGCTAGACAAATTGTTAGACATAATAGCATTCTTGTAAATGGCAAACGAGTTAATATACCTTCATACATTATTAAACCTGGTGACGTTGTTGAAGTTTCTGATAAAGCTAAAAATCAACTACGTATTAAGTCCTCTGTTGATTCTGCTAGTAATCGGAATATGCTGAGCTGGATCGAAGTAGATACTAAGGGAATGAAAGGAATTTTTAAAGAAACACCTGATCGCTCAGAATTGCCTGCAACAATTAATGAGTCTTTGGTCGTGGAATTGTATTCCAAATGATTTCTTCTTAGATTTATGGATTTACTTTTTTTGCAGGAATTTTAATTATGCAAGGTAATGAGTTATTAATACCTAGAATCATTGATGTTCAAAATATTTCTCCAGTACACGCTAAGATCGTTATGGAGCCGTTTGAGCGAGGATACGGACATACTTTAGGTAATGCTCTACGTAGAATATTATTGTCTTCAATGACGGGATATGCACTAACAGAAATTAAAATTGCTGGTATTGTCCACGAATACTCTGCATTAGATGGTGTGCAAGAGGATATTGTTGATATTATTTTAAATATAAAAGGAATTGTCTTAAGACTGCATAATGAAACAGAAACAATTCTCAGTTTAAATAAATCAGGAAAAGGCTTAATAACGGCTGGAGATATTGAAGCCAATCATAATGTTGAAATTATTAATCCGGATCATGTAATTGCTCACCTTACTTCTAATGGGACGCTTGATATTCAAATGAAGGTGGAAAGAGGGCATGGGTATGTTCCAGCTGCCAGTAGACACAATAAAGGCTCTGAAAAATCTATTGGAACAATTTTTCTAGATGCATCGTTTAGTCCCATTAAACGAGTTAGTTATACAGTTGAGAGCGCGCGTGTTGAGCAAAGAACAGACTTGGATAAACTAATTATCGATTTAGAAACAAATGGTATTGTAGAGCCAGAAGAGGCAATTAGAAATGCTGCTCGTGTTTTGGTGCAGCAATTGTCAGTTTTTGCTGATTTAGAAAGCACTCCGATTGCTAAGGAGCAACCGCAAATACCAAGAATTGATCCTATATTATTGCGACCCGTTGATGATTTAGAGCTTACTGTTCGCTCAGCTAATTGCTTGAAAGTTGAGAATATATATTATATAGGTGATTTAATTCAAAGAACCGAAGCTGAGCTATTGCGTACACCAAATTTAGGGCGAAAATCTCTGAATGAAATAAAAGAGGTATTGGCTGCACGAGAGCTTACATTGGGTATGAAATTAGATAATTGGCCACCAGCAAATTTAGATAATATCGCTAAGGAAGTGAATCATGCGTCACAATAATGCATTTAGAAAGTTGAATCGCACAAGTAGTCATCGAATTGCTATGTTGAGGAATATGTGTAACTCACTATTACATCATGAAGTTATTGTTACAACTTTACCGAAAGCTAAAGAATTGAGGCGGTATGTTGAGCCAATGATAACGATGGGTAAGAAACCATCTTTAGCAAATAGACGATTAGTTTTTAATCGCCTCAGAAGCCGCAAAAATGTCTCTAAACTATTTGATCAATTAGGTCCCCGATATGATACTAGACCGGGTGGTTATTTACGCATACTTAAATGTGGTTTTAGAAAAGGTGATAATGCTCCAATGGCTATGATTGAACTATTGGATAGAGTAGTAGCAGATAGCGACGGAATTTCATCAAACGTTACAAATTGAATGTGTGCTTCAAAGACCTAAGTTATTAATCTTTTATTGTTTATAGCTATTGATCGCAGATACTATTTTTAGATTTAGAATCTACTTATATATTTGTTTAATCATTGTTATGGTATATTTTATATGATGTGCTGTAGGGCGATATACTGTTGCAAAGTAACGTTAAATTATTAAATTTAGAATCTATAATTAAATATCTTTATCCTGAATCGAAGAAATTTGTTCTACAAATTTTCGGTAGCATTGATTCAACTAATTTATTTCTAGCTAATTTTCTTAAGAATAAGCAAATATCAGATAACGCAGATCTCATATATGTTGTTGCTGCGGAATTACAAACAAAAGGCCGAGGTAGAAATGGACATGTTTGGCGCAGTGGATTTGGAGAAAGTTTAACTTTTTCTCTAAGCTGGAGTTTTAAAGAATATTCTATACCTCAACTGTCCAGTTTGAGCTTAATTGTTGGCGTTGCTATTATTCGGGTTTTAAAATATTTTTCCATAGAAGGCGTTAGCCTCAAGTGGCCGAATGATGTTTTAATGAATCGTTTTAAGATAGCTGGGGTTTTGATTGAATTACGAAGTGGCATTAAGAGATCATACCAAACTGTGATTGGTATCGGAATTAATTTTAATCTTTCCAAGGATACAAAGAGTTGCATTGACTGCGGTGTTACAGATCTATTTGAAATAACTGGTAAGTTATTGGACCGAAATTTAATACTTAGCGCTTTGTTAATCGAAATTAAAAACGTAATTTCTGATTTTGAAAGGTTTGGTTTTTCATATTTTAAGAAAGAATGGATTAGTTATCATGCTTATGAAGGTAAAGGGGTTTGTCTAAAATTACCAAATAACCGAATTATTCGTGGTGTAGTGAATGGCGTTAATGATAATGGTGCAATTTGCTTAACAACTGATTCGGGTAGAGAAATGTTCGATGTTGGGGAGATTTCTTTACGTGATATAAATTAATAATGGCTATTCTGGCAATTGATTCGGGCAATTCATATATAAAATGGGGTCTGTATGAAGCGAGTCAGTGGTTAAAGAAAGGAAAAGTTCATCAGAGTGATGTTTCGTTATTAGCAACTCAATTTAAGCAATTACTTAAACCGAAGATAGTCGTTGTTTCTCATGTGGGAAGAGCGACGGTACGTTGTGAGATTGCGAACGTCATTGCATCTCTTTATACATTAGAGCCTAGTTGGATTGTTGCACAAAAATATGGATTTGGAATAACAAATCGCTACATGGACCCTGTGCAACTCGGGTGTGATCGATGGTTAGCCTTAATTGCAGCATGGGACAAGATTAATCACCGCAGATGCCTTGTTGTTAATGTTGGAACTGCTATGACTGTTGATGCATTGACGGATCATGGAGAATTTCTAGGTGGAATTATTGTGCCAAGTGCCTACTTGATTTTTAAGAGCTTGTGTTTGAACACTCAACTGGATTATTTACAAAAAGATAGCTACAATGATTTTCCGCTGACTACAAATGAGGCAATTTATAGTGGTGCTATTCATTGCCTTGTTGGTGCAATAGAAAGAATGCATCAGTTGTTCATAGACAAATTTAATTGTTCGAGGGTTGATTGTGTGATCAGTGGAGGTGGAGCCTCAATGTTACTTCCATTTATAAAAATGCCAATAGTACTTGTCGATGAATTGGTGCTTGAAGGTTTAGCTATCATCGGGAATAGTGATCAAACTGGATCTTGCTCTAGTGATTTTAAGTGACCCTTCTTGCCATGCGTCCTTCATTCCACCATGTTAGTTTCTACAAGTCTGCTGCTGGTATGCAAGATCTTCCTTCGAATTCTAAAGTTGAGATTGCGTTTGCTGGGCGCTCAAATGCGGGGAAATCAAGTGTTATTAATACACTGACAAATAGGAATCGACTTGCTTATGTGAGTAAAAAGCCTGGACGAACACAGCTTATCAATTTTTTTAGAATTACTGGATATGAAGAGAAATTTCTTGTTGATTTGCCGGGCTATGGATATGCTGAAGTTCCTCAAGATGTTCGTAGAAAATGGAATGGTTTATTAAATAATTACTTGCAGCGGCGTGAATCGCTTCAAGGATTAGTATTAATTATGGATGTGCGGCATCCACTAAAACCGCTTGATATAAAAATGTTAGATTGGTTCTTACCAACAGATAAACCAAT
The DNA here is from genome assembly GCA_024281825.1 of Nitrosomonas sp. Taxonomy (GTDB): domain Bacteria; phylum Pseudomonadota; class Gammaproteobacteria; order Burkholderiales; family Nitrosomonadaceae; genus Nitrosomonas. The sequence goes on along the minus strand of JAMWZY010000002.1, from coordinate 155,041 downwards.
TCACATCTTACTTACTAAAGCGGATAAACTTAGCAGGTTGCGAGCAAGTGAAACCTTGAAAGAAATAAAATCATTTTTGCAGAATAGTATTTATTCTCGTTGTAGTATTCAGTTGTTTTCTAGCACCATACCTTTAGGAGTTGAAGATGCATGTAAAATTCTTAATAGATGGTTTTCTTTTGAAGGGAATGAGAAATTACCAGTAACTCCATCCCATCAATAATGAAGTAGATACACTCCTCTTTAATGATTTAAAAAATTAGAACTTATTTTTACTTTATTTGTATTCTAGAGAGAGATGAGTAAAGCTAAGGAGAGAGGTATGGTATGGGGTATATAAAATAAAAAAATCCCCAACCAAGGGGAGGAGGTTGGGGAAATTGCCTTACACAAAGAGCATTCGCCTTAGGGAGGAAAGAACGAGCGCTGAATCTGAATCATTATTTCAACTATATGAGAAATGATTCATCGATAAGTTCAAAAAAATGTTCGATAAAATTCTTTCTCCTCATCATGTGATAGTATTCTAAATACAGATAAGCTGCTGTAAAGCTGGATAGCTCTTTGAAGATAGATTAAATTAGTTAGTTGAATACAATTGCTAATCAAGCAGGAGATTAGTAACAAAATAATGGAAGAGGAAGAGAGTCAAGCTAAGATTTTAGGCATCTTAAAGGCTATAATTCATTGTTGTTATAGAGTAGCCGTGAAGATTTAGTGATTACTTGGTACTACCTATAATGGGGGTAGGGTAACGGACAAGTAAAATCACAAATATAATGTATAGTGGCTTGGCTAAACTGTTTCTTAATTTTTTATTATGTTCTTATATAACCGATTTCCTCAAAAAAGAATGCGCCGATTACGTCGCAATGAATTTTCTCGACGCTTGATCCGAGAGTCCCATCTTCAATCTAGCGATTTTATCTATCCGGTTTTTATATTGGATGGAAAGAATCAAGTTGAGAATGTTTCGTCTATGCCTGGAGTGGTTAGACAATCAATTGATAAATTATTATATACGGCGGAAAAGTGCTTGCAGCTTGGTATTCCAGCTATAGCTATATTTCCAGTGATTGATAATGAGCTAAAGAATCTCACTGCAGATGAAGCATTTAATCCTGATGGATTAGTTTCTCGAGCCATTCGGCTCTTGAAAAAGAATTTCCCTGAGCTTGGAGTAATAACTGATATAGCGCTGGATCCTTATACCAGTCATGGGCAAGATGGATTGATTGATGCGCAAGGCTATGTTTTGAACGATGAAACTGTTCAGGTGCTATGTCAGCAAGCGATTGTTCATGCACAAGCAGGAGCTGACATTGTCGCTCCATCGGACATGATGGATGGGCGTGTAGCCGCAATTCGAGAGAGCCTTGATAGTCAGAATTGTATCCATACACGAATCTTAGCGTATTCGGCTAAATACGCTTCCAGTTTTTATGGTCCATTTCGTGACGCTGTTGGCTCTGCAGCTAGCCTAGGAGCTGGGAATAAATATACCTATCAAATGGATCCAGCAAATTCCAATGAAGCACTCTGGGAGGTAGGTTTGGACCTATCTGAGGGGGCCGATATGGTTATGATTAAACCTGGCATGCCATATCTCGATATTGTGCGGCGTGTTAAAGACAAATATGGTGCTCCAACATTTGTGTATCAAGTCAGTGGCGAATATGCCATGCTTAAAGCTGCTGCAGCCAATGGGTGGCTGAATGAAGAGGCTTGTGTACTAGAATCTTTGCTGGGATTTAAACGTGCTGGCGCTGATGGAATACTCACCTACTACGCATTGGAAGCGGCTCATTGGTTAATTAATAGCAATAAATAAAAATTGCGTTACTAGCTAACAGAGGAATGTAATCCAAAGTTGGTTGCATCATCGCTTGCTGGTTAGATACTAGAAAAGTTGGTCTCTAACATCTTTTTCTTCACGAACTGTAGGGTTGGGTGCATGTTCGATAGGAGGAGGTTCATATACAGGGGGCAGTTGTTCGCTGAAGAAATACTCAGTCATGTTTCCACCAGAATCTCTGAATCCAGTTCCGGAATTTATTTTGGTTGCGGTGATGCCGCTGGGTGTTTTATAGTCCGCTATTGGCACGTCTTTCATAACAGATTTCATATAATCCATCCAAATAGGCAGTGCAACTCGCCCTCCAGTTTCATTACTACCTAGTGATTTTGGTTCGTCGTATCCCATCCAAGATATAGTTACCAAATTTTTCTGATAACCACAAAACCAAGCGTCGATATAGTTACTGGTAGTGCCTGTTTTTCCGGCTAAGTCGGTACGCCCTAACTGTTTTGCCTTAACAGCAGTGCCAAAATTAATGACATCTTGCATCATGTTGGTCATGATAAAAGCGTTACGAGGATCAATCACTCGTTTTGCGCCATTTGAAGTACTCACAGGTTGGAATTGCTCTAAAACATTACCTTTCTCGTCTTCAATTTTCTTAATGAAGTAAGGTGCAATGCGATACCCGCCATTTGCGAATACCGAATATCCAACGGCCATTTGCATTGGGGTAACTGATCCAGAACCAAGTGCCATTGGCAGGTAAGCGGGGTGACGATCAGCATCAAACCCGAATCGAGAAATGTAGTCTTGTGCATAATGCACACCAATCGCTTGAAGGATCCGTATGGATACAAGATTCTTGGATTTTACTAAGGCTGTACGCATGCGGACAGGACCGTCATATTTTCCATCAAAATTTTTAGGTTCCCATAATTGACTGCCAGTTTGATTTGCGTTGAACGAAAGTGGACCATCGTTAATAATAGTAGCTGGAGTAAAGCCTTTTTCAAGTGCTGCAGAATAAATAAAGGGTTTAAAGCTCGATCCTGGTTGCCGCCAAGCTTGTGTCACGTGATTAAATTTATTCTTTTGAAAATCAAATCCACCAACTAAAGCACGAACGGCACCGTCATTAGGATCTAATGAAACAATGGCAGCTTCTACTGTTGGGAGCTGAACAATATGCCAGATGTCATTATTTAGATCTTTATGAATACGGATGAGTGCACCGGGGCTGAGATATTTCTTCCCTTGCTCTTTTTTGTTGGTTGGTAAATGTTTTTGTGCAAATTTAAGTCCATCTCCTTTTATTTCAATAACTTCACCACCTTTTCGGTAAGCTTGTACAGTATTCTGTTTAACGGATAACACAATTGCCGGATAAATCATGTCATTCTCAGTGATGTCATCCAATGCTTCATCAAGGGTTTTTTCTTGATTACTGCCGTGCTTGAGTAAATCAATATATCCTTCAGGGCCACGATATCCATGCCTCCTATCATATTCAATCAAATTTTTTCTTAAAGCATAGTAGGCCGCATTCTGATCTTGTTGACGGATGGTGGTATAAACGCGAATACCTTTGCTATAGGCATCTTCTTGGAAACGGTCATAGATTACCTGACGTACCATTTCTGTTACATAATCAGCGGGTGTCGCGAAAACTAGGGATTGTTTTTTTACGACGATGGGTTGTGCTTCTAAGGATTTTAGTTCCTCGTGTGAAATAAGTTTTAATTTATGCAAGCGACCTAAAACGTATAGCTGCCGACTTTTTGCACGCTTCGGATTGCTAATCGGATTATAAGTAGAAGGCGCTTTAGGTAATCCAGCTAGAACAGCGGCTTCAGCGATATCAATTTCCTCTAGCGGTTTGCCAAAATAGGTTTGTGCTGCTGCGGAAAATCCGTAACTACGCTGCCCAAGGTAAATTTGGTTGATATACAACTCTAAAATCTTATCCTTATTGAGGTTCTGCTCAATCTTAAATGCCAGCAGCATTTCGTTCAACTTGCGAGTGAATGTTTTATCTCGAGTTAAAAAAAAGTTTCGAGCCACTTGCATGGTTATTGTGCTTGCACCTTGTTGTACGCTACCGGCTGAGAAGTTTGAATAAGCTGCACGTAAAACGCCAATGTAGTCTATCCCGCCATGTTCATAAAAACGATCATCTTCTGCGGCGAGAATGGCTTGTTTTAAGTGTGTTGGCACTTTGGAAATGGCAATTACGTTTCTACGCTCTACGCCAAATTCTCCGATTAATAGTTCTTCATCACTGTAGATTCGCAAAGGGATTTTAGGACGATAATCAGTTAGTGTTTCCAATGAGGGGAGGTTTGAGTAAATCACCAAGGCCGCAAATCCAGCGAGGAGTAAGCCAGCCAAACCTAATCCGAGGAATGTATAAAACAAATAAGACAGCCAGCGAGCAAACATGAGTATGAGCTTATTGAAAAATGCAATGGGTAATATGAATAGTTAAGGGGGTAATATGTTGTTTTTCTTTGAATGAAAGTTTTATTGAGTATGACAAAATTTCAATTGTGCTATCACTAACAGCTTAATACTGAATCACAGAAACTGGTTATCAGTTATATGTCTTCCACTTTTTGAAGAGCTTACTTTATGAGTATCGCTTCTAATATGTCAACATTCAAGGAAAATTTTTCAATTAATTTGGATTTTCTGAAAAGTAAATCACCTTCCTTGATTGGTATTGATATCAGTTCATCTTCAGTGAAAATGGTTGAGTTATCTCACGTTGGTAAAGGCAATCAATTATATCGCATGGAGCGCTATGTTATTGAGTCAATACCCGCAGAAGCGGTAACTGAGGGTAACATCGTCAATATGGAAGTTGTCAGTGAGTGCTTGCAAAGAGGTTGGCGCAGGATGGGTACAAGGTTAAAAAGTGTTTCTCTAGCTTTGCCCATTACCGATGTCATTACCAAAAGGATCAATGTTCCGGCGGGGCAACGGGAAGATGACTTGGCTTTTCAAGTTGAAAATGAAGCTAGTCAATATATTCCTTTTTCTTTAGATGAAGTTGATCTGGATTTTCAAGTCGTGGGTCCTGCTGCTGAAAATTCGGATGAGGTAGAAGTATTGATTGCAGCATCACGTAAGGAAAAAGTTGAAGATCGTGTTGCTGTAGCGTTGTCAGCAGGGCTCAAAACGCTTGTGATGGATATCGAGCCCTATGCAGCGCAATCAGCTTTTGAGCTGGCTTTAAGTCAATTGCCCGACGGTGGGAAGAATCAGATCATTGCGTTGGTTGATATTGGTTCTACGACTATCAAAATGAACGTATTTCATAATAGTGAATCGGTTTATACGCGTGATCAACCATTTGGCGGCAATCAACTCACTCAGGAAATTTCTAATCAATTTAATCTTCCGCTGGAAGAAGCCGAACTTGCTAAGCGTAGCGGCAATTTGCCTGAAAATTACAAAACGGATGTTTTGCAACCTTTCTGTGAAACACTAGCGATCGAAATAATGCGAGCTATTCAGTTTTTTTATACATCAACCCAATATACTGAAATTAATTATATTTTCATTGCGGGGGGGTGTGCTGGTATTGCTGAGCTTAATGAAATTATAGCCTCGCGAACACAAATCAGTACTTTTACAGTGAATCCTTTTGCTAACATGGAGCTATCGAACCGCATCATTCCTCGTCAGCTTAATCAAGATGCGCCGGCCTTATTGATTGCGTGTGGTTTGGCACTTCGTAGCTTTGATCCGTCATGATACGCATTAATTTACTTCCACATCGTGAGATAAAACGCAAGGCGCGTCAGCAACAAATTGCTATTTTAGCTGGTGTTGTATGTTTTCTGGGTGTTTTAGTGGTTTGGGGGGGGGGCTCGATAAACTCTGATAATAATGATTATCAAAAACGCCGTAATCAATTTTTAATTGATCAAACTGCTATTTTGGATAAACAGATATTTGAAATCAAAGATATAAGAGCGCGTATGCAAGAGTTATTGGCACGTAAACAAATCGTTGAAACACTACAAAATAGTCGATCAGACGCTGTGCATTTGCTCGATCAGGTCGCAAGACTTTTGCCAGATGGGGTGTATCTGCGCAGCATGAAACAGGTTGGCAATGATATTAGTCTAGTTGGGTATGCACAATCCAATGCATGGATTTCTACTCTGATGCGCAATCTCGAATCTTCTTCTCATCTTGAATCTGCATTGCTAGTGGAAATTAAGGCAATTAGTGTCAATAACATACGGCAAAATGAATTCAATATGAAAGTTAAATATAAGCAAATAGATACTGAGGAATAATCGGCAAATTGAGTGAGCTTACTTAATTCTGTAATTTAATTAAGGGTAGTGAGAACATGGATCTAATGGTTGAATTGCGCCAGCTTGATATCAATAAGGCCGGAGAGTGGCCTATTGTATTCAAGGTGATCGCATTAATTATACTCTTCATAGGAATCGTGATCGGTGGGTATTTCTATGTTTGGAGTGATCAGATGCAAGAACTGGAAAATGCCGAAGCTGAGGAGGAGACGTTAAAAACGACTTATTTAGCTAAGAAACATAGCGTTATTAATTTGCCCGGGCTGCGGCAACAGTTGAAAGATATTGAGCAATCATTGAGTACTTTGTTGCGACAATTACCAGATAAATCAGAGATGGAAGGTTTGTTAGTCGATATTAATCAGGCTGGACTGGGTCGCGGATTGCAATTTGAGCTGTTTAAACCAGCAGAAAAAGAATCAATTAATGCGTTTTACGCGGAGCTTCCAATCGCTGTTAAAGTGATCGGCGGTTATCACGACATCGGGGCCTTTGCTAGCGATGTTGCAAAATTACCACGTATTGTAACACTTAATGATATCAATATTGTTCCTGGAAATGATGGAAAACTAGTATTGGACGCCATTGCCAAGACTTTTCGTTACTTGGACGATGAAGAAATAGCGAAGCAAACCATAGGAAAATGAATTATTATGCGCACTGTGTTTTTACTATTACTGCTTATTATTGTGACAATGATGACAGCTTGTAGTTCGACCGATTATAGTGACCTTGAATCATTTGTGAATGATTCCTCGAGTGGTTTGCAAGGGAAGATTGACCCTCTGCCTGAGGTAAAATCACATAGATCCTTTATTTACCAAGCCTTCGATATTTCCGATCCATTTGTACCTCGTGCAAATGGCCAAACACAAAATGTATCAAATGGGATCAGCCCTGATCTCAATCGACAAAAAGAAATTTTAGAATCTTACCCGCTCGAAAGCTTATCTTTAGTTGGTTCTTTGCAACAAGATAGTATGGTTTTTGCTTTGATTAAATCACCTGATGGGATCTTGCATCGCGTCAAGAAAGGTAACCATTTAGGACATAATTTTGGAAAGATAGAAGCCATTTCAGAAATGGAAGTTAGTTTAAAAGAGATTGTACAGAACGGTACTACTGAGTGGGTTGAGAAACAAAGCGCCCTTATATTGAAGAACTAAAATTCATGTTTCATTGTGAGCGATGAAAAAAAATAGTCTGATACACGTAGTCACTTTATTTTTACTGTCTTTTAATGGATTAACTGCTGCTGAGCAAATCCAATCTTCTCCATATTTCTCAAATACACTTCGTTCAATCAGTATATCGAATGGACAAAGTGGTGAAATCGTCGCTAAATTAACACTTGAGCAAGGATTGCCCGCAGTTCCTGTTGGTGTTGCATTAAATAACCCATTTCGCATTTATTTCGATTTACACCAAGTCTCTAATGGTATTGGGAAAAATTATCAGGAATCACTCGAAGGTGATCTGCGGAGTATCAATGTTGTTCAGGTAGGTGATCGTACTAGAATAGTATTGAATTTGGCAAAATTAATGCAGCATGATATTCAGATTAGAGATAATTTGTTGTTTATAAGACTTGCTGCTGCTCCTACTAAACAAACGAGGGTTTCACCTGTTAGGATTGCGGAAGCTGTGCCGCAAAAGCAAATCAACAGTTTACGTGATATTGATTTTCGCCGTGGTACATTGGGGGAAGGCCGAGTAGTCGTTGATATGACCAAAACTAATGCCAATGTGGATGTGAAACAACAAGGCGATGTAGTTCTTGTGGATTTTGTGGATACCTTTTTGCCAGATAGTTTGGCAAGACGCTTGGATGTTTTGGATTTTGCTACACCGATTCAAACCATTGAAACGACAAGAACGGGCGATAACGTCCGTATGATTGTTAAGCCGCACGGTCGCTGGGAGCATTCGGCGAGACAGTCAGGAACACAGTTTGTGCTTGAGGTAAGAGCACTAAGTAATGATGAAGAAGAGATTGAAAAAAGAAAACGCGCTACCGGAGGGTACACTGGTGAGCGACTCTCTCTTAATTTCCAAGATGTTGAGGTTCGGGCAATTTTGCAAGTTATTGCTGACTTTACCAATATCAATATTATTGCCAGCGATTCGGTTGGTGGAAATCTAACCTTGCGACTGAGAGACGTACCTTGGGATCAAGCGCTTGATATCGTATTGCAAGTACACGGACTAGATAAACGTCGTTCCGGGAATGTCATTTTTGTGGCGCCTCGTAAGGAAATGGCGGATCGTGAGTTACTCGATTTGGAAGCGCAATTACAGGTTGCTGACATGGAGCCCCTGCGCAGTGAAATATTTCATTTGAATCATCGTCGGGTTAACTCACTGACATTTGAAGGAATGATCAGTAAACGCGGCACGATTAGTTTGGATGAAATCAGTAATACAATTACGATTACCGATATTCCGGTGCGATTGGCCGAAATCAGGAAGCGAATTGAGAAGCTTGATGTATTTGAGCGGCAGGTAGTAATTGAAGCGCGTATCGTAGAAGCGATAGATACTTTTAGTCGTAGCCTGGGTGCGCGCTTTGGAATACAGAACTCAACAGATGTTGGTGGTTATGGTTTTGGTGCATCAGGGAATCTCGCTGGATCGAGTACTTTGGCGGGTGGAGGAGGTGCAGCCGGCCCTAATAATCTCAATGTTAATTTGCCCGCGGCGGCTGCGACAGGCTTATTAGGTGGACCAGCAGCACTGGGGTTGAGTTTGATGAAATTCAATAATGGTCGTTTGATCAATCTGGAATTGTCGGCTTTGGAAACGGATAATAAAGGGAGGGTTATTGCTAGTCCTCGTGTCGTAACTGCGCATGGGATTGAGGCTATTATTGAACAAGGTGATCGTGTGCCCTATCAGCAAGCAACCAGTAGTGGTGCGACCAGCATTCGATTTATGGATGCAACTTTACGGCTGAAAGTTAAGCCGTTAATTACGTATAATGGTCAAATTGATATGGAACTTAATGTGAACCAAGACAAAATTGGTACACCTCTGAACCAATTCTTGCCGCCACCAATCAATACTAAGCAGGTGACTACCAAAGTTTTGGTGGAGAATGGTGGGACTGTAGTTATTGGCGGTATTTTTGATCGTACTGAGAATGTTGTTGTTAACAAAGTACCTTTTCTAGGGGATATTCCAGTAATAGGGCACATTTTCCGTAACACCGTCAGAGTTGATAATAAGCGTGAATTACTGATTTTTGTTACACCGCGTATTCTCAGCGAGACATTAAATCTGCAGTAATTTGGTGAGTATTTCTTCTTTACTTAACTGGTGCAAAATTTATTTGCTTCCAAGCTTCATAAGCTATAACGGCGACGCTGTTGGATAAATTCAAGCTGCGGCTAGTGGCAACCATAGGTATACGTATTCGCTGTTCGGTAGAAAATGACTCTAGAAGATGTGGTGGTAAACCAGATGTTTCTGCACCAAATAAGAAACTATCACCTTTCCTGTAACTAATGTAATCGTAGCGTTGTGAGCCTTTGGTTGTGATGGCAAATATCCGGTTATTTTGCAAGACTGCACAACAGTTTTGCCAGTTTTCGTGAACATTGATTGTGGCAAATTCATGATAATCTAAACCCGCGCGCAGTAGTTGCTTGTCCTTGAGTGGGAATCCTAAAGGTTTAATCAAGTGTAATTGCATACCAGTATTGGCGCATAATCGAATAATGTTGCCCGTATTGGGTGGAATTTCAGGTTGATACAAAACGATGTTAAACATAAGAATGACGATTGCGATGAACCAGTATATTATTCGATTATATGTTTATCAGGTAATGTTCTGGCGATTACCCAATTACTGATTTCGTCCGCGCCCTGTTGACGTAATACTTTAGCTAATTCGTTTAGTGTTGCGCCAGTAGTCATGACATCGTCAATGATTGCAACATGTTGACCCGAAAGATCAAGATCGCATTGAAACACTTTGTGTACGTTTTTCCGCCGTTCTGACCACGGTAAATCGGTTTGTGGCATTGTATGTCGTATGCGATAGCAATGGTTGATTAATAAAGGAATTTTTAGTTTTTTTGTAATTAATCGGCCTAATTCAATTGCCTGATTAAAACCCCGTTCTCGTAATCGAGTCGGATGTAATGGCATCGGCAATATAATATCAGGGCGATGCTGCAATGAGATCTTAAATTGCTTCAAAAGCAAGTTTGCTAGAATCGGTGCGATAGCAAAATTGGATTGATATTTTAGGGATCGAACTAAAGCATCGATTGGAAAAGTATAGCGCATAGCAGCAATGGTTCGCGTGAAAGCGGGAGGGTTTCTCAAACATGTGCCGCAAATCTCTGCTGTCGGTACTGGCCGCAGACAGATAGGGCAGCAATTGTTAGGAAGTCGGGGCAATTCCATTTCACATGGCAAGCATAAGTCTTCTGATGTGGTTGCACCGCATAAGATGCAATTACAGTCGGTAAATAATTTCATTGGAATTTATCCAAAAGATTAAAATGCCGCGTAAAAATTGACAGCATACTACGAATCCATGATCATTCCAGTTGATCAGACACAAAATAACTTTTAAAGCACATTATCTAAATGGCAGGTATATCAGCATGACTCTGAATTCATTGACAGCTCAGGAAAAATACGACGACTTGATCAATATATCTGGAAAAACACAAGATGCGTTAAATTGGAGTGTGACCGATATTGAAGCGGTGTTGGATACACCGTTTAACGACTTGCTTTTTCGGGCACAGAGTGTTCATCGACAATATCACGATGCCAATGGCGTGCAGTTATCAACTTTGATCTCAGTGAAAACAGGTGGTTGCCCAGAAGATTGCAGTTATTGCCCACAAGCGGCACGGTATCATACCGGCGTGGACAATCAAGCGATGTTATCAATAGATGAGGTAGTGATGGCTGCAATGACTGCCAAGGAAAAAGGGGCTTCGCGTTTTTGCATGGGCGCTGCTTGGCGTGGTCCAAAGCAACGTGATATTGAGAAAATGACCGAAATGGTGCGAGCTGTTAAAGCTTTGGGAATGGAAACCTGTGCAACACTTGGCATGCTTAAAGATGGGCAAGCGCAGCAGTTGCGTGAAGCCGGCCTGGATTATTACAATCATAACCTGGATACCGCGCCGGAGTTTTACGAGGAAATCATCACTACACGTCAATACGAAGATCGTCTTGATACGCTTCAGCAAGTGCGTGATGCGGGAATTAACGTATGTTGTGGCGGTATTGTGGGTATGGGCGAGACTCGCCGATCGCGCGCGGGCTTGATCGCACAATTAGCAAATTTGAATCCTTATCCCGAATCAGTACCGATTAATCATCTTGTACAAGTTAGAGGAACACCGTTGTATGGGACTGATACATTGGATCCCTTGGAGTTTGTACGCACAATTGCTGCCGCACGTATTACCATGCCTAAAGCGATGGTGCGGTTATCTGCTGGCAGACAAGAAATGTCTGAAGCGGTGCAAGCACTCTGTTTCTTGGCAGGAGCAAATTCAATTTTTTATGGCGATAAGCTACTAACAACAGCCAATCCGGAAGCCGATCGTGATCAAGCATTGCTTAGTAAATTGGGATTGCACGCGTTGTAATTTATGTTTCCTGATTTAGCTGAACAACTTCGAGTTCGCGAGAAAAAATCTCTATGGCGAGTTCGTTCTGTTGTTGATAGTCCGCATGGCAGCCATATTACGATTGATCAGCGTGGGTATCTTACATTTGCCAGCAATGATTATCTGGGATTAGCGAATCATCCAGATTTAGTACAAGCTGCTTGTAAGGGAGCACAACGGTTTGGTGTGGGTGCAGGAGCATCACATATGTTGTATGGTCATTTCAGCGTGCATCACGAATTAGAGTATGCGCTAGCGCAATTTGTTGGATTTCCTGCAGCTTTGTTATTTTCTACCGGATATATGGCCAATATTGGCGTCATTACCGCGTTAGTGGGGCGTGAAGATGCAATATTTGCTGATAAATTGAATCATGCTTCATTGAATGATGCGGCGCTTTTGTCACGTGCAGCATTTATTCGATATCCGCATTTGGATCTAGTGACGCTGCAACAACGACTGGCAGCGTCCCGTGCAAAACGCAAGTTGGTGATTAGTGATACAGTTTTTAGCATGGAAGGGGATAGAGCGCCTATTCCTGAATTGATTGCATTATGCGAACAATATCATGCGATGTTATTGTTGGATGACGCGCATGGATTTGGTGTATTGGGTAAGCAAGGACGTGGCAGCTTGTTTTTCGAGGGCCACAGTGTGAAACATTCGACCAATGTTGTGTACATGGCAACACTAGGGAAAGCAGCCGGTGTATTTGGAGCATTTGTGGCAGCACAAGTGGAAGTGGTAGAGATGCTGATACAGTCGGCACGCAGCTATATTTATACGACAGCGGCGCCAGTACTACTATCGCAAGCATTATTGGTTAGTTTGAAGTTAATAGAACAAGAAGATTGGCGGCGCCAAGCTTTGATACGTAATATTATGCAATTGCGGGAAGAACTGAAATCTCTATCGTGGCGGCTCATGGCTTCAGAAACACCAATTCAACCTCTTTTGGTGGGTGACAATGAGCAGGTAGTTCAGCTTAGTGAAGCATTACGAGAGCGCGGTATTTTAGTTCCCGCAATTCGTCCACCGACGGTACCACAAGGTACGGCACGTTTACGGATTTCACTTTCCGCGATGCATCAACCACAGGATATTGAGTGTTTGGGACAAACACTGCGTGAATTGATTGCATCATGACGCATTTGTATATGGAATCGTTTGGCCAAAATAATGGTCCTGATTTGGTATTACTGCATGGATGGGCAATGCACATTGGTATCTGGCACGAAGTTTGTGTGCCGCTCAGTCGGCACTTTAGGTTGCATTTAATAGATTTACCTGGACATGGCGACAGTGCGATTGATCAACTGGGAACCTTGCAACATTGGGTGGATAGTATTGGTGGTCTTTTGCCAAAACACTGCTTTGTCGTGGGTTGGTCGTTGGGAGGGCAGATTGCTATAGAATTGGCACTACAATATCCACAGCAAGTACAAAAATTGATCTTAGTTGCGACAACACCGTGTTTTGTTAAACTCGATGGTTGGGAGTTCGGTGCTGAGCCTAAGTTACTAGAATTATTTTGGGAAAACTTAAAACAAAATTATAAAGCAACAATTCAGCGGTTTCTAACTTTACAGATGACAGGGGATAGGTACGCGATTCAAAATGTACAAAAATTACGCAAGCACTTCTTTGAGAGAAAGCAGCCGCATGCAATGGGATTGGAGCAGGGGCTGAAAATTTTGCAAACGAGTGATTTACGCTCACATATACCTGAGATACAACAACCGGTTTTACTGTTGCATGGAGATAAAGATGTGATCACACATTCGCAAGCTGCCTATTGGATGCAACAGCAAATCGCACGATCTCGGTTAGTTACTTTTACACATTGCGGTCATGCACCTTTTTTGTCTGATCCTGAACAATTTGTGGCTTGCCTAAGTGAACTCTAAATATATTCTCGATAAAAAACTGTTGCGTAGCGCTTTTGAAAGGGCCTCTAGTAGCTACGATCAGGCGGCTGTGTTACAGCGTGAAATCAGTAGTCGCATGCTGTTGCGTTTGGAGTACATCAAATATCAACCGGATGTCATTCTGGATGCAGGTAGCGGAACGGGTTATGGCAGTCAACAATTATTGAAACATTATCCAGGAAAACGACTTATTGCCATGGACATTGCACAAGCAATGCTGCTTCAGGCGCGCCCTAATTTGAATTGGTGGCAGCGATTATTACCGATCACGCCGCATCATTACTATGTCTGTGCTGATATTGAGCAAATTCCGCTTAAGCAAGAAAGTATTGGTTTGATCTGGTCGAATCTGGCTTTACAGTGGTGTAATGATTTAGAACATACATTTGCTGAAATGCATCGTGTTCTGAAAATTGATGGTTTATTGATGTTTAGTACTTTTGGCCCAGATACCTTAAAGGAGTTGCGACATTCGTTTGCGCAAGCCGATTCATCTAGCCATGTTAATCATTTTATCGATATGCATGATATAGGTGATCTTCTTTTGCATAGTGGATTTGCTGAACCCGTTATGGATATGGAATATATTACAATGACTTACTCTGATGTTTTAAATATTATGCGTGACCTGAAATCGATTGGTGCGCACAATGTGACGCAAGGTAGGCAATCCGGTTTAATGGGGAAGGCTGCTTGGAGAAAAGCGTTGTCAGCCTATGACAAATTACGCATTGATGGCAAGTATCCGGTCACTTTTGAAGTGATATATGGTCATGCGTGGAAGCCACCTTCGCGTAAATCGGTTTTAACACCAGAGACACGTCGTCAATTGGGCTTAATTGATTGACTCAATAGTCAAAAATGGAAAAAGGTTTTTTTGTTACTGGAACAGATACGAGTGTCGGAAAAACTACGGTTAGTTGTGCATTGTTGCGTGCATTTGCGGCCCAAGGATATAGAGTAGCAGGTATGAAACCGATTGCCGCAGGCCGTGAAAATGGTCAGTGGCAGGATGTTGAATTGTTACTAGCAGCAAGCAATGTGCATGTTACACGGAAGCAAATAAACCCTTACGCTTTTGAAGCACCGATTTCGCCACATCTTGCCGCGCAGCAAGAGGGTGTAACGATTGATTTGTCTCTAATTAACGACTGCTACCGGCAACTTTCTATACAAGCTGACATTGTAATCGTAGAAGGTGCAGGTGGTTTTTTAGTGCCGCTGAATGACTCTCAAACAGGAGAGGATCTTGCAAAAATACTCAGTTTACCTGTGATACTGGTGGTGGGTGTGCGCTTGGGGTGTTTGAACCATGCTTTACTGACGGCTAGAGCGATTAGTGCAGCGCGGTTGAGTTTGGTAGGATGGATAGCTAATTGTATCCAGTCACCGATGGTTGCTGTGGCAGAGAATATTGCGACATTAGAACAGCAGTTACAGGTACCGCTACTCGGTATCCTGCGTTTTGGTGAGCAAACTAATGGATTCATAGCGGTACCGAAAATTTTGGTTTACTAACATAATTACTAGTGAAATACGAGTTTGATAACAAATTAAAAAAAGCTTGCTCGATCACGCCGCTTCTTTATGTACGGGCACTGGTGGAACTTTACTAGCATTGTTGCACGCTAAGTGTTTTGCGAGCTTGTCACTGATCGGTAATTGGCAGGCGCGTTCAACTGTAAGAAATTCTCCTGCTGAATGTAGCTCTAGGAATACATATTCGCCATCAGGCCGCAAGCATAAATCGATAACACCGTATTCGAGACATATTTGTTTCATGAATAACAATAATCTATCTTGCATAATAGCGGTTAAGTTATGACGTTGATAATGTGCTGAATTGGATTGTGCAGCATAGAAAGGCGTATTTTTATTCATATCAGCCGCGGCAGTAAGAATTTCCGTACCGACAATGGTGACACGAATATAGGCGGTGCCACGCACCCATTGTTGGAAAAGGATGGGTTCAAGCTGTACTTTATCAATCTGTGCAAACTCTTCTGGTTTCATTTTCTGTGTTTCGTACTCACTGCGAAAGGTTTGCAACAGTCGTTTATATACGATTTCACCGTGATAGCGCTGCCAAAACTGTTTTACTCGATCGGCTGTTGTGGTTAGTAAGGTATCGGGCACCCTTAATCCACACTGTTTTGCTAGCTCCAGTTGCCAGGGGCGATGTGCAGCAGCAGCGTCGCGTACAACGTTATTCACCCAAAGACAATGATTGTCTTGCCAGAGCCCATGTAACATCGAAGCCGGCTCTGTCATAGCGAAATGCCGAGATAGGGGTTCCAAGCTTTGGATGTGTTGCCGATAATTTTGTGGTCTACGCCACCAAACTGCACTGATTTCGGTACTATCAATCAGCTTATTTTGTCCGATCTGTAGCCAAAATTTTCCAGAATCTCTGGCCGATAGCGCTAGATTCATACTCATCAAAGCAGAAAAATTTGAGAAGTCGAGTGAGTGAACATCACTGACTTTATGTTTTTCTAAAGCGGTGATTATAGAGTGTGCATGAATATCATTAGGTTCGGATATGATCAGAATGGACATATAAAATTATATTTATTCATAAATCAAAATGTTGTATATGATTTTCGCCTGTTATAGTGAGGTAAGAGCGCGATTTTATAATACTCCCACTGCGAATAGAAATTGATTACCGCCTACTCTCATTTTTTCTGCTATTTTAAAGTCATACTTCAAGTTGGTTGGAATGATGTTATGTTGTAATAGGCACTGAGCAATTCATTAAAGTTCAATCAAGTACGATATAGGAACAATAAAATTATATGGTAATGAAACAGAGCGTAGAGTGATTAATGATTGTTTGATTTTTCACATTTAACTTGCATTTGCTATCGTAAACGTTAGAGTGAATCGAATTCCAGTAGAAATTTACTAGTAACCCTATTTGGAAGGTGTTTGACAAGTGAGCGGATCCTCGGTAGATTGCAAAACGAAGAAAGGCAGATAATTTCTTGCGGTTGTATTTTAGCTTATCATCTTTTTAAGATGACTGGTTATTGCAGCATTTTGAACAGTTCTTCGTATCATATGTCTATCGTTAAAGCACTCCAATGTGTCAAGTTTTATTGTAGCCAAGCAAGTGGTACGGAGTGAATATTTTGTATTTTTGTGGGTCACATGAATATGTCCGAAGCAGCAATAATAACTCAAACAAATTCCAGCGATTGCGAACAGTCAATTGTAAATCGTACTGATCCTGCAAAGGGCAGTGGGAATACTGCTGGTTTAAGTGCAAATGATATTGCAATCTTAAACGAGTGCTACCGTTCACTCAATTTTGAAGAACGTTTGCGCAAGCTATACATTGATTTCCAACCGGAAAAGATTATGGTGACGTCGTCTTTTGCTGCAACTTCTGCTTATTTTTTGCATATTATTTCGCGAATTCGTCCCGAACAGGTCATTTTTTTTATTGATACGGGTTTCCATTTTCCAGAGACCCTGATGTACCGGAATTATCTTACTAAGCTTTTTCACTTGAAGGTACAGGATGTTAAAGCAGATGCATATCAACATGAATACAGCGTTAAAGAGAAGTTGTATGAAACAGATCCGGATTTTTGTTGCACAATCAATAAGATTAGCCCATTGGAAGAAATTAAACCGAATTATCATATTTGGGTTTCGAGTTTGATGCGCTGGCAAACGGATCATCGCGCTGGTTTAGATATTTTTGAAGAGCGTCGCGGAATTATCAAATTTAACCCAATGATAGATGTTGCTCGCGAAGAGCGCGATGCCTATATCATAGAGCATAAATTACCATTTCATCCGCTGGTTGAAGAAGGATATTCTTCTATCGGATGTGAGCACTGCACAGTAAAAGGAGAAGGCCGCAGTGGCCGTTGGGTAGGTAAACCCAAAACCGAGTGTGGCTTACATCTATAGAAAAAACTGAGTCGAATTAACTTGTGATCTGTTTAAACTTAGTATTCATTGTATGAATCAATGCTGATTGTATGCCAGGTTCCCATACTGAGTGTCCGGCATCGTCGATAATAATATACTCTGCTTGCGGCCATGCTTGATGCAAATCATCTGCGCTGACAATGGGACAAACAGCATCGTAACGGCCTTGCACAATTGTGGTTGGAATATTGTGTAGCTTGTGAATGTTGTTTAGTAGCGAATTATCAGGTAAAAAAATGTTGTGAGTAAAATAGTGTGCTTCCATACGTGCAAGCCCTAATGCAACTGTATCACTTGCGAAGTAACTGACAACTGATGGATTGGGGAGTAATGTAGAACATGATCCTTCATATATTCCCCAGTTGCGTGCCATTGGCATATGAATAGCTGGATCTGGATGAAGTAAACGTTGGTAATACGCAGCTAAAATATCAGAGCGTTCGTTTTCCGTTAGAGGCGCAACGAATTGCCGCCATGCTTCCGGGAAAATGGTGTGCAATCCATAAAGAAACCAATCGATTTCTGTTTTTCGGCAAAGAAATATTCCGCGTAAAATAAATCCAAGACAGCATTCTGGGTGTGTTTCACCATAAGCAAGTGCTAGTGTACTGCCCCAGGAACCGCCAAATATTAACCAATGATCAATTTTTAAGTGGTTGCGTAATAACTCCAAATCATTAATTAAGTGAGGAGTTGTGTTGTTTTTGGTTTCTCCTAATGGTGTTGAACGTCCTGATCCTCTTTGATCGTAAATGACAATACGATAATATGATGGATCGAAAAAACGACGATGTGCGGGTGATGAACCTGCACCTGGGCCGCCATGTAAAAATACAACTGGTACACCATTGGGGTTGCCAGATTCCTCCCAATACATGGTATGTGTCATATCAAGTGATAAGGATCCCTGTTGGTAGGGTTGAATTTCAGGATATAGCGGATGGTACGAGTAGGTGTTCATAATATTGAAATTGATTGATTAATGATGCGTATATTGTAATGGCAAAAAACGTGGCAAATATCACTGAGCTTAGCACTTAAATCTATTAGGGTTCTGCTATATTGATGTGTATTTGTTAATGTCATAGGATCTACATGGTGGGTACAGTATTAAAGGAACAAGAAATTTCGATGCTGAGAGGAGAGATAGAGATTCTAATGCATGAACGCCAAAGTTTGCTCGATGCAACTGGGGCTGCGGCTGTTTTTGTTGCAAGCCTTGACAGTGCAAAATTACCTAAATCTGCTCATCAAGCGGCCAAATTGTTGGCTCGCTTGCTTAATAATTTACCTGAAGAAACGTTGCGAGATGCTTTGGAGAAAGTTAATGCGAGGCTCGTGCATCGATGAATGATCCTGAGCGACGTGTGGCACCTAAAGTTGGTTTGGTGTTGACTGGAGGAGGAGCACGTGCAGCTTATCAGGTGGGTGTTTTAAAAGCGATTTCAGAATTATTGCCGGATAAAACATTAAATCCTTTTCCTGTGGTTTGTGGCACATCGGCTGGCGCTATTAATGCTGCAAGCATTGCTGTTTATGCTAGCAATTATGCTGAAGGAGTGAATAAGCTAGAAGCGGTATGGTCGAATTTTCACGTTAACCAAATTCATCGTTCGGATTTTTTGGGAGTTGCGCAAAACACTCTGCGTTGTATGTTTTCTTTAGTGTCCAGTGAGTATGGAAAATCTCGCGCAATTTCTTTGCTAGATAATACCCCGCTGCAAATGTTACTGCGAAGCAAGTTTTCTTTTCGTTCTATTCCTTATTGCATACGTGAAGGTGCGCTACATGCGGTGGGGCTTACAGCGTGGGGATATACGTCAGGAGAATCGGTTACATTTTTCCAAGCCGCGAAAGAGGTCATGCCTTGGAGAAGAGCGCAAAGAATAGGAATCCCTGTGAGATTGGGCGTCGATCACTTGCTGGCTTCTTCCTCAATACCGTTTATTTTTCCCGCAGTAAAGTTGAATCGCGAATATTTTGGTGATGGGTCGATGCGTCAGTTAGCGCCCATTAGTCCTGCATTGCACTTAGGGGCAGATAAAGTGCTTGTGATTGGTGTACGAAGAGCAGTACTGGATGAGCCCAAAAGGATTCAAGCGGCAGGTTACCCACCCTTTGCGCAGATCGCCGGGCATGCGTTCAATAGCATTTTTGTCGATAGCTTGGATGTTGATTTGGAGCGTTTGTTACGAATTAACGAAACAGTCACGCAAGTATCTCATGAAGTATTTAAAGAAAAAAATATACCATTGCGCCCAATTGAAGCAATGATGATTGCACCCAGCCAGAGTATCAATCAAATTGCACAGAAGTATGCGCATACTTTACCGTGGGTGATGCGTTATTTGTATCGGGCGGTGGGGGCAATGGGGCCGAATGGTTTAACTTTATTGAGTTATGTTTTATTTGAATCAGCTTTTTGTCGAGACTTAATCGAATTAGGTTATTACGATACCTTGCAACAACGAAATGAATTACTGAAATTTATTGGTGTTGAAACACATAACTGAATGTGTCGGTAGGCATAGCCATAACAATGGATAAAAATTTTAGGAAAAATAAATGAGTTTTGATGATCCTCAGTTTTGGATTGCAGTGTTACAAATTATCGCCATTGACATTGTATTAGGGGGCGACAATGCTGTGGTTATTGCTCTGGCATGCCGCCGTTTACCGGAAGATCAGCGTAAATTAGGTATCTTTTGGGGAGTTTTTGGTGCCATTGCTTTACGGGTTGTGTTGATTTTTTTTGCATTAAGTTTGCTTGCGATCCCATATTTAAAAATAGTTGGTGCGGTATTGCTGCTATGGATAGGAGTCAAGCTATTGCAACCCGAATCTGATGGAATGCACGAAGTCGATGCTAGTACGACTTTAATGGGAGCTATCAAGACCATTATTGTCGCCGATGCGGTGATGAGCTTGGATAATGTGATTGCCATTGCGGGTGCGGCAAAAGATGAAATGGGGCTCGTCGTTTTTGGTTTGGTAATTAGCGTGCCGATTATCGTATGGGGTAGTCAATTGGTGATGAAACTCATGGAACGTTTTCCAGTGACAATTGCCATTGGCGCAGGGTTACTCGGTTGGATTGCGGGTGATATGTTTGTTTCTGATGTTGCAACCAAACAATGGGTCGACGCACAAGCGGATTATTTGCATTGGATAGCGCCGATAGTCGGTGCAATTCTCGTAGTTTTTGTGGGCAAAATGATTGCCAAACTGAAGAGTGATAGGCAAAAGGTTATTGTTGATTTGGTGGATGATACTGCACCGAAGAAATAATTGATTATTCTCCATTCATTGAGAAATTACGTATGTTAAAAATTCTATTACCTGTCGATGGTTCGGATAATTCTGATAAAGCAGTGGCTGATTTTATATCTATGATTAATTGGTATAAAGAGCTACCAGAAGTGCATTTGTTAACAGTTCAAACACCATTGAGCGGTAATATCTCATCTTATATCAGTGCAACAGATATCAAACAGTATCATCAAGAAGAGGGTTTAAAAAGCCTCGAAAATGCCCGAAAATTGCTCGATCAAGCAGGAATCTCTTGCCAGTATCATATTACAGTGGGTGATCCGGCTGAAATGATCGTACGGTTTGCAACAGAACAAAGGTATAACCAGATTGTCATGGGGCCAAGGGGTAAAGGAAACATTGAGGGTTTATTACTGGGGTCAGTAACTAATAAGGTAATGCAGTCGGCACTAATACCTGTGTTGTTGGTTAAGTAATTGTTTTGTATGAGGCAAAAATCTCTTGAGACTCAGAACGCTAGGATGTAGCGGAGGCATTGGTAGCGGGGAACAGACCACTGCTTTTTTGCTAGACGATGATATTCTTATTGATGCAGGAACGGGGGTTGGTAATTTGCGTATGGATGATATGATCAAGATTGATCACATTTTCCTAACGCACGCGCATCTCGATCATGTGGTATTTGTCCCTTTTTTAGTGGATACGGTTGGTTATGTCCGTAGCAAGCCGATCACTATTCACATTACGGAAGCGACGCGTGATGTTTTGCAAGACCATTTATTTAATTGGCATTTATGGCCAGACTTCACCAAAATTCCTAATCAACGTACGCCCTATATGCAGTATCAAATTCTCGCAATGGGCGATACTATCGATTTACAAGGTCGTAAAATAACACCATTGCCTGCCAATCATGTCGTGCCAACAGTTGGGTATCAATTAGATTCTGGCCAGTCAAGCCTAGTGTTTACCTCAGATACTACTACCAATCCTGAATTCTGGGCTATTGTTAACAAAATCCAAAACTTGAAGTATCTCATTATTGAATCCGCCTTCTGCAATAAAAAAAGAGATGTCGCCATCAGATCTAAGCATTATTGTCCAAGTTTGTTGATGGAAGATCTAAAAAAGTTTGAACGCCATGCCGAAATATACATTACACATTTAAAACCAGGTGAATCTGACATTACGATGGATGAGATACGCATGATCATGCCGCAGTTTAATCCGCGTAAGTTAGAAAATAATCAAACGTTTGAGTTTTAATTAATCCAGGAATTGCACGTATGAGAATATCGACTACTATCAATGATTCCTCTGCAAATAGTGCTGATGGAAGTGATGAAAAAGATTTTCCTAGTCACTGGCAGCCGCTCATTAATAAGATACAAGCTGCTGAAACGATCGACGAAATCATTCTTGAAGCCAGCAAAGAGATCTGTCAATTATTCAATGCGGATCGTGCAACGATCTATACTCTGAGTGAGGACCAAGCTTATCTGATTACACGTGTAAAAGCCGGCAATTCGTTGCAAGATCTGAGATTGCCATTGGTCAAAGATAGTATTATTGATTATGTCAATTCACGCAAGCAGGGGGTGAATATTGAAGATGTTTACCACAAGGGTGAGCTGAGAAAAATAGATCCATCCATGACGTTTTCGCACGAGGTGGATAAGCGTACCGGATATCGTACCAAACAGATGTTGGTGGTTCCGATTGTGAGTGCCGATGGCGAAAAAATATTGGGTGTTGTACAAGTAATTAATCACAAAAACAATCAACCTTTTTCACCGGCTGATATGACAGGGTTAATGGAAATTGGCTGTGCATTGGCCGAAATCTTGCAACCGCATCCTAAAATTGCTCAAGTAGCCAAATCAAAATACGATCATCTGATTTTCGGTCGCATTATCTCAGCGGATCAGTATGAGCAAGCTGTACTTACAGCACGAAATAAACGCTGTGAGTTAGAAGATGTCCTTATTGACGAGCTAAAAGTTAAGGTACCGCAAATCGGTCAAGCATTATCTTTGTTTTTCAATGTGCCTTATGAGAGCTACAAGGTGGATCGGATCAAACCTTTTACTATATTGAAAAACCTGAAAAAAGATTATATCGAGAACAATGGCTGGTTGCCGGTTGATGAAACCAAAGATGAAGTGACGGTTTTGACGCTTGATCCAGAATTGATTAAGTCACAGCGTATCATCAATAATATTTTCCCCAAACATAAGGTTATTTATACCGTTACGACACACCGAGAATTTATCCAGACAATTGAGCAGTTTTACGGTGTAAATACGGATGATGTCGCATCAGGTGATATCAATGAAATGTTGGGTGGGATGGATGATGGAGATAATGAAGAAGGCACTAGCCTTAATGAAGAATCATCTGCCGCATCTGACAATGAATTGGTCAAGTTGGTGAATAAGATCATCATTGATGCTCATAAAATGGGCGTATCCGATATTCATATTGAGCCTTATGGCGGTAAAGAAAAAACCAAAATCCGTTTTCGTAAAGACGGTTCGTTGATGCCATATATTGAAATTCCTGCCAGTTACCGGAATCCATTGATTACCCGTATCAAGATCATGTGTGATCTGGATATTTCGGAAAAGCGCAAACCCCAGGATGGTAAAATCAAGTTCCGTAAATATGCGCCTTTGGATATTGAATTGCGTGTGGCCACGATTCCTTCTGCGGGTGGCATGGAAGACGTGGTAATGCGTATTTTAGCGGCAGGAGAACCTATTCCACTGGAAAAAATGGGATTCACCACATACAACCAGGAAGAATTAAAAAAAATCATTAGTAAACCGTATGGATTATTTTTTGTGTGTGGCCCGACCGGTTCTGGTAAAACCACCACGCTGCATTCGATCCTGAAATTCCTCAACCGCATTGATACCAAAATATGGACTGCGGAAGATCCCGTCGAGATTACGCAAAAAGGCTTGCGTCAGGTACAAATCAATGTCAAGGCTGGACTGACTTTTCCCGCGATCATGCGCTCTTTTTTGCGAGCCGACCCTGATATCATTATGGTGGGGGAGATGCGAGACAAGGAAACGACCAGTATCGGTATCGAAGCATCGTTGACCGGGCATTTGGTGTTTGCCACTCTGCATACCAACAGTGCACCAGAATCGGTTATTCGTCTGCTCGACATGGGGATGGATCCGTTTAACTTTGCTGATGCATTACTCGGAGTATTGGCGCAGCGTCTTGCCAAACGGTTGTGTAAATGCAAACAAGCGCATGTCGCTACAGAACAGGAAGTTAATACTTTGCTGCTTGAGTATTGCGAAGAGTTAAACCATATCGATCGATTTAAGGCCAATCCAGAAGCATCGCGACAAGAGATCCTGAATGATTGGAAAGAACAGTACGGTGATGAGAGCGGTCAGATTACACTCTACAAACCAGTCGGTTGCGATGAATGCTCTAATACCGGTTTTAGGGGGCGTGTTGGTCTGCACGAACTGATGACGGCGAGTGACGCGTTAAAAAAGAATATCCAGGAACACGCTCGTGTTGCAGAGATGCTCGTGACTGCACTGGGTGACGGTATGCGTACGCTGAAACAAGATGGGATTGAAAAAGTACTGCAAGGTATTACGGATATTCACCAAGTACGGGTAGTGTGTATTAAGTAGGTTGGAAAAAGTGACAATTTTTGTCACTTTTTGACGTAAATTGTAGGAATTTCTAAGCTTGACCAGTTTTGTTAGAAATAATTTAATTTGCAATTCCCGTGGTCTTACCGCGGAGATAGGTGTAGGGTGCGTGGAGAAAATTTATTTTGATTGGATTACTTTTGTTGAAGTAGCTAAATAAAATAAAAAAACCGCCTTTATTTATAAAGGCGGTTTTTTTGTTTTCTTGTAAAGCTGATACTAAACTTCAGTTGATGTACGCTAGAAACTAGCAGTATCCTAGTCCAACACATGTTCCAGCAGTAGCAGTTTTACTCCATTGTATGGGAGAGCCGGCTGCAGCAGCAGTACCTGTGAGAATGTAAGTTTCAGTTCCAGCAAAGCCATTTACTGCAGCTGCAGTCATTGTTATACGAGTTGTTAAAATGCCAGTGTTGCTTATTACACCGCCTCCAACATTGCCTGTCGCTGGAATTGCAGCAGGAACTCCATTATTGCCATGAGTACAGTTTGCTAAACTACCTAGCTCTTGGAAGCAAAGTTCAGATGCAAGCTTCAGAGGTGCTGCAGCTGACACAACCTCACTAAATCTAGCCTTCATAGTGTATGTTTGATAAGCAGGTACTGCCACTGCAGCCAAAATACCAATAATAGCTACAACGATCATCAACTCGATTAACGTGAAACCTTTTTGTACTTGTTGCATATTTTATTCTCCTTTGGATTGTGTAAAGCACACAAAACGTGTGTGATAACTATTAAGCAGGAGTCGTGCCAGAAATTTTGGAAGAGTGCGATTATTTGAGAAAATAATCATATATTCATCATATTAGTTTTAATAAGTTATTGTTTTTATGAAGCTTCTGATTTTTTGAGTGAGATTGCTAGTTTTTTGTGGTGAGCCGTTATTCGTCCCCAAAAACATCCTCCCACAAAGAAAGCACCGCTAAACGGTCTTCTTGCAAATGGCTACCTTCCACACGGGTAAATTGCTGTGTTGGGGTGTTTGCGGTGGCATTGTAAATGCTGTCAGTATCGCCACTGAGGCGTTGCCGATGCTGTAAGCGGCGAAATTCACGATAGGCAGTGCGGACTTTTTCTGCTTTGCCAGTTGAAATTAGTCCGAGTTTGGCGGCCAGTTTAAGTAACGCGATATTACCGATATTGCCTGTCAATTGTGGAAATTGCTGCGAAAATCCCAATACTAGGTATTGCACAATAAACTCGACATCGATGATGCCGCCGCGGTCGTGCTTAATGTCAAACAAGGTAGTGAAATTGGGGTGTGCATCGAGCATTTTTTGACGCATCTTGAGTATTTCGTGGCTGAGTTCGGTTGGATTGCGTTGTTTGCACAAAATGATTTTGCGTGTGTTTTCGAACAACGCGCCAACCTGTGTATCACCAACAACGTAACGCGCACGAGTTAGTGCCTGATGCTCCCATACCCAGGCTTGTTCGTGCTGGTACTGTGTAAAAGCATCCATCGAATGTACCAGCAAACCGGAGGCGCCATTGGGGCGCAAGCGCAGGTCGGTATCGTAAAGTAATCCGGCCGATGTCGGGCGGGTTAGCCAGGAATTAATGCTTTGCGCAAGTTTGGCATAAATTTCTGCAGCATCAGGATGATCGTCTTGATAAAGAAACACCAAGTCCAGATCGGAAACATAACCTAACTCCTTTCCGCCGAGCTTACCATAACCGATGATTGCGAAAGCAGGGGTTTCGCGATGACGTTTTTTTAATCCTTGCCAGGCCAGTTGCAGCACAGTATCCAGTATCAAGTCGGCTAATGCGGTTAGATGATCGCTGAGCGTTTCTAGCAGTAAGGAGTCTTCCAAATCCGTAACCAAGAGGCGAAATACTTGAGCGTGTTGAAAGTGACGCAATACATCCATTTGCCATTCGATGCTATCAATCTTCGGATTATTAGCATGATTTAATTGATAAATTAATTCGCTGCGTAATGCCGACCAATCGGGTACTGGATTTGGTACGTCACGGCGCAGTAATTCATCGAGTAGAATTGGATGGCGTCCGAGATAATCACTGGCCCATTGGCTGATGCTGACCAATTCTGCGACCCGCTGCAGCGTATGTGGGTGTTCCTGCAGCAATGAAATATAAGCCGTTTGCAGGCTGATTTTTTCTAGTATTTGCAACATGCGCTCAAACGTAATTTCGACAGGAGGGTGTTTTGCGGCAGCTTCAATTAATAATGGAATTAGCGCAGTAATTTGCTGCTGTGTGTATTCCGATAACAAATGATAGAAATCACCTTGATAAAATAAGCGTAATCGTTTGGATATTTTCTCCGGTTCAATGAATCCTAGTGTGCTGAGTTGCGTAGCGGCTGCTTCGGTGTGTGAAATATCCTGTACTTCGGTGCGCCACAATGAGGTCAGCGTATCATGCGAAATGGATTTTTTTGGTGCGGCAAAAATAAGATCAAAGTGCTGGCTGACGTTATTGCGGTGAATGTTGAGTTGTTGCATGAAGGTATTGTAATTAGTGAATCCCATACTGGTAGTGATCAAGTGTTGATCGTCTGGATTTGTCGGTAATGTCTGTGTTTGCTGATCATCCAAATATTGCAGGCGGTGTTCAAGTTTGCGTAAGAAATGATAGGCCTGGATGAGTTCGGTTACGGTTTGTTCCGATAACTGTTGTTTTTCTTGTAACCGTTGCAACACGCTCAATGTGGGGCGGATATACCAATCGACATCGCGTCCACCCCGTATGAGTTGAAAAACTTGTGCAATGAATTCAATTTCACGGATGCCGCCGGGACCTAATTTGATATTGTCGTGTAGTTCCCGGCGTTCAACTTCCTTGCGAATTTGTGCGTGAAGTTTTCGCATTGATTCATAAGCACCAAAATCGAGGTATTTGCGAAATACGAAGGGGCGGACGATTTTTTCTGTCAAGATAGATTCTACAAATTCTGCTTCTTTGTTGTCCGCAGAATAGCCGGCAACCACGCGGCCTTTAATCCAGGCATGGCGTTCCCATTCTCGTCCTTGTTTGAGAAAATAATCTTCTAGCATTGGAAAGCTGATTGCAAGTGGACTGTTCTCACCATGCGGGCGTAAGCGCATATCTACGCGGAATACATATCCATCTATGGTGTAGTCATTGAGGCTGGCAATCAGTTTGCGACCGAGTCGGGCAAAAAATTCGTGATTGGAAATACACTTCTTGCCATTTGTTTCGCCATCTTCAGGATAAACAAAGATAAGATCAACATCCGAAGAGACATTCAATTCTCCCCCACCCAATTTTCCCATTGCGACTACCAGTAAATGCTGCATAGTGTTGCTAGATTCGCCTTGCGGAAAGCCGAAGCGATCAGCGCGTGTGAGCCAATTTTCGTGATGCCATAGTGCAAATTGGATAGTGGTTTCCGCCAGTTCAGTCATGCTTTTCATTACTTCAGAAAGATCAGCTAATTCATTGATGTCACGTACAATTAAACGTAGCATGACCTGTTTGCGTAAGTCACGAAGTATCTGATGCAGCTTATCCTCGTTGGTTATTTGCTCGGTGTGGGAATCTAAAAAAGCTTGCATTTCATTTCGATCGAAGGGTTTTTGAAATGTTTCTACCAATGCATGGATTCTTTTAGGCTCACTGGTAAGAAGTCTTTGTGCATAACGACTATGAGCAATCGCATTAGACAGTCGTGCATCTGGTAATGGATCTAAATTAGGCATGGTGATTGTAAATCAAATAGTGTGTTGGCAAAGTCGATGGTAAAATCCAATATACGAGAGAAAGTTTCTGTTTATTACCATAACGAAAATAAAACAACCTGGTACTATTAAAAGCATAACAGGAATGGAGAAAGTGAAATTCCTAATTAATACTTAAAATTGTCAGGTATATAACAATCATTACGACGTTGTAAAAAATGTTAAAAAATACCCATGAACATCATCAATTGGTGGTTACGCATGAAAGGCTCAATAGTTTTCGCGTGGCCGCCATTCAAATGGCTTCGGGGCCGAGTGTCTCGGCTAATTTAGAAGAAGCAGCTCGTTGGATTGAAGAAGCGGTAACACAACAAGCTCAATTGATTGTATTGCCAGAGTATTTTTGCATTATGGGGATGAAAGATACCGACAAGTTGGCAGTACGCGAACATCCAGGCGAGGGGCCAATACAGAAGTTTTTAAGTGATACAGCCAAACGCCACAGAATATGGTTGGTGGGGGGGTCTGTGCCGCTCGCAACATCGGATCCTAATAAGGTGTATAACAGTTGCTTAGTGTATGCAGATAATGGTGAGTTAGTTGCACGCTATGACAAAATTCATTTGTTTGGTTTGCAATTGGGTAACGAACATTATGCCGAGGAAAAAACCATTAAAGCGGGAGACAAGGTGGTTACAGTGGATTCGCCATTTGGTCGAATGGGTTTGTCGATATGCTACGATTTACGTTTCCCAGAATTATTTCGTAATATGAACAAAGTCGATATCATCCTGGCACCCGCCGCATTTACTGCAATTACCGGAAAAGCCCATTGGGAAGTATTGGTTCGTGCACGTGCCGTTGAAAACATGGCTTATGTGATTGCACCAGGGCAGGGAGGATATCATGTGGGTGGTCGAGAAACCAATGGCGATAGTATGATTGTCGATCCGTGGGGGGTTGTGATGGAGCGCTTACCAAAAGGCCCAGGTGCAGTGGTTGCGACACTCGATCCCGAATATCAAACACGCTTACGGACTAATTTACCTGCTTTAAATCATCGAACCTTGCAGTTTTGTTAGCTTGTTTTTGTCCTTAGAATATATTGCTCTAGATTTAGGGTGATCCGGGATGATTTCAGGTTTTATTTTCCTCACCGTATCTGCAAAATTTCAATCAACTCCTGGGCACATATTTCATCTAATCCCTTCGTATTAAGGTAAAGTATACGGGTTAGGTTGTATTATGATTTCAATTCATGAAAGTGAATCATTCTAAACTCATACACCTCAACTCAGTCCAACTGAGGTTTCTAGGATTATCAATTTCAAATTTTGTTGGATATAAATGATATGGTAATGACATTTGAGAGCGCCAAAAATAACCAAGATTATAACGATAATAAAGATTTTTTTGCCATTGCTGATAATTGTCTTCTGTCGCCTTATGGTATTGATGCGCCCGGATTACAACAAGTATTAGACCAAATTTTGACTTATCGAGTCGATTATGCTGATTTATTCTTTCAATACAATCGTTCAGAAGGTTGGGTATTGGAAGAAGGTATTGTAAAATCCGGTAGCTTCAATATTGACCAAGGTGTCGGTGTTCGAGCGGTAAGCGGTGATAAAACAGGTTTTGCCTATTCCGATGATATTAGCATGTCTGCGTTGGTGACGGCCGCTCAGGCAACACGTGCAATAACTCAGCAAGGAAGTAGTCAATCTGTACAGGTTGAGAAACGCCATGATGTCGATTTTCATAGGCGGCTCTATTTACCCGAGGATCCCATTGGCCATCTAAAAGATGCTGATAAGGTGGCTTTATTAGAAAAGTTGGAGCGATATACACGTAAAATAGATCCGCGTATTACGCAAGTTGTTGTTTCTCTGGCCGGTGAGTATGAAGTTGTTATGATAGTCCGTAGCGATGGCTTGTTGGCGGCGGATGTCAGGCCATTAGTGCGTTTGTCTTTGCAAGTGATTGCAGAAGAAAATGGCCGCCGTGAACAGGGTGTTGCTGGTGGAGGTGGACGTTTCGGTTATGCTTACTTTACCGATGAAATGTTGCAAGATTATGCACGAAAGGCGGTACATCAAGCAATCGTTAACTTGAATGCGCGGCCTGCCCCGGCTGGCGCTATGACTGTGGTGTTGGGAAATGGATGGCCGGGTATCCTTTTACATGAGGCAATTGGACATGGTTTAGAAGGAGATTTTAACCGTAAAGGTAGTTCCGCTTTTTCTGGCAGAGTGGGCGAGCGTGTAGCTGCGGCGGGAGTGACCGTGGTTGATGATGGTACGATTCCGCAACGACGCGGTTCTTTGAATATAGATGATGAAGGTAATCCAACACAATGTACGGTATTGATCGAGGATGGAATTTTGAAGGGCTATTTGCAAGATAATTTGAATGCACGACTGATGGGAGTTGCTGTGACCGGTAATGGCCGGCGCGAATCATTTGCACATATTCCGATGCCTCGTATGACTAATACTTATATGTTGAATGGCGATAAGGATCCAGCCGAAATTATTGCATCTGTAAAGTATGGTTTATATGCAGCTAATTTTGGCGGCGGACAAGTGGATATAACCAGCGGCAAATTCGTGTTTTCAGCGGCAGAGGCTTATATGATTGAAAATGGCAAAATCACCTATCCAGTCAAAGGTGCTACTTTAATTGGTAATGGTCCAGATGTGCTGACCCGTGTTTCCATGATTGGCAATGATATGTTGTTGGACCCCGGTGTGGGCACTTGTGGTAAGGAAGGGCAAAGTGTTCCGGTTGGTGTGGGGCAACCAACGCTTCGCATTGATGGATTGACGGTTGGTGGAACGGGAAATTGATCTTGGGTGATCGACGTTGTTGTGATTAAATGAACGGTTTTTAACTGATTTTTGATATTGGGATACAGAAAGCATGAATGCGGAATTAACCGGCGCTGAAATTACGATACGCTGCTTACAAGAGGAAGGGGTGCAGTGTATTTTTGGCTATCCTGGTGGAGCGGTATTATTTATTTATGATGAATTATTTAAACAGGATAAAGTTCGGCATATCTTGGTGCGGCATGAGCAAGCGGCGATTCATGCTGCGGATGGTTATGCGCGCTCTAGCGATAAAGTTGGCGTTGCTTTGGTAACCTCTGGCCCGGGTGTGACTAATGCGGTAACAGGGATCGCTACAGCCTATATGGATTCGATTCCTCTCGTGATTATCAGCGGTCAGGTACCTACTGGTGCAATTGGTTTAGATGCATTTCAGGAAGTAGATACCGTTGGCATCACACGGCCTTGCGTGAAACATAATTTTTTAGTGAAAGATGTTTCTGAGCTAGCTGTAACAATTAAAAAGGCGTTTTATATCGCATCAACCGGTCGTCCAGGGCCCGTATTGGTCGATATTCCCAAAGATGTTACGCAGCAACAAACCCAGTTTGTTTATCCCGATAAAGTTACAATGCGTTCGTATAACCCTGTTATCAAAGGAAATTCCCGTCAAATCAAGAAAGCTGCCGAGCTGATTCTGGATGCTAAGCGGCCTATGATTTACGCAGGGGGTGGTGTGATTCTCAGTGATGCTGCAGAACAGCTGACGGAACTTGCGAGGATGTTGAATTTTCCTTGCACCAATACCTTAATGGGGTTAGGTGGTTTTCCTGCAACGGACAAACAGTCTTTGGGTATGTTGGGAATGCACGGTACCTATGAAGCCAATATGGCGATGCAATATTGCGATGTGCTAATTGCGGTTGGTGCGCGTTTTGATGATCGTGTGATTGGTAATCCTAAACATTTTTCTAACGAAAATAGAAAAATTATCCATATTGATATCGATCCTTCTTCGATTTCTAAGCGTGTCAAGGTGGATGTGCCAATTGTCGGGGATGTGTTGGATGTATTGAAAGAATTAATAAAATTACTTAAAACTGAGAAAAAGAAACCCGAGTTGCCATCATTGAAAGAGTGGTGGAAGCAGATTAATTTATGGCGAGAACGGGATTGTTTGAGATTTGATCGTGATAGCAAGATTATCAAACCGCAGATGGTGATCGAGAAGCTCTATCAAATTACCAAAGGCGATGCGTTTATTACTTCTGATGTCGGACAGCACCAGATGTGGGCTGCGCAGTTTTATAAATTTGACAAACCGCGACGCTGGATTAATTCCGGTGGATTGGGAACCATGGGTTTTGGCATGCCTGCGGCTATGGGCGTGCAACTTGCAAATCCAAAGGGTAAAGTTGCCTGCATTACGGGTGAAGCTAGTATTCAGATGTGCATTCAAGAATTGTCTACTTGTAAACAATATCGGCTGCCGCTTAAGATTGTCAATTTGAATAATCGCTATATGGGAATGGTGCGGCAATGGCAAGAATTCTTTCACGGTAACCGCTATGCGGAATCCTATATGAATGCATTGCCGGATTTTGTTAAGTTGTCCGAAAGTTATGGGCATGTTGGTATAAAAATTGAGCATCCTGAAGATGTTGAAGGCGCTTTGAAAGAAGCGTTCAAACTTAAAGATCAACTAGTATTTTTGGATTTTATTACGGATCAGACTGAAAACGTCTTTCCTATGGTGCCAGGTGGTAAAGGTTTATCTGAAATGATTTTGGTATAAAAATAAATGCGACATATAATTTCTTTGTTGATGGAGAATGAATCAGGTGCTTTATCTCGTGTTGCTGGTTTATTTTCTGCACGTGGCTACAATATTGAGTCTTTGACGGTAGCTCCTACAGAAGACCCAACGCTGTCACGTATGACGCTCGTTACAATTGGTTCCGACGAAGTAGTCGAACAGGTAACTAAACAATTGAATAAATTGATTGAAGTAGTGAAGATCATTGATCTTAATGAAGGCGATCACATCGAGCGAGAATTAATGCTGGTTAAAGTACGCGCGATAGGAGCTGAGCGCGATGAAATGATGCGACTGACTGAAATTTTCAGAGGATCTATTATTGATGTAACCAATAAATCTTATACCATTGAATTGACTGGCACCAGTTCTAAATTGGATGCTTTTCTTGAATCCATTGATCGTAGCGCCGTGCTGGAAACAGTGCGCACCGGTGCTTGTGGTATAGGGCGCGGTGAATGGGTTTTAAGGGTATAATCTCCCAATATTCTAGAAATAATTGATAAGTGATTAGGTTACGGGGCTTGAGAGTGTGACAAAACACCCTAGTAATGTTGCTTATTTGTTTATTTATTTGCTTCTATTTCTGTTCTGTTTAAAAGGAAAATAATGAAAGTTTTTTACGATAAAGATGCGGATCTTTCGCTCATTAAAGGAAAAAAGGTCGCTATATTAGGTTACGGTTCACAGGGACATGCGCATGCGAACAACTTAACCGAATCAGGTGTGAAAGTGACCGTAGGTTTGCGCAAAGATGGAGCATCTTGGAGCAAAGCGGAGAAAGCTGGATTAAAAGTCAAGGAAGTCGCTGATGCTGTTAAAAATGCTGATGTCGTGATGGTTTTGTTGCCGGATGAACAAATTGCTACTGTTTATAAGAAAGAAATTGAGCCAGCGTTGAAAAAGAATGCCACCTTAGCATTTGCCCATGGTTTTAATATTCACTATGGTCAAGTAACGCCACGGGAAGATCTGGATGTGATTATGATCGCGCCTAAAGGCCCTGGTCATTTGGTTCGTTCGACCTATCTACAAGGCGGTGGAGTGCCTTCCCTGATTGCAGTTCATCAAAATAAATCCGGCAAAGCACGAGACTTGGCGCTGTCGTATGCCGCTGCCAATGGCGGTACGCGTGGTGGTGTAATTGAAACGACTTTCAAAGAAGAAACAGAAACCGACCTTTTTGGCGAGCAGGTAGTGTTGTGTGGTGGATTAACAGCATTAATTCAAGCGGGTTTTGAGACGCTGGTAGAAGCCGGGTATGCTCCAGAAATGGCTTATTTTGAATGCTTGCACGAAGTCAAATTGATTGTGGATTTGATTTATGAGGGAGGTATTGCAAATATGCGTTACTCAGTATCAAACAATGCGGAATATGGCGATGTATCCAGAGGGCCACGTATTATTACTGATCAAACGCGTGAGGAAATGCGTAAAATTTTACGGCAAATACAAACAGGTGAGTACGCACGTGAATTTATTCTTGAAAATCAGGCTGGAGCACCCATATTGAAATCTAGTCGGCGTTTAGCTTCCGAGCATCCGATTGAACAAGTAGGTACAAAATTGCGCGATATGATGCCCTGGATCAAAAAAAATAAGCTGGTAGATCAGGCTAAGAACTAATTTATACGCATTCAGTCTGATTTTTTTATCGTATTTCATCAACACTATTTTATTTATGACATATTATCCTCATCCAATCATTGCCCGAGAAGGGTGGCTATTTATTGCGATAGCATTTTTAGCTGCCATTGGGGTAACGGTATTTGTCGATTGGCTTTGGGCCATACCCTTTTGGGTAATCTCATTTTTTGTATTGCAGTTTTTCCGTGATCCACCTCGAGAAATTCCGGAAAATCGAAATGCTATCTTGGCGCCGGCCGATGGTAGGATTGTGGCAGTTGAGAAAACTCAAGACCCTTATTTAAAGCGTGATTCGGTCAAGATTAGCGTATTTATGAATGTATTTAATGTGCACTCGAATCGCAGTCCAGTGGATGGCGAAGTGCAAGATAAATGGTATTTCCCAGGGAAATTTATCAATGCTGATTTGCCTAAAGCATCGTTAGAAAATGAACGTAATGCTCTATGGATTAAGGCTGATAATGGGGCTGACGTGACTTGCGTGCAAGTGGCTGGTTTGATTGCCAAACGGATTGTTTGTCATATTGCTATCAAAGATCATTTGCAGCGTGGGCAACGCTTTGGTTTTATCCGGTTTGGTTCGCGTGTCGATGTTTACCTACCTTTAAATATCAAAATTAATGTCAATATTGGCGATAAAGTTTCAGCAACTCAAACTATCCTGGCTGAATTCCGATAATTGATAAATTTGTAGCAGTAGTAAACAAAAAAAGTATTATTCTAGTTTGTGATTATCTAGTCGGAAATTAATCTAGTATCAGTTAAAACGTTTCTTTTGGAAGTATAGCCATGTCTGATTCTCCGCCGGAGCGTATCGTTCTTAAAACTCGCTTGAGACGTCGTGGTATTTATTTGTTGCCCAATTTATTCACAACAGCTGCGCTTTTTGCTGGATTCTATGCCATCGTACAAGCGATGAATGGTAATTTTGAGTATTCTGCTACTGCCATTTTTATTGCGATGGTGTTGGATGGACTGGATGGTCGAGTAGCTCGATTAACCGGTACGCAGAGCGAATTTGGGGCAGAGTATGACAGTATGTCAGATATGGTTTCTTTCGGTATGGCGCCTGCACTGATCATTTACGAATGGGCGCTAAAAGATATGGGGCAATGGGGTTGGATTATTGCTTTTATTTATTGTGCTTGTGCAGCTTTAAGGTTGGCGCGATTTAATACTAATATCAATATTGTCGACAAACGCTTCTTTCAGGGCTTGCCAAGTCCCGCTGCTGCTGGATTAATTGCTGGGTTGGTATGGGTAACCATTGATTTTGGAATACAGATTGATGGGGTGAACATTCAATTCATTGCAGCAGGTATTACATTATTTGCCGCCTTGACTATGGTTAGTAATATACCTTTCTATAGCGGGAAAGAGATTAATTTACGTCGAAGAGTGCCTTTTTTCACAATCTTTTTGTTGATGTTGTTTTTCTTTGTATTGATTCCAAGCCATCCTCCCTTGGTGTTGTTTAGTTTGTTTTTATGTTATGCCTTGTCAGGTTATGCTGTTAAGCTTTGGCGTTTTTTAGGAAAAAATAGAAACAAGAAAAATATCAGTGAACCTCCAATTTCGTAATTAATCTATTGTCTAATAGAAAAAAACGATTTATATTCATGAGTGATATGCAAATAAATAACCAACTTCGCTGTTGCACTGCTGTTCTAGCGCAGCCTTTTATGGCTTCGCAGAATTTCCTGCTGCGCCTTGCGCGCTAAATTTTCCTATTCATTCCTATATTTTAATTTTAAGCAAACTATAAAATTCTTGTAACGAGTTTTATATCAGAAACAGTATTGAGTAATGTAATTTTTCTTCTCTAAGTGGAGAGTATGATGCAAGAGCATTTAATTATTTTTGATACGACCCTGCGAGATGGTGAACAAAGTCCTGGCGCTTCCATGACTAAAGAAGAAAAAGTGCGTATTGCCTGGCAATTGGAGCGTATGAGGGTTGATGTGATTGAAGCCGGTTTTCCTGCAGCTTCCAATGGAGATTTTGAGGCGGTCAGGGCTGTGGCTGATTCGGTCAAAGAAAGTACAGTATGTGGTTTAGCACGTGCAATTGAGACGGACATTCAACGTACAGGTGAGGCGTTGAAAGGTGCGCAATCTGCCCGAATCCATACGTTTATTGCCACATCACCAATTCATATGAAAAATAAACTCAGAATGGCACCTGAGCAGGTAATCGAGCAGGCGGTAAAAGCCGTGAAATGGGCGCGTCAGTATACTGATAATGTTGAATTTTCCCCAGAGGATGCGGGTCGCTCGGAAATAGATTTTTTATGCCGGATTCTCGAATTAGTTATTGATGCTGGGGCGACTACGTTAAATATTCCGGATACAGTGGGCTATACCATGCCGGACCAATTTGGCAAGCTGATTAATCAATTGCGAGAACGAATTCCAAATTCTGATAAGGCTATTTTTTCAGTACATTGCCACAATGATTTGGGATTAGCAGTAGCGAACTCGCTTGCTGCGGTGATGAATGGTGCACGGCAAATTGAATGTACGATTAATGGATTGGGTGAAAGGGCCGGCAATGCTTCTTTAGAAGAGGTGGTGATGGCTATTCGAACACGCCAAGATTATTTTCCCTGTGATACTCGTATTGATGCAACACATATCGTATCGGCTAGTAAATTGGTGTCAAGCATTACTGGGTTTCCGGTGCAGCCGAATAAAGCAATAGTGGGTGCAAATGCTTTTGCGCACGAGTCTGGTATTCATCAAGATGGTGTTTTGAAACATCGGGAAACATATGAAATCATGCGTGCAGAAGATGTGGGTTGGGGCGCAAATAAATTATTGTTGGGGAAACATTCTGGACGCAATGCTTTTCGTGCTCGATTAACTGAGCTAGGGATTGAATTTGAGTCCGAGGAAATGCTTAATAGTATGTTCATGCGTTTCAAGGAATTAGCTGACAAAAAGCATGAAATATTTGATGAGGATTTGTATGCGCTCGTTTCAGATGAAGTGATTGTGCAGCATGAATGTTTCCGGCTTGTATCGTTGATCGTACATAGCGAGACCGGAGAGGTGCCTTATGCACGTATAGTAATTTCTGAGAATGGCAATGAAATGCATGCCGAGTCGCAAGGAAGTGGTCCAGTTGACGCGACTTTTCGTGCTATTGAATCATTGTTGAGTAGCGGCGCTCAATTGCAATTGTATTCGGTGAATAATATTACCAGCGGAACGGATGCACAAGGAGAAGTGACTGTGCGGTTGTATAAGTCTGATCGTATCGTTAACGGACAAGGCGCTGATACAGATATTGTAGTAGCTTCTGCAAAAGCTTATCTGAATGCACTCAATAAGTTATGCAATAAATTGGAGCGTGCGCATCCACAAATATAAAGTGAAAGGTGATTGAATTTTAGGAATTATAAGGTGTTAAAACATACGACAACTACGTTATTGATAGGGATTTCCTTATTGTTTTGTACGAAAATATTTGCATTTCAGTTTCAAGATACAACAGGAAAGATTCATCAGCTTTCCGATTATAAAGGGCGTTGGGTGATTGTGAATTTTTGGGCAACTTGGTGTCCACCATGCTTAAAAGAAATTCCTGATTTAATCGCGTTATATGGCAATCGCCAAGATATCATGATCATTGGTGTTGCGATGGATATGGATGATCCGAAGATGGTGCTGGATTTTGCCCAATCAATGGCTATTAATTATCCTATTGTGTTAGGTAACCGACAGCTTGCTGCGCAGATTGATGAAATTTCTTTATTACCCAGTACTTATTTTTATGATCCGAACGGAGAGCCGGCTGCGCGTCAATTAGGGATTGTTTCTCGTGACAGCATTGAACAATTCATTTCATCCAAGTCACCACAAAAATAACAAAAATCCCTTTTTATTGGCTGGCTAGTTGGCGATGAGAAGAAGGGGAGGAGTATCGCCACTGGGTTGACCATTTATCAAACACCAATTGAGGATAGGTGGCTACACCGAGACTGCCATTATATCGACCCAATGCACGAAAATAATCGCCTTTTTCTATATCGAGATAGTGCCGCAAAATGGTGCATCCATAGCGTAGATTTACGCGTAAATGAAAAAGGTTATGTTCTTGCTGACCGATGACATCAACCCAAAATGGCATTACTTGCATATAGCCGCGCGCACCGGCACTTGAAATAGCGTATTTGTTGAAGCGACTTTCAACTTGAATGACGCTCAATACAATTTGTGGGTCAAGTCCCGCACGCTTTGATTCATAATAAACTGTGCGCAGAAATTCATCACGTTCGATTGAATTAGGTATGAATTTTTCCATGCGTTGACTCATTGTGGTAAGCCAAGCGATATTATCTGCAATGGCAGCATACTCAATATACGAAACAGCTTGGTCACTAATCTCATGAAAAGAAATAGTTTGTGTGCTAGCGGATTCGTATTCGTAGCGTTGCTGATTCGCAGTCAGAGAACTTGAAAATAATACTAGTAAAATTGCTGTACAGATTAGTAGATGCATAGCTTTTGCTTGATAAAGAATAAAATTTCATCAGTAGCAATTGATTGTGCAGCTTGATCTTTACGTTCTTGATATTCGATTATTGATTGTTTTAGTCCACGTTCACCGATGACAATTCGATGAGGGATGCCAATCAGCTCCATATCTGCGAACATCACGCCGGGGCGCTCATTACGATCATCTAGCAGCACTTCAATACCTTCATTCATAAACATCCGATACAGTTTCTCAGCGGTTTGTTTGACCAATTCACTTTTTTCCAAGCCAATTGGCACAATCGCTAGTTGAAATGGTGCCATGGCAGGAGGAAAAATAATACCATGATCGTCATGATTTTGTTCAATAGCAGCTGCAACGATACGTGAAATGCCAATACCGTAACATCCCATTTCCATCCAACGTGATTGTCCAGATTCATCTAAAAAACTTGCCTTCATGAGCTGTGAATATTTAGTCCTTAATTGAAAAATATGGCCTACCTCTATCCCGCGGCAAATTTCTAATTGACCCTTCCCATCCGGAGAGCTATCGCCATTGACTACATTGCGGATATCAAAAATATATTCGGGTATTTTTAAATCGCGATCAAAATTGACTTGCGTTAAGTGAAATCCTTCTACATTTGCGCCACATGCAAAGTTACTCATATTCACTACTGTTTGATCAGCGATAATGGGACCATTTACCCCAATGGGTCCAATGTAACCGGGAATTGTGCCAGTTTGCTGTAGAATATCCTGCTCGCTTGCCATTTCAAATTCGGATAAGAAGGGTATTTTTTTGACCTTTAATTCATTGAGCTGATGATCGCCACGCAATAACAGTAGAAAAAATTGATTGTTTGCTTTGATGGCTAAAGTTTTCAATGTTTTCTCTAGTGGAATGCCTAAAAAGTCTGCTACTTCGGCACAAGTTTTCTTATTCGGTGTTGATACTTTCTGCATTTCACCCTGTGGTGCAGAGCGTGAATTTGATGCGGGTAGAGTGGTGGCCAATTCTATATTGGCGGCGTAATCCGAGGTTGGACAAAACGCGATTGCATCCTCTCCCGAATCGGCAAGCACATGGAATTCATGCGAATGACTGCCGCCAATTGCGCCAGTATCTGCCGCAACAGCTCGGAATTTTAACCCCAGTCGAGTGAAAATACGGCTATACGTTTCATGCATGAGTTGATAGGTTTTTAGTAAGCTTGATTCATCAACATGAAAAGAATAGGCATCTTTCATGATAAATTCGCGTGCACGCATAACACCGAAGCGTGGGCGGATTTCGTCGCGAAACTTGGTTTGTATTTGATAAAAATTGATAGGTAACTGACGGTAACTTTTAACTTCCCTGCGTATAATGTCTGT
Organism: Nitrosomonas sp.; assembly: GCA_024281825.1. Taxonomy (GTDB): domain Bacteria; phylum Pseudomonadota; class Gammaproteobacteria; order Burkholderiales; family Nitrosomonadaceae; genus Nitrosomonas. The sequence goes on along the minus strand of JAMWZY010000002.1, from coordinate 114,621 downwards.
GATGATTTCTTCGTGGGTTGGGCCAAAGCAAAAATCATGTTCATGTCGGTCTTTGATTTTTAGCATTTGCGGACCGAATACATCCCAGCGCCCGGTTTCTTGCCATAGCTCACTGGGTTGTACTGCTGGCATAAGAACTTCGATGGCATCACTGGCGTTCATTTCTTCACGTACGATATTTTCGACTTTGCGCAATATTCTGAGACCTAATGGCATCCAGGTGTAAAGCCCGCTTCCAAGGCGTTTAATTAGCCCTGCGCGCAACATAAGTTTATGGCTGATGAGCTCAGCTTCTGTCGGTGCTTCTTTAAGAGTAGAAATAAAAAATTGCGAAACACGCATAGTTCATTCCGCCGAAATTAAAAAGGATCGTTATTCTACTCTGAAATAAATAGTGTTAGTGCGCATGAATCCAAGTGGAGTTCTGCATTTCATTAAATTATGAGCAAAGTGAAAGAATGATCTATCTTCGAAGTCAGTTTTTTATTTTTTGTGATACTTTCAATCTGAAGGAAAGTATGAAAAAATCTACATACTTGATGAATCAAAATGGATAATTCACATGATAGACCGTAATGGATATCGCCCGAATGTTGGTATTATCTTGCTGAATTCTAGAAACGAAGTATTTTGGGGCAAACGCATCAAACAAAATTCTTGGCAATTTCCGCAAGGTGGTATTAAATCAGGCGAAAGCCCGGAGCAAGCTATGTATCGGGAATTAACCGAGGAGATCGGTTTGCACTCCAATCACGTACAAATTGTTGGTCGTACGAAAGACTGGTTACGCTATGAGGTGCCAGAGCGGTGGATAAGACGTGAGTGGCGTGGTAATTATAAAGGGCAGAAGCAAATTTGGTATTTACTGCGTTTAACGGGACATGATAGCGATGTATCATTGCGTCGTAGCACGCATCCGGAGTTTGATGCTTGGAGATGGAATCAATATTGGGTGGAACTAGACTCGGTCGTTGAATTCAAAAGAAAGGTATACATGCAAGCATTAACAGAACTAGCGCGACTTCTAAAGCTGGATTGTTGTCAGGGAAAAGATTATAACAATAAGATAATAACAAATAATGATGTGATCGAAAAACAAACTGAAGTAAACGATTGCTCCAGTGAAGAAAAAATTATCGGATAAATAAATACATAAGTATTACTGTATTGAAGCTTGACGGAACCATAACTGAATGACTCAGTTTGTGATCGCAGATTAACTGATATAAATCTTCCTAGTGTGATATCGTTTGCTGAACTTAGTCAGGCGTAACCGGCTGCGCCATTACAGTCGTGTTTTAATGTAAAGTGTTTTTGTTTCTAAGGGAGAATATCGATGAAGGTACGTACACTGGTTGCATCACTGTTATCGATTAGCGCATTTGCTATTTCGATGAATGCTTCAGCCAATGAACCTATTCAACCTATTAAACCTGCGGTTGTAAAAAATCCAGATATGGTTGAGTTAGGTAAAATGCTGTTTTTTGATCCAAGGTTATCTAAGTCCGGTTTTATTTCCTGTAATTCTTGTCATAACTTAAGCATGGGCGGGACGGATAATATTCCAAGTTCAATAGGTCACAAATGGTTTCAAGGCCCTATTAATGCTCCAACTGTGCTAAATTCAAGCATGAGTCTGGCGCAATTCTGGGATGGGCGTGCCAAAGATCTTAAAGAACAAGCTGGTGGGCCTATTGCGAATCCTGGAGAAATGGGATCTACCCATAAATTGGCCATTGAAGTCATTCAATCCATTCCGCAATATCACGGTTATTTTGAGAAAGCATTTGGCTCCAAAGAAATTAATATCGATAAAGTCACAGAAGCGATCGCAGCTTTTGAAGATACTTTGGTGACACCCAATTCACGTTTTGATAAGTGGCTACAGGGTGATAAGGCTGCAATCAATCAACAAGAATTAGAAGGATACGAATTATTTAAGAATATAGGTTGTGTAAGTTGCCATTCTGGTGCGGCAGTAGGGGGCGCTATGTATCAGAAGTTTGGAGTACATACACCCTATAAAACTGCTAGTAAAATTGAAGGCAGAAAAGCTGTCACAGGAAAGGACGAAGATTTAAATGTATTTAAAGTACCTACTTTGCGCAATATCGAATTAACCTATCCCTACTTTCATGATGGTGCTGTGACCTCATTAGAGGATGCGGTCAGAACCATGGGGAAAGTGCAACTCAATAAAGATTTAAATGAAAAGGATGTGGATAGTATTGTTGCATTTTTAAAAACACTGACGGGTGATCAGCCCAATATCAAATTGCCGATTTTGCCGCCGTCAAACAACAATACACCTAAGCCGGCACCGTTTTAATCTGGCTTTTGTAAAAAAAAGTTAGTGGTAATGCGTAAGATTATGGAAGCATTTGTTTTTTTTAGAATAAATGCTTCCATTTAGAGATATTATTATACGTATATTATCGATCATCAATTGATGAATGGTGATTAATAAGGTGCAATTAAATTATCTGTGAAATTTAGCTTGTTTAGCGTGAATTGCTAGATTTACACAAAAAAATGAAGTAGAGTCACTATTCCGCTAACCATAATTAGAATAAGGAATTACCTATGGGTAATAAGGGGCAGCTGCTGCAAGATCCGTTTCTCAACATATTAAGGAAAGAGCATATTCCGGTATCGATATATTTGGTGAATGGAATTAAATTGCAGGGACAAATTGATTCGTTTGACCAATATGTGGTACTGCTGAAGAACTCTGTTACACAGATGGTATATAAGCATGCTATTTCTACGGTAGTGCCTGCAAAGTCTGTGACTATCCCAATTGAAGTATCAGAATCTCACGATATGTAGCGCTTGAGTGCAATTGGCTCAAGTATGCTTGAATTAAAAAAAGATTTAACCAATGCCATTCTTGTCAATCTTGATTTTGGTTATGATGATTACCATGACCGATTGCATGAGTTACAACAACTGGCATTAAGTGCGAATCTTGTTATTACTGGAATCGTAGAAGGCAAGAGAGCGCGCCCTGATGCAACTACTTTTATTGGTTCGGGTAAAGTTGAGGAAATAGCGCAGCTCGTTTCGAATACGAATGCTGCGCTCGTTGTGTTCAATCATGATCTTTCCCCTGCACAGCAGCGTAATTTATCGGTGCGTTTGAAATGTAACGTGGTAGAGCGTACTAGTTTGATTTTAGATATTTTTGCACAACGTGCTAAAAGTTATGAAGGACGATTGCAAGTTGAGTTGGCGCAACTCGAACATCTTGCTACGCGATTGATCCGTGGCTGGACCCACCTGGAGCGGCAGAAAGGGGGAATTGGTCTTCGTGGCCCTGGTGAAACACAGTTAGAAACTGATCGTCGTTTAATTCGCAAGCGTGTCAAGTTATTAAAAGAAAAATTATCGACATTGCAACGTCAACGAACGGTGCAAAGACGACAAAGGCAACGCGCAAAAATATTATCCGTTTCGATTGTGGGTTATACGAATGCAGGAAAATCAACACTTTTTAATAAATTAACTGCAGCGCAAAGTTATGCAGCCGATCAGCTGTTTGCAACCTTAGACACGACCACTCGAAAATTGTATTTGAGTGAAGCCGGGACAGTTATTGTCTCTGATACTGTGGGTTTCATTAGAGATTTGCCGCACACATTAGTGGCTGCGTTTCGTGCGACGCTTGAAGAGACGGTACAAGCTGATATATTACTGCATGTGATAGATGCAAGTGCCCCTAACTGGAATGAGCAAGCTGATCAGGTGAATAAGATTCTCAGAGATATAGGCGCAGATACTATCCCGCAGATCCAGATTCTCAATAAGAGTGATTTAATGGTTTCGTTGATTGCTGCAGGGACAAAGTATGTGCGCGATGAATATGGTAGAATGAACCGGATTTGTATAAGCGCTAAGACTGGCGATGGTCTGGATTTTTTAAGACTAGCATTGGCAGAATCAATTTTAGAACATTCTAAGAAAATGGATAGAGAATCTGCTGTTGGTACAAAAGAAACAATCGAAGTTCATGCCTCAATGCAATGATTTTTTTGAACGAATACAATAGGGACTAGACTATTATGGGATTAGATGACCCTCAATGGGGGAAAAATAAGGGTGGTTCCAATCCGCCGGATTTGGATGAAGTATTGCGAAACGTCAATAAAAAAATAAACAATTTTTTCGGTCAGAAAAAAGATAATCATAAAGATGATGGCCAAAATCAGCGTAATCAAGAGTTCAAGCCGCATGGCGGTGGAAGTATTGCGTTAATTATAGGCTTAATGTTGGCGGTGTGGTTTGCGAGTGGATTTTACATCGTCGATGAAGGACAGCGAGGTGTTGTGCTGCGCTTCGGGCAATATGTCGATACTACGCCTGCTGGCTTACGCTGGCATATGCCCTATCCCGTTGAGAAGGTTGAGTTAGTCAATGTCAGTCAAGTTCGTACAGTAGAAATCGGTTACCGTAGTAATGTAAAGAATAAAGTACTACGTGAGTCGCTCATGTTGACGGATGATGAAAATATCATCGATATACAATTTGCGGTGCAATATATATTGAATGACCCTGAAAATTTTCTTTTCAAAAATCGTAGTCCGGAGGATGCGGTGTTACAGGCAGCTGAGACGGCTATTCGAGAAGTGATCGGTAAAAGTAAAATGGATTATGTTTTGTATGAAGGACGCGAGCAAGTTGCAGCTAACGCTACGCAATTAATGCAAAAAATACTAGATCGTTATCAAATCGGTATCTTGATTAACAGGGTAACGATGCAAAATGCACAACCACCCGAGCAAGTTCAGGCAGCCTTTGATGATGCAGTCAAAGCGGGGCAAGATAGAGAGCGTCAGAAAAATGAAGGGCAAGCTTATGCTAATGATGTTGTTCCACGTGCTGTCGGTAGTGCTGCACGGTTAATTCAAGAATCGGAAGGTTATAAGCAACGCGTAATAGCAAGCGCAGAAGGTGATGCGAGTCGTTTTGAGCAGATTCTGACTGAGTATAGCAAAGCACCTAATGTTACTCGGGATCGTTTATATCTTGACATGATGCAACAAGTTTTGTCCTCTACAAGTAAGATTGTTGTCGATCAGAAAAATGGTAACAATTTGCTGTACTTGCCATTGGATAAGTTAATGAGTAGTGGATCTCCGCTGTCTTCTCCCGTCAGTGTGCAGACTGCACAACCACAAGAAATAGTGTCAGATAGCAATTCAAGAACACGGGATTCTTTTCGCAACCGTGAACGGGAGAGTCGATAAATGAAAAATTTTTCATCAGGTCTTTTGGGCATTATTGTTGCCCTGGTTTTTTTGGGTAGCTCAGTTATTTATATTGTTGATGAACGTCAACAAGCGATTCTGTTCCAATTGGGTGAAGTTATTGATGTTAAAACCAGTCCCGGTTTATATTTCAAAATTCCCATTGCACAGAATGTGTTGTATTTTGAGAAACGTATTTTAACGATGGATACGGATGAACCCGAACGGTTTATTACTTCAGAGAAAAAGAACGTTTTGGTTGATCTCTTTGTTAAGTGGCGTATTGTTGACGTAAAGCAGTACTATATTAGCGTACGTGGAGATGAGGGTTTAGCTCAAACGCGTTTGGCGCAAACTATTAACGCAAGTTTGCGTGATGAATTCGGTAATCGTACAGTACATGATGTGGTATCAGGAGAGCGCGATAGAATTATGGAGATTATGCGCCAGAAAGCCGACAACGATGCGCGTTCTATTGGTGTAGAGGTTGTTGATGTTCGCTTGAAGCGTGTTGATTTACCCCAAGAAGTGAGCGAATCTGTTTATCGGCGGATGGAGGCTGAACGTAAACGTGTTGCCAATGAATTGCGTTCGACGGGAGCTGCTGAGTCAGAGAAAATTCGTGCGGATGCGGATAAACAGCGTGAAATTGTATTAGCAGAAGCTTATCGTGAAGCGCAAAAGAAAATGGGTGAAGGCGATGGTCAGGCAGCAGCTATTTACGCCTCAGCTTTCGAGAAAGACGCTGAATTTTATGCATTCTGGAGAAGTATCGATGCATACAAGCAATCGTTTAAGAGCAAAGGCGATATGATGGTTCTTGAGCCTACCTCTGACTTCTTTAAGTACTTAAAACAACCGAGCTTAGCGGAGAAGAAAAAGTAATTTTTTGATTTTGAGAGCTAAATTTAGTTTATTGATTTTTTAAAGAGGTTCTGGGATCGTGTTGATAATACTCGATTTAATGCAGAACCTCTTGATTTTTGTATGAATGCATTCTCTCAATGAATGAAGTAACAATATGGAGTAAAGTGTGTTGTGATGATGTGGGAAAATTTTCTGATCGCGATTGCATTAATGTTAATTTTAGAAGGAATGCTGCCTTTTTTGTCTCCGCACACTTGGCGGGAAGCATTTAGGAAAATGATCGAAATTAATGACAACTACATTCGATTTATTGGATTAACTTCAATGTTAATTGGGGTAATGCTGTTACTCATCATCAGTTAATTTTATGTTCTTTTTAGCGACAAGTAAGTTGAATCATGCGTAACTGGCTGCTTCCAGAGTATATTGAAGATATTTTGCCGGTTGAAGCGCGTCACGTCGAATTGATGCGGCGACAGATTATCGATTTGCTGTTTGTGCATGGCTATCAGCAGGTAATTCCTCCTTTGCTAGAGTATATCGAATCCTTATTGTCAGGTAGTGGTAGCGATATGGATTTACGCATCTTTAAAGTGATTGATCAATTAAGTGGACGCTTGATGGGATTGCGCGCAGATATGACGCCGCAAGCTGCTCGTATAGATGCCCATTTGTTGAACTGTGATGGGATAACGCGCTTATGCTATGCCAGCAGTATTTTGCACACTATACCATTCGGAATAACGCAAACTCGAGAGCCTTTGCAAATTGGTGCTGAATTATATGGCCATTCTGGTTTAGAAAGTGATCTTGAAATTCAACAATTGATGTTGCAATGTCTTTCCGTTGTTGGTATCAATCAAATTCATTTGGATTTGGGACACGTCAGTGTATTCCGTGGATTGATTAAACGAGGTGGTATATCTACAGAACTCGAAACCGAGCTTTTTGCTGTTCTGCAAGCAAAAGACATTGCTTCGTTAAAAGAATTGTCGAGCAAGCTCAAAAAAACTACACGTGAAGCATTGCTGCTATTGCCGGAGCTCTATGGAGATAAAAAAGTTTTGGTAGTGGCCGCTAAGCATCTGCCTGACTATCCTGAAGTGAGTAAAGCATTGGATGAACTTTCTGCGATCGAGAGAGATTTGAAGATATCAGTTGATAAAGTAGCTTTTGATTTATCTGATTTGCGTGGTTATCACTATCATACAGGTATTGTGTTCGCGGCTTATACATATGGAAGTTCGAATGCAGTAGCTTTGGGGGGACGGTATGATGAGATTGGCAAGGCTTTTGGTCGAGCCAGACCAGCAACGGGCTTTAGTATGGATTTAAAAGCATTGTCTCGGTTGAATAAGCCACAGCAATATCCAAAAGGCATAAGGGCGCCTTTTGATATGCACAATAAAGAATTGCAAGCTCAGATTGCGGCGTTGCGTAAATCAGGGCAAATTGTAGTAATCGATTTGCCGGGAAACATCGAGGTCTTAGATGACTACGACAGAGAGCTGATTTTCAGTAAAGGTAAATGGATCGTTAAAGGAATTTAATATTTCATTAAGGAATTTAGAGATTTAGACATGACTAAAAATGTTGTGGTCATTGGTACGCAATGGGGTGATGAAGGTAAAGGTAAAATTGTCGATTGGTTAACAGACCATGCGCAAGGTGTGGTTCGTTTCCAAGGTGGGCATAATGCAGGTCATACATTGGTTATCGGTGGTCAAAAAACCATACTGCATTTGATTCCTTCGGGAATCTTACGCAGTAATGTAATTTGTTATATTGGTAATGGTGTCGTACTTTCTCCTGAAGCATTGTTGGACGAAATTGATATGCTTGAGAAAAGTGGAATTGATATTGCGGGGCGATTACGTATTAGCGAAGCTTGTCCTTTAATTCTTCCGTATCACATTGCCTTGGATAATGCACGCGAGGCTGCAAGAAGTGAAGGAAAAATTGGTACGACAGGCCGAGGAATTGGTCCCGCTTATGAAGACAAAGTTGCTAGACGCGCGATTCGCCTACAAGATTTATTTCATCGTGAGCGATTCTCCGCTAAGTTAACTGAGATACTGGACTATCATAATTTTGTATTAAGAAATTATTTTTCTGCGCCAGCGATTGATTTTCAAAAAACAATGGATGAAGCACTCATGCAAGGCGAGAAAATTCAGCCGATGATGGCCGATGTGGCGCAGTTGTTGTTTAAAGCAAACAAAGCTGGCCAGAATCTGCTTTTTGAAGGCGCTCAAGGAGCTTTGTTGGATATTGATCACGGTACTTATCCCTATGTTACGTCAAGTAATTGTGTAGCTAGTGCAGCGGGTCCGGGTAGTGGGGTGGGTCCACAAATGTTGCACTATGTACTTGGTATTACCAAAGCATACACTACACGTGTCGGTTCAGGTCCTTTCCCAACAGAACTAGATGATGATATTGGTAAACATTTAGCGATTCGTGGACATGAATTCGGTTCAACTACTGGACGCCCACGGCGTTGTGGGTGGTTTGATGCGGTAGCCATGAAACGTTCTATCCAAATCAATGGCGTGACCGGTTTGTGTATAACCAAGCTTGATGTATTGGATGGTGTCGAAAGTATCAATTTAGGCGTAGGTTATCGATTAAATGATGGTGTGCGTAGCGATGTATTGCCAATTGGTGCTGATGATTTCGACCATTGCGAGCCCATCTATGAGGAAATGCCGGGTTGGAAGGAAAGCACCGCCGGTATTAAAGAATTTGATTGTTTGCCCAAAGCTGCACAAAATTACCTAAAATATCTAGAGGCTATTTGTGAGGTGCCTATTGATATGATTTCGACTGGCCCGGATCGAGAAGATACTATTTTGTTGCGTCATCCTTTTGAGTAATAATGTTCATTTTCTGAAAGGCTATTGTGTGGTTGTTTTTGATTGATGTACCTTAATGAATAGCGGTTTTCCTTATCGAATCAGAATTGTCAACTGGAGAAACGAGGAGCCAAATTTACGCAGTATACGTTCAGCGGTTTTTATTAATGAACAAAATGTTCCCGAAGCGATGGAATGGGATTCGATGGATCGGATCTGTACTCATATTCTGGTACAGGATTTTGAAGGGAATGGAATCGGTACCGCACGGTTGTTGCCCGATGGCCATGTTGGGCGAATGGCGGTACTAAAAGTATGGCGAAGAAAAGGAATTGGCAGTGCTATGTTGCAAAAAATACTACAGGAAATGCGAGCTCTTGGAATGAAAAAGGCAACTTTGCATGCACAATTAACGGCTGTCGAATTTTACGAAAAATTTGGCTTCCAGAAGTGCGGGAAAGAATTTATGGAAGCAGGTATTCCTCATATAATCATGGTACTCGAGTTGTCTTGAACTCGATTACGTTTTCTACTGATTATTTAATTTCAGATTTTCCCCATTCATTGGCCAAATCATCGGAAGCTTGCTTCCAGCGATTTACAGCCTGCTCAAAAATGATTTTAGCTTGATCCGATTTTTTTTTGGCATTGGATGTATCGCGTTCAGCGATAGCGAGCTTTTCTTTAGCTTCAGTCAATTTCTTTTCTGCCGAGATGAAATCTTTCTCTAGATTCTCTGCAGATTGTTTGGCTTGCATCATTTTTTCATAAGTAACGCTAGCATTCTTTTGTAATTGTTCAATGTCCTGCGCTGCTGCATTGAGAGAATATAGGATCATGATTACGAATAGTAAAACGAAATGACCCAAAAACCTTAAGTGGATAGAATTTTGATAACACTTATTATCTTTCATATTTTTTAGAAACGATAAAAATCTGCATCATCTCGTTTTTGTGTTACAGAAGAGACAGATGATGAGTCAAGTAAATAAAGATTATATAAGAATCTGATAGCTGATTGTTAAAAGGAAAACTATTTGATGGAGTTTATTAGTAAAAATATTATATTGCTTTTTGGGAGCTTGGTATTTGTGATTTTTTTCTCACCAGCTTATGCAGAATGTACAGGTTGCTTATGCCCAGGGGACCCTTGTAATCTGTGTCCATTACCTGCAATGCAAGACTCGCCTGTCAAATCAACTGAGCCAGAGTTATGCAAACGAATCCGAGAACAGGTACCACCAACCTCAGCACAACCTGGTTCTAACGAGTATTTTCCCAGTTTGGATAGATCGGTTGCGGTATGTGTTAAGGAGGGAGGGGATGTGGTTCGGAATCGCAAGCAAACCACGGAGTTTCCTGCAAGATTCTATTGCAAGCCGCCTGCTAATATCAAAAAAGATTAGAAATGGGATGAATTGTAATCAACTAGCTGGGAATTGATTCATCGATATAATAAAGCGTATCACTATGTCAAGGTTTAGTCGATTGTAATCAGAGATTTCATTTCTTCTAATGGCGGTAATTCTTCCAATGTACGTAAATTGAGGTCATTTAAAAAGTTTTCTGTAGTTGCAAATAGTGCAGGTTTTCCTGGAACGTTCCGATGACCAACGGTTTCAATCCAGCCACGTACGCTTAGTGTTTTGAGAATAGCACCGGAAGTGCTTACCCCCCGTATTTCTTCTATATCACCCCGTGTAACAGGTTGATGATAGGCGATAATTGCGAGAGTTTCCATAACGGCGCGCGTGTAGCGCGGCACTTTCTGCGATGATAAACGATTTAGGTAAGGTTGTATCTCGGGGCTAACTTGAAACCGCCAGCCACTGGCTACTTGAACGAGCTCTATGCAGGAATGAGCCCATTTATTGCGAATTTTTTCCAGTTGGTCAGTGATTAGAGAAGCGGTAAATTCGTGATTGAATAGTCTTCTAAGCTCTTGCGCAGATAGAGGCTCTTGACTGGATAGTAAAGCTGCTTCCAGGATTTGGATTACTTTATTGAGATCGTGCGTCTCATTCGCAGTATTGGTGCGGTCAATCGCTAATGGATCGGACATAAATTAATTCGAATGGTTGAGATTGGGTAATTTCTATCACTAATGCTTTGGCAAGTTCGAGAATCGCTAAGAAAGTGACGACAACTTCTGCGACAGCTGCTGAGGGGCTGAATAATTCGTGAAATTGCAATTGTTTGTGTATTTGCAAATCGCGCATAATTTGACTCATATAGGCACGAACGGATAGCGTTTCGCGCTTAATTTGATGGTGTTGATGAATATGAGAGCGAGAAAGAATCGTTTCCCAAGCTTGCCGAAGGTCATCAATGTGAAGATTGGGGGGGTGATTGATCAACGCATGTTCTACCCATACTCGTATCACGGTAATCTCACGACCGACTTGCGGTAATTCATTTAGATGAAACGCAGCTTTTTTGATTTGCTCATATTCCAGTAGCCGTCTGACCAATTCGGCACGTGGGTCATGTTCTTCTTCGTTAGGTATTTTAGGCATTGCGGGGAGTAGCATGCGTGATTTGATTTCTATGAGTAACGCACTCATGAGTAAATACTCTGCGGCCAGTTCTAATTGATCAGCACACATTGTGTCAACATAACGCATGTACTGTTGGGTCAACTCAGCCATTGGTATGTCGAGAATATTGAGATTGTGTTTACGGATGAGGTAAAGTAAAAGATCCAAGGGGCCTTGAAACGTATCTAAAAGGACTTCCAATGCATCGGGTGGAATATACAGATCCTGTGGAATTTCTAGCAATGGTTCGCCGCAGATTTTAGCAACAGGAACCAGTGTTTTAGATTGGTCGATAAAGCCTACTGTGGCAGGATACATATTAGATTATAAATCGATTGATCTGGAAGATCTGGAGCTTAGGAGTAGTTTAATCCCATAGCTTCTCGGATATCGCGCATGGTTTCTTCGGCTAATTTATTCGCTTTTTCGCAGCCATCAGCAATGATATTACGAACCAGTGTTGGATCTTCTTCATATCTCTGAATTCGCTCATATATTGGATTTTGTTCAGCCAAAATGGCCGAGATTACCGGTGATTTGCAATCCAAGCAGCCGATTTGTGCGTTACGACAGCCTCGTTGCACCCATTCTTGCGTATCGTGGTTGGAGTAAATTGAGTGAAATTGCCAGACAGGGCATTTATTCGGATCCCCTGGATCGCTCCGCCTAACTCTTGCTGGATCAGTCGGCATGGTGCGAATCTTTTTTTCAATGCTGGTCGGGTCTTCCCGAAAACTGATCGTGTTGTCATACGATTTGGACATTTTTTGTCCGTCCAAACCAGGCATTTTAGAAGCCTCGGTTAACAACGCCTCAGGTTCTGCCATAATCATTTTTCCACCGCCTTCCAGGTATCCAAATAGTCTTTCACGATCACTTAGGCTTAGGCTTTGTTGTTCATTTAAAAGTGAACGCGCTTCTTCCAGCGCACTTTCATCGCCTTGTTCCTGGTAGAGGTTACGTAGCTCGGCATATAATTTTGACTTCTTCGAGCCTAGCTTCTTGATCGCCTGTTCAGCTTTCTCTTCGAACCCGGGTTCTTTGCCATAAATATGATTGAATCGACGTGCGACTTCTCGAGTAAATTCCAGATGAGGTACTTGATCTTCGCCTACTGGGACTAGATTGGCGCGATAAATTAGTATGTCGGCACTTTGTAGCAAAGGGTAACCGAGAAAACCATAGGTACCTAGGTCTCTATCGGATAGTTTTTCCTGTTGATCCTTGTAGGTTGGAACACGTTCCAGCCAGCCCAGTGGTGTCATCATTGACAATAATAAGTATAGTTCCGAATGTGCAGGTACTTTTGATTGAATAAACAGAGTTGCTTGTGATGGATCTACTCCTGCAGCTAACCAATCAATCACCATATCCCAAACATTTTGTTCAATAATTTCTGGGGTATCGTAATGTGTTGTCAACGCGTGCCAGTCAGCTACAAAAAACAAACATTCATATTGTTGCTGTAAATGAATCCAATTTTTTAAGACACCATGGTAATGTCCCAAATGCAAGCTGCCCGTAGGGCGCATACCTGATAAAACACGATCAGCAAACATGATGTTTTCCTAATCTCAACATTGTTAAATATATAATCCGAAAAATGATACGATCATTATTTTTAGCCAAGTAATAATGGGGACGATTATTGCCCCTAATACGCCACTAAACATCAAGATCAGCAATATCACAAATCCATAAGGTTCAAGACGTGAGAATTGATATGCCAAGCGATTGGGGAGTAAGCTCACAGCCATTCGGCCGCCATCTAAAGGTGGTAGTGGTAGTAAGTTTAACACCATCAAAATAATGTTGATTTCGATACCGGCAATTCCCATTAATACTGCGGGTTTAGCGAGACTGCTGTCAGGGATGGTGATAGCCAATTTGATGACTATTGCCCAGAGAATGGCCATGAATAGATTTGCGCTCGGACCAGCTACAGCTACCCAAAGCATATCGCGTTTTGGGTGTCGTAAATTGGAGAAATTAACCGGGACAGGTTTCGCCCAACCAAATAAAAAACCTGCTCCCATCGTAATCTTACTAATGATAAATAATGAGAGCGGTACCAGAATAGTTCCGACAGGATCAATATGCCGAATTGGATTCAAGCTAATCCGTCCTTCATTGTGTGCAGTAAAGTCCCCGAAATGTTTTGCTGCATATCCGTGAGCAGCTTCATGCAAAGTAATGGCAAAAATAACGGGTAAGGCATAAATTGCAATACCTTGAATAATGCTATCCATGACTAATACCAAAAGGTTCGATAGACCCTTTTCCTTGTCGAATCAATTCAGGAGTGTTTTTAGTTAAGTCAATTACCGTTGTCATTTCAATACCACACGATCCGGAATCCATGATTAACTCTACTTGATGCTCAAGGCGACTACGGATTTCTTCCCCGTCATTCAAGGGCCATTCATCATCGGGTAATATTAAAGTCGAACTGAGTAGGGGTTCGCCGAGTTCTTCAAGCAGCGCTAAAACAACCGGATGGTCGGGAATACGTAATCCAATAGTATTACGTTTGGGGTGTTGCATTCGGCGCGGTACCTCACGAGTTGCTTGCAGAATGAAAGTATAGCTTCCTGGGGTTGTTGCTTTGAGTAATCGATATTGGCTGTTATCAACTTTAGCGTATGTTGCAATTTCTGCTAGGTCCCGGCAGATTAATGTGAAGTGATGCTTCTCATCCACTTGCCGAATAGTGCGGATACGCGACATTGCAGTTTTGTCGTTTAAGTGACATCCTAAGGCATAGCAAGAATCAGTTGGATACACAATCACTCCGCCGCTACGAACTATCGCAACAGCTTGTTTGATCAATCGTAAGTGAGGAGTATTGGAATGAATCGAGAAAAATTGAGCCACAGTAAGAGTATCGTTGGGTGCAGATAGATAGGATAAAATTAGAATTATGAATTGTTTTGCCAGTCGTGCCAAATGGGAGTGCAGCCTGGAGGGATATGGGGAAGTTGACCCAAGTCATAATAACTTTCATTTGGCCCATGAAAATCTGATCCGCAGGAAACTGATAGATTCATATCTTGTGCATGCTGTGCATAAAACTTTACTTGTTCGGGAGTATGACTTGGGGAGATGACTTCAAGTGCACTGCCACCTAGACGACAAAATTCATCTAATAAGTCTTGTGTAATATTTTTGCCTAAACCATAGCGACCAGGATGTGCAATCACCGCTTGACCGCCACTTCCCTTGATCCAATTAATCGCATCACTTAATTCTGCCCATTGGTGTGGTGTATATCCTGGCTTACCTTTGACAAGATATTTTTTAAATACTGATTTAATGTTTTTGGCGTGACCCTGTTCAACGAGAAAGCGTGCGAAATGAGTTCGACCGATGATACCTTGATTTCCAACATAAGCATAGGCGCCCTCTAAACTACCATGAATGCCTATTTTCTCCAATTCTGCGGCAATTCTTTCTGCTCGGGATAACCGTCCTATACGTAGGGTGGTCAAGCCTTCTATCAGTGGAGTATACTTTGGGTCAATTGCTAGGCCGAGAATATGTAATGTGCGGCTACGCCAGCTAACAGATATTTCTACTCCATTGATAAACTTGATGCGATTACTATCAGCAGCTTTTTGTGCTTCGGATAACCCAGCAATATCGTCATGATCTGTTAATGCCAATGTTTCAACGCCTCGAAGCAATGCACGTTCTACCAGATGAGTAGGTGTTAATAGGCCATCTGAGATGTTGGAGTGACAATGTAGATCAATATTCAGCATAAATGAAGGTTACGCAAAGTAGGAAACGAATCATAACAAATAACTGGGCGAGGGAAAAATAGTGATTCGAATAATTAACAAGATAGTTTCGGAAAAATGAAGAGCAATAATATTTATGGAAAATATGATGACTAATCAGATGACTGCATGGAATCACATCGCTGCAGCTCCTCATCGAAGTTTGTTTCTGGTTGGTGTACTGCAAGGTATTTTGGCATTGCTTTGGTGGGTTTTTGATCTTAGTGGGCGCTACGCAGTTGTGGGGACAGCTGTTAGTTGGAATATTGCTCCAATCTGGGTGCATGCTTTTTTAATGATCTATGGTTTCTTTCCTTTCTTTATTTTTGGGTTCTTGTTTACTACATATCCTAACTGGATGAATGGAGAAAAAGTTAAGCCTAATGAATATATGTCGACTTGTTTGTTAATGCTGTGTGGTGTTTTGCTATTTTATATTGGATTAGTAGCAGGTGAAGAATTAAGTATAGCTGGCGTTGCAGTCATGCTTATTGGCTGGAGCCTGGCCATATATGTGTTGTTACGAATATTATTTACGACCACTCCACAGGATAAACGGCATGCCAAGATAACCAGTATTGCGCTTTTGATGGGGTGGTTTGGATTGATAGCTTATTTATTATGGCTAATTACGGGCAATCGAGTCATGATTGATTTTTCCAGCCACATCGGTATTTGGTTCTTTCTAGTACCGATTGTCCTAACGGTGTCGCATCGTATGATTCCTTTTTTTTCCAGTCGAGTTTTGGATAATTATGTGATGGTGCGGCCATTCTGGTTGCTTTGGCTTATGCTCGGATTGATTGTAGCGCATGGATACTTACAATTGATGGGGGTATTGGCTTATTTATGGATTTTGGATTTACCATTAGCATTGTGTGCTTTTTATCTCTCTTATCGCTGGGGATGGGTGCGTAGTTTTCGTGTCAAGCTATTAGCGGTGTTGCATATTTCATTTTCTTGGTTTGCCATATCTATGGTGCTATATGGATTACAAAGCCTGGTTTATATGCAATCTGGTAAGGTTGTATTCGGGTTAGCGCCATTGCATGCATTAGCTATTGGGTTCTTTACAAGTATGATCTTAGCGATGACTTCACGAGTTACGCTTGGTCACGCTGGTCGGCCATTAGAACTAGATCAACTCACTTGGATATTATTTTTAGGATTTCAGGCAGCTGCAATACTTAGAATTATTGCTGATATTTCATCAGCAGCGGCAGCGGTAATACCTCAACTATACGTAATCGCCGGATTGATCTGGTTGTTTGCCTTCGCTTTATGGGCTATTAGGTATGTGCCAATCTATTGGCGACCTAGAGTGGATGGAAAACAAGGTTAGATTATTAGAATTGCTATTAGTCTGATGAATCGATACATCAGAGTTACCTCTGACTAAGACGAGAGACATTGTTTTAATGGGCAGATAACGTTATCCTGATACACTAAATCAATAATTATTATGAGAATAGGAGCAACATGACTCAAGACGAACAAAAGCGTGCAGTAGCTGCTGCTGCTATACAATATATTCCGATAGGATCTGTTGTAGGTGTTGGAACCGGTTCTACTGCCAATTACTTTATCGATGAATTGGCTAAAATCAAACATCAGATTGAAGGTGCTGTTGCAAGTTCAGATGCAACTGCTCAGCGTCTTAAGGGGCATGGAATTGAAGTATTGGATTTGAACAATATCATGGATATCCCTGTTTACGTGGATGGTTCGGATGAAATTACTGAGCATTTACACATGATCAAAGGGGGAGGGGGTGCATTGACTCGAGAAAAAATAGTCTCTGCGGTTGCCCGGAAATTTATTTGTATTGCTGATCAAAGCAAATTAGTTGAAGTGTTGGGTAACTTTCCACTACCTATCGAAGTAATACCCATGGCGCGTAGTTATGTTGCGCGTGAAATTGTATTGCTTGGGGGACAACCGGCATTAAGGCAAGGCTTTAAAACCGATAATGGTAATGTGATTCTTGATATTCATGGGATGCGGATTATGAATCCTGTGGAACTGGAGACTAAGCTGAATCAAATTACCGGGGTAGTAACCAATGGACTTTTTGCTTTGCGGCCTGCAGATGTATTGCTACTGGGAACTGATAGTGGAGTTAGAACAATTTCTATTTGATCTGCATTATCCTGCATAGACTGATTCTTCAATAAATTTCATACAATAACTCTCAATCGAGTAAAACACTCATGCAAAACAAAGAACATATTTCTAAACAATTTGATGCAAGCCTAGAAGAAGTTCGGACACGTGTACTACAAATGGGGGGCTTTGTTGAAGAACAAATTGAATGTGCAATTGAGGCATTGATAACCGGAAACGAGGATTTGATTAACCAGGTGATTACCCGAGATCATCGTGTAAATGCCATGGAAGTGTCAATTGACGAAATTTGTAACCAGATTATTGCACGGAGGCAACCAACAGCTAGTGATTTGCGGCTTATCATGATGGTCATTAAAACTATTACGGATCTGGAGCGTATCGGTGATGAAGCTGCAAAAATTGCACGCATGGCAAAATTGATTTACGCATCGGATCGCATGCATATTCCACGCTTTAATGAAATCAAGCATGTGGCAAGCATTGCCATGGAGATGTTGCATAAAGCGTTGGATTCTTTTGCGAGACTTGACTTAAATGCTGCGGCGCAGATTGTACGTCAAGATGAGTTTGTTGACGAAGAATTTCGTTCTATTCTTCGTCAACTCATCACATTTATGATGGAAGATCCAAGGAAGATTTCTACCTGCCTGGAGATATTATTTATCGCTAAAGCAATTGAACGGATTGGCGATCACGCAAAAAATATGTCGGAATACGTGGTGTATATGGTAAAAGGAAAAGATGTGCGTCACGTAACTGCTGATCAAATTGAGCAAGAAATAAAGGAATAATTCAATTTTTTTATTTCTTGCTATATTTCTAGATTAAAGTCTAGCGATTCCAACATGCATCAATATTTCCACTAGAACCTCGAACTCCTGTATTGGTTAATGTGAGGATACCGCAAGTATCTCCCGCCATAGAACCGGTTGGCGCTGCTTGCAGGGTAAAGGTATTATTTCCGACCGCTGAGAGGGTGATGTTATATTGCGCGGTGCCATCTCTAGGAGATTTTGTAATGGGTAAAGTTACAGCGCCATCGTCGCCGGTATTTGCGATTCCATCTGCTCCTGATGTTGCATCATATTGATTATGTTGGCTATAGAATTTTTCCATGAACTGCGCATTTTCATGTAATAAGGCTTTTGCTTCAGCCCGATTAGCGTGTCTTACGTGTTCTTGATAGGATGGGAGTGCAATTGCAGCAATAATTCCGATAATGGCAACTGTAATCATAATTTCTATTAAGGTGAAGCCGAGTGAATGACGGTGATATAAAGTTGTATTAAGTTTCATTGTTGTCGATTCCTTTACATTAATTTTATGTGTTTAAAACTAACAATTTATCTTGCTGTATAAAGAAAGTATTGTATTTTGTATTTTCTGAATTAACAGGCTTTTCTTATTCCTGAGAAAATTCGCGCCATGTGATTCTGCCTCGTTTCCCTTGAGCTCCTGGTGATACTGGCGGGTTATTAGCGGTTCCGTCAGCTCGGCTATATACAGCAAAATCCGATGTGGCACCTATAGAATTATTCCTTATGCTTGTTACACCGCCCATTGCAAAACCAATCTCTATACCGGAAGAATAGCCATCATCAAGCGAAAGTACTCTGTTCCCATTGGTATCAAAAGTAGGCCGAGTCAACATACCACCGGTTGAGAAATTGACTATATTGAGAAACCCTCTTCCACCAAAATCACACGGAGATGCTGAAGGAACAATGGTGGTAAAGCGAAAAAGGCCATCTTGAATTTCAGGAACAGCAGTAAGTCGCTCGCCACTAATCGGTAAATCCATGTACCATCCCTTAACTGTTGCAGAATAATTAACTAGATTTTGAGTTGTGGTTCGGTGGTTCGAGCCTGTTGTCATAGAGGTTATTTGCTGTACAAGTGAGTCTGCAGGTAGCGTACTGCTAGTATTGTAGTCCCATATACCATACATGGTTTGAATGTCGGTGCTAGTTGTATCAGCAGTTTCTAGATATTTTCCCGTGCCAAAAAGGATTAATTGTCCACCTTTCTGATGAAAGGTAATTGCTGGAGGGGAAATGATTGGTTTCAAAGTACCAGATATGAATAACGGTGATCCGCCTTGAGCTACATTCCAATTGGATGGCGAAGCATTACTGACATCAAATTTCCATAAATTTCCTTTAATATCACCTGCATAGATGGTATCGATTAGGCCGTTTCCATTGCTATCAAAAGCTGCGGGTGTTGATAGACCATTACCTGCACCACTATGCGCAACCAATTTAATATAGTCGGTATCAAGTGTCCAGGTGCCATCCTCGCCACCATTAATGAATAATATATAAAGTACTGCTTTACCTGCGGTACTGTTATATCCATTTCCTACAATCACAGCCCATTTATTGTTTTCCATCTTGACAATTTGTCGGGCTTGTCCATTTAGTGAATTGATTCGTGTGAGATTATAGCTATAACCCATGTCTGCATCATCATTATCAGTAAATTCCCACAGAAGAAGGTTTGCGGCATTCGAAACAGTAAAAGTTGGTGAGGATTGGGAGCTGTCTGTTGGATTTGTTATATCAAGCGCAAAAAATCCTTTTCCTCCACCATTCATGCTGCCAATTAGTACACTTTTCCAACTAGATGTCGAGCTGTCATATACATCACCCGCCATGGGAGAGCCATCTACAAAGTAACGATGATTAGCATTGTAATCTTTGTCAGTAAGGCGACTCAAGTTACCATAAACCGTATTTGGTACATATGCAATCAGTTCCTTACCAGCGTCGGCACTTGTACAACCCGGAGTTACTCCAACAACACAGGCATTAAAGCCATGTAGCATGCCATCATTCGAACCGACATATACCATTGGTGTTCTATTGGTGTAGGTATTTCGAAAAGCAGAATAGCCTATATGATCTACATTTGAGTAACCCGCATTCGGCCTACCCACAAAGATTGGACCAGAATTAACGATATCTCCTAACTTGGTTGTTGGGCGAGAACGAAATTTGTTCGCAGTGTTAGAGCTAGCGCATGTGAAAGTTCCACTACCTTCATTTGTTGCTACACCACGTATATAAGCTAATCTTTCTGGGCCACAATTATCTATTGTACCCGTTGCATTTTTATTCAGAAAATCTTTTTGGGTAGTCGTTAAACTGTCATACTGGAATGCGACACCATCGGTGCTGCCTTTCGTAATGATGACGCGAGAATTTGGATTAATTGTACTTGAACCAAGTGATACCATTCCTGCTTCCCAATCGGGTGTGCCAAATCCCAAAATGGTAAACGGCATGGATATCAATTGTCCACTCCAATCGCCACTATTAAATTTTGCTTGATAAACACGACCATTGGTTGTTAAAGAACTCGAATTAGTTGCTACGGCGGAAGCAGCACCTGTACGGGCAACGATGGCTGATAAAGCATTGGATAGTGCATTGGAAAAAGTAATGGGATCAGAGGCGCTAAAAAAACTTCCCCGACTATTCACAGCGGCATGCCACAAATCATCAATTTTTGCTGCATCACTGGTTGTTGGGTCAGGCCATGATTCTGATCCAGAAGGTAATGAAGATAATGAGCCTGTTACTCCCAAACCAACAGTAAAATTTACCAAATGTTGCCAGAAAGCGGGATCGTGCGCGTTAGTTGGTACCTTATTAAGCATATCGGTACGCAAATCATTTTTCCAATAATGCATGGCAACATCTGCAAGTGTATCGCTGTAAGCGTCTGAATAAGGTAGCGATGGAGAGTATGTATAGGAAGCTGGTATTGCTGGTGAAGAATCATTGGTGATGGTTGAGCCTGATTGGTTGTCCGAATTATCCATTCCCGAAATTGAGCCCTCGGTCCAATAACCATCGGTCATCAAAATATTGAAATTTTGACGGCATTCGTGCTGTGTTCCACCTGTAGATCCCGGTGTCTGACCCCATGGGCCCTTGTCATCGGTTCTTTTGAAGTATTCGCCTACTGATATTGTCGCTTCTCTAAGCGGGGTTCCTGCAGCAGGTATGTCATGATCGTAAAGATTTGTAAAGAAATTTGTTCTATCAGTACCAGTAAATTGCCTGACACCATTTTTCACGACTTTAGTAGTTATTCCATCCACTGTTGTGGAGCCTTTATTGATAGCTGCAAATCCGACACGCATGGTGTTTCCTTGTGCAGAAAATGCTCTACCGACACCTGCACGAGCTAGTAATATTCGTGAACGATAGTAGGTATACCAGTTGGCAAAGTTCTGAATTTCTTCATTGTAAGTACAATTAGGTGCGGTAACACAATCTGTCCGATTATCACTACCGACATAAGATGAGGTGCTAGATGTAATCTCAATTTTTGAGTAGCTGGTTGCTGCATTAATATCGCCGCTTACATACTTAAAATATACTGCTGGATAAAATGTCTTTGAAAGGCTAGCTGATAGAGAGCCATCATTGTTTAGCCATCGGGCAGTTTGAGTGTTATTAACGGTCAGATTACGACAACCCGCGCCTGTGTTGAATGGATTGTGTGGCGCACAAGTTGGATCCGCATTATTCATCAACGATCCATCTGAATTACTCCAAGGTAGGTATTTGACAGTTGGATCATAATAAATTTTATTGACATAGCTAGAGCGTAATGAAGCCGAATAACGGTTAGTAGGGTCAAAACCGACAACATAGTTACTATAATCGCTTGGGCCATAAACATTTGCTGCGCGTGGAAATACGTAACGCACACTCTGAAGAATGAGATGTTCTGGCATAATTTCAAAATGCATCGATCCTGAGTCGTCAAGTGTAAACATGACATTGGGCGAAATATTACCGCCCAAAAAAAGTGGACCATTGGAGAATGGCTGTTGAGCATGAGCAAAAAAACTCAGCGTGAAAATGAGTGTAAATATACCATTATAGATTATCTTCATAATCGAGGATTCCTTCAATAATTCTGGAAAATTATGGTCGAAATGTTTCCTGTAACCAAACTACTGTTCCATTTTTTGCACCTTGTGCTCGGACGGTAACGCGATAGTAATAGCGCAAATAACCTCCTGGAGGGGTTTTCTGAATACCCTCGATTAGATAGGTTGGGGGAGCGATGAGTCCTGTGGGTAATTCAGGGGCTGTATAAGTAGCCCCGTCTATTTTAAAAACATTGCCTTTTATATAGCTAATTGGGCAATCTGGTGAGCAGAGGGTTTTCCAGATAGGTGAAGATGGTTCTGTATTAGCTCCGTAATAACATAATCCGTTTGTACAAGTCGTATCAAAATCGGTAATGCCGTCAATCGGTTTTGGGGAGCTGGTTGTGTCATCATTGTCACGTATGTGATGCTCAGCATAGCGTAGTGTCATCTCTGCAGCTTGCATGGCCAGCATACGGTCGCGCATATTACCTGACATACGTTCTTCTATCGTGGCCATTTTCATTGCAGTTATACCAAGTAAGGATAATGCAAGCAGAAAAATCAAACCTGTGATAAATACAGCGCCGGTTTGGTTTCTTTGGAGTGATATTGTCTCGTTCATAACATACTATTAATGCGGTTACGTAAATTAAAGGTGGCTGTAAAAGGTCGCCTAAGCCGCCTATCTGCTGGAATCACAACTGAATTCCCATTGCAATCCAAATAGTTTCCTGCAGTAACAATATTGGTTTTTTCAGAGCGAACTAACACACAAACTTGGGCCGTAATGACTTGTTCCCAATCACCTGGCAAATTGACGTACTGATCAACTGATTGATTGGCATCAGTATCGATTCCATACAGGATTTGTAGATCTTCTACATTACTTAATAAGGCTCGACCAGTGGATGGTATTCCTGGAACATTGGGTAAATTACCGTCACACTGCAATTCAGCATTAGTGGCATCAATACTAAAATGATTCTGAATGACTTGGCCCGCCGCAGTAACGGCTGTTGTTTCGCAATCGCTATCACCCAATGTTCCCTCGAATTGTAGAGTAATAGTATCTGCAGCACTTCCATTGCCATTTGCACCGTTAATTGCTATTCCTTCGAATTCAGCTTTGAAGCCAGAAAACGGAATTTCTACATGTCCAGCTTGCTTTATACTACGTCCAATTACCTCAAGTGCAAAACGCCCACTTTCTTGTAATCTTGCTTGATTTTCTTGTTCATTGAAGGTTTGTCGGCTACTGACAAACACTGTACCAATTACTAACAGTAGAACGAGTCCGATGGTCATGGCTACCATCAACTCGACTAAAGAAAAACCACGTGGTAAATGCATATTATTAATAATTTTTTTGTTAAGATAGGTTTGTAATGAGTGGATAGATGTCATTTTATGGGGTAAACCGAGCGAAGAAACATCGAGTTTTGGTGGGAGTTCCGCCAGGACAATTGGAATTGGCATCGTCAGTGTCGCTCATTTCTTTCTCTGTCCACATCAGGTTAACCTCAAAGCCTATGGCGAGATTTCCTATAACAGTGCCTTTCCCATCGGGTAATAAAATCGAATTGGCTCTATTCCACTGTGCATGATCATAAACAGCAATTTGAGTTTCTGTACAAATAGCTGTTTTACAATCAGGGCTATCAGGTACGGTTGCTGTTAGGGAGTCATAAGATCCTGCTATTACGCCAGCTAAATTAGCACGCATCCGGTCGGCGATATCCTCGGTTTGTTTGCTGGCAATCGAACGATAATGTGCAACATTATTACTTCTGGCTCCAGAAACAATGAGTGCTGCCATACCCAACAATCCGAAAGAAACAATTAAAATGGTAATTAGTACTTCTAATAAGCTAAATCCCTTGTGAGAATTGCTTTGTACTGAATAAAATTTGTTTATGAACATGATCCAGTGCCTGTTTCAGTACGGAAACGACCTTGATTACTGAGTACGATAGCTTTTGAATAATTTGAACCGCGATCATCACATAGAGAAAAGGTTGCGGCAGATCCTGGTGAAAAGCCATCAGGGCGAAACATGATAGTGCCGGCTAGAGAAGTTTTAAGTGTATTGCCACTAGAAAACGCATAACTCACTTGAAGAATTTCTTCGCCTGCATCAATGGTTCTGCTATTGTTGTTATCAACAAAAATGACCCAACCATTAGACCAAATGTTACTTACTGTACAATTTGTGCCACTGGTACTAGGGCAGAGAGTGATTCGAGTGTTTCGTTTTATGGCCTCACTTTTTGCTAAAGCGAGGGCGAAGTAAAAATTGTTACTTTGGGTGATTAGTAAGCTGTCTTGTACAAATGACCGGTAGCTTGGTACGGCTACAGATAAGAGAATACTCGCTATACTGAGTGTGATCATTAATTCAATCAGTGTAAAACCATGACATATTGATTTTTTTATACTCATATTTATTCTGGGGTGTTGTGAATACTTTTATGGACCGATAAATTCATCGGGTCTCATTGGAATCTAAGAGGTTATCGGCTGATGTGCTAATAAACTTTAATCCGCCACTAAGAATGGCTGGGGAAGGGTACTTTACATAGATTGGGAGTATTTGGGATTAATCTTGTGCAGCATTGTTTTTAAGGTTTTTTGCTTACTTGTCAATTGCTTGTGACTGACTGTTGCCGATAAAATATTACATGGATTCATATGATTACAATCACACGAAAACTAATTATTGTTATAGCATTGCTTATTCTTATCTTAGTGGGCTATTGGAGTTTCAACAGTACAATAACAACCAGTAAGAGTATTTACAAAACACGTACTGTGGAGCGCGGTGATATTGTACAAACCATCTCGGCTAATGGTACTTTGACGCCAGTAGTTATGGTTAATGTTGGTACGCAAATCTCAGGTACAGTAATTCGTTTATACGTCGATCATAATGATCAAGTACAAACCAATCAGATCTTGGCAGAGTTGGATCCAGCCTTATTAGAAGCACAATTTCAGCAGTCCAAGGCGAGTTTCAATAATGCCCAGGTAGTGCTCAGAATTGCTGAGAATAGATTAAAACGACAGCATGCTTTAAAGCAGCAAGGTTTTATTTCTCCTGAAACGCTGGAAATTGCTGAGCAGGAGATTGAAGCTGCGCGCGCGCAAGTTTCTGTCAGCAAAGCTCAGATGGCCCGTGACGAAACTAATCTTAATTACAGCATCATTCGGTCGCCGATTTCGGGAGTGGTGATTGCGCGTGATGTTGATATTGGTCAAACAGTGGCAGCGAGCTTTCAGACGCCGACACTGTTTAAGATCGCAAAAGATTTACGCCAGATGCAAATTAATATCAGTGTGGCGGAAGCAGATGTCGGTCAATTGCATATTGATCAGATTGTTCAATTTACGGTCGATGCATTTCAGCATCGCAAATTTAATGGAACGGTAAAGCAAGTTCGACTCAATCCCACTATTCAGGAAAATGTCGTGACTTATAATGTGGTGGCGATGGTTGATAATGAGGATGGCATGTTATTGCCGGGTATGACGGCTAATATTCACTTTGTTGTAACACAGCGTAAAGAGGTATTTCGAGTACCTAATGCGGCATTGCGTTATCAACCCAAGGAATTATTCGATGAAACTGAAAAAATCAATAAACCGGCAACACAGCCAAATGCGTCACGCATTTACAGACTTAAACAAGAGAAAATTGAAGCCATTCCCGTAACTACAGGAATTACCGACGGTAATTTTACTGAAATTACCAGTGGCGAAATTGTTGAGGGTGATTCGATCATTATCAATGAGATTGTCGATAAGAAAGAATCTGAGAGCAAGTTTAAATTGCGTGTTTTTTGAAATTATCGATAGTGAAGAATGTTACTGCAGATACTTTGATTCGTATTGAGCATTTGGGTAAAAGTTATAGTTTGCAAGATGCACATGGTCAAACAATCACGAGTCCAGTGTTGTTTGATGTCAATTTGTCCATTCAGAAAGGTGAGTTTGTTGCTATTATGGGGCAATCAGGTTCAGGAAAATCCACTTTAATGAATATTCTTGGATGCTTGGATACGCCTTCAGAAGGTTCATATTGGTTGGCAGGTAAAAATGTTGCCATGTTATCGAACGATCAATTGGCACGAATTCGTAATCAACATATAGGTTTTGTATTCCAAGGTTTTAATTTACTTAAACGCATTACTGCATTGGACAATGTAGCAATGCCTTTACTTTATTCCGGAATTAACCGTACGCAAAGCCGCAAGCATGCTTTGGAATTGTTACATCGCACTGGCTTGGGGAAGTTTGCACAGCATCTACCGAATCAATTATCCGGTGGACAACAGCAACGTGTTGCCATCAGCCGCGCATTAATTAATCAACCTCCGTTAATTTTGGCGGATGAACCCACCGGTAATTTAGATTCACAGACCAGTCAAGAAATTATGCTGTTATTTCAACGACTAAATCAGGAGCAAGGCATTACCATTGTACTGGTTACTCACGAAGACGACATTGCTGAGTACGCACAACGTTTAGTCATATTAAGAGACGGACGTGTTATTGTGGACAAAAGCAATGTTTAGTGTGTTATTCCTGTATTACATTAATAGCAACTATATTTAAGATTAGTTCAATGAATTTGTTATCGATTTTTTTTGAAGCATTGGGGGCTTTGCGCCAGAATCGCTTACGAACCGGATTAACCATGCTAGGAATGATTATCGGTGTTGCCGCGGTAGTGCTAATGCTCTCAATCGGCCAAGGTGCGCGTACTAAAATTAATGAAACCATAGCTGCGATGGGAAGCAATCTATTTATTGTGGTTCCAGGGGCTACGTCATCTGGCGGCTTCAGTTTTGGTAGTGGTAGCGTCAGAACGCTGACCATCAATGATGCTTATGCCATTGCAGATTTAGCTTCTATAAGTGCGACGGCGCCAATTACTTCGGGCACCGTGCAGCTCAATTACTCCGCTAAGAATTGGAGTACGATTATTACAGGTACGACGCCAGACTATTTTGCTGTCGGTAATTGGAAAATGGAAGCCGGTACTATTTTTACTGACTCAGATCTGCGTTCAGCTGCTCGTGTTGTCGTACTCGGATCAATAACCGCAAAAAATCTTTTCGGTGAAGAGGATCCTATAGGCAAAACCATTCGCATCACTAATCGGCCTTTTTTAGTCATTGGAGTATTGGTGGCAAAAGGACAAAGCCTGACTGGACGAGATCAAGATGACAATATTTTTATTCCGATTACTACCAGCGAACGGCAAATTACCGGCAATCCATTTCCAGGCTCAATTCGCTACATGCTCGCACAAGCTAAATCTACCGAAGATATGGATATCGCCGAGATAGAAATGACGCTACTGTTGCAGCAGCGTCATAAAATCACTAAAGGCAAAGAAAATGATTTCACCGTACGTAATTTAACGGCGATTGCCGACGTTGCCACTGATGCAGCAAAAATTATGTCGGTTGTGCTGGGCGCCATCGCTTCGGTATCTTTGTTGGTGGGGGGGATCGGTATTATGAATATCATGTTGGTTTCTGTTACCGAACGCACGCGTGAGATTGGTATTCGGATGGCCATTGGTGCCAATCAATGTGCCATTTTGACACAATTTCTTTTGGAAGCTTTAATGATTTGCTTTATGGGCGGATTATTAGGTTTATTAATCGGCATTGGCGGTGCCTGGATTGTTAGTCGTGTCGCTGATATGCTGATCGTGATTACGGTAGGTATGGTCGGTTTGGCTTTTTTATTTGCTTCTGCAATTGGTATTTTCTTCGGTTATTATCCTGCAAAGAAAGCCGCATCACTGAAACCTGTAGATGCATTACGCTATGAATAACACCACTTTGCAATGAATATCAGAAAAAATAATAAAAGGGTGATTGCATGACAACAAATGATAATAAAGTACGCCCGACTTCTGAATTCTTGGCGGTTGTGGTGATCGAGCAAAAAAATGAATTAATCACAGTTGGTGAAATTAAAAATGCTTTGCACGAACGTGGTTTTGGCATATTGATGGCAATTGCAGCAATACCCATTTGCTTGCCAATACCCGCGCCACCCGGTTACACCACACTATTTTCCTTGCCGCTGTTTATTTTTTCGTTGCAAATGATTTTTGGCATGCGTGCTCCTTGGTTACCTGCTTGGCTTGAACGCAAAAGCATACAGAAATCAACCTTGGAAAAGATTCTCACAAAAGCGCAACCCTGGTTAAAGAAAATAGAAACCTATATGAAACCACGTATGACGTACATTAGTGTGAGTACTTGGGAAAGATTCATTGGGGTTTTTGCGTTTGTATTTGCGGTATCAATTGCATTGCCAATACCCCTGACCAATTTTCTACCCGGTTGGGGCATACTGATCATGTCATTGGGGCTGCTCAACCGGGATGGTCTAACGATTCTCGTCGGTACGTTAATCGGTACTGTTGGCATCGGCATTGCTATGATTGTACTCGTGGCACTATGGATGGGTATTCGTATGCCAGAGTTTTTTTAAAGTATGCGCTTAGCAAAAAATAAGAACACTAGGCGAATGAGAGTCATGGATAATTTTCTGGTCTAATCAAACAAAAATCATACTTGTTATCAGTATCACAATTGTTATCAGTATCACAACAACATCATTTCGCTTTATCGATGGAGCATGCTAATCTCTGTTCCACAATGGAATCCCGCCTGTTACCCTTGAAGGATAATTTATTAATTAGTCATGACTGTGTCTCATAAAAACAAGAATTCTATATTGCAGCAATCTTTGTTGAGTGCCCGGTTGCACGATCCATTTGTCTATCTGGGATTGCATCAGGATAAGAAACTAGTCTGCATTCGTGTATTTCGTCCTGGCGCAAAAGAGGTTTCGATCAAAATCAAAGATGATTTTGTACCGATGCGTTGTGTACATCCCGATGGTATTTTTGAGTGGAATGGCGAGACCAAACCCGAAGTTCCTTATCGCCTGCGTATCGAAGTCATGGCTGAGAAACCAATTATTTTTGAAAGCTATGATGCTTATGCGTTTCCACTAAACATTTCCAACCATGATTTGTATCTGTTCAATGAAGGCAGGTTATGGCAAGCCTACCGGATGTTAGGGGTGCACGCTGCTCAAAATAGCGGAATCGATGGCATGCGTTTTTCAGTATGGGCGCCCAACGCCGAACGGGTGAGTGTGGTGGGCGATTTCAATCAATGGGATGGGCGCGTTAATCCCATGAAAGTACATCATGCCAGCGGTGTTTGGGAATTATTTATTCCAGATCTACAGCCAGGCGCTTTATACAAATATGAGATTCGTAATCGGAATACTGGGGAAATCTTGCTCAAAACAGATCCCTACGCTAATCGCTATGAATTGCGCCCCAATACTGCCGCAGTGACGCCTGAACCTGCGGCGCACCACTGGCATGACGCCGTGTGGATGCAAGAACGTGCTCAACGCGACTGGCTGCATGCGCCCATGAATGTTTTAGAAGTTCACGCGGGATCTTGGAAACGTCACCTGGACGGACGCTTTTATACCTATCGCGAATTAGCCGAGCATCTGATTGCATATGTACAGGAAATGGGTTACACGCACATTGAATTGATGCCGATTTCCGAACATCCGCTCGATGAATCGTGGGGCTATCAAACCACTGGTTATTTTGCCGTGACCAGCCGTTATGGCTCGCCGGACGATTTTCGATTTTTTGTCGATGCTTGCCACCAAGCAAACATTGGTGTGATTCTTGATTGGGTGCCGGCGCATTTTCCGCAAGATGCTTTTGCTTTGGCACGCTTTGATGGCACCGCGCTGTATGAACACGAAGATCCGCGCTTGGGTTATCACCATGATTGGGGCACGTATATCTTTAATTTTGGTCGCAATGAAGTGAAGTCCTTTTTATTATCCAGTGCACATTACTGGTTATCGGAATTTCATTTGGATGGATTGCGTGTCGACGCGGTCGCTTCGATGCTTTATCTCGATTATTCGCGTAAAGAGGGGGAATGGCTACCCAATCAACACGGTGGACGGGAAAACTTGGAAGCGATTCACTTTTTGCGCGATCTGAATATCATGGTGCACGCCGAATTTCCCGGTGCGCTTACGTTGGCGGAAGAATCCACCGCGTGGCCAGGAGTATCGCGCCCAACCTATCTCGGCGGTTTGGGATTTTCAATGAAATGGAACATGGGGTGGATGCACGATACACTGTTTTATATGCGGCAAGACCCGATTTACCGGCGTTATCACCAGAACCAACTGACTTTTAGCCAATTGTATGCTTATAGTGAAAACTTCATTCTGCCGTTTTCGCACGATGAAGTGGTGCATGGTAAAGGCTCGTTGTATAACAAAATGGCGGGAGATACTTGGCAGAAATTTGCCAATCTGCGTTTGTTGCTTGCCTATCAGATGACTTGTCCAGGCAAGAAACTGAATTTCATGGGCAATGAATTTGGTCAAACACATGAATGGCGGATCAATCATGAATTGGATTGGTACCTTTTGGAAAATCCTTTTCATACCGGTGTGCAAATGGCGATGCGCGATTTAAACCGTCACTATCACACTATTCCAGCACTACATCAATTGGACTTTTCATCAGAAGGCTTTTATTGGATCGATTGCCAGGATGCTGACCATTCGATTATCAGCTATGTGCGGCAAGACCATAATGGCGGGTTTGTGGTGGTGGTTTTAAATTTTACCCCCGTGCTACGTGCGGGTTACCGTTTAGGGGTGCCCGTAGCTGGAGATTATCACGAAATTTTCAATAGCGATTCGATGTATTATGGCGGCAGTAACCAAGGTAACGTCGGCAGTATCAGTAGCGTTGCACAAAGCTGTATGGGGTTTTCCAATGCAATCATCATTACGTTGCCGCCGCTGGCGGCGATTATTTGGGAATTACAACCCTGATTCCGGCGTAACCAATACGGAAAATTATTCACATTCAGTAATGTAATTCATTCGTTGGAAGTCGGCTCATCGGCCGGAGCAGGGAATCTGGGGCATACTTTCTGGTAAGCAATGTCCGGTGAAACCCACTCGCGCCATTCCCGTTGCGTCATGTTCCGGCCAAGTTTTTGGCACAATGCATCCGTCCAACCTTCAAATACATCCCACAGTCGTATTGTCTTATCTGCACCGGCTGACACAATGCGTTTGCCGTCCGGGCTGAATGCGACACTCGAAACAAAATTCTTATGGCCCGTGAAAGGTTGGCCGATGGGTTTTGAGGTATGCTGATTTTCATGGAGTCCGAAGTTTCATAAAATGAGATGAAATGGAGGATGAATATGGAATTACTCCGCACACAATATAGTCAGGAATTTAGGGAGCAATCAGTTCAGTTTTTCAAAGAAAGTGGATTGACTCTGGTTGAAGCAGCAAAACGACTGTCGTTACCCAAGGGGACACTAAAAAACTGGGTTTATGCTAACAAACGAGGAGAACTCGCTACAGTAAGCAAGCATCAGAAGCCGCTGACTGAACTTGAGTTAGAGCTATCCAGAGTCAAGCGTGAGTTAGCAGAAGTGAAGCTGGAACGTGATTTTATAAAAAAGTGTGCGACGTATTTTGCCAAGGGGTCGCGGTGAGATACGGCCTGATTGAGTTGATGCGACGAAGCTATCCGAATGCGCTCATGTGTCGGGTACTTGATGTTTCTGAGAGCGGTTTTCATGCTCAAAGAACGCGCCCGCTTTGTAAACGTAGGCGGGAGAATACAAGGCTGAAAATAGAAATACAAGCCGCACACCGCCGCACACGGGAGACCTACAGTACGAAGCGCTTGTATCATGACTTGGTGGATCACGGAGTGCAAACTACGCCCTATCGCGTTCGAACATTGCGCAAGAAATTGAATTTGCGCTGCAAGCAAAAACTGAAATTCAAAGTGACGACTGATTCCAGGCATAATTTACCGATTGCGCCCAATATTCTAAATCAGGGATTTACTGTCAAAGCACCCGGTAAAGTGTGGGTCAGTGACATTACTTACATTCTTACAAACGAAGGCTGGTTGTATTTGGCTGGTGTAAAAGATCTATTAAATGGCGAGTTGGTGGGTTATGCCATGAATGAGAGAATGACCAGGCATTGAGTTATACAAGCTTTGTTTCGTGCCACTGCAAATAAACATCCAGATAAAGACTCATTGCTCATTCAGACCAAGGTAGCCAAGGTGGATTCAACCGGTCGTCGCAACACATCTGATTATGGGGGTGTTTATGGGACGACCAGCAGGATGGATGCAAAAGTTGACGGGGAGATGGACGATGCGCTCGCCAGGTGCGCCGTCACTTCGCAACGAGATTGAGCGGTTATTTTGGGAGCAAATTGCAACTGGGATAACAAGCCATTCAAGAGATTACCGAATATATCGATCTTCTATAACAGGCAGCGTAAGCAGGAAAGATTAAGTTATCTGTCACCAGCATAATTTACGCAGCGATACTATGCAAATCTAGTCGCCGCTTAAACACATGGACTCCAGTTTTGACAGCACACACCAAAATCACACACAGAGCCCAAAAGTGGCATCCATCTGGCTATGCAACGTTGTGAATGCCTAAGTAGCATCGATTTTCTAGGCTTGGTTTTGGCCCTTTCATTAGTGACGATCTCCTACAAATCACCTAAGCAAAATAGAACGTCATTAATTTGAGGTCATGACGCGCTTGGTAATTGTTTGTTTACTGTTCCAAGAATCTTCAGGAACGAAATCCTATCAAAAGAGTCTTTTTTTTAAAGGATTTATAGGATGTTTTTACTATTAACTTCCTGACAACAAGACTATTTGAGAGTTTTTATGGCGTGATAGAGTGGTCGATGGTCAATGAAATAATCCAAAATAATCAACACATCAGCTTCATTCATTGATTTTTTCTAACTCATAATAAAAATAAAAATGACTACTAAAAATAAATACTACTTTCGCTCTCGAATCAAAGAAGCAAAATTTCGTAAGCTTGTGCGTTGCTATGCGTTAGATTTTACCGCGACAAAAGCTGCACAGTTGACGCGTATTTCTGTACGGTCGGTTAATACGATTTATCTTAAGATGCGCCAGCGTATTAAAGAAAACAATGAAATTCTATACCAGAATGCTACGGGTGAACATCTGGATATGCATTCCGGTTTGACAAAAATACCAGCCATGCCATCTCAGTCGATTGAGAATAGCACTAGTTTATTAGGAGCTTACGGGATTCTGAAACGACAAAATGGCATTTTTACAGCGGCTCTCCCTGCTCAAGTGGAGTCTGCTATAAAACTATTGGAGGCTGATAATGATACTTCGAAGGAAGATGCTATCAAACAGTTAGGATTAAGCGGCTATGAGGCTTTAGTTGGCGTATACCCAGGTATGCGGATGAAATTGTATCGACTGCATTCCACTGATAGTAATCGTGCTCAGACGAATGAGAATGATACAGAATCCTTCTGGGCTTATACCAAACAACGGCTAGCAAAATTCAATGGAATACCGATGCAAACGTTCTTTTTACATTTAAAGGAAACGGAATTTCGTTTTAATCACCGATATGACGATTTGTATGACGAGCTACTTAAAATATTGCGCGCCAACCCACTCTAGTGTATTGCTGAATCAAAGCTAAGGTTTCATAATTTTTCTGTGCTATGACTGATTTCTAATTACAATACGCTCAGAGTCAATATCCGATACTCATAGGACTATGGAAAATTATGAAGCCTTGATGGCTACGCTTGCTCTAATGCTTGGAAGCTCATGGGCGAGCGGTATTAATCTTTATGCAGTGGTTGCTATCTTGGGGTTGGGTGGCTCTACCGGTCATATTGATTTGCCGAGCGAGCTGTCCGTGTTACAAGATCCTCTGGTAATTGGCGCAGCGGCAGTTATGTATGTTGTTCACTTTTTTGTGGATAAAATCCCAGGTGCCGATACGGTTTGGGACACCATTCATACTTTTATCCGTATTCCGGCCGGTGCAATGCTTGCCGCTGGAACGGTGGGTGATACCACGCTAGCATTAGAGATCGCCGCGGGGCTTTTGGGAGGAGGGGTTGCCGCTACTACGCACGCTACAAAATCAGGTGCGCGCGTAATGATAAATACCTCGCCAGAGCCTGTATCCAATTGGTCTGCATCCTTGACTGAAGATGTTTTGGTGCTCTCTGGGATGTGGACGGCTTTAAATCATCCAGAAGTTTTTTTGACATTATTTGTCATATTTATTGGATTTTCGGTATGGGCATTGCCAAAATTATGGCGATTCATCAAATTGTTGTTGAATAAACTGGCAAAGTTTTTTGGTGCCGAAGCATCACCTGTTGCTGCAAGCGATGCGCCCCTATCGGCACAAATACCTGAGAACAAATCACTGCAGACATCCAAACAGTTGCCAAAGCATACTGATTCAGAGTGATGCTAGGTGACAGAGCGTTGCTTGGCTTTAGTTTTGAGTCGTTTCAAAATAGCGTTTTCAAGATCAATGCCTGCCCAGACTTCTTCTGGCAATGCCCACAGCGCCTCGGTGGCGAAGTTTTGACAAGCTAAGGCTTTATTTTCTGACATGAGAACGATGCCACTCGCAGGAAAATCGAGATCCTGCGCGATAAACTGATGATGTTTCGGGAAGGAATGAAACACAGCATTGGTGTTTAGAGCGGCTTGTTGTATCGCTGCGAATATCCACTCTTCATCATTTTCGTCAGTCAGTACATGTATTTGTATCTCCTTAAAACTTGACAGTGATCGGCGATTTTCGGGTTTAAGTACGTTATACGCTATTTCTGCGACCCATTTAACTGGGTATTTTGTATGCCAGTTATCGGTAATCATCGTAAAATTATGTTCTCCGGTTACGAGAATAATACTGTCTTGATCGAGTCGCCGAGGGTTGGCGCGTAATGGGCCGGCCGGCAATAAAAGTCCATTGCCGTAGGTATAATCTGAAAAATCAACCAAGGTTATTTCGATATCCCGCTCGAGGCGGTGATATTGCAGCGTATCATTAAAAATAAGCACATCACAACTTGGGTGAGCATGTAGTAGTGCTTGGGCCGTTTGAGTGCGATCATTGCCTGTCCAAACCAGATAAGTAGCACCGAAGCGGTGTGCAAATAGCAGTGTGTCACTATCAACGGTTTCAGGCGCTGTAGCGGATGTAATAGCGGTAGGAGGGCTCGCGCTAAAGTTTCCATGTGTCACAATTCCGGGTGTGTAGCCGTGCCTCACCAAGTTGTTCACTAGCCAGAGTATCAATGGTGTTCTGCCACTTGCTTCAACGCTGATAGCGTCAACACTGATAACTGGAACGGGTAATTTAATCGATGGAAAAATATCCAACCAATAGCATAGCTTTTTGATTATCAGGAATAACTCATAAGCTAAGCTAATCGGCCATAAAATAATGTGCAGAGGTGTAAATCGATGCCAATAAAGTGCAGATAACTTCATATTTCAGAGTGCTGAAGATGATTTGAGCCTGGAATCTTCCGTTGATTGCTTATTCGGATAATCTGGTTAAGCTGATTCATGATTGACCTTTCCACCGGTTGGGTGAGTTTGCTACGAGGTGAGTGCTTCGTTGAATCGTCAGTTAACGTACCTAGTGTTAGTGCATCGACTAGAAAATATATTACAACACTATTTTTTGATTTGAAAATAATCTACTGAGTATCGAAATTTGATGACCTCGTGGCATACAATACGCCATCCGCTATAATGGCGGTTTTTACCCAGCACTGTCTATTCTTCACCCCATGGAACTTGAAAAAAGCTTTGATCCAAAACGAATCGAAGATCGTTGGTATTCGATTTGGGAATCGACCGGTTATTTTAAACCGGCGATGATAGAAAATTCTTCTGCCTATTGCATTATGTTGCCGCCGCCGAATGTTACCGGTACATTGCATATGGGGCATGCTTTTCAACATACACTGATGGATGCATTGACGCGTTATCATCGTATGCTTGGTGAAAACACTTTGTGGCAACCGGGCACTGATCATGCCGGTATTGCAACGCAAATCGTGGTTGAGCGTCAATTGGATCAACAAAAACTGGATCGTCGCGAGATGGGGCGAGAGGTTTTTCTCGAACGCGTGTGGCAATGGAAAGAACAGTCAGGTTCAACTATTACGCGGCAAATGCGTCGGCTTGGGAATTCTTGCGATTGGACACGTGAGCGGTTTACCATGGATGCAGCGTTATCGCGTGCTGTCGTGGAAGTATTTGTACGCTTGTACCGTGAAGGATTGATTTATCGCGGTAAGCGGTTGGTGAATTGGGATCCAGTGCTACAAACGGCGGTTTCAGATTTGGAGGTTGTGGCGACGGAAGAAAATGGTTCGTTGTGGCATATTCGCTATCCATTGGCGCCAGCGAATCCAACCGAGAGCGCTCATCAAACCGAATCGCTGGTGGTGGCTACTACACGACCTGAAACGATGCTCGGTGACGTTGCGGTTGCTGTACATCCAGAGGATCCACGTTATCAGCACTTGATTGGCATGCAAGTACAGCTACCGCTGTGCAACCGAACGATTCCGATTATAGCGGACAATTATGTTGATAAGGAATTTGGTACTGGTTGCGTTAAAATCACACCGGCACATGATTTTAATGATTATCAGATTGGACAGCGACATCAACTCGAACCCATTAATATCTTAACGTTGGATGGCAAAATCAATCATAACGCACCAGTTATTTATCAAGGGCTTGATCGCTTTGATGCACGGAAAAAAATCATTGCTGATTTGGGTGTGCAAGGTTTATTGGTTGAAACTAAAGCACACAAACTGATGGCGCCGCGGGGTGATCGTACCAATACGATCATCGAGCCGATGTTGACCGATCAATGGTATGTGGCGATGGAAGGTTTGGCAAAACGTGGTTTAGACGCAGTGGCAAAAGGTGACATTAAATTTACTCCGGATAATTGGAGCCATACTTATAATCAATGGTTGGAAAATATTCAGGATTGGTGTATCTCGCGCCAACTTTGGTGGGGGCATCGTATTCCTGCATGGTACGACGATCAAGGCCATGTAATTGTTGCACACAACTTGGAAGAAGCACAAAACTTATCCGGTACTTATCAATTGAAACAGGATGAAGATGTGTTGGATACATGGTTTTCATCCGCGTTGTGGCCATTCTCAACGCTGGGTTGGCCCGATGAAACGGACGAGCTTAAAGCATTTCTACCGACTTCGGTGTTGATAACGGGTTTTGATATCATTTTTTTCTGGGTTGCGCGCATGGTGATGATGTCGTTGCATTTCACCGGTAAAGTACCTTTTAAAGAAGTGTATATCACGGGGTTGATTCGTGATTCTGAAGGTCAGAAAATGAGCAAGTCCAAAGGCAATGTATTAGATCCACTCGATTTGATCGATGGCATTACGTTGCAGGAACTGATTGCCAAACGCACGACGGGGTTAATGAATCCGAAGCAGGCTGAAGCTATAGAAAAAACTACCCGTAAACACTTCCCAGAAGGGATTCCGGCATTTGGTACGGATGCGTTACGCTTCACATTTGCGAGTCTGGCATCGCATGGCCGCGATATCAAATTCGATATGCAGCGTTGCGAAGGTTATCGTAACTTTTGTAACAAATTATGGAATGCGACGCGCTATGTCTTAATGAATTGCGATGGTAAAGACACCGGTTTGGATGGGTCACAGCCGCTTTGCTATCATGCTGCGGATCGTTGGATGATCGGTCGTTTGCAACAGGCTGAGCACAACATCGCGCAAGCATTTAGTCATTATCGCTTCGATCTTGCTGCGAGAGAAATTTATGAGTTGGTATGGGATGAGTACTGCGATTGGTATGTGGAATTGGCCAAAGTACAGCTTAACAATGAGGATATTGTAGTGCAGCGTGCGACTCGCCGGACTTTGGTGCATGTGCTGGAAGCTATACTGCGATTGGCGCACCCGATTATTCCTTTCATTACTGAGGAATTGTGGCAAACCGTTGCGCCACTTGCCGGGAAAAAGGGTGCTAGCATTATGAATCAACCCTATCCCCAAGCAAATATGGAGCAAATCGATTCGTTTGCGGAAAAATCGATATCTTTATTAAAAGATATGGTTAATGCGTGCCGTACGTTACGTAGTGAAATGAATTTGTCCCCGGCAACTAAGGTACCGCTGTGGGTTACTGGTGATTCTCAAACTTTGAATGAGTTTTCGGCGTATTTGTCTGCTTTAGCGAAACTTTCCCACGTGCATATTTCAGAAGATTTGCCAAATGTTGGCGCTCCAGTTTCAATTGTTGGAAATTTTCGGTTGATGCTTAAAGTTGAAATCGATGTGCCAGCCGAGCGTGATCGCTTATCTAAAGAAATGGTACGGTTACAAGCAGAGATAACTAAAGCGCAAACAAAGCTTTCGAATGCGAGTTTTGTTGAGCGTGCTCCAGAGAATGTGGTATTTCAGGAAAAAGAAAGACTGCAAGCATTTACAGAGAAATTAGACAAGATAAACGAGCAACTCCATAAATTGCCTTAAAATTATCTTCAAAATATTACGATTCTGAGCGGAACGCATCGAATGCGTGTGGTATTAATTATCAAATTTAATTGGTTTATTACTATTCAGTCTTATGATCAAAAAAGTGAATGTTGACGAGATCTGCCTCGGAATGTATATCCATGAGCTTCGTGGAAATTGGTTGGAGCATCCATTCTGGAGAAAATCCTTTAAACTGGAAGATCCTAAAGATTTGCAGAAACTGATCCATTCTGGGGTCGATGAAATATGGATTGATACAAATAAAGGCCTTGATGTCGCAGCTGTGATGGTTATGGAATCTGCTAAAGAGCCTGAATCTGAGCCTGCGAAGCCTGAACCTGAACCTGAGTCAACCAAAACGCCGTTAGCAGTTAAAAAACAAATCTCATTTGATGAAGAATTGCTTGCCGCAAAAAAAATACATACTAAGGCCAAAAAAGCCGTAACGTCGATGTTTGATGATGTACGTATGGGAAAGGCGTTAGATGTTCAGGAGGCGATGGTATTAGTGGAAGATATTCAATCTTCGATTGAAAGGAATCCGAGTGCATTATTGAGTTTGGCGAGATTGAAAAATGCTGATGAATATACGTACTTGCATTCAGTTGCGGTGTGTATGCTGATGATTGCTTTAGCGAGGCAATTGAAATTGCCTGAGAATCAAATACGGCAAGCGGGTGTGGCGGGTCTATTGCATGATGTAGGGTAAATGGCGATTCCTAACAAAGTGCTAAACAAGCCTGGCAAATTGACGGATGAAGAATTTAATACCATTAAACAACATCCGCAACGTGGTTGGGAAATACTTAAAGCAAGCTACCAAGTTGATGATGTGGCCTTAGATGTGTGTTTACATCACCACGAGCGCGTCGACGGCCGGGGTTATCCCGAAAAAATATCGGGTGACGATTTGAGTTTATTTGCACGTATGGGTGCAGTATGTGATGTCTACGATGCGATCAGTTCCGATCGGTGTTATAAAAAAGCCTGGGGGCCAGCCGAATCAATTAGTAAAATGACTGCATGGAGAGAAGGACATTTTGATGAGGCAATCTTTCATGCTTTTGTTAAAACCATCGGTATCTACCCAAGTGGCACATTACTGAAACTCAAATCTGGTCGTCTTGGTGTCGTACTTGAGCAATCGAAAAAGAGCCTCGTTACTCCGATTATTAAAGTGTTTTTTTCAATACGTGCAAATATGTATATACCCGTAGAAATTGTAGATTTATCGAGGGGATCGGATAGTGTCGATAGTATTGAAGATCCATTCAAATGGCAATTGGATGTCGATAAGTTGCAAGGTATTGTTGAGTAAACACAGAAGTTTTCGTGTGAATCTGGAGGCTGACGATAGCGATTCTAGGCTTTATGGTGGAACGGTATAATCACAGTAATTTTGTGACTAATTTTTTTGATGCTGGGTTGTTTTTCTGGAACTTGAAATTTAGATAAGCAGCCTTTTCTCAGTATTGTTTCTTTCTTTTTTGAATAGCAAAGTAAGCTACACTCAGTGCCTAATTTACTTTATGTTTGCGGGGGCGCTTCATGGGGACAGCTTTACACGAAATAGATGAACGTACTAATCTGACGGCCAGTAATAAGTTTGAGCTGTTGTTGTTCAGGTTAGGTGAAGCTCCGGGAACAGGTCATCACGAGTTGTTTGGTATCAATGTTTTCAAAGTTAGGGAAATTCTGGTGATGCCGACGATTACCGCGGTGGCCAATGCACATAGCAGTGTAATGGGTATTGCTAATATACGCGGTCAGATTATCACTGTGATCAATTTGCCGAAAGTAGTTGGATGTGTGCCCCAAAAAAGTACTCCAATTCTATTGGTTACCGAGTACGCGCGTTCTACACAAGCTTTTGCTGTTGAAGAAGTCAGTGAAATCGTACGCTTGGAATGGAATCAGGTTATCCCGGCCGAAGGAAATGGCGCTAATTTGGTTACCAGTATTGCACGTTTAGATCGTAATGCTGAATCGGTTCTGGTGCAGGTACTGGATGTGGAACAAATTTTACGCGATGTATTACCAAGTGCTACTGGTAATTTGGTGCAAGAAAATAGTGTTAATAGAATCAAAATGCTGCCAGGAACTTCGATTCTTGTTGCTGATGATTCTCCGCTGGCGCGTGGCATGATAGAGAAAGGGCTTGTTCAGCAAGGTGCGTCATTTATTATGACCAAAAGCGGACAAGAAGCTTGGGATCGAATCCAAGTGATATCGGATGCGGCAGTTGCCGAAGGTAAAACAATCAAAGATAAAATCGCTTTAGTATTAACCGATTTAGAAATGCCAGAAATGGATGGATTTACTTTGACACGTAAACTCAAAAACGATCATCGATTCAAGTCTATCCCGGTGGTAATCCATTCATCATTGACGGGTGAAGCCAACGAGAATCATGTCAAATCTTCAGGTGCGGATGCGTATGTGGCTAAGTTTTCAGCTGAAGATTTCACGGAAACTATTCGTAAGACAATTGAGAATAATCGTGAATAGCAGTTTGGGAATTATTTTGATAATGTATTTAGTACATTAAGTGTACCATTAACGAGTAAATCCATTTCGTGCTGATTGATAATATAAGGCGGCATAAAATAAACCGTTTTATCCAGCGGGCGTAGCAATAATTGCTGTTTTAATGCCGCTTGAAAGCACTGTGTTGCGAAATCCTGTTCTTTGGTTTCAAACTCAAAGGCCCAAATCATCCCGCAATTACGAAAATTCCGTACACTGGGATGTGTGGCAAGAGGCCTGGAGATCTCGTTTAAGTATGCTGTTTTGCTACGATTGATCGAGATTACGTCTTGTTGTTCGAATAAATCCAGTGTAGCTAAAGCTGCTCGGCATGCTAACGCATTACCGGTGTGTGAATGAGAGTGTAGAAAGGTGCGGGATGACTTTTCGTGATAAAAGGGTTGGTAAATATTGTCGGAAGTCATCACCACGGAAAGTGGTAAATATCCACCGCTAAGCCCCTTGGCTAAACACAAAAAATCCGGTATGGCATCAGCTTGTTCATAGGCAAATAAAGTCCCTGTTCGGCCAAATCCAACTGCAATTTCATCAGCAATCAAATGCACTTGGTATTGTGTGCAAATTTCTCTGGCGCGTTGTAAGTAAATAGGATGGTACATACCCATACCAGCGGCGCCTTGAACCAAAGGTTCGAGAATGAATGCAGCAGTAGTTGCATGGTGCTGTGCCAAATAATTTTCCAGCATGCTTGCGGCGCGAAGTGCATAATTTTTATGTGATTCCCCGGCGTCTGCATGGCGCCAATCAGGGGTTGGCATGGCCGCACAACGGCGTAGTAGAGGGGCATACGTTTGCTTAAAAATTGCGACATCCGTTACGGATAACGCGCCGAGTGTTTCGCCGTGATAGCCATTTTTCAGGTTAATAAAATTGGTTTTTTGGGGTTCACCGCATAATTGCCAGTAGTGAAAGCTCATTTTTAAAGCAATTTCTGTGGCTGATGCGCCATCACTGGCATAAAAACAATGCCCAAGCAAGTTCGCAGTCAAGTTTCTTAGCCTTTCCGCTAGCTGTATTGCTGGTTCGTGTGTGAATCCGGCTAACATTACATGTTCTAGCTTGTCGAGTTGATCACGTAGTGCTGCGTTAATATCAGGATTGCAATGCCCGAACAGATTGACCCACCAAGAACTGATCGCATCAAGATAGTGATTGCCATCGGCATCATATAACCAAGAACCATCCCCACGTGCAATCGGAATCAAGGGGTAATTTTCATGCTGCTTCATGATGCTACAGGGATGCCAAACTGTTGCCATGCTTCGTTGCTGAAGATCAAAAGAGTGCGTAGAAAAAGCTTTCATGGGTGAGGATTATTCAGTTTACTAAGCTAACAAATACAATCTTGTAATTTAGCAAGATGTTAGAAAAGAGGAAATTGAGAAATTCTTATATTATAAGGGGGTTTGCAAAATGATAGGAGATTAGATTTCAGGCTGAAACTGCTGCTTCAGAATAGTAAATGAGGCTTTCTTCCAGAGCAACAGTTTAGAATCATAGACAGATGAAAGAACGAAAAATGGGGCTCGAGGCCTTTCTCGGTCACATAGACAACTGGCTTAATGACAGCAATGTTTGTCCAATCAAGTGCCGTATCTTGGAATTTCTCTTGATTCATAACTGATGACAATATTTCAGCAACTGATTCATTCACAAAATCAGATTTAACTCAATTTTCATGATTAATATGAATATCAATTGTTTATGGATATTTCAGAATACTATTTAGGCTATTTTATTCATTTCATGTTGGTAAGATAGCAGTAACTTTGACACTGCATCGGCTCTAATGGGTTTGCTAAATAGAAACCCTTGCACTTTTTCACAGCCAAGATTTTTTAAGATATTCAATTGCTCTAGTTTCTCAACGCCCTCAGCAATTATTTCATGCCCCAGCTTGCGTCCCATTTCTATCATAGAGCTTATTAAAATTAGTGCTTGCTCATCAATCAGCATATCGTCAACAAAAAATTTGTCTATTTTTAGGTAATCAACTTTAAGATGTTTAAGTGAGGCAAAAGATGAATAACCTGTACCGAAATCATCAATTGCTATTGACACACCCAAGTCTTTCAAGTCTTGAAAAATGGAAAGATTTCGTGGGTCGGTCTGTACGATACTTTCTGTAACTTCTAATTCCAGCTCTGTTGGGGTTATACCTACTTCTTCAATAATACGTTTAATCAGTGACGCAAATTCCTTGTCAAGAAAAAGGCTTGGAGAAATGTTTACCGCCATACGAAGTGCATGAAAACCTTTCTTTTTCCAGGCTACTAATTGACGGCAGGCTGTTCTTAACACCCATTCGGTCAATGGTTTAATCATGC
Organism: Nitrosomonas sp.; assembly: GCA_024281825.1. Lineage (GTDB taxonomy): Bacteria > Pseudomonadota > Gammaproteobacteria > Burkholderiales > Nitrosomonadaceae > Nitrosomonas. The sequence goes on along the minus strand of JAMWZY010000002.1, from coordinate 70,921 downwards.
CAATTTTTTCAGCCGTAGCGATAAAATTAATTGGTGGGATTTGGCCTAATTCTGGATGATGCCACCTCGACAACGCTTCAAAGTCAAAGATATTACCAGTGCTTACTTCAATTTGAGGTTGATAAACTAGTGACAATTGTTGTTTTTCAATTGCTTCCCTTAAATTTTGTTCAACTTGAAAACGATACTGAGCCTTCTGAGTAAGCTCCATTTTATAGAAAGTATATTGATTCTTCCCATTTTCCTTTGCTTTATAAAGCGAGGTATCGCCAGCCTTTAATAAGGCTGATAGATTTTCTCCATCATCCGGGAAATATGCAATGCCAATACTGCAAGCAGGTGTGAGTCTTCTGGAATAAATTTCGATTGGTTGCGCGATTGCATGAAGACAACGTTTTGCAATATTGGCAGCGTAATCATCTTCCACTTCTTCAACGAGAACGCAGAATTCATCGCCGCCAACACGCGCAATAAAGTCAATTTCACGACACGTATGTACCAAACGCTTTGCAATGGTCTTGAGAAGCAAGTCGCCTGCGTCATGCCCCAGGCTGTCGTTAATACCCTTGAAATCGTCTAAGTCAATATAAAGCAATGCAAAACGGTGATGATGCCGGGCCGATGTTTTGGTTATTTCTTCGATATGTTGAGAAAATGAGGCACGGCTGGCAAGACCTGTTAGTTCATCGGTATAGGCTAGTTTTCGTATGCGTTTTTGAGCTTGATCTCGTTCCATGACTATTCCCGCCAACCTCGCCGCAGCATTGAGATCTTTTAATTCCTTTTCATTAGGAAGTGCGGGGTGATTGTAATACATACCAAAAGCACCTAAAATTTTTCCGCTGGAGCTGCTAATGGGTTCAGACCAACAACAACGCATCCCATGGGGAAGTGCAAAATGCTTGATTTTTTTCCATTTAGGGTCGGTTTCAATGTTTTCGACGAGAACACGCTTTCCTGTATAAGTGGATGTTCCACACGAGCCAACACTGGGTCCGTATTCCAAGCCGTTTACTGCGTCGCAATATTCTTTGGGTAAACTTGGCGCTCCCCCGTGCATGAGTTTATTACCCTCTAATTCAAGCATGGAACATCGCATTCCAGGATGGCGGGCTTCATACATCAAGGCAATTGCATCATAGATGTCTGATGCGGGTCGCCCTATGGCGATCATCTCAAGAATTTCTGCACTTTTGCTATCAAATAATTCTGTAGTCTTACGCTCTGTTATATCAACATGTGTCCCAACCAGTCGGACTGGCTTATTATCAGACTTGCGAGTTACAAGAAATGCACGGGATAGCACATAGACCTCATGGCCATCCTTATGGCGCATGCGCATTTCAACTTCAAAGGAATCTGCCCGCCCAGCCAAGTAATCATGAGCCTTTTCTAATACTCCGTTCTTATCATCGGGGTGAACCAGATTTGCCCAGGTGCTTAAGTTATTATCAAGTTCATTTTCTGTATAGCCCAACATGCTTTTCCAGCGCGGTGAATAATAGACTTCATCCGTTTCGAGATTCCAATCCCAAAGGCCATCATTAGCTCCGCGCATTGCCAGAGAAAATCGCTCTTCACTGATATAAAGTTCGGTAGTACGCTTTTCTGTCATTAGCTTGATAGCAGCCAGTTCTGTATGTAGCCGCTGTATTTCTTCGAGTAGCTGAGACTTGGATCGATTAATATAAACCATGAGTGTTTTGATAACAGGTCAGTATCAAAGTTAATAGTAAGAACAGAGTGGGCGGTAAAAATCTAACAAATAGTTTTACAATCAACTAAGTGTGTTGTTTTGCTTATATAGTTAGGCAAATTCTGTGAGATCTTCACGAAATACATAAATAGATTGTTTCTCCTTGGGAAGATGGTCCGTTTGGCATCCATTTTGTGTTCAATGGGTGCAGTTTTCTGATATGAGGGGTAGGAATAAAACCGATATACAGTCTTGGTAATCTTTTGGAGTGATATGCCATGGCCTAGAAATATATCAAATATGTATTTTAGTGGAAGCATGATAGCACAGTAATTTCTTTTAAAATCAGAGTTTTTTCCTGTGATGAATTTGTGTTACTACATAGGGAAGCACCATTCAGGATTGTGCTGAGAACGTTGTTTTTTTAGTGGCTTGTGCTTAATCGCAATATCTTAGTATTATTTTTAACATCATCCTGATATTTGATTAATCTTTATGATTATTCAGAGAATTTTACATCTGAGTTATAACGCAATACTTCTGCCGCCATCTACTGCAATCACTTGTCCGGTAATATAGGGCGCATCTGCTATTAGGAAGCATACTGTTTTTGCGATATCATCGGGTTCGCCGCAACGTTTCAATAAAGTGCCTGCAATCGTAGCTTGACGTTCCGCTTCGTCTATCCATTTTCCTGTTTCTGGCCAAAGGATTGGGCCAGGCGATACACCATTAACGCGTACTTCGGGTGCCATTTCAACCGCGAGTGAGCGCGTGAGTGCCAGCAAACCGCCCTTGGCTGCGTTGTAAATTACATAGTTTTTCAAAGGTCGTTCAGTATGAATATCGATAATATTCACAATACAACCATGTTGTTTTTTCAAGTGAGGTGAGGCAGCTTGAGATAGAAATAACGGTGCATGCAGATTACTTCCAATGAGATCACCCCAACTTTCTTGTGTGCATTCATCTAACGGTGTTGCGAAAAAACTGGATGCATTGTTGACTAATCCATTTAATTGTCCAAATTGTTGTAAGGAGAATTCGATTAAATCCGGCAATCGTTTGTGATCAAGTAAATCAGCTTGAACTAACGCAACAGAGTTCTCGCGTTGTTGATTCAATTCTCTTTGTAAGGCATCAGCTTCTTCGATGGAAGAATGGTAGTGGATTACCAATTTGGCTCCGTGTGCGTGTAATCGGCGACAAATTGCCGCACCGACGCGTTTTGCACCGCCCGTGATTAATATAACTTTGTTTTGCACATTCACTCCTTGGGTTGATTCTTGAGATGACCTGCTAAACTAGCATCTTGTTGATGAGCGTTTTTTCTAAAATTTACCATAAATAAGCTGATTTGCTGATGTCGTTACGAACCACTTTACCACCGGCTGATGAGGATGCGCTGTCGCATAGCCATGCGCTAACATTGTTTATCCAGGAAAAAATTCATAATGCAGGAGGTTGGATATCCTTTGAGCAATTTATGAATCTGGTGTTGTATGCTCCAGGGTTGGGTTATTACAATAGCGGTACTGCTAAATTTGGGAGGGGAGGTGATTTTACTACAGCTCCGGAAACATCTTCGTTGTTTGGACGCACGTTGGCGCGACAGTTGATGCAAATTGCGGAACAATTAAATCCGTTCAATATTCTGGAGTTTGGTGCGGGATCGGGTCAATTGGCATTGGATATTTTGCTGGCACTTGAGCAATCCGGCCATTTGCCAGAGAAATACCTGATACTAGAAGTTAGCGCGGAGTTACGCGAACGCCAAAGAAACTATTTTTTGGAAAAAATACCGCATTTGATTCCACATATCGAGTTTTTGCAGCAATTGCCCGCGCAGTTTAGCGGTGTGATGCTTGCGAACGAAGTGCTTGATGCGATGCCTGTTCATATGGTTGTTTGGCAACAAGATCAGATTTTGGAGCGTGGTGTTATTTGGGAAAATGAACAATTCGCTTGGCAAGACTACGCGATTCAAGATGCACAATTGCTGGATGCTGCGCGCCGATTACAACCATGGATAGCGGGTGATCATGACTTGAATAAAGCTTCTCAGCCTTATGTGAGCGAAATTAATCTGGCTGCCCGGTATTTTTTGAAAAGTTTGTCGCAAGCATTGCAGCAAGGTGTGATGTTATTCATTGATTATGGTTTTGGACGCAGCGAATACTATCATACACAGCGTAATCAGGGCACCTTGATGTGCCATTACCGCCATCATGCGCATGATGATCCATTATACTTGCCTGGGTTGCAAGATATTACCAGCCACGTTGATTTCAGCGCGTTTGTCGATGCTGCGGATAGTAATGGGCTCGATCTAATTGGTTATACTACACAAGCGCACTTTCTAATGAACTGTGGAATCACTGAAGTTTTGATACAATCCACTTCACCGGGTAGCGTGAATTATTTATCCCAGGCCAATCAACTGCAAAAATTAGTAAGCCCTGCTGAAATGGGTGAATTATTTAAAGTCATTGCTCTGGGGAAAGGTATTTTGGAACCGCTGATCGGATTTCATAGAGGCGACCGAAGTCGTTTATTATGAACTCGATATTTACAATCAAATTAAAGTAATCTAAAGATATATTGATATAAATTCAACACGCTGTTGAGTGTAAACTGCCCTGATGTCAAATTCTTTTACTCCTGAGCAACTTATTCGTAAGGAAATTCTTTCTCTTTCGGCTTATCACGTACCACCGGCAACGGGAATGGTTAAGCTCGATGCGATGGAAAATCCTTATCTGCTTCCGATGTTGCTTCGCAAAGAAATCGCTTTGCTAGCTGAAAATGCATCCATCAATCGCTATCCGGATGCAAGCGCTACTACATTAAAGGAAGCGCTGCGTAATCATCTGAAAATATCTGATGAAATGGATATTTTGTTAGGCAATGGTTCGGATGAAATCATCCAAATGATTGCAATGGCTGTTGCTAAACCCGGCGCGGTGTTGATAAGCGTTGAGCCGGCTTTCGTTATGTTTCGTATGATTGCAACTTTTGCCAATATTCAATATATCGGTGTAATGCTCAGAGAAGATTTCACGATAGACCTTGACGCTATGATGGCAGCCATAGCAAAACACAAGCCAGCAGTGATTTTCTTGGCTTATCCAAATAACCCTACCGGGAATTTGTTCGATGAAGAAGCTATTTTGCGCATTATTGCGGCAACCTCTGGCCTTGTGGTCATTGATGAAGCCTATCATGTGTTTGCCGATGCCAGTATGATAGATCGGCTGGATAGCTTCCCTAATGTATTGTTAATGCGTACTTTATCTAAAATTGGGTTAGCGGGGTTGCGGTTGGGGCTATTGGTAGGGCGCGCACAATGGTTGCATCATTTCGAAAAAATACGTCTGCCGTATAATATCAATACCATGACACAATTGATTACGGAGAAAGTTTTACAACATACTGATATATTATCGCAACAAGCTGACGCCATAAAATCAGAACGAGTAAAGGTGAATGCATCGCTAAGCACTATGAATGGTGTTGAAGTCTTTCCTTCGCGTGCCAATTTTATTTTGTTTCGTGTGAAAAATGCAGATCGGGTATTTCAATCTTTGAAACAACGTTGTATATTGATAAAAAATCTGAATGGTACTCATCCTTTATTAGAAAACTGCTTACGTATTACAATAGGAACACCCGAAGAAAATACACAATTTTGTTCAGCACTGCATGACATAATTAGCCAAACATAAACGCCCTGACTCTACAAACGCTTATCTCTTTTTAGAATTCTTCAACGCACTATGCGCCAAGCCCAGGTTATAAGAAACACGCTGGAAACACAAATCAGTGTTTCGCTAAATTTAGATGGTAGCGGTCGCTCCGGTTTTAAGACCAATGTTCCTTTTTTGGATCATATGCTAGACCAGATTGCTCGTCATGGTTTGATAGATCTTGAAGTTACCGCAAAAGGTGACTTGCATATTGATGCGCACCACACAGTAGAAGATATCGGTATTTCATTAGGACAAGGTTTTGCTAAAGCGGTCGGTGATAAAAAAGGCTTGCGGCGTTATGGACATGCCTATGTTCCTCTCGATGAGGCATTGTCACGTGTTGTTATTGATTTATCCGGGCGTCCGGGATTGGTGTTCAATGTGAATTTCTCGCGCGCGCGCATTGGTGATTTTGATGTTGATTTGATTCAGGAGTTTTTTCAGGGGTTTGTTAATCACGCAGGAGTTACGGCGCATATTGACAATTTGTACGGAAGGAATGCGCACCATCAGGCTGAAACGATTTTCAAGGCTTTTGGGCGGGCTTTACGGGTAGCTATCGAACAAGATCCAGCGATGTCTGGCGTGATTCCATCGACTAAAGGTAGTTTATAGAATATTTTTTGAATAATAGATCGTGACTGATATTGCAATTGTTGATTATGGGATGGGAAATCTTCGTTCCGTCCACAAGGCTTTGGAGCATGTTGCACCCAAAGCTTCGATCGTAGTGACGAATGATCCACATGAAGTTGAGAAAGCTGACCGAGTCGTTGTCCCGGGGCAAGGCGCTATGCGTAATTGCATGCATGAGCTGGAAATACGCGGATTACGTCAGGCGGTTATAAGGGCTGCTGAAGATAAACCTTTTCTCGGTATTTGTATTGGCCTACAAATGTTATTTGAGGAAAGCGAGGAGGGACAAACTGAGGGGTTAAATATACTGCCTGGCAAGGTTGTTCATTTTCCAGAATCAGCCATGAGCACAGCTGATGGGCAAAAATTAAAAGTGCCGCATATGGGATGGAATCAGGTTTATCAAACCATGATGCATCCGCTGTGGAATGGTATTCGAGAAGATGCGCGATTCTATTTTGTCCATAGTTATTATGTTGAGACACCGGACGTTGCATCGATTGCTGGCCGTAGTCACTACGCAATGCCGTTTACTTGTGCGGTTGCTAAAGATAATATTTTCGCGGTACAGTTTCATCCTGAGAAAAGCCAATCGGCTGGTTTGGCGCTATTGAGTAATTTTGCCAAATGGGCACCGTGACCAATCATTCCAATAACTAGGTAAATCATGAGCACTTTTCACGCATTAATCTTGATAAATCATGTTGATAATTCCCGCAATTGATCTTAAAGACGGTGATTGCGTCCGTCTTAAGCAAGGCGTCATGGAGGACGCAACGATATTCTCCAAAGAACCAGGTGAAATGGCTCTGCACTGGTTAAGCCAGGGAGCTAGAAGACTACATCTGGTTGATTTGAATGGCGCATTGGCTGGAAAACCTAAAAATGAACCGGCAATTCGCCAGATTGTGCAAGCCATTAATGGCCAGATTCCCATTCAACTCGGGGGCGGTATACGTGATTTGGATACCATTGAGCGTTACCTGGATGATGGTATCAGCTATATGATCATTGGTACGGCTGCTATTAAGATACCGGGTTTTTTACATGATGCATGCTATGCTTTTCCAGGACAAATCATGGTTGGATTAGATGCGAAAGAGGGTAAAGTTGCTGTCGATGGGTGGTCAAAAATAACCGGGCATGATGTTGTTGACCTTGCGAAAAAATTTGAAGATTATGGTATCGAGGCCATTATTTATACAGATATCGGTAGGGACGGAATGCTTAGTGGTGTGAATACACAAGCTACGGTTGAATTAGCTAGACAACTCACGGTACCGGTGATTGCCAGTGGTGGCATTACCAATATTGACGATGTCCATAAATTGTGTGAAATCGAGTCGGAAGGAATCATCGGTGCAATTACGGGGCGTGCTATTTATGAAGGTTCATTGAATTTCAAAGAGGCTCAAGTTTTGGCTGATAAGCTTACCGCTGCCAACACTATTCCTTAATACTCTATTCATTTAGTATCTTTTATTACGTCCCAAGTCTTCTTTTATTTTTTATTATAATTATAAACGCATTCGTTTTTTCCTAATGAGCCTTGCCAAACGTATTATTCCATGCCTAGATGTCACCAATGGGCGTGTTGTGAAAGGTGTTAATTTCGTTGAATTACGTGATGCCGGAGATCCGGTTGAAATTTCGCGCCGGTATGACGAACAAGGTGCAGATGAACTGACTTTTCTTGATATCACTGCAAGTTCCGATGATCGTGATTTGATTTTACATATCATCGAGGACGTCGCTGCACAGGTGTTTATACCTTTGACGGTTGGGGGGGGTGTGCGACAGGTTGAGGATATTCGTAGATTATTGAATGCTGGTGCGGACAAGGTGAGTATCAATACTTCTGCGGTAATAAATCCAGAGCTGATTGCTGAGGCGTCTGGTCATTATGGTTCTCAATGTATTGTTGTAGCGATCGATGCGAAAAAAGTCAGTGCTCCAAATAGTGTGTCACATTGGGAGGTGTTTACGCATGGTGGCCGTAAAGCTACAGGTATTGATGCCATTGAATGGGCGAAAAAAATGCAGGCACTAGGTGCCGGTGAAATTTTACTGACCAGTATGGATCGAGATGGTACACGTAATGGTTTTGATATTGCATTAACACGCGCAGTATCAGATGCAGTCAGTATTCCGGTTATTGCCAGTGGTGGAGTTGGGAATCTTGATCATTTAGTGGATGGCATTTTGCGAGGTCGTGCTGATGCTGTACTGGCAGCCAGTATTTTTCACTATGGAGAATTTACTGTGCAACAAGCTAAGGAATATATGCAACAGCATGGTATCGAAGTTCGATTGTGATGTTAGAATAGCAATTATCACGGTGGGTGATTACTTTAACTTTTATTATTAAATCATAATAATTTAACTATGCCGGATGCGTGGCTTAATAAAATCAATTGGTCTGATGATGGTTTGATACCTGTTATAGCTCAAGAGGCTGATACAGGTAAAGTATTGATGTTTGCTTGGATGAATCGGGATGCGTTGAAGCTCACAGTCGAAAAAAAAGAAGCGGTTTATTGGTCACGTTCCCGCAAAAAATTATGGCATAAAGGGGAGGAATCTGGCCATACGCAAAAAATACGAACCATTTATCTGGATTGCGACGAAGATGTATTGCTTTTAGTCGTCGAGCAAACGGGTGGAATTGCCTGTCATACCGGGAGACATCATTGTTTTTTTCAAAAACTGGAAGATGGTGAATGGGTTATTTCTGATTCTGTTATTAAAAACCCAGAGCATATATATACTAAATGAATCATTCGGCTATTTTAGATCGTCTTGCGCAGTCCATTGAAGCTCGAAAACATGGAGATGCCGAAACTTCTTATGTGGCAAAATTACTACAGAGTGGTCAGGATAAAATCTTAAAGAAAATCGCTGAAGAATCTGCAGAAACATTGATGGCTTCGAAGGATGGTGATGTACATCAAGTTGTTTATGAAACTGCGGATCTATGGTTTCATTGTATGATACTGCTGGCTTATCATGATGTAAGTCCTGATGATGTATTTAAAGAGCTTGAAAGACGCGAGGGAGTTTCTGGGATCACAGAGAAAAAATCGAGAGTAACTTGATTGAGTGCCTATGGATAACTGTATATTTTGTAAAATTATCAGAAAAGAGATTCCATGCAACAAGATTTATGAGGATACTGAGCTCATTATTTTTAATGATATCAATCCGGCTGCTCCAGTGCATTTTTTGATGATTCCGAAGCAGCACATTGATTCTCTTTATGATGCTCAAGACGGTCAGCAGGCTATTTTAGGTAAAATGCTGCTATTAGCGCCCAAATTGGCAAGAGAACAAGGTTGCGAAGATGGGTTTCGTGTCGTAATTAATACAGGTCGTGTAGGTGGGCAAGAAGTTTTTCATTTACATATTCATGTTATTGGTGGCAGAGAACGATTGACCCCTATGATACATTCAAGTTGAAGGTGTTCTGTTGTCCTGCGCTAATCCATTCTAAGGGGAACTGATGGGCACATTTAGTATTTGGCACTGGCTTATCGTACTAATCATTGTAGTGCTGGTATTTGGCACCAAGAAATTACGTAATTTAGGTAGTGACTTGGGTGGAGCACTAAAGGGATTTAAAGACGGTATGAAGGAAGCAGATACAGGTGGTCATTCTACTGCTTCGACGGTTCAACAGACTGATGATCGTATCATTGACGTGCAAGCAAAAAGAGAAGATGTAGCACAAGCCTTTCACGACAATATCAGCAAAGAACAGTCTATGGGCAAGCCTACCTCATCGGTAAAAACAGACCATAACACCACTGTAAAATAATATTTTTCAATTCGTACAATCTCAATGATTGTGGAATAAGACTATGTTTGATATCAGTTTTATGGAGTTATTGGTTATTTCTTTGGTTGCATTGATTGTCATCGGTCCTGAGCGGCTTCCGGTCGTGGCCAAAACACTGGGTAATTTGTATGGTCGCTGTCGTAGTTTTGTGTATAGTGTCAGAACTGATATTCATAATGAAATACGTATGGAGGAATTGAAAGAGATGCAATCTTCCATTGAAGAAACGGTTCATTCTGTGGAACAGTCTGCCCAACATAACATCAATCAAATCAAAGTCGGTCTTACGGATGACCCTATAATAGAGGAAAATTTATCCTCACGAACGAGCATAAATCAGCCCACTGCAAAACCTCAAACCGCTACTTCAACTAAGCATGATCCAAGCAATGGGTAGTTTGGCTGCAGTAATAGTATAGCGATGATCGAAGGCTCATTACTATCACATTTAGTTGAATTACGCGCCAGAGCCATACGCATTCTAGGCGTCATCATGTTAGGTTTTTTCCCATGCGCTTTTTTTGCTCGTGAGCTATATACCTTGCTTGCGCAACCGCTTTTAGAAAAACTACCGCAAGGCGGGCAAATGATTGCTACCGATGTGGCAACTCCGTTTTTTGTACCGATGAAGGTTGCTTTGATGGTTGCTTTCGTATTGACGCTACCACACACTTTGTACCAAATCTGGGCTTTTGTCGCACCTGGATTGTATATGCATGAAAAGCGCATGGCTTTGCCATTGGTTATTGGCAGCAGTTTACTGTTTTTTTCAGGAATGGCCTTTGCCTACTTCGCTGCTTTGCCATTGGTGTTTGAGTTCATTACCTATTTTGCTCCAGAGGGCGTCGCCGTTATGACGGATATTGGTAATTACCTGAGCTTTGTGTTATCCATGTTTTTGGCTTTTGGTATTACGTTTGAAGTACCGGTGTTTGTCATTATTCTGGTCAGAACCGGTGTAATCACCATTGAGAAACTCAAAGAAATTCGCCCTTATGTTATCGTATCAGCGTTTGTCATCGCAGCTATTTTCACGCCGCCCGATGTTATTTCACAATTTATGTTAGCAGTGCCACTATGCCTCTTATATGAATTGGGCATAATCATCGCGACTTTTATCGCTTCCAAAGATAGTACTGCTATCCAGTCTACAACTTCATCAGGGCAACCTGGACAAAATAGTAAGGAGCGGGAATAGCCCTGCAGAGACGAATTAATCGTTCATTTGATTGATTGCTATCCGGTTAATAATAAGAAACGCGAAACCAATACACGGATTCTCATCCATGTATCGTGGAAGCGGATGCTTTCTGATAAATCGTACACAAGGAGCTGATCAATGTCGAAAAATAAGTTTCTGGATGGCGTTAAACGTGCACGGTTAACTTGGTACATGATTACTATAATACCGATATTCCTCGCGCAATTTGCTTTGGCGCAAGCTCCTGGGATTCATCATCCTGCCGATGCAAATCAAACACAACAGCCGATAATGCCAACATTGCCTGAAAATTTACCGGAATCTGACACTAAGCCAGCTCGAAAAATTCACCGCATCGGTACTGCCATTCCTGCACCACCCAATGCGATCAGTATTAAAAGCACTGAAGCAGGCATGATTCGTAGACCTGCGCCATTACCATCCTCTTCAGGTTGCACGAACTGTGGTGTCGTCGATTTTGTTAATCAATCTCTGCAAGGCAATCAGATGAATGCTATTGTCAATGGTGTTGTGGCTGGAACAATTGCAAGAGAAGTCATTCGCCCTAGAAATGCAGAGAATAACCTCAACTCTCCTTATCATGTCGGTGTCACATTAAACGATGGTCGGCAAGCTGTCATTGCGTTACCCGATGCATCCAACTTGCAACAAGGTGACCGTATTAAACTTATCGATGGTACATTATTCATTGATCGAGAATAATGTATCAATCCATGTATATATTACAACGAAGATATGCCACATTGAGGTTTGTCGTTGAATAACGGGAAAACAAAACATATAGAGTTACCCATCACTGGTATGACTTGTGCTGCATGTGCAAACCGGATCGAAAGAAATCTGAATAAATTGCCGGGTGTCGAGGCTGCTGTCAATTTTGCCAGTGAGAAGGCGCATATTGGTTACGATACCAGTCTAGTTGATATGCCTAAACTGATTCATGCAATTGAGAAATCCGGTTTTCAGGTTGTACCTCAGTGGGTACAGCTCCAGTTGCACAGCATAACTTGTGCCGCTTGTGCTGGAGATATCGAGAAGGCGCTTACGAAGCTTCCTGGTGTTACTGCTCAAGTGAATATTGCCACCGAAACTGCTCAAGTTAGTTTTGTACCGGGTTTGGTAAATTTGACTGATTTGATTGATGCTGTCGAGAAAGCTGGTTACGGTGCTAATGAAATGACCGAATTCACGCATAGTGCTGAAAAAGCGCGGCGCTCGGTTGCGTATCGGGCGGAGCTATGGTTGTTTTGGATTTCGGCGGTTTTAACGTTGCCTTTGGTGTTGCAGATGGGTGCCATGTTTGTTGGGCATCATGATATGGATGTATTGCCACGATGGCTACAATGGTTGTTAGCGACCCCCGTTCAATTCTGGATTGGTAAGCGCTTCTACCGCGGTGCTTGGCATGCACTCCGAAGTGGTGGCGCTAATATGGATGTATTGGTTGCATTAGGCACTAGCATGGCGTATTTCTTTAGTGCCATTGTTACGGCATTTTCATTGGATCAGCATGTTTATTTTGAAGCTAGCGCAGCTATTATTACGCTAGTATTGCTGGGTAAACTAATGGAGGCTCGCGCCAAAAATAGAACCTCGGAGGTTATCGAGGCGTTGATTCGGTTGCAACCAAAAACGGCAAGGGTCGAATGTAACGGCGAGATTGTTGAGGTTTTAGCAAATACGTTACAAATCAATGATGTTTTTATTGTGCGTTCAGGAGAAAGTATTCCTGTTGATGGTGTCGTAATTGAGGGTGCTTCCAGCGTCAACGAATCTATGCTTACGGGTGAAAGTTTGCCGGTTAGTAAACAAACCAATGATCAGGTTTTTGCGGCGACTCTTAATCAGCAAGGTTTACTAAAATGCCGCGCAACCAGTGTAGGTGCAGATACCCAATTGGCAGCTATCATTCGCTTAGTTAAAGAGGCGCAAGGTTCTAAAGCACCCATTCAACGTATGGCCGATGCAGTTTCGGGTTATTTTGTTCCTGCTGTAGTAGGAATTAGTGTGTTGACGCTGATGATCACATGGTTACTTGCTGGTGATTTTGTTTTAGCGCTCGTTAATTCGATTGCTGTGTTGGTAATTGCTTGTCCTTGTGCGTTGGGCTTAGCGACGCCTACAGCTATCATGGTAGGCACTGGGCGTGGTGTTCAGGCGGGTATCTTGGTTAAAAATGCCGCGGCACTGGAACGTGCTGAAAAAATCCAAATTATTGCAGTTGATAAAACTGGCACCCTCACTGAGGGGCAGCCTGTTGTCACCGATGTGCTCCCGATAGGAGTTATCTCGGCCGATGATTTGCTGCAAATTGTAGCCTCATTAGAGCAGGGGTCCGAGCATCCATTAGCTCAAGCGATATTAAATAGTGCACACCTAGCACAACTTTCGTTACTATCGATTCAAGATTTCAGCACAGTGGTTGGTAGCGGTGTAAAAGCACGCATTCATGATTTAAGCTATATACTCGGTTCCCCTAAATTCTTGTTACAGCAAGGTGCAGACATTGATGAAGGTAAAATTGTCACCTTACAGGCGGAGGGGAAAACTGTGATTGGTGTAGCCTCTACTGCTGAACACGATGTGCGAGTCTTGGGCTATGTTGCGATTGCTGATCGCTTACGCGATACTTCCATTGAAGCAATCAAGAAATTACGATCCATGAATATCGATGTGGTGATGCTCACAGGTGATAATGCGCTGACTGCTAATGCGATTGCTAAACGTATTGGGATTAGTGATTTTCGTGCTGAAGTGCAACCACAGGATAAGGCCCAAGAAATCAAGAAATTGAAATCTTCTGGGAAAATCGTCGGCATGGTGGGCGATGGCATTAACGATGCACCTGCATTAGCTGCTGCGGATGTTGGTTTTGCTATTGGTGCAGGATCGGATATCGCCATTGAAGCAGCCGATGTTACATTGATCCGCAATGATTTAATCAGCGTTGTAGATGCTATAGTGTTATCGCGCGCTACGCTTGGCAAAATTCGCCAGAACCTCTTCTTTGCATTTTTCTATAATGTGCTTGGCATCCCGCTCGCAGCCATGGGCATGCTTAATCCGGTCATTGCTGGTGCTGCTATGGCGATGAGTTCAGTTTCCGTTGTTACCAATTCGCTCTTGTTAAAATATAAGAAAATCAATTAATACTATTGTAATGTGCGGATGTGGCCATTCTTAGTCGTGTTAATAAGTTACTCGATGTAAAAGAATGAGACCGAAATTCTGCAATACTAAAGTTTCAGAAAATACTTTTTTCTTCAAAGTATTCCAATTTCTTATTTATTACATTGTTTTCTTAAATAGCTCTACTAAAAACTGATATAGCGATGATCCACCATAGGCTATGGCAATGATCATTGCTATTGCTGCAATACCGTATAAAATCTTGTTAATCATAGACTCAAATCCTCTCAGTTCTGTTAATTGTAATGTTGGTTTGAAGTATTTATGTGGTTAAGTGGTACTAATACAGCTTACCACCGTCACTTATTTTGTAGGAGAGTTCTTTGGCTTTAGCTTGACGTGCTGCCACACCTGTGTGGACTTGATAGTACCAAAGCACCAATAAAATGATGGTATGTGCAGATTTCTTATGATACAGTACAAAACCATTGAATCTTGTAAAAGCTCATAAATTCAAAGCATTTGATGCTATATGAAACTATTTGGAATTTGAAAGTGGTGCCCGGAGCCGGAGTCGAACCGGCACGGGCGGTTTAAGCCCGAGGGATTTTAAGTCCCTTGTGTCTACCTATTTCACCACCCGGGCGATCAAGTTTTGTTAGTCCCACTTAGAAGTCATTTTCTTCAAGATAGCGGGGAAGCTCAAAAGCGATATTATAACCCGAAGTCTGGCTTTTAGTAAGGGTTACTCTGTATAAGTCGACAAGAATGTCATTCTAATAGATGTAAGTAATAACCATCCTACTCATTAAATTATAGTATGAAATACCACAAAAGAATCGGATCCCGGAAAATTAAAAGTAAGGCAATTTTATTAGGCTGCATAGTGGCAATAATTTTGTTTAATGCGCTGATTCAGAATGTTTTTGCTATAAATGAAGAAATAACTTCTACGATAAGTGATCAAAAGAATGTTGCTATTACGATCTACAATGAAGATCTTGCGTTGGTGAAAGATTTGCGTCAAGTAAAGCTGAATCAGGATTTCAACCGGTTAGCTTGGCGTGATGTGTCGGCGCGAATCCGTTCTGAAACGGCCATATTGCGCAGCCTTAACTACCCTTCCGGATTTCGTTTGATTGAACAAAATTTTGATTTTGATTTGTTGACACCTGGCAAATTGTTGGAGAAATATATTGGACAGGAAATTATTGTAGCGCGAATCAATCCTGTCTCTGGCGCTGAGACTAGAGAAACAGCCACTGTGCTTGCGACTAATGAAGGTATCGTTCTGAAATATAGTGATCGTATTGAAACCGAGATTTTGGGTCGATTGGTGTTTCCGGGTGTGCCAGATAACCTACGTGATAAACCAACTTTGCTGATTTCTTTACGCAACACCTCAAAAAACGAGCATGATTTTGAGCTTTCTTATTTGACTTCCGGATTATCTTGGCATGCTGACTATATTGCAGCGCTAAATGATCAGGACAGTGTTTTGGATTTGAATGGATTAGTTACTTTAACAAACCAGAGTGGTACTACTTATCGCGATGCTCAATTACAACTGGTCGCTGGCGACATCAATCAAGTGCAACCAGCATTGGGGCGGGTAACTAAGATGATGGAAATGAGTACAAGTGCAATATCGGATGCAGCACCAATGAAGCAAGAATCTTTTTTTGATTACCACTTATACACATTGCAGCATCCTACAACGGTATCTGAAAACCAAACTAAGCAAGTGGCGTTAATGTCAGCAGTAAATGTGCCTGTTACTAAAGAGTATTTACTGCAAGGTTCGGATTACTATTATTTCGGACAATACAATACTATTGATCAGAAAAAATCAGCCGCGGTGTACATGGGTTTTCTGAATAAAGGGGAAGGCTTAGGCATTCCCTTGCCAAAAGGTGTGGTGCGTGTTTACAAAAAAGATTTAGCAGGAAACAGCCAATTTGTCGGCGAAGATCGAGTTGAACATACCCCGAAACATGAATTGATACGCCTGAAATTAGGTAATGCTTTTGATATCACTGCCAATAGACTGCAAACTGATTTTCAGCAGATTTCATCAACGAATCATCCAGGGATTTTTGAGACCGCTTATCAAATTACGATAAAAAATGCTAAGAAGGAAGTGGTTACCGTACAAGTTCAGGAGCCTATGCCGGGGGACTGGAAAATTCTATCAGAAACATTGCCACACGAAAAAAAGGCGGCTAGCCTAATTGAGTGGAAAGTCGTTGTGGCTGCAGAAAGTGAAACGGTATTAAAATACCGTGTTCGCGTTAAATTGAATTAGTTTGGATCAATTTATGAAGCATCTAAATCAAAATTTTCTTTGTATGCTTATGCCGCACTAGAAGTAACGTTACTAAAAATAATGGTAAACGTAGTACCTACGCCAGGCTCACTATCAACTTTAATTTTTAGTTTATTATTTTCTGCGGCAATTTTGACAATTGATAAACCGATACCACTGGTTGATTTATTGTGCATCGCAGCTCTAGGTGAATAAAAGTATTCATTGAAAATGTTCGGTAAGTCTTTGCTTTCTATCCCAATTCCATGGTCGGTAACGGTGATGTCGGCATGGTCAAATGCAATGTGTGAAGCAACTTCAATCGATGCGCCTTGATGGGAGTAAGTAACAGAATTGGAGATAATATTTTCAAACAAAATCTCTAGTTGCTCTGGAATGCATTGATAATAAAAGTCACTAACGGCTACATTCAGCGTTATTTCCCTGGAATTGACGACTGGTAAAAGTTTGTCAATGCATTTTTTTATAATAGAATTCACATTAATCGATTGAAATTGATCGGTATCGCAACAATTGGTTTTTAATCTTTCCAATCTGAGTAAATCCAATATTAAACCTGACATGTTTTTCGCTCGCGTATCCATTTGCTCGAGTGCTTGCGTAACTTCCGTCGATGTGTCTCCCAGGTAGCCTTCCTTAATCAGATTGATTTTGCTGCGAATAGCATCTAGTGGCGATTTTAGTTGATGAGTTATTAATAATGCATATTGATCTTTTTCTATCTGTGCCCGTTTAATTTGTTTATAAGCATCTGCCAAATGATATTCATGTGTACGAACAATTAAAGAAAGCCTCGATACAACATACCAGACCACTAGAAATAGTACATCAAGAAAAACCATCCATAGCAGTGCATTAGCTTGTGAGGAATTTTCCACTGATAGGTGTTTATCGATCAATGCGGAAAGTGAGACTTGGGCGAAAAGGAAGTTATCAACAATAATAACAACCGTATCCATCACACAAACCAGTATCGTTACATATAAGCTTTCTCGTGCAGAGAAGAAAATGCACGCTAAGGCAATATGTAAGACATAAAAAAAGGATATTGGAGTGGATGTGCTTCCGATGTAATGAACCACAATGGATAGGCATATTAGATCGACAATGATCTGAATCCAAAGATTAATAGTTGGGGAATTGTATGAACTGGAAGGTAAATAATCTAATGCAATAATATAATAAATGTTGGCGAGTATTAGTATGCCGATGATAGCTATTGGCCAATTTTGCTGTTCACTAATACCCAGTTTGACGAATGTGTCAGACGATGCGAGCAGTACTAAAATTTCAAAAATGATTAACGCGCCGATTAGAACCCATCGGAAAGCGACAAACCATCGGATATTACTGATTAAAACATCATCACTCAGTTTTACACGATCTTGTGCTTCTGTGCGTAAAGCAGTTTGGTTAGTTGATTTATCCCAAGAAAATTCGGTAGTCGCCATAAATTTGTTGATATTATGCAGCTTGCCCGCCGTGGTTTTTTAAACGCTCATTGATTGTAGCAAGGAGGCTGATGGGTTCAACCGGCTTTTCCATAATACAAACCCATTCGTGGGATTGATTCTCAAAATACGGTCTGATCATGTCCCCTAGGGACGTCAAAAAAATAGCTTGTATCTCAGGATAATTTTTATGGATATTTGCGAAAGTTGTTAAACCAGAATCCATTGATTCAACCATTACATCAAGAATAGCCAAATCGGGGCGATTGGCATTGCTTGTTAATGAATCAATAAAGTCTTGCATTGTAAGATAGCTAATAACTTCATAGCCGTTTTTTTCCAGAATACGCTGGATGGATTCGCGAATATCAGAATCATCGTCAACGTGTGCAATTCGTAAAACCATCATCAATCTCCTTTTTCTTGTTTTATCGTTATAGTTATATCAAGAAATTATTTCCTTATTTCCTGGCCGCATATTACTTTCTTTTCCTTAGTGTGAATATGGACTCGTTCGATCATAGCTTAGCCCCTGTGAATATTATGTGAATAGTAACGATGCGATAATTGGTTTAATTTTACATATTTTTCAGTATTATATGAAATAAATTTCCCAAGGATAATGGCTAAATTTTTGATCTGTTTATTGATGTGTAAGAATATGATTGGAAATAATAAACAAATAATTTCTAGTTTAATATGCTTTATTTATTCTGATTTTGTAGCATAATGATCATCTAATTATCTGATTTTAAATTCTGTTTCTTTGTTGGTTCAGCATAAGGATCGATTTGTAATTTATTCTATTATTGGTGCTAAGGCGCTTCAAGAATAAGAGAAAATCATGTTTGATAAAAAAGACAGCATTACTCATGTTACGAGTCCTGGTAGTCTTTTTGTTTCTTTTCTGACAATGGTGTTGACGTTCTTTCCAGCCTTTGTTGTCGCGGAAGAGTGGATTTATGTGGTTAGAAGCGGTGACAATCTATGGAGTTTTACACAAAAACATCTTGTCAGTATGAAGTATTTGGAAGGGGTGCAACGATTAAATAGCATCCAAAATCCTTATTTCATTCCTCCCGGAACACAATTGCGAGTCCCGATTGCTTGGACAAAGTTAATGGGGCAGGCCTATGCTGAAGTCATAGCAGTACAGGGTGTGGCTAAATTACGCCGTAAGGGGCAGGAGGATGCGCTCCTTCAAGCTGTGGTATGCAACTCATGGCAGATGATGAAATTCACACCTACCATGATTCCTTTCTGACGATGGAGTTCTCTGATAAAACACGTTTAAGAATGCAGGCTAATGCCCATTTGCGTTTAATCAATATGCAAATATTAGGGGATTATGGCTTGATCGACACTTTTATTGACTTGCAACAAGGCCGTGTCGAGAATTCTGTGCCAAAGCATTCTAGAGGTGGTACGCGCTTTAGAATTCGCACACCTTCAGCAGTAAGCTCCGTTCGTGGTACCGATTTTCGTGTTGGTGTTGCTGAAACCACACTCAGTTCTACAAGTGAAGTATTGGCGGGGAGTGTAGAAGTCGAGGGCAAAAATAAAACCGTTAAAGTTCCGGCAAAATATGGCACGGTAACTTTACTAGGTGAATCGCTGCAATTACCCATTAAATTGTTGTTTCCACCGGATCTTTCCAAAACCAAAAACTATTACCAATCATTACCATTGGAAATTCAGGTAAATCCGATATCGATTGCAAAAGCCTATCGTGCACAGATAGCCAGTGATCGGGAATTTAAAAAAATATTAAGTGAGTTGACAACTAATCAATTGCCTTTCCGTGTTGGTAATTTGTCTGATGGCGATTATTGGTTGAGGGTTCGTGGTATTGATCAGGCGTGGATCGAGGTCATGGATGCTGTGATACCAATTTCTCTGAATGCGCGTCCAGAAACTCCTTTTATCATTTCACCGGTATCTGATGGTGTCATAGATTCGGAAAATCACCAGTTCATATGGACGATTCAAACGGAGGTCTCACATTATGAGGTGATGATAAGTGGTCGTGATGATTTTGCTAGCTTAACTTACTACAATCCGGATCAGTATTTTTGGCGCATCATGGCAGTCTCTTCAGAAGAAGGCGCTGGCCCTATCAGTGATACCATGGGTTTTCGGGTGCTTCACTCTGAGCCTTTATTGGAAGATACAAAGCTCGATGCAGATAATATGGCATTTGCATGGCGTGCGCCTGCCGAAGGCCAAAGCTTTCATTTTCAATTTTCCCGGGATGCAAATTTTAACGATGTTATACACGATGAAATAACGATTGCTTCCCAAATAATGATAAAAAAACCTGGAAAAGGTATTTATTATTTGCGTATCAAAACGATTGCATCCGATGGATTCCAGGAGCCTTGGGGTGTACCGCAGGCGGTTGAAGTTCCACGCGGTATTTCTTATTGGTTTATGTTGTTAATGCTGTTGCCGCTTCTTGTGCTTCTGTAATGTTATTAAGTTTCTTCAATAAATCGAATAATGATAGAAACCATGTCATCCATGCTTTTTGGCTGTTATTGATTATTGCGTTCATTGCTTATAATAAGACATTGGAGCGTCTGGATTTTATCTTATACGACACATACTTATCCCTTCAGCACCCTAAACAGGATTCACGCATTGCAATCATCGAAATTGACGACAGCAGTCTGAAAGAATTGGGTCAATGGCCTTGGTCTAGATCGACGCACGCGAGACTGATCGATCGATTGAACACAATTCAGAATCGAGCACTTGTATTCGATTTGTTATTTACCGAACCACAGGAATTCGATTCTGAGTCAGATCAACTCTTGGCTGAAGCAATTACTCGTCATGCGCATGTCATTCTTCCTGTAGCGCCAATATCTGAATCACCAGACGATGCCATTGGATTTATTCAACCACTGCCAATGTTTGCTGAACATGCAAGGTTAGGTCATGCAGATGTCGAAGTGGATCGAGATGGTGTTGTTCGGCGTGTTTTTTTGTATGCAGGCATCAATGCGGCAACTTGGCCAACATTGTCACTGACATTAATGAATGACGTTAATACAGCCTACGAGTTGTCCAACATCCGCAAAGATGCTCAAAAATTATCCGATAATGTCAATACTTGGGTTCGTTCGACAGAAGTGCTGATTCCTTATATGAGTATGAGTGAGCCTGGTGCTTTCCATAGAATTTCTTACGCACAAGCTTTGCTTGATGATACTGCACTACAAAGCTTAAAAGATAAAGTCATCTTTGTTGGGGTAACTGCAACGGGTATGGGAACACGCATTGCAACTCCAATGACATCTGCTAATCATCAATTGATGACTGGAATTGAATGGCATGCCAATATCTTTTCGATGCTATCGAACAATCAGATGATTGATCCAATTTCGGAGGTGGCTGCAGCAATTATATCGATATTTTGGGTTGGTTTTATTTTGCTGGTGCTTGTTTTTATTAAACAAGAATTGACTGTGCTTGTATCGTTTATTTTTTTCCTGTCGGGATTAATTATTTTCGGCATTCTATTGAAGTTTGCCTTGGTCTGGATTCCACCGAGTGCGGCATTGTTAGGCGCATTATTTCTCTATCCACTCGAGAATTGGCAGCGTATCAATCGATTTGTGAACACATTCTGGATTCATAAAATACGTACCAGTGCGGCTTTAGAGTCCATTGGAGACGGTGTGATTATTACCGATAATTTTGAAGCGGTGATCTATGCCAATAAAGGAGCGGAAAAAATATTACAGATGCCCTTTTCTCAACTAGAAGGGAAAATGTTGCATGAGATTTTGAGTTTCTATGCTGATTCCAATCACTCGAATATTTCTCATCTGCAATCGAATGTATTGGCTCCTACTATTAAGGCAACAAATGTTCCTGAGGAATATAGTATCTTCACACCGCATGGTGATACGCGGACAATACGTGTTGTTCGAAATGAATTCTATGATGAAAGGAGCGCTAAAATGGGCTCGGTGGTCGCAATGACCGATATTACCGACACCGTAGAATTAGCTAAACGGGTAGCCTTTCAGAAGAATTATGATGCTTTGACGGAATTGCCCAATCGTTCACAGCTTTTGACGCAATTTGATGGAATGATAAAGATTGCAGAAAGCGCTCCAAAGGTGATTACGGTTTTTTTCATTACTTTAGATAATTTTAAAAAAATAAATGACGCGATGGGTCATCATGCTGGTGACAAATTGCTGAAAATGGTTTCCACGCGTTTCTTCGAAGTGCTGCAACAAGGTGACATAGTTGGACGATGGGGGGGGGATGAATTTGTTTTGCTTTCAGAGCATCTCAGCAACGAAAGCTTGGTAATTGATATGGCACAGAGATTACTGGAAATAACTAGGCAGCGGTTTGAAATTGATGATTTGGAAGTATTTGTATCAGCAAGTATTGGTATTAGTTTTTATCCGGAAAATGGACTCACCAGCGAAGTCGTTGTAAAAAAGGCTGGAACTGCTATGTATCGCGTTAAAGAAGATGGTGGTAATCAATATGGATTGTATTCTCCAGAACTATCTGTAGCATGGACACGTGAACAAATTACGTTAGAAAAAGAATTACGTGCTGCGATAAAGCAGCATGAATTGCAAGTTTTTTTTCAACCGATCATCAATATTCAATCGAATAGTATTACCCGAATGGAAGCATTAGTGCGTTGGCCGCATCCCCGGCGGGGTTATCTTTCACCGGGTAGTTTTATTCCATTAGCAGAAAATATATGCCAAATTGAGCAATTGGGTGAAATGGTGCTGAAGGAATCGTGTACGGTTGCTTGTAAGCTAATTAAGCTTGGGTATCCTATCAATGTATCTGTGAATCTCAATCCTCGTCAGCTGATAAATAGGAATTTGCCGCAAATAATATTGCAAATACTACGTGATACGGAGCTACCTTCGCAATGCTTGATTCTCGAAATAACTGAGAACGCAATAGTTAGCGATATGGAGCGGGCGAGTAAGATTTTGACGGAAATTAAGAAATTAAATATATCAATAGCGCTAGATGATTTTGGTACTGGATATTCTTCGTTGACACTGCTGCGCGAATTACCCATCGATATTCTTAAAATTGACAAATCATTTGTGCATAAGTTAGGAGAGAATCTCAACGATTTGAAGATTGTCCAAGCAATTATTGGATTAGGTGAGAATCTTGGGTTAACCGTGATCGCAGAGGGGGTTGAAACAGAGCAACAGGTTGATTTATTGACAAAGTATGGTTGCGTCCTACAGCAAGGTTATTATTTTAGCCGCCCCATTCCTTATGCAACACTTTTTAAATTGATGCAGGATTCAAAAGGCACTATAGCTTCAAAAGATCTTATCGAGGTGACGGATTCGGAGTCATGCAAAATGTGCTGAAATCTTTTTTGATAAGATACAAGTTCGTCAAAATATTGATGTGGATCAACTAGGATTTCTAGA
Source organism: Nitrosomonas sp. (assembly GCA_024281825.1). GTDB lineage: Bacteria > Pseudomonadota > Gammaproteobacteria > Burkholderiales > Nitrosomonadaceae > Nitrosomonas. The sequence continues at coordinate 47,433 of JAMWZY010000002.1, read as the reverse complement.
TTGTGCTGACGTGTTTGACGCCAAACTTTGCTGATGTAGTCCGTAACAACGTTTATCTTTGAATTTTCTTATTTACGAAATACTGAGAATTTCCGTCAAATGGTTCGGCCGTAGGAGTCCTCAAAGCGTACAATATCATCTTCTCCGAGATAAGCACCAGATTGTACTTCGATCAGGTGCAGAGGGATTTTTCCTGGATTCTCGAGACGATGTGGTTTTCCGAAAGGAATATAGGTTGATTGATTTTCAGCGAATAGCATCGCTTTATCTTCCACAATGACTTTCGCGGTTCCGCTGACTACAACCCAATGTTCCGCACGATGGAAGTGCATTTGCAGCGATAACTTTTCGCCGGGTTTTACCATGATTCTCTTGACTTGGAAGCGCTCGCCTTTATCGATTCCCTCGTACCATCCCCAAGGGCGATGAATACGTAAATGGTCCAGATGTTCTTTACGGTGATTGGAACCAATATGCTGTACCGCAGATTTTAGTTGATCTGTTTTGCTTTTGTGCATGACTAACACTGCATCCGCTGTTTCTACCACGATGACATCTTCCAATCCGATCACGGATACTAAGCGATTCTCTGCACGTACATAGCTACGGCGTGTATCCATAATCAGCGTGTCACCGCTGGAGAAGTTATCATTTTTATCCTTGGGTGAGATCTGCCATAGTGAATTCCACGAACCCACATCATTCCATCCGAATTGTGCCGGGACAACCACCGCTTGATCGGTGGTTTGCATAATTGCATAGTCAATAGACTCGGAAGGGCAGGTGGTAAAAATTTCTCGATTTGGACGAACAAATCCCAGATCAGTGGTACGTTGTTGCCAAGCCTGTTTAGCCGCTGTATAAATGTCCGGTCGATGACGTTGCAATTGCTGTAAATAATTACCCGCGGTAAAAACAAACATACCACTGTTCCATAAATAACCGCCTTGTTGTAAATACGCTTGCGCTGTTTCGAGTTGCGGTTTCTCAAAAAAAGATTGAATTCGATAAATCGATAGCTGTACTGGTTTCGTCAGATCAACACTATCACCTATCTTGATGTAACCATAGCCTGTTTCAGGAGAATGCGGAGATATGCCGAATGTAACTAGATAGCCATGTTGTGCTGCTATGGTTGCCGTTTCCACGGTTTGAGTAAAGGTTTCTTGATCGTCAATGATATGGTCTGCTGGCAATACCAGCATGGTCGCATCGCTATTGGTTTGTGCGAGATGGAATGCAGCTAATGCAATTGCTGGAGCGGTATTACGTCCTACTGATTCAAGATAGATGGCTTCAGGTTTACAGGCGATTGCTTCGCATTGTTCGCGAATCAAAAAACGGTGCTCGTCGTTACATACGATAATTGGAGCTTGGGCTCCTGGTAATGCCATGGAACGATGTAGTGTAACCTGTAACATCGTTTCCTTGTCGACAAGCGGTAATAACTGCTTGGGGTAATTGGCACGAGAGAGCGGCCATAAACGGCTACCACTTCCACCAGAAAGAATCACAGGATAGAGGATGTTTGCATATGTCATGAGAGTTTTTTATCTGTCTTAAGTAATTCCAAAAATGGAAATTAGCATGTTGCAACATACGCTAATTGAAATCTGCCTGTAACACGATTCGGTATCGCGCTTTGCCGGCTCGTAAATGCGCCAATGCTTCGTTGACTTGACTCAATGGAAAGAACTCGACCTGAGGCGCGATTCGATGCCGTGCTGCGAACAATAACATCGTAGACAATGCAGCGGGGCTGCCTGTTGGTGAGCCGGAAACACTTTTTTGTCCGAAAATGAGATTAATTGCTGGAATAGCCATGGGCTCCAAGACTGCTCCGACAACGTGCAAACGTCCATTGGGTCTAAGCATATTTAACAGACCAGCCCAATCCATCGGCACATTCACAGTGACGATCAACAGATCTAGCGAATGAGTCATTTTTGTTAACGCGCTGTTATCTTGAATTGAAACGACATGATGCGCTCCAAATGCTCTTGCCTCATTTTCTTTTGATGCACTGGAAGTAAAAGCTGTTACTTCACATCCCCAAGCTTTGGCAAATTTGATGCCCATGTGGCCTAATCCACCGATTCCGACAATGCCGACATGATGCGTTGGTTTAATGCCAAACGTTAAAAGAGGTGAGAATACTGTAATCCCGCCACATAATAGAGGTCCGGCGGTGGCTGTATCAAGCGTATCCGGTAGAGGAATTACCCATATCCAATGTGCTCTTACACGTTCGGAGAATCCGCCGTGATGGTTAACAATCGTGGGTTGTGCACTCAAGCAAAGATTATGATTTCCTTCGATACATTCGTGACAGTGCATGCAACTGCCGACATTCCAACCAACGCCTACCTTTTGCCCCAGCTGTAGGCCTTTGACATTCGATCCTAGCAGGGTGATTCGTCCCACTATCTCATGCCCTGGAACAACGGGATATTGCGATAACCCCCAATCATTATTGATAATCGATAAATCGGAGTGGCATAAACCACAATATTCAACGGTGATTTCAACTTCGTCTACGCCTAATGTTCCCGGATCAAATACAAAAGGTTCGAGTTTCTGCTTGGGGCCTTGACTGGCCCATGCCCGAATTTCAGCCATTTCATTCTCCTTCGAATTTCCAGCAATTTTACCATTGCACAAAATTACTATTCCATTGTTTCATAGGAATGTCCAATCAGTGCTTTCTATTATGATGAGTATATATTTTAGGTCAGCGATCTTCGCAAAGAACTCTGACTATTTCTATCGTAGTATTGTAATTACCGTTAATATCACGGTTTTAAAATTTGATCACGCGAATGGATGAACAAGCAAGCCTAATTGCACTTTTTACCAGTAGTTTTCTTGCCGCCACCTTACTTCCGGGAGGCTCTGAAGCAGTATTGGTTGGCGTGTTATTGACATATCCCGAGCTACATTGGCAAGCACTTGTCTTGGCGACCATCGGTAATACGCTAGGAGGAATGAGTTCCTACTTGATTGGTCGTTTTTTGCCGAATGAACAAGCTATGCACAAAAGAATTGGGCAGAATACCCGCGGATTGCGATGGATCAATCAGTATGGCGCACCGATTTTACTTCTATCTTGGGTGCCACTGATTGGAGATATACTCTGTGTTGCTGCCGGATGGCTGCGTATCAACTGGCTGAATGCAGCAATATTTATGGTGGTTGGTAAATTTGCGCGTTACTGGGTAATAGCAACAGCAATCCATTAAAGGCTTCAATCGAGAAATCTCGGCAGACTTCCGTATTTTGACGAAGAGAGCAAGCTGCACAACAGCTACTTCAGCCCCAATTTAAGTATGTAGCCGATTTCTTGGAAGAAGATTCAATATCGAATGCTGCCTGATGATTTAGTGGCTTGATCGAATCAATGAACCAAACCACCAGGTTGATTCAATTGTCTTTACTCAAATAATTTCTGCAATTCGCCGGATTGATACATTTCCGATACGATGTCTGAACCACCGATGAACTCGCCATTTACATACAGTTGAGGTATCGTAGGCCAATTGGAAAAATCTTTGATGCCTTGCCTGATTTCAGGATTGTCCAGGATATTCACAGAAAAAATATTTTCAACACCACAAGCTTTAAGAATATTCACTGCATTTGCAGAAAAACCACATTGTGGCTGTTCTAAGGTACCTTTCATATAGAGTACAACTGGGTGCGTGGTAATTTGTTGTTCAATTAAATCTTCAACATTCATAGTGTTAATTTCTCCAAGAATCATTCCAAAAAAGTTTGTTTTAGTGACTGCATCGTTGATTCATCAATCAATAGATATCAGCCTATTTTAGCTGGATACGCTGAATTGTCCACCGCTTACCCGCATTATGCCAGCCAAGTCGGGGTAGGAACAAATATTAGTAAAGTTTCCATTTTCTAACAATATCTTACATTTATCTGCTTGATCATACCCATGCTCCAGTAACAACCAACCGTCTTTTTCGAGATGTTGAGGTGCCGTTTGAATAATGTGACTCATGCAATTCATTCCAGAGTGGTCTGCGGATAATGCAAGTTTTGGTTCAAACCGCAAGTCTCCTTGCTGTAAATGTGGATCATTTTCAGCAATATATGGTGGATTCGTTATAATCAGATCAAATTTTTCATTTGAAAGTTCAGAAAACCAATTGCTTATTACAAAGCGAACATTGCTTATACGTAGGTTTTTAGCATTCCAATCTGCTATCGAAATCGCATCAACGGACACATCAACAGCGATGACTTGAGATAAGGCACGGTGCTTTGCAACCGTGATTGCAATGGCGCCGCTGCCTGTTCCTAAATCAAGAATTCTGCAAGCACGATTAGTTGGAGTCAAATTTAGCGCTAAATCTACTAGCAATTCGGTTTCCGGGCGAGGAATCAATACGGCATCGGATACTTTAAACACACTGTCATAAAACTCACGTTGTCCGATCAAGTAAGCAATAGGAACACCTTCCGAGCGTTGCAAAACCCAATGGAGAAAATGGTTTGTTTGCTCTAATGTCAGTATTTGATCTGAATGTGTCAGCAGAAAAGCGTGATTAACCACTAATATGTGCTGTAACAACAAATGTGCATCAGTCTTGTCGATACGCTGATAGGCATGGCGTAAGATTTGTTCAATTGTTAAAGAAGGCATGGTAGAACGGCTGTGAGCAAAACAGGCGCATTACAACACGATAGATAGATGTGTTATTCCTGCACTGAAGCAGCTAGTAGTTCAGCTTGATGTTCGGCGACTAAAGCGGAGCATAATTCATCGATATCACCATCCATAATATAATCCATTTTATACAATGTTAGGTTAATGCGGTGATCGGTTACGCGTCCTTGTGGAAAATTATAAGTACGGATTCTTTCCGATCGCTCTCCGGTACCTACTAAAGATTTTCGGGTAGCGGCTTGTTCTGCATGTTGTTCGCGCATTTGCTTGTCATGAATACGAGCAGCTAAAACACTTAAGGCTTGTGCTTTATTTTTGTGTTGTGAGCGACCATCCTGGCATTCCACCACAATCCCCGTTGGTAAATGTGTCACCCGTACAGCCGAATCCGTTTTATTAATATGCTGTCCTCCTGCACCTGAGGCACGAAAGGTATCGATACGTAGTTCTGCTGGATTCAAGGTTATCTCGCTGACTTCGTCCGCTTCTGGCATGATTGCAACTGTGCATGTTGAGGTATGAACGCGACCTTGCGTTTCCGTCACAGGGACACGTTGCACACGATGGCCGCCTGACTCAAATTTAAGTCGTGAGTAAGCGCCTTGGCCATTGATTTTTGCAATAATTTCTTTGTATCCGCCTATATCCGAAAGGCTTTGTGAAATGATCTCAACTTGCCAGCCGCGGCGTTCGGCATAACGCGAATACATCCGAAATAAATTCGCAGCAAATAGTGCGGATTCGTCTCCTCCTGTGCCGGCACGTATTTCGAGAAAAATATTGCGGTCATCATTCGGATCTTTAGGAAGTAGTTGTTTTTGAATTTCCACTTCAAGGCGGGCCAAATTTTCTTTGCTTGTTTGTATCTCTGCTTCGGCAAAATCACGCATCTCTAAATCAGCATGCATTTCTTTCGCTGTTTGCATATCGCGCTCGGTTTGTTGAAATGCGCGATAGAGCTCCACAATGGGGACGATTTCAGCATGTTCACGTGTCAGTTTGCGATAATTATTTAGATCTGCCGTGGCTGCTTCGCTGCTAAGTAAATGGTTTAATTCTTCTAGGCGGACACTCAATCGAGTGAGCCTATCGGTGATATTTTTATTCATTGTGGGCGATGCAGTTGATATAACCGATTGACCAAATCGACTAATTCATCCCGTTCATCAGTAGATGCATGATTGAGTGTGCTGGAAGGCACATGCAAGAATTTATTTGCGAGGCTATTACTTAATGATTCAATAACTTTCCTTGGATCCTCGCCTTTTTCCAGCAGCTTATGCGCTTTAGCCAGTTCATGGCGACGGTAGCGTTCACCTTGATCGCGCAATGCGCGAATGGTGGGAACCATTTCCCGTGTTGCCATCCAACGCATAAAATCGACTACGTTAGAATCAATAATGGTTTCTGCTTGCGCTACTGCATTTTGGCGTGAGTCTAGTCCTTCTTTAACGATTTCTGCCAAATCATCAACATAGTACAAAAATACGTCATCGAGTTCGGCAACTTCTGACTCGACATCGCGTGGAACTGCCAAGTCAACGATGAACAAAGGACGGTGCTTACGAATTTTAAGTGCACGTTCCACCATGCCTTTTCCTAAGATAGGCAATGGACTTGCAGTACACGTGACAACGATATCGTGATGTGCAAGCTGTTCTGGCAAATCGCTTAAAGTAATGGCTTTGGCATTGTTAAAACGATTGGCAAGCACTTCTGCGCGTTCCACGGTACGATTAGCAACGGTAATATGGCGCGGATTGCGGGCTCCAAAATGATTAGCGCATAGTTCGATCATTTCTCCGGCACCAATAAACAAAACACTTTGTTCACCAATATCGCCAAAAATACGTTCTGCCAAACGTGCTGCTGCTGCTGCCATGGAAACTGAACTGGCACCGATTTCGGTGGAAGTACGTACTTCCTTGGCAACATAAAAAGTACGTTGAAACAATTTATGTAGCATGAGTCCAAGTGTTCCAGCATGTTCAGCAGATTTCACTGCGTTTTTTAATTGACCGAGAATTTGCGGTTCTCCCAGTACCATTGAATCCAGTCCGCTGGCAACACGGAAAGCATGCTTGACAGCTTGTTCGCGCGACAATTTGTACAAATAGGGATCAAGCTGGCGAGTAGGCAAATGATGAAAGTCTGCCAGCCATGTCATGGCATCTTCGGGTTTGTCGGTGCAACAATAAATTTCAGTGCGGTTGCAAGTCGAAACAATTGCCGCTTCTTTGATCGGATCACGTCCAACCAAGTCATGCAGTGCATGTTCCATGGTATTTTCAGGAAAACTCACCTGCTCACGCACATCAAGTGGCGCAGTATTGTGATTTATCCCAAAAGCAAATAACTGCATAGTAATAGGTAATGTACTCAACAAACAATTACAAAGTAAGTGCTATTATAAGTAAGCTATAAGGTTCTTAAATAGTTGTTGATGCGTCTTTTTTTCCTGGTTTTGTACCAAAAAAATCATACGTTAATTACTCCAAGCTTTCACTGGGATAATTGAAATACTGTTTTTAGGAGACCCTTCAATAATCCTGTCGCTATAAGTCAAATAAACCAATACGTTTCTTTTCGCATCATAGAAACGTACAACTTGCAGGGTTTTAAACAATAACGAGGTGCTTTTCTTAAAGACTTCATCACCATCTAGGTCGCCATTTTTAATTTTTTCCGATAATGTAATGGGACCAATCTGGCGACATGATATCGATGCATCGGACGAGTCTTCAGCTACGCCTACCATACCACCTACCCCTCCCGTTTTTGCGCGACTCAGATAACAAGTTGCGCCGGGAACATCTGGATCATCAAAAGCCTCAATCACTATTTTGTCGTTGGCGCCCAGTATTTTAAATTTGGTAGACACGCTCCCGATCTGATCTGCCCAGAGTGAATGTGATATCAGTAGCGCAACCATCAATAGCGAAAAACCACCTATCATTTTGTAGGTGTCATTATTGGTCTTAACCATTTCAATTTTCTCCTGATCTATCAAAATGCAATACCCGATTAATCGAATCGGCTATTATACTTTTTTTTAAAAAAACTTGATGACAATACGAATTACCACAAAAGACCATTATTCTATGGGAGGATATTCACGACAGTACCCACGTTAACCCGATTAAATAGCTCCAATATATCATTATTTCTCATCCGGATACATCCAATCGAACCTGGTTTGCCCATTTCTGCAGTATCTGGGCTACCATGAATATAAATATAGCGGCGCATGGTATCGACTGCTCCTAAACGATTAAACCCCGGCTCGCAACCCGATAGCCAAAAAATGCGTGTTAGGATCCAATCCCTTTTAGGGAATTGCTCAGCCAATTCTGCATTATAAATTTCTCCGGTTGGTCGTCGCTTGATAAAAACAGTATTGACTGGCTGTTTGTTACCAATTTTAGCGCGGATAATGTGCCGTCCCAAAGGTGTACAGAAACTTCCATACTGTTGCCCTGTGCCTTTCTTGGCTGATGAAATAAGATAGTGTTTGATAATTTTTCCATGTGCATCAAACAAATCGAGTCGTTGATTCGCGATACTAATATCTATTCTCATGATGACATCGTCCGGACGTACCTCGACGTTGTACAAAAAAATCTTTTAACAATGTACTTGCTTCAGATGCCAGAATTCCTCCGGTGACTTGCAAGTGGTGATTCAATCTGGATTCTAAAGGTAAATTAATAACACTGCCACAAGCACCTGTTTTAGGATCCGCTGCAGCATACACTAAACGCTTGATACGTGCATGAAAAATAGCGCCAATGCACATCGTACATGGCTCCAAGGTAACGTACAACACACACTCGGATAATCGATAATTGCCTATTGCGTTCCCGGCTGCGCGAATCGCCATGATTTCGGCATGTGCGGTTGGGTCATGACTCTGGATGGGATGATTGAATCCATAGCCGATGGCGCTCTGGTTTTGTACCACAATTGCGCCGACGGGAACTTCGCCAGTATTTCTAGCTTGCTGAGCTTGTTCCAATGCATGGCGCATAAAGAAGTAGTCGTCTTTAGTTTCCAAAAAATTTCTCAATGATGAAAAAAATGATATCTGGTATTACCGTTTGTTGATTCTGTGCTACATTGCAACGCGCTTGATAAGCTTCGATTTCTAATAACAATACGAATTCTACAATGACTTTCCAAACGCCATCACAATTTGAAACCATCCGAGATTTATTGCGGTTTACGGTTACTCAGTTTAATAAAGCTGGCCTACACTTTGGTCACGGTTCTTCTAACGCTTTCGATGAAGCTGCTTATCTGATTCTAAAAACACTATCATTGCCACTTGATCAGCTAGAACCTTTCTTGGATGCACGCTTGCTGGATAGGGAACGCGATCAAGTTCTAAGTGTTATTGATCGTCGTATCAATGATCGGGTTCCTGCAGCATATCTTACGAATGAAGCCTGGTTAGGTGAATATAGTTTCTACGTGGATGAACGCGTGATCGTACCACGCTCTTTTATCGCTGAATTATTGCAAACGCAGCTTGCGCCATGGATCACCGAACCGGAACAAATTATCCGTGGATTGGATTTGTGTACTGGTTCCGGTTGTCTGGCCATTTTAATGGCGCTGTATTTTGAGAATGCGCAAATCGATGCGGTCGATATTTCTAAACCGGCGCTGGAGGTCGCTTACAAAAATGTTTCTCACTATGGCTTAGAAAAAAGGATTCATTTGATTGAGTCGGATTTATTTTTGTCTCTAAAAAACAAGCGCTACGACTTAATTATTAGTAATCCGCCTTATGTGAATGCACAATCTATGTCCCAGTTACCTCGGGAATATCAATATGAACCACAGAATGCCTTGTCCAGTGGTATTGATGGATTAGATGCAACACGAGAAATTCTTAAATATGCTGCGCGGCATTTGACGGATCAGGGATTACTCATCGTTGAAATTGGGCATAATCGTGAAACGCTAGAAACGATTTATCCGAATATACCGTTTCACTGGCTTGAAACTAGCGCCGGTAACGAATTTGTATTTCTATTGCAGCGCGATCAATTGCCTGACAGTGACGCATGATGATCGTCGATTAAATCCAATAGACGTTTTGTTTTCTTTTCATCCAATTCAAGCCACTGGCCGCGCTTAATTCTCGGTGGTAAATTCAGTGGTCCGAAGCGTACGCGAATCAAGCGACTGACTGTCAGTCCGATCGCTTCAAACATGCGGCGCACTTCGCGATTTTTACCCTCTTTAAGAATGGCGCGATACCAGTGATTTACTCCCTCGCCACCCTGATCAGACAAGTAGGTAAATGCTGCATTTCCATCGGATAAGGTAACGCCGGTTGTGAGTTGCGTCATTTGCGCGTCGGTCAGTTCACCCAGTATTCGCACGGCATATTCGCGCTCCATTTCAAAACGAGGATGCATTAAACGGTTAGCTAATGTGCCATCATCAGTAAAAATCAATAATCCGCTGGTATTGAAATCGAGCCGTCCAATTGCAATCCATTTCGAAGAGCGTAGATGCGGTAATTTATCAAAAACGGAAGGGCGGCCTTGAGGATCCTTGTAACTTACAATTTCACCTTCAGGTTTGTGATAGAGCAGTACTCTCGGAAGTTCTTCCGGTGCATTCATTCGAATGATACGTTTGCCAATGCGAATCACGTCAGCAGGTCCGGCGCGATCTCCTAGCGTGGCAACTTCGCCATTAAGTGTGACTTTCCCAGCAGCAATCAATGCCTCCATTTCACGCCGTGATCCCAAGCCTCTATGCGCTAATAGTTTTTGTAGCTTAAAGGTTGCAGCGGTCAGGTCGGGTTTTTCTAAGCTTTGCGTTGAATCTGTTTTTTTAGATATCCGTGTTCTACGTTGCCTAGATTCAGGCACTGCACTGGTCGTTTTGGATCGATCTGTTTTTTGACGAGCTGGCCTGAGTGGCGATTTCTTTTTGGTTGGCATTTATTTGAAGAGGAGCACTGTAATGTTTTGTTCTATTAAATTATTCATAAGGTATGTTTCAGTCATGATTGAATGGTTATTTAATCATGTTTGCATGGCCTCCCACAGCTTCTTTAAGCGTTTGGACGATATCGGTTGCGGCGTTTTTAACTCTTGCGCAAATAGCGATATACGCAGTTCCTCAATTTGCCAACGAAATTCTTGTAAGTTTTCATTTTTAAAGGGAGTTTTCGGGTTTTTTGCCAAGTGCTGCAAGTACTGTTGCCAAAAAACGGTAACTTCTTGGCGATTTCGCATATCTCGTTCTGGGTTGCTTGCAAGCTTCTCCAAACGTAACTTGATTCCTTTCAAATAACGCGGAAGGTGCATCAGTCTTTTCCAGGGAATTGTACTGAGAAATCCTGCGAAAATTAATTGTTTCAATTGTTCATTCAGTTCATGTTTTACGTCGTGGTTACGTTGTGCTGCCAATTGTAGATAAACGTGTTGATATTCTGTGCCTATCTGTTGCAGCAATTCAGTAAGTTGCGTGGTGGCTTCCGGTAAGCGTTGCTTTGCTCGTTGTTTTTGTGCATTGAATTCATTTTCACTGCGCGGTAGTGGATCATTCGCCAATAAAGCGCGGTCCAGAATAGCATTTAATAGGTCTTGCTTCAAATCACCAGGATTCATTCGGTTGGAGAACTGCATTGCAGCCAGCTTAAGCCCAGGTAGATTTTTTTCCAATTGCTTGATTTGTTCTTTCAGTGCTAGATAGAGTAAGCGTCTCACACCAGCACGCATCAGATCATTCGTTGCCGCTTCGGTATCAAGTATGCGAATCGCCACGCTGTCGTCACAATCGATCAGGGTAGGGTAGCCCTCCAAAGATTGGCCATGACGAACAAAAGTCACGGTAACGGGTAATTCGGTGAAATCCCATTGCGTGATAGAGTCACGTTCAATAGGGTGTTTTTCACTTTTATCCGTGGTTGCGAAAGTTGCTTGTGCTTGCTGTCCAAACTGTTGTTGTAGTTCGATCAAATTGCGGCTCATCGCCAGCTCTTTGCCTGCGTCATCGATTACTTGTATGTTTACCAACAAGTGTAGCGGTATAGTTTGAGTCTCCCATGTTTCGGAAGGTATTGCGATAGTGGTTTTACGTAAAATAAATTGACACATGGCATCTTGTAGTAAAGCAAGTGAATTTGCATGATTCAAGCTTTCCAGAAATGCCGTCACTGATTCTGGCAAGGGCACTAGCATGCGTCTAACCGGTTTAGGTAACGACTTAAAATACCAGGTGACTTTCTCGCGAATTAACCCAGGAACCAGATAGTCCAATTGTTTCGCGTCAAGACGATTAAGTAGTGGTAACGGAACAGTGACTGTTACGCCATCCAAAACATGGCCGGGATCAAAACGGTATGTTAAAGGTAGTTGATTGCCATCTGATAGTAATAAGTGTTCGGGAAACTGTACTTCGGTGATATGATCGGCGTCGTGACGCATGAGCATTTCACGTTGCAAATACAGGATATGTGGATTCTCCGATTCAGCTTGCTTGCGCCATTTCTCAAATGCAGCGCCATTCACGATATGTTGCGGAATGATTGCATCATAAAAAGCGAAGATCTGTTGTTCATCGACCAGTACATCCTGTCGCCGCGCCTTATGTTCCAGTTCTTCGATTTCGTGCACTAAAGCTTGATTGTGGGTAAAGAATGCTGCTTGCGTAAGATATTCTCCAGCCACCAAGGCCGCGCGGATAAAAATTTCACGCGCTTCCACACGATTGATGGTTCCATAATGTACCGGACGTTTTGGAACGATCATCAGGCCATACAATGTCATCTGTTCGTATGCCATGACCTGGGCTTGTTTTTTTTCCCAATGTGGATCGAAGTAATGGCGTTTGCACAGATTGCCTGCAATGCGTTCGAGCCAATTCGGATCGATTTGCGCCACACAACGCGCATACAGTTTAGTGGTTTCAATCAATTCCGCAGCGACAACCCATTTGGTTTTACCCTTTTTTAATGTTGATCCAGGAAAAATCGCAAACTTAATCCCACGTGCACCCAGATATTCACCTTCTTTTTCGGTTTTAAATCCGATGTTGCCGAGTAGTCCCGCAAGGAGGGCGCGATGAATTTCATCATAACTCGCTGCAATGTCGTTTGGTTTTAAGCCCATTTCGGTGATCAGTACTTGCAATTGCCCGTGAATTTCTCGCCATTCGCGTAACCGACGGTATGATAAAAACAGTTCGCGGCATTGTGCAATCAACTTTCGAGTGGATTTTTTGTGTTTAACCTGTTCATCAAAAAAATCCCATAATTTAAGATACGATATGAAATCCGAGTGTTCATCGACAAAACGGCGTTGTGCTTGATCAGCTGCTGCTTGGTGATCAAAAGGGCGGTCGCGTGGGTCTTGCAAACTTAATGCCGAGGCGATAATCAGAATTTCATATAAGCAGTTTTCTTGTTTGGCGGCAAGAATCATGCGGGCGATCCGTGGATCCATTGGAAACTTCGCTAAACGCCAACCAATGCCCGTCAATTCCTTATTGTCATCAACCGCGCCGAGTTCCGCGAGCAATTGGTAGCCGTCACCAATCATGCGTGACGATGGTGGTTCAAGAAAGGGGAAATTCTCGACGTCACCAATTTTTAGCGATTTCATGCGCAAAATCACTGCAGCTAAAGAGGAACGCAAAATTTCCGGATCCGTATATTCACTGCGTGCACGGAAATCGTCTTCGGAATAAAGCCGCATACAAACACCTTGCGCAACCCGACCGCAACGGCCTGCGCGCTGATTTGCGGAAGCTTGTGAAATTTTTTCTACGAGTAACTGCTCAACTTTATTGCGATAGCTGTATCGATTGATGCGTGCCAAACCGGTATCAATCACATAATGAATCCCCGGAACGGTGAGCGATGTTTCGGCCACATTGGTCGCCAGGACAATGCGGCGAGTGTTGCCTGTCGGTTGAAAAACTTTTTCCTGTTCTGCAACCGATAAGCGCGCAAACAACGGTAAAATGTCAATACGTGCGATGCCTGGACGGCCGTGATCATAATGATGCTTGCGCAAAGCTTCTGTGGTTTCACGAATTTCACGTTCACCCGGTAGGAAAATCAAAATATCACCTGAGCCCCTGCCGATCAATTCATCCATTGCTGACAAAATGGCTGATTGCAAATCGCCACCGTCTTCATCGTCCATTGACAAGGGGCGATAGCAAATTTCCACTGGATACAATCGCCCCGTGACTTCTATCACCGGAGCACCATTAAAATGCTTTGAGAAACGTTCAGCATCAATCGTCGCTGAAGTGACAATCAATTTTAAATCGGGTTGTTTCGGTAATAATTGGCTTAGGTAACCGAGTAGAAAATCAATATTGAGACTGCGTTCGTGCGCTTCATCGATGATTAACGTATCGTAAGCTTCTAACAGCGGGTCGCCTTGTGTTTCAGCGAGCAAAATGCCATCGGTCATCAGTTTGATATAGGAATCGGCACTGACTTTATCGGTAAATCGTATTTTATAGCCGACTACCTGGCCCAACGGGCTATTATTTAATTCACTGGCAATACGTGCGGCCACGGTGCGCGCCGCAATACGGCGCGGCTGCGTATGCCCGATCAGTCCATGCACGCCGCGTTTGAGTTCCAGACAAATTTTTGGAAGCTGTGTCGTTTTACCTGAGCCTGTTTCACCGCAAATGATTACGACCTGATGATGATCGATTGCCTCCTTGATTTCTTCCCGGCGGGCATGAACAGGCAGATCATCTGTATAGATCGGGTTTGGCAGATGAGCAAGCCGCCTTGCGGTGATTTCGGATGGGAATTTTTTCATGGGAATTCAGTTATTTACTGGTGCCAACAACAGCCTGACAATCAAGCAGTTTTTAGCGGGCGGTATTGTCGCATTTGTTTATATCATTTGTCTTGCTCATTTCTTTATTTCTATTAAAATACATAATGATAATTCAATGCAAGGTATCGTCACAACACTCAAGGAAGCAATGTTAATGCCTTATAATGATGCGTTTCATTTCTCAGACGATGAACTCATTTAAAATTGAGGCAAATGAGTTGCAAGACGATGGAGACTATCATTATATTGGTGTGATCTTCACAATAAAGCCAGAAATATAACAATTTAAGGCATTCGGATGCAGCAAAGCTACGCTGATGTTTGAAGCATTATGTTTCATGAAACTGAGGGGTGCAACACAATGAGTACCAAAACGCTATTAGATGCGGCGATGAAACTAAAACCCGAAGAACGGCTCAGCCTGGTGGAAGGACTGATCCAGAGTCTGGACGAGCCAGACAAGCGGCTGGATGAAATCTGGGCAGAGGAATCGGAGAGGCGACTGAAAGCTTATCGGGAGGGGAAGTTAGAAGGAATCTCGATGGAGGAAATATTTAAGGAAGAATGATGCGCGTCATTTTTACCAAACTTGCGAGTCAGGAATTGGAAGATGCTGTACAGTTCTATGAACTCGAATATTCAGGGCTTGGACGCAAATTCAAGGAAGAAGTAAGAAAAGCCGCGCTCCGAATTGCCGCATACCCGGAAGGCTGGTCCACAGAGCGTGGCAATATAAGAAAATGCCTCCTGCATAAGTTTCCATACAAGCTGCTCTATGCTGTAGACGAAAATCATATTCTTATTATCGCAGTGGCACACCAACACCGGAAACCAGACTACTGGTTTGATAAACATGAAACATAGCAGGCCCTGCAGTCGACGCTAGAAAACACCACGATTGATGAAACAACAAGGGACAGGTTGCGAATTTAGAATATTGTCTTTTACAATGAGTTCCAACCAACTATGAAATACTCAACACTTATCGCTTATTTCGATCAACCTCTCTGTAAACAACTCTAAGATTTCTTACAAATAAGTCAAGAATCTTTCCACATCAACTGCGCCCATATCAGCCGGATGACGCTTGCCATGACACACGATATAGTGTTTACTCCATGAAATATAGGTCTTTTTCGTACTGATACGGTAATGCTTGGAACGAATCTTTTCCCGTACTTGATCCAGTAATTTTTTAGTAGGCGATGATGTCGTATTTTCCTCAGTCATCGGCTGTTTATTAGAATATAAATCAATACTATCATCACGATAATTATAAACGAACAAGATTATTGGATAAAATGTCTTATACATTACGTTGGGCCGCAAGAACGCTCGCACTCTGAGTTATTCACGAAGCCATCCATAACTTTTTACTTACATAGGGGCAGTTATGCTAACCGAAAATTTCCACGCTTCAGTTCAGTACAACGACTTCAAAGGTAGTGCCGCTGCGGATCTTGCTGGCCAAGATGATATTAGTGACTGGCTTGAAAAGAATGAGCTCAAGCAGGATGGAGAATTTCTCCTGGGCATTTCATTCTTTGCTGGCGAGAACCATGGAAAACACGAAGATCCAATTAATGTTGAAGTCTTGCTGGTAGTGCTGGGCGATCACGGCAACATTAAAGCAGCGATCGACGTACATAACGGACCTGTGCAAGTTCGCAAAGTTACGACGGAAATGCCACTGCTTGTGTTTTTTGGTCTATTCAAACGTTTCCATGTGACTTTGTCGTCTGAGGGAGTGCTGGAAGGCCGGGAATACTCCTGCTCTTGCCCTTAATAGTGGATACTTGCTGGCAGTGATCTGTGGCCCAACCTGCTATTTTGAACGTCATACCTCTACGGATTGAATCATGAACGATAAAACCAAAATGAAGGTTTATTACAATTCGGCTTGCCCGGTCTGTAAAGCGGGAATAGATGAGCAGATGAAGAAAGATAGCATCTGCGAAATTCAATGGAACGATGTCCACAAGAATAATGGATTAGTATCAGATGTGGGATCTGATCTCGAATACGTTCGCGAGCGGCTTCACGTTATTGATGAGAATGGTGATCTTCAGGTTGGGTTCAATGCATTTCTAGCAATTTGGTGTAACTCACCCAAAGAAGTATGGAAGGCTAAGTTGTTAGGGTTGCCTTTACTAAAGCAGCTCTTTCAGTTTAGTTACAATATTTTCGCTGCTGCTCTATATAAATGGAACAAGGCAAAGAATCATTGGTAGGGCAATGGTATAACAAGTCGTTCAAGTGAACCGTGCTACGCGCGGTCAATTAACTCCAGCGTTAAGGCTATTTTAGGGAGCGCATATAGTAGTACGCACTCAGACCGTAAGAATACGTGTACCAGATTTCAATAATAATTGACTCAATTATTGAACGAGTAATATGTAGGAACTCTGGTGTCGTAAAGGTTACCAAGTTTCCTGATCCCCACTCTGATCCGCGGCAGCACAAGGGGACGAGACGGGGGTACGAATTTAGAATATTGCCGATGAACTAGGCATAATTTTGTTTAGTGGCCTTGTGGTGTTAATCAGCATACAAAAATTTCCACCCTATGGATGAGAAAATCTGACATTTAGTCGGAGTACCCTGGAGTGATAACAATGGAACCTCGCCAGAATTTGGGATTAACATTCAGACGCAACTTGATCCCGAAAACAAAAAAAGTAAGCGCTTGTTGCGGATTTGTCCAAGAGCCACACGTTTCAAGTTTACAATGATAACCTTTCAAGTACGATGTAGGTCGACGAGGGAGCAAATAGTGAAGCGCATCACTTTTTATGTATTGATTCTGATCATATTTTCGATTGTTGTGGGGTGTGCTGCAAAGCCAAAGCAGCCTTCCCATGCATACCATATTACGGATATTTCACAAGACGTGGTTATTGCCGTGGCCAGTGATGCTGTTACGCAAATGTCAGTATTATTCGCACCTGAAAAAACAAAGCTTGCTCTAACTCACCCGGCGACTGATCAATTTGGCTTGGCATTTATTGATCGGTTGCGCGAGAAAAGGTTTACAGTAAGAGAGCATGGCCCCGCTCAAAGCTTGGACCAGGTGTTATTGGATCATCGGGAACACGAGAAACATACCCACGAAGATGGAACTGATTTGATAAAGTTGGAAGAGCCGGATAATGCTGTTCCTTTATCGTATTTGCTGGATCATGCAGAAGAAAATTATCATGTTAAATTGACTGTAGGCAATCTTCAACTGATGCGTACATATTCTGTGCAAGGAGGCGAGGTAAGGCCTTCAGGACATTGGGTTCGCCAGGAACCAAAATAATCGCCAAGCAGTGGTATTTTGCCGGGTGATTCAGTTTCATCGCCGGATCAATCGCCACAGCGCAGAGGACGCACGGTGTGTTTCAGTGCGTCAAAATACTACGTGATTTAAACAGAAAATGACGATCCGCAGCCACAAGTACTGGCAGCGCCAGGATTTTTAATGATGAATTGAGCGCCTTTTAGATCTTCCTGATAATCGATTTCGGCACCAATGAGGTATTGATAGCTCATAGAATCGACTAATAATTGAACGCCGTGATTCTCCATGACCATATCGTCCTCATTAATCAACTCATCAAAAGTAAAGCCATACTGAAAACCTGAGCAGCCTCCGCCATTGACAAAAACCCTGAGCTTGAGATTTAAATTGCCTTCTTCTTCGATCAATTGTTTGACTTTAACAGCGGCATTGTCTGTGAAAGAAAGTGGGGTGTGATTTTCAATATTCATGGAATTTTCGTGCCCTGGTTAATTTAAGTCTTATTCGCTGCAAAAAGTTGGATTATGATTCTTTCTTTGAGTTTCACTTTATTTGCTTTCTGATTCTGCAGAAATTAAAGGGATCACTTTTTCTGATAACTGTGCATCATTATTCTCCAAATGAACCATTTTTCCTTCAACTAATGCACCTAAGTGAATTTCTATTGTGCCGTAATGGATATCACCAAATACTTGGGATTTTTCTTGCAATTCGAGATAGCCTTGCGCATGTACAGGGCCAAAAACTTTACCATTGATAATAATGTGAGTGACTTTGATTGCGCCATCAATGCGACCGTCACTACTTAATACCAAAGTACTCGATTCATTATCAGCGGCGGTAATATCACCTGTAATATGCCCGTCGACTCTTAATCCACCGCGAAAGTGGATATCCCCAATGACTTTGGTATTCGCTCCAATTAAAGTGTCAATATGATTATGTGGTTTATTTTTCTTATTGCCAAACATGGTTTCCTCGTTATAAGGCTGGTTGCGTGGTTTGCGTTAATAATACTTTTCCATCGCTATTTTCATAAACTTGTACTTGTAAATTTTTTATGGTCATGCCATCGGGTACTTTAAAGCTGTCTTCTAATCGATAGAGAAATTTGAAGCTAATTGGGAAATCCAATTTAGATTCTTGATTAACTAATGGAACCGTTTTGGTTTTATCGTTCTGTAAGAGGGTCACAAGCAATCGGACTTTCCCTTTAAAATCATTGGGCCTTTTTCCTCCCTGAATCAGAGTTAATGCGTAGCGAAATTTACCTGGTATTTCCGTTTCTTTGAGATTAAATTGATAGATTGAAATACCATTTTTGGTGCTTCCTGACATGAGGTGCTCAAAGAATAACATTTTCTCTTTCAGTTGGTCATTTTCATAAGTCAATGCTTTGATCTGTTTTAATAGATTGTCATTGGCTGTATGATGCATCTGCACTTGATGAATCAATTCCCCCATTTCCGAGCAGAGCTGTTGCCGCTTTGTTTGCCGGCAAATTGCCGGATCGTACGGTGAGTCACCATAGATTTTTTCCTCCGTAAATTCCTCTAGCAAAGCGTTTTTGGATTGTTTTCCGGCTTCAAACATGCTCCAAGAAACTGAAAGAAGTAAGAAACATAAAGCCAATATAACCGCTAGTCGATATTTCCAGGAAGGGTAGGGGCGTACAATGACACGTGGCGATAGAATTTGAGAATTCTTAGGAAAGATTCTATTCATTTATGTTAATACGATAGAGTCAGAGATGCTAAAAGTATTGAGATTGAATAGAGCAAAAACTCATGGTAACAAGGGAATCTGATTAATACCCAGCGTTTCTGGCATCTCAAATAAAATATTCATATTCTGGATTGCTTGTCCTGCTGCGCCTTTTACTAAATTATCAGTTACTGAGAGTATGACAACTGTGTCACCGTTTTGTGGTTGATGTACGGCAATACGGCACAGATTGGAACCTCGGACTGAGCGCGTTTCAGGATGTTTTCCTGCAGGTAACACGTCTACGAAAGCTTCTGTAGCATAACGTTTTTCGTAAAGCTCCTGTAGGTTAACTTTTTTAGTCAGTTTTGCATAAAGCGTTGCATGAATGCCACGAATCATTGGGACTAAATGCGGGACAAAAGTAAGTCCTACAGGTTTCTGTGCTGCCGCTGAAAGACCTTGCTTAATTTCCGGCAGATGGCGGTGGCCTGAAACACCATAAGCTTTAAAATTATCTGATGCTTCTGCGAGTAACGTGTGTACTTCCGCTTTTCGTCCTGCTCCCGATACGCCTGATTTAACATCCGCAACGAGATTTTTGATGTCAATGACACCAGCTTCTATGAGTGGTAGAAATCCTAATTGAACGGCTGTCGGATAACAACCCGGATTAGCAATCAAGCGTGCTTTTTTGACCTGCGCACGATTGATTTCTGGTAAACCGTATACCGCTTCAGCGACCAAATGGGGGCAGGCATGTTTCATACCATACCATTTCTCCCATTCGGCAATGTCTTTGATGCGGAAATCTGCCGCTAGATCAATGACCTTAACACCTGCCTGCAACAATGATTCCGTTTGTTGCATGGCAATACCGTTCGGCGTGGCAAAAAATACCAAATCACATTTGTTGAGCTTGGCGTTGGCAGGGTCGCTGAATTTTAAATCAATACGTCCGCGAAGATTGGTGAACATTTCGGCTACATCCATTCCTGCTTCACTGCGTGAAGTGATTGCTTTGATTTTTACCTTGGGATGCTGTGCTAGTAGGCGTAACAATTCCACGCCTGTATAGCCTGTTCCACCAACGATTCCTACGTTAATCATGATTGACCCTCTCTGTTTTTCCGGAATATATTAGCTATAGCAAATAAAAAAGCCGCCATAACAATAAGGCGGCTTTCTGCTAATGAATATAAAACTTATCGTTTGGAGAATTGTTTGCGTCGACGCGCCTTACGTAAGCCGACTTTCTTCCTTTCCACTTCTCTGGCATCGCGAGTTACTAATCCAGCTTTACTCAATGTGGATTTTAGTGTTTCATCATAGTCTATCAGAGCACGTGTAATGCCGTGCCGAACTGCGCCTGCTTGACCTGATTCACCACCACCATGAATATTCACCATAATATCAAACGTGTTTACATGATTGGTCAATTCTAGCGGCTGCTTTACGATCATACGACCAGTCTCGCGTGAAAAAAAGGTATCCAGCGGTTTGTCGTTGATAACAATTGAGCCTTTTCCAGGTTTGATGAAAACGCGCGCTACAGCACTTTTGCGTCGCCCTGTTCCGTAATTATATTGAGTGGTCATAAATTTTAAGCTCTCACTTCAAGCGGTTTGGGTTGTTGTGCGGCATGAGGATGCTCATCACCTGCATATATCTTAAGTTTTTTTATCATTGCAAATCCCAAAGGACCTTTAGGCAACATTCCCTTAACTGCCTTTTGAAGTGGGCGTGTAGGAAATTTTGCGTGCATTTTTCTAAAAGATGTCGCATAAATCCCACCAGGATAACCTGTATGACGATAATAGATTTTGTCATCCATTTTGTTGCCGGTAACACGTAGTTTATCAGCATTGATAACGATTATATAATCACCGGTATCAACGTGAGGCGTATAAATGGGCTTATGTTTGCCACGTAAACGATGCGCAATTAGAGAAGCAAGTCGACCCAAAACTTTATCGGTTGCATCGATAACATACCAATCATGATTGACTTCGTGTGGCTTGGCTGAAAATGTTTTCACAAAAACCTGTCCTGCATATTCAAAAAGAGCCAGGATTCTATGTTAGAAGGTTGCAAAAGTCAAATTTGAGTCAAACTTTCATTCATCGCTATAATCATAGGAAAATACGGTGATAGCAATTTCATATCACTTACTAAGATCAGCAGCTAAAATTTAGCTTGTCACTACCTACTATCCTTAAGAGAGCACAATTTTGAAAGATCAGTCTAACCATGTATCGATAGATTCAACCAGTGTGGCTACATCAAATTTTATACGCACGATCATTGATGGCGATAATCGTTCCAATAAATGGAATAGACGCATAGAAACTCGCTTTCCCCCAGAACCTAATGGGTATTTGCATATTGGTCATGCTAAGAGTATTTGCCTGAATTTTGGTATGGCTAAGGATTATGGTGGTGTATGCCATTTACGGTTTGATGACACCAATCCGGAAAAAGAAGCCCAGGAGTATGTCGATGCCATTTGCGATAACGTAACTTGGTTGGGTTTTGAATGGGGCAAGCATCTGTATTATTCGTCCGACTATTTTGATCGGTTATATGAATTTGCCGAGTATTTGATTACTGGGAACAAAGCTTATGTTGAAGAGCTAACAGCCGATGAAATTCGTGAATATCGCGGCACACTAACCGTCCCTGGTAAAAACAGTCCATACCGCGAACGTTCAATCACAGAGAATTTGGATCTGTTTCGCCGTATGAAAGCAGGTGAATTTCCCGATGGGAAATATGTGCTACGAGCTAAAATTGACATGACTTCGCCTAATATCAACATGCGTGACCCGGTCATTTACCGCATTCGCAATATTCACCATCAACGTACTGGGAATCAGTGGTGCATTTATCCGATGTATGATTACACACATTGCATATCCGATGCGTTGGAAAATATCACGCATTCGTTATGCACGCTGGAATTCGAAGACCATCGGCCTTTGTATGACTGGGTGTTAGATCAACTGGTTGATAAGGTCCCATGTCATCCGCAACAAATCGAATTTGCCCGACTTAATCTGACTTATACCGTGATGAGCAAGCGTAAATTGATTCAGTTGGTGACTGATAAATTAGTTGATGGCTGGGATGATCCGCGCTTGAGTACATTGGTTGGTGTTCGTCGTCGCGGCTATACACCGCGTGCTATTCGATTATTTGCTGAGCGGATTGGTGTTAGCAAAGCGGATTCCTGGATTGATATGACGGTGCTGGAAGATTGCTTGCGCGAGGATTTAAATGCATCTGCTCCACGGCGTATTGCAATCCTCAAACCGTTGAAGCTGATTATCGACAATTATCCGGAGCATCAGGAAGAAGATTGCTTTGCCCCAAATCACCCGCAGAAACCGGAATGGGGCAAGCGTGCGGTGCCATTTTCCAAAATGCTTTATATCGAGCAAGATGATTTTATGGAAGAGCCCACAAAAGGTTATTTTCGACTATCACCGGGTGCTGAAGTAAGATTACGTTACGCGTTCATCGTTAAATGTGTCGACGTCGAAAAAAATACGCAGGGTGAAATTGAAGCGATACATTGCATTTATGATCCAGATACCAAAAGTGGTACAGCAGGTGCGGATAGCCGCAAAGTGAAAGGCAATATTCATTGGTTATCGCTCAAGCATGCGCAGCCTGCCGAAATTCGCTTGTACGATCGTTTGTTTACCGACCCCTATCCAGACAGTGGCGATAAAGACTATAAAAAAGCATTGAATCCTGATTCCAAGAAAATTATCTCGGGATATGTCGAACAGGCATTGATTGATGCAAAACCAGAAGAACGTTTTCAGTTTGAGCGTAATGGTTACTTCATCGCTGATCGTTATGACATGACACCTAGCAAACCGGTGTTTAATCGTGCGGTTACTTTACGGGATTCTTGGGGGAAAGTAGTGCATGCTTAATCGTTCAGAAACTGCCAGTCTGAAAAAGTAGCTGCTTGCCCCACGGTTGCTCCATTAGTATCCTGTACCGTCCAAATAATAGCTTGGTTGACTAGGAAGCGTTTTCCAGTGCTGGAAATTCGTATGCCGCGATAGTCTGAAATATAACCTTGGTTTTGCGCTTGTGCCAACATGCGCGAACGTTCTTCACGGTTCATTGGTTCAGCTGTGAGGCGAGACGGCGTATGGGTAAATTGTTCCCAATCCATCTCCCATAACCGCAGTGCTGCGCGGTTGCCAAAATTCAAAACCGGATCGATTTGTATTCCATGAGAAACAACAATCTGTGAATAATCAAATAATCGCTCAGCTTGCATCAAAGGCGTGCCATTCCGTTGCACAAGCTCATCTTTTATCCAATAAGCATAACTGTTCAATAAATACTGGCACCACGCTACGATATTCGGATTCGACCAATACTTTTGCATTGTAACGGTTAGTGATGTTCAAATTCCAAGCGACCTTCGCGCCTGATCAAATCGTCGATGGTTAAACCCACTGCCGATACACCATCAAATACAGTGCCCACTCTTTTTTTATTAAAATGCTCTAGCATTGTGGTGTAGGCTCGGGGCGGTAACGGAAATAATTGAGCTTCTTTCGCAATCAGAACAGCATTCTTCAAATAAAATGTTACGAATTCCCGTACCTCTGGTTTCTCGGCAGATTTGGCGTTAACATAGATAAAGGCGGGACGGGATAAAGGCTGATAACTGCCATCTTCGACACTTTCAACAGAAGGTAAAACTGCGCCATAGCCTTTTCCATTATCGATTGCAACAGCTTTGATTTGGGTTTGATTATCAAGGTAATACGCAAAACCCAAGAATCCCAGCCCATTTTTATTATTGGCGATATCTTTCGCTAAAGTATTATCATTTTCTGATTTATTGAAATCGCTGCGGCTAAATTTTGCTTTGCCCACAATAGCTTCGGTGAAATAATCGAAAGTGCCGGAATCTCTATTGGTAACATAAAGACCGATTGTGTCATTTGGCCAAGCGGAATTAACATGATTCCAGTGAGTGATTTTTCCCTGAGCAGCCGGTTCCCATGTCTTCTTTAATTCCGCTATGGTCATTGCAGTGCTCCAGGTATTTTGAGGACTAATGACTACCGTTAAAGCATCAAATGCAACCGGGATTTCTATAAACTGTATTTTTGCACTTTTACATTCAGCCAGCTCTTTTTTTAAAATCGGACGTGAGGCATTCGCGATATCGATTTCACCGCTACATAATTTTTTTAAACCGCCGCCACTGCCGGAAATACTCATCGCCACCTTAACGGTATTTTGCTTTGTGGCTTCAAACTGATCTGCAGCTACCTTAGTGATTGGATACACTGTACTAGAGCCATCAATTTTAATGATTGATTGTGCATGAACCACGCCAATGCAGCCGAACAAGCTACTGAAAATAAGTAAGTTCTTTAATAAATTAGATCTTAATGTTTGTATCATTCTTTTCTCCGTAATTTCGGAACTACTGATGTTGTGCGCTAATCCAGAATCTTTTGTTTTTGGGGTGCTGCTCAAGTTGCGCAATCTCATCCCAAAGTAATCAAAAAATTACCATTCATTATTTTAAGTAATGGTACTGCTGCTAGAAATCCACCGTCAATTGTGTCAAGAATGCACTTAGACTAGCATTATCCCAACCATGTGTCCTTGCACCGGCGCCGCCTGAATATCCATTGGTGTTGGTGGTTGGCGTTCCTGCGGTATTGATATTAAGCGTATGTACGACATTGGCCTGAAATTTAACATTGGAATGGGGATACCAATTTAATCCAAATCGGACCATATCTGCTTCGCCACCTTTGATCACACCGGAATTCATATCGATGTAATCGTAACCAAATGCAACTTCCCACGCACCTAGACCTGGGCCACCAAATTGAAACGGCTTGTTTGGTTTAATGCGGTTTGCGGCACCGTTCCTAACATGATAAGCCTTCGATTCTCCAGTCAGAAAGTAACTGATGAAACCATAGTAGCCGGTTAAATGTTCACCGCTATAGCCGGTACCATTAATATTCGTGCGCAGGTATTCCGCTTGTGCTGAGAATGGGCCATATACAAACCAACTCTCTGCACCGTAGCGATCATAACTGCTGACACGGCGATGATTGGGATCTGACAGTGCGCCCGTGCTCAAATTGCCGGTATTCAAAATGTTACTACGATCGACGTTGGTGCCTGGGAATGCAAAGAATGACATACCACCCCCTCCGCCAATTTGTCCTTCACCGACCATAGTGCCATCAGCACGGTATTGCGTATTAACGTCCGTATGTCCGGCGGAAACGCCGACATGCAAGAATTTGGTTTCACTTTCCATCCATGGCCTGCCTGAGACGCGTCCAATGCCTTGCCAGCCAGTATCACCCGAACCATTGTTGCGATTCTGGTTGCCGTTAGCATTGACCGAGGTAGAGGCCGATGACCAGCCACCGATGGGTTCTGTTTGGAAGGCGATACCGGTTTGCCATCTCGGTACGGCATAATTGACACCGATACCTGTTTTGTAGGTATTGGGATTGTCGACAAATGCATTCACTGACATGTGACGTTCAATGAAGGTTAGATAGCGGTTACTGGCGGCTTCTTCCAAGCTGAATGGTTCTTTGAAGGAACCGGCTTTGTAGGAAAGTGCATTGGTATGATTCAAACGTACAAACGCATCGGTAATGCCGGAGCCAACAGAGCCATTGCCTCGGCTAAAGTCATATTCAAATTTGTAATCCCAAATTTTGAGAAAAGTACCTTCCACACCCAAACGAGCACGGCGAATGTTCATGCCGCTATTCAGTTCATTTGCGGTATTGGATCCGAAAGCAGGGTCTGGTTCATTGATAAAATTGTACTGTGAAGCAGGTTGAATTCGTCCGTTGAGTGACACAGAGAAGTTTCCATCTTTAGTTGACCAATGTAAGCCACGGTCATCAAAGTTGCCGTGTATTTTTTCAACTTCCTTGACACGTTCATCGAGCATTGAAACTTGCCCTTTAAGTTGCTCTTTTTCGGCTTTTTCTCGCAATCTTGTCAAGCGGTCGCTCGTGTTCTTATTGCTTGCATCGGCTTTCTGGCCTTCAGGAACCGGGTTTAGTTCGGTTGATGGACTCGCTTGTTTCGTTGTTTTCGAGGCGGTTCCAGATTTCTCGTAAGTGCCCATATGCACTCTACCAGGTCCAGGCTCAGCAAAAATTTGTTTAGTTTTCGTGTCAACATACAAATCCAACGCATGACTACTGGAAGCGACGCATAAGCTGATTACAGTCAATATTGCCAAAGGAGGTCTGAATAATTGCATAGTTTTTAATCCAGAAATTTAAAAAGATTGATCGAATGACAACCTTTATAAGGCAAAAATGTTACAGTTTTATGACGGTTAAATTTTTATTACAAATTGCGTAGGGTTTTTAGCTCGAATTGATTTGATAGCCACTTGTACAAATGAAAATTATTTTTTAAAATAAAATTATCGACTTTATCGTGCATAGGGATAAAGATCGTTAATTTAAGTTTTATGACTGTGATTGCGGTGGGTTGAATGAGCAAACGGGAACTTTTGTTGATAGAGGGCCTGTCTAAAGTTGTAGCTGGTAATAGAATGTTAATTTTGATTAATTCTATGCCAAGCGTAATTTTCTATTAATTACTATTGCTAGGAGGTAAATAAAATGGCAACGACGTATGGCACGAGTAGTGCGAGCAAGAGTGCTGATTATGACATGTCGCTGTGGTATGACTCTAAATACTACAAGTTAGGCATGATAACGATGTTATTGGTAGCGATATTTTGGATATGGTTCCAAAGGACCTTTGCGTATTCGCATGGTATGGACTCGATGGAACCTGAGTTTGACAAGGTATGGATGGGGCTGTGGCGAGTGCACATGACGCTGATGCCGTTGTTTGCGTTGGTGACTTGGGGTTGGATCCTGAAGACACGTGATACCAAAGAGCAACTGGACAATTTGGACACGAAGCTTGAGATCAAACGTTATTTTTACTGGATGATGTGGCTGGGTGTTTATTTGTTTGGTGTTTACTGGGGCGGCAGCTTCTTTACCGAACAAGACGCATCTTGGCACCAAGTGATCATTCGTGACACCAGCTTTACGCCAAGTCACGTAGTAGTGTTTTATGGTTCATTCCCGATGTACATCGTATGTGGCGTAGCGTCATACTTGTACGCAATGACCCGTCTGCCACTGTATAGCCGTGGCACGTCATTCCCGTTGGTAATGGCGATTGCTGGTCCATTGATGATTCTGCCGAACGTTGGTTTGAATGAATGGGGCCATGCATTCTGGTTCATGGAAGAATTGTTTAGTGCGCCATTGCACTGGGGCTTTGTGATTCTGGGTTGGGCTGGTTTATTTTCAGGTGGTATAGCGGCACAAATTATCACCCGTTACTCAAACCTGACCGATGTAACCTGGAACAATGCTAGCAGAGAAATTCTGAATAACCGCATCGTTCCTTAATGAAGTTGTGATGTATTAAGTATTGAAAGCTGTTAGATCAGCCCACTGTCAGTTGTATAGACAGTGGGCTTTTTTATTTTTAGCGATCAGGGATGATCCAGTTGATAAGCAAAATAATGTTTCATTATTGGCTAAAATGATCTGGCATCATTACTGTAAAAATATCATTTCTTCCGAGCAAATTGTCTGCATGCTGGTACAACGCTATTAGCAGAATTTAATTCAAACGTAACTATCACCTCTGCGGGGTGGTGAAGGAAGTTGACATTCAATGATGAAATAATTGGTTTCTGTTACTGTATGATTACGATAATCCTAAAGAACCTAAAATTGATAAATTATACATACACTGTGATCATCCTCGGAAAGGATATGGTGCTATGTTAGCGGCGGAAATAATCAAAATTATGCGCGAAAATAATTTGCAATCATTGATGCTAACTGTTAATGAACAAAATCATACGGCCATTTCTGTATATCGCAAGTATGGATTTGAAGTCGCTGTTGAAAGTATTATAGATATCGGTGTTATGGATGATTATCTCATCACGCATATAAATAAAATTGAACAAAAGCTAGCCATTAATTTATGAAGCTGAAATTCACAAAAATGCATGGCCTGGGTAATGATTTTGTAGTTCTCAATGGTATCGATCAAGCTATACAGCTTACACAGTCGCAAATTCGCTTTCTTGCAGATCGTCATTTTGGCATTGGCTGTGATCAAATTTTATTGGTTGAAAAAGCGCAAGGTAATGCCGATTTCCGCTATCGTATTTTTAATGCAGACGGTAGCGAGGTCGAGCAATGTGGAAACGGTGCGCGTTGCTTCGTTCGTTATGTGCACGATCATTTTTTGACGCAGCAGCATGAAATTCGTATTGAAACACTGAGTGGGATTATTTCGCCAAAGCTTGAAGATAATGGGAATGTTACTGTCAATATGGGAAAGCCTATTTTTAAACCCGAAGACATTCCTTTTTTAGCTGAGAAGGCTGCAAAAACTTATCCGATTGAAATTAATGATAATCTCGTTACAATAAGCGTGTTATCAATGGGGAATCCGCATGCTGTGAGAATTATTGAAGACGTGGAAACGGCTCCAGTTGACACAGAAGGCCCTTTGATTGAATCACATCGCTTTTTCCCGAAAAGAGTCAATGTGGGCTACATGCAAATTGTTGATCGAAATTGCATACGGCTTCGCGTTTTTGAACGTGGTGCAGGCGAAACATTGGCTTGTGGCACAGGGGCTTGTGCTGCAGTGGTTGCAGGAATCAATTTGGGATTATTAGAGCGTCGAGTGACCGTCAATACGCGTGGAGGCAAATTAATCATCGATTGGCAACAAGGCGATGCACCGGTTTGGATGACCGGTCCTGCAGTAACGGTGTTTGAAGGTGAAATCAATTTGCAATCAATTAAGGAAATACGATGAAATCCGAAGAAGTCGCGCAGTATTTAAAGGAGCACCTGCAATTTTTCAATGAATTTCCGGATTTGCTTTCGGATATTGAAATTCCTCACCCGCAAGATGATAAAGTGGTTTCATTGCACGAACGTCAGGTGATTTCTCTCAGGGACAGAAATCGTGTTTTACAAGATAAATTACGCGAGCTGATTAGCTTTGGTGAAGAAAATGATGTGATTGGTGGAAAAATGCATCGATTGGTGATTGCATTGCTTGCAACGACTTCGATGAATGAAGTGCTTAACGCGTTATATTTTAGCCTCAAAGAAGATTTTTCTGTGCCGCTGGTGGAGATTCGTTTTTGGGATGTGCCGTGCATCGATTTATCCAGGGTTGAATTTGCACCAGTCAGCGAGGATGTTCACGTTATTGCTCAAAGCTTAGCGCAGCCGTATTGTGGTAACCATATTGTGGATGAAATTAAACATTGGTTTGGTGAAGGAGGGGAGCATTTGAACTCATTTGCAATGATTCCACTCAACACATCTCAAACGATTGGTTTGCTGGTTTTGGGGAGCCCTGATGCAGAAAGATTTTATCCAGAAATGGGTACGTTGCATTTAAAACATTTGAGTGAGTTGATCTGTACCGCAATTACCCGCTATTCCGCAGTAAATCAAACTAATAATAGCACCCCAATATTAGATAATTTATCGAATGAGCAGCAAACGTGAGTTATTAGCCAATGCTTTTATTCATCACATGATTTATGTGCGGCGTTTATCGGCGCTCACAGGTGAGAGTTATTCGAAAGATATCCGGGCGCTATTTACACATTTACAAAAAGATGAATTAGAGCAGGTTCAGGCACAAGATATCCGCTTGGTTATTGCGCGGCTCCATAGTAAAGGTCTTTCGGGTCGGAGCTTGGCTAGAATGCTATCTGCTTGGCGTTGTTTTTATAAATACCTGATCCGCGAGCAGCATTGTGAACATAATCCTTGTGTTGGTTTGCGTGTTCCAAAATCTGCACAGAAATTGCCGAATGTGCTATCACCAGATCAAGCCATGCAGCTACTCGCATTTCCGTCAGATAATATTTTGAATGTGCGCGATAGTGCCATATTTGAATTATTCTATTCCTCCGGTTTGCGCTTAGCAGAACTGACGCACCTCAAACAAGACGACATTCGTTTTTCCGAAGGCACCGTGCGTGTATTAGGGAAAGGTGGAAAAATGCGTATTGTTCCAGTCGGGGATTATGCAATTCGCGCAATCAGATGCTGGCTTGAGCAGCGTCCAAGCATTGCTAAACCGGATACCCTGGCGTTATTTGTATCTCGTCGTGGAGATGCGATGAGTGCTCGTACTATCAGTTACCGATTAAAAAATCGGGGCATACAACAAGGGATACATCAGAATATACATCCGCATATTTTGCGGCACTCATTCGCATCTCATGTATTGCAATCAAGCGGTGATTTGCGCGCCGTTCAAGAAATGCTGGGGCATGCTCATATCACATCGACGCAAGTCTATACGCATTTGGATTATCAGCACTTAGCAAAAATTTACGATAAAGCACATCCGCGGGCGAAAAAAAGAAGCTAGCGGTATCATTTTTCTGTCGGAAAGCGCGGTGTTTTATACGCTATAATGGCACTTTTCTTCAATAAGTATATTTCATGACAACAATCGTATCAGTCAGGCGCGGTCGGCAAGTTGCATTGGGTGGAGATGGACAAGTGACGCTGGGTGCGGTTGTGGCAAAATCGAGCGCACGAAAGGTTCGTCGGCTTTACCATGAAAAAATCTTGGCCGGATTTGCTGGGGGAACAGCAGATGCGTTTACGTTGTTCGAGCGCTTTGAAAATAAATTAGAGACGCATCAAGGGCATATTATGCGTTCAGCGGTGGAGTTGGCAAAAGATTGGCGTACAGACCGCATTCTGCGTAGATTGGAAGCCATGTTAGTTGTTGCCAATGCAGAGGCAACATTGATTATCACGGGTGCAGGCGATGTTATTGAGCCAGAGCAGGGTCTTGCAGCCATTGGTAGTGGTGGATCATACGCACTGGCTGCTGCACGGGCATTATTAGAGAATACTGACCTTCCTCCTAAAGAAATTGTCGGAAAAGCATTGGCTATCGCTGGTGACATCTGCATATATACCAATCAAGATCATGTGATCGAAACTATCGACTAAATATTGCAAAGACTTTTCTACGATCTGCCATTGAGCGGAAAGACAAACGATTTACTCTTGTTGAATTTTTATAAAACATAGAACCATGTCTCAAATGACTCCCCAGGAAATTGTCCATGAATTGGACAAACATATTATCGGTCAAGATGCAGCCAAGCGTGCTGTCGCGATTGCGTTGAGGAATCGATGGCGCAGGCAACAAATTACGGATCCGTTGCGGCAGGAAATTACGCCCAAGAATATTCTCATGATTGGCCCAACCGGGGTAGGAAAGACTGAAATTGCGCGACGTTTGGCAAAGTTGGCTCATGCGCCTTTTATCAAAATTGAGGCTACTAAGTTTACCGAAGTCGGTTATGTTGGCCGCGACGTTGATTCGATTATCCGCGATTTAGTGGAAACGGCTATCAAAGAAGCGCGCGAAAGAGAAACAAGAAAGAAACAACCGCTTGCAGAAGATCGCGCAGAAGATCGAATTTTAGATGCGTTGCTACCCGTTGCGCGAGATTTTGATCTTCAATCAGCTACTGAGGATCGTGATAGTTCAACCCGACAGAAGTTTCGTAAGAAATTGCGCGAAGGTGAACTAGATGATAAAGAAATCGAAATCGAAATTGCAGCGCCACGTACCAGCATGGAAATTTTTGCTCCGCCAGGAATGGAAGATCTGACTTCTCAAATTCAAGGGATGTTCCATAATATGACTGGGGAGAAAAAGAAAACCCGCAAACTGACCATTCGCGAGGCTAAAAAGCTGTTGCTAGAAGAAGAGGCAGGGAAAATGGTCAATGATGAAGAACTGAAATTCAATGCGATACAAAATATCGAGCAAAACGGTATCGTATTTCTGGATGAAATCGATAAAATCGCCAGCCGTTCCGGTCATACCGGCGGTGATGTTTCCCGTCAGGGCGTACAACGAGATTTGCTCCCTTTAGTAGAAGGCACTACTGTGTCAACCAAATATGGCATGATCAAAACTGATCATATCTTGTTTGTGGCTAGTGGCGCTTTTCATATGTCGAAGCCATCTGACCTCATCCCAGAATTACAAGGACGTTTCCCAATTCGTGTTGAATTGACCAGTCTCAGCGTGAGTGATTTTGAGCAAATTCTGACAAATACCGATGCTTGCTTAACACGCCAGTATGAAGCTTTACTAGCTACTGAAGGTGTTCGATTGGAATTTAGCAGTGATGCTATTAGACGTTTAGCCGAAATTGCCTATTCGGTGAATAGCAAAACGGAAAATATAGGTGCAAGACGCCTTCATACTGTGATGGAGAAACTCTTGGAAGATGTTTCATTTAATGCAACCAAGCATAGCGGACAAACTATTACTATTGATGCAGTGTATGTTGATGAAAGGCTTAAAAATCTATCGCAAAGCGAAGATTTGTCGCGCTATGTGTTATAGGTTTGTTAATAGTGATCGTTGCTGAGATCTGTTAGTATTTTATCTTGCAAGAGAATTTGTACAATATATTGATTTAATTATTCTTTTGTTTGTACGCAATATTTATGAGGAGAAGTGACCGAGTGGCTGAAGGTGCACGCCTGGAAAGCGTGTGTACGGCTCAAACCGTACCGCGGGTTCGAATCCCGCCTTCTCCGCCAAGGACTCAATATAATCAATAACTTACACAACACTTTATTGATTACCCAACAACCTAACCAACATCCCCAAAACAGTACTTTTAAGACTAAGCCAGTCTATAGCAATTAGAAAACCGTATGATTAGCGGGATAGTAAACTTATAATTGTTCTGAATTAAAAAATATAAGTATATTTATTTGCTTACTTATCGCTCAATATTAGTTTCTGATTTGATGTCTGTAGAGTCAGCCAATGTAGTACTTGGTTACGGAGTAATCACGTCCGAAAGCCAATAGGTGCTTATAAAAACCTAAGTTATTGAATATATTAGAGGGGCATGCTGCCCGATCCCTAACCTTGTCCACCTTTATTCTGATTCTGCCCTAATGCAGAACGGTTTTTAGAATACTTTTCTTTTTGTGTAAATTTTATTAGAACCTTACAACAGGTTGATACCCCACTTAATATTTCTCTGGCTACCTTTGGATCGACATTTCTCTGGCCATTATGAACCACATTATTACGGCGTTCGATGGCTTCGTAACATTTTTTGAGTACCTCTGTGCTTAAATTTTCATTGTTAAATAATAAGGGTATTAAAAATCTTAGCGATCCCGAAAAACCTAAATGGTCAATTTGGTTACCGATGTTATGAATATCAATTCGTTCATTTTGGCTATTTGAGGAAAGCATTGGAATATTTACATTACGACCAAATTCAGACACAGCAACTTCCAATGCACTTACAGCCTCAATTACGGTACTTCTCATATGGCCGCAGTCAAAAAGATATCTAGCATTTGAAAGCAATTCTAAAACAAGATTAGGCCGATCTTCATTCAGCACAAACGCTGAAATATTTTCCCAATCATTTTTATTAATAGAGCATTTTTCACTTTTAACAGAAAGGCTTATGGTAAAAGTATTAGAAGGAAACCACTTAAACCAATATCCTTCCTCTATTCTTGAGGTGGCATTGAGACTAAAATTATAGAGCGTATTTTCATCAAAGGTTAATTCAGTTAACCAATATTGGCCTTTAATATTTCTTGCATAAGACAGAATTTTATTACAAGCGGAAATTACATCTTTAGCAACACCAGTAGCAAGTTCTATATATTTATTTTGCAGACCTTCGTATTCCTTATCATCTGGTTTTACGCCATGATGAATCTTATCAAGCTTATCTCGTTCATCAAAAATAAAACTCGCCAAATAAGCATCTATGTCATTTAGCAGTACTATTACTTTTAGTTTTATAACTTCAATATTAATCCATCTACTTAAATACTCATCTGTGATGTCTTGACCAGATACACATGATTTATCAGCATATATTTTTATTAGTTTATTATTACGATTTACTACTATTGCATCAGCGATATTTTCAGGAATCCATTGATAAAACTGAAAGTTGTAATGACTATGCACATTATTACTTATATCAAGAGTGAAATTGATTGTTATGTTTTTTTTCATTACTTATAAGGAACTTAATAAAAAAGATAGTTTCATTGAGTACGTCACATGCTGCAGTATCACTACCAATTTATTAATTAATTGAAGTATAAGTGCGATCTATATATGTGAATGTAAATAATTGCACATAATATATAAAAAAATATTTAAGAAAAACTTTTCTGCAAAATCCATCCAAATCTGCTTTCAAGAACTAGCTGACGTTTATAAAAATCAGCTTTAACCTAAAGATTATTAACAATATCTTTGTTGCGTCTTACTAATTCCTGCCTTAATAGTTCAATTTGCTGCTGCAAACCCAGAATCTGCTGAGATTACTAGAATAAAACTCTAATTTCATAAGGTGTTGAAACGCGCCGTCATTGCTGGGACTAAAAAATCAATAATCACTTCTTTCTACTTTCTTCTTATCAAAGAAAAATTTACTATAAACCTTCTTTTTATATAGCGAGAAAAAAATACCCGCATGTCTTCATGTCAGGTTACTTGAATTCGTTTCTTGTAGAGATTCGCACCCTGGGGGTAGTCTTACTCATATCAGTTAAAGTATTTATACTTAATGGATTTTAGATTGTCATAATTTTAGGAACAAAAGTTATCAAAGATTTTCACTTATTGTTTAATTGCCAAATTTCGTTAACCGTTGAAATAAAACCGACGAAACCGATGAAACCGACAATTTACGAATAAAACATTGTTTAAACACTCCCGCCCATTCCTTCCACAAACGTATCAATAAATGATTTAATTTTATCAGCCACACGCTCAATGATCGGCTTTCGCTCCAATATCCTGGGTTTAAAGTTAAGGGTATCGACAATTTCTTGATCACGCGGCAAACGATTCGCAAAGGTATAGTGGTTCAGTATTTTTTCTAGTTCATGCGGTGATAGATTTTCTTCTGCACATAACTTGCTAAACGCTTCTTTTTTATTAGCTGTCCAATAATTCTCAAATACTTTGATAACATTATCATTGGGTTTGAGGTTAGGCAGGTTTTCTTCAATGAAGGCTTCAATCAAAGCGCGTTTGCTGCGCAGTTGCACTTCACCGGCCACCAGATCAATGATTTCCTTCTGGCGTTTTTTTGCTTCCTCGGGATTTAATTTATTCAGGCTAACCAGCAGATTGAGGATATAAGCGACATTGATCTCATCGCGGTGAATCAGGCTCAGTTCAAAGTCTACATCTTCCAGGATAGAAACTTTCTCGGGATCAGTCTGTTTTTTAACCTTGTCATGAATATCCAGATACTTGCTTTTATAGTCCTCAAACTGCTGCGGTTCCAGGTTTAAGTTGGCATCATCAAAATCGGCAAAGGTGGTGAGGATGTTCTTAATACGCAGCAGCTCTCTAAACTTGGTGACAAAAGCCAGTTCTGCTTTTTCATCGGGCAACACATCCACACTGGCAACCGTAGGCGCAATATCTAACAATTCCTCAGTGACTTTATTAAATTTCTCCACATAATCTTCATACGGTTCCAGCAATACCGTTTCCTTGGCATCCTTGTTGGAGAATAGCGCAATGGCTTCATCGGTGGCGGCTTTCAGGTTTCTGAAACAAACAATATTTCCCTGAGATTTCTTTTCATTCAGGATGCGGTTAGTGCGTGAGAATGCCTGCACCAATCCATGAAACTTGAGATTCTTGTCGACATACAAGGTATTTAAGCGCGGGCTGTCAAAGCCGGTCAGAAACATATTTACCACCAGGAGAATATCAATTTCTCCGCTGCGCACCCGTTTGGCAATGTCCTGATAATAGTTATAGAACGATTGGTTGTCGTTGGTACTGTATTTGGTGCCAAACATCGCATTGTAATCTTCGATAAATTCATCCAGCTTGTCCCGGCTGCTTTGGTTCACCCGTGCGCCACTGGGCACATCGGGCGATTCTTCCGGGATCATGCCATTGGCCAGCGGGTTGGGTTCATTCGCGGCATAACTGAATATCGTGGCGATTTTAAGCGGGCGCGGAGAGTTGGCCTGTTTTTGTTTGAATAGCGCGTAATACTGGATCAGGTTGTCGATGCTGCTGACGCAAAACATCGCGGTAAAGCTGGGTGCCTTGGTTTTCTGTGCGTGGTGAGCCAGAATATAATCGGTGATTTTCTCCAATCGGTACGGGCTATCGAGCAATTCCTGCTTGTTGATCGCCTCGACTTCAATATCCAGTTGATTGGCGCTGTCCTTATATTGGTATTTGCCGACATACTCCACCGCAAAGCGCAGCACGTTCTCATCCTTGATGGCATCGACAATCACATATTTATGCAAACACTCGCCAAACAAATCCCTGGTGGTTCTGATCTGCCCCATCCCATTATTGGCGTTATCAGCAAAAATCGGTGTGCCGGTAAAGCCGAACATCTGCGCATTACTGAAGAATCGCTTGATGTTCTTGTGCGTTTCGCCAAACTGGCTGCGGTGGCATTCATCAAAGATAAACACAAACTTGTGATCTTGCAAGTGCGCAATCTTGTCCAGGTAATAGGGTTTGATCAGTGCGTTATTGAGTTTCTGCAAGGTGGTGACGATCAATTTGGTCGTGTCATCGGTGAGTTGCTTCACCAGATTGTGCGTGTCGGTGGTGGCATCCACGCTGCCTTTGGCAAAAGCGTTAAATTCCCGTGTCGTTTGATAATCCAGATCCTTGCGATCGACCACAAACAGCACCTTATGCACCTTGGGCAGTCGCATGATGATCTGGCTGGCTTTGAACGAAGTCAGCGTCTTGCCTGATCCGGTTGTATGCCAGATATAGGCATTGTCATTGCTGTTCTTGACGCGATCCACCAGCGCTTCAGTCGCATAAAACTGATAAGGGCGTAATATCTTTAGCACGCCCTCCTCAGTAATCACGGTGTAATGCGTGATCATCTTGGCGATATGGCAAGGCTTCAGGAATGCGGCGGCAAACTCGCACAAATCGGATAAGCGGTTGTTCTCTTTATCTGTCCAGAAGAAAGATTGCTGAAACGATTGGAATTTATTGTTGGAAAAATATTTGGTATTCACGCCATTGCTGATGATGAAGAGCTGCACATACTGAAACAGCCCAGCCCCAGCATCATAGGATTCATGCTGATAGCGATTGACCTGATGAAAAGCCACTTTCAGCTCTGCACCGCGGCGTTTGAGTTCGATTTGCACCAAGGGGAGCCCATTGATCAGGATGGTCACGTCATAGCGGTTCTTGCGCTTGGCCGACATGCTGACTTGATTCGTGACCTGAAACTCATTCATGCACCAATCATCACAATTGAGGAAACTGATATAAAGCGTTTCAGCCGGTTGCCCATTGGCGGCTTCACGTTTCAGCGCAAATTTATCGCGCAATATGCGGGCGCGCTCCACGATGGTGCCGGTGTTGAGGTGGTTCAGTATCCGGTCAAATTCGGGCTGGGTAAGTAGGATGTTATCGTTATGGATTTCCAGTTGGCGCTTAAGATTACTCAACATCGCGGCTTCATGATCAATGCGTACTCGCGCATATTCCATGCGCTCAAGCTGTTCGATCAGGCTTTGTTCCAGCGCAAACTCGGACTGTGAGGCGGATTGCGTAGTAGATTGAATAGTCATTAAAGCTGGATGATTTGATTGAGTCGCTCGCAAACCTGCACAAACAAGCTATCGCCAAGCTTTCCCAATGGGTGAGGTTTGGCGCCCCGTACCCGCCAATCAAATGACTTGGGCTGATGGCATAACACATAACTGAGCACATAACTGGTTTGTTCAGCCTTACGCTTTGGTGTTTTGCCGACCGCCACGGCAAAAGGATTGTCGGCATTATATGCAGCGGTGGTCATCGGCAAACCGATCACCAGTGAAGTCCTGTCGTTAAAAATCTTCGGTGACAACACCAGAAAAGGATGAATATCGCGCATTTCCTGCCCGGCCTGCGGGTTGCAGTCAATCCAGATGATGTCCTGGCGATCAGGCACCCATACGCTGGCTGCTTTGGGCATTATGCGCTTACCATTTTTCAGCACCTAAAGGCTGTGCTGATGGCATCGCTTCACCACCATGACGGGCGGGGTCAAATTGCGCTAGGCGTTGTTCTAGCGTCAAAGGTTTATCCTGCACTGGAGTGATGATGATCTGACCACCTGAGACGGTTAGTTTGACCTGTTGATCCGCGTGCACATGCGCTTCACGTGCAATGGCCGCAGGCAAACGCACGCCTAAATTATTGCCCCATTGCTTGATATCCAGAATAACTTCGGCCATGATTACACCTTAAGATTAATATGTTTACACATCAGTATAAACATAACTTAAACAGTAATCAAATGATCAAACAAATAACTGCTGTAACAAGCCCTTTTTGTATTGTTTGACAGCATCAAGCTGGGTTTGGGCTTGAGTGATCTTGTCGTCGATGGCGGTGAGGAAATTGGCGATTTTGGTTTGCTCTTTAGTCGAAGGTACTATCAATGAAATATTAAAGAAATCATCCAAACCAATATTTAATAGGCCGTGATTCCTTGCACCTTCTTGGGCAACCTTTTCTATTTCAGAATTATGAAATCCATTTTCAAAGTAATGTTCAAAAAAAGAATTTATATTACCTTCTATAAATTTAAAGCAAATATAAAGTGTCGAAACCACACCTTTCTCATAGCGGTTTAAACATTTAATTGCGCCCATAGGGTAGCCATTTGAATAACTTTTGTTATATGCAAAATCTCCAGTATGCAGTAGATAATAATTTGTAACGTCTTTTGCTGAAACTGATTTATTAAAATACTCTTCTTGATTAATTAATCCC
Organism: Nitrosomonas sp.; assembly: GCA_024281825.1. GTDB lineage: Bacteria > Pseudomonadota > Gammaproteobacteria > Burkholderiales > Nitrosomonadaceae > Nitrosomonas. The sequence goes on along the minus strand of JAMWZY010000002.1, from coordinate 7,985 downwards.
TGCTGAGCAGATATAGTCAGCACATTTTTATTATTCTCCTTATTCTTTCTGGTTACCCTATTTGCAACACTGCCTAACTTCTTTTCTTCCCACCCCGGAAACTCCCGCCCATCCTCATCCTTAAACCGCAGCTTCTGGCTGAAAATCTGCTGCATGACGCCCTTTTTGTAATGCTTCAACAGGTCGTGTTTTTGCGTGAGTTGGGTGATTTTTTCATCAATCGCCGTGAGGAAGTTGGCGATTTTGGTTTGTTCTGAAAGGGATGCCGGAACTTTTACTTTAATGGTTTTTAATTCTGTTTTGCTAACCTTGGGTTGACCACTGCCACCTATAGTGTTTTTAATTCTCTCTTCACCATATTCTGATTTCAGATAATAATAAAGGTAGCTTTCATTTGTTGATTTGCTGACTTTTAATAGAATCATATTCGGTGCGATAGTAGCTGGTTTATTTAATAATGGTACTTGCCATACTTCACCAGCGTTTGCTCCGATATTTGCTACTAGAATATCCCCTGATTTCAAGAAAGATTTTTTTAAAAATTTATAGCTCGTTTCATCCACATAAGTTTGATTTAAGTGACCCAATCTTAATCTCAAATCATACAAACGAACATAATAGGCATACTCATTTTCGGAATAGACAACTACATTTTTCTTTAGAGACTCAAAACTTCCATTAGCTACGAAATCAGTCATTAATTGCAAACAGTCAGTGATTGGTCTTTCATCCCACTCAGGAAACTCCCGCTCATCCACATCTTTAAACCGCAACCGTGGCACACTCATAATTACTTCCCAGCCACCGCAAACGGCGGCGCAATCCCCAATTCCTGACAGAATGCCGCAATGGTCGCATCCGTCTGCTGGCTTTGCTGATCCAGTGCCGTGAGCTGTTCGGCAATCGCATCCAAGTCAATTGCATCTTCGGCTTCAAAGGTATCGACATACCTGGGAATATTCAGGTTGTAGTCATTGGCCTTGATGGCTTCGAGGCTTGCCACAGCGCTGTATTTGTCTTCATTCGTGCGTGCCAGATAGGCATCGACAATTTTCTGGATATGCATCGGGCGCAGGATGTTTTGCGTTTTGACTTTATCAAACTGCTGGCTGGCGTCGATAAATAAAATATCGTTGGGATTGCGGCGGCATTTCTTGAACACCAGTACACAGGTGGGAATGCTGGTGCCATAGAAGATATTGGCAGGCAAGCCAATCACCGCATCCAGGCAATTCATTTGCTCAATCAGATACTGGCGGATATGACCTTCCGCTGCTCCCCGGAACAGCACGCCATGAGGCAATACCACCGCCATTATGCCATCATCAGCCAGTTGATAAACCATGTGCTGCACAAACGCCATATCCGCTTTGCTACCGGGCGCCAGTTTGCCGTACACGCTGAAACGGTCATCGCTCATAAACAGCGGATTGGCGCTCCAATGCGCTGAAAAGGGTGGATTGGCGACAATGGCATCAAAGCGCAAATCCCGGTGCTGCGGGTGTTCCAATGTATCTTCCTGACGGATATCAAAATCAGCATAATGCACGTCATGCAGGATCATGTTCATGCGTGCGAGGTTATACGTGGTGCGGTTCAGTTCCTGACCGTAAATCTTGTCCACGTGATCCGCTTCACGCTTGACGCGCAGCAATAGCGAACCGCTGCCACAGGTCGGGTCATACAGGGTTTTGAGGTTCTTGTTCTGGCTGGTGACCAATTTGGCCAATAAGGTAGAAACCGGCTGCGGCGTGTAGAATTCACCGGCTTTTTTACCCGCACCACTGGCAAATTCACCAATCAGATATTCATACGCATCGCCCAACACGTCAGCCGTGCCATCAGCCAGATTGAAGTCGATCTTATCCAAATGCACCAGCACTTTGGCCACCAGCGCATTCTTGGCTTTCTCGGTTGCGCCCAGTTTGGAGGAAGTCAAATCCAAATCTTCAAACAGATTGCTGAAGTCATCCGCGCTGTCGGTGCCCAGCGTGCTTTGCTCAATGTTTTTGAGAATGCGGGCAAGGTCAGCCAGAATAAAGTTGTGACCATCTCCCAAGTTTTCGGTATCAAGCTGGTTATTACCTTTTAGGGCAACCGCATGAAACAGCTCAGAAGGCTTTAAGAAGTAGCCTAATTGTTTCACAGCAGCATCATGCACCGCCTGCACAATCTCAGCACCTTCTTCCGTGTTTTCCTTCAGTTCAGCAAACTTGAGCTGATCTTCTGCCAGCAAAGAATCGGCATAGCGTTCAACTTTTTCAGACAAGTATTTGTAAAAGATAAAACCCAGAATGTAATCGCGGAATTCATCCGCATTCATTTTGCCGCGCAGGGTGTTGGCAATATTCCAGAGTTGTTGTTGAAGCTGACGGCGTTGTTCTTCGGTCATGGTTTTTCTTGTTTTGGAATGTGCCGGTATGGTAATACAAAAGAACAGCAAGGCAAAACATAAGCCATGATCTCAGCTTACGTCCTGCCATACTGTTTTATCACTTTGACACTTTTGCCAATGTGGCAGAATAAAACCGATTAAACCGACAAAACCGATTCCACTTTCCATTTGGCTGCGTTGTGGGTAGCGGTATCTTGCACTAAACGCAAGCCGTTGACTACTTGCCTCTCATGGCGTTTAATCCACCATCCTAAGCGTTTACGATTAATACTACCATCTCGCTCCTTCGCAATATCCTCAATAATCTCACGCAGATCATCGCTAGAATATAATGGATGAATAGCATCCTTGACTGATGTGGGTACATAACCAAAACGATCAAACCAAGCTTGCAGAAACTCACTCAGCAGCTCTCGATCTGGATCATCACTCATCGCTTCAAAAATACAGGCTGCGGGATCTGGCAATCCTAACCACAATAAAGATTGTCGACAATGATCTGACCAATCCGCATAAGTGGCAATGGTTTTACATTCAGCTCTAGGCTTGCCCGCACAAATCCATGCACGCACGATAGTTAATGCTAATGATACAAAGTGCCCGCGACTTGCTCTAACTTCACTGACTGGCTGCTTTGCAAAATCACGCGCTGCCGGTATCTCACAAGCTGGATCAAGGTTGATAGTAACCGTTCGCCGCGTCATATCGCGTACCGGATCGACATTGTTGCCACTACTCAAAAATAACACCCGTGTGCCCACTTCAGCGGTTTTACTTTGCCCAAGAATGCGCCCGGATATATGTTCACTGGTGAGCGCAGTACATAACGATTTATGCGGAATTAGATCACTGGTCAAATTATCGAATTCGATGACAGCAGGCGCTGTTAACAATTCAGCCAGCAATAACTTACGGCATTCCTCATCATCAGCAGGGAAAGCATGCGGCGTGCCTTTTTGTGGCGTGGCAAAGGCGGTGAGTAATTCGCACAGATAGCTTTTTCCACTGGCTATGCTGGGTGCTTTGACGTGAAGCATGGGTGCTTGTGGTAACGATGGTCTGATCACGGCGGTTAAAATACCCGCTATTGCAGCGGCTCGATCATGGTCAGTTTTAAATGCGAATTCACTTAATAGATCGGATAATTCTGCCAGAGCTTGCTCAGCTTGCTGTTTTGTTGGTTTATCGGGCACACTGAATTGCCGCGCGTTGAATACCCCGAACATACCGGTTACTACATCATAACCAGCATTCATCATTAGACTGCCATCTGGCCTTAAATAAGGTTGCCGGGCTATGCCTTTCAGCACTGGCAAATGTGGATAATTCGTCGAATCGTGCAGCACACGTACATGCCGCTCAGTAGGATCACAGACAAACCATGCTTCACTGCGTTTATCATAACGTTGCCAGATTGCTATGCCTGCCAGAATACGTGTCAAACTGGACAATGATAACGTCTGTACAGTTGTTTCCAGAGTACCGGGGTCTGTGATAATGATGACTATGATCCCGCCTCTTTGATAATGCCTGAGTGTTTTTGCCATTTCGCGCTCTGCCGCATCACAGATACGCGGTATCTCACCCGCTTGAACGTAGATCATTGGCTTATGTTTTGCGTCTATTTTGCTGATTTCAAGAAAATCATGTAATGCACTGACACGCCGATCAACACAATGACCATGCTGGCACTTGAATCCGCCCAGCGGATAAGATTCACTCGGTTCAAAATAAGCAGTACCGTGATCTACTTGGTCGGTATGCTCATGCACCCAGGGGCAGGTAATATCATGCTTGCCATCGCCTAAAGGCTGTTTATACCGGCCTGAATTTTTTAGTGCGGTGATAACCGGGTTTTCATCGGCGCGCGGGATGTGGACATCGTCTTGATGCGGGTCAGATTGTTGACTGTTTTTCCGCCCTTTATCACGGCGCTGCTGTGATGATTCTTTCAGCTCGATTTGTAATCCATCAACAATTTCTTGCACTGAATAGCGATGGTCTGGATTCCACTCTTTCAATTGACAACGCCAATGGCTGCCATCCGCCATTTTATGTTTGCCGTTAATTGCGACGGGGAGTCGTCCAAGCCTTGCGCATGCACCACTTGCTCCAGGATCACACAAACCTGCGTCAATAATTGAATTAAGAAGATTGTCTGCTTTAACCGGATCGGTGATTGGTTCAGCTAATATAAAACCGATTTGGAAATTACCGGATGATGTTTCAATCTTCCAGCTTGGTTCAAGGGTAATGCGATCTTCTGGAGCTTTTTTGCCAATATCATCCAACATGACAGCATACAGCGCAGCAAATTGTTTTTTCTGCCGTCTGTATTTGCCTTCGTCATCCGGTTTGAAAGTGGCGAAGCTGGTATAGTTATTAGTGTTATCAGGCACTGACGTCTTGTCAGCAATCCAGTGCTTGCCAAACCATGCACCTTTCCGTACCTGGTTTGGATCACCAGAGAAACTCACTACAATCGGGCGCTCGCTGCCAACAATATCACCGAAGATTCCTTTTATAAAATCGGCATTACTGACTGCTGAAAAATCGGTTTCATCGGTTTTGTCGGTTTTATTTCCTGCTGTTTCAAAATTTGGCGGTGATGAATTATTTTCTTCCGCATCTGGGTAAGTTATAATCAGAAAAGTGTCATTAGCGGTATCGAAAGTGCCCTGTTCGCGCGGGGCGTTTTCATTTGTGAATGTCATGGCTATACCTCCCTGCCACGTGATTCAGCCCATTTCTGGACATCCTCAATTTTCCATCTTGAACAGCCGGGGGAAAGTTTTATTGGCTTCGGAAAGTTTCCGTTTTGAACCCAGCGCCAAATAGTTGCGCGTGAGACTCCAAATTGATTTGCTACCTGAGTATCAGGGATATAGATTGATTGATTCATGGTAATCGTCCTTCATAATGTTTAAGACGATCACCATTAGATACCCTAGGAACGGACATTAAGGGGGCTTGCGTGCTTATTTGCGATAATAATTTCTAAAGAATGTTGCTTTTGTGATGGAAGAGGGTTCTTCATCTACTTTATATTTTTTATTTATATCCCTGGCCATTAGGGTTTTGCCGTCCCTATAAACTTGATACTCAACTTCATAATCAATCTCGCCTGCTTCGATAACCCATGCTCCATGGGATTCTGGAATCATTAACCATCCTTGCTCTTTGGTCATGTTCGGGTATATCTCATTAAGCTTGTTCGCTGCTTCAGTAGCCCATGGTTTCGTTTTGTCTCTTGATCCCCCCCTCGCCCCTCCAATGGCCATTCTTTTATGACTTACGATTGTCTTGTTATTCCTTTCAATTGTCTCGTTATCCCTAACGTTTTCCCAGTCAGCTTCAATCTTTGTTATGTAAACGCGCGTTCCAATTGGATCGTTTTCTTTATACCGCGCCTGTACAATGGCAATGTTGCGTAGAATGGCCATTTTCAATTCCTTTCGTTGGGGGTCATTCTCCGGCAAATTTTCAGCTTTTTGCTTTACGTTATTCAGCCATTGAGGGACTTCAGCCATCCATTTAAATACGTCATCCAGGTTATAAATAAACTCTTCCGCAACAAAGTATTCGCTCTCTAATTTACGGCCTAATGCGTTCAATCGAAGCCTCAATACTTTCTCATCCATTAACCAACCTCCCTTATCGGGACAACTACGCCAGAAGCCACGGGGGTATTGAGATATTTACACCAGTCATCCATCAGCCTCGTGCGTTTTGCCAATAAATCGCCGCGCCTGTAGGCTTTCTCTACTCCATTGGCTATTGTGTGCGCAAGTGCCATTTCTGCAACTTCATTGGGGTAATTGGTAGATTCACTGCACCAATCGCGGAAAGTACTTCTGAATCCGTGGGGTGTAGCGTTAACCTTCATGCGTCGCATGACTGCGGATAATGTCATATCAGATAACTGACCGCCACGCGCAGCCGGGAATATCAAATCATTACCTTCCAGTCTAGGTAACTGTTTTAACAAGTTCAGGGCATCATCACACAATGGCACAATGTGTTCTTTTTCGGCTTTCATGCGCTCGGCTGGGATTGTCCAGATTCGTGCTTGTGTATCTATTTCCTGCCATTGTGCGCCACGTACTTCACCTGATCGTGTGGCGGTCAGAATGAGGAATTCCAGTGCTTTGGGGGCTATGCCTTCACACTGTCTTAATTGCACCATAAATGATGCGGCATCCTTCCACGGAATAGCTTTATGATGTTGTACTTTTTTGAGTTTGCCGGGCTTGGGTAGTACAGCATCCAGATTATCTTTCCAACGGGCTGGGTTTTCTCCTTCCCTATATCCAGCCACCTTTGCCCATGTAAGCACTGATTCAATGCGTCCACGTAGCCTGGTTGCTGTCTCGGTCTTGGCTATCCATATCGGCTCAAGTACCTGCACTATATGGGGCAGTTCAACATGATTAACCATCATTTGCCCAATTACGGGGAAGGCGTAGTTTTCAAGTGTTGTTTGCCATTGTGCTGCATGTTTTGCATTCTTGAATTCTGATCGCTTGGCTGTCAAGAATTTGTGCGCCGCATCTGCAAAGCAGATTAATTTTCCATTAGCTGATATTAAAGCAGCTTTGGCGGCTTTTCTTTGTTCGACTGGATCAACGCCTGAGCGGATCTGTTCTTTCAGTTCTCTGGCATTGATACGCGCTTGTGCCAGTGTTACATCAGGGAATCCACCTAATCCTATATCTCTGCGTTTTGCTCCCACAATTGCACGTAGAATCCAACTTTTTGAACCTGTTTCAGTTATTTGTAGCAATAACCCCGAAACACCACCGGCGGCATGATGTCCAGGCTTGGTCAATCGCTTGATCTCTAATGCGCTTAATTCCCTCGCTTGCTTTGGCATAATAACCCTATATCATTTATGGTTAGGCGGAGAAATGCGGATTCGAATTCCTATTAATTAATAGAAAAAGTTAAATGCATCTACCCAACATAACACCCAACATAGATAATATCATTAGTTGCAATTATGTGAGACAGATTAAAACAGGAATAATTGATATATTGTTTTAACAATATGAAAAATAAGATTATTATTTTATTGAATGTGACAGAATGAAACAGGCTAAAACCTTATAAAGGCGGCCGCCTTCTCCGCCAATTATCTTTCTGTAGAGATTCAGAGAAGCCCATAAGAATAAATAAACAAAAGGCTTTTGATTATATTTAACTCCGTAACAATCCAAAATAATCCGCTGGAATCCGATAAAAAATGTGGTAGAAAGTGTGGTAACAATTTTCACCACATAAAAAGTTACCACATTATCATGGCGATCAAGGAATTATTGACTGATCTAGCATGCAAGGATGCGACCGCTGAGGTCTCCAAAATACGTAAGCTAAATGATGCCAAGGGCTGTATCTTTGGGTATATGAAGATAGCCGCAAGTGTTGGCGGCTGCGTTACAAGATCCATGACAAGGAAAAATCCCTTTCACTGGGCGTTTATATGCTGTTGTGGGGTTGAAGCAGGCAAGGCAGCTTGACGTGGTTTACTGAAACCGGACACTCCAGTTAAGAGAAAATAGCTTAATTGGAGGAAGAAATGGTAACGAGAAAA
>JAMWZY010000009.1 GCA_024281825.1 Nitrosomonas sp. | reverse complement strand
GCCTTCTCGACTCCTCAATGCATGTTTGAGTCACACCCAGATTAAACTGAGAATAGTTTAGAGGCATATTTTTTAATAATGTATCTTGAAATATAGTGTTCGCTTTCAATTTGCTCTTGAGAAATATTGTTTCCATCAATGACCAGCCTGAAAAGATCAGATTCAATTATTGAAATCAGATTGAACTGATATATTGATGGCTTCTTCTTTCGCTGTGAAAGTGCCCCCAGTTCATATGCTTGGGCCTTCATCAAGGAAGTGATTGCGCCGAATATATTCTTGTCATTGTGAGGCGCTCCGCTAGCACGATTCATTTCTTGAAAAGCAAAGACCTCATACTCGGGAACTACCAAAGCCTCCTTTACGCCCAGCTTAGCCACATCTTGATGGTATGTTTGTGCCATACCAGGCTTGGCCATTTCGTAAGAAATGGCTTTGTCATTACTCCAAGCGTGGAGGGGCTACCAATCGGCGTTAGGATTTTTTAGATTTATCTCATTTGCGAGAAGCGCCCAAACGTTAACATCGTTTTTTTTGCAGCTTATCAATAGCGTTGTGTAAATACTTACCTGCTGCACTTTCGAGACCTTATATGCAAGAAGGTCAATCTCTCTAACGCTACCCTCGAAATCATCTTCGTAGTACTTGTTGCTAATAACAGTCCACCCAGCACGGCGCAGCGTATCTCCAACCTTGCTTTCTAAAATGAAGCCAGTTTTTCGTATCCCTTTGGAGTACTTATCGTCTTCCATGCGACTCCTCTATGAAATCAGGCGGCTAACGTAATGTATAAGACATTTTATCTATAATCTATCAGACAATGTCGCATAATCTTGTCCGTTGGTAATTATCATCATGATAATATTGATTTATATTTTACTGAGTAGCTGATGACTCAGGAAAATACGACATTGCCGTCCGCTAAAAAATTACTGATTCAAGTACAGGAAAAAATTCGTTTCAAACATTACCGTTTAAGTACGAAAAAGACCTCTATTTCATAGATTAGATTGAACACTATATTGTGTTTAATGGCAAGCGTTATCCAGCTGATAGGGGTGCCGTTGAAGTGGAACGGTTTTTGACTTATCTGGCCAATGAACGTCATATAGTACCCAGCGCGACCCAGAATCAGGCGTTATCGTTATCGTTATCGTTATTGAGAGCCTTCTATTTTTGTACCGCGATGTATTGGCTAGATTCGCCTCGGATGGTTTCGAGCGATCCAAAACCCCAAAAATGTTTGCTTGTGGTATTCCTTGGAAGTTCAGGCGCTTTTGAAGGAAGCTGCGGTTGCACTGGAACCTATTGGTCTGATTCAAGGGCTCTGTTGCAAAGAATAAGCGAATGGATGCATGATTAATTTTCCACAGGATGTTTTCCCGTGCCAGCTTTCAAAACAACCCTATTTTTTGCAACAGAACCCAAAAAGGCTTGTTTAGGGAAGCATTGATTAATTCGACGAGCAAGGTGAGATGTCAGGTGGATGGAGCGCAAGAAATGAGACATACCATAAAGATAGACAAGTTTCTGAGCACCACCCAACGCAGCAAATTGCTTGCACAGGCAATTAATCAGTGTTTCCTTAACACATTAAGCGATCACTAGCCCTAAAAAAGGACTGCCATCGAGAACGCCTATCGATGTAGGGTTCGGATTCCAATGGTTGTCGATCAAGTTAGCAGCATAGTTCACCGTGTTTTCTTGTAGAAAACTATCGGAGTAGGGTACTGCAGGGCTGTCTTTCATTGCTTCCGATAAGATTGTAATATAGTCATCCACATTGCCGAGTGGCGGGTCTGGGAGGTTGAGTAGTTCATTGAATTCTTCACCATCCAGCACACTTAAGATATTAATCAAAGTGCCATAGAATATCGATTCTAAGTTCTCGGGGGTAGATTGAATGTTGCCCAGGTGTGGTACGCCGGTTTCATCGGGAGTATATAAACCATCGGCTTCTTGATAAAGATACTCTGATCGAAAGAAACTTTCATAATCTCCTGGATCTTCTAAGGATGCTTTAACGAGATCTCTCAGAGTGGAGGTTGACAGAGCCCCTGTGTGATTGTTGAAATCCACCAGCTTATCGACATTGCCTAATTTGAGGTTCGATAGTACTTTGACTTCATCAAGCCATGTGCTATCCAGATTAGAAGCTGCAAAGTAATTTCTGATGGTGTTGGATGAGTAACCTGAAATATCACTAAGATGTTGAACAGTAATGCCATTATCAAGGGCAACTTTAAAAATTGCTCCAGGATTATTAACATTTGCCATCAAAAAATCCACTGCGGTTTTCTGATCTACATTATAAGATTTCAAAACGTCTTGCCATGTTGCCATTACTTTTTTCCTTTTACTTATTTTGTTGATGATTGAATACAATTTCTAGAAATATTCTGAGAATATCGATTCACGATAAGTTACTGGGGTTTATTGCAAAAAAATGTCTGTGACAATTCAAATTTTGCACTTTTCGATCATTTAAACAGCTAGCAAGCTATTGAAAAACGTTTTCGAGAAAAGCGATGCAAGATAAAAAATAGGCGAAAAAGCGTAGTTTATGCACGAAAAAAAGCATGATGAACTTGTTTCTAACACCGTAGCGGCAACGCAGATGGTTTTTCAATGAACCTTGTTAAGGCATGATTACATGATTGAACCCCTGAAAATGATAACACCAAGTCAGCAGTAAAATATACTTTTAATACTGACACTTAGGAATCTAAAGGGTTTTTGTTTCCTAAGTTGGGTTGATATATTCTGCGATTAAGAAGCTTACGCGCACAAGTAGATAATTCGGATGCAGTCATACCTACTGGGCCGTAATTTTCTTGTAATAAATCATCGGCGGCAGCGCCATGTAAATAGACCCCCAATAATAGCGCGTGTCCAAGTTCCAAGCCTTGCGCAAAAAAGGCCGCAATCATACCAGTCAACACGTCGCCCGTGCCCGCGGTGCTAAGCCCCGCATTACCCGTGGTGTTGATATAACGTTGATCATCGGATAAACAACCAATGCTGCCAGCGCCTTTTAATACAATTTGGCAATTGAATTGTTGTGCAAGCTGTAAGGCTGCTTGCATGCGGTTGTTTTGTATTGCGGCTGGAGTGCAATTGAGCAGGCGGGCTGCTTCGGCTGGATGAGGCGTTAGCAGGGTTGGTGCTTTACGTTGACTGATTTTTCGTGCGATCACGAGCTGTTGGGCCATGAGATTGAGAGCATCTGCATCCAATATCAACGGTATCGACAGGTCGATCGCGCGTTCTAGTAACCTAAGTGCAAGTTCCGAAGTACCCATGCCCGGGCCGGCAATAATACAGCTAAGGGATTCAATCGTGAATAAATCATCAGGTGCGCGCAACATCAGTTCTGGTTGTGAAAAATCTACAACAGGGGCTGTTTGTGCAATCATGCCAACATACACTCGCCCCGCTCCTAAATGTAAAGCGGCACGTCCGGCCAGTAATGGCGCACCTATCATGCCATCAGATCCGCCAATGATGGCAACGCTACCGTAAGATCCTTTATGGCTATTGGCTGCGCGAGGTGGCAGTAATAAAGATTGTATTAAGGATTCGGTTAATAACCAACTATGCGGCGCAGGGAAATGACCCGGGTGGATATGCAATGTTTCTAGGATCACTTGGCCGCAACAGTCACGACCAGAATTTGTGAACAGCCCCGGTTTTAAGCCAATAAAAGTAACCGTCATCGTGGCTTGTATCGCTATTCCATATATGTTGCCGTCATCGCTACCTAATCCAGATGGAATGTCCAATGATAGAATAGGGCATTTCATCTGATTGGCCGTTGCAATCCATTGCCGGTAAGTGCCTTCGATCGGGCGCGATTGAGATTGATCTAATCCGATACCGAATAATCCGTCAATAATCACGTCATACAGGGCTCCATTGGGAATTGACGTAACCACTTCACCTCCGATAGCTTGCCATGCTTGCAAGGCATTTCTTGCGTCATGTGGCATGCGCTCGACATCTGCAGCAAACACAACCGTCATCGTATGTCCCCAATCTTTTAAATGACGCGCTGCGACAAAAGCATCTCCGCCATTATTACCGGGCCCTACTAATACCAGTATTTGAGCATTCGTTACGTTTTTTAGGAAATGCTCGCGGGTGATTCGCGCTGCCGCATATCCAGCGCGTGCCATCAAGTCCGGTGGATTGGGTGATGTGAAAACCGCGCGCTCAATGTCACGTATTTGTTCAGTGAGATAAACGGCATTGCTTTGCATAGGAACGAATTTCATGATTTATAGATGAATACTTTATAGGATAACCGGTTGGAGTATCTTCTCGTGTAAAATTACTTCTTTCTTTATTATTAACCGACATTCTACTAATGCTTCAATTTCGTGGCGAGTCCGCACATTCTGATTTTCGTTTGCAGAAATTACTGCAGCAAGTTATTTCATGTAATCCATCGGTAACAGCGATACACTCCGAGTATTGGTATTTTTGTGCCTCTCGAAGCGAATTAACAACGGATGAAATGACTGCTCTGGGTGAGTTATTGAATGTTAATCTCGAACAGCAACATTGTCAGTCTCCTGGAGAATTCTTTCTCGTATTGCCTCGTCTCGGTACCATCTCGCCCTGGTCAAGTAAAGCTACGGATATTGCGCACCATTGTGGGTTTAGTCAGATTGAGCGTATCGAGCGTGGCATTGCATTTCACTTGCAAATTACCCAGGTGCTTTCTGCGCAGGATAGGCATCGATTGATGCGCTTGCTGCATGATCGCATGACTGAGTCGGTATTTTATACATTGGGGGATGCCGAATTATTGTTTCAACAATTTACACCGAAACCGTTGCAGCTTATTGATATTCTTTCTGGTGGCATCAATGCGATGCACGAAGCGAATCAAGTATTGGGACTGGCTTTATCGGAAGATGAAATTGATTATTTGCTCGATTATTATCAACAAATACATCGTAACCCCACCGATGTTGAGTTGATGATGTTTGCTCAAGCAAATTCCGAACATTGTCGCCACAAGATTTTCAATGCGAATTGGATCGTTGATGGTAAACCGCAAGATAAGTCGCTTTTTGCCATGATTCGTAATACGCATCAAGCGCACCCAAAGGGCACTTTGGTTGCTTACGCAGATAATGCGAGCGTCATTGAGGGGGGTACGATTGCGCGTTTCTACCCGGGAAATGAACAAACATACGGGTACTCGCACGAGAAAACACACTGGTTGATGAAAGTAGAAACGCATAATCATCCAACTGCGATTTCACCTTTTCCGGGTGCTGCAACTGGCGTGGGAGGTGAAATACGTGACGAAGGTGCAACCGGACGGGGTGCTAAGCCGAAAGCTGGTTTGAGCGGGTTTTCGGTATCCAATCTAAATATTCCGGGTGGTTTGCGGCCGTGGGAATGCGATTCCTTGTCGGAAAACAATCGTGCAACCTATGGTAAACCAGGTCGCATTGCTTCGGCATTGCAAATCATGCTGGAAGGTCCGATCGGTGGTGCGTCGTTTAATAATGAGTTCGGCCGGCCGAATCTAGCAGGTTATTTTCGCACTTTTGAAGAGCGCGTTGCCGGCAAAATGCGCGGTTATCATAAGCCCATTATGTTGGCTGGTGGGATTGGACAAATTTCCGATCATCATGTGTATAAAGAAAAATTTGCAGCGGGAACGTTATTGGTTCAATTGGGTGGTCCTGGCATGTTGATAGGATTGGGAGGAGGCGCAGCTTCTAGCATGGATACGGGGAGCAATAACGAAGCGCTGGATTTTGATTCAGTGCAGCGTGGCAATCCGGAAATGCAAAGGCGCGCTCAAGAAGTGATTGATCGTTGCTGGCAGTTGGAGAGTACTGATCAAAAGAATCCTATTTTATTTATTCACGATGTGGGAGCAGGGGGGCTTTCCAATGCTTTTCCTGAATTGGTGCATGATTCCGGTCGAGGTGGGCGCTTTGATTTACGAAAAGTGCCATCCGAAGAAACGAGTATGTCACCGATGCAGATCTGGAGCAATGAAGCCCAAGAACGATATGTGCTGGCGATAAAACCTGAATCATTGGCTTTATTCCAAGATATTTGCGAGCGGGAACGTTGTCCATATGCAATCGTAGGTGAAGCGACCTTGGAAGAGCAGTTAGTGGTTCTTGATTCTGAGTCTACGATGGTTCCGGTTAACATGCCTTTATCAGTGTTACTGGGTAAGCCTCCAAAAATGCTGCGCGATGTGGTACATCAAAACGAGCATTTACCTGCGATAGATTTGTCAGATATGGATTTGAGTGAAGCGGCTTATCGTCTATTACGATTACCGACTGTGGGCGATAAAACTTTTCTCATCACGATTGGAGATCGTAGTGTTGGTGGCTTGACAGCGCGTGACCAAATGGTTGGGCCCTGGCAAGTACCGGTAGCCGATGTAGCCGTTACCAGCCGAGGATTCCAGACGAATTTAGGAGAGGCTTTTGCGATTGGGGAACGCACGCCATTGGCTCTGATCAATACAAAAGCAGCAGCACGTATGGCGGTCGGTGAGGCAATTACAAATATTGCCGCGGCTTCGATCGCAGATATTGCGCAGATCAAATTATCGGCCAATTGGATGGCAGCAGCAGGACACCCAGGCGAAGATGCCGGATTATATGATGCGGTTTATAGTATCGGCATGGAGTTGTGCCCGCAACTGGGAATCAGCATTCCGGTCGGTAAAGATTCCATGTCGATGAAAACCACCTGGCAAGACATTGATCAGGAACGCGGTGAAGTGGCACATAAAGAAGTTACTGCGCCGTTATCGCTGATTGTATCGGCTTTTGCGAGTGTTATCGATACGCGTAATACACTGACGCCCCAATTACGTAACGATTGCGGTGCAACCGAGTTACTATTAATTGATTTGGGTGCGGGGCAAAATCGTTTGGGTGGTTCAGCATTAGCGCAAGTATTTAAACAGATCGGGAATAGTGCTCCAAACATTGACGGTGAAATCGGTGCGCAACGACTCAAAGCGTTTTTTGCATCGATTCAACGCCTGAGTAATGAAGCCAAAGTGCTGGCGTACCATGATCGCGCCGATGGTGGATTATTCGTAACACTTTGTGAAATGGCTTTTGCCGGACACATTGGCATTACAATTAATCTCGATCAATTATGTTTTGACCCACGTCGCAGTGATTTGGATGGATCTGAGTTGCATCCTGAGCAATCAGGGAGGTATTTCCAAGAAAAGATGCTGGAGGTTTTATTCAACGAGGAGCTGGGTGCAGTACTACAAATCCGTGCTGAACAACGGTCTGAAGTGATGGCTATCTTGAACGATGCGGGATTACATGAAGTGAGCTTTGTTATTGGACATGTGAACGCGGTCGATGAGATTCGATTGATGCGCAATAATCAGGTGGTACTATCTGAGAAATGCTGTGAGCTGCATCGCGCTTGGTCAGAAACAACGTATTACATGCAAAAACTACGTGATAATCCGGTATGCGCGCAACAGGAATACGATCGTATTTTGGATACGGGCGATCAGGGATTGCACGTTAAATTGTCGTTTGATGTTTCAAATGATATTGCTGCACCGTATATTCAAACCAATGTTCGTCCACGTATGGCGATTTTGCGCGAACAAGGCGTGAACGGCCATGTCGAAATGGCAGCTGCATTTGATCGTGCAGGGTTTGCGGCGATTGATGTGCATATGAGTGATATCTTGTCTGGGCGGACATCACTTAAAAATTATCAAGGCATAGTCGCTTGCGGTGGATTTTCTTACGGAGATGTATTGGGTGCGGGCGAAGGTTGGGCCAAATCCATTTTATTTAATCCGCGTGCACACGATGAATTTGAAGCGTTTTTCCAGCGGCAAGATAGCTTTGCATTGGGTGTATGTAATGGTTGTCAAATGATGAGTCATTTGCAGAAAATGATTCCTGGAGCTGAATACTGGCCACGCTTTAAACGCAATCTATCGGAACAATTTGAGGCGCGTTTTGTTATGGTAGAGGTTCAATCAACGGCTTCCATTTTTTTCGACGGGATGGCGGGTAGTCGCATGCCGATTACTGTTGCGCATGGTGAAGGGAAGGTCGATTTTATGGCAAATGCGGCTGATAATGCAGCTAATCTTGTAACACTACGTTTTATCGATAATCAAGGAGCAATTACTGAGAATTATCCCTACAATCCTAACGGATCAATGTCGGGAATTACTGGCTTGACTACGCCTGACGGACGCTTCAATGTGTTGATGCCGCATCCGGAACGGGTGTTTCGCATTTCACAGCATTCTTGGTACCCGGTCCAATCGGTTCAACAGGAAGATGGACCTTGGATGCGATTATTCCGCAATGCACGAAAATGGATCGGTTAACCTCAAAAACACTTACCTGTAACAGGATATTGATCATGACACTATTTAAAATAACGCCTTATTGTAAAATTTTTATTTTAACCATTTGGCTTCTGAGTGGTTATAGCAGTTATGCCTGGAGTGAAGCCATTCCAAGTAAAACATCGGAATCAGATCAATGCGTTGCATTGGGGGATTGGATTGTTCCAGGTTCAGGAAACGGCATTGGTAAAGCCTCACAGCAAAACATCATTACCCGTGCCGCTAAGGCGGCTGTCGTTTTATTAGGAGAAACACACATCAATGCTGATCATCATCGCTGGCAATTGCAAGCATTAGCGGCGTTACATGCGCAACGTCCGGATATGGTGATAGGTTTCGAAATGTTCCCACGCCGCATACAGCCCGTGTTGGATCGTTGGGTTGCAGGTGAATTGGCTGAAAAAGAGTTTTTGCGTGTTGCCGAATGGGATCGTGTGTGGAATACCGATGCAAATTTGTATTTGCCATTGTTCCATTTTGCTCGTATGAACCGTATCCCGATGTTGGCTTTGAACATTGAACATAGCTTACGACATAAGGTTGCAGCAAAAGGTTTTTATGGTGTCCCAGTCGAAGAACGTGAAGGATTGACGCGTCCGGCAGAACCTAGTGATGCTTATGTGGATTATTTGCTACCTATCTATAAACAGCACGATCGGAAAAATAATAAGCAAAGCGAAGTTGCTCGGGATGATCCAGATTTTAGGCGTTTTATCGGTGGGCAACAATTGTGGGATCGCGCGATGGCGCAGGTACTACAACAGCCTTTGGTAAAATCAGGCAAACATAAGCCACCACTTGTGGTGGGTATTATGGGTTCAGGTCATATCGTACATGGCTATGGTGTTGCGCATCAATTACGAGATTTGGGCGTGAAAAATATTGCCGCATTGTTGCCGTGGGATATCGACCGTTCTTGCAAACAACTCGCAAAAGGGTTTGCTGATGCAATATTTGGTGTTTTGCCGTATGCATCCGATTCGATTCAACCGCAATTTCAGCGTTTAGGCATTCGATATGAAATCGGCCGTGGTGGTGCTGTTGTATTGCAAGTTGAGCGAAATAGTATTGCCGAAGCTGCGAATTTGCAGGATTCGGATGTTATCTTACAAATGGCGGGTATGCCTATCACTAAAATTGAAGATGTAATTAACATTGTGAAACGTCAGGCGCCTGGTACTTGGTTGCCGATGACGATCAATCGTAATCATGAAGAGATGCAAGTTATCGCTAAATTTCCACCAGTTAAGCGTTAATACAAGAGGGTTAAGGTTGGAACGAATATTACTTACTTAATATCATTATGTTAGGTCGTTTTCGCCGCTGTGGTGTGCTGTTGGTATTTTTGATCGGATTGGTTTCACAATGGGTTGTGGCTGCGCCTATTGTTAAGTCATTCGCTGTTAAAAACAATGATGTCCATTATCATATTACTGTGCAGGTTGATCCAATTAAAGGTACGCTGGCAGGCAAAAGTATCATTACTGTACAAAGACCCAAAGAATTAAAGCTAATGCTTGGATCAGCATTTGAAGTAACCAAAGCACGTTTCAACGATGGAGAGCTAGGTATCGGCCGACAGCAAATCGATCAACCACATGTCTGGCATATCCCATTTATTTTTAGCCCACACCATCAATTTGAGATTCATTGGCAAGGCTCATTAACTCAATTGGGTGGTTCAGATTCAGAACAATTAACCAAGTTTGGCGGTAAGCAAACCACGTTCTTACAGGATGCATCTCTGTGGTACCCTCGAGTCGTGGGTGAATTTGCCAGTTATAAACTAGAATTGGTATTGCCATCGGGCCAACGAGGGCTAGTGCCGGGGCGAATCGTTCATGAACAGGATTCGCTGCTAGGATATCAAGCGACTTTTGAGTTTTTGTATTCAGCAGAAGGTATCAACCTTGTTGCGGGGCCCTATGAAATTAACACACAAACGTACCAAGGGAGTAATGGGCGTCAGATTCAGCTACGTACTTATTTTCATCAACAGATTACGGATTTTTCTCAAAGTTATTTGGATCTAGCTAAACGGTATTTGTCGCTGTACGAATCTCGGGTTGGTGCATACCCTTATACTGAATTTAGTGTGGTTTCTAATCTGGAAACGATTAACTTCAGCTCACCAACACTTGCCTGTCTCAGTATCGATGTACTGAAATTACCGTTGAACCATGGTGATATTTCGATTGCCCGTGAAGTATTGCGTAACTGGTGGGGTAATGGCGTATATTCTGAACATCGCGAGGGTAATTGGATCGAGGGCTTGATTATGTTGATGGCTGATCATGCCATTAAAGAGCAGCTTAGCACGGAACAAGCACGCAATATGCGTTTAACATGGATACATGATTTAGCGCTGTCATCGACCAAGCAAGATGCTCCGCTGAGCACATTTGTGCCCGGCACACATAATATTGAAGAATTGACAGAGAAATACAAAGCAGCGATGTTTTTCCTAATGCTGCAAGATTATTTAGGTGAAACTGTTTTTCAGCAAACGATACAAGCGCTTTGGACGACGCGTCGCTTCCAAGTCGTTACTTGGCAACAATTGCAGCAATTATTTGAAATCATTTCCGGCCAAAAATTAGAAAATTTTTTTAATCAATGGATTCATCGCGATGATAAGCCGGATATTTCGATCCAGGAAGCGAAAGGTGTGACTAAGTCTCCTGACGCCCATGGTTTAACGCTAACATTGCAACAAACAGGCCCAATTTATCAACTCCGTGTTCCTATCAGTATTCAAAGCCAATTTGGCACCGAGCTGCAATGGGTTGATTTAACCCAAGAACAACAAATAGTTACTTTAACTTCATTGAGTAAACCATTGTTTGTCATGCTTGATCGTGATTTCCGGTTGCTGAGGAAATTAGCTGATGGTGAGATGCCTCTTAATCTGTATACAGTGATGTCCAATCCACTTACTCGAACTGTTTTATTGTCGCAGCAAACTGATGTTCGCGAATTGGCTACAGTTCTTGCTATCCGATTACAGAAATATACACCGAGGATTATTACTGCAACACAGGAATTATTGGTTGAGCCTATGCTCGTTGTCGGCTTGCAGTCTGAAATTAAGAATTTCATTGTCGTACATAAAATATCACCGTTATCCGATGAAATCAAAACTGGTAGCACAGCACAAGCTTGGGTAACTAGATTATCCAATGGTAGTCCTATCGTTTTGATAGCGGCCCAAGATCAAGAATCGCTCAGTAACCTCATTTCTCAGTTGCCACATTATGAGAAAAGCAGTTACGTAACATTTGAGGGACAACAAGCTATTAATAATGGGCTATGGCCGACGGAAATCCCTAAAATAAAAGTTCAATGGTAATTATTAGGAATAAAAATGAATAGCATAATTCAGTTCTCATTCAGTTTCGAACCCTATAATTTTCATATTGTTTCATTAAGTAACCAAAAGTAATTCATTATTGTCTAATCAGATAGAAAGAAAAAATTCTTGTCACATCCGAAAATACAAGGCAAAAATATGAAAAACCTCAGATCGCATTTTATCTGCTTGATGAGTTGGCTCGTCATTTTGTTGATAGTGATGATGATTAGTACTGCTTGGGCGAGTGGCTCTCATCGACACCGACATCATCACGTTAATTGGGGAATCAGCTTAGGTAGCGGCGGATATTATCCTGGCTATTATGGTGCAGGAATATACAGTCCTGGCGCCTGGTCTCCGGGATTCTATAATTATCGTTCTTATAATTATTGGGACCCATTTTTTATGCGCCCTCCCATTTATGCGCCACCGATTATGACGGTTCCGGTAAGGCCGCCTGTTTATATTCAAAGAGAGGAGCTTAAAGTATCTCAACCGCAAGCAGGTTATTGGTATTATTGCCAGAATCCGGCTGGCTATTATCCAACCGTTAAAAATTGTTCACGGGATTGGATACTTGTTCCTCCACGACCACCCGAACAATAACATCATGAGAGGTAAAATTATGTTGAAACAGATAGCTAACAGTATGTACATACTACCGGTCATTTCTTTATTGTCAGCATGTGTCAGTATGCCTTCTGGGCCGAGCGTCATGACTTTGCCTGGTTCAGGAAAAAGCTTTGAGCAATTTCGTGCTGATGAATTTTCTTGCCGACAATATGCTACTGAACAATTAGGGGGAAAGTCTGCACAGTATGCTTATAACACGAGTGGCGTGCAGAGTGCAGCTGTTGCGAGTGGCCTTGGTGCTGCGGCAGGTGCTGCCATGGGTGGTGGCGAGGGTGCTGCAATTGGTGCCGGTGCTGGATTGTTAATGGGTGGGTTGATGGGCTCGGGAAGTGCTACGACTTCTGGTTATGAGGCGCAGCGACGTTATGACATTAGCTATATTCAATGCATGTATGCAAAAGGGCATCGCGTTCCAGTGGATGGTAGAATTAGCAATGATGCTCCAAGTAATAATTATCAAAGATCATCAGCACCAACGCCAGGATTTACGCCACCGCCACCACCATCGGGCAACCCACCGCCTCCACCCCCGCCGCGATGATAGGTGGGGAATAGATTAACGTAAAGGCTTATGTCTAGTCTACTATGCATAAGCCTTATCTATTCTAAGTGAATTAAGGTTAGAAATTTAGTGGATATGATGCCAATAGCGCTTGCGTAACGCCCGCCAATGATCAACTGTATAGTGGCTGTCAGTAAAACGTATTAAAATAGCACCATGGGTATCGCTGCGAAATAATGGTATGTTTTCATTGAGATAACGCATTAAAACATCAGGATGTGGGTGGCCATAGCGGTTCTGATATCCAACTGGAAATATCGTTAGCTTTGGATTCACTGTTCGTATAAAAGCTGTTGACGATGATGAATTGCTACCGTGATGCGGTGCGATCAATACCGTTGCAGGCAACTTTTCAGGAAAATGATTTAACAACGCATATTCCTCTTTAAAGCCAATATCGGAGGGTAGCAGTACACTTCCATGAGAGCTGGTTATTTTTAACACACAACTTCGATCATTCGTTTTACCTGTTGCCTTGCTGTAAGCTGTAATGGATGGATGCAACCATTCAAACTGGACGTTATCCCATTCCCAAATAGTTTCACTACTGCATCGTGTATGCTTGGGGAATTGTTGTTGCAGTTGATGTGCAGCTTCCAACGACGATGCCACTGCTTTAACGTTAATGGCTTTGATGACTGACAAAACACCGCCACTATGATCGGAATCGGCATGCGATACCACCAGTGCATCAAGCTGATGAATGCCTTCCCCGCGCAGGTAAGGAACAATAATTCGATTACCGCTATCAGCTTCACCGAAATTCGGACCAGTATCAAACAATAAATTATGATTTGCGGTGCGCACTACTACCGATAGCCCCTGCCCGACATCCAGCACAGTTAACCATAATTCCCCATCGCGAGGTTTGGATGGAGCCGTTACAAAGAGTGGTAATACTGCAATTAGCCCTAGCCATCGCGCAGGAAATCCACTGAACCAATAGAGTCCTATACTTCCCGGCAGTAGCATCCAGATTATTCCGGCAATCGCAACGAATATTGCCCAAAGCGGAGGCATATGCTGTTGCCACACTGCATTAGGAGCTTCGCTCAGCCACTGTATCAGCATCATACCGAAAGACAATACAGTGTGGGCTAACGGCAATAGAATTTGATCGAGTAAAGGGATTGTTGAGAGCAGTGTTAGTGGAATGATGACTAAGCTCATAAAAGGAATGGCAATCAAATTTGCAAACGGAGAAACCAATGAGAATTGTTGAAACAATCCTAACAACAACGGCATCAAAGCTAACGTTATAGCCCATTGAATACGAAACCATTGTTTCCATCCTTGAACAGTGTTTAACCGATTTACTGTAATCCATAAAAT
The DNA here is from genome assembly GCA_024281825.1 of Nitrosomonas sp. Lineage (GTDB taxonomy): Bacteria > Pseudomonadota > Gammaproteobacteria > Burkholderiales > Nitrosomonadaceae > Nitrosomonas. The sequence continues at coordinate 99,176 of JAMWZY010000009.1, read as the reverse complement.
TACGGCGATTGCTCCGAATGACAACCAGAAGCTTGCTGATTGGGTTGCCCAGGGATCCCATAACACTACCAAAAACAGCGCCCATAGCAATACTGTCACTGGTGAAATCATGCGTTCACGCCAGGCTGCAACGGCTACCGCAAAAAGCATCCAGAAAGCACGTTGCGCCGGGATTGCGAAACCCGATAGCAATACATAACCTAAAGCTACCAGTAAACCACCAGTAATAGCTGCTTTACGTGCAGGCAGATGCAATAATAAATAAGTATTTCTGCGCCATAAAGCCAATATCAGTGTAAATACTAAACCTGAAACCAGAGTGACGTGTAGTCCTGAAATCGCCATCAAATGAACGGTGCCTGTACGAGTCAATGTTTCCCATTGATCTCGTGCGATTACAGATTGATCCCCAGTTGCCAGGGTTTGCAAGATACCGACATAAGGGCTATTAGGTAGTCGTTCTTCAAATCGTTGTTGTATTGTTTCGCGCAAATGTTCAATCCAATACTTCGGATGGTGAACAATTGACTGCAATAATTTATTAAATGTTGAAGATCGAACATAACCTGTTGCACGGATATTATGCTCCAATGCCCAAGCCTCATAATCAGATCCATGCGGATTTGCACTGCCATGTGGTTGTTTAACGCGAACAGTTAATTGCCAGCGTTGCCCTGCTTTTAGATCCGGTAATGTGGGTGTAACGATTGCTGATTGCTGGTGTGCATACCAAGATAGTGAGACATGTTTTGGAACGTATGCACCCTCAGTAAGAATATGTTCTATATCAAATTTAAAGCGCACTGCATGAGTATGTCGTTGCGGTAAATTTGCGATGACGCCAATGACTTGTATGTCTTTGCGTTCCCATTCAATGGGTAACGAATCTGCTAAACGCCAGTGAGCATACCATGTCGCCCAAAAAAAACCTAAGGCGAGAAAAATAAACCATAGTATTATTTGTTTGAGGCGTATTAAAGCAGTCGATTCATTAGAATGTCGCCACAAACCAATGCATAGTCCGGCTGGCAATAGAATCCATAGCCACTGTAATGATAGTAATTCTGCTTGTAGCTGAAGTAATCCAGTTCCTAAAACAAAAGCTAAAAGTTTATTGCGTGCTAACACCAATCACTACCTGAAGGTATGGAGAATTAAAGCATCATAAGCGCAATTATGGCTTATTGGAATTGAACAAAAGGTCTATTGTTTTAAGGCAGGCATTATCATTATATTCGAGTAATGATGATTACCTAGGCTATTTCGAATGTGCATTTCAATATCAAATGCGTGATTACGCATCGTCTGGTTGATTGCACCAAGCATATGTTGACAAAGGACCAGCTAGCGATTAAGTATGATGGTATAAAATGATGTGGGTCAGAAACCAGTGAGGATCCTCCGTTTCTTATGAAAGACTATAAGCCAGCATGTAATCCTGGAATTCCAATACGTTGAATATGAATGGCATTATTACCTTCTTCGTATGCAAGTAGTTTGCCTTCTTTGCCCCAAATGCGAAATGCTAAGGAATAAGACAGGACTCGGATGGGATAATCACGCGGTAGCGTTTGCAAATAGGGTTGTATCGTGGTGAAGTCGGTAGCGCCGTATTGCTGCATGATAAACCGTAATCCTCCATTTGCAGGGCCGATGTTGTAGGCCAGAAGTCCCAGGAACAGGTCATTATTCATTTCTGTCAGGTAATGTTTGAATGTGGCAGCAGCGACAAAGGTATTGTGGCGATGATTTTCCAAATTAATTTTTTCCAAGCTGAGCCATTTTTGCGCTTCTATGATGGCTGCAGTCGGAACTCGGGTGATTTGAAACAATCCTTTGCCGCCATCATTGCTGTTACGCGGGTTAAAAGATGATTCTGTCGCGGCGATGCCATATAGCAGATTGACATCGATTCTAAAAGAACGAGCTGCTTCTTCAATTGCTTGTCGGAATTCTTGTGAACGATCAATCATTTTTTGTAATTGCGCTGAATCATGCCGACGGTAAGCTGCATACACTTGATGCGAAATCGTCATGCGTCCTGCTTCCGCCTTGCCACCAACCAAAGTGCGAAAATGGCCATAAGTCAATGTAACTTGATCGTGCGTTACCAGCCAGGAAATCAGCAACATCAATACCAATGATAGAGCCGGGCTGAGAAATTCTGAGTGTTGGCTTAGCCATCTCTTAAATTTCCACCAACCGATCAGAAAAATACTCGCTGCCACGATTAAGCCCAGTATGCCGACGGCAAACGGTAGTAGGTTGTTCCAAAAGCTAGTGCCTGACAAACGGCTGGCAGAATGACCGAGCAGCATGATGATGGCAAAAATAGCGGTAATGCTCAGGCTGATAATTTCGATTATAGTGAGCCATATTTTCTTTTGTAATCCGCTGGGTTGTATTTTTGGGTTTCTTTTTCTCGGGTGATTACTTTTGTAATCGTTATGATTGTTTCGTACGGTTGCGATACGTCTACGCTTTGGCTTTGTTTTTGGTTGGGTGTTTGGGGAGTTGGACGGCAGCGTTGTTTTATCCATTGGAATAAGTATCTGGGATACTGTTGAATCAATCAATGTAATCTGTGGATATGAGGTTATTACAATTCAACGGGATCCACATCCAATACCCAACGAATCTTTTGAGTGGGCACTGCGCTGAGCTGCTTTTGCCACTGAAGCAAAAAAATCTGCAGCTGCTTGCGTGAAGCAGATTGTACCAGGAGATGGCCGCGTTCCATGCCTTTTAAACGCAACATCTGTGCAGGAACCGGATCGAATAGTTCGATTGATTCATAGCCTTTGGCAAGATCTGCAGCAGTGTTTAAGAAACCTATAACTGTTTCAATACGATGCGCTTCGGCTCGTAATACCGCTTGATGCACATATGGGGGAAAGCCAGCGATTTTTCGCTCCATGAGTAAATTTTTAGCCAAGGCATCAAAATTCTGCCTTTGCAGCGCTTGATATAGCGGGTGATCGGGGAATTCCGTTTGAATCAAGACTTGTCCTTTGTTATTGGAGCGTCCGGCACGACCGGAAATTTGCATGAGTTGTGCAAATAACCGCTCACTAGCACGGAAGTCAGTGCTGTAGAGGGAGTTATCCGAATTTAATATACCTATCAGTGATAGGTTCGGAAAATCATGGCCTTTGGCTAGGATTTGAGTGCCAACCAGGATGTCGATTTCTTGCTTGTGGATTTTTTGTAGAATGGAACGCCATGCATCTTTACGGCGAGTACTGTCGCGATCAATGCGTAAAATACGTGCATTTGGAAAGTAGGTACTCAATGTTTCGGTTACGCGCTGCGTGCCTTGTCCAAACGGTGTAAGGTCTTGATTGCCGCATTCAGGGCAATGGATTGGCAGGTGTTCTTGATGGCCACAATAGTGGCAACGTAAATCTTTGTCGCGTAGATGGACAACCAAACGACTGGAGCAACGTACACAGGCTGCTGTCCAGGTGCAGGATTTACATAACAGAGTTGGCGCATAACCACGGCGATTGATAAAAATAATACTTTGCTGTTGTTCGGATAAATTGGTTCGTAGTGCCTGCAGCAAGGGTTGTGATAATCCATTGAATGTTTTGTAGATACGCGTATCGATGGTTTGAATGGTTGGTAGTGCCGCGTTTTTGATTGCACGGGAAGTCAATTGAATGACGCGATAACGTCCGGTAATTGCGTTGTGATAACTTTCCAGAGAAGGCGTGGCAGAACCCAAAATGATCGGAATATTCACCTGCTTACTGCGGAATATCGCTAAATCTCTCGCAGAATAACGCAATCCATCTTGTTGCTTGAATGAATGATCATGCTCCTCATCGACGATAATAAGCCCCAAATTTGGTAGTGGCGTAAATATAGACAGCCTTGTTCCCAATATAATTTTCGCTTCACCGGTTTGTGCTTGCAGCCAACCTTGCAAGCGTTCTGTATCATTAAGTCCACTGTGTAAGCTGATTAGATTTGTGTATGGAAATCGATTGTGGAATATGGCTTCGAGTTGCGGCGTTAAATTAATTTCCGGTACAAGCACCAAGGTTTGCTTATCTTGCACCAACACGGCAGCGATTAGGCGTAAGTAAACCTCGGTTTTGCCACTTCCAGTAATGCCATGTAGAAGCCAAACTTGGTAGGAGTTCTGGGTGGATAGTATGGTGTTGACGGCATGGTTTTGTTCTACCGTAAGCGTTGGGATATTGCTATCGATTACTGTGTTATCTTGAGCAGAATGGGGAGCATTCGTATTGATCCATCCTAATCCTCGCCATTGTTGAATGAGTTGCTTGATGCGCGAAGAGTCTTCTTTAAACGCTTCACCGGGTATCGAATCAGCTTGTTGAAAACGGACGAGAAGACTGCGTGCAATCCGTTGGCGCTTTGGGATGCTGGATAAAGCGATTTGCTTTCCGGCGTCGGTTAAATGTAATTGCGTGTTGTTCCATGTTGCTGAACGATCTTTCTGCAGCTTAATGGGTTTAGTCGTACGCAAAGCAGCAGGAAGTCCATTCATGATAACCATTCCGATCGGATGATGGTAATACTGATTGCAGAACGTGAACAAATCCAGTAGTTTTTTCGGTAATGGTGGATTGTCAGTGAAAATACTTTGGATTGTTTTGAGTTTTTCTGGAGTAACCTCAGTATTAGCAACCACTTCCATAATAATGCCTGCAAGTTGTCTTTTCCCAAAAGGTACGCTAACGCGCAATCCTATGTTTTCTTGACTTGCATGCTCCGCATAATAATCAAATAGTGTGTCGACAGGAACATTAAGTGCGACACGGACGATGGGCATAGGATCAACGGATGTTTGGTTTTAATCGGATTGCGTTTTTAAAGGAATTGATTATTACAGCATATTCATTGAGTGCTTCAAAATTAAATGATTTTATATTTGAGTAATCTTGTGCTAACTGTCTCCAAAAACAATTCAACGGATGAATTCCCAAACAGCGATATCAGCATGATGGCGTGATTTGGGAATTGATCAGATAAATGTAATAGCCTCGGTATTCGAAAACATTCACCCACGAAAAGTGGATCAACTTTTGGTGGGTGATGAGCGAAATTGTAAATTGCTTGGGATGTTTTTAATGAGAGACTCTATAAAGCGTTATAGCATCTTCTCCAGGTTTATTCAGCTTTGCAGTGCTTCCATCGGATTGAATAACCAGCTCGACGGCCGTATCCAGATCTGAAAAACCGGCACATCCATTTGTGTTATACGTAAAACTTGTCAGATTGAGTTTGTTCGTTCCTTTATTGTAAGCGTATGAAGAAAACTCAATACCAGGTTTTGCGCATTTTTGTTGCTCAGTTTTTTGCGTTTCGCCAGTTGGGTCAATCATCATAAATTTTCCATTCGGGAAAAATATCAATGTCGGTGTTTTGATGGCTTCCTGGTCATAAGCCCAAGCGCCTACGATTCCAGAAGTGTCATTGTCCATCTTGGCAAAGCGTGTTTCTTTAGTTTCTTTTTCTGCTACTTCCTCTTCATTGCTGAGTTGAATTGGTTTTGCAATGTGGAAGAGTTCACCAAAAACGCTGGTTTTTTCACGAGCTCTTTGTACAGTCACAATATCGGAGTGGATTAACTCAAAACCGTCAGTACGCATCCGGCGCGTTGGGCCAGGATTGGAAAGCCCACCTTTTAAGTTGGTGTCCACTGAGGGTTTACCGATTAATTTAAATCCTCGATTATCAAAATCGGTGGCTTCGGCAATACCGTACTCAACACCAGATTGAAAAATGGTTCTTCCGCCACACACGCGATTTTCATCGCAGGAATCGTCCACTCTTGCATCGCCATGCAAATATTCTCCGCTACCGTCACCCGCCACACGTAAAACACTCGCGCTTTGGTTGTCAAAACTGACCCAGATTTGCGCATTCAATAAGGCCACACCTTGCGACAAGAAATGCTTGCGTGCTTCATCAGGAGATATTGCCTCTCCATCGATGCCGCTTGCTTCCATGATGCTTTTCAATTGCGTAATTTCAGCAAAGGTTGCCGGGTCACTATCTAAATTGATCTTGTTGCTGACGGCATTGGCTGTTTCTTGTGAAATCGAAATGCCGTTGGTAAGATCGCTATCAGCATCCAAAGATTGCAATAAAACGAGTAAATTTTGCAATTTATTATCGCTGTCTCCGGCGAGTTCGATCGGAGTGACGATCAATGAACCTGGGATATTACCCAGAGTCAAATTGCCAAGCTTGAATTCAATTTTATCGCCATGATTAAAATTGAACTGGCCTTTATCGTCAGTTATACCTGATTTCCCAGATGATGCATTATAGGAAATGCCCGAAACAGGAGAATCAATTAAAATACCGGTTGCTGGGCCGGTTTGGGTGGTTCTTTTAACTGAGGCAGTGGCAGTGGAATTGGATGATGAGGTAGTATCCTGACTTTTTTCGCTCCCTCCATCACAAGCGGTTAAACTAGCGATCAATGCAGCAGGTAGAACAGTTAGCCAGGAAAGTTTTGTTAATGGGTGAATAGATTTCATTCAGATGCTCTCTTTTGAGTTAAATTAAATAATTCAGTCTTGTACAATTGTTTTTTTGATTTGTTTTGGGTATCTGTGAACACTGATATTTTACTATCAAGATTGTTATTATAACCAAGCAATCTGTTTTCTTTTACATGAACCCTGATATGGGTTGTTTTTATTCAATTTTGGAGGTGGTTAAAGGTTTTATATGTCTAATATAGCTGAGATCTCACGGTTGTCAGAAATGGCAACACAGCTTCCCATCGAATGGTATTTGAATCCCGAAGTTCTCGAAATAGAAAAACGTATTTTGTTTGATCAAGGGCCTGGTTATGTAGGTCATGAAGTAATGGTGCCTAATATTGGGGATTATTATGTACCCGAATGGATGAATGACGCCAAAGTATTAGTGCGAAATAATCATGGTGTTGAGTTACTTTCTAATATTTGTCGTCATCGGCAAGCGCTTTTACTTAAAGGAAGAAGTAACACGAAAAGTATCGTATGTCCTATTCATCGCTGGACATATGCTTTGGATGGCAAATTACTTGGTGCGCCGCATTTCGAACGTAATCCTTGTTTGAATTTGGATAAAACGCCTTTAAAGAATTGGAATGGGTTGTTGTTCAATGGCAAACGCGATGTATCCAGAGACATGGAAAAACTGAATGCGTTTAAAGCTTTTGATTTTTCCGGTTATGTTCTAGATCGTGTGCAAACCAATCACTATGCATGTAATTGGAAAACTTTTATTGAAGTGTATTTGGAGGATTACCACGTAGAACCGTTTCATCCAGGCTTGAATGGATTTGTTGATACACATCAATTGGAATGGGAATTTGGCGAGTGGTATAGCGTACAAACGGTGGCTATTGATCATGCGCGCTTCCAAAAACCTGGTAGTGCAGTTTATGCTAAATGGCATGAACAAGTATTGCAGTACACGGCAGGTGAATTACCTTCGCATGGCGCAGTATGGTTGCTTTACTATCCGAATATTATGGTGGAATGGTATCCGCATACCCTAGTAATTAGTTCGATATGGCCTACCGGTACGGAAAGCTGCAGAAACACTGTAGAATTTTATTACCCGGAAGAAGTTGCATTATTCGAGCGTGATTTTGTTGAGGCGGAACAGGCGGCTTATCAAGAAACGGCTTTGGAAGATGATGAGATTTGCAAGATGATGACTGCAGGACGCCGTGCTTTATTTGAACAAGGCATTAATGAAACTGGGCCCTATCAAATACCAATGGAAGCTGGGCTGGAACAGTTTCATCAATTCTTGCGGCAGAAGATGCAGCGCTACATGTAATTCTTTATTAATTTTTTGCGATTGAGGGAATGGTTAATTGAGTTCGCTATGGATGTTATTAGCTGCATTCTTGTTTGCCTGCATGAGTGTATTGGTCAAATTGGGCGCAATGCATTTTTCCAGTATTGAGCTCGTGTTTTACCGCTCGTTATTTGGTGTATGGGTGACATATGCCATTATCCGTTCATACAGTTTTTCTATTATGACACCGCATTGGCGTATTCATTGCTGGCGTGGCATAACGGGCTTGATCAGTTTGCTCATGTTTTTTTATTGTTTAACGCAACTCCCGTTAGGAACGGCAGTTTCGTTGAATTATACTTGGCCGTTATTTGTGGCCTTGTTTTCTACATTGATCTTAAAAGAGCATCTTCAATGGTCACTGGTTTTTGCTATCTTGCTCGGTTTTATGGGGGTGATCATTTTGTTGCGGCCTGCATTGCCTGAGGATCAGTGGTTTGCAGGTTTGATTGGGATCGCTTCGGGCTTTTTTGCTGCGTTAGCCTATGTGAATGTGAAGCAACTCGGGAATCTGGGTGAATCCGAATGGCACGTGGTATTTTATTTTACCCTTATATCTACCTTGGGTACCGGTGCATGGTTGTTGTTAACCACATTCAGCGTGATAACTTGGCATGGATTACTGGTAATATTAGGCATCGGAATCACTGCAACGCTTGCACAAATAGCAATGACTCGTGCTTTTCACAAAGGTGTTACGTTGGTTGTGACCTCGCTTGGTTATAGTACGGTGCTATTTGCAAGTTTATGGGATCTCTTTCTTTGGGATGAGGTGGTAACGCCTATAGCTTGGCTAGGAATTGGCCTGATTGTACTCGGTGGATCGATGGGGGGTATCTTGGGTTTTCGGAATGTTTCAGTATCGCTATCTAAATAACAGTTTTCACTATGGATGAATTGGTTTTTGCCAGAGTGTTGCATGTTCTGGGCGTAGTCGTTTGGATAGGGGGTGTTGCCATGGTGACGCTTGTTTTGCTGCCATCTTTATCGCAAATGCAATCTCCGATAGAAGCAATGGAGATCTTTAAACGTATCAGACGACGTTTTGCTACACATGCACGTTATGCAACGTTATTGGTTGGTTTAAGTGGTTTCTACATGACTTATGCACTCAATGCATGGGGGCGATTTACGCAATGGCAGTATTGGTGGATGCATCTGATGGTGTTGATTTGGTTATTTTTTAGTGTGATGTTATTCATCATGGAACCATGTGGCCGCCGAAAGCAATCCATGAATTCCAACGAAAAAAATATTACTTCGGAAACACTGAATGGCATTCAGCGCAAACATCTTTTCTTGTTGCTATTGAGTTTTTTGACGATTGCCGGTGCAGTGGCTGGTAGTCATGGCTGGTTGATTTCCGGACGCTAGTCAATGATGAGTTATCTTTTGTTAAAAATGATCCATATCAGTAGTGTGTTGATCAGTTATTCACTGTTTTTTCTACGTGGTATTTGGTTGATGCAGGATTCAAACAACTTGCGGCAGCGCTGGGTTAAGGTTTTGCCGCATGTTATCGATACTATTTTACTTACTAGTGCTATTGCATTGGCGATACTCATTCAGCAGGATCCATTGAATAATGCTTGGCTAACCGCAAAAGTGATTGGTTTACTGATTTATATTCTTCTAGGAATGATTGCAATACGGTTTGGTAAAACAAAAAAAACACGTATTGCAGCGTGGATCGGAGCTCAATGTGTTTTTATTTATATCGTATTGGTTGCGCTGAGCAAGAATCCGCTGTTGGGCTTGGTTTAAGTTGTAAGGTTTACCGTGTTTGTTTTTGCATTATGCGTTTAATCGATGCTTGCGATTTGCTTTTTGAAAAGGCCAATGCCAATCAAGCGCAGGTAATTTGTGATTTGGTTAACTTGGCTTATCGCGGCGAACAAGGCTGGACCAATGAATCGTCTATTATTCGAGGAGATAGGACAACACCTCAGGAAATAGAGTTGGCCTTGGTAGAGCCAAATGCCCATTTTTTTGTTATTAATCAGTTGCAACAATTAATCGCATGTGTTTATATAAAAAAGCACATAAATGCTGTTGCTTATCTGGGTTTTTTCTCTGTTCATCCCAGCTTTCAAGGGCAGGGATTAGGAAAATATATACTGGAGCAAGCCGAAGCTTTCGTTGTAGATCAAATGCAAGCACATAAACTTGTGATGTTTGTCATATCGCAAAGAACAGAGCTGATCGCATTTTATCGTCGGAGGGGCTATTGCCCAACAGGTAAAATTGACTTGTACCCAATGAGTTTGGGTATTCCAAAAATTTCCGGATTAACAATTACGTATCTTGAGAAAAAATTAACTTATTAAGATTGTTAAATCGATTTGATTTGTTTTTGTCAATAGAGGAGGGTAATAAGAAGATGGTTATAAAAATTGCATTAATTGGGTTATTAAGCTTTGGTATTACCTGTTTTGCACAAAATAAAGTAATTTCTATGGATTTGAAACAGTCATCACAGACTTCACTATCCACAGCATCGGAGCGTAAAGATACCGCTCGACCTGATCAGCAAAAACCGAGTCAAAATAAAAAACCCCCTATGGTTGATTATTGCAAAAAAAATCTTTGTTAAATTCTTTTGAGTAATTGAATAACTATTAAAGTCTATTTTTTTATGGTAAATCATATGGTTAGATTTATTTTTCTGGCCTTCTGTCTAGGGTATGCCGTGAATTTATTTTCAGGCTCTACTCATTGGAGTCATGACGAGCAGAAACATTGGGGCGCCATTCGAGATAATACTCAGACAGAAGATCCTCTGATGTTTCCTTATGCGGTTTGTAGTATTGGCAAACACCAATCTCCCGTCAATTTGTCGGAAGAAAATCATCGAGAAATTCTCAACAAGTTGGTTTTTAATTATCCTGTTGATGAGCCAGTTTATTTTAATAGTGGTCATGGGATACAAGTCAATTTTTCGGATGATTATGAAGGTCATCTAAAAATTGGTAATGAGGTTTATCCATTAATACAATTTCATTTTCATGAACCCAGCGAGCATACTGTAGGGGAGAAGCAATATCCTGCGGAATTACATTTTGTTCATATTCGTGATGATGGGAAGATTGCAGTTGTTGGGGTACTTCTAGATGAAGGGGAAGAAAATGCCAGTTTCCAGAAGGTGTTGGATAATACGCCAAGAGAGGAAGGCGGTCAAAATGACCAGTCTAATGCGGTGATTAATCCCAGGTTATTAGTTCCAAAAGCTAATTGGAAACACTATACACTTGCTGGTTCACTTACGACACCACCTTGTAGTGAAGGAGTAGAGTGGTTGGTTCTTTCCGAGCCTATTACTATTTCGCGCGAACAATTAACACAATTGAGAAATTTTCATACTGGTAATGCGCGACATGTTCAGGCTCTCAACGGTCGTTCAGTTTCACGTAAAATAGGACAATAGCACTCTTGATTTTTATTTTGATATTTCAAATATAGTTTAGGAAGCGGTATACTTCACGGTTTTTCCAGTTTTTGCGAGTATATCGCTACTTATTTCTATGAATAATTATCTTTTTACTTCTGAATCGGTTTCAGAAGGGCATCCTGACAAGGTTGCAGATCAAATCTCTGATGCTGTTTTAGATGCAATTCTTATGCAAGATAAGAATGCCCGGGTGGCATGTGAAACATTGTGTAGCACGGGCTTGATCGTGTTGTCGGGCGAAATCACTACGCACGCATCAGTGGATTACAATATCATTGCGCGTGAAACAGTCAAGAATATTGGCTATACCAGTTCAAATATTGGTTTTGATTCGACGACATGCGCGGTTTTAACAGCTTTTAATAAACAATCTCCAGATATTGCGCAAGGTGTCAATCGCTCTAAAGAGGAGGAAATGGACCAAGGGGCGGGTGACCAAGGCTTAATGTTTGGTTTCGCTTGTGATGAAACGCCACAACTCATGCCAATGCCGATTTTTTATGCGCATCGTCTTGTTGAGCGACAAGCGGAATTGAGGAAAAATGGGCGCCTGTCTTGGTTACGGCCAGATGCAAAATCACAGGTTTCTATTCGCTACCAGGATGGCAAGCCGAAAAGTATTGAGACAATTGTAATTTCAACGCAGCATGACCCTGAAGTTATTTATCAAGATTTAAAATCTGCTGTGATCGAGGAAATCATTAAACCGGTGTTGCCAAAAGAAATGATCGATTCTAACACTCGATATTTGGTTAATCCAACCGGTCGCTTTGTGGTGGGGGGGCCAATGGGGGATTGCGGGTTAACGGGACGTAAGATTATCGTTGATAGTTATGGTGGCACTGCACATCATGGCGGAGGAGCATTTTCCGGGAAAGACCCTTCAAAAGTCGATCGCTCAGCTACTTATGCAGGACGGTATGTCGCAAAAAATATCGTTGCTGCAGGTATTGCCAGTAAATGCGAAGTACAAGTTGCGTATGCGATAGGCGTCGCAAAACCGGTTTCGTTAATGGTGAATACTTTTGGAACGGGTAAGATTGATGATGGAAAAATAGTACAACTGATCGAAAAGCATTTTGATCTGCGTCCACGTGGGATTATTTATGCGCTCGATTTATTGCGCCCCATCTACACTAAAACAGCAGCTTACGGACACTTTGGCCGTGATGATGCTGACTTTACATGGGAACGTACCGATAAAGCTGAACAACTTCGCGCAGATGCGGGACTGTAAGTTTTGATTGTTTTTATTAATCTATCGAGATTATATTTAGTGCAATAATTCCTAAAATTTTCTGACATGCCAAGGAGCGCTGCAACGGTTTTTCCCGTGAGGCTTGGTATCGAAGATATCGTTACAACGGCGCTCGTTCATATTGTTAAGGAGATTAATTATGAACGCTGTGCTCAATCCTGGCGTTGGTTCATTTACTGACTATAAAGTTGCTGATATAATCCTTGCTGAATGGGGACGTAAAGAAATAGCCATTGCAGAAACTGAGATGCCTGGTTTGATGGCATTACGTGCTGAATACGCTAGTCAGAAACCATTAACTGGTGCGCGAATTGCTGGTTCTTTGCATATGACTATTCAAACAGCAGTACTAATTGAAACACTTGTAGCACTTGGCGCGCAAGTACGCTGGGCCTCCTGTAATATCTTCTCTACACAAGATCACGCTGCTGCTGCGATTGCGGCAAAGGGTATTCCTGTTTTTGCTTATAAAGGTGAGTCGCTAAAAGATTATTGGGATTACGCGCATCGCATTTTTGAATGGGTAGTTGATGGGCAGACCGACGGCGCCAATATGATTTTGGATGATGGAGGTGATGCTACTTTATTGTTGATTCTTGGAACCAAAGCCGAAAAAAATCCTGCTGTAATTGAGCACGCTACTAATGAAGAAGAAACGGCATTATTTGCATCGATAAAAAGTAAACTGGCTTCTGATCCTGATTGGTACTCACGGAATCTGGCCAGAATTCGCGGTGTGACTGAAGAAACAACAACCGGTGTGCATCGTTTATACGAAATGCAAAAAAATGGTGAACTTCCTTTTCCCGCGTTCAACGTCAATGATTCAGTGACCAAATCTAAATTCGATAATCTCTATGGCTGCAGGGAATCGTTGGTTGATGGTATCAAACGTGCTACCGATGTGATGATTGCGGGAAAAATTGCTGTCGTATGCGGATATGGAGATGTTGGTAAGGGGTGTGCACAATCATTACGCGGTTTAGGTGCGACAGTTTGGATTACTGAAATTGATCCGATTTGTGCTTTGCAGGCAGCTATGGAAGGCTATCGCGTTATTACGATGGATAGTGCTTGTGAACAAGCTGATATTTTTGTTACGGCAACTGGCAATTTGCGTGTGATTACCCATGATCACATGTTAAAAATGAAAGATCAGGCGATCGTTTGTAATATAGGTCATTTTGATTCGGAGATAGATATCGCTTCGATTCAAAAATATTCTTGGGAAAATATCAAACCGCAAGTTGACCATGTATTATTTCCTACCGGACGTCGTATTATTGTTTTAGCGCAAGGTCGCCTGGTTAATTTGGGTTGTGCAACGGGACATCCGTCTTTTGTGATGTCAAGTTCATTTACCAATCAAGTATTAGCGCAAATGGAGTTATGGCAAAACGGTGCGAAATATGAGAAAAGCGTCTATGTACTACCTAAATCCTTAGATGAAAAAGTTGCGCGCTTGCATCTTGGAAAGCTAGGTGCAAAATTGACCGAACTTACGGATGAACAATCCAGGTATCTCGGGTTGGATAAAAACGGACCTTATAAACCAGCAATGTATCGTTATTGATTGCTCAATCAATACACACATGCCATTTTGTTATATTGGTTATGCGAGCCAATTTAAGGCTCGCATGAAAAGGTTTATGGAAAATGGAATCACAAAAAAAATTCCCTGTCACATACAGTTTTGAGCTTTTCCCTCCCCAAACACCTGAGGGAATCGAAAAGCTTCGGTTAACTTGCAACCGACTTGCTCAGTATCGTCCTAAGTTTTTTTCAGTAACTTTCGGTGCCGGAGGATCGACTCGAGAGCGCACTTTGGAGACTGTACTAGAGATGAAAGCAAAGGGTTATGTGGTTGCGCCTCATCTATCTTGTATTGGGTCAACTCGAAGTAATATTCTAGAAATACTCGAGAAATATCATCAAACGGGCATTCAGCATATTGTGGCGCTACGAGGAGACCTGCCATCCGGAATGGCGCAAGCGGGTGAATTTCGTTACGCGAGCGAATTGGTTGCTTTTATTCGACAAGAGTTTGGAGATTGGTTTCATATTGATGTGGCGGCTTATCCTGAATATCATCCCCAGGCGCGTTCGGCTCAAGCTGATTTTGAAAATTTTAAACGAAAAATTGAGGCAGGAGCTAATTCGGCTATTACTCAGTATTTCTATAATGCGGATGCCTATTATCACTTCATCGAGCTGTGTGAAGCTGCACGATTGAATGTTCCGGTGGTTCCAGGAATCATGCCGATTAACAAGTTCTCGCAACTGGTCAGGTTTTCAGATACTTGTGGTGCGGAGATCCCGCGATGGATACGCAGAAAATTAGAAAATTATTCCGATGATATTGATTCAATTCACGCTTTCGGATTGGATGTGGTTACGGATTTATGTCAACGATTATTGGCTGCAGGCGCGCCAGGACTACATTTCTATACTTTAAACTCGGCTGATTTGACCGCTGTTATTTGGCAGCGACTCAATCTTAAAAACAATCAGGATTAATTCATCACATTATCAGGATAATTTTATTATTTTATCTCGACCTAGAGATCATCTTCAATTTCTTTTTGTGTTAATTTTGATCCAATCCATAAAGTATTTTTTCTAAGTATCGAGATACTTAGCCGGTATATAATGCAAGTTGTTTCTGAAGACAGTCATGCATAGGAATTTAAATGAAAAAAGTAATGAATGATTTTGATAAATCGAGCGAGGAACAATTGAATCCTGAGGTTGTAGTGACGGATGTATCAACGATCAGTCAATGTATCGAACATGCGCAAACGGTCATCGCAAAGCAGCTTGAGCGTATTAAAGATAAAGGATACGATTTCGCTCCTGAGTTTCAAGGATTGACGACGCAACTATACTTGCTAGGAGTGATGTGGCGTCATGCTGAAGCTTTGGGAAATAACTCAAATGATGCACGTGAGTTGGCATTTTCAGCTTTGAAAGCTAATTTGATTCATGATGGCTTAAGTAAGCGTAAAGCAGACAAGCGGATTGAGTTTCTTCGGAAAATGTCAAAGGTAGAAGATAACCGCAATGCTTTGGCAGTTGCAGTCGGTTATGAATCTGAGCCAGATGATGACAGCTTAGCCGAAATATTCGATCATTATGTGGATGACATGCAGGTTTCAGGGGGTTTCTGGCGGATTTATGACCGCTTCCGGAAAATTATGCTCTATGGTGGCTTATCGATCGCATTCGTAGTGATTTGGTTTGTTACTTTGTTTATGCCTGGAAATAGTGCGATTGCAATACTTGCTGCAGGATTGATAGCCGCAGCATCATTTGTGATCCCGGTATTTCTAATTGGTATTTTAATGTATCGCTCAAAAATCAAGAAAGCGCAGCAGTTGAAGCAAAACGTTTAATGCTTTGTATTGCGCTAATTTATTTGTGTGGTGTTGAATGATGTCATTATCAATTAATTGTACATCCTAAGAGATGAATGTGCAGATTATCGACGGTAAGGAATTAGCTGGACTGGTTCGCCAAGAATGGAAGTCTCGTGCTGAACGGTTAATTCAACAGGGTATAAAACCGGGTTTGGCTGTTATCATTGTAGGTGAAGATCCTGCATCGAGCATTTATGTCAAGAACAAAGTAAAAGCGTGCAGTGAGGCTGGAATTTATTCGGAAGTGCATCGCTTCCAAAATGATGCATCGCAAGCTGAGGTTTTGCAATGTATTCATTCACTGAATGAGAATATCAATATTCATGGCATTTTAGTCCAATTACCATTGCCTATGCATTTCGAAAATAATCGGGTGATCAGTGCGATTGCGGTTGAAAAAGATGTCGATGGCTTTCATTTATACAATGTGGGTGCTTTAGTGACGGGCAATAGCCTTTTTTCACCTTGTACGCCCGCTGGTATCATGGAAATGTTACATCGCAATCGTATTCCCATCGAGGGTCGCCACGCAGTGGTTATCGGTCGCAGTAATATTGTTGGTAAACCGATGGCATTCATGTTGTTGGAGCAAGGTGCTACTGTGACAATGTGCAATTCCAAAACACGTAACCTACCAGATTTTACTCGTAGTGCTGATATTCTTGTTGTCGCAATCGGGAAGCCTCGTATGATTAACGCTGCAATGGTAAAACCAGGCGCTACGGTGATTGATGTGGGTATTAATCGATTACCGGATGGGAAGCTATGCGGTGATGTGGATTTTGAGTCGGTAAAAGAAGTAGCCGGTTATATTACTCCGGTTCCGAACGGTGTTGGGCCTATGACTATTACTATGCTGCTCGGCAATACGATTCTAGCAGCAGAACGCGCGGCGGATCACAAGAAAATAACTTAAATTTTTAAACATTGTCAAACATGGAACAACAACCGGATATTGATCCACAAGAAACTCAGGAATGGCTGGATGCGTTGGATTCTGTTATTGCTAATGCGGGTGGAGAGCGTGCTCATTTTTTATTGGAAATATTAATCGAGAAAGCCCGTCGTTCCGGCGCTTATTTGCCGTATACCGCGACTACTGCTTATATCAATAGCATTCCAGTTGGTAAAGAAGTGCGTTCACCAGGAAACAATGCAATTGAGAATCGGATCCGCTCTTATGTGCGTTGGAATGCTATGGCAATGGTCTTGCGTGCGAATAAAAATACCAATGTCGGTGGTCATATTGCCAGTTTTGCTTCAGCCGCTACGCTTTATGACATTGGTTATAACCATTTCTGGCATGCGCCATCTGAAGGACATGATGGTGATTTAGTCTATGTACAAGGCCATTCTTCTCCGGGCATTTACTCTTATGCATTTTTATTAGGGGAACTCAGCCAGGAACAATTGGATAATTTTCGCCAGGAAACGGGTGGTAATGGTTTATCTTCTTATCCTCATCCCTGGTTAATGCCGAATTTCTGGCAATTTCCAACGGTTTCAATGGGATTGGGTCCTTTGATGGCGATTTATCAAGCCCGTTTCATGAAATACTTGAATAGTCGTGGATTGATTAAGGCTGAAAATAGAAAAATATGGGCATTTATGGGTGATGGTGAAATGGATGAACCCGAATCTATGGGCGCAATTTCACTGGCATCACGCGAGAAATTAGACAATCTCATTTTTGTCGTCAATTGCAACCTACAGCGATTAGATGGCCCTGTACGTGGCAATGGTAAAATTATTCAAGAGTTGGAAGGTGCTTTTCGTGGTGCCGGTTGGAATGTGATTAAGGTAATCTGGGGATCATATTGGGATCCGTTATTGGCCAAAGATACTCGAGGATTGTTGCAGAAGCGCATGATGGAGTGCGTGGATGGAGAATACCAAACTTTTAAATCCAGAGATGGTGCGTATGTGCGTGAGCACTTCTTTGGTAAATACCCAGAACTATTGGAAATGGTGGCGAATATGTCAGACGATGACATTTGGCGCCTCAATCGTGGTGGCCACGATCCTTATAAAGTTTACGCGGCCTATGCTGAGGCTGTGAAGCATAGCGGTCAACCTACTGTCATTCTTGCCAAAACCATCAAAGGATATGGAATGGGGGAGGCCGGTGAGGCGCAAAACATCACGCACCAGCAGAAAAAAATGGGCACTACTTCGTTGAAGGCTTTCCGCGATCGGTTTGGCTTGGATATTCCTGATGACAAAATCGATGAAATTCCTTATTTGACGTTGGCGAATGATTCGCCTGAATATGTCTATATGCAAGAACGTCGGGAAGCACTAGGAGGAGCATTGCATTGCCGTAAAACGCATGGGCAGCCATTGAAGATACCACTATTATCCGATTTTGATGCGCTATTAAAAGGTGGTGGAGAAGGGCATGAATTTTCTACTACGATGGCTTTTGTGCGAATCCTTAATATCTTGGTTAAGAATAAACAAATTGGTAAGCACATTGTGCCCATTGTTGCTGATGAATCGCGTACATTTGGCATGGAGGGCATGTTCAGGCAATTAGGGATCTGGTCGTCCGTTGGACAGTTGTATACGCCGCAAGATGCAGATCAATTGATGTACTATAAAGAAGACAAAAACGGACAAATCCTGCAGGAGGGCATTAATGAAGCAGGCGCTATGTCTTCTTGGATTGCTGCTGCGACAGCCTATAGCACACATGGCATACAGATGATCCCTTTTTTCATTTTTTATTCTATGTTTGGTTTTCAACGTATCGGAGATTTGGCTTGGGCGGCGGGTGATTTGCGCTGTCGAGGTTTTTTGCTCGGCGGTACGGCTGGGCGTACCACCTTGAACGGTGAAGGACTGCAACATGAGGATGGACACAGTCATCTGATTGCATCTACTATTCCGAATTGTGTATCGTATGATCCTGCCTTTGGTTACGAGCTTGCAGTCATTGTTCAAGACGGCCTACGCCGCATGTATCAAGAACAGGAAGATATTTATTACTACATTACAGTAATGAATGAGAATTACGGGCATCCTGCAATGCCTCAGAATGCTGAAAACGGTATTTTGAAAGGGATGTATTTGTTACGCGAAGGCGGTAACAGCGACAGCAGTGATAGATTGCGTGTGCAGCTTCTGGGTGCTGGCACGATCTTACGCGAAGTAATTGCAGCTGCTGAGCTACTTGAAGCAGATTACAATATCTGTGCAGATATATGGAGCGTAACCAGTTTCAATGAATTAAGGCGCGAAGCGCTGGATGTATTGCGCTGGAATATGTTGCATCCCGATCAATCGGCACAATCCTCTCATGTTGAGCGCTGCTTGAAGAGTCGACAAGGCCCAGTGATCGCTGCGAGCGATTATATGAAAATTTACGCAGATCAAATTCGTGAATTTGTTCCCGGAAAATATCGGGTGTTAGGTACTGATGGTTTTGGGCGTTCTGACACACGTGAGAAGTTACGTCATTTCTTTGAAGTTGATCGATATTATATTGTTGTTGCAGCGCTCAAGGTACTTTCGGAAGAGGGAAAAATCGCTCATGAGAAGGTCGTTCAAGCAATTCAGAAATTTAACATTGATCCCGATAAACCCAATCCAACCACAGTATAGATGGCAAAATAAAGTAAGGACAGGATGGCTGAGTTAAAGAAAGTATTGATACCAGATATCGGGGATTTTAAAGATGTCCCGGTGATTGAGATATTGGTCAAAGTCAGTGATAGGGTGAATCAGGAAGATTCTCTGGTGACACTTGAATCAGATAAAGCCACGATAGAAATTCCATCGCCGTATTCCGGCATAATCAAAGAAATTTACATTAAGACAGGTGATCGAGTATCGGAAGGTAGTGCGATTCTGACTATTGAAGCTGAGCGAAGCGTTACGAATGAAGTTGTACGTCAGAGCGAAAAGCTAGAAAGTGTGATGGAAAAGCCTTTGGTAATGCAATCGCAGACTGTAACGCCTAAGAATCGACTCGAACCATTGACTAAGCCAGCAGGAGTGGCGCAAGCAATGGAGTCTTCTTCTGCGCAATTGAATTTGCCGAAAGCACATGCCAGCCCTTCGATTCGTCGATTGGCACGTGAGTTCGGTGTCAATTTGGAGTTAATTATTGGCAGTGGACCTAAACAGAGAATTCTGAAAGAAGACGTGCAAGCTTTCGTAAAAGCGGAGTTATCCAAATCAAGGAATGCCAACAGCACTACAGGCTCAGCGCTGAACTTATTACCTTGGCCGCAAGTTAATTTTGCTAAATTTGGCTCGATCGAACCGCAACCTTTGTCGCGTATTAAACAAATCTCTGGGTCGAATCTACACCGAAACTGGGTCATGATTCCACATGTGACACAGTTTGATGAGGCGGATATCACTAACTTGGAGGAAATGCGTAAAGAGTTTAATGAAAGCAATCGGAAAAATATAGTTAAACTTACTTTCCTTGCGTTTCTGATGAAAGCATTGATTGCGCCGCTAAAAAAATTTCCGGAGTTTAATGCATCGTTGGATCATTCTGTAGAAGGCAATATTGGACTTATCATCAAACATTACTATCATATTGGGTTTGCGGTTGATACCCCCAATGGATTAGTAGTTCCTGTCATCAAGCAAGTCGATCAAAAAGGTATTATTGCAATTGCAGATGAATTATCTCAATTGGCTACCTTAGCGCGAGAGGGAAAACTAAAACCAACTGATATGCAAGGCGCGAGTTTTACAATTTCCAGTTTAGGCGGTATTGGTGGTACTGCATTTACGCCTATTATTAATGCGCCAGAGGTTGCCATTTTGGGAATTTCAAAAGCTCGTATCCAGCCGGTTTATCATGATCAACAATTTGTTCCAAGGCTCATGCTGCCATTATCGCTTTCCTATGATCATCGTGTGATTGATGGTGCGTCAGCGGCAAGGTTTACGACACATTTGGCTGAGGTTTTAACCGATATGCGCTTGGCTTTACTGTAATGAGTTTGTCGGAGGAACAATTTTTGCAGAAGCGAGCGTTTTAGTTAGTGGATGCTGATAACTCTTCTTTGATAGGAATTTATGGTGGAACATTCGATCCGATTCATTTTGGTCATCTTCGCGTTGCTGAAGAGCTAATTGACGCTATAAATCTGCAACACATTATTTTTGTTCCATCAGGTGAGCCTCGTTTGCGAAACACACCGATTGGAACAAGGCATCAACGCGCAGAAATGATCCGCCTGGCAATTCAAGATAATCATCAGTTTTCGATTGATGAGCGTGAAATCAATCGACCTGGAGTAAGCACAACGGTTGAATCACTTCGCGAATTTCAACGTGAATCAATTGGTAATCGCATCTTATGTTTTATATTGGGGATCGATGCATTTATCAAAATCAATCAGTGGCACCAGTGGCGTGAAATATTCAATTTATGTCACCTACTCGTGGTTGCGCGCCCGGGCTATGGTGCTATCAATGACAATCAGACCGTACCGCAAGAAGTTGCACAGGAATTAAGAATGCGGCATGTTTTATCAGCCAATTGTTTATCGCAACAAGCGGTAGGTTTGATTCATATTGCACAGACATCTCTGTTGGAAATATCGGCCTCACGGATTCGTCATCTCGTCAATACGGGCAAAAGTGCACGCTACCTGCTGCCGAATAAAGTCTCTGATTACATTACAACGAATCATATCTATACAGAAAAAGCATGAATTCCGAAGAACTTGTAGAAATTGTGGTTGATGCGCTTGAGGATATCAAGGGTTATGACATTGATGTCATCAACGTATCTAAAATAACCTCTATGTTTGAATACGTAGTGATTGCTAGCGCAGATTCGACGCGACAAGCTAAGTCCCTTGCTCGCAACGTGGCGGAGAAGACCAAGGCAACTGGCGGGGTAGTTTATAGCGTAGAAGGCGAGCAAACAGGTGAATGGTTGTTGGTAGACCTAGGGAACGTAATTGTACATGTGATGCTTCCGACAATACGTGAATATTACGATTTGAAAGCACTATGGTTACGCTAACGGGATAGTTGTAGCATTACAGCATTTAGTCGAAAATCATTTTAAGATTGTTTCAATCGAATATGAAAATTTTCATTATCGCGGTTGGTAACAAAATGCCGAATTGGATTCAGCAAGGCTTTAATGAATATATTAAACGGTTACCGCATGAAATATCTCTACAGTTAATTGAAATTAAACCTGAAAAGCGCAGTAGCGGAAAAACTCTAGAACAATTGCTATGCTCTGAGTCAGAACGAATTCTTGCAGCACTTCCTTCTGCTTGTAGAATGATCGTATTAGATGAGCATGGACATCAATGGACAACTTTGGAGTTTTCTCAAGTCATCAAACAGTGGTTATTGGATAGTAATGCTATCGCATTTGTTATTGGTGGCGCGGATGGGTTGCATCCAAATCTCAAACGCACTGCGCATAAAATATTCGCTTTATCCAATTTAACATTGCCGCATGCAATGGTGCGCGTTGTATTGGCCGAGCAACTTTATCGTGCTGTCTCCGTGCTGCAAGGCCATCCTTATCATAGAAATTAATTGTGCATAAATTAAGATAGGCTATTGCATCTTTCGATCGTGCGGTAATATGATCGCATTCAATTTATTCACTGTTTCTTATCGATTCAAACAATGTTTCCTGACAGACAAATTTACTTGGCTTCTCGAAGCCCAAGACGACGAGAATTGCTTAAACAAATTGGGATTAAATTTAACCTTTTATTGATGCGAGAAACCTTAGGTCGACCCATAGATATTGATGAGAAACCGGTTATCGGTGAATCACCAACCGACTATATCTATCGGATTGTACGAGCAAAAGCAGGTGAAGGATATAAGCGGATATTACAACGTAAATTTCCGATTTTACCGGTATTGGTGGCCGACACGATTGTTATTTTAGATGGCGCTATTCTAGGTAAGCCAAAGGATATTCATGAAGCTGAAGAAATGTTGAAAGCTTTATCCGGTCGATCCCATCAAGTTTTAACTGCAATTGGTTTAGGAATTAAAGACCAAATACAAATCCGCTTAACGGCAACAACCGTTCGTTTTCGGCAAATTACTGAGTATGAGATCCACAAATACTTGGCATCGAATAATTTTCTAGACAAGGCGGGTGCTTACGCGATTCAGGGGTTGGCGGCGGTTTTTATCGTTGAAATATCCGGTAGCTATAGTGGTGTAATGGGTTTGCCTTTATATGAAACGGCGCAGCTATTAGAGGAAGTTGGCATTAAAATTTTTGCCTGATTTGTCACGATGAATAATGAAATTCTTGTCAATATCACGCCTCAAGAAACCCGAGTAGCTATTTTAGAACAGGGTATAACACAAGAACTTCATATTGAACGTACGAGTGGTCGCGGTATCGTTGGAAATATTTATAACGGTCGTGTCAGCCGTGTATTGCCAGGCATGCAGTCAGCTTTTGTTGATATTGGTTTAGACCGGGCAGCTTTTTTACATGTTGCGGATATCTGGAGTCTGTATCAAAACGAAGCAACTAATATTAAGCCGATTGAAAAAATACTGCATGAAGGTAGCAATATATTGGTTCAAGTAGTCAAAGATGCTATTGGAACTAAAGGTGCACGATTATCAACACAAGTTAGTTTGGCGGGGCGCTTACTGGTCTATTTACCGCAAGAGTCACACATTGGAATTTCCCAGCGTATTGAAAATGATGGTGAACGTGAATTGCTAAGGAAAAAATTACAACAGTTGCTTCCAGAAGAAGAGAAGGGAGGGTATATCATCCGTACTATGGCTGAGACGGCTGATGATAAGGATCTACGCTCCGATTTAGAGTATCTGCATAAGCTGTGGCACGATATCCAACAAAAAAGCACGATCATATCCGCACCTTCACTACTCTATCAAGATCTGGACCTGAGTCATCGAGTGCTGCGTGATCTTGTGGATGAAGATACGGCTCGAATATTAGTAGATTCGCGTGAGAATTATCAAAAACTGGTTAAATTTTCGCAATATTTTATGCCGTACATCACTGATCGAATTGGTGTTTATACGGGGGATCGGCCATTATTCGACTTGTATAGCGTAGAAGAGGAAATTGAAAAATCCCTGGCTCGACGAGTCGATCTAAAATCAGGTGGCTATTTGATTATTGATCAAACCGAGGCACTGACTACCATGGATGTGAATACCGGAGGATTTATTGGTATTCGCAATTTCGATGATACGATTCTAAAGACGAACCTAGAAGCAGCGCAAGTAATTGCGCGCCAACTACGATTAAGAAACCTTGGTGGCATTATTATTTGTGATTTTATTGATATGGATTCTGAGGAGCATCGCAGTGCTGTTTTGACAGAATTCAATAGAGCCTTGTCAAAGGATCGTGTGCGAGTGAATGTTAATAGTTTTAGTATGCTCGGGCTCGTTGAAATGACCCGTAAGCGGACTCGCGAAAGCTTGGCGCAAGTACTTTGTGAAACATGTCCCTCTTGTCACGGGCGTGGTGAGATTAGGACTGCTCAGACCATTTGTTATGAAATTTTGCGTGAATTATTACGTGAATCCAGGCAGTTTGAGGCCAATGAGTTTCGTATTTTAGCGTCGCAACCAGTAATTGATCTGTTTTTGGATGAAGAATCACAAAGTTTGGCCCAGTTAGGAGATTTTATTGCTAAACCCATCAGACTGCAGGTTGAAGAGTCTTACACGCAAGAGCAATATGACGTGATCTTGATGTGATTTTTAATTTTGCGTACACTGATTGAGAATCAAAGTTAACATAGATTTTACATGGTTGCGCCGGCTAAGACATTAAAGGATAATACCCTGTTTTAATGGTTTGCTTTTTTATAAGCGATAGGTCATATCTCATGAAAGAAAATATTCACCCTGATTATCACGAAATAACAGTAACTTGTAGTTGTGGGAGCGTGTTTAATACGCGCTCTACTTTGAATAAGCCTTTGCATATTGAAGTATGCTCGCAATGCCATCCATTTTATACGGGTAAGCAAAAGATTGTAGATACTGCGGGAAGGGTTGAGAAATTCCGTCAGAAATACGGTAAACAGATATCGCATTAAGATTTTCTGGTTTTTGGAAAAATTGTAGGTTATTTGCGAAAATGCGAGTCGTTTCTTAATAGTGAATAGCAAGCCATATGGTCTTATCATTTGGGTTTACCCAGCTCACTTTGTGTCTCACATGAGCGGGGATATTAATGTAATCCCCCTCCTTGAGATGAATCGTTGGTTGATCTTCAAAAGATAGCACTGCTCTTCCTTTCAACACTATTACCCATTCATCTTTCTCTTGATCATACCAATCGGATGGTTGGAATATTTGGCCCGTTGAAATAATTCTTTCTATTCTGATGACATTATTTCTTATTAAGACTTCAAAGAGTTCTTCTTGTTGAACGACTGGGATATTTGAAAAAATATTGTTCACATTCATATTTCACCCTTATGTCTTATTTAAATATTCCAAGTGTAATGGCCTTTTGTTAGATCAAAAATGAAACTTGATATTGAAATAAAAAAAATCATCAAACATACATTGATATTAAGCGATCAATATGATGCCATGACCGTGGATACCTATTTATTAGGTAACATTCCAGAACTCGATTCGGTTTCGATAGTATCGATTATTTTAGCGCTAGAGAAAGAGTTTTCAATTTCAATTCATGACGATGAAATCAGTGCCGCGACATTCAAAACACTGGGAACTTTAGTTCAATTTATTCAAAAAAAGATCACTGAAAAAGCGACTGCTACTGTTGCTCAAGGCTACAGATAAGCCATGTTTCATTTATCTTTAAAGAGCGGGTATCACTTGCTCATTCTCATCAATGGTAGCAGCGTTGCAGATCAAACATAAATCGATAGCTCTTTCCTTACCATTTATTTCATATGCGACGTAGTTGAGACTGTTACGCACCTTATCACGTTGGAGAGTTTCTGTGGGTAAGCGGTTTTAATCTCTACGAGTTCAATTCCCCCATTGTTTGCGCGGAGTGCTTTATTTGTCGTTGTAACAACGCCACTTACAACTATACTTGGTAACTTTCTTCATACTAATTAAATGGTGTTGGCAGAACCTAGTATAAAAATTTTCAAATTTCTATGCCGTATGACGAGTAATTTTTAAGGGAATTGTGTTTTGCAAAAAAATGAAAGGTTATAATGCCTAAATAGATGAAACATTAATTAACAATAATAATATGTCAAGATCAGTATTCCTCAGAGCACCTTTTTTGAATAGCAATAACCCTGAGTTAAAACGCGAAGAGATCCGAAAATACTTTCACACCACGCTGGATTGTTATGAACGGCTTTTTGAGACGTTGCGTTCCAATGAAGCGTATTACATAAAACCAATTTCATTGCGTCATCCGCTTATTTTTTATTTTGGGCATACTGCAACCTTTTATATTAATAAACTCATTCTTGCGGGCTTGATATCCGATCGCATTAATCCCAAATTCGAGTCAATGTTTGCGGTTGGTGTGGATGAGATGAGTTGGGATGATCTCGATGGTACCCATTACAACTGGCCTACGGTACAAGCAGTGCGTGAATATCGTAACGCTATGCGTACTCGGATTGATCAACTTATTACGCAGATGCCATTGGTGTTGCCGATTACTTGGGAAAGCTCTTGGTGGCCCATCTTAATGGGGATTGAACATGAGCGTATTCATTTGGAAACTTCATCAGTACTAATTCGTCAGCATGGGCTTGAATTTGTGCAGCCGCATGTTGACTGGAAGGCCTGCCAAAAATCTGCTCAAGCACCTCAAAATCAAATGATTCCGGTTGCTGCTGGGACGGTTACGCTTAATAAAAACAAGAACGATTGCCAGTATTATGGCTGGGACAATGAATTTGGGTTGCATCAAATCAATATTCCAGCGTTTCAGGCGAGTAAATACTTGGTGACTAATCAAGAATTTCTCGCCTTTATTGAGGCGCAGGGCTATCAAACTGAAAGATATTGGCAGGAAGAAGGCCGTTCTTGGCAAGAATTCACGCAAGCAATGCACCCAGTTTTCTGGATTAGAAAAGGTGAGGATTGGTATTTGCGCATTATGACCGAAGAAATTCCTATGCCTTGGGATTGGCCTGTAGAAGTGAATTACCATGAAGCTAAGGCATTTTGTAATTGGAAAGCAGCAATTACAGCACAATCTATCCGCTTGCCGACGGAAGATGAGTGGTATCGATTGTACGACGCTGGGCAATTATCCGAAGTACCGGTCGATGCACCTACAAACAGTAATTTGCATTTGGATCACTATGCGTCTAGTTGTCCAGTGACCGAATTTAAGCATGGTGAATTTTTTGATGTGGTTGGTAATGTATGGCAGTGGACCGAGACACCAATTTATCCTTTTCCGGGCTTTGACGTACACCCATTATACGATGATTTTACTACACCAACTTTTGATGGCCAACATAACCTGATCAAAGGTGGTTCATGGATTTCTTGCGGCGATGAATCTTTACGAAGCGCACGTTATGCTTTTCGTCGGCATTTTTTTCAACACGCAGGTTTTCGTTATGTGATTTCTGAGGCACCAGCAACGCAGACGAGCTCAAGTTATGAAACGGATAAGTTGTTATCTGAATACGCTGAGTTTCACTATGGTGATGCTTATTTTGATGTGCCAAATTTTTCTAAAGCTTTAGCAGAAATTGCGATTACGGCAATGGGTGATCGACCTAAGCGGAGGGCATTAGATTTGGGGTGTGCGTCTGGTCGAGCAACATTTGAATTGGCGCATGCATTTGAGTTTGTCACTGGCGTTGATTTTTCCGCACGGTTCATCGGCCAAGGTGTTCAGCTAGCACAACAAGGTGTTTTGCGCTATGTGCTCGCTGATGAAGGCGATCTGGTTAGTTACAAAGAGAGTACGTTGGTAGGTTTAGGTTTGGAGCATGTTAAAGATAAAGTCGATTTTTATCAAGGTGACGCCTGTAATCTGAAACCCATTTTAACTGGCTACGATTTAATTCTAGCAGCAAACCTGATTGATCGTTTGTACGATCCTGCAAAATTGCTCAATAATATTCATACACGTATTAATCTATCCGGTTTATTGTTAATTGCTTCACCCTATACTTGGTTGGTAGAGCATACCAAAAAAGAATCTTGGGTTGGTGGATTCAAGCGAGATGGTGAGAATTTCACTACACTGGATGGCTTAAAGGAAATTTTAGGTAAGCATTTTAGATTGATTCAAGGCCCACAATCGGTGCCTTTTGTCATTCGTGAAACCAAGCGAAAGTTCCAGCATACGCTTTCTGAAGTGACTATTTGGGAGAAAATTTCTTGAGCAGCGGTTTTGATTTCGATCAGGAAATCAACCGTGATGGTACCAGTAGTACAAAGTATGATGGGCGTTACGGCATGTTTGGGAGAGGGGATGTTATTCCTGCCTGGGTAGCCGATATGGATTTTGCCGCACCACCGGCGGTGACACAGGCGTTGGTGCGACGAGCAGCGCATCCAATTTATGGCTATACGATGTTTCCTGAGGGGTTGTACGAAGCGTTGATCGCATGGATAAAACACCGGTATCAATGGGACATTCAGCGTGATTGGATAGTTATGTGTCCTGGTGTTGTGCCATCGATCAATGCTGCGATTGTTGCGCTGACACAGCCGGGTGATGGTGTTATTGTACAACCACCAGTCTACTTCCCTTTTTTTTCTACGGTTACTCAAGCTGGTAGATGCTTGATACATAATCCACTGCGCATAGAGAACCAACAGAATAATCGTTATACCATTGACTTTGATCATCTCGAGCAATGCGCTAAAAATGCGCGCCTTTTGTTGTTATGTTCTCCGCATAACCCGGTGGGGCGTGTTTGGTTTCCTGAGGAGTTAAGGCGATTGTTGGGGATTGCTGAGAAATATAATTTGATTATTTTTTCAGATGAAATTCATGCTGATTTGATTTATACGAACAATCGGCATTATTCTGTGGCAGCGTTATCAAACGATACCACTAAAATCATTACTGCTGTTGCACCAAGCAAAACCTTTAATATTCCCGGTCTTAATTTGTCTGCGCTGATTATTCCTGATAAGCCTACACGCAATGCCGTCAAAGATATATTTAGTAACTTGCACATCAATCCAAGTAATCCTTTCAGTATTGTTGCATTCGAGGCGGCCTATCGCGAAGGCGAGGAATGGTTAGAAGCACTGTTAGTTTATTTACGGGATACCCGAGATGCTGTACAAAAAACTTTCTATGACCATTTGCCAGAGATCAGAGTCACGCCGATTGAGGGAACCTACTTGATGTGGCTTGATTTTCGCGCTTGGAACATGACTGATGCGCAATTGAAGTATTTTTTTGTACACCAAGTAGGTATCGGTATGAGTCCTGGAATTTTATTTGGTGCGGAAGGCAGTGGTTTTATGCGTTTAAATATCGCTGCACCGAGAAGAGCGATCGATGAATTAATGGAACGATTGTTGTGTTTCAATAACAGTGAGTCTCGGGTTAAGCGTTAGGCTATTAACTTATTGCTCTTAGAAATTATTTAGCGATTATTTTAGGAGCAAAAATTCGAGAAAATGATTGCAGATAAGACTATGCGCTTAATAGCTTTAGTTTCTATTGAAGGATTCATTTATAGAAATAGAGCGGATATCATGTTTTTTTCCATATTTTTCTTAAAATTAGAGGGCTTATAATTGGTACAGTTATCTACGATAATTTGGTTGCGACCTGTGTAAGCACGACTGACAAAATATCTGAACTATTGATTTTTCTAAAAAATGAAGGATTTTGTGATGCTAGCATTAAACTGCACAAATCGATTGAAGTTGATTGTATTGATCATTGTGTCTTTACTGTCGGCTTGTGATAATGCTAAGGAGAGTGTAGAAAAGAAACCAGGTCAGGCGTTAGCAAGCGTCAATGGAAATGAGATAACCATGCTTCAACTTAACGATGAGCTTGTACGAGCGGGTGTCCGTTCAGAACAATTTGAGGCGGCAAGTAAGCAAATATTAGAATCATTAATTGCTCGCCAATTAATTGTAGATGAGGCAGTACGTACCAAGCTTGATCGAACACCCGAAGTAATGCAAGCACGTGAGCGAGCTAATGCACAGGTTATTGCACAGGCTTACTTGCAGAGAATTACCAATAAACTCGGTAAGCCGAGCCAAATTGAAATCGATGAGTTTTATCAACGCAATCCAGGGTATTTTGAGAAACGTAAACAATTTGACTTGACAATTGTTCGAATTGCCTTAAATGATTTAAATAAAGAACTAGAAACAGTACTGGGTACCGCAAAATCTATCGATGAAGTTACTGCATGGCTAGATAAGCAAGGTACACAATATACTCGTAATGTGGCATTACGTAGCACCGCCGATTTGTCATCTAACATAGTGAATATGATACTTGAGAAAGGTAAAAATCATATTTTTGTTGTGCAAGAACGCACTCACAATCTTCTAATAGCTGTTAATGCGATTAAAGAAAATCCATTATCACTTACTTTAGCTACGCCTCAGATAGAAAAATTCCTTTCTAATCAGAAATATAAATATGCATCGGAAGAAGAAATTAACCGATTACGTTCTTCAGCGAAGATCGAATATTTTGGAAAAAATGCACCCAATTTAAACCTGAAAGATTCCAATATGAATGCACAGCCAATGGAGTCTTTTTTGGACAAAAAAGACCTTGAAAATAGCAGTAATAATTTAAATCAATCAAATTCAATGTCGATCGAACGATCAATTGAACGTGGTATGATGGGCTTAAAATAGATCATATTTTCAATTTCATACTAAGTAAACAAAATTAAACACATTTAACAGGAGCGTAAAATAATGTTGCTTGTTACAAATAAACTAAAATTGTATTTGTTAATATTTTTTTTACTTTCATGGTCTTGCAGTAATGCAACATTGGCTGCAGATAAGAAAGAAAGTGTATTGGGGCCTGGTGATTCCATAAAAATTTTTGTATACGGGCATTCGGATTTAACCACTGAAACAAAAGTAAATGATGCAGGAAATATCACTTTCCCATTGATAGGGGAAATTTTAGTTGATGGCCTGACACCTTCCGCGGTAGAAAGAAAGATCGTAAAGCTACTTGTGAGTCGAGATCTTCTTCGCAATCCGCAGGTTAATGTTTTGACATCTTCATTGCAAAGTCAAATGGTTTCCGTGTTGGGTAACGTGCGTAACCAAGGTCGTTACCCGATTGAAGGTAAACGCAACTTAACGGATATTCTCACTATGGCTGGAGGAATTCTTCCCGAAGGGGGGGAGGTGGTTACTCTAATACGCTCGGACGGAAATAAATGGACCAAGCAAACCATTGATGTTTTGGATATGGTTAGGTCAAATGATCTGGCAGGTAACCTGGTCGTGAGAAGTGATGATCTCATCTATGTTGAAAGGGCGCCACGCTTTTACATTTATGGTGAGGTACAACGCGCTGGTTCTTATCGATTGGAGCGTAACATGACAGTGATTCAAGGTTTATCAGTTGGTGGCGGCTTAAATCCGAAAGGGACTGAGCGTGGTCTAAAAATTCAGCGTCGTGATGCGAATGGTAAACTTGAGACGTTGGATGTCAAGCCAAACGATTTGATACAACCAGATGACGTTATTTATATCAGAGAAAGCATATTTTAACGTTGGAAGAAAGATTAAGAAGGAGTGTAACTTGTTCTGTTATTGGGGAAATTATAATTTTTCAATGGAAATGAGATCTTAAGATGAACTATCACCGATTTTTTTTGATTCTAATAGCTCGTTGGAAGATTATGCTTTTTACGCTATTGGCTACAGTGATGACCACTTTGGTGGTTAGTCTATTATTACCTAATAATTACAAGTCGACCGCGACAGTATTGGTCACTACAAAAGGTCCTGATCCAGTATCAGGGGTAACAATGTCTGCGCCTATGATGGCAAGTCATTTGGCAACACAATTGGATGTGATCAGAAGTGCTCAAACAAGGCTGATGGTGGTAGATCAACTGAAGCTTGATCAAAGCGATATTGCAAAGTCTTATTATCAGAAAAGTGAGAGCAATTTAGATATACGCAACTGGCTGGCCAATTCCCTGATAAAAAATCTGTACCTTGATGTTGCGCGTGATAGTACGGTCATTAATATCAACTATACCAGCACGGATGCTGAATTTGCTTCAGCAGTAGCAAATGCCTTTGCATATGCTTATCAAGAAATAAATGTTCGATTAACGGCTGAGCCTTCGCAAAAAGCTGCTAGCTATTTTACGGAGCAGTTGAATGATCTACGAAGTAAAGTAGAGGTTGCTCAGAAGAAATTGACACAATATCGTGATGAGAAGGGAATTATTGATGCCGATCTTCGTTTGGATGTAGAAACCAAACGTCTAAATGATCTCTCATTCCAGCTGGTAAATGCAGAAACTGGCTTGATAGGGGGGGGCAATCAAAGTGACGAAGCGACATCTATTACTAGAGACCCTATCATTACTAGCTTAAAAGTGGAGTTATCGCAGGCAGAATCTAAGTTTTCTGAGATAGCCCAGAAATATGGTCGCAATCACCCTAGTTACAAAGGCGCAAGTGCTGAGGTAAGTAAATTAAGATCAGAACTTAACAATCATCTTAGGTCTACCAATAAGAATTCAGCAAGCTTAATTTCGGAATTGCGTGCAGCTTTGGAAGTGCAAAGGAATAAGGTACTAACATTAAATCGTTCAAGGGATGAGTTACAGTTGTTAACGAGAGAAGTTGAAAGTGCTCAACAAGCTTATAACAGTGCTATGCAGCGGTTGAACCAAACAGATCTTGAAGGAAAATCCAATTTATCAAGTGTTTCAATACTGGATACCGCAAAAGTTCCAGATAGGCCTGATAGCCCTAAAGTATTGCTGAATGTTCTAGTATCGATATTTTTAGGTACTTTGCTGGGCCTGAGTGTTGCTTTAATTATTGAAATGGTTGATCAACGTGTGCGATCTGCTGAAGACTTGGTCGATGTATTTCAAGCTCCGGTGCTTGGCGTAGTTCAGTGGGGAAAACCAAAGCAAAAGGGATTGAAGTTGAATTCTTGGCTGAGTTTGTTTCAAACCCGTAACCTAACTTCTAAGTAAGGAATTACGAATGAATACATCAGGTTCTTCAGAAACAGAACAATTAGATAATTCCGGGTTTGCTACTATGAATTCATCTTCTATTCACAAATATAGTATCGGTCGCATTCTTTTGGATATGGGTAAAATTACGCCCATTGAAGCAGAGCATATACTCCTTTTTCAGAAAGAAAGTGGGTTGCGTTTCGGTGAAGCCGCACTCAAATTAGGGTTGGTTACCGAAGGCGATATTCAACAAGTATTAGCGCAACAGTTTGATTATCCGTATTTATTACCTGGTGAAGGAAATCATTCCCCAGAATTAGTAGTAGCATACCAACCCTTTGGAAATCAGATAGAGATTTTTCGAGCTATTCGAAGCCAGTTGGTATTGCGGTGGTTTGCTACGGGTCATAAAGCTTTAACAGTGGTTGGTTGTAATCCTAATGATGGCATTAGCCTTTTTACTGCAAATCTTGCTGTGGTATTTTCTCAGTTAGGAGAAAGGACGCTTTTGGTTGATGCAAATCTTCGCAGTCCGCAGCAACATGAGATTTTTAATCTAAAAAACAAAAGAGGATTATCTGACGTTCTTGCTGATCGTGCCAATATTTTTGAAGTTATTTCTAGGATTGATTCTTTTGTAGACTTATCGGTTTTACCTGCTGGAACCCTTCCTCCTAACCCTCTGGAGCTCTTGAATCGTGCTTCGTTTAATGAGTTGAATAATCAATTGGCTAAACAATTTGATGTCATTCTTTATGATACGCTGGCTTTCTCAAGTGGAGTTGACGCGTTAACGATTACTTCTAGGATAGGGGGCGCGTTAGCGATTGTACATCAGAATAACACACGCTTAACAGATGTGAATATCATGAGTGAACAAATTAATCGTAGTGGTGCAGAGGTAGTGGGATCTGTGTTAATTGATTTTTAAACATTTGAAGAATGTCGGCTTATCAGCTTATTGGTTCAAAATCAATTGCTTCTGATTGGTTGCCTATTGTAGTAGGGTTATTAATTTTGTATGTGCCGACTTTCTATAGCCTAGCGATAGGGTTATGGACAAATGAGGATCAAGCGCATGGCCCTATTATTTTACTGCTATCGCTCTGGCTAATGGTTCGTCAGTGGCCGAACATGTTAAAAATAAGCGATGGGAAGTCAATTACAAATACTGGCTGGGTTGTTTTTTTGACTGGTCTCTTGTGTTATGTCATCGGACGTTCGCAACAAATACTGGTATTCGAGATAAGTTCATTTATTTTGATACTGTCTGCCATTTTACTGATAAAGAGAGGATTCGTGGCTTTAAAGGTGATGTGGTTTCCATTATTTTTTTTGCTGTTTATGATCCCACTGCCGGGATCATTGGTAAGTTTTTTGACTATGCCAATGAAGATTGCAGTTTCATATGTTGCCGAGCAAATTTTGTTTTTGTTTGACTATCCGATAGCTAGAAATGGGGTTATTTTGCAAATAGGGCAATATCAACTTCTAGTAGCGGATGCCTGTGCTGGCTTGCAGACATTATTAACGCTAGAAGCACTCGGATTATTTTATTTGAATCTTGTGAACCATAGCTCAGTTTATCGTAATGTCATATTGGCGATTCTGATCGTGCCTATCTCTTTTTCTGCCAACGTTATTCGAGTAATAGTTCTTACTTTGATTACGTATCATTTTGGTGATGCAGCAGGGCAAGGTTTTCTTCATGATTTTGCCGGAATGGTTTTATTTGTCAGCGCACTGATACTTATTCTTAGTGTTGATGGGATTCTCCAATATTTTGTTAAAAAACAGCATGTTGATAAAGAATTAAGCCCTTGTGTGTGATAATTGTATTACCAAAACTATTGCTTTTGATGTGAGTTTTAGAAGGAGGAAGTGATGAAGAAGCCGATGATTACGAGCTCTTTTCTAGGTGTGTTGATGATATTCTCTGCCGCGCTGACATTAGCTTTGACTCCAACAGAAAAGATAGCGGACTTGCAAGAAAAAATTAATCTTGATGTGATGATCCCTTGGCAGTTTGCAGATTGGAAAATTGATCAATCGATAACGCCCCTTCAAGTGGATACAGATACCCAAGCTAAGCTTGATAAATTGTATAACCAAATACTAGCTAGGACATATATTAATTCACATGGTAATCGTATTATGCTTTCCATCGCTTACGGAGGAGATCGAGGGGATAATTTGTCGCTACATAAACCTGAAGTATGTTATTACGTGCAGGGGTTTGAAATTTCAAATAATACTTTTAAGCAATTAAATACCGATTATGGATTTTTGCCGACAAAGCG
This sequence comes from Nitrosomonas sp., assembly GCA_024281825.1. GTDB lineage: Bacteria > Pseudomonadota > Gammaproteobacteria > Burkholderiales > Nitrosomonadaceae > Nitrosomonas. Next base: position 63,813 of record JAMWZY010000009.1, on the reverse strand, counting down.
ACTGTTAGCTGTGAAAGGAAATCGTAATGAGCTCATTACCTATTGGGTGACAGTTGGAGATAAAGTCGTATTGCCAGGATTAGAGCAAAAAATGCAACAACTAAAATATGGCTTAACAGGAAAGATTCCCGACGGTATGTTGGTAAGAATCTCTTCGATAGATCAAGATACAGATAACGCATATAAAATCCAAGATTTTTTTATTCGAGATTTACTTTTGGCCGTACAAAATAAAGATAGATTGCGACTGATTGGTGTATTTAAAACTGCGTAATGCTATTAAAAATTAATGTATTAGTATAACAAACTAAATTATGAAGCTTCCAGTTTTTGTTTTGACACAAAGTAACAAATTAGAGTCACATACGTTATCAGTAGTGTTCTTGTTGATCGCTGCTTTATTTTTGTCAATCACGAGTGGAATCCTTGCAGCTTATGGGAATCTTTATTTGTTAATTGCATTACTTGGAGTATATGGTGCTTTGTTTGTTTTGATTGTGCCACCCTCATGGGTCGTGTGGATGATATTTTTCTCAGCATTTCTTATTACCGGACCAAGTGCTTACTTCGTTAGATTTACTCAGATTCAATGGTTGACAGTTTTAATTAGTGCTGCGTTATTTTTGCCCGTTATATTTAATTTATTACGTAGCAGGAAAAATATCTTATCAACGCAATTCTCTGTAAATTTATTTTTACCTGCGGCCTTTATTTTTCTAGCGATTCTCTCCAGTATTATTAACCAGTCACAGCTAGGTGATTTCGTAAATGCTTCTCGCCATTATCTTTTTATGTGGCCGCTCATGTTGGTTTTGGCTTTAGGCTTAATACAAGCGGAAACAGTGGCCAGATTGTGGAAGGCACTTTTGATTGTGGCTGCGTTACAGTTACCGATGGCGCTGTATCAATATTTTTATGTGGCCAGGCAAGATGCACGAATGTCCCCTTGGGATGCGGTGATTGGAACTTTCCAGGGAAATATTGAGGGTGGTGGTGACAGTGCAGCCATGGCTATGATGTTGATCATCGCAATGCTAACAAGCATTGCATTATGGCGAGAGCAAAACCTCAAGTTTGGTTGGATGATTTGGATCGTACTGACTGGAATTGCAACAATGGTTCTAGCAGAAGTTAAAGCAATGGTAATGTTATTGCCGGTTCCTATTGCTATTTATTATCGTAAAGAACTTGTTAAGAAACCTATTGAGACAGTAGTTGTTATGATCGGAGTATTTTTACTGGTAGGGGGGATTTTAACTGCTTATAAGGATATTCATTACGACGCTAGCGCTACTCAAGTGAATTCTGCTTATGATTCTATCATAAACGCGATTACTCCAAATCCAGGCGAAGATAGCGCTCACGTAGGACGAGTGACACTTTTAGTCAATTGGTGGAATAGTAATATTGTTCATGGGGAGGTGCATAGTGCTGTATTTGGTCATGGTATAGGTGCAGTTCACTCAAGTAAGATACAGAGGGGGAAAATAGCCAGTTTGTATGAATATAAAATTGCTAAAACTACGTCTGTGATTTTACTGTGGGAGATGGGTATTTTAGGTCATTTAATTTTTCTTATGATTCTTTTGTTTGGTGCAAAAGCATCTGCTGATGCAGCTAAAGCTGAGTATATCCCATCTATTCATCGTGTACTGCTTAGGGTAGGAGCCATTAGTTTAATATTGCTTGTAATAACGTTACCTTATAGCAATTTTCATTTATTTTCTATTCCTACTCAGTTTTTGATGATGCTAATGCTTGGACAGGCACTTTATTGGTCTAATTTCATTAAATCTACAAATGCTTCCAAGTTACTATATAAATAAAGGAATCACTATATATTTAAGTAAGATTAATAGAATGTATAGAGTGCTTTACTTTGTTCGAATGCAGTTAGATTTAATATAAAAGTGCCAGGTATTATTGCGGATATTTAAGATTGATAAGTGAATGGAATATTTATATGGTAAATATCGATTCAAATAGAATTGTAAGTTCTTCGAGTAATGATTTTTGTGTTCTATATATTTGTTCCGCGGCGCGCAGTGGTTCTACTTTAACAGATATGTTCATAGGAGGGCATAGCCAAACAGCTTCTTTAGGAGAACTTAATTTTTTAAATAAAGTGATTAACCTAAATCAAAAATGCAGTTGTGGAGCTGATTTACGTATATGTCATCAATGGCACGAAGTTTTTGATGCAATTAAGCATTCAACTAATATTGATTTTCTTGTAAACCCGTATACTTATAATCTATGGGATGCTATTTCGTCTGATACTATCGATTATAAGTGGCAGACAAGATCGAAAGTGTTAGCTGTAAATTTTCGGAAAGCATGGTTATCAGGTCGAAATCTATTTCCGGATTTACTGCGCAATTTTATACCGATACCGTCCTTACTTAGCAGGGCGTTGGATAACAAGATGAATTTATATCGTGAAATTGCACATTGTTGGGGAAAATCGATCATTGTAGATTCTTCTAAAAATGACCGTGAAGCTATCGAATTATTTGAAAAATGGCCAGATCGCATTAAAATCGTGCTACTAACTCGTGATGGTCGAGGCGTTTATTTTTCTAGACGTTCAAGTGGATATACACAGTCAGAAAGTATTAAAGGCTGGCTAAATTACTATCAACGTGCACTTCCAGCGTTGGATAGGTTTATTCCTTCAAAGAATCTTTTAAAAATACGCTACGAGGATTTAGCCACTAAACCAGAGGAAGTAGGGCGTATCTTATGTAACTTTGCACATATTCCATTTGAGCCAGAAATGCTTGACTTCCGTCGATTTACAAGGCATCTGGTGGGGGGTAATAATATGCGATTCTCTTCTAACAAGAAGATTGAGCTGGATACTCGTTGGCAAACTGAGCTATGTGGAGATGAGTTAGATTTTTTCATACGCACTGGTGGCGACCTGAATCGCCAGCTCGGCTATCAGTAATTATAGTGAAAATTGGTTATTTCTAAATAATTCTATTTTCAAGCGTAAGTGGCAATATTAGTTAGGAACAGACTCAGATTTTTACAAAAAAGTGGCTTCTAATTTTTTGGGCAGATATATAGGAGTTTATCGGTCTGCTTTAGCACCCTGATGATTCATAATAGGTTTGATTGGGAGCACTTTCAGGTGCTGATTTATATGCATTAAGATAAGCTTTCTCATCTTTTACGCTGTGCTTAGATAGCCTGTTTCTCCGACTCCCTTTACCATCCATACTTGATATAATATGTGGCTTTTCAATATTACATCCATATGAGAATTCCTGATGCTGGGAGGCGCTCGTACCAAAGTTAATCTACTCGGCAATCGGCCGAAACATAGCTCTGCCGAGGGCATGTTTAATAGGAAGGATTTCAATTCCACTCGCAGCAACAGCTGCAACAACTTCATGCAAAAGTTCTGGTGTACAACCGTGAGGTGATGGAAAGTTAATCACATCGTGTGTATTAAATATAATCCAGCCATTGCATGCTTTTGTCTCTCTTATTAGAGCATCGATAGAATTTTTGTTAAAATTAGTATCTAGATTAAAGCATCTGAGTTGAGATAACTCCAGCAGCTTAGTATTGATTCCTGCTCGGGTACCTCGGCAAACAGAGAATTTTCTGCTCAAGAGCCGCTTGGCACTGATGCTAACATTTCCCTGAGGATATGCAAATGACGTCATAATCACATCACCCAGTACATTTTTAACAAATTCAGCATTTCGATCTACACTACCCAATAATTCATAATTACTTTGATGTGAAACTCTTTTGTGATCGAATGTATGACATCCAATCTCGTGCCCTTTTGCATATGCAGCAACAATATCGTCAAGCTCATAATAAAGTACTCCAGGCATCACTTCGGTATCTGGATGCTTGTTTAAATTCTCTGGAGAAAACGCGTGCGCTACAAAATAGGTTCCACGCACACCAAAACTTTCTAAAATAGGTGCTCCATTCGTCCACGCGGTGTGGGGGAAGTCGTCAAAAGTAAATGATGCGATAGGCGCAGAAAGCCTTGAAATTACAGGTTTAGCAGGCCAAGCATTCGAGACGCGACGAATTGTAGATGTAATGTATCGATTCAACTTACCTCCTTATTTTTTATTTTCTTCAGCAAGATTCATAACCTTAACGATATCATCTTTAGCAAAAGGTTCTTGAGTAGACCGAATGAACATACCTTCTTCTTGAGAACCCAAAGACTGAAAATTAAAACCAAGCTCTTCCAGCATTCGAACCGAAGCGTCATTGCGGCTAGTTTTTTTATATTGAACTGACATACTGTCGAAACCATCACTAGCCAATTTTGCTGCAAGCCAAGAAAAAATTGCATTCTCTACATGCTTTCTTTGTACACGACAACTCATCATAAAGGATTCAATTTGTGCATTATCTTTATTCACTATGCTCATAGCAATTATTCCATAATCACCGAAACGATCTTTGCAACTAAACACATAACCAGTGCGACCTGTATTATTTACTTCAATCTCTATCAACTCTTCGTGTGTATAGCGCCTGCCTGAAACATTGAGTTGATTGGTTCGTTGTGATAATTCATGTGCTCGTTCCATTACAGTCTGTGACAATGGTGAAACTCGGATTGTAAGATCACATCCGCGCAAAAATTCAACATAATCCGTAACAGATACATCAAAAGTAGATTTACGTTTCTGTTCTGCCTGATACATCGAGCGTCTGTTAACACTTTCAGTTGTAATCGGTAAGTCAAACCATGCATTCTCCAGCAATGTTGGGATCTCAGTATCTGCCAAGATACGTACGTTAGGTAATCTTTCGTTTACCTCCGCACGCTCGAAAGCTTGATCATCAACAAATACAAATGTATCTAATCCTATATCCAAAAGCTCAGCAATTCTCTGTATCGCAGCACTCTTCGGATTCCAGCTAATCTGAGGATAAAGAAAAAATTCCTTTAGACCGAATGCCTCAAGAGCAGCAAGTGCCGGTTGCATATCATTTTTTGATGCAATAGATTGCAAAACACCGCGACGATCTAATTCGCGAATAATGAATGGAATTCTTTCATCAAGTACTATCCCATCAATACCATCCTCGGCCAATGTTCCTTGCCATACTGTATTATCAAGATCCCAAACAACACACTTAATTTTAACGTTGCTGCTACTTTGATTGGAATTAATAGTGCTATATGGATTTAAAGGAGTATGAATCTTATTGATGCCTTTTTTAAATTCGACGAAATCTATCAACCCAAAAGTAACTTCATGTCCAATAGCATTCTCTAAAGGTTCGATTTTAATAAAGTAAGGTTGAGATAGATCTACCCAACGAGAAATTTCAGTCACCGGGATTATTTTACGATTATAGCCTTTGCAAAACTCAATATTTTCTTGAAATAATCCTCCTGTAGATCCATTAATTGCTAATACGGTTAGGGTAAAATTTAAGTTGGGTTGGCCATTATTTAACCAAGCCTCAATAACAAAAGCATCTGCCGAGCTGGAAGAGATTGCACTCTTACGAATCTTACGCTGATCCCATTTACGTTTTAATTGTCGAGTTGCAATCGATGGAATCCACTGTGTAATTGCTGTGGAAACAAGTTCATCGATTCTTTCACGATGATTAGCGTCCGTTATGGATGTTAATCCCACCGGTCCTACTCCTTCAAGTTTTCCCCATTTCCGAAAGATAATAGTGGCGAGTCGTGCGCCCGATGGCAGATTACTTTTTTGTACTCCTTTAGCAAACCGACCACAATTTAAATCTTCGTGCCGTGGTGTATAAAAAGAACACGATGCATAGCAAGCTGGCGCAGCACACTCGGAACAATGCTCTCCCCATACAATTAAGCTCCGTGCAGCAATTATTTTGAGTAACTCATCAAATTGACTGGTAGTAGTTTGGTCGAGTTTGGGTGTATATTTTTCTGGATAATCGGTTGCTTCAAACATGTTAAGAATAGTATTTGTTTAAATATAATTCATTAGCTTACTAACATAACTTCATAAATTGATTTTATAGAAAATCAAGAATAATCCTGAATATAACAATATATTAAATTGGTTGATAATCTAAAAAATAATTTTTGTATAATCTCCATCTTATGATTACCAGCAACAAATGGTTCGTCTTTCTTATTTCTTTTCAATGTATCATTTCTTCGATTTGATTATAGTCGACTAGAAATAGATTGATAGTTTTAGGTAAAGGGTTACTTTTAGGGTTATTTTTAATTTATCCTTACTAATTCAAATTAATTTCATTCCATGTACCTTGTTTACAGTAATAATGACAGCGACACAAATAACCGTAAATGAGTGTAATATTCAACTAAGGCTAGACGCTTTTTAATCAGCCTTTCTATAAAATATACGCCCGAATTCCGGATAGCGATTGATAGCCTAGTTTTGGGTGTGTACGTTTTCTACAGTAGAAAACGAATAGTTAATGATACTGAGTTTTGCTTCTCCTTTGGATGTGAATTTCTCGTAATTCACCTGTGCATCTTCAAAGCTATTTTTATGATAGACAGATGTGAGATGTGCTGTCAAAAGTGGATTGTGTCTGCATTTAGACAACAAGTAGATTGGCATAGTATTATGTGGAGTAAATTCCTAGAGTCTGGTGCATTTCAGTACGCCATAAATTGTTGGACGGTTGATGTGGAAGTGTTACACCAACTGCGTTGCTTTTTTCAGGATTCGGTTTGATTAAATTGCCACATCTTCCGGCGGTTCCATAAGATTAAACAGGTATATTTATGTATGTTTTTTAAGTATTTTTCCAAATTCAGTAAAGAACGCTAGATTCTTACAATCTAGTACACTATGAAACTAACAGCTAGTGATATGGTAGTTTATAATTAATAGAAGCCTTGTCTTTGATAAGGTTATTGAATGTAATTCAATTTCAGCGTAAAGTGTTAATTCACTTACTCGCAATAGATCCTCTGTTTTGAAATAAGTGATTTACTTTTATTGATAGAGAAAGGGGTGCGTATTATGCTGTTAGAGAAAGATTATAAACCGCTTGCTATGCAGTATTTCTTAGATGCTGTGCAGATTTCTAGGCCTTCACCGCCTACTGCTGTGACTTTTGAATCGCCAGCGCTTGAAGTGATGACTGATTTACGCAAAATACAAGCAGCTGTGATTTCACCTGAAACTTCAATGGAAACGGCCAATATCTATATGATTCAGCGTGGTGTTCGTACGTTACTCGTAATGCATGACGATGAATCTTTGGTTGGTATTATTACCGCAACCGATATTCTTGGTGAAAAACCTATGCGTTTTGTTCAGCAACGTGGCATTAAACATAACGAAATTTTGGTGATGGATATTATGACGCCGCTGAATAAACTAGAGGCTATTTCTCTCGAAGACGTTGAGCATGCACGTGTAGGAAATATCATAGCGAGCTTGCATGAAAGCGGTCGCTTGCATTCGTTAGCGGTAGACAATACTACACATATTGGCTTATCGAAAATTTGTGGCATTTTTTCCTGGACTCAAATAGAAAAGCAATTAGGCAGAAAAATTACAATTCCCGTCAAAGTTGCCAAAAGCTTTGCAGAAATTGAGTCAACTTTGATTGCAAGTTGAAATCGATTGTAAGCATGCCGGATATGGCGATTCCGGCTGTTTACTCTAGTGATTTTATCTTATCGATAATTTTGCGATTTTTTGAGTATGAAATAAACTCTTAGTTTATGTTTTTTGATACTTAGATGTCGTTCGCATCATCAATACGCTATAATCGCAAGCTTTTATCTTATTTGCCCATCTAAATAAATCGTGTTGCAAGGAATCGAAGTCGCATGTGTGCGCGGTGACCGGGAACTCTTCAAGGGTGTTAACTTCTCCCTTGAAATGGGTGGGTTGCTGCAAGTGAGTGGCCCTAATGGCAGTGGAAAGACAAGTCTGTTGCGTATGATGTGTGGATTGTCACTCCCTGCTTCAGGCGAAATTCGCTGGAATGGCGTTTCTATTGGAACGCTAAGTGAAGAGTATTTTGCTTGCACTACGTATATCGGTCATTTGGCTGGTGTAAAAGATGATTTAACTGTAACCGAGAATTTATGCATCTCGAGTGCAATGGCCGGATTTGAAATCAGTTCTGATGATGCAAGTAATGTACTTAATACCATCGGCTTAGGCGGTCGAGAACATTTACCGGTTAAGGTATTGTCACAAGGTCAACGGAGACGTGTTGCCTTGGCGCGTTTACTGGCATGCAATACAACGTTATGGGTTTTGGATGAACCATTTGTAGCTTTGGATGTGGCAGCAGTTCAACTTCTTAGAGAAATATTAGAGCGGCATCTGCAGCAAGATGGCATGGTAGTGATGACGACACATCAAGAGATTGACATTAATGCATCATTGATCACTCAATTGCAATTATCTTGATGCTATGTTTTTGTGGATTATAAAAAGAGATCTTTTACTGGCAGTTCGTCGACGATCAGATGTACTGATTACGTTATTTTTTTTCGTTATTGTTGTGAGTTTGTTTCCGCTTAGCGTCGGGCCGGAAATGAATTTGCTAAGGACCATGGCTCCTGGAGTGGTTTGGGTAGCAGCATTATTGGCTTCAATGTTGTCATTGAATCGAATGTTCTCTAGTGATTATCAGGATGGCACGTTGGAGCAAATGTTGATATCTCCTCAGTCGCTGTCATTCCTGGTGTTGGGAAAAACTTTAGCGCATTGGCTAGTAACAGGATTGCCATTGGTATTGATGGCGCCTGTACTCGGTATACAATATGACTTGCCGGGCGATGCATTATTTGTTCTGGTAATTTCGTTGTTAATTGGAACTCCGGTATTAAGTTTGATTGGTGCGATTGGTGCTGCATTGACATTAGGGCTTAGAGGGGGAGGAGTATTAGTCTCGTTATTAGTGCTGCCCTTATATATTCCGATACTGATTTTTGGTTCTGGTGCGGTTGAGGCTAATATGGCTGGTGTTGATTTTGCTGCGCATTTATCACTGATTGGCGCATTTTTTTTCGTATCGCTGGTTTTTGCGCCATGGGTGGCGGCATGGTCTTTGCGAGTGTCATTAGAATAAATTTTATGATTAAATGTTTTTGTAGCGTGCCTGTTAAACGTTAGTTGCAAATAACATATACTGTCGTATCAATTCCATTTGCAAATAGAAAGCAATTCTTCATTACTTGTTTTTAGTATAAAATCACAGGTTAAGAAAAATAATCTGTAATGAGCAAAACTCTTATATTGCGCTCATTCTATAAAAGAATTATAAAATTCAAACTAGTGTGATTTACTAATTTATATTATTTTATGGCAATTAATTGGTTTAAGTACTCTTCTCCAGCAAGTTTCTATTCTTTGGCGGGAAAGATGATTCCTTTGTTTGCGGCTGCTGCGATTATCTTGCTGATAATGGGGTTGTATGTTGGTTTTTTTGTTGCCCCGACTGATTTTCAACAAGGCGAAGCTTATCGGATTATCTTTATTCACGTACCTGCTGCGTGGATGTCTATGTTTCTTTATGTTGTGATGGCTTGTTGGGCAGGATTTGGTTTGGCTTTTAATACACGGCTTTCTTCTATGATGGCTACAGCAATTGCTCCAACGGGTGCGATGTTTACTTTTCTTGCGCTTTGGACCGGATCATTGTGGGGTAAGCCAATGTGGGGAACTTGGTGGGTGTGGGATGCGCGTCTGACTTCTGAATTGATCTTATTATTTTTATATATTGGTTTTATGTCGTTGCAGGCTGCGATCGATGATCCACGTCGTGCTGATAAGGCTGGCGCGATTATCGCATTGGTGGGGGTAGTGAATATTCCAATTATTTATTTCTCGGTACAGTGGTGGAATACCTTACACCAAGGTGCCTCTGTCAGCGTTAACCAAGCACCAGCGATGGCATCAACGATGTTGATGGGAATGCTTATCATGGTATTTGCAAGCTGGATGTATTCTATTGCGGTGATATTGAAGCGCGTACGTATTATCATTCTCGAACGAGAAAGTCATACGGCTTGGGTAGCTGAACTGCAAAAAGAAGGAGTGGTGTAATGAATTGGTCTAGCTTGTCAGAGTTTCTTTCTATGGGGGGGTATGGATTTTATGTCTGGGGTTCTTATGCAATGACATTGATTTGTATCATCGGTGAAATTCTGTTGATTTCAAATCGCCGCCGAACTTTAGAAAAACAATACGGTCACACCAGTGGCTTAGATAAAAAAAGAGATATAAATGAAACCACGTCATAAAAAATTGGCAATGATTGTTGCGGGTGTAGGTGCGTTAGGTGTTGCTTCCGTTTTGGTACTCAATGCATTTCAAAGTAATTTGGTTTTTTTCTTCAGCCCTACTCAAGTGGCTGCAAAAGAAGTACCCATAGGTAAAAGCTTCAGAATTGGTGGATTGGTAACAGAAGGAAGTGTGCAGCGTGAAGATACAAGTACCACAGTACATTTTTCAGTTACTGATACTAGCCATACTATTCCCGTAGTATACACAGGCATACTTCCTGATTTGTTTAAGGAAGGAAAAGGCGTTGTCGCGCAAGGAAAGATGTCTGATAGAGGAATTTTTGAGGCTGATGAAGTATTAGCCAAACACGATGAAAACTACATGCCACCTGAAGCTGCAGAAGCTCTAGAAAGAGCTGCGAAGGCACAGAAAGCATCATTGTCGGAGTAGATTAGATATTAAGCAGAACTATTATAATATCTAGTTCATTTAAATCGTTTTACAGGTTTATCAATTAAAGTATAGCCTCATAGTCGCATTCAGAATTGTCATTAACAACTACTTATAGACATCCAGCTTATTATGATTCCAGAAATCGGTAATTTTTGTTTAATTCTCGCGCTTCTTTTAGCGCTTACCCAAGGAACATTGCCTCTCATTGGCGCAGCGCGCGGTATTCCATCCTGGATGGTGATTGCTCGACCTGTTGTACAAGGGCAGTTCGTTTTTATTTTTTTGGCTTTTTCATGTCTGGCCTATTCTTTCGTTACTAGTGATTTTTCAGTTATGAATGTGGCGAGAAATTCAAACTCTGAGTTACCTTTTCATTTTCGTCTAGCTGCTACTTGGGGTTCTCATGAGGGTTCGTTGCTGTTATGGGTATTGATGTTAGCTACATGGTCGGTTGCAGTGAGTGTGTTTAGTAAACAACTACCCGATGATATTGTCGCTCGTGTTATTGGTGTTTTGGGCTTGATCAGTGTAGGTTTTTTGGCATTTCTATTATTTACTTCTAATCCGTTTGACCGCCTATTGCCAGCGGCTATAGAAGGCAATGATTTGAATCCATTATTACAAGATATCGGTATGGTTGTGCATCCGCCAATGTTATACATGGGTTATGTCGGCTTTTCAATTGCATTTGCATTTGCCATTGCAGCATTACTGAGTGGAAAACTGGATGCAACTTGGGCGCGGTGGTCTCGTCCTTGGACGATTGTGGCTTGGGTCTTCCTAACAACCGGTATTATGATGGGTAGCTGGTGGGCCTATTATGAATTAGGCTGGGGTGGTTGGTGGTTTTGGGATCCAGTGGAAAATGCGTCGTTTATGCCATGGCTTGTAGGTACCGCACTATTGCATTCATTGGCTGTGACCGAAAAAAGGGGAAGCTTTAAAAGCTGGACGGTATTATTAGCGATCTGTGCCTTTGGATTAAGTTTGCTGGGTACATTTCTGGTTCGTTCAGGTGTTTTGACTTCAGTTCATGCTTTTGCAACAGATCCTGCACGTGGTATTTTTATTCTTGTATTTTTAGTAGTTGTTATTAGTGCATCATTGATACTGTTTGCCTGGCGTGCCCCAAAAGTTGGAATGGGTGGAAAGTTTGATTTGCTTTCTCGTGAATCGTTATTGCTGGCTAATAACTTGTTACTTTTAGTGGCGGCAGGTAGCGTTCTATTGGGTACGCTGTACCCGTTAATTATTGATGCGTTGGGTTTGGGAAAGTTATCGGTTGGCCCTCCTTATTTTGAAGCGGTGTTTGTGCCCGTTATGACGCCAGCGATTTTTTTGATTGGTATTGGTCCAATCGCGCGCTGGAAGCAAATGAGTTTGCCGACTTTAGTGGTTCGGTTACGTTGGGCCTTCGTTGTAAGTGTTGTTTCCGCTTTGATTACACCTTATCTCATGGGTGAATGGAAGCCATTAGTCAGTTTTGGTATGTTATTGGCATTTTGGATAATTGTTTGTGTGGCGGTTAATTTGAAGCACCGCATAAGCAATAGTGGTCAAGGCAATATTTTTTCTAAGCTAGCTCGCCAGTCCGGAAGTTATTATGGAATGCACTCTGCGCACTTGGGGGTGGCCGTTTTCATTATCGGTGTGACATTGGTGAATGGTTATGAGACCGAAAAAGATGTTCGAATGGAAATTGGAAGCAAGGTTACGGTCGGTGGTTATACTTTTCAGTTCAATGGTGTTAGCGATGCTCCAGGCCCCAACTACAAGTCAGTCATGGGTGATATTACAGTATTCAAAGGCGATCAAGTTTATCGTACATTGAATCCTGAGAAACGTACTTATAATGCATCGGGAATGGCAATGACGGAAGCTGCGATTGATACGGGATTATTCCGTGATTTATATGTAGCCATGGGTGAGCCCCTGGAAAATAATGCATGGGTGGTACGTGTGTATCATAAACCTTTTGTGGATTGGATCTGGTTTGGATGCATACTGATGGCTTTTGGTGGAATTTTATCCATTACGGATCGTCGTTATCGATTAAAGATCAATAAAAAAGATACAGTTGCTGTTAAAGATATTGGAGTCGGTAGTCTGAAACCATTAACAGATACATCTGCCCCAGCGCCTATTACGACTAACGCTATTACGCGTACTGCATTAACTGCGGAGAGCCAAGAACCATGATGCGGTATTTGATTCCGTTATTCGCCTTCATAGTACTGGCGGCTTTTTTACTGGTTGGTTTAACACTTAATCCACGCCAAGTACCTTCTCCATTGATTGATAAGCCTGCACCGATATTTCAATTAAATCATTTACATGAACCAGAGAAGATTCTTTCATCAACCGATAATCTTGGAAAAGTTTGGTTACTGAATGTATGGGCCTCTTGGTGCGTTTCCTGCCGTGATGAACATCCCTTGTTAGTAGAGTTAGCGAAATCTGGCATTGTGCCTATCTACGGTCTTAATTACAAAGATGAGCGTACCACGGCAATGCAATGGTTAACACGCTACGGTGATCCCTATGCTGTAAGCATTGTTGATGCTGACGGAAAAGTTGGCATTGATTTTGGTGTGTATGGTGTTCCTGAGACTTATATTATTGATAAAAAAGGGATTATTAGACATAAACAGATTGGTCCAGTGACGGTTGATTCCTTAGAAAAAACGATCGTTCCCTTGATTATTGAATTACAAAAACAAGTTTAGTAGGGAAATATGTTTAAAGATAATTGTTTTCCTTGCCTTAAAGTACCTCAGTTGAATCGTATCAAAGTATGGTTGTTATTTGCTTTTTTGATACTGATAATAGCACCCACGTTGAGTTGGTCAAAAGAAGCTGTGCCTGTAGCAGAGGACCCAGAAATCGAAAAAAGAATGCTGGCTCTTACAATGGATTTACGCTGCTTGGTTTGCCAGAATGAATCCATTGCAGATTCACGCGCAGATTTTTCCAATGACATGCGCCGTGAGATTAGACAGAAAATCAAAGAAAATAAAAGTGATGAAGAAATTATTCAATTTCTAGTTGATCGTTATGGAGATTTTGTACTTTACAATCCCCCGGTCAAGCCAACTACAATACTGTTATGGTTTGGCCCTATCTTGTTGTTTATGATTGGATTTGTTTCACTTTTGACTTATTTGAAACGTCGGAGAGAACAAATCGTAGAAATTCCATTATCTGAAGCAGAACAAAAAAAAGCTGAAGTGTTGCTTGGTGAGAAAAAAAGGTAAATTGCATGACGACGTCATTTTGGATTATTGCGGGTATTTTTATTGTTGTCGCATTATTATTTGTTGTTCCAACCTTATTAAGGAATAGAGATGAGAAATATAGCCATCTTGAGCATGATGCATTAAATATTTCTGTTTATCGTGATCAACTGGCCGAACTTGATAGAGATTTACTCAATGATATTCTTACACAGGAACAATATAATAAAAGTAAACAAGAACTTCAGCAACGAATGTTGCAAGATATCCCTGATAGTGATGGAACCATTTTTATTAGAAAAAGCAATAAATTACATAGTATCGCCACTGCCATCATTATTGTAACCGCTTTGCCTTTGGCTGCAGTTTCTATGTATCTTGTCATTGGAGATACGCGAGGTTTATTACCTCAGGATCAATTGGCGAAAGTTACACAACTTCAAAGTGCTCCTGGGCATGATAATTTTACTTCGGTTCTTGAGGGCTTAATCGCACGACTGGAGAAAAATCCAGAAGACGTGGAAGGCTGGGTGATGCTGGGACGTACTTATGCCATTATGGGGCGGTATAATGAAGCCAGTAATACTTATGCGAAGTTAAACGGTATTGTTCCCAATAATCCTCAGGTATTAAGTGATTACGCGGATGTTTTGGCCATGACTAATCAAGGAAGCTTGCTAGGTAAGCCAGCCGAATTAGTCTATGCAGCATTAGAGATTGATCCGGCATACCCAAAAGCATTGGCTTTAGCTGGAACTATCGAATTTGAGCAAAATAAATATGCGCAAGCGGCTACGTATTGGGAAAAATTATTAGATGTGATCCCTGCGGATTCGCAATTGGCCAAATCAGTCAAAGATAGTATTCAGCAAGCAAGGTCACTAGCAACTGGCAATAATCCAAAATCTCCAATTGAGCATTTGGCGCAAGCTGACGTTGCTCAGCAAGTTAAAACAGATGCTCCAGTAATTGCTCAACAATCTCAACCACCAGAACAGAAGTCTGATCAAATATCGACCGGTATTTCCGGACAAGTGATACTGAGCGGTGAGTTAGCAAGTAAGGCTACACCAAGTGATACTTTGTTCATCTATGCCCGTGCTAAAACTGGGCCTAAAATGCCATTGGCTATTTTGCGCTTGAAGGCAAGTGATCTTCCAGCAACTTTTACTTTAACTGATGAAATGGCGATGATGCCTGCGATGAAAATATCCAGTTTTCCCGAGGTAGTGATTGAAGCAAGAATTTCAAAATCTGGACAAGCGGTTACATCGAGCGGTGATCTACAAGGTTTCAGCGAACCGGTCAAAATTGGTACGAATGGTGTTGCAGTTGTTATTAATAAGCAAGTTCCATAGAGTTTTCTCTGATTAACATTAAGTTATGATAGCAATCGATTCGATTATCAGTAATTTTGAACTACCTTCTACTGGTGATAAGAATTTTTCCCTAGAAAAAAATTTAGGGAAAAACATAGTGATTTATTTTTATCCTAAGGATGATACGCCGGGATGCACAATCGAAGGACAAGACTTCCGAGATCACTGGAATGATTTTATTGAAAGAAATTGTGTAGTTGTTGGAATTTCTCGTGACAGTATTAAATCACACGAACATTTTAAAGAGAAAATGCAATTTCCATTTGACCTTCTGAGTGATATTGATGAAGTTATTTGTCAGCAATTTGGTGTCATGAAACTAAAAAATATGTATGGCAAACAAGTGTACAGTATTGAACGTAGCACATTTGTCATTGATGTGGAAGGTAAATTAAGGAAGGAGTGGCGTGGTGTCAAAGTGCCCGGCCATGTAGAGGAAGTTCTAGGCTTTGTGACCGCGCTATAGTTTGAAATGTTTAATTAGAAAGATAGGTAAACTTGCAATTTTCCGTGATCTTACCATAGGTTTTTTATTCCGACAAGACTATTTTATGCAAAGATTCTAAAATTTATACTTCATAAATTAGCTAGCTATTTAAGGCCTTGGTGAGGGATTTTACTTCATGTTCAGATTCTTTGAGAAGATCTTGTAGTGCTTGCTCATCAATCAAAGAGTATAATCCATGCATAATATCATCCCCGGTTTGATTTAAAGTTAGGGTCAAGGGAGATTTTACAGGCGCAAGTTGATTGGCAAATAACAGCGTATCTCCCAATGTGGTTGGCGGTGAAGACAGATGTCCTTTCCACAAACAAATAATACTTTCCACTACAGGTGTCGGCACTGATAGCGCTTTAAGAATTGCGCTACCGATCTGAATTTCGCATTCCAATTCACTTTCATTTTTCAAATCTTCATCACTGGCCCAAGCAGTGGCTGCGTTTTCATCTATTAATCCAGGGAAATGTTTTTCGCGTGATAGTAAATAAAACCAGCTAATTTCATGGATGATTCCGGCAAATAAAGCGGTATCAGGATTCTGCTTGGTAATATGTTGTGCGATGATTCGCGCAAGTGCAGCCACATGTGTTGAATGCTGCCATAACTCAGTCACTATCGGATTTTTCTGTTGAGATCCTGCCAATTGTTGAACTACAATCGCTGTTGCCAAACTGCGCACGGTTCGCATCCCAACTAATGTCATTGCAGACCGAATATCAGTTACCTCTTTTCCTGTGCGATTAAAAATCACAGAATTGGCGATACCTACCACTTTAGCTGCAAGCAGTGGTTCCGCCTTAATTAAATGAATCGCTGAGTCAAGATTACAATCGGGGTCTTCTAATTTGTTTTTGATATGAATCGCTGCATTCGCTGAAGTAGAAAAAAACAGCCTTCCTTGTTTCACTTCTGTTGCTAAAGCGCTGAGTATTGCGCTTTTTTCCATTCTTAAACTCCTTTATATTAAATTTTATAAGAATTAGTGCAGCTATTTAGTTTTATGTTTTTCATGGTTTAATAAAGAAATTGGTTGAGGCATACTGAGCATCAATACTTGGACGGAGTAGTCTCAAATTCTTTTATCTTATTATAGTTTAACTTGTTTATTATGCTTGCTTGATTGAATCACTAATCCGATTGGCCCAAGCGGTGGCTTCTAATTCCATTGCCAAAAATTGATCCCAATTGATAAAGATCATCTGCGATATTAAAGCAGATACTATCTCGTGCTCACCTTTTTCATAGGTCTCGATCAATTGCAATTGTTGCCCTAAATAACCCCGTCGAAATACCAAGGCTTCACGCATGTCTTGCTGGATATTTAAAGTTTTCACCAGTTGTGACATTTCTATTCCCAGAAGTGTGTCTAATAGTGAAAGAATACCTACCATGAATGCCCTATCTTGATGATTCTTATCATGTGGACGATCGGCTGTTGCGATGGATTCCAATAATTTGCCACGTATGGCAGCCGTTAACATTAATGCATCCGATGTGCCGCCATCCTTTTGCTTGGTAGCATATAACAAAATCTGCACCCAACGTTGTAGTTGCTTGCGCCCAAGTATCAATATTGCACGCTTGATCGAATTGATCTTGGCTGCTAAACCATTCGAAGCTGAGTTAACCATACGTAGTAAGTTGTAACTTAAGCCTGGTTGATATTTTAATTCATTCTCAATTTCAGAAATATCGCCATCTTTGACAACCAATAGCATTAATTTTAATAGTGAAAGCTTGGAAGGATCAATATTCTTACCACTCATTACTTCCGGTTGAGTAAAAAAGAAGCCTTGTAGCATCTGAAAATTAAGCGAAATACAATGTTTAGCTGTTTCTTGGTTTTCTACTTTTTCAGCCAGCAGTAGAATAGGAAAACGACGTAATTGTTTTATCACTGCCATCAAATGTGCCGGAGCGAGTTCATTAACATTGATTTTAACAATATTGACTAGAGATAAGATATAGTCATAATGCGTACTTGATTGAGCGGTATATGAGAGTGCTAGTTGATAACCTTTTTGTTTTAAAAAGGCACACCGCTGGGTAATGGCCTCGGTAATCTCTACACCACGCAGAATTTCCAACACGACATGCTTCTTCGGTAACAGTAAAATTGAATCGTGCATGAGTAGTTGCGCATCGATTTTGATAAAACCTCGTCGTTTACCGATGACATTATCAATACCCAACTGACCATAGGTTTCGATAATTACATTCGCCGATGCTGCAGAGTTATTGGAGACAATCGCTTTATTATGATGATCGGCACGAAATAACAATTCATAGGCAACCACATTTTGTTTTGTATCAAGGATCGGCAATCTACCCAGGTAAACATCACTCATTATGTTTCCTACTCTTCAATGGTTTTATCACGTTATCCTATAGCGACATTCCGATGAAAATGTTCATTACCTCAAATAAAAGTAATCTACACGAAGTGTCTATTATTTGTTAGCAAGTCATTGTAAGTACTTACCGTTTTAACTAAGGGATTGTAGTCGATTAGTTTAATTCTTTTCCTGTACTCCTTAACTGTTCATCATATCTTATTTTTATACAAATCAAATCAAACGAATTCAGGCCTATGATTTATTAGAATGATGTATAGAAAAACCTAAAGATGTGTTTTCCTTCGGTAAGGTTTTACCACGAAAAAAAGTTACTTCATGTAAGTTACATAACAACATCACAAAAAAACCGAATAACAAGGTGGCGACACCTAACAAGAAAACAGCGCCAATCCCTCCGATAGAACCACTAGCGCCATAATGAGGATCAAACATTCGCCAAGCTTGAATGGCACCAATCACTATCAGTGTAATGGCACCCAGAATAGGAAAAATTACTTGTGAAAGCATAGTATGCCAATGGCGAAATGCTGTGTGATAAAAATAGCTCGCACAAGATAACGATGCGATCGTATAGTAGGTACATACTGCAATACTGACGCTATGAATAGCATCCTTAATAATAGCTTCACTCACTAAACTTAAAATGATATAAATAACCAAAGTCATAAAGCCTATCGTCCATGTAGCAACCTTTGGGGTATAAGTTGTTGGGTCGATTTTAGCAAATTGTATTGGAATTGCACGGTATGATGCCATGGCCAGTACAATTCTCGCGGCTGGCATTATCGTGGACATCGTTGCAGAGAAAGCAGATATTGCGATAATTAATGCAGCCCATTTCGCACCATGAGAACCGATAACATCTGTAACTAACACAGTGATACTGGAATCAATATTGTTGGAAAATGTCAAACTTGAAGGGTCTTTGGGATCTATGCCGGCGTAGGCAAGTGCTAATGTAGCAAGAACGACATAAATCACAACAGTAATCAAGATTGCTATTACACCACTGCGACCTGCTTGTTCAGAATTCCCTTTTGTTTCTTCAGACATTGCGAGGGATGCATCAAACCCCCAAAAAATAAACAAGGCAATCAGAAACCCATTGAGAAAAATATCCGGCGAAGGAATTGAGAAAGGATCGAACCACGTCCATGAGAGCGATTCGGCTGTACTGATCACGTCATTTTGCAAAATATAAAAAAATAACACCGATGCCAAAATAGCAAGACCACTAAATTGGAATAGAGTTAACAATATAGTGGCCCGCGATGATTCTTTTGCACCAAGGACAGTCAGATAAGTGGTGCTAAAAATGAACGTCACGGCTATAACAAAATTCAGCCATTGTGGCATTTGCTCTAAATCTAATAGAACCACCGTCATATTCACAATCACTTGGGTTGCTGTAACACCAGCCAATATACTGGCTAAAAACATAGCCCACCCGCCAAACCAACCAAATCTCGGCCCCAATGCTTTGGCGCCCCAAGTAAATACGGTGCCCGAATCAGGCAAAGAAGTAGTGAGATGTTTGTAAGATAAAGCAACAAAAAACATCGGAATCACTGATAAAATAAAAATAATGGGTAATTGATATCCACTTTCTGCAGCTCCATAACCTAAAGCACCCGATAATGAGTAAGCCGGTGCAGTTGCAGCTAAGCCAATCATCACTGCGGCAGATCTTGATATGGCGCCTTTTTTGAGACCTTTGCTTTTAGATTCTGAAGTGTGCATATCTGATTTTCTGCATTTAATGCAATTGTTGTGTTATTTTCCGTGCAGAAATTAGCAAAGATTACTAATGAAGTCAAAAATGTATGAAACCCGTATTGCTACCTAGTCACTCCGATGTCGGCATATCAGTTCGAATTTCCTGATTGATTGCTGTTTGCTTTACCCCATATGTATAATGTTTCCGGTATACGCTCAATTTTCGATGCAGTCGGTTTGATTACAGAGCATTGTGATTTATGCTTCTTTTATTGTATAAATGCCAAGTTTACTATGCATACGATTTTAAAAGTGCGCGGCAAAAAAATATTCAAGAAAAAAATCCAAAATCTCCATAGCTTTAAAAATAAGGTACTTTCCTAAAGTCTTTTAAGTGTGGAATTTATCATATTTTGATGAAGGAATTGCCTTATAAAATGCTACACTGAATCTATGAAAATAATATAATTCAGTAGAAAATGTTGATTGGGTGATGGGGTTATGGACTGCAAGAATATTAGCTTAGAACGTGCTGTACAGCTTCTTTCCTTAATTAAGGATTTCAAGAGATTTTCGTCGGCAGATTTGGAAGCTGTTGCTAAAGTATGTCATTGGCAGCACTATCACAAAGAAGAAGCGATTGTTCGTTATCATGATGAGTCTAATAGCGCTTTTTTAATTGCTCAAGGGGCTGTTCGAGTAAACTATTTTTCTTTGGCAGGAAGGGAAGTTATTCTATGTGATCTTACTGCAGGGGAAATCTTTGGCGAATTAACAGCAATTGATGGTCGCCCTCGTTCTGCTACTGTAATGGCAAGGGAAGATTCTCTATTGGCGTTGATTTCATCGTCAGCATTTATGGAATTGATTTATACCAATTGTAACTTTGCTAGCATTGTTTTACAGCGCTTAACATCCCAGATACGTCGACTCACCGAACGTGTTTTTGAAGTGGAAACGCTAAAGGTACCTAATCGTATCCGCGCTAAGTTGTTGCATCTAGCTCAAACTCAAGCTGCTATAGTGAATAACGAAGCAGTTATATCACGGGCTCCTACTCATGTTGAATTAGCTTGCCTGATTGGTACTCACCGTGAAGCGGTTACACGAGAATTGAATAAGTTAAGAGAAAAAAAAATTATTTGTTGTCGAGGCCATGAGATACGCATTCTAAATATGGATAGGCTTGCAGAAATGGTCGAGGAATATGCTCCATAAGTATTCTGTAGTACTGATTTATGGAACTTTTGCTATTGATTATCAATATATTAATGATAAATTAGTGCATTGGAAGTATCCGCCTGAGTGAAAAAGCATCTTTAAATCCCTTTATTTGGTTTATCAATTTTAAAAGTCACGAGACATAATAAGCTGCATAATTGGTTTCCTAAGCTGTAGGGAAATTGTAATCGTTTGATTGAGTTATGTTATACCAGTAAATCAAGAAGCTAGGAAAGCAGCGCTATCAACGGTATTGAGAAAATGACGTGCTAAATATGAGAAAAGTGAGGATGGAAAATGTCTTTATGATATTTCGATCATTGCATGATATTTTTTATTAATTTGTACTTTAAAATAACTTCATAACTAGGTGGTATATTTACTATGCGTGTTGTCATTATTGGATTATCAATTTTTTTCTTTTTGCTATCTGCGGTGGCTTTGTATAAAGGGCTAACATCGCCTTCAGATTTGCCTTTGTCAGCTCCGGTATTGATCGATAAAGCGCCGATTACACAATTCGCGCCTGAGCGGGAAATAGAAAAAGCGGCTGCTGATAATTCGGTAAAAGCAATTGAATCCGATGCGACAGCTAAAAATCTACCGATTGAGCAGAATATGCAAGCAATTATTCCTGCGGTAGAAATTGATACAACTAAAGCTGAACAATCTGTAGAAATAAAACAAACAAAAACTACTGTAAGAACCAACAATAGTAGTGATCCACAGTACAGCGCACTGGCAGTGTTTGGGGGAAGAACTTTTCGTTCAGGGGAAGATCAAGTTAACGATGTGGCTAATTTGAAGATTGAGAAATTGATCAGTGAATTGATGTTGTTCCCGGATAATTTAATAAGTGTTGAAGGTCATTCTGATAGCTTGCCTACGGGTAAAATCCATAAAAATAATATGGATTTATCAATTCGGAGAGCCAGAGCTATTGCAAATCTGTTGGTTGAGCGCGGTATTGCTCGAGATCGAATTTCTATTTCAGGTTATGGTGATACACGTCCGATTGAGAGTAATAATACCGAAGATGGGCGGGCAAAGAATCGTCGGGTTGAAGTAAAATTGATGCTGAGAGAACAAGGGGAAAATTAATGCACATGTATACGCAGCACTTTAGACTCAATAAACTTCCATTCGAAAACGTTCCTGATCCGCAATTTTTTTACAATCAAGGTGATCACGCCCGCATTCGCGAACAGATTTCGGGTTCTCTCGAAAGTGGTCGGGGGCTTATTGTTGTGACAGGCCCAATAGGTTCTGGAAAAACTACTTTAAGTCAAATGATAAAAGCAGATTTTCCTGAAAGTATCAAACTGATTTGGATGGCTGAACCACCAGCAAATAGCAATGATCTTTATCTTTTTCTGGCGCAAGAACTCGAATTGAACCCTTCCTCATCGGAAAAGACTTTTGTTATGAGGGACATTCGTAATGCGCTCTTAAAAATAGAAAGTGAAGGGAAAAAATGCTTGGTTATTATTGATGAATCTCACTTAATGTCGGATGATGTTATCAATGGTATTCGGTTGTTGAATAATCTCGAAGAAGGATCCAAGAAACTAATTCAATTGTTGCTATTAGGTCAAGAAGAATTGATGGAAAAAATCAATCGCCCTGCGATGGAGCCTTTTAAACAACGCATAGCGGCGCTAGAAACACTTGGGAAAATGAATGTTGATGTGGTTGGGAAATATATTGATCATCGCATCAAAGTAGCTGGTGGTTCTACTGACCTAATATCCGATACAGGATGGGAGGCGCTATCTATCGCTTTCCACGCAGGTGGAACGCCCAGGACGATTAACTCATTATGTGATAGATCCTTCAATATTGCGTATGAGAGAAATAAATCAGTTGTTGATGCGCATGATGTTTATGAAGCGACACAACGTTTAGGCCTCAGAACAGATGTTTTTCATTATATTATCTCTCTGAAAAGTAAGGAGAGAGATAAACAGGAAGAGCTCGCTGCCACACAAGGAATGGTTATACAGCAGGAACCACCTTTATCCAGTACAATGCATCCTCAAACAATATTAGAGGAACCGATACCGTCTTTTCTAACGCCAACTAATAAAGGAATGCGTCCTATCGAAGAAGGAGTACCCGAACCTGTGTTGGGTGCGAGTAGCTTTGGTGTCAAGATGAAACCTGCACTATCTTACGAAGATCTCGCTGAAAATATCAAAGAAAAATATGCCCAAAAGAATTTAAAAGGCCCTGTCAGTTTACTCGCATCATCAATCTCACTATTTGTAATGAGTTTTTTATTTTACTGCCATGCATCTGATTATAAAGGATATGCAGATTGCTTTGTCAGTTTATTTGCTTTCTAACGGAATTGAGTTTTTCAGTTTATGTGCGTTGGTTTTATCTTCGGTTGATTCTCACTATTGTGGAGACCAATGACAATCTTCCAAAAGATGATGCGAGATGGTTCTGATTATTTCCATAAAAAGGTACTAAAAACAAAGGCGGTTGTTAGACCATGGTAGAAATTTCGAGGTCGTTGATAACTGTTTTCTCGAATATATAAGATCTTTCAGTATTTGATTCAATAATGCTGTAAGTGAACATAAGAATCCAACAATACAGTTATGCGACGGTTTCTTTCCACTGTGATACGGTATTGATTCTTTAGCAATCCCGAATTGGTTTATTTAGTCCTGACTCATAAAAATTCTGCTACAAAAGAATTCCACTCAATCGATTGTCTCTGGAAACGTGTGGCAGTAGAATTCACGTTGATAGGCACGGGGGTCCTTTATAGCGACTTAACTTTCTAGTTATCTTAGAGAGTCAAATAACTGGACCATCTCTATATAGAGAGCATATAACTTAAACTATTCCGTGCCTAAGAGAGATATAGTGTACTTTGCGTAACTAAAGTTTCTAAAAGCAATGCTTTTTATCTGGATCGACAGTGCACGACCAACGTAATTGTTTGCTGCCTGCGGTTTTATTGACGAGATATTCAGCGCGTAGCTGTTTATTTTGCTCAACGGACATAGCAGCCTTTTCAGGAATAAAACGCTCCTGACTCCAAAAACGTATTCTACAAAAATCATCATCAGCATTACAAAGTCTATTGATTACAGCACTATAGACGGTTTTGTCAGTATATACACTGTGATCGATCAGCACCAAGTGAATAAATTTCCCAGATGAACCTATTTCGACCGAGCGTACTAAACGCCAATTGTTACCACTTTCTAGCTTGGGGGCGTCAGAAGTTTGCGCGACGGGTTCATTTTCTTCAGATGCTGAGAAGACGCTATATGGCAGTGCTAGTAGCAAAAATATGAGAGTGCTGATTATTTTTTTTTGCATAATTTTCCCTATCAAATACCTTTTTTATGAGTCGGTGTTTTAAGTTTTGTTTTATTAAGCCAAGTGTATTAATTTGAACTTTTTTGTAGCTTATAGCGTGAATCATCAGATAAGTTTTTCTGATACTGGATGATTCATGCAATCGCGCAGTATACGCGATTTTTTTTTTTTGAACACCCTTGATCGTTTTGTTTACTTATGAGGAAGAACAAAATTAACTGGTTATCCTCTAAAACGAACATGCAGTAATGTTGCTGTTATGAATATAGCTGTAATTATGTGCCTTGCTCTAAAATAAAAGCTGTCAATATTCACTCATAAAAGGCAGTATAAAATTTACTACTAATAAGGATAAGTCTATGGATAAGGATAAAAAATTTGATTTTAACGAGAATACGGCTAAGCATGAATTAAATGCCACTAGGCGTATTTTCCTTAGAGCTTCGGCAGCTTTTACAATGGGTCTGGGGGCTGGAGTGTCTTGGACAAGCGTAAATGCTGCTGCAACCCATTTAAATACACTACCAAAACCGGAAAATATACTTACCCCAGATGAGGCTTTTGACCGGCTGATGCAGGGTAATAAACGCTATGTCAGTGGTAAATCTATGCCATTGGATTTTCATGATGTAGAGAGATCACTCATTAGTGGGCAGAATCCCTATGCTACGATTCTTGGATGTTCAGATTCTAGAGTGAGTCCTGAACATTGCTTTGATGAGGCGCATGGTGACTTGTTTATTGTGCGTGGAGCTGGTAATTATTTGACTAATGATAATATCGCATCAATTGAGTATGCGGTTGCGGTATTAAAAACGCCCTTAATCATGGTACTGGGTCATGAAAGTTGTGGAGCGGTAAAAGCGGCAATTGAAGCCGTTGATACGCATAAAAATTTTCCTGGGCATATTCAATTATTAGCCAGTGCAATAGCCCCTGCAGTCAGAGCAGTTAGTGATACATCCAGCAGTCGACTAATCAATGTGACAAAAGCAAATATTATTAGGAATGTCGAGAGCTTACGGGTTAAAACACCGATTATAGATTCTTATCATGACAAAAAGAAAATTCGTGTTGTAGGTGGACTTTATCACTTAAAAACTGGGATTGTCGAAATTATTGCATAAAATAGATTTTGGCTGTGGTGCGTACAAACTACCAAATATTGGGTTTATTAAATCTATAATGTGTGTAAATTGGCGTTGTCTAACCCATTTTCGGCGATTTCTGCAGCACGTAGTATCGCTTTTGCTTTATTTTGTGTTTCAATCCATTCGTTTTGAGGAATGGAATCTGCAACGATTCCCGCACCAGCTTGGACATATAATTTTCCGTCCTTAATAACACTGGTGCGGATTGCGATAGCTAAATCCATGTCGCCGTTGAAAGCTAAATAGCCGACGGCTCCCGCATAAATCCCACGCCTGGAAATTTCCAGCTCGTCAATAATTTCCATTGCTCGGACTTTGGGAGCGCCGCTTACAGTTCCGGCGGGAAAGGTGGCACGCAGCACATCAATGGCACTGAATTCGGATTTTAATATTCCTTCTACATTGGATACGATATGCATGACGTGAGAGTAATTCTCGATTTTCATTTTTTCAGTTACTTTGACGGATCCAGTTTGCGCCACACGTCCGATATCATTGCGCCCTAGGTCCATTAGCATCACATGTTCCGCAATTTCTTTGGGATCAGCTAATAAATCTGCAGCTAACTCTCGATCCTCCATAGTAGATTGACCGCGGGGGCGGGTACCGGCAATCGGTCGAACTGTGACGACGTGACCTTCAAGCCGTACTAGAATTTCCGGTGATGCGCCCACAATATGAAAATCATCGAAATGATAAAAAAACATATAAGGTGAAGGATTTAAACCACGTAACGCACGATAAAGTGCTAAAGGTGTTGCATTGAATGTTTTACTGGTACGTTGTGACAAGACGACTTGCATAATGTCGCCTTCGTATATATAACGCTTTGCTTTCTCGACCGCTGCTTTAAATTCTGCTTCTGGAAATTCTGCAACAGCAGGATTGCTTATTACGGGTTCTAATGTTGGTGCTTTTAGTGGTTGACGAAGTTTTTCCAGCAAATCTTGAAGACGAGTGCAAGCTGTGTGGTAAGCATTTTCAACGGTCGGATCAGCATACAGAATTAAATAAAGCTTACCTGAAAGATTATCAACGACAATCAATTCTTCTGATAGCAACAGCAAGATATCCGGTGTGTTGAGATCGTCAGGAGGTGATGACTCTTCAAGCTTACGTTCAATGTAACGTATTGTATCATAAGAAAAGTAACCGACTAAACCACCACAAAAACGGGATATAACTCTTGCACAGGGCGCTGCTTTGAGCTTCGCCTGATAAGCTGCAATAAAATCAAGTGGATCATCACTAACAAATGTTTCAGATTGTTGCTTTGAAACAACTGTAATGACGCGGCCTCGTACTTCAATACGGGTGGTTGCAGGCAATCCAATGTAAGAGTAGCGTCCGAATCGCTCGCCTCCCTGAACGGATTCCAATAAATAAGTGTAAGGCTCATTAGCCAATTTGAGATAGATTGATAACGGCGTATCTAAATCGGCAAGCGCTTCTATTGCAATTGGAATGCGATTGTATCCTTGTTGTGCTATGCGATTGAATTCTGCTTCATCCATATATGGTTACTAAAGTAATTATTGTTGCAAAGTTCGAATCAATGGTGTTGCGTCAACTAGTGATGCGACTACTGCATCGCAATCCAATGCATAAACATCACGCCCCTCGTTATAACCATATGGGACGCAAAACACTGAACAACCTGCCGCACGTGCGGCGATTGCATCATTCAGAGAATCTCCGATTAATAAAGCTTCATGGGGCGATACTTGAAAGTGTTTGCAAATATGGATAAGTGGCATCGGATCGGGTTTCTTTTTTGGCAAGCTATCACCCGATAAAATAATTTCGAAATAATCGTATAAACCGGTTGCGCGTAGCAACGGTAAGGTAAAAGCTTCTGCTTTATTGGTGATACAAGCTAATTTGAAGCCAGCTTGCTGCATGCTTTGGATACCTTCAACTACACCTGGATAGGGGCGAGTGTTGTCGCTTAAATGTTTAGCGTAGTATTTTTCATAGATCGGTAGAGCTTTGGAAAAAAGTGCAGTATCGGGTTCTCCATCCAATTGGCTAGTCAACGTGCGTTTTACCAGCTTCTGTATGCCTTTACCGATATATGATTGAATAGTGGACACCGATTGTTCTGGCATGCCAAGCTCTTTTAACATTAAGTTGGCTGATAAAGCTAGATCTGCCGCGGTATCGAGTAAGGTTCCATCTAAATCGATCATGACTACTTGGATAGATAATGGGAATTGAATGCGTTGCGTCGAGGATGTTATTTGTGAAGAAGATAGTGGGTTCATTGAGAAAAATAAAATAACGAATTACTTAGAAAGATTGCTTTCAGATTTTGTAGGTTAGGAAACCTTTGCGAGCTCTGCACGAAATGCTGCTACGATACTGTCATAACGATGAGGGTCAGAGTCTTTGCCTGCTTGGTAAATGGCTGATCCTGCCACAAATGTGTCGGCACCAGCGCGGGCAATTTCCGCAATATTATCTACCTTAACGCCGCCATCAATTTCTAGCATAATATCATTGCCGCTCTCATTGATAAGTTTTCTGACTGTACGAAGCTTGTTGAGTGCCTCCGGGATGAATTTTTGCCCACCGAAACCTGGGTTAACGGACATGATCAAAATTAAATCTAATTTATCCAATACATGATCTAAATAATAGAGTGGCGTAGCTGGATTAAATACCAGTCCGGCTTTGCAACCCTGTTCTTTGATAAGTCCAATGGTACGATCAATATGATCAGAAGCTTCCGGGTGAAAGGAAATGATATTGGCCCCTGCTTTGGCGAAATCTGGAATAATGCGGTCTACAGGTTTGACCATCAGATGGACATCAATAAGTGCGGTGGTGACTGGGCGGATGGCTTCACAAACCAAAGGACCAATTGTAAGATTCGGAACATAATGGTTATCCATGACGTCAAAGTGAACAATATCTGCGCCTGAATCTATGACAGCAGTGATTTCTTCACCGAGTTTGGCGAAATTAGCTGATAGTATGCTGGGTGCGATGCGAAACATGTGAATCTCTCCGTAAACAAATTTGCTATTCTAACTCTAAATCATGGGCTAATCATAAAAGTGAAGAAGATTTATTGTGTCTCATATCGATGACTGTTATGCGATCATTTGAATATAGACTGTTGGAAAAATTTAAGAAGAATTATCTGAAAAAAATGGATGAAGAAAAGAAATATGAGATAGGGATCAACATACGCACTGCATATTTGTCCGATCAGTCGGATGAAGATTCCGATCGCTATGTATTTGCGTATACCATCACAATTGCCAATATTGGAAACGTAACCGCGCAACTGATCAGTCGTTCTTGGATTATCATGAACGGCGATGGTACTTCTCAGGAGGTACGTGGTTTAGGTGTGGTAGGTGAACAACCGCTGCTCAAGCCTGGCGATAGTTTTGAATATACGAGTGGAACAGTGATCTCAACTCCAGTGGGATCCATGAAAGGCAGCTATCAAATGACAACAGAGGATGGCGTTCAATTCGATGTGGATATTCCAGAATTCATTCTCAGTGCGCCCAGAGTTTTGCATTAGCATCTAATTTGTAAATGACGGGCAAGCTTTATTTAGTTCCTACACCTATTAGCCCGGCGGATATTGCTTGGGTATTACCGCAATTGGTGCAACACCGAGTTGCAGAGATTGAGTATTTTATTGTGGAACATCCTAAAACGGCACGCCAATTTTTAAAGAAAATTAACACTCAACACACGTTACAAACATTGCAGCTACAGGAGCTCAATGAGCATACTCATCGTAATGATTTATTTACTTTACTTGACCCATTATTTGCGGGGCATGATGTCGGATTGTTGTCTGAAGCAGGGTGTCCGGCTATCGCTGATCCCGGTGCTGAATTAATTCGCTTAGCGCATCAAAATAATATTAACGTTATACCATTGGTCGGACCATCATCGGTTTCACTGGCATTGATGGCCTCGGGATTAAATGGGCAGTGCTTTGCATTTCATGGTTATTTGCCCATTGATAGTACCGCCCAAGTTGAAAAGATTCTGCTGCTGGAAAAGCAATCGATTCAACATGATCAAACACAAATTTTTATTGAAACTCCTTATCGCAATAAAAAGCTATTGGAGCAATTAATCAAATTTTGCACTGAAAAAACAAATCTTTGCATTGCAAGTCATATGACAGCCGATAATGAAATGATTGCGACTAAAACCATTCGTGAGTGGCGGCTGTCATTACCCGATATTCATAAGATTCCAACTATTTTTTTGTTGCATGGATAAAAAACAGGAAAACAGACACTGGCTAATATGGATGATATTAAAAATTAGCCGGTTTTTTCTGTATAAACTCAATTTTATAACCATCCGGATCTTCGACAAAAGCAATTACTGTCGCACCATGTTTCATTGGGCCAGCTTCGCGAGTGACTTTGCCACCTAGTTTCTTAACATTTTCACAGGCTTGATAGGCATTTTCGACTTCAATGGCGATATGGCCAAAAGCATTACCTAAATCGTAAAATGATGTATCCCAGTTATGGGTCAATTCCAATACGGCTCCATCCGCTTCATTTTGATAACCGATAAATGCAAGCGTGAATTTGCCTTCAGGATACTCCTTGCGCCGCAGTAATTGCATGCCTAGCACTTGCGTATAAAAATCCAGCGATTTTTCCAAATTGCCCACGCGCAACATGGTATGCAGGATACGCATTATTTATACCTTTACCATTTCAAAATCTTCTTTACGTGCGCCGCATTCCGGGCAAGTCCAATTAATCGGTACATCTTGCCAGCGTGTGCCGGGAGGTATTCCTTCGTCGGGAGAACCAAGCGCTTCATCGTAAATATAACCACAAATTAAACACATGTAGCGATGGTATTCGGGATTCTCTGCTGTAGACATGATAGATAGTCACTTCCTTTTCGGTTAAAATAGGCCGCTATTTTACGGTATTAATTCATGTTACAGCCACCCCCAATTGTACTTTCTTTTGCAGCCAGTGATCCTACCGGGGGGGCGGGTATTCAGGCCGATATGTTGACTATCGCAAGTATCGGTTGTCATCCACTGTCCGTCATTACTGCGATCACGATTCAAGATACCGTGGGCGTAGTGGATCTTATGCCGCTCGATGCGGCGTGGATCACTGCGCAAGCGCGAATAGTGCTGCAAGATATGCCAGTTAGTGCATTTAAACTCGGTTTGTTGGGCAGCGTGGAAACAATTGCAGCAATTGCTGCAATTGTTTCGGATTATCCTGAGATACCGCTAGTCATGGACCCCATTTTGGCTTCAGGGCGAGGGGATCAGCTAACCGATGAACGGATGGTTGATGCAATGCGCGAATTATTATTGCCGCGAGTCACCGTATTGACACCCAATAGCTTGGAAGCGCGGCGGTTCGCACAGTACGAATCAGACTGCTCAGGAAGTCAGCTCGACTTGTCTATTTGCGCACAACGATTATTGGATACCGGATGTAGGCATGTATTAATAACAGGCACACACGAAAATTCACACAATGTAAAAAATACCTTTTATTCTGCCACAGGCCAAATAAAGACTGATGAATGGGAGAGGCTTGACGCAAGCTATCATGGTTCGGGTTGTACCTTGGCATCTGCGATTGCAGCACAACTTGCGCGAGGATTATCCATCAACGATAGTATTGTCAAAGCACAACAATATACTTGGCAAACTTTGCAAGCAGGATTTTGTCCTGGTAAAGGGCAATACATTCCGGATCGCTTTTTTCGAACAAATGAACAAGAAGAGGTTGATAGTGGCAAGGCAACAGCAACAATTACATCCCTCAATCATTAACGGATTGTATGCGATTACCCCAGATATGATGCGAACCGAGGAATTAGTCGATAAGGTTCAGAAAGTATTGCAAGGTGGTGTGAAATTGCTGCAATATCGCAATAAATCCGCGAACTGTGGTTTGCTTCGAGAACAAGCACAAGCTTTGCTGTCGCTATGTAGAAGCTATCAAGTACCTATGATTGTGAATGATGATTTAGATCTAGCACTCGAAATCGATGCAGACGGCGTGCATTTGGGACAAGATGATCTGGTACGATGTGAAGTAAAAGAGCGGTTGATTGGGTACGATAAAATCTTAGGAATATCATGCTACAACCGGTTGGATCTGGCACTACAAGCACAACGATTCTGCGCAGATTATGTAGCATTTGGCGCTTTTTTTTCTTCTGCTACTAAGCCTGACGCAGTAAAGGTTACTGTAGATTGGGTAGATCAAGCAAGAAAGCAAATCGCTATTCCAATTGTCGGCATTGGTGGTATTCGCTTAACCAACGCAACAGCAGTTATTCAATCTGGCTGTGCTGCAATTGCGGTAAGTGATGATTTGTTCAATACGCGCGATATTCAATTGAGGACAAAGCAATTGGTGCAGCTTTTTAAGGATGTTCAATTAGTAAGATGAAGCAAAATTTTTCTAACCTTTTATGAGTAACGAAATGACTTCACGTAATCAGCAATTATTCGAATTATCACAGCGCTATATTCCTGGGGGTGTTAATTCTCCGGTGCGGGCGTTTAAATCGGTGGGAGGTGAGCCGGTTTTTTTCCAACGAGGTGAGGGTGCTTATTTCTGGGATGCTGACGGAAAATCTTATGTGGATTACGTCGGTTCCTGGGGGCCATTAATTTTAGGGCATGCTCATCCAGAAGTGGTTAAAGCAGTACAAGCTGCTGCACAAAATGGTTTAACGTATGGCGCTCCAACCGAAGCCGAATTGGACATTGCGCAACTAATTTGTCAATTATTGCCATCGATCGAACAGGTGCGCCTGGTCAGCTCGGGTACCGAGGCAGGTATGAGTGTTATTCGTTTAGCGCGGGGTTTTACAGGACGTAGCAAAATTGTTAAATTTGAAGGTTGTTATCACGGCCATGATGATTCTTTACTCGTTAAAGCAGGATCCGGTGCGTTGACTTTTGGTAATCCAAGTTCGGCTGGAGTACCCGCAGAAACTGCGGGGCATACCATTGTATTGGATTACAACGATATCACGAGCGTGGAGCAAGCTTTTAACCAATGGGGTAAGGAGATTGCCGCTGTGATCGTTGAGCCGGTGGCCGGGAATATGAATTTAATTGCCCCTAAAGCAGATTTTCTGCAAAAATTACGTGCATTGTGTACGCAGAATGGTAGTGTTTTGATTTTCGACGAAGTCATGACAGGATTTCGTGTCGGCTTAACTTGCGCACAAGGGCTTTATAAGATCAAGCCCGATTTAACTGCTTTGGGTAAAGTGATTGGCGGTGGGATGCCAATGGCGGCTTTTGGTGGGCGCCGTGAGATCATGCAATGTTTGGCGCCGTTGGGGCCTGTTTATCAAGCAGGAACATTGTCAGGGAATCCTGTTGCGGTGGCGGCGGGGTTAGCTACGCTTAAATTGATTCAAGCGCCTGGTTTTTATGAAAAATTAACGGAAATGACGCAGCGGTTAACAGAAGGATTAACAACTGCGGCACAAAGATACGATATCGATTTTTGTGCGCAATCGATTGGAGGAATGTTTGGCATCTATTTCTCAGAAACAATTCCTACCAGTTTTGCCGAGGTCATGCAGTGCGATAAAGCTGCATTTAATCGATTCTTTCACGCCATGTTGCAAGAAGGTGTTTATTTTGCTCCTTCAGCATTTGAAGCAGGATTCGTTTCATCAATGCACGGTGACGTTGAACTGAATAAAACTTTTGCTGCAGCCGATAAGGTTTTTAGTTATTGGAATCAATAACGGTAGATATGTAATAAAAAAGGCAGCTAATTTAGCTGCCTTTTTTGATGATGCAATCACAGCTATGGGCGCATTGAAGCAATATAGGCTGATACGGCACGTTTCTCTGAGCCACTCATGCGAGTAATTACTTTTTGCATTACACCGTTGTCATTAGCGCGATCACCTGTATTAAATAGGCTTAACTGGGTATGTGTGTATTCTGCATGTTGTCCAGCAAGTGCAGGGTAGCGAGGAGGAATTCCTGCGCCTTTGGGTCCGTGGCAACTTGCACAGGCGGGAACACCATTTTCAATATTGCCACCGTGATACAGAATTTTTCCTGTTTCAAGAAGTTTTGCCTCTGCTTCTATTTGACTGGGTATCATTTTCTGTTGGGCATAATATTCACTTAGTTTTTTCATATCATCTTGTGAAAGTGTAGCGACCATCGCTGACATTACGGGGCTATTCCGTTTTGCGGGTTCATTCTCAGTCGCTTTAAAATCGAGTAACTGTTTAGAAAGATATTCGGCATGTTGTCCTGCTAAAATCGGATTGGCTGGAATAATGCTATTGCCGTCTGCATTATGGCATCCTGCGCATACACCGGAAGCAATTTCTTGGGCTGTCGCAGGCGCTGCAGGGGCTGTGTTAGCTTCTGATGAAACTGCTGTATTTTCACTATTGCTGTTGTCGTCAGCAGTGTTAGTATCTTCTGCTAAAAGTGGTGTAACCATTGTCAATACTGCAATTACTACTGTTATTACTTTAATTATGTTCATAATATTCATTCCGTCTTTAGAGCTCTCAAAAGTTGGCAAGCATTGGAAAAACGTTGTATTTTAACAAGGCAAAAAGACCTTAACAACAAAATTAATCAGGTTTTTATGATTCAATATTTTATTTCTCAATGAAAACAGTCCTAATTATTTTGCTATTGATCAATAGTTTGTTTTTCGTTGTTGCGTCATTTTTCTTGGAAAAAAAGCAACTAAGCGCTCCAATAGCGCTTAATTCTGAAAAAATTGTATTAGTACCAGTCAATGATGGCTGTTTGCAATGGGGTAATTTTTATGAAGAACAGATACAATACTCGGAAACTGTGATGGCAGAATTTTATCCAGACTTATCTTACGAGTGGGAGAGTATTGGCAATGCTGTGAAATATCTGTTGTTTATTCCATCATTGCCCAACAAAGAAGCAACCAATCGCATGATTAATAAACTGCGTAATTTCGGTATCGCCAGTTTTCGAATCAAGAAGCCTGAGGAGCGTTGGAAGAATACCATTTCCGTTGGTATGTATGATGATAAACAAGAAGCGCAGAAGCAATTAGAAGATCTCGTAAAAAAAGGAATAGCCAATGCGGTGATAGAAGAATCCGAAGTTGAATTAAAAAAAATGATCATCCAGCAGTCGAGTTCTATTATCCAAGAGCAAATGCATAAGGTTGTTGAGCAATTTGAAGGTACACAATTGACTGCTGTTCAATGTAAAGATTGAAATAGGAAACAGCTCATACCTTGTATCATAGATAGATTGTTCAATTCAGTTAAATAAAATGTCAGTTTCAATAAAAACACCCAAAGAAATCGAGATGATGCGGATCGCTGGTCGATTGGCATCAGAAGTTCTTGATTATATAACGCCTTTCGTCGTTTCGGGCATTACTACCGAAGAGCTAGATACGTTATGCCATCGCTATATGGTCGATGTGCAGAAAACTATTCCCGCGCCACTTAATTACGCGCCATCCGGGCATTCCCCTTACCCGAAATCGATTTGTACTTCGATTAACAACCAGATTTGTCACGGCGTTCCAGGAAATAAAAAATTAAAGAATGGCGACATCGTCAATATCGATATTACCGTGATTTATCAAGGCTATCACGGCGATACGAGTCGTATGTATTACGTGGGAGAGCCATCAATTCAAGCCAAACGCTTATGCGAAGTGACTTATGAAGCCATGTGGCGTGGCATTGAACAGGTCGAGCCAGGCAAAAAACTGGGTGATATTGGCCATGCTATTCAGAAATTGGCTGAAGGCGTCGGATATAGTGTGGTGAGGGAATTTTGCGGACATGGTATTGGTATAAAATTTCATGAAGATCCACAGGTGCTTCACTACGGTAAGCCTGGAACGGGGATGGAATTAAAATCAGGGATGATTTTTACCATTGAACCGATGATCAATGCCGGTAAAGCAGGTATTCGGCACATGCCAGATGGCTGGACCATTACCACCAAAGACGGTAGTTTGTCAGCGCAATGGGAGCATACTATTTTAGTGACTGAAAGTGGCTATGAAGTATTGACCGTGTCAGCAGGTACGCCTGACAAACCGATTTATCATTATACCAATTAGTTTTTTTATTTAAATTATATGACACGAAGCAATCAAAGAACATCCGCACAAATTCGCCCTGTCAAGATTACCCGTCAATTTACACGCTATGCGGATGGATCGGTATTGATTGAATGTGGAGAAACGAAGGTAATATGCACGGCAACCATTAATGAACAGGTTCCCTCTTTCTTAAAAGGGCAGGGGCAAGGCTGGTTGACTGCCGAATATGGGATGTTGCCTGGTTCAACGCATTCGCGCATGCAGCGCGAGGCAGCGAAAGGTAAGCAGTCCGGGCGCACCATGGAAATTCAACGATTAATCGGACGCGCTCTACGTGCTGTGGTTGATTTGAAAAAATTAGGAGAGCGTACCATTCTGATCGATTGTGATGTGATACAGGCGGATGGCGGTACGCGCACTGCCAGTATCACAGGTGCTTTTGTTGCTTTGCACGATGCAGTGGAAAAACTGATTTATCAACAATTGATTGAGACCACGCCGATTATCGATCATGTGGCTGCCATATCAGCCGGCATTCACCAAGGTGTTGCACTGCTTGATCTGGATTATGAAGAAGATTCATCGTGCGATACGGATATGAACGTAGTGATGACAGGCAACTTAGGCCTAGTGGAAGTGCAAGGTACTGCTGAAGGAATGGCTTTTAGCCGTAACGAGTTGAGCACCTTGTTGGATATGGCACAACATGGCATACAAGAATTGATTGCAATACAAAAAGAATCGTTAGCGCAGGAATCCATGGCACGTGGATAGTGTGCAAAAACTGGTCATTGCCAGTAATAATGCTGGGAAAATAGCTGAAATCAGTACGCTGCTTGCACCTTTGGCTATAGAGGTGGTATCTCAATCGGCCTTCAATGTAAGTGAAATTGCAGAACCCTTTGTGACATTTGTTGAGAATGCACTGGCAAAAGCACGGCATGCCAGCCGCTGCTCAGGATTGCCAGCATTAGCAGATGATTCGGGGATTTGTGTCGCAGCACTCAATGGCGCGCCGGGCGTTCATTCTGCACGGTATGCTGGAGAGCCCAAGTCGGATGCGCACAATAATCTGAAGCTAATAGAATCGTTGCAAAACCAAACCAATCGACGTGCTTTTTATTACTGTGTCATTGTGCTCGTGCGTCATGCCGATGATCCGCAACCGATCATCGTCGATGGTTCGTGGCATGGAGAAATCATCGCCCAGCCGCGTGGAACAGGGGGGTTTGGCTATGACCCGTATTTTTATTTACCGGAATTCGATAGAACTGCTGCCGAGTTAACCGCAGAACAGAAAAATCAAATCAGTCACCGTGGTCAGGCACTAGCGCAATTGGTGGAAATTTTACGCGCCGGGAAATTTTGAGAGTTACTTCTCATAAAGTTTCTTTGAGCTTGCCTTGTGATGATTGGAAAAAACAAAGATTCTTAGTTCTGGATCTGAACCAGTCATTTCGTTGCCGTATTTGTTTGCATGATTTGTTCCATTAATATTTTAAGCCTTATTAGAAATATGATGATAAATTGTATTAAATAGGGTTATATGAAATTTCATGGAAGATTATTGGGCTAAATGTTTTATGCATTATGTTAGACTTTTCGGAGGAACCAGTGGAGAAATCTTGGAAAGTAGCCATAAAAAAGGTACTCGCAGAATCGGCCACACCATTACATTACACGGAGATCTCTGAACAAACCTTGTCTCCTGGCTACTACGAGACTGACGGTGCAACTCCTGCCGCAACAGTAAATGCCCAACTAGCATCCTCCATAAAGTACGATGGAGAAAAATCACCTTTTATCCGCGTTGGGAAAGGTATATTTGCGCTCAAGAATTCACCAGCCGCATTGGTTGAGATGTCAGCTTCAGACATGAATAAGAGAAAACTCGAAACACTTGCTGATTCGGATGTGGAATCATCTGACTCTATCATTCACTCCTTTGGCATGTATTGGCAACGAGACCTTGTTGTATGGCGTAACGACCCAAAAATGTACGGGAGGCAACAAGCTCTTTCTAAGCCAGTTGACTTTGGTAAACAAAAAGGCATTTATATCCTCTATGATCACCACACCGTGGTATATGTCGGGCGCTCCATTGATCGCCCACTTGGTAAGCGCTTCTTTGAGCACACGGTTGATCGATTAGGTAGTCGATGGAATCGGTTTTCATGGTTTGGCTTACTTGACGTAACGCAAGAAGGGAGCCTTCGAGAAACCTCACTGAATACATCGCTTGCCAGCCTTGTCGCAACCCTCGAAGCACTACTCATTGAGGCACTTGAACCCCCACAAAATAGGAAACGTGGCGACGACTTTTCCGCTATTGAATACATCCAAGACACCGACCCAGAGCTGAAAGAGCGAGAAATTCAAAACACGCTCCGATCTATCGAGCAAAAAATGCGAGGTGGGTCGTGAAAAAATAGTAGTAAAACAGAGTTAGGTCACGAATCAATAAGAATGGGATTTTGATATTCGAATTATCTTATCAGCGCATCGTGATGATACTTCAAATGTTCGCCGATGAATGTGCTGATGAAGTAATAGCCATGATCGTAGCCTTGATGGTAGCGCAGCGTCAGTTTCTGACCGGCTGCGGCGCAGATATTTTCCAAGTGGTGCGGATGGAGTTGCTCGGTCAGAAATTGATCGTTCAAACCTTGATCGATCAGGATATCCGGTATCCTGCAGCCATCTTCGATCAATGCGGTGGCATCGTATGGCCGCCAGTCCTGCTGATTCTCACCAAGATAACTGCTGAATACTTTTTGTCCCCAAGGACAGCGCATCGGTGCGCAAATCGGCGCAAATGCGGAGACCGAGCGATACAAGCTGGGGTTACGTAGTGCTAGCGTCAATGCGCCATGTCCGCCCATCGAATGACCAAAAATACCGGTTCGGTTTGGGTCGGCGGGAAATTGATCGATGATGATATTGCGTAGTTCTTGTGTGACGTAACTTTCCATTTGAAAATACTTGGACCACGGTGCATGCGTTGCGTCCAAGTAAAATCCCGCGCCAACACCGAAATCCCAATCGTCAGACTCTCCTGCAATGCCGGTCTGACGCGGGCTGGTGTCCATTGATACTAGCATCAATCCATATTCAGCGGCATAGCGTTGTGCACCGGCCTTGATCATGAAGGTTTCTTCGGTGCAGGTGAGACCAGCGAGAAAAAATAACACCGGAATGCGTTGGGATTTTGCTTGTAGCGGTTGATATACGGAAAAACGCATGGGCAAACCAATGACAGTCGATGCATGTTGATAAAAGCCTTGTATGCCATCAAAACACTGGTGTTGACTACGAGTTTCTAATGCTGTCATGTTAATACACCACGACTGAACGAATCGATTCGCCACTTTTCATCAAATCAAAACCGTCATTGATCCTGTCCAGTGGCAGGATATGGGTGATGAGCGAATCAATATCGATTTTTCCTTCCATATACCAATCCACAATTTTAGGCACATCAGTACGGCCACGCGCGCCACCAAAGGCAGAACCTTCCCATTTTCTCCCTGTAACTAACTGGAAAGGGCGCGTGCTGATTTCTGCCCCAGCTTCGGCGACGCCGATGATGATGCTGCGTCCCCAGCCTTTGTGTGTGCATTCCAGCGCTTGCCGCATCACTTTAGTATTACCAATGCACTCAAAACTGTAATCTGCGCCGCCGTCGGTTAGTTGCACGATAGCATCAATTAGATTGGGCACCTCATTGGGATTGATGAAATGCGTCATGCCAAATTTGCGAGCCATCGCCTCACGCTTGGAATTGAGATCGATACCGATGATTTTGTCCGCACCCACCATACGTGCACCTTGGATGACATTTAAACCGATGCCGCCTAGACCGAATACGACGACATTGGCGCCTGCCTCGACTTTAGCGGTGTAAATAACGGCACCGATACCCGTTGTGACACCGCAGCCGATATAACACACTTTATCAAACGGAGCGTCTTCACGGATCTTGGCCAAGGCGATTTCGGGCACCACAGTGTAATTGGAAAATGTCGATGTACCCATGTAATGAAATAGGGGTTTGCCATCTATAGAAAAACGTGAAGTATTATCCGGCATGACACCACGGCCTTGCGTGTTACGAATGGCCTGGCACAAATTGGTTTTTTTCGATAAGCAAAACTTGCACTCACGGCATTCGGGTGTGTATAAAGGAATAACATGATCGCCTTTGCGCAGAGATTTTACATTCGGCCCGACATCAACCACAATGCCCGCACCTTCATGACCCAATACCGTGGGAAAGAGTCCTTCGGGATCAGCGCCTGAAAGGGTGTAGTAATCCGTATGGCA
Source organism: Nitrosomonas sp. (assembly GCA_024281825.1). Lineage (GTDB taxonomy): Bacteria > Pseudomonadota > Gammaproteobacteria > Burkholderiales > Nitrosomonadaceae > Nitrosomonas. The sequence goes on along the minus strand of JAMWZY010000009.1, from coordinate 23,837 downwards.
GATGCCCGTGGCTTTTATTTCAACCAGCACCTCGCCAGATTTTGGCCCTGCCAAATCAATTTCTTCGATGGTAAGAGGTTGCTTTGCTTGCCAGGCCACTGCGGCTTTCGTTTTCATAACATATCCTTTGTTTTTTTGTTGTGCAAATGTGCCAGCAACCCACGACCGGCTTCTTCGATCATATCCAGAACAACTTCAAAGCCTTGATGACCGCCGTAATAAGGATCAGGTACTTCAGTTTCGGTTGCCTTATTATTACTGTAGTACATAAATAACTGGATTTTTTCATGGTGTTTCATGGGACTTCTTTGTTGAAGCAAAGCAAGATTTTCCTTGTCCATGGCCAGAATATAATCAAATACTTCAAAATCCTCTGAATTGACTGCGCGAGCACGCAAATCATCCATTTGATAGCCGCGTTTCATCGCAGCTTGCTGCGAGCGCTGATCGGGTGGGTGTCCGATGTGATAGGCGTGTGTTCCGGCAGAATCCACCTCAATCATATGTTCGAGACCAGCATTTCGGACATAATGGCGGAAAACGGCATCGGCAGTGGGGGAACGACAAATATTACCCATGCAGACAAATAATACTTTTATTTTATGATTTTTATTCATGATCATTTTTTTAAAATTATTTCATCGCAATGTCAGCCAATTTAAAATTGATGACACACAAAGAAAGTATTCTAAAAGGACTATGATTAAAGTGACACTAATTTTTAGTCAGAAGCACAATGAGGTATGTATGATTTTCATGAAATCAGAAGTTTCATAAAATGTAAGATGAAGGCGGAATCAACCAATATACAATATAATCAGTTTCTTTTAAGAAAGTGGATTAACTTTGGTCGAAGCATCAAAGCAGCTTGGAGTTGTCCTCCTTTGAACGGATACATTACGTTCTGTTTAAAGGATACGTAAGATGATATAAAACTGTAAACCTGGCTACCTGCAGGAGTTTTGCCAACTGATGGTGGGATTGGTAGTATTAGGCAAACGTCTCAAGTAATTATCTAAGGAATTTGGTTGCCACTATACTTCGATACAAGCTTGGTGTTGAGCAGCAGGTGTACCAATTAGATCAAGCCAAGAAATTCCACCGGCTACAATATCGATTAATCTCCTCTTGAATGCCAATGAGCGGCAGGAATTGATGGAATTGCACAAGAAACTCAAGCATGCAGAGATAGGGGGCGACCTATTGAATATAAACCTCACATTTGGTAGAGAGGAAGCTAGCTTGTTCTTCATTGAGTATGATGGCCTAGATGCAACAGCGAATGCAAATTTATCGGCCAGGCTGCCTTATTTATTTGTAGTTTGCCATTTTGCACATTACCTCAAATGTGGCTTTAAGGATCGCGAGGATATGCAAAAATGGATTAATAACCATGTTGAAGCCAAAATCCTGCGACGGCGAGTAAAATTGACAGAGCCAAAAGACCTTTGGCAAGGGCAGAAGTAGTGGTTGAAGAAGTAGAGGGGAATTTTGGCTACTATACTTCTAAGTTTTATCTAAGGCCGCATTATCAATTGGAAGGATAACAGTGTCTTTACGATTAGTTTCAAGATTGCCTTCGGAGAAGAAATAATTGGGCTTTAAAATTTGAATTGTTCGCACTTAGTTTCCGGAGCAAGGTGTGAAGCATATGTTAGGCATTGTTTTTGTTAATTAGTCTCAGTAAATCAAGGAGAAGAAAATGGCTACGAATACCTATTTGCACTGCGATCCTATTAAAGGCGAGTCAACGGATGAAGATCACAAGGATTGGATTGAAGTATTCAGTTTCAATCATGGATTGAGTCAACCTATGTCCGGTGTCAACGGCACTGGGGGTCGTAGCTCAGCTCGTGCTGATTTTGATCCTTTTGTTATTACAAAAAGTATTGACAATGCGAGCGTGGATCTCAGCATATATTGCGCCAGTGGGACACATATTGCCAAAGTAGAGCTGGAAGTATGTCAGGAGTCCGGAGAAAGAGTGTGCTATTTCAAGTATGAATTAGAAAATGCAATGATTCAATCTGTTTCAGTAGGTGGTGGTTCCGATCGTCCTCATGAAACAGTGGCATTTATATATGACAAGATATCTTGGACCTACACCCTTGTGAGTAATGATGGTAAGGCAGGTACTGCCGTAGGCCCCAAAAAATGGAATCTAGAAACAAATAAAGCTGAATAGTAGTAGTGCAATAGGTAACGGACGTGTTGATTCATAACGAGTAATAGCGATTGCACTAGTGAATTGACACTTCCTTAATAACACTCAATTAAATTAATAATTCAGCATGGTACTTGAAGATTGCTTAAAGTTGAGTAACTTAGCCGAATTGTTGTGACTGCTGCAGAATCGAATCAAGAAACAGGCATCGAATCCTTAGGGCGAATTTTTCTTGAACAGGGTGAATCGATACGCCTAATTACTGTATGGTAGTAGTTACCCTGATCGGCTTCGTCGCAAGCCGAACAAAACTACAGATACTTGATTCTGCTGATATGATTGATGATCTACGCAGTTCTCCAGGTAACCGCTATCAGATAATTGGTTGAGGAGGTGGAGTATTTGAATTAACAACCCATGGCATATTTGCTTTTGTTTTGAGAACGGAAATGCCTGCGATGTTGAGATTGTTAATTACCGTTAAGGACGGTTGATTGTAATCACTAACGATATGCGTCCGATTCGTCCAGGTGAAATTCTACTGGAAGAGTTTGTGCCACTTAACATGAGCGCGCATGCATTGGCCATGGTGCTTAGAGTTCCTGGCTGAGCATTAATGATATTGTACGGGAGAAGCCTGCGCATTACGTCATCTGATAATTTTTAAGGCGGAATATTGCCCAATTATGTCGACTGCGTCTATGTTTAATCCTTTAAAACACGGCCATGGCTAATGTGGTTAGAAAATTCATGCACCATGCGTTGTAAACTTAAGTAATACTTGAAATTTATTGTATTCTTCCCCACATAAGCATAAATGATTTTTCGAGGGAGATTTCCATGCGTTTTGATAAATTAACGACCAAATTCCAGCAGGCGTTTTCTGATGCGCAAAGCATCGCGGTGGGGCAAGATAACCCAACGATAGAGCCACAACATTTATTATTGGCGTTATTGCAGCAAGAAGATGGCAGTACGTTGTCGTTGTTGCAGCGTTCGGGTGTAAATACGGCTGCTTTGTTAGAGAGTCTGCGACAGCAAGTGCAACGTTTACCCAAAGTAGAAAATTCAGCGGGGGAGGTTGCTATTTCACGTAGTTTGAATAACTTGCTGAATTTGTCGGATAAGGAAGCACAAAAGCAGAACGATCAGTTTATTGCTTCAGAGATGTTTTTGTTGGCAGCTCTCCAAGATAAAAGTGAGGCCGGTGCACTGCTCAAACAGCATGGCGCGAGCTATGCGGCACTTTCGCAAGCGATTCATGCCGTTCGTGGTGGTGAGCAAGTCAATAGTGCTGAGGGCGAAAGCAATCGTGAAGCATTAAAGAAATACACGCTCGATCTTACCGAGCGTGCACGGCAAGGCAAATTGGATCCGGTAATTGGTCGTGATGATGAAATTCGGCGTGCCATTCAAGTGCTACAACGCCGCACCAAAAATAATCCAGTGCTGATTGGTGAGCCCGGTGTTGGTAAGACTGCCATTGTGGAGGGATTGGCGCAACGCATTATCAATGGCGAAGTGCCAGAAAGTTTAAAAGACAAGCGAGTATTGAGTTTAGACATGGCTGCATTATTAGCCGGGGCGAAGTATCGTGGAGAGTTTGAAGAGCGGCTCAAATCGGTATTGAAGGAATTAACGCAGGATGAAGGCAAGACGATTGTTTTCATCGATGAACTGCATACCATGGTCGGTGCAGGCAAAGCTGAAGGTGCGATGGATGCCGGAAATATGTTGAAGCCTGCATTAGCACGTGGAGAGTTGCATTGCGTCGGTGCCACGACTTTAGATGAGTACCGCAAATATATCGAAAAAGATGCAGCGTTAGAGCGTCGCTTCCAGAAAGTATTAGTGGAAGAACCCAGCGTAGAAGCGACCATTGCAATTTTGCGTGGCTTGCAGGAAAAATATGAGGTCCACCACGGTGTCGATATTACCGATCCGGCTATTGTAGCTGCGGCTGAATTATCCAATCGCTATATCACAGACCGTTTTTTGCCGGATAAAGCGATTGATTTAATTGACGAAGCGGCCGCGCGTATTCGTATGGAAATCGATTCAAAACCTGAAACGTTGGATAAGCTTGATCGGCGTTTAATACAACTAAAAATTGAGCGCGAAGCCGTTAAAAAAGAAAAAGATGAAGCTTCACAAAAACGGCTACAGCTCTTGGAAGATGAAATAGCAAAAAAAGAGCGTGAATATGCTGACCTTGCCGAGGTATGGAAAACGGAGAAGTTTCAGGTACACGGCTCTCAGCAAATTAAAGAGGAAATGGAAAAAATCAAATTGGAAATCGATGCTGCTACTCGTAAAGGTGATTGGCAAAAAGTTTCCGAGTTGCAATATGGCCGCCTTCCGCAGCTCGAGGCGCAACTACAACAATCAGCAGATCTCGGTGTAGAAAAATCAAGGAAGCCTAAACTATTACGCACACAAGTGGGTGCTGAGGAAATTGCGGAAGTAGTGTCACGAGCAACAGGTATTCCTGTTTCCAAAATGATGCAAGGTGAGCGCGAGAAGTTGTTATTGATGGAGCAAAAATTACATGACCGGGTAGTAGGCCAAGACGAGGCCGTACGGCTTGTTTCCGATGCGATTCGGCGGTCACGAGCGGGTTTGTCAGATCCTAACCGACCGTATGGTTCTTTCTTGTTTTTAGGGCCAACTGGGGTGGGTAAAACCGAGCTTTGCAAGGCGCTTGCAGGTTTCTTGTTCGATTCGGAAGATCATTTGGTGCGTATCGATATGTCTGAATTTATGGAGAAGCACTCAGTCGCGCGTTTGATTGGTGCGCCACCTGGTTATGTTGGGTATGAAGAGGGCGGTTATTTGACTGAAATTGTCCGACGGAAACCCTATTCAGTGATTCTTCTCGATGAAGTTGAGAAGGCGCATCCGGATGTTTTCAATGTTTTGTTGCAAGTTTTGGACGACGGACGTATGACCGATGGGCAAGGTAGAACCGTGGATTTCAAGAATACCGTGATTGTGATGACTTCAAATCTTGGTTCACAAATGATTCAAGAAATGTCTGGCAAAGACTATCAAATAATCAAACAGGCTGTGATGGCAGATGTTAAAACTTATTTTCGTCCGGAATTTATCAACCGTATTGATGAAGTCGTGGTGTTTCATGCGCTGGATCAGAAACATATTCAATCAATTGCGAAAATACAGTTGCAGTATCTTGAAGCCCGTTTAGCAAAAATGGAAATGAAGCTTGATGTTAGTGATGCGGCATTAGCAACCATTGCACAAGTTGGTTTTGATCCGGTATTTGGTGCACGTCCTTTGAAACGCGCGATTCAGTCTCAGATTGAGAATCCGTTGGCAAAAGAGATCCTATTAGGGCATTTCGTTGCAAAAGATACAATAAAAGTTGAATATGCCAATGATCAAATGATTTTCTCTAAAGCCAACATTTGACGCATCATTGGTACTCATATCTGAGAGTTTACTGAGGGATATTTATAGTTAAGGCAATCAATAATGACCATTATTGATTGCCTAATATTCCGTAACAGCTTCTGCAGCACCTCAAGATTCGGGTAAAATAAGGCTTTTTACTGGATTTGATCGTTATGTTTAAAGGTAGTCTGGTTGCTATCGTAACCCCTATGCATGAAGACGGTGAGCTTGATCTGGAAAGTTTCCGTTCGCTACTTGATTTTCATATTGCACAAGGTACTGATGGTGTTGTGGTGGTGGGTACAACCGGAGAATCGCCAACGGTCGATTTCAAAGAACATTATTTGTTATTACAAACCGCAGTGGAGCATGTTGCAAAACGTATACCTGTCATTGCCGGTACCGGTGCTAATTCCACTCGTGAAGCGATTGATTTATCGTTGTATGCTAAAGAAATTGGTGTGGATGCTTGTTTGTCGGTAGCTCCCTACTATAACAAACCTACTCAGGATGGCTTGTATCGACATTTTAAAGCAATCGCAGAGGCTGTTGATGTACCCCATATTTTATACAATGTTCCTGGCAGAACAGTGGTGGATATTTGCAATGATACCGCACTGCGGTTAGCTGAAGTTCCTAACATTATCGGCATCAAGGATGCCACCGGTGATATTGGGCGTGGTTCTGATTTGTTACGCAGAGCACCGAAAGATTTTCTCATCTACAGCGGCGATGATGCCAGTGGATTAGCGTTGTTATTGCTCGGTGGGCACGGTGTAATTTCGGTTACTGCCAATGTGGCACCAAAAAAAATGCACGAGATGTGTGTTGCTGCAGCGAGTGACGATCTGACAACTGCACGGATATTAAATAATCAATTGCTTCGATTACATACTGATTTGTTTGTTGAGGCAAACCCGATTCCAGTCAAATGGGTTGTCGAGCAAATGGGATTGATCCATTCTGGCATTCGACTTCCATTAACTCCTTTATCTACGCAATATCATTCACTGCTACGGGAAGCCATGCAGTTAGCTAACATCCAAGTTTAAAGGGGGCATAGTGTCAAAAATGAAATGGCGGAAAATGTCGAGGCTGCTGTTGGGGATAGCATTTATTTTTTCAATGACAGGTTGTAATTCATTTCAATTATTTCCAGAAGTTAAAACGATTGACTATAAATCTGCTGGGAAAGTACCCCCGCTCGATATACCGCCCGATTTGATTAAACCAGCCATTGATGATCGTTATGCTATTCCGGAACTCGATGCACCGACCAGTGCCACTTTTTCTAGTTATCAAAATGAACGGGGCAGCCTTTTGCACGGCAATAGTAGAACAACCTTATCGCCCACTTCAGCAGAAAATGTACACATTGAACGTGCCGGAACACAACGTTGGCTTGTGGTTTCTCAATCACCCGAAGCAGTATGGCCGGTCATTAAGGAGTTTTGGCAAGAACTTGGTTTTCTTATCAAGGTGGAGACACCGGAAACAGGTATCATGGAAACTGATTGGGCCGAAAACCGTGCTAAGATTCCTCAAGATTTTATACGTAATTTATTTTCTACTTTTTTGGATAGTATTTATTCCGCAGGGGAACGCGACAAATATCGTACTCGTTTAGAAAGAAATGAAGCAGGTTTGACGGAAATTTACATCAGCCACCGAGGCATGACGGAAGTCGTGGAAGGGGGTAATCTGCAGCGTACTATTTGGCAGCCGCGCCCCGCTGATCCTGATTTGGAAGCAGAAATGCTGTCACGTTTAATGTTGCGTTTTGGTGTTAAGGAAGAAAAAGCCAAATTGGAATTGGCCTCAAACCGAGGTACTTCCGATCAGCGCGCTTATATTGACCAATCAACGAATAATAAGTTGGTGATCAATGAAGCTTTTGACCGATCATGGCGTAGAGTTGGCTTAGCGCTGGATCGCATCGGTTTTACCGTCGAAGACCGGAACCGCGCAGAGGGGATCTATTATGTACGTTACGTTAATCCTGATAAGGACAGCAAGAAAGAGGGGGATGGCAAAGGTATTTTGTCGAATCTGATGTTTTGGCGCAGTGGAGATTCATCAGACAGTAAAGCAGTTAAGTACCGCATACAATTGAACGATACAAGCTTTAACAGTAGTGAACTCAGCTTACTCAACGATGATGATACTACCGTCGATTCAGTAACATCCGGTCGAATTCTTAAGTTGTTGCATGAACAATTGAGATAGAGGGATGTTAACGAATATTTACCACCGTGCCCGTTGTGATCCACCGACTCAATTGGTCAATTTGTTGATTGGTTAAAGCAATACAGCCATTTGTCCAGTTATAACTATGATGGATCTCGGGATTCCCTTTGCCAATACCATGGATACCGATATGCCCGCCTAATGGGGTATTCTGAGGAGGTGTTTTCCCCATCATTTTGGCATCCAAGATAGCTAACCAATTTTCGTGACTGATCTTATTTTCGAGGTATGCTTGCTTGGCGTTTTCTAGACTTGGGTAATCCAAGCCAAAGAATCGGTGAAAGCGACTTTTTTCATTAATCCAACCAATCTTAAAGGTACCGAGCGGCGTCTTGTCATCCTTGGTGATTTTAGTCCGAGTTGTGCCGTAGCGGCCAATGGATACGTTCTGGAATACCATTTGGATTTTTTTTCCTTGCATGACCGATAAAGTATGCTCTTGAGTATCGACATCAATCCAAATGGTATCATTTGCCCGGAGAGAACAGGGCGCAACCATTAAACCGAGTATTCCGATCAACAGTAGTATTGTTGAATTATCTAATCTCAGTCGTTTCATCATTTAGTTCATATGCAGTAGTTTTAATTTAATCACTATATTACCAATGATTGAGTTAAGTCAGAGTTCTCTTGGTTACCGCGCCTCATACTATTTAGAACGACTCTTTTTCTCACGGTTCGCTCATAAAACACTACGTTACTTAAATTGGTTCGCGACCAAATAGCGACCCGTGTTACTTTTTTCATCGCTGTGTAACCAGACGGCTATGGCTCTACCAGTCGAGCTGACCGCTAGGCGCGGTTCAGTCATGGATCCTGGTGTTTTCGCGAGTGAGTTGATGCTCCAATCACTAGTGTCTGCTTGCCTAATGCTTGCCCAATTGTCCTGGGAGGAGCCATCCCGAGCTTCTTGCCGCCATACCGCAAATGCCCTGCCACTCGAATCTAAACCAACTTCAACACCTTGATTGACAACCTCTACGGCGTTATTTGCTTCAATGGCAGTTGGCGCTCCCCATTGACCATTCTCAAAATAATTGGTAAAGGCGCTGACTGATCCTGAAGAATCCAATTGACTCCATGAAGCTATTGCATTACCTCTTGCATTCATGGCAATTCGCACAAAGGATTTGGTTTCCTCCACACGGCCCTGATCAAGGATTTTTACTGCAGGATCCCATCCGCTATTTGGGTTATAATGCCAAGCAGCTACCTGGAATGAATCAGCCAAACTGATCCGGGCAGGGGCAACAACAATCGCATTGCCGCTGTCGCTGATGGCGATTTCCGGTTGAACGCCAGGGCCAAGCTCTCTTGGGGAAGAATCCCATGTATCGCTACGTGGCTGGTAATGGCTTACCCTGATGTTGGATGTATTGATATTTGACCACACCGCAATGGCATCACCGTTGTTGTTGATTGCTATCTTTGGATTGAAGCTGGCATCAACTTGATCAGGAATATCCAGATCGATAAACTTTGCGGCTCCCCATCCCTGACCAATGATATAACGATTGGCATAGATAAAAGACTGAACGCCGATACGTTGTGACCAGATTACAATCGCATTACCCATATTATCCATAGCGACATCTGATTGCGGAAATCCTCCGCTGTCTGAAGAATTCTTATTTTCTAGTAATACAGCGGCTTCCCAACCGAAGCCCGCCTGAAATCGCGCAGCCCAGGTGCTGAGTTTGGATTCTAGCTGCTGCACCCATACGACTGTAGCATTTCCATTAGCGTCCATAGCCACTTTAGGTTCATAAGCATTCTGAGCACCATTGTCGAGTAAAGTTGGTTTACTCCAGTCATTTGTAGTGGCATTGTAATGCATAGCCCAAACACTGTTGATACTGATGTCGGAATCGGTTTCAAGCCAAACCGCTACAGCATCACCATTGGCGCTGATAGCAACTTCCAGATTATCAAAGAATTGTGCTGTTTGCTGAAATACTGGTTTAGCACCTAGCCACTTTCCTGCTGGAACCTGGCTGACTAAGTTCGGTAAGGAATCGATCAATACAGGAGCGCTTCCCCACGGACCACCTATGGCATAGGCACGATTATCACTTTTGTTTACCCCCGCATAAATGCCTGCTTCGGGGTAGTGTCGAAATAACCAGGGTTCGAGGTTCGTTTGCGTAGTGGGATGACTAGAAAAAATTTGAGGGTTTGTGATTTCTAACCAATTAAGTACCCTTTCCGTATCGCTGACTACGTCAGCAAGCGCAAAATTAAAATTGCAAGTCAGAAAAATCCCACATACCCAAGTACCTGAAGTTCTACCAATTTTTATCATTTGATGCCCCTAAGGAATTCAAAAACAGGAATTATCACACTTAAATCCTTAAGCATCAAACCCCTCCTTTCCTTATTTGTCAATACAATTGGTTTTGTTAGCAGAATAAAAAGTGATTAGATCGGATCGTTTTGAACGACTCAGTGTGTTTCAAATCTTTGATGTTGCATATTGATAGCCACCGATTGCACCCAAGATGACACCTAATGGGGTTGCAATGAAAATTCCAATCAGAGGCCCCTGACTGGTATCTTTAATAATAACCATGGAGCCTAGAAACACCAATGTGAAAAAAATTCCACCGACAATAGATGCACCGCTGACAATTGCAATGCTTTTTCCTGCACGCTGTCCAGAAGTAAGTTGCCAACTAAACCAGCCGGATAGCAGTGCGAGTGCGAGTGAAATTGCAGCATTCAACCCAACAGGTAAATTGCTGGTAATCGTGAGTATCGTACTGATAGAGAACAGTACGAGTAAAAATGAAAAGAATGAAGCAAGTATTTTAATCAATGAAAGCATTGCAATATTTTTATAAGATGGAGTTTTAACAATGAAGCATTGTAATATATCCTTGTTATATTTGAACCCAGAAACGTTTCATCACATAGTATAAACTTGCTCAATTACCGGAAAGGGGATCAACTGAGGGTTCTGGATTGAAGCAAGTGACATAATGAAAAGTATCAATTTATCAAGACGAAGCATATTGAAACACAGCTTGCTAGCAATGAGTACGCTTATGGGTAATATTTTGTTGCCAACATCAATGCAAGCTGCATTAATACGATTAGCCTCAGCAGAAGAATTATTACCTCCCGATGAAAATGGTGTACGTTTACCGGCAGGTTTTCACTCACGTATCGTTGCTCGATCAGGACAAATGCTTTTTAATTATCAATGGCATGATGCTCCGGATGGCGGAGCAATTTTTGCTACCGAAGATGCAGGCTGGATTTATGTTTCGAATAGCGAGTTAGATCGTAACGCAGGTGGTGTAGGTGCATTACGTTTCGATCATTCAGGAAAACTTATTGATGCTTACTCGATTTTAAAGAATACCAATCGTAACTGCGCAGGTGGACACACTCCGTGGCAAACGTGGCTTTCTTGCGAAGAAATTACAAAAGGACGAGTATGGGAGTGCGATCCTTTTGGGAAAAAAGAAGGTCAGGTAAGAGCTGCTTTAGGCTTGTTTCGACATGAAGCCGTCGCGGTGGATATGATCAATAAACAGATTTATTTAACCGAAGACGAAACCGATGGATGCTTATATCGTTACACCGCACGATCCTTTAATACTACGGAAAGCCATCCGAATCTGGACGATGGATTCTTGGAAGTTGCAGAAGTGCTTGAAGGTTCTGTGGGTAAGGTTCGTTGGCATGTGTTGCCGGATTCATTAGCGCAGTCTACTTTCACGCGCCATCAGGTTGGCAATGCAACGCATTTTAATGGTGGGGAAGGAATTTGGTACCATCGCGAGGTAATTTATTTCGTCACTAAAGGCGACAATCGTGTTTGGATGTATGACATACCGCAACAAGAACTCAGCATTATCTATAGCAGTTCGCAGCACCAATCACCAGTACTGACCGGGGTAGATAACATTATAGCCAACCAAGCTGGCGAATTGCTGGTTGCCGAAGATGGCGGCGATATGCAAATCGTAGTGTTGGTCGATAATAAAGTGTTTCCTTTGCTGCAATTGGTAGGACATGAACGTTCAGAAATAGCAGGCCCTGCGCTCAGTCTAGATGGTAAGCGCTTGTATTTTAGTTCACAACGCGGGAGCAGTGGATATAACGATGGCGGTATTACCTACGAAGTCACCGGACCATTCTGATATCGGTTTCTGTACAAAATGATTCTCTCAGTTGCACTTGATAAACTTATAAATCATCTTATCTTTCTTTATCACGGGTATGCGGGTTATATGCACTATTCAACCTTCGCTATTTGCTGTAAAGCAGCAATAATTGGGATTGCAACACAGCATCAATAAAAGGGGAAGCGGATTTGGAATTTAAAGATTATTACAAAACACTGGGTGTCGCACGAGAAGCCACTGCAGATGAGATCAAAAAAGCATTTCGCGGCTTGGCGCGTAAATATCATCCTGATGTATCCAAAGAGGCCAATGCCGAAGAAAAAATGAAAGAGGTCAATGAGGCGTATACGGTGCTTTCGGATCCGGAAAAGCGTGCGGCTTATGACAATTTAGGACAAGCTAGGAACTTTCAATCGGGCAGTGGTTTTCAACCCCCTCCAGGTTGGGATGCCGGTTTTGAGTTTAGTCATGCACACGGCGATGGTTCACAAGCTGCTGATTTTAGTGATTTCTTTGCGGAGTTATTTGGTAAGCAAATGCGTGGAAGACCACCATATGGCGAACATAAAATGCAGGGGAACGATCATCACGCCAAGATCATGCTGGATCTGGAAGATGCCTACCACGGTGCAACTCGTAGTTTGACTTTGCGCGCACCGAAATTGGATAACCAGGGCCATGTCATTTTTGATGATCATACTTTAAATATACGGATTCCCAAGGGTGTTCATGCCGGACAGATTATTCGTTTGGCGGGGCAGGGTGGTTCTGGCATGGCTGGTGAGAGGGCCGGTGATCTTTTTTTACAGATTCAATTCAATCCACACCCACGTTATCGGGTTGATAATAAGGACGTTTATGCTTCATTGCCTGTTGCCCCTTGGGAAGCAGCATTGGGTGCAACGATTAAAATTCCTGTACCAGATGGATTTGTTGAAGTTCGTGTACCGGAAAATTCACAACCAGGGCGCAAATTACGTTTGAAAGGAAGAGGTATTCCCGCTGCGACACCAGGAGATTTATACTTACTACTGGAAATCGTTTTACCGCCGGTTGTGAGCGATAAAGAACGTGGAATTTATCAAACCATGGCACGAGAATTTGCTTTTAATCCGCGCCAGAATTTGGGAGTTTAAGGTCATGCCAGATGAAATTGATGCAATGTTGCTTGAGGATGCCATGCTTGATGTAGATAGGTTGGCACGGTGTTGTCATGTTAGCCGCGAATGGATCATCGAACATGTTCAGTGCGGAGTATTACTTACTGACAATTGTACGCAAGCAGATCCTACAACCTGGATATTCGACAGTCGGAGTATGATTCGAATTAAACGAATCATCCGCGTTGAGAGAGATTTTGAATGCCATCCTGAATTGGCTGGATTGGTTGCCGATCTGATCGAAGAGATTGAAATGCTGCGCACGAAGATCAGCGCAACAGGATTCGTGGATCGCTAACGCGATTCAATGCTTATAAAAATTTGCGTGACATGGAAAAACATCACAAAAACTTCCCCATTCCTTCTCTACAATATCATGTGATTAATCGCATGTTGTTTAATCAGTTGAATGTAATTTTTTGTAGATCTCAGTACTGCAGCTACTGCCATTTAATGACATCCGATCTTGTACGTTCTGCATACTCGTCATAAAACATAAATAAAAATTGGAGAAACCCAATGGGTCAGGATGGAACTTTTTTGCGCTTAATTTGGACCGTGTTGACTGTTGTCGTATTGGCATTGTTGTTACACAGTTTTCTGTATCACTATTTTCCAAATGTGTTACAACATGATTTTTTGAGTAATAATAATCACACGATCAACGCTGAACCACGTGTCGTGCAAGCACGAGGCACCTTAGCAGAAGATGAAAAAAGCACCATCGAATTATTTGAGAACTCACGGGATTCAGTGGTTTTTATTACCACTCGCCAACGTGTTATGGATGCTTGGACGAGGAATATTTTTTCTGTGCCCAGTGGCACTGGATCAGGGTTTATTTGGGATGATGAAGGGCATGTGATTACCAATTTTCATGTGATCAAAGGTGCGAGCGAGGCGACTGTGCGGGTTACCGATGGACGCGATTATAAAGCCTCATTAGTCGGCGCAAGTCCTACGCATGATATTGCCGTGCTGCGGATCAATGTACGTTTCCAACGGTATATGCCAGTTCCTATCGGTACGAGCAATGATTTAAAAGTGGGACAAAAAGTATTTGCCATCGGCAATCCATTTGGATTGGACTGGACGCTGACTACAGGTATCGTTTCAGCCCTGGATCGTTCGCTACCCAGCGGCGATGGTCGGAACATCGATAATTTAATTCAAACCGATGCTGCGATCAACCCCGGCAATTCCGGCGGACCGTTACTTGATTCTGCCGGCCGTCTAATTGGTATCAATACGGCAATTTATAGTCCAAGCGGTGCTAGTGCAGGAATTGGTTTTGCCGTACCAGTCGATACAGTCAACCGTGTCGTGCCGCAAATTATAAGCCGGGGTAAATATATTCGCCCCGCCATGGGCATTACTGTCGATAGCAAACTTAACAAGCGCTTGGCGGAGCACCTGAAAATTAGCGGTGTCATCATTTTGAGTATCAGTCCCGGATCGGCTGCCGAAGAAGCTGGACTGGAAGGTGCTACGGTTACTCCAGAAGGTAACATTGTGGCGAACGACGTCATTGTAGCAATTGATGGCAAACCGATTGATTCAGTCGATAAACTGTTTTCCCGTATTGATAACTATAAAGTCGGCGATACGATCAAACTAACCGTACGCCGTTATGGCGACCGGAGCGAAGAAGTTGAAGTGCCGATTACGTTGCAATCCGGTGAATAGTTATACAATGCTAAAAACAAAGGGCGATAAGCCGACAAACGAATGCTCTCATATGATCTTGTTGAATAGAGAGCCATTTTCAAACAACCCAATTAAGCGATTCATGCTTCAAAGGAAACCTTATGAGTAAGAAACTAATTGTGCTTTTTGATGGTACTTGGAAAAGTACTCATTCGAAAACCCTTAACCCTCTTGACGGTGGCAATCAACCCGTTACCAATGTTGTTCGATTCTTGGAGGCACTCAAACCAACAGATAACCATAAGAATGTGCAGTTGGCGCACTACGTGCCGGGTATCGGCACACGTAAATTAGAACGAATACTCGGTGGCGCTTTCGGTTATGGCATTAGTAACGCTATCAAAGAGGCTTATTTATTTATCGCGACGAATTATGAACCTGGTGATGAAATTTATTTACTAGGATTCAGTCGTGGTGCCTATAGTGCGAGAAGCTTGGCAGGTATGATTCATAATGTCGGGATATTGCAAAGACGCTTTCTTTATCTGCTTGATGATGCTTATGATCAGTATAAATCCCGTGATAGGGCATGGCACCCTGATGCTGAAAATTCGGTTAATTTCCGCAAACAATTTACGTGGGGGGATGACTACAAGAAAATCCGTTTCATTGGCGTTTGGGACACTGTTGCGGCGCTAGGATCTCCATATGGACTGCTTTTTTCGAGGCTGGTTGATTATTTGTTTAATCGGCATTTTCATGATACCAAACTGAGTGATAGCGTTTTGAACGCTTACCAAGCGGTAGCAATCGATGAGAAGCGCTGGCCTTATCGGCCCGTATTATGGGATCATCAATATGAAACCAGTTCGCGTATTGAAGAGCTTTGGTTCCCAGGAGACCATGTTTGTGTTGGTGGAAGTGGTAAAAGCACCGGATTATCTGACATTGCACTCGAATGGATGATACGTAAGGCCAAGGAGCATGGTTTAAAAATAGATACGCAGCTCATCTCTGATCCCATTTTTTCCCCAGATTTTCTTGAACCCATTCCTGAAAGGGGTTTTTCGAAGTGGTTTTACCGAATTGCAACACTTTTTAGTGTCAAGTTCCTAAGTATTTACTACGTGAATGATGAAGATAGACCTTTGGTTAATCATATTGGATGGAATGGCGATTATTTGCGGCCGATTCGGGATACGAAAGCTATTAGCCCTGAAGCGAAAATTCGGATGGAAATGGATAAAAATTATCGCCCGCGCAATTACGTGGATAAAACCATGTGATTCGCCGTGGTCTTGCCACGGAGTTCTTTATTTTAAGTGGCTGTTTTATGAGTCAACTCATACGCAAAAAAACCTTAATAGCATAATCATATAGAGATTCTCTAGTTTTGTAGTGCGACAATTTGTCGCATTGATATGCATTGACTGCTTGATTACTATGCTGCTTTTTGATCAGGCAGATTGTAAGCTGTCATGAAAAAATTGGAGATTCTTCATCGATAAAGTTATCTCATAGCTTCATCATCGTTATTCTCCCAAATCTTAGAAACCTTTCGGAGCATCTAGTTGATTAAACGTATTCTTGTTGGGTTATTTATATTTTTTTATAGCATTGTAGCGATGGCCCATGAAGGTGAACCAAATATCGGATTTGCATGGCGTAATGACAAAATTGAAATTGATATCCGGCAGCAAGGAAAACTGCTGGGGGACTATACTGCATTTGTCATTTCTTTTGCTGATGCGCTCACGCCTTATCGCATGGGAGATTCGGCATTTACCGGGATCGATTTTGACCAAGGAGGTATTTTGGGCTATCAAGTCGAGAGCACATTGTTGAAATGGTCAAGTGAGCAATCACAGTGGTTGCGGGATGGTTTTTCAGAGCAATTGGCAATTAGCCGTTTGTCGAATGTAACCATAGTTTCTGAGAAGCAAGGTAAAGGATTGCAAGGAGTTATTGAAAAATTAACGAGCGGTAGCTTTGAGGCACATACTGTTTTTCATATACAAAAAACAGATGGGACTGTACCCGAAGATGGAGCCTATATGGTTTTTATTAATGTTCTAGGAGTCGACGATTCGGGTGAACATATTCTTTATAAACCTTCTGAGCCATTTGCATTAATTTTTCACATTAATGCCCAAAAGAGTTTTGATAGTTTGGCATTGTCTCAGGCTATGAAGGTGGTGCCAAAAGTCGAGTTAAATGATTATAACCGCATGGATGCGCTTTTTGATTGGGCAGAGTCACAATATAGTCAGTTATTTCCCCATGCGGCAGAAAGTCGATTTATTTCTGGGCACTATGCTCGATGTTACGATAATTTTGCTTGCGTCGGTAGCAAGGACGGTAATATTTACACTGTCGGTGGGGTTCTGGGAGATTTAACTAGTCAAGGTTCAATAGGAGTTTTTTACAATGCAGCAGGGCTTTAATGAAGTTTTCTCAAGCGTATTATTCCTATTACATTCTTTTGATCACTTTGTTGTTTTTTTTTAGTAATGCTGCGTTATCAAAAGATCAAGGCGCACGAAAAAAATCGATAGCAGAAAACAATGCGAATACCCAGAATCGAACTTCCTCTAATTCGCAGCAAGAGCCTATCAAGCTTAAAACAATTACAATTGAAGCTACGGAGGTGGGTGCCGAACCGATACGGAAGCTAGAGAGTCGAGAGCTACGTGTTCATACCGGTGAAACACTTGGTAAAACATTAGAGCGTGAAATGGGCGTTAGTAATCTATCTTATGGACCTGGTGTTGGCCAACCAGTCATCCGCGGTATGAGCGGTCCTCGCGTTAGAATCATGCAAAATGGAGTTGGTGCACACGATCTTTCTGCGTTAAGTCCTGATCTGGCGGTTGCATTTGAAACAATGTTAGCAGATAGTATTACAGTGCTAAGGGGGCCTGCAACTCTCCGTTATGGTGGTAATGCGATTGGCGGCATGGTTGATATTAAGCATCAGCGCATACCTGAGAAGATTCCTCTTAATGGTGCTACTGGTCGAATGGATTTTCGTTATGACCACAATTCTTCCGACAAATCCGGCATGATTGGTTTGGATATTGGTAAAGGTAATTTTGCGATTCATGTCGATTATTTTCAACGTTCCTCGAATAATACCCGTATTCCTGGAGTCGCTTTGGATGAAGCGGCGATCCGGCAACAATTCCAGGTTGATCCTGAGACGAATAGCTCGAAAGTGATTCAAAATAGTAATGCCAACAGTCAGGGAGGATCTGCTGGGATATCAATGATTGGCAAACATGGGCATTTGGGTGGAAGCTATCATGAAATGGTAAGAAATTATGGTATTCCCCCAGGGGTACCTGGCCATACTGACGCAGGTGGCGCTGGACAGGAAGCTATCAGGATTGATATGAATCAGCGCCGCTATGAGCTGGATGGTCTTTTAAAAACTTATTGGCAATCATTACCCAAGGTCAGGGCTAAATTAAGCTACATAGATTACGACCATAAAGATTATGATAGAAGCGCATCCGCTAGAGGCCCGTCACTGACTCAATTCAAGAATTCCGTATGGGAATCTCGTTTAGAGATGAACCATCAACGAGGTGGCTGGCTAGATGGTATTTTTGGTATGCAATGGCAGAATCGTAATTTTTCAGCCACAGGAATCGAAACGTTTACGCCTAGTACTAATACCGATTCGTTAGGATTCTTTCTAACGGAGACTCTTTTTATTACTGATCGGCTTAATCTTGAAGTAGGTGCTCGTATTGAGCACCAAACAACGAACCCTAAGAGTAATGAAGTTAGGATGGCAGGAATTTCCGCACCATTACCTTTACCAAATACATTAAGTTATCTGACTTATTCATTCGCTGCGAGCCTAAATTATGAAATTCTTCCGCAAACTTCGCTATATTTAAATTGGCAACATGCTCAGCGAGCGCCGGATGTGCAAGAACTCTTTGCTTCAGGCCCTCATTTTGCTACTCGCAGCTTCGAACTCGGTCGTCTGAATCTGGATGCAGAGCAAACGAATCACTATGAATTAGGATTACGTTTTACAGGTAAACACGCATCTTTCCTTGCTAATGGCTATTACAAATCGATACAAGATTTTATTTATTTAGAGAACCAGGGTTTCTTTTTTAATTTCGCACCAGACCCACCGCGCTTTCAACAAACTTGCGCAAATTTGAGAAATTGCTTACCCGTTTTTGGTTATCAAGCTAATCACGCAAATTTCTGGGGCTATGAAGCTGAGATTACCGCTCATCCCCGCTTAGGTTCACCCTTGGGTCCTCGTTTAACTCTATTTTCTGATTATGTGCGTGGATGGTTTCAGAATGGCACTCTTGGCGATGTTCCTAGGCTTCCGCCACTACGATTCGGCGGGGAAGTAGGATTTCAATGGACGCAGTGGCGGGGAGGTTTGCGCTATACCCATGCATTGGAGCAAAACAGGCCTGGGAACCTGGAGACTGAAACGCCGAGTTATCATCGATTAGATCTGGATTTAACTTACGATTGGAAGATGTCCGATCATAGAAAAATCCTTTTCTTCGCTAAACTTTCAAATATGACTAACACGACCATAAGAAACTCAACATCTTTTTTACGGAATTTTGCACCTGAAGCTGGATTTAGCGCTCAAGTAGGAATGAGTGCAACATTCTGATTGTTCTTAAATTGAATGGCGTATTCCTCAAAAGTTGATGTTATGCAAATAGCATAAAAATTTTAGAGAATTTATTTCATTGTTTTACTTCGTATGAACTTACAAATTTAACTAATTTTTACTTAATTCTTAATATGCTTACTCTATTCAATTTTATTTCTAAGCTTTTTTTTAAATTGCCTAATATAGCTATTAATAGCTTGATTGGATTATATTTATCGAATCCACTGGTTGTATTCGCAGGTGAATTGCATCAACATATTGAAGTCAGGACTGTAGAGCAGCGAGTACAAGCGAGCTTTTGCCGTCCTGAAAAAGGGTGTAGCTTGGTAAAACCAGAAACGCTTGGTTTGCCTGCTGGGCAAATGCCGATTGACCAACTGACCGGCACACCGATTTATGTATCAGGATTCAGCATCTTTCCTGACCGCACAGCGATTGATAGCCCCGGATTCGAAAGTGTTGCGGGCGATATGACGGCCGGTGACAGGGTGCGATACCTTGCAAGTGGTCATTTAAGTTACTGGAACACGGAAAACTGCCAATGGACATTGGCACCTGAGAGCATACAAATTCGATTGGCTGGTGGTCTGGACTTGCAACCCAATCAAGATTGTGGGCAGATTTTCTGTATTCCTAAAACGGTTGAAGGATTTACGATATTCAATCGGCATGGGGTAAGCAGCGCCTCGTCGCTCATTGTCGGTGAAGTCAGATCGGATGGTTCCTTGCATACACATCTTGATTGGATTATAGAATCCAATCAGGGTATACCTAATGCGCCCATAGGTGCCTATATGGTTGAGCTGCAATTAATCACTGATAATTATCCTGTGCCTTCTGATAGTTTATGGATAATGTTTAATAATGATCTGCCATTAACGGATTTTCAGCAGGCAGTAGCCGGTCGGGTTCTGCAGTCGAATACTGATACTGCATTGGCCGATAAGTTGTTTAATTGGGCTGAATCCAATTATCCTGCTTTATTTCCGCATGCGGCAACATCGTTCCTAGCATTAGGATATTATGCGCGGTGTTATCAAAATGGTGCGTGCGTGGGTATAAAAGACAATCATATTTTTGCGATCGGCGGTGAATTTGGTGCCAGTATTATTAATTTAGGCGAATTTGATACCTTCGCTGTACAGGCCGGACTCTGAGTTTACTATAAATCAAATAACTAACAGATTGATTGTGATGGATATTCTCTATGCAGGATTATTTTTTGTGGTATCTACATTTGATTCCACAACCTGAGCTGATATAACCAGAATCGGGATTTTATCGATCCTTCAGAAAGATAACAGGTACTTGTCACTTGCTTATTGTCTAGTATGATTTATAAACACCGAGAACTTTGTATGATTATGTTAGTTTCAAATGCAGCTAATTCAGCAATTACCTCCAAAGCTTTCGTTTAAAACTTCAAAACTATTTAATGTTATAAAAAGGAACCTGAGTTTTTAGATAAAAGCTTTTTATCTCGTAAAGGTTTTAGCATTATTCCTGTTGCTTTTTATTGTTGATGATTAGACAATAGCTGCAATTGGGGACAAAGCAGCCTCCCCGCTTTAAGACGATTTCTCGTCCAAGGACTGCTCTATAATTGGATAATTCCAAGGAGGAGTAATGGACGTACCGAAGCAACAATTTCCTGACAAAACACAACACCCCCCTGAGCAAGTTACATTATCTCAAGCTTTCTGGTATTGGTTAAAACTTGGTTTCATCAGTTTTGGGGGGCCAGCCGGTCAAATCGCCATTATGCATCAGGATTTAGTTGAGCGCATGCGCTGGATTTCAGAACGGCGCTTCCTGCATGCACTCAATTACTGCATGATGCTACCAGGGCCAGAGGCTCAGCAGCTTGCAGTGTATATCGGATGGCTAATGCACCGTACTTGGGGCGGAATAATCGCCGGAGCCTTATTCGTGTTGCCTTCCTTATTCATCCTGATTGCGCTCTCGTGGATTTATATCGCATATGGCAATGTTTCTTGGGTAGCTGGTTTATTTTATGGCATCAAACCCGCAGTGACCGCTATTGTAGTACAAGCAGCGTATCGTCTCGGCTCGCGAACCCTGAAGCATAATTTGTTATGGGCAATTGCAGTAGCTTCATTCGTCGCGATTTTCGCATTAAATATTCCATTCCCGATTATTGTCGGCAGTGCCGCATTGATCGGCTATATTGGCGGACATATCGCGCCAAACAGCTTCCAGGTCGGTGGAGGACATGGAAAAGCAAATAAGTCTTATGGTGCGGCATTGATTGATGACCACACACCAACACCGGAACATGCGCGCTTTCTTTGGTCACGGTTGGCTAAGATAGCTGTGATCGGCGGTTTACTGTGGCTACTACCAATGGCGCTACTGACAACCAATTATGGATGGGATCATACATTGACACAGATGGGCTGGTTTTTTACCAAGGCTGCTTTGCTGACTTTCGGGGGGGCTTATGCGGTACTACCCTACATTTATCAAGGTGCGGTTGGATTTTACGAATGGCTCACACCAATACAGATGATTGATGGTTTGGCACTCGGTGAAGCTACTCCAGGGCCATTGATTATGGTGGTAGCTTTCGTTGGTTTCATTGGTGGCTATGTAAATGCACTGTTTGGGCCGAATATGCTATTTCTTGCCGGAGCCGTAGCAGCGACACTGGTGGTGTGGTTTACTTTCCTACCGTCTTTCATTTTTATTCTCGCTGGCGGCCCGTTGGTGGAATCCACCCACGGTAACCTAAAGTTTACTGCGCCTCTGACCGCGATCTCGGCAGCAATTGTCGGGGTCATCCTGAACTTAGCCATGTTCTTTGGTTATTATGTGTTATGGCCGAATGGTTTTACAGGCACATTTGATTGGGTATCGGCCTTGATTGCCTTGATGGCGGCTATCGCGTTGTTTCGTTTTAAACGCAATGTGATCGAAGTCATCGCGGTCTGCGCAATCATCGGACTAATTCTAAAAACTTTTCTATGAGGTGTGACTATGTGTTGACACCGGTCGAAACTTGATCATAAAAGCCTAGTTGTACCGATTGAAAACTGATCAGGTAATTCACGTATCTTGTCTAAATTTTAGGCGGGAGAATTTAAGAGGTGATTACCATGGTTATGTATGCAAAGATACGGCGGATGTATTACCGTGAACATCTGTCAATTAATGAGATTCAGCGCCGAACGAATCTGTCACGGAACACGATAAAGAAGTGGTTGAAAGCGCCAAACGACAGCTCGGTTAAATATCAGAGAGCGAAGAAGTGAGGTGTGCTGTCAAAAATGGAGTCCATGTGTTTAAGCGGCGACTAGATTTGCATAGTATCGCTGCGAAAATTGTACTTATGAATATTACGACTTCGGTAGACAGTTTTGATAAATTAAACTGTTTACAAGGAGACGTTGATGAATCTACAAGCACAAAGAAATATATCTCGCAAGCTCAAAGTATTTGAACATGCTGCTAAATCTGGGAATGTTGCATTCACCTGCAGGCATTTTGGTATTTCAAGAGATACGTTTTATCAATGGAAGCGGGCTTATGCGGCACGTGGAGAGAGAGGACTGATCAATAGCAAACCATGCCCTGAGAATCCCAAGTTACGTACTCCTCCATCGATTGAAGAAAAGATTCTCTACCTGCGCCGCAACTATCATTTTGGGCAAGTAAGGATTAGTTGGTATCTGGCTCGCTATCACGATATCAAGATATCTTCTGGTGGTGTATATAGCGTATTAAAGCGCCATAATCTGAATCGCCTACCAGACCGTCAGCGCAAAAGATCGATTCCGACAATTCGTTATGAAAAACAAGTACCGGGGCATCATGTACAAGTTGATGTGAAGTTTCTTGATTTTAAAGTTGAAGAAGGTAAGAAAATCCGGCGCTTCCAATATACTGCTATTGATGACGCAACACGGATTCGCGCTTTGAAAATTTATGAGCGGCATACACAGTAGAACGCGATTGATTTCGTGGATTACGTTATCTCAAAATCCCCCTTCAGAATCAATACCATCCGAACTGATAATGGCCATGAATTCCAGGCCAAATTCCATTGGCACTTAGAAGACCTGGGAGTGCGACATGCTTACATCAAACCCAGAACGCCTCGACTAAATGGCAAAATAGAACGTTCTCATGGCACTGATCAGCGGGAATTTTACCAGTTATTAACTTATACAGATGATGTTGACTTGCATACTAAATTAGCCGAGTGGGAAGCTTTCTACAACTACCACCGACCTCATGGAGGCTTGGGCGGAAAAACTCCGTATGAACGTCTAATCGAAAAAATGAGATAATTATTTCAGTCTGCCGAAGTTGCTTCTGATCTGGTCAAGTAAAACCGGACAACCCAGTTAAGCAACTTTTTTTACATTTTCAATTTCTACCTCATATTGATT
>JAMWZY010000001.1 GCA_024281825.1 Nitrosomonas sp. | reverse complement strand
TTCATGACCAAGGCATTCTCACTGACTTTATCCCGGATGGTGTAGGCGTAATTCACCAGGTCTTTCTCTGTCAGATGATCGGTAATAAAAAGCTCATTCAAACGGCTGATGATCTGTGACAGAAATTCTTCCTGCTTATCTTTAGCGCTGGCCGTGCCCAGGCCCTCACCGGGTTTAAGCTGATATTCATCGGTGTCTTGTTGTAACTTCAAATCCTGCTGGCGAATTTTGGACAAGCGGTAGTGGCTGAGCAATACGCTGCTTAAATCGATGCTATCTTCTTCCATCAACGTTTCGCGCAACATCGGGCGTAAATGCCGCGCATACAGACTGAGCCACCTTGATTCTTTATCGACTCAGTTGAAGCAACACTAAAAAGCGGAGCCACTTGCCAATTCTTAGGTATGCAACCTAGCCACTCAACCCCTGAATCCTTATATTCAGGATACGCTTGATATTTACTTCCCATAAAACACTCCCACTCCGTCATTCCCGCATGCTCTTAGCGGGAATCCAGCACTGAAGCTGTGATTCCGTTTAAAAAGCCGCGTTGACGATAAATTGTTGTGTTTGGGATTCCTGCTTACATCACGCAGGAATGACGAGGGGGAGATGGCATGCGGGAACGACAGTGAAATGGGCATCAGGAATGCACCTCCTGCAGCAATTTCATAATCTCGGCAGATATCGCATCCAGATCTGCATCGATCTCGGCCAAATCCCGTGGTGGTTGATACCGGTAAAAATGCCGGTTAAACGGAATTTCATAACCGACGATGCCCACTTGCTGATCCTTGTCGTCTTTCTTACTGGCATCGATCCACGCATCCGGCACATGCGGCTGCACTTCTTTCAGGAAATACGCTTCGTTGATCGTGTTCACGGATTGGGAGGAGGCCAGGCTGACATTCTCAAAATCGCGCAAGTCGCCATCGGGCTGATATTCCACCGCCTTTTTCTTGCCGTCAGTGCCAGTGACTTCAAACAAGCCGTAAATCGGATTGGCCTTGCCTGCGTGAATTTTTCGGATGACTTTCTCCGCATCCGGATTCTTCCAGCTCACCGCATCGGTGATTTGTTTTTTCTCTTTAGCTTCCAGCGTGATGCCCTGCTGCTTGCAGGCAACCTTGAGCACTTCGTCAAAACCACTCATGTCGTCATATTGCTTGGTGCCGATGACGGCTTGCAGTTGTTTGGCTTTCAGCAGCACCTGTTTTTGTTCCAGCCAGGTTTCGATCAAGCAGATCCTTGGTCTGTGCTTCTTTCAGTTCAGAAAAGTGGGTTTTGAAGTAACGGCGGATGGCCTCTTCGTGCTCAACCACATCGCCATAGTGCTGACAATCTTCCGCATCCGTCCAAGTTTTGCCTTCCCACGAACTGTATTCCTGGTAAATCCATTGCATCGCCGCATTCAGTGCGCCGGGGACGTAGCGGCATTCCGCCAGGCGTGCATCGCTGAATTGATAGGAAAGCCGTAACGGGCGTTCAATGGTGATGCGGCGATAACCGAAGGCATGGGTCGGGAAGATTTTGCTGGCAAAGGTTTTAGCAGGGGCTGTTTTGGGGTTCTCGGATTGGCGGCCACGGTTGCTTTTTTGATCATTGGGTTTGTCCAGTTCACGCGCTTTAATCGCTTCAAATGCCCCAAAGGCGCGGGTGATGGTGGCGATGTCGTCTTCTTCCATCACATTGCGTTTGGAACCCAACGATTTACGCATTTTGCTGCACAGGTTCACACTATTGATCAACTGCACTTTGCCTTTGCGTTCGGCGGCTTTTTTATTCGATAATATCCACACATAGGTGGCAATGCCGGTGTTGTAGAACATATCCGTGGGTAATGCGACGATGGCTTCCAGCAAATCGGCTTCGAGAACGTAACGGCGAATCTCGGATTCCCCCGAACCCGCGCCGCCGGTAAACAGTGGTGAGCCGTTCAGAATGATGCCGATGCGCGCCCCGCCAGCGGCAGCATCGTGCAACTTGCTGATGAGATGCAGCAGGAATAACAGCGAGCCATCCGAGACCCGTGGCAGGCCGGGGCCAAAGCGTCCGGCAAAGCCTTTTTGCGTATGTTCGTCCTTGATGGTTTGTTCGATTTTTTTCCAATCGACGCCAAACGGCGGGTTGGATAGCATGTAGTCAAATTTGCCGGTATGCAGTTGATCGTTTGATAAGGTGTTGCCCAATTTGATATTGCTGACTTCCTGTCCTTTGATCAGCATATCCGCTTTGCAGATGGCGTAACTTTCGGGATTCAGCTCCTGTCCATAGCCACGCATCACCGCTTGCGGATTTATTTCGTGCACATATTCCATGGTAGCCAAGGAAAGATACTATTATTACTTGAGAAATCCATCTTATCTTAAATAGATATTTCTCAGCGATTAACACGCAAGTAGAGTCACAACAAGGATTGCATCGTCGCTTTAGCAAAACATAGGTCTTTCCATGCTTTAGCTTTATCCGGAAGCGCCCGCAGCAAATAAGCCGGATGATAAGTCACGATTAATGGTATTCCCGAATAATCATGAATCTTTCCACGCATACTCGACAAGCTGTCGCTCCGGTTGAGTAAGCTTCCTGCAGAAACTTTACCCAGTGCGATAATCAGCTTCGGAGAAATTAATTGAATTTGCCGGTTTAGAAAAGGCTCACATGCGCTGATTTCGGTGTCTGATGGGTTGCGGTTACTCGGTGGCCGGCATTTAACGATATTTGCGATATAAACCCCATCACCGCGCTTCAAACCAATTGCAACAAGCATTTGATCGAGAAGTTTACCAGCTTGTCCCACAAAAGGCTCACCGATCTCATCTTCTCGCGCACCGGGGCCCTCCCCCACAAAAAGCCAACCCGCTTGCTCGTCTCCAACCCCAAATACCGTGTTTTTTCGTGTCTGGCAAAGTGAGCAAGCGGTGCATTGTGATACGGCAAGTTTGAGTTGATCCCAATTCATCTCGTGGACTGAATGATCGCGTGTAATTTCTGGTGCGAGTGTGGAAAGATCGCCCATCGCACCTGATGCTATCTCACGAGACTCAGAAGCCATTGGTTCCGGTATAGAATCCGTTCTTATCTTCCATATCGGTGTTAGGCCGAGTTCATGCAAAATCTTCTTGCGTCGATTATTCATAATTCCAGTTTCATAACCAACGCATCTTCACGCCCCCACATAGCAGGATAATAGCCCTTACGAATGGCAACGTGTATGAATCCCATTTTTTTATACAGGCTGACCGCGCCTCGATTAGACTCCCTCACATCGAGCCAAATCGATTTCGCATTTTCTAAACGTGCATAGTCAGTAAAATACTCAATCAGCATTTTACCCAAACCTTTTTTTTGCCAATTAGCACTCACGCCCAATGTCAAAATATGCGCCTCTTCAGGACTCATCATGGTAATTCCATAGCCCAGTATGGTACTTCCCTTAACGATAGCTCTGCAAACATAGCCTGACCTGATAGAGTCTGAAAAATTCCCAGGCGACCAAGGAAAAAGAAAGATTTCCCTCTCAATTAAAATCACTTGTTGTACATCTTCGAGACACATTTCTCGAATTTCAATTGCGGGCTCTATCGACATACTTATTATCGTTCACTTTCTTTCAACGCGACTTTATTGCGAATATAACTCGGTACTGCTGCAGATGGATGAACACCATCGCCACACTCGAGTACCGGCAACGCCAATTGCGCGATCTCTTTCGCGCGCGGAAATAGGCCGCTGCGAATTTCTTGAATGTGATTGCAATACCGTTCGCTCAGCTCGTTGTTGAAGACATCAAAACCACTGCCACAGCCTATCCAGTTGTTTCCTGTTAAGTCTGGTGCATTTCTCGGCGCGCACAAAACTGGGGCATTCACTGTTTTCCAATCCTGGTCAGTTATTTTTTCATATACCGCATGGTAAATCTCCCCCATGCGGGCATCGAGAGCCACAACTACTTTGGTATTTCCGACTTGTGTTGCGAGTGCCTTAAGCGTACTAACGCCAACGACAGGTATATTCATTGCAAATGCAAGACCTTGTGCAACACCACAAGCGATCCGCAGCCCCGTAAACGATCCAGGGCCTTCCCCAAAAGCAATACCATCTAATTGCTGTAAAGATATTTTTGATTCCAGCAACAAATCACTCACCATCGATAGTATCAGTTCGGAATGTTGATTGCCGGCATGCCGTTCCGTATGCAGAATATCGGCGCTTCTCAACAGCGCCACCGAGCAAAATTCTGTTGAAGTCTCAAGAGCCAGAATATTCAAGATAATCTTCTAGGAAAGTACATAGCAATCATTATGTAGTAACTTCCATGTTGTTTAGAGCCTTGCTATAGCAAGACACATCCATTAGTAGCGATGATGGTCCGATAGAATCACAAGACAATACCTTAAAACGTATCCCTGCCTTGTTCAATGATAGGAAGTTAATTAATCCGGCCTGAGCAACCAACTAAATCTCACGCACGATTATGTTCACGATTTTTCTTAATCAAATTATAGGCAGTTTGTACTTCTTTGGCTTGTTCTGTAGCAATTGCAATCATTTCTTCTGGAACCCCCTGACCAATCAGCTTATCCGGATGGTATTGGCTCATTAACTTACGATATGCGCGCTTAATTTCTTCGTCTGTGCTATTTTGATCAACTCCCAAAGCTTTGTAAGCATCATCGAGTGCATATGGCGATGTAGCTTGGCCATCGGCGAAATGCGCACGATTCATCACCATATTAATAAGCTGATCAAGTGCCAAGGCATTGTAACCAAGGCGTGCAGCAATGGTTTCCAATAAGCCATGTTCGTCAGCATTAAGCTCGCCATCCGATAACCCCATGATAACGAGGTAAATCAGTAACATCTGTTTCAAGTTATCAGCGTTGCCACAAACCGCCAAAAACTCATTCAGTTGTGGGTGAATATCGTAGTCAACTGTAGCACCTTGTTTGAATAAAGTAATTGCTTTGAGTCGGTGCTGCGAATTCATACCCAGCTTCTGCATGAACTGTTCAACATGCGACACTTCTGATTCCGAAATGCGCCCATCAGATTTGGCAAGCGCACCCATCATGATAAACGCCGTTTTGAGAAAAACCGATTGCCGACGCACAGCCGTAAAAGGATTCATGCCCGACACACCCAGTCTGATCGAACGATCTATCAGACTACCTACAAAATAACCGATGAAGATGCCGAAAAAGCCAAAAACAAAATAGCCGGCAATGGCACCCAATATCCTAAACAATGGAATTCGCAGCAAAATAAAAAAGAGGATTAAGTGTTATCGATGAGCATACAACCTGCAATTAACAAGCGATGTCCCTATAGTTAAATCTTATCAAGTACTTCCACCAACAACTACACTTGATTCGCCCATTGCTCAGGCGTAAATGTCTTGATCGAAAGCGCGTGAATCTCCTGATTCATCCGTTCACCTAACGATTTATAAACCAACTGGTGCTGTTGCACCATACTTTTACCTTGAAACTGCCCACTGACAATACAAGCCTGAAAATGACGGCCATCTTCACCTTCAACGACTACATGTTCGCAAGGCAGCGCTGTTTCAATGTAAACTTTTACCTGTTCTGCGGTAATCATATTCTCTCCCTATTTTTAATAAGCGTTGGATTGGTATTATTCTTCACATTCAATGACGCAATTTGTAACCCATTTTTAATAATCGAATGGCGATTATCGAAATCCCTACTAAACATATTGCCACAATCACGAGACTAACATAAGGCGAAATATCCGACACACCAAAGTAGCCGTAACGAAATCCATCAATCATATAAAAAAAAGGATTTAAATGAGATAGATACTGCCATCCTGTTGGCAGTGCATGGATGGTATAAAAAACACCGGATAGAAAACTAAGCGGTAAGATAATGAAATTTTGAAAAGCAGCCAACTGGTCAAATTTATCCGCCCAAATACCAGCAATCAAACCCAGCGCACCCAGAATAGCGCTACCCAACACTACAAAAAGTATCGCCCACAGCGGCAGGTGCAATGGAATATCAAAAAATATCAAGGTAATCAAGTAAACACCGAGCCCAACCAGCAGCCCGCGAGCAATAGAAGCCAGCACATAGGCATAAAATATTTGCTGATACGTCAGTGGCGATAACAAGATAAACACGATATTACCACTGATTTTTGACTGAATCATGCTGGATGAGGCATTAGCGAAGGCATTTTGAATGACGGCCATCATCACTAAACCAGGAATCAAGAAAATAGTGTAAGGAATACCCGGATAAACTTCCTTATGGGCATCCAGTACATGGAGAAAAATAAGCAAATACAATAACGTTGAAACCATAGGTGCCAGGATAGTTTGAAATCCAACTTTCCAGAAGCGTAGCAATTCCTTATGAAACAAGGTCAAGAAGGCCGTCATTGTAAATCACTCCGGTCGCTTTTCATCAACGACACAAAAACATCTTCCAGATCCGGTTGTTGTAAACGAAACTCTTGAACTTCAATCTTGGCTGTGCGTAGCGAAGCCAAAACCCATTCAATCTGTTGGTAACTCTCCAAGTGCAATTCGATTGTTCCATCCCGGCAACTGACCTGCAAGTGCTTTAATTCATGCGGTAAAACATCCGGTTGTAATCGCAACCGCACTGTGTGGCCATGCGGAATTTTTTTGATCAAGTTTTGTGTCGTATCCAGTGCGATGATTCGTCCTTGTTTTAGCATCGCAACCCGATTGCAAAGTGTTTCGGCTTCTTCCAAATAATGCGTTGTCAACACAATGGTGTGGCCATCGCGATTCAACTGTTTGATAAATTCCCATAACGTCTGACGCAATTCAACGTCTACGCCCGCAGTTGGCTCATCCAGAATAATCACAGGCGGCTTGTGTACCAACGCTTGCGCAACCAGCACCCTGCGCTTCATTCCACCCGATAAGCTGCGCATATTGGCATCCGCTTTGTCTGCTAAATCCAGCCGCGCAAGGATTTCATCAATCCAGCGCGTATTCTGTTTGATGCCATAATAGCCGGACTGAATCAGCAATATTTCCCGCACGGTAAAAAACGGATCAAATACCAGCTCCTGAGGCACTACCCCCAAATTGAGCCGTGCATTTTGATAGTGCGTTACCACATTGTAACCCATGACATGAACGGAACCGCTGGTAGCCAATGTCAAGCCAGCAATAATGCTAATCAGCGTGGTTTTTCCGGCACCATTCGGGCCGAGTAATGCAAAAAACTCACCCGATTGGATCGCTAAACTGACATCCTGTAGCACCGGGAACCGACCGTAGCTTTTGTAGATTGCTTTAATTTCAAGCGCGGGCAACATATCTGGTTAACCCATTTAATGCAGGCGTAGACATGCTTCTGCGATAACAATCACTAACAACTTACATTTAAGAGGTAATATTCCACGCTTCCAAGGAATCTTTTTCTGTTGGAATTAACTCCGTGATGCCATAGAGTTGAATCAAGCTAGCCACGCTGGATGGCATATTGATAAACTTGATTTGACAGCCCGTTTGACGCGCCGCACGCAACCATTCCAGAAACATACTCAGAATGGTGGAATCGACCTCAGTGACTTGACTCAAGTCTACTGTACAATTTGTTCCACTGAGCAAAGGGAATCCCTGTTTTGTTAACGCAGTAATGTTATCAACCATCGCAGGGCCTTGTACCACGATCTTTTGATCCTCTAGATAAACCATACCATTAGATTTTGATGCGAATCGCTATACTGTTCATCATTTATTCTCCAAAGATTTATTTTTATCAGAGAGTGTTTTGATCAAACCGTCAATACCGTTTTTGCGTACCTGACTATTAAATGAGCCGCGGTAATTGGTTACCAAGCTAACACCAGCAACGGTTACATCGTAGACCTTCCAGCCGTTTTGTTTCTTCTCCATACTGTAGTCGATGGGCACGGGTTGTTTACCGTTTCCTTGAATGACAATACTTCGAACCGTAGCTTCATCGCGATCACCTAAAGCGGGTAACGGATTGACTTTTATCGTTTCGTTATAATACGAAGTCAATGCATTATAGTAAGTCCGTACCAATAAAGTTCTAAACTCATCTACCAACATATTCTGCTGATCCGAGGATGCAGTTGGCCAGTGCTGCGCCATCGCCAATTGTGTCATGCGAACAAAATTGAAATGCGGCAGAATCTTGGTCTCGATCAAATTGAGCAATTTTTCTTTATTGCCGCTTTTCAAATCTTCATCTTTCTGCATAATCCCTACTACTTCTTGAACTGTTCTTTCAACCAGTTTATCGGGTGAAAGGTCCGGATTATTTGACCACGCTGGAAATGCTGCAAAGCTTGTAACAACCATCAACAGAATTACTAGAAAATTTTTTCCCATGTTTACTCTCAATTTTTTGTCCTCATCATTATTACTTTTCTGATAATAATGGAAACATGCTTCTTTAGCAAAACCTCTCTCCAAAAAATCAAAATGCCCGGATGATATCGGGAAACAGCATAATCGTCATACCGGTCAGTATTTGCAAGAAAATAAAAGGAACTACCCCGCGATAGATATCCAAAGTAGTTACTGAGGGCGGCGCTACGCCGCGTAAATAAAACAGTGAAAAACCAAACGGAGGTGTCAAAAAAGATGTTTGCAAATTTAAAGCCACCAAAATACCAAACCAAAGCGGATCAATGCCCGATTTAATCAGAATCGGTGCAATCATCGGAATAAAAATATACGCGATTTCAACAAAATCGATAAAAAAACCTAATAGAAAAATCACCGCCATCATGAGCAATACAAAACCCCACTGACCGCCAGGAATGTGTTGCATCAACTGTTCAACTGCTTCATCGCCACCGGTATAGGTGAATACCATAGAAAAAAAGGTTGCTCCGATCAGTATGGTAAATACCATAGCGCTAACCTTAGTAGTTTCCATCGCAATCTGGTGCAGCATAGCAAAACGTAATCGTCCACTGAAGCTAGCAAGCACCATTGCGCCAACCGCACCCATTGCAGCAGATTCGGTCGGTGTGGCGATACCGCCGATTATGGTGCCCAATACAATAACAACTAACGCTAACGCCGGTACGATTGCTTTTATGGCTGACCAGTATTGCGATGACATCGCTGTATTCGAACGCAACATGGGGGGTGCAATGTCTTTTGCGATCGCTGCCATGGTCAAACAATAAATCACATATAACAAAACCAGCAACAAACCCGGTAATAAGGCCGCACGGTAGAAATCTCCAACCGGTTGCTGCAAAACATCCGCCATGATAATCAGAATGATCGATGGTGGAATAATTTGTCCCAATGTGCCAGACGCACAAATAACACCACAAGCCAGTTTTTTATCGTAATGATACTTAAGCATGACCGGTAGCGCGATGAGTCCCATCGTTACAACAGAAGCGCCAACTACGCCGGTGGATGCCGCCAATAAAGCGCCAACGATTACCGTCGACGCCGCTAACCCACCGCGTATTTGACCGAACAGCAATCCCATCGATTCCAGCATTCTTTCTGCAATACCCGATTTTTCCAGTAGCAACCCCATGAAAATAAATAGGGGTACCGCCATCAACGTAACATTGGTCATGATGGATTCGATACGATACACAACCAGCATGAATAATTGCAAGCCTTCGAAATACAAGCCAAATATCAACGCCACGCCCGCGAATGTAAATGCGACAGGGAACCCCAGAGCTAGCATTATCAGGCACACCAGAAACATGACCAGTGCTATCATTTTTTCTTACCAGAGCATCCTAAAAACTGTTCTGTATCACGCCCTACTAGCAGGATACGAATATTTTTGGAAATGACCGCAAGAGATTGCAGCATGACAAGAAAATAACCTATCGGCAACAATGCCTTAAAAGCAAATCGATAAGACAATCCGCCCGGGTCCATTGAAACTTCACCCAGTTGGTAAGAATAGATTACCGGATCGTAGGCGCTCCATAAAATCAAGGAACACATTGGAATGACAAAAAACACCGTACCCAAAATATCGACAATGGCTTTTCTTCCAGATGACATTTTTGTGTAAAAAACATCGACGCGAACATTTGCATCCTCGCGCATGGTATAAGCGGCACCAAGCAGAAAAACCGCGGCAAACAAGTGCCATTCCAATTCCTGCATAGCGATGGAACCCGAGTCGAAGGCATAGCGACTGACCACATCGACACATACCACAGCAATCATCAATAAGCACAGGCATCCCGCTAACCAACCTGCCGCACCAGAAATTTTTCCGATTACCTGCTCAAACTGACGCAACGCATCCATTCTCAGCAATTCAGATCGCTCAATCGCCCGCAACTGTCATTCGGTCAATTAAAATAGAACCACTTTGTTTTGAGCCGCGCACAATAACATCATTGCCGATCGCTAAAATTCCGCGGTAGATATCCTTCAAATTGCCTGCAATAGTGATTTCCTCAACCGGATAAGCTATTCGACCATTTTCTACCCAAAAACCCGAAGCGCCGCGGGAATAATCCCCTGTTACACCGTTGACACCGTGCCCTAATAGTTCGGTTACTAACAAACCGGTATGCAGTTTTTTCAGTAACGCCGGAACATCAAGTGTGTTCTTACTTTGAATGATTAAATTATGCGCGCCGCCAGCATTACCAGTGGTGTCCATCTTCAATTTTCGTGCCGAATAACTACCGAGAAAATAACCTTGCACAATACCATTCTCAACTATTTTCCGTTCCATCGTTGCCACGCCATCTTCGTCAAATGGGCCACTACCAAGCCCCTTAGGCAAATACGGCAAATCCAAAATTTGAATATCTGGAGCAAAAACTTGTTCACCGATGCTATTGAGTAAAAAAGAAGATTTCCGATACAAGCTACCGCCGCTAATTGCGGATGCAAGATGTCCGATCAAGCTTGAAGCAATCGGCGCTTCAAATATCACCGGCACTTCACAAGTAGGAATTTTTCTGGCGCCTAGACGAGCTGCGCTACGCAGCCCTGTTTTTCTTCCTATTTCTTGAACCGACTCCAAATCAACAGCATCTCGCGCAACGCTAT
Organism: Nitrosomonas sp.; assembly: GCA_024281825.1. Classification (GTDB taxonomy): domain Bacteria; phylum Pseudomonadota; class Gammaproteobacteria; order Burkholderiales; family Nitrosomonadaceae; genus Nitrosomonas. Next base: position 466,787 of record JAMWZY010000001.1, on the reverse strand, counting down.
ACCAATAATCACGTTGTTTACTTTCATTGTGCTCGGCAATCAATGCACAACTCACGCTATGACGAGATACCGGATATCCCCCCATAAAATCCAAGCTATTAGCATAAATGAATTGCGACTCATTGGTTGACACCGTCGCACCTTCCGAGTTAGTAATTTTCGAGTCAACCGCAAAACCAGCTTGCTCACACTCTTTAGCCAATTCAATCGCTTGCTCAACCGATAATTGCCAAGGAAAATATAACGCCAACTGGGGATAGTCACGCGCTAACCGATCTTTTTCCGCAAGCCCGGCACAGTCGTCTTCTGCCGTGTAACGTGCAATGGATAAAGCCGCTGCTACTGTGTCACGGATAGCTTGCGGGGAAAAATCCGAGGTACTGGCGTTACCACGCTTTTGCCCCAAATAAACTGTTACTGACAAACCTTTGTCGCGATTATATTCAATTGTTTCGACTGTGCTTTGACGAACCGTCACTGTTTGGCCGAAACCGTCTGAAACATTGGTCTCACAAGCGGTAGCGCCGCCCTGCTTAGCCTGCGTCAAGATATCACGGGCAATTTGCTGCAACGTAGTGAATGGATAGGAAAATCGACTGTCCGAAACGGTAAGATCACTCATAAATGGGTTCTGGGTTAAAAAACAAACCGAAAAAATTAAATCCTTGGAATAGGATTGAACGAAAAGCGTTATGATAGCAGCTTCTGAGTACCATATTATACAGCCTAACAAACGTGCCCAAAATTTCACAAGAGCAATACACCGATCACCACGAAGCCAGTGATCAATACACAAGCCCTAGTAAAACAAAGCTGAAAAAGGACATGCACGCTTTGCAAGAAATTGGTGAACGATTGGTTGAATTGGATGCAAAGCAATTAACTGAGTTTGATTTACCTGAAAGTCTTGCAGATGCCATCCGTTTCGCACGAACGATCGATAAACATGGCGCACGCCGCAGACAACTGCAATATATCGGTAAACTAATGCGCCAAGTCGATGTATCACCCATTCAGGAAAAATTAGCTACGTGGCATCAAACCTCTTTGCAACAAACAGCCCGGTTGCACCATTTGGAACGTTGGCGCGAACGGCTGTTAAACGATGATGCCGCATTCACCGAATTTGCACAAAAACACCCCAACGCGGATTTACAGCAATTACGTGTTTTGATACGCAACACGCACAAAGAAAAAACCGCGAACAAACCGCCCAAAAGCTATCGCTTGCTCTTTCAAGCCTTACAACTGGTGATTGAAAAAAATTGAGAGTTGTATGCATCTGTTATATTTATATTCTACGATTATGCTTGTTAAAAACACATTTCAAAAAATCATTCATTCCATTGGCCGCAATCCAATACATTTACCTGCTTGGCGGATTCTGTTTTTTGTAAGCTTTATAACACCTATAACCGTTTACGCGCAAAATGGGCCGCAACCGCGCTTGCCCGCTATCGAATTGACAACCCATATCCATGTGATTCAGGCAGAAGTTGCTCATACCGCGCAAGAACAAATGCTTGGATTAATGTACCGTCAGTCCATGGGTAGCCATGAAGGCATGCTGTTTATTTATGATCGATTGGAGATCCGCTGTTTTTGGATGCGCAATACGTTAATCCCTCTCACGATCGCATTCATTACTGATGATGGCACGATAGTCAACACAAGAGATATGCAACCGGAAACAGAAAATACGCATTGTTCCAATCACCCAGTCCGCTTTGCATTAGAAATGAATCAAGGCTGGTTTATGGAACGAGGAATTAAAGCGGGTTCGAAAGTACAAGGACTGCCTAATCCTCCCTGAAAGATATAAACCTTTGATAGCAATGCTCTGGCCAGATGAACTATTAGCGCATAGGAGTCTCAACACGCATTGGCAAGAGTGTCAGGAAAAAACTGAATCGACTCTCTACTGAATCAAGACATCGCTGATCAACGTCTTTTGTACAATCATGAAGAATACCGCAAGTAGCAAAAAGATGAATAGGGTTAATTTTTTTCTAGCTCCTCAGCTAATTCAAACATAAAATCCCGATAAAACTCTTGCGATGAATTATAAGAAAGGCAGTGGGTTATTTCTTTTTCTATTTCTGATTGTAAATTGCTATCCTCACACTCCATCAACGCCATCCATTTTACGTATGCAACTTCATGAGCAGATTCAACTGTTCTATTAACATTTTTACCATTCATACCAGCCACGTAAAAAGCTCCCATACTTGCTATTCTCCAACCATTAGACTTCATATGATTTTCTTTTGCTTGATAAGGCTTATTTAATTTTTCCATTAATTTCGAGGTAAAACTTAGAAATCCTGCACAGCTGGCTAGTATTTTAGCCTCTTCCAATGCATTTTCCCGATTTGGATAAGATGATTCTTCAGCAAATGAGAATGAAGTTAAAATTATTGATGCAATGAAAAGGGATGATTTGAGCATTTTTTTACTCCGCTACTTATAATCATGCATTCGTCAGTAATCGATAGGGCGGCACGGTATTGTCATCCCGCGTCAGTAAATGCATCAGCTTGGGATGAATAAAGAGCTTTTCGCGCCCGATCGCTCTTTCCTCAAACACGCCGATTTCTACCAGTTGCTTGGGATAACGCGAGGCAGCTTGGCGTCCGGCGATATTTTTTTCAACCAGATTCTGAATCCGGCAGTAGGGCAGATCGAAAATCCGGTCGACCAGTTCGCGGCTGTAGATTTTCGGTGCCGTTTGCTTCACATGGTCAATCGTTAAACCTGACAAAGTACGGATCGCGGCGATTTTTGCGGTGGTCCAGCGTGCCGTGTCTTCGATGCCTTGCAGCAAAAAAACAATCCACGGTTCCCATGCTTGGCTGCGCGTGACATCGAGCAGCAGGCGGTAATATTCGGTTTTGTTTTTGATGATGTAGCGGCTGAGATACAGAATCGGCAGTGCCAGCAAGCCTTCTTGGATCAGAAACAGGCTATTCAGCGCGCGCCCGGCGTGGCCATTGCCGTCGGTGAACGGGTGAATCGCTTCGAATTGGTAATGCCCAATCGCCATGCGAATCAGTGGGTCGATTCGCGTGCTTCGTGTAGGTAGCGTTCCCAGTTGGCCAGTTTGGTACGCAGCAGGTCTTCTCCGGCGGGCGGCGTATAAATCACTTTTCCGGTCGCCTGATTGGCCAGCGCCGTTCCGGGTACGCGCCGTACTTGCATATCCGTGCCCTTGATGCGCGTGCATACTTGTTCCGCAGTGCGGGTGTTTAGCGGATACTGTTGCAACGTTTGGAATCCTTCGAGCAAAGCGCCGCTGTAACGCAGGGCTTCCCGCGTTGCCAGGTCGGCGTATTCATTCGCGCTTTGAAACTGAAACAATCGGTCTGTGGTGGTGACAATGTTTTCGATTTCCAAGCTGGCCTGGGTTTCAAGCAGTGGTAAGGTATTAATCAGGACACCCTGATTGGGGATGAGTTCGGCAGCTTGCTTGAGTTCTGCCAATGCCACCCGGGCTGCGATGCACTGCTTGAGCACCGTGCGTGTTTCCAGCTCGGCTGCGGGGGGTAAAATCGGAAGATCGTTGTAGGGTTGTTCCGGGTGCCAAGACGACATGGTTTGATTTATCCATTTTTGCGACACGTCGTCAGTTTATGTCGTCCGCAGCGACAAGACAATCGAATATGTCGCATATTTTATATTCTTGCGACGTGTTCAATTAGAAAGCTTTGAAAAAGGTAGCGAGCGAAGGACAAGCAAGGCGAAATCAGATGAAAAAGCGCAATTTACAGATAGTAAATGAGCATTTTGAGCCTGACTTCAACGCCTCATAGCCAAGTGCAGTAGTTTCTCAGAGTTTCCTTAGACGTTGAAACGGAAATGCATCACATCGCCATCTTTGACGACATATTCCTTTCCTTCGAGGCGCATTTTGCCGGCTTCCTTGGCACCTTGCTCGCCATGATACGTAATAAAATCATCGTAATTAATCACTTCGGCGCGGATGAAGCCTTTTTCAAAATCGGTATGAATGACACCGGCTGCCTGTGGCGCTGTGTCGCCTTTGTGAATGGTCCAAGCCCGTACTTCCTTCACGCCTGCGGTAAAGTAGGTTTGCAACCCTAATAATTCATATCCAGCGCGCACTAAGCGGTTCAACCCTGGTTCTGCCAGACCAAGATCAGCGAGAAATACTTTTTTATCTTCGTCTGACAATTCTGCAATTTCGGATTCTAGAGTAGCGCATATGGGTACTACCGGCGCATTTTCAGCAGCCGCGAACTCTTTGACACGTTCTAACAATGGATTATCTTTTAAGCCATGATCATCCACATTAGCCACATAAATAGCAGGTTTCGCAGTCAACAAGCAAAGTGGCTGTAATAACTGCTTTTGATCCTTATCCAAAGCCAGTGTTCTAGCAGGATTACCTTGATCGAGATGCGCTTGTACCATTTCTAGCAAGGCACACAATCTAATGGCATCTTTGTTGCCCGATTTAGCCACTTTAGATTCACGTAGCAATGTTTTCTCAACCGTAGCCAAATCGGCCAGCGACAGTTCGGTTTGAATGACTTCAATATCAGAAAGAGGATCGACTTTGCCGGCGACATGCACAACATTCTCATTGACGAAACAGCGCACCATATTGACGATACCATCTGTTTCTCGGATATTGGCAAGAAATTTATTGCCCAATCCTTCACCCTTGGATGCTCCGGCAACTAAGCCCGCAATATCGACAAATTCAACAATAGCCGGTTGTATTTTTTGCGGTTTGACGATATCTGATAATTTTTGCAGGCGGGTATCAGGTACTTCAACGATACCGACGTTTGGATCAATGGTGCAAAAAGGGTAGTTTTCCGCAGCGATGCCAGCCTTTGTCAATGCATTGAAAAGCGTGGATTTACCGACATTGGGCAGTCCTACAATACCGCATTTAAGGCTCATGATATTTATGTCCCGGTGTATGTTTTGGAATTTTTATGTTTTAGTATGTAGCTTTAGCATGGCAGCTTGACAGTCACTTTGCACAATCAATGGCCAAGTTTCCAAGCTTTTTTCGACTGCTTGCTCGATTAATTGCGCTTCTTCTTTTCTTGGTGGATGAAGCACATAACCGACCACTGCGCTACGTTCTCCAGGATGACCAATACCAATGCGTAAACGCCAGAAATCTTGCGTCCCCAGTTTTGCAGCAATATCTTTGAGGCCATTATGACCACCCAGACCACCACCTTTTTTTAACTTGGTCTCACCGGGAAGCAAATCTAACTCATCGTGAACGACCATTATTTCATCTGGATGAATTTTGTAAAATTGACTCAATGCGGTCACGGCCCGGCCACTCGCATTCATATAAGTTTGCGGCTGTAGCAACCAGCATTCTTGATTATTTTGTTGAATGCGTACACCTATTCCATGAAATCGGGCTTCTGGCTTTAGCGTTATTCCAAGTGTTTCTGCCAGTCGATCAATCCAATAAAACCCAGCGTTATGGCGCGTTCCGGCATATTCTTTACCAGGATTACCCAAACCAACAATCAGTTTCATACAAGACAGTACACACGAAGTATTCTATGCAATCAAAACAAAAACTGCCGGCATTCGTTCAAATGGCGGCAGCTCTCTCAATAAGACCAAGGTTGTGATGTATTTATTCAGCTTTCTTCTCAACTGCAGCAGCAGCATCTTCTTCAGAAAGTACCGACCGCGGAATCACGATGGTAGCCACGGGAGAATTATCTCCTTTTGTCAGGGCAACAATCTCAATGCCTTTCGGCAATACCAGATCACTTAGATGCAAAGAATGTCCGGCTGTCATCTCGGCCAAATCAACCGAAATATACTCGGGTAAATCTTTCGGCAAACAACTGATATCTACTTCCGTCAAAATATGTGAAACGATACCACCAGAAACTTTTACCCCTGGAGAGATTTCAGCATTGACAAAGTGCAATGGCACTTTCATATGTATTTTCTTATTTTTATCAACGCGTTGAAAATCAATATGTAATATTTGCTGTTTGAATGGATGCCATTGCGTATCGCGCAGTAATACTTGCTCCGATTTCCCAGAAATATTCAAGGATAAAATTGATGCATGAAACGCTTCCATTTTTAATTTATAGAATAAATCATTATGATCCATCTCTATTGATTCTGCCGCTTGATCCCCACCATACACAACTGCAGGTACTTTGCCGGATCTACGCAGGCGGCGGCTCGCACCTTTTCCCTGCAATAAGCGCTTTTCAGCACTAACTTCTATTTTCATAATGTTCCACTCCTAAATAAATGACTTGTTCGCGACCAAAGCAAGTCCGGTTAAAAAACATGCAAATCTTTTTTATTCCATAAATAACGAACTCAATGAGCTCTCGTTGCTAATGCGTAACATCGTTTCCGCCAGTAAATTGGCAATACTCAGTTGACAAATGCGATCACAAGCAAGTGCATCCTCACGCAGTGGAATGGTATCCGTTACAACCAATTTATCCAGCACCGAGTTTTCAATACGCTGTACTGCGCTTCCTGATAATACAGCGTGTGTCGAGTAAGCCAACACTGATTTCGCACCATACTGTTTTAAAGCCAAGGCTGCTTCACATAGCGTATTGGCGGTATCAACCAAGTCATCAATAATAACGCACGTCCGATCTTTAACCTCACCAATGATATTCATTACTTTGGCTTCGTTTGGTTTTGGGCGTCTTTTATCAATAATCGCCAGATCGCACTCTAAGCGTTTCGCCATATGCCGGGCACGAACCACACCGCCCACGTCAGGTGATACGACCACTAGATTCTGGTAATTATGTTTCCAGACATCGCCCAGTAGAATAGGCATGCCATAGATATTATCAACAGGAATATCAAAAAAACCTTGGATTTGGTCGGAATGCAGATCCATTGTTAACAACCGATCGATGCGTACCGTAGTCAGCATATTAGCAACCACTTTGGCAGTAATCGGAACTCGAACCGAGCGCGGCCTTCTGTCTTGGCGAGCATAACCAAAATAAGGTATTGCGGCGGTTATTCGCCCTGCCGATGCACGTCTAAGCGCATCCACCATAACCAATATTTCCATTAAGCTATCATTGGTCGGAGCACAGGTAGACTGCAATACAAAAACATCTTTCCCTCGAACGTTTTCAAGGATTTCGACCATCACTTCGCCATCACTAAAACGCCCAACATTGGCCCGTCCGAGATGGATATTGAGATGTTTGACGACATCCTGGGCTAACCTTGGATGCGCTGTGCCGGTAAAAACCATTAAGCTATCGTAAGACATAACATCAATTTTCTTTGAGGAAGCCCATTTAACGCGGCGTTAATTTCATTTTTGTATAAATTCATTCAGAGCGCTTGAAATTACCTTTCAAAACCACTCATTTTTTAATTTAAAAAGGGTAAATTTATCTACGGTTTAGAACAATGAAGTTGGCTGGGGAGGTAGGGATCGAACCTACGAATGCCGGAATCAAAATCCGGTGCCTTACCGCTTGGCGACTCCCCAAATTTTACCCCATTGCATTATACATGGGATGACACTCTAACCCTTTTGCTAAAAATCCTGCCATATCTTCAGGAATTTGTTCAAAAGCTTTTTGTGCAGCCGTTAGCGTTGAAAATTCCGCAAAAACACAAGAACCTGAACCACTCATAGCTGCTATTGTAGTATTTTCTAGTTGCTTTAGCCACTGTAAACATCTCGCTACTTCAGGGTAATTCTGACAAACAACAGACTCCAGATCATTACGCCCTTGATAGACAGAAAAGGGCGGTATTTTGATAGGTATCGTGTTACGTGTCAATTCCTTGCTTGCAAAAATTTCTGCTGTAGAAATCTGCACAGATGGAATAAGCACTAAATACCAAGCGGGTGATAAGGTAAGCGCGGTCAATTCCTCGCCCACACCTTCGGCAAAAGCATTTTGTCCAAAAATAAAAATTGGAACATCAGCACCCAACTGCAATCCCAATTCAAGTAATTGTTTTTGGCTAAGGTGCAATGACCATAATTGATTAAGTGCTAAGAGCGTTGTTGCAGCATCTGAGCTGCCCCCTCCTAATCCCCCTCCCATTGGAATTTTCTTTTCCAGATAGATATCTATCCCCTGATTGCTTCCAGTGATTTTCTGCAAAAGCTTGGCTGCGCGGACACATAAATCTTTTTCTTCAGGTACGCCGATTAACGGATTATGCAGTTTGATGATGCCATCATCACGTACTTTGAAAGTAATTTCATCAGAAAAATCAAGAAATCGGAAAACTGTTTGCAAAAGATGATAACCATCACTTCTGCGTCCAACGACATGGAGAAACAGATTCAGTTTTGCTGGTGCGGGAAACGTATGCATGTATTAAACAAAAATAAACTTCGGAAACCTTTTACTCTGCCTTCCACTCGTCAACAATCAATTTAATACGCAAGGAATCATAGGTTAGATCCAATCGCCTAGGAAGATTAGGTTGATTTGCTTGTGTGGCCATATAACCGCTGTAGTGGATTTCCCAACCATCCTGACGAATTGTAATGACCTGATCTTTCTCGTTAAAATCTTTTTCTGCTCGGGTAAGTGGAGAATGAGTACCTTGGATCCAATATTGCAAATTACTTAGCGGCAAACGCCACCCTAAAACCTCTTGCGTCAAGCCTTCCACATCTTCAGCATAAAAAGCCTCCAATTTGGAGGTAATCAAACGTACACCTTGCGGGTTTCGAGAAATCTCAGCGACTACTTGGCCTAGAGGTGTAAATAAAATAATTTCATCATTTGCAAGCCAATGCTTCCAACGAAAACTACCGGACGAACTTTGGCTTCGATCCTGAACAGCTATCCTTCCCAAGATATTAAAGCGATCTGTATCAATCGCTTGCTCTTTTGCAATGGCTTCAATAATAACTGTTTTTACTGGCTTAATAACCGTCGATTGCTGCGGTGTAGTAGCGCATCCAGTCAAAACTATCACAAAAAAATATATTAGGATTCGATAGTGCATTTTCGCTAAATTCAGTACACCATGCACAACACAATCATAGCCACGAAAAACTATTCATTAACTGTCACGCCTTTATCCGTTGGAGAATGTCGCTCAGGCAGTACGATATTGACTTCTAATGTTTCTTGATTTTCGTCCTGCTCGAAATTTACAGAGATGGCATTCTGTTCCACATTGACATATTTGCGAATAACTTCCAACAACTCTTGTTGTAATTGTGGCAAATAGGAAGGCTGATTGCGATAGCTACGTTCATGTGCCACAAGAATTTGCAGCCGCTCCTTAGCAAGTGGCGCTGTTTTAGGTTTAGATAGTCGAAAGTAATCCAGTAAGCTCATTTTTTACCTCCAAACAACTTGCTGAAAAAGCCTTTTTTTGATTCAATAAACCGATGCGGACGATCTTCCCCTAAGTACCGGGACACAATATCTGCATAAGCTTGGCCTGCCTCACTTTTTTCATCTAAAATAACCGGTACTCCAGCGTTAGAGGCGGTCAAAACAGATTTCGACTCAGGAATAATTCCCAACAATTGCAACGACAATATTTCCTGCACATCATCTAAGCTCAACATTTCGCCATTTTTAACACGGTCAGGATCATAACGTGTCAATAACAAGTATTCCTTGATCGGCTCTTCACCTCGTTCAGCACGTCTGGATTTACTGGATAAAATACCGAGCATACGGTCGGAGTCTCGTACCGAAGAAATTTCCGGGTTTGTCACGACAAAGGCATCGTCTGCAAAATATAAGGCCAAGTTGGCACCTTTTTCAATACCTGCGGGAGAATCACAAACAATGTATTCAAAATCCTTGGATAATTCATCCAGCACTTTGCCTACCCCTTCTTGCGTCAATGCTTCTTTATCACGTGTTTGAGAGGCAGGAAGAATATATAGCAGGTTACAGTTCTTATCCCGTATCAACGCTTGATTCAAGCTAGCTTCACCATTGATTACATTAATGAAATCATAAACTACGCGACGTTCACACCCTAAAATCAAATCCAGGTTACGTAGACCCACATCAAAATCGATTACAGCGGTTTTGTGACCTTTTTTTGCTAACCCCATAGCGATTGCTGCACTGGTTGTCGTTTTTCCGACGCCACCTTTGCCTGATGTCACAACGATAATTCTTGCCAATTGAGTCTCCTTTGCTAGATAAAGTCTTAAACGATCTCTGTAATGATCAAAGCATGATTTTGTAAATAAATCTGTACTGGATTCCGATAAGTTTGCTTATTTAAATCCTCGCTGGTTTTGTAATCTCCGGCGATAGAAATGAGCTCTGCTTGCATGTCGAAACAAAAAATCCTAGCAGCGGTGTTGCCATGCACCCCCGCTAATGCACGCCCTCTTAAGGTATTATAAACATGAATATTTCCCTCAGCCATAATTTCCGCTCCGGCACTCACTTGAGACATGACCACCAAATCACCGGATGCATAAATACGCTGACCAGACCGTACGGGTTGAGTAATCAAGGTTGCTGCCACATACACGGGTCTTGGCGGAATAGCATGTATTGCTTCTTGCTTAGTTGCGGGCATAGCTTGAGAATCACTTTTTTGCGCAACCTCTGGTTTATTTTTTTCATCGGTGATAATCAGATTGGTCAATTCTCTGACAGTATCGATGGGAATAAAAAGTTCTCTGGCTTGTTGATTTTGCTGTTCATTTCCACCCCGAATTCCAACTGGGAAAAAGCCCACACGGCGTAATAATTGCGTGATTTGAACAAAATCAATTTCTTTACTGTGTTTATTTATTTCGCTTAAATCGATAATCAGCGGCGAATCTTTGAAAAACTCAGGTGCCAATTTAACTTTTTTCTCGAGAGCTTCTTCAATACCGACAATATCATTATTGAATAAAATCAAAATGGGCGCAAAGAACGTACTACTTTTGAATTCAAGAACTGGCAAGTTATTGGGCATGTTAAAAGATAAAGAATTATTTCAAGCGACTCAAATCGATTATATGGAATATGAGCGATGCTATACCAATTTTATAATGGGCGCATCATTATTGCGCAAACACCAAATGGTGGGGCAATAACTTTTTTGCTAGAAACCTCCGTTGGAAAATTCTTCTAGATGTATCAGCAACACAGAATATTCCAAACTCATTAATTCGCAGAAGAAGCTATTTTGATTAACGATTAATAAGGCGTTTATTTTTCGTAAGACGTTCAATCGTTTCGAGTAAAACTTCGTTGTCCGGTTCTTTTTCTAATGCCGAGCGCCATATATCTCTAGCATTTTCTTTTGCACCCTGTACCCACAACACCTCTCCCAGATGCGCTGCGATTTCCGGATCAGGACGTGCGGCGAATGCCAGATTTAAGTAATTCAATCCTTCTGACAGATTACCCATACGATAATGAATCCATCCTAAACTATCCATAATGAAAGGATCATCCGGAGCGAGCTCCACAGCTCTCTTAATCAGCTTCAATGCTTCCGGCAACTGAATACGCCGCTCAGCAAAACTATAACCCAGGGCATTATAAGCATGAGCATTGTCTGGTTTGATTTGTATGAGTTTCCGCAAATCTTTTTCAAGAACATTAAATTTCCCCAGTTTATCCGCTATCAAAGCGCGGTCATATAACAATTCGGGGTAATCAGGTAATTTTTTCAAACCGTCACTAAGCACCTCATAGATTTCTTGATAAGATTTTGATCTTCTGAGTATTTGTGCCTCTGCAAGAATCAAATGGGCAGCCTGCTGATCACTGGTTGCAGGTAAATTTTTTAAATATTCACGCGCATCACTAATATTACCTTTCGATGCCCATAAATCAGCATAACGAATTTGTGCAGGTAAATAACGCGAACCACTCTTTACCAATTGGTAAGATTCCATGGCTTTATCATTGTGCTTCAATTCTTCATATACCTGCGCCATGTGAAAATGTACCGCATCCGGATCTTTATAACCTAGCTCCAACGCTTTATTCAGGCTTTTTTCAGTCATATCAAAATCACCCATTTCAGTAGCCAACAATCCAATCGCCAGCATAATTTCGGGATCGGTTGGATTTTTACTGATCAATAGCTGCAGTTGCTCATCGGCCAATTCATTACGACCATCAGTAATCAATGTACGAGCGTAAGCAATTCTGACTTCGTTAGCATTGGGATATTTGGATAAGTATTCCAGATAAAATTGATGGACACTTTCTGGACTACTGGTTCGCTGTAATATCCTGCCTTTATGAATCGCGGCAATTTCCCAATCCGGCCGAAGCTTCAACGCTTCTTCCATTTCATTAAGAGCTTCTTGGCGTTGATTAGCAAGCCATGCGGCTTGAGAAACCGCGAAATGTGCTTCTGGCAAGTCTTTGTAAGGATATGCAAGTTGCTGCAATAATTGATAAGTCGCAATTTTATTCGGGTTGCGTGCAAATATCTGATTCAGTTGTAAGAACGCATTGGCGATGCCACTTTTTTCTTTTTCTGTCTGCAACAGTTTCTCAAGGTGTGGGCGAGCAGCATCTAGATTTCCCAAATTAACCATCAGGGCAGCCATAGTCTGACGAGCATCAATCGATTCAGGATCAAGCTCAACCCATAAAGAAGTCGCCTGTACAGCTGCTGTCGGATCGCCCGTATGCAGAGCAATTTCGCTGGCGCGCTTAGCAAGACGTAAGTCTCGAGTTGATTTGGCCAGTTTAAGATAGCGGTTCAGTGCAATATCCAAATTACCACGCTGCAATGCAGTTTCACCCACTAAAAAATCAAACAAAATGTGTGCAGTCAATTCTTGATTGGGCAAATTTTTTTGGTTAATTTCTTCCTGTTCAGCAACCTCCTTAGTTTCTTCTACTTCCTCCTTTTTAGTCGCCGGAGTATGAGCACAGGCATAAAGTAATCCAAACAAGAACAACAAGAATAAATTTTTAAATTTCATGGGAAATCGAGTGACTGTACAAGTTAGAAAAATATCCTGCGTATCGCATATGCTTCAGAATCTATTCATCAATTACCAATAAACGAATATATTTAAGTATCAGCATATCCTATTTCTATATTGACAATAAAGTGAATAAATTGTTATTTAGGCTATGTATAAATCAATTTAATAAAAATTGATAACGAACAAGGATACGACCCGATAAAATTACATGTATTACATATGAGTTCTACCGGTAATAACGCATTAAAGTCATAAAAGCTCAAGAATATAAATAATAGAAAAATTGAAGAACTTAATGTGGTTTTATGTTGATTACCTTTTTGAATTATAACAACGCAAATAACATAGATAAGTAGGTCTAATTGACGGAATTTTATCGCATAAAATTAATCGCTGCTGCTATATTGGGTGCAGTTACTGTTTTGGGTTTCGCACCATTTTACCTTTTCCCCATCCCAGTTGTAACACTTGCGTTACTGCTGAAATTCAGCCGAAGCAGCCAATCCACATGGCAAACAAGCTTACTAGGCTTCAGCTTTGGCATGGGATTATTCTTAGCAGGAGTCACTTGGCTTTATGTCAGTTTGCATGATTTCGGTGCAATGCCAACGCACATTGCAATTGTTGTATTAATGATACTATGCGCTTATATGTCATTATTTCCGGCATTGAGTCTGTACATCCTAGCTCGTCTTCATATTTCATCCACTTTGCTATGGTCATGTGTTGCTGCTGCCCTGTGGATGCTATTTGAGTGGTTGCGTGGTACTTTATTTACGGGGTTTCCATGGCTTGCGGTAGGTTATTCGCAAGCACCCTCAAGTCCTTTGGTAGGGTTTGCACCGATTATTGGCATGTATGGTATTTCCTTTTTATTAGTATTGAGCGCTGCGTTACTTTTTCTTTACATCGAAAGCAGGCTAAAAGCATGGCGTTATGGAGCTTTACTCGTTTTGGTTTGGTTGGGCGGTTTCGTTTTGCAAATGATTGATTGGACCAAACCGCACGGAGAGCCAATAACAGTGAGCTTACTACAAGGCAATATCTCGCAGGACTTAAAATGGCGGGATGATCATATTGAAAACACCATGGAGATTTATAAAAAACTGATTCTAGAAAGCCCAAGTCAGTTAATCGTCACTCCGGAAATTTCCATTCCACTATTTAGCAATGTCGTACCTGCAAAATATATAGCACAGCTAGCCGAGCATGCCCGTAACAACGAAGGCGATGTATTAATTGGCCTAGCCGAACATGGAAGTAATCAAGGGGAATATTACAATACCATGTTCAGTTTTGGTTCTGCGCCTGAGCAAAGCTATCGGAAATATCATCTGGTACCTTTTGGTGAATATATTCCCTTGAAAGCTGTTTTTGGATGGATCATCCATATACTACAAATTCCTCTGTCCGATTTTTCGCGCGGCAGTCTCGATCAAAAACCAATGTATCTGGCCGGGCAAAGGATTGCCATTAATATCTGCTATGAAGACGTATTTGGTGAAGAAATCATCAAGCAACTCCCAGATGCAACCCTGCTAGTCAACGTCAGCAATGATGCATGGTTTGGTCGCTCAATCGGGCCACAGCAACATTTACAAATTTCGCAAATGCGCGCATTGGAAACCGGGCGATATATGCTTCGTGCAACGAACACCGGCGTTACCGCAATCATTGATGAGCGCGGACAAGTGCTGCAAAGCATAGAAATTTTCACCACCGCAGCGCTGCATAGTACTGTGCAAGGTTTCACCGGAACCACACCGTACGTACGTGGCGGTAATTATCCGGTGCTGCTATTGGCTGGATTATTATGCATCATCGCACTTGCCTTACCGCGGGCAAAACCAAAAAATCCGTAAAAAAAACCTGTAGAATTCGCACTGTATTTATTGGCTATCCTGACCGAATTTAATCGACGCATGGCAATCACACAACCAACAACACAATCATTTCAAGATATTATTTTTACTTTGCAACGTTTCTGGGCCAAGCAAGGTTGCGCGATATTGCAACCCTATGACATGGAAGTCGGCGCAGGAACCAGTCACACAGCGACCTTTTTGCGCGCACTCGGCCCAGAACCCTGGAAAGTTGCCTATGTACAACCTTCTCGCCGCCCCAAAGACGGGCGCTATGGCGACAACCCTAATCGTTTACAACATTACTATCAATTCCAAGTAGTGCTGAAACCTGCGCCAAGAAACATTCTAGATCTCTATTTTGCTTCGCTTCGCGAACTGGGATTAGACCTCACACAAAATGATGTTCGCTTGGTGGAAGATGACTGGGAAAATCCTACCTTAGGTGCCTGGGGCTTGGGTTGGGAAGCTTGGCTAAATGGTATGGAAATCACGCAATTTACTTATTTTCAGCAAGTCGGTGGCATTGATTGCAAGCCTGCAACCGGTGAAATTACCTATGGTTTAGAGCGTCTAGCGATGTATCTACAAAATGTGGAAAGCGTCTTTGATCTGACTTGGACTCAAGGCCTAACATATCATGATGTGTATCATCAAAACGAAGTCGAGCAATCGAAGTATAACTTTGAACAAAGTGACACTGAATTCCTGTTTCTGGCCTTCGGCAAGCACGAAGCGCAAGCTGATCATTTAATTGTCCAGCAACTGGCCCTACCTGCCTATGAGCAAGTGTTAAAAGCGGCGCATACGTTTAATTTACTGGATGCACGCGGTGCCATCTCGGTCACGGAACGTGCGGCTTATATCGGTCGCATTCGCAATTTATCTCGACAAGTTGCCAAAGCCTATTATGATAGTCGCAAGAACTTGGACTTTCCTATGGCGCCGCGCGAATGGGTCGCGCAAATGGCGGATGTTTCGGAATCTGCATCATGACCCAAAATCTGCTTGTTGAATTATTGGTCGAAGAATTACCCCCCAAGTCACTGAAACAACTGGGGCATAGCTTTGCCGAATTATTAGCTGCCAGTCTGAAAGCACAAGACCTTGTGGCAACGGAAGCGCGCGTCACAGCCTATGCCTCTCCTCGCCGTTTGGCAGTGCATATTACCAACGTTGCTGCACAAGCGCCTGATAGAGCGGTTACGCAGAAATTAATGCCCGTCACGGTTGGCCTGGATGCACAAGGTCTGGCGACACCACCGCTACTTAAAAAATTGGCGAGTTCGGGAGCAGATGCATCGGTCATACCCCGACTCAAACGTGCAATGGAAGGTAAAACGGAAACCCTTTTTTGGGATAGCATTATCAAAGGAACTTCATTGGCCGCCGGCTTGCAAAAAGCATTACAGGAAGCGATTGGTCAATTACCGATTCCCAAAGTAATGACTTACCAGTTAGTGGATGGTTGGCAAAGCGTCGATTTTGTCCGCCCCGTGCATGCGCTGATTGCGCTGCATGGCGCAGATGTCATTTCGGTCAATATCTTAGGCCTACAATCCGGTCGGGAAACTCAAGGACACCGATTTGAAGCTACAGTACAGCCAATCACTGTCAAGGAAGCCGATAGCTATGCGCAGCAATTGGCGGTAGAGGGCGCTGTCATTGCCAGCTTTGCCGAGCGACAAGATGAGATTGTTCGTCAAATGACCGCCGCCGCACAGCATGAAAATCTTACTCCCATAGAAGATGCCGCATTATTAGATGAAGTGACGGCGTTGGTTGAACATCCCAATGTGCTGGTCGGCACATTCGATCCAGCATTTTTGCAAGTGCCCCAGGAATGTTTAATTCTCACCATGAAAACAAACCAGAAGTATTTTCCGCTGCTGGATACACAAGGAAGACTGGCCAATAAATTCCTACTGGTTGCCAATATCAAACCGGCTGATCCGAGTTTGATCATCGCAGGGAATGAACGTGTGGTCCGTTCACGCTTGGCCGATGCGCAATTTTTCTTTGACCAGGATCGCAAAAAAACGCTGGAGTCGCGTATACCAGAGCTTAACAAAGTGGTTTATCACAATAAACTAGGCACACAAGGTGACCGCACTCAAAGAGTCTGTACAATTGCAAAAGCCATCGGCTCTCAACTCGGCGGAGAAGAATTATCTAGGCAAGCAGCAAAAGTTGCCAATCTGGCAAAAGCCGATTTACTTACGGAAATGGTTGGTGAATTCCCAGAACTACAGGGTATTATGGGTAATTACTACGCACATCATGACGGCCTTAGCGAAATCATCGCTCATGCAATTGAAGATCACTATAAACCGCGCTTTGCCGGCGATGTATTACCTAGAAACTTAGCAGGTATTTGTGTTGCATTAGCAGACAAATTGGAAACCTTAACAGGCTTATACGGCATTCAACAAATCCCCACTGGTGACAAAGATCCCTTTGCGCTTCGCCGTCACGCTCTAGGTGTGATTCGATTGTTAATCGAGAAGGAATTACCATTATCTCTAAAAGAATTGTTAAAACAATCTAGAGAAGCTTTCAATTCACCAGAAAATTTTCCATCACAAGAAAACGATACCTTCGTGAATCTCAGGCTTTTTATCTATGATCGGCTCAATCACAATCTTCGTGAACAAGAATACAAAGTACAGGAAATAGAAGCCGTACTAAGCTACCTTCCGGATTTTTTATTTGAGATTCCCAAGAGGCTTGAAGCCGTGCGCGCTTTTGCCAATCTGCCAGAATCGGCAAGCTTAGCGTCAACCTATAAACGAGTACACAACATTCTAAAAAAAGATATGGATAAAGGGCCTGTATCGGGTGTGGGATCGATCAGAAATCGTGATATTGACGAAGGTATTTTGACAGAATCGGCTGAAATAGCTCTATACCAAGCTTTAAGCAACATAAAACCAAGAGTTGACACCGCAGTAAGGGCAGGATATTACACACAATCATTACAACTGCTAGCTGAGCTCAAGAATCCTATTGATGCATTCTTTGATCAAGTGATGGTGTATGCAGACAATGAAGATCTGCGAGCCAATCGACTCACATTGTTGGATTTATTGTACAAAACAATGAATCAAGTTGCCGATTTATCGAAACTCGCCTCCTGACATGAAACTCATTATCCTCGACGAAGCAGGCGTGATCAACGAATGTAGCGATACTTCCATCAAAACACCGGATGAATGGATTCCCATTCCAGGCAGCCTGGAAGCAATTGCCCGTTTAACACACGCCGGCTATCGCGTTGTGATCGCAACCAATCAATCGGGTATTGGCCGCGGATTGATGGACATGGCAACCTATAATGCGATCAATCAAAAAATGCACCAGTCTGTTATCCAGAGTGGTGGCCGCATCGATGCGATTTTTTTCTGCCCGCACGCCAGCATTGATCAATGTTCGTGTCGTAAGCCAGCGGCAGGGCTGTTTGCAGAAATCATACAGCGTTACGGCGTGAATTTAAAAAATGTGCCAGCAATCGGCGATTCCATGCGCGATTTACAAGCCGCCATCACTGCCGGTGCAATGCCAATACTCGTATTGACCGGCAAAGGACAGGAAACTTACGATCATGAAGAAATTCCTGCCAATACACAGATTTTTGCCAACCTAGGGACTGCTGTCGACGCACTGGTGGGGAAAGGATAGTTATGGCGGCCTTGCGATCTACCTTATACATGCTACTGCAAATCATTATTACACCACCCTTCGCATTGGCTACGCTGTTATGTTTTCCATTATCGCCCATGCAACGCTATCGTGTCACTTCAAGCTGGACGAAAACCATGTTGTTTCTGCTGCGATATGTATGTGGGTTGCATTATCAGATTTTAGGCGCTGAAAATATCCCTAAATCCCCGAGTATTGTACTGTCCAAACATCAATCGGCTTGGGAAACACTGGCATTTCAAGAAATTTTTCCACCGCAGGTATGGGTGCTGAAAAAAGAATTACTGTTGATCCCCTTTTTTGGCTGGGGGCTTGCCATGACCAATCCGATTGCCATCGACCGCAAATCCGGCAAAAAAGCATTGGAACAAATTGTCGAACAAGGTAAAGACCGCTTGCAGCAAGGATTTTGGGTTGTCATATTTCCAGAAGGCACACGTATTGCACCGGGAAAACGGGGAAAATACAAAATCGGCGGCGCTTGGCTGGCTACCCATACCGATGTAGAGATAGTCCCTGTTGCGCATAATGCCGGCGAATTCTGGGGTAGAAATTCATTCGTTAAACGAGCCGGAAAGATTACTGTCAGCATTGGCAAACCCATTGATCCAACCGGCATGGAAGCGAATGACTTGAATGTGCAAATCGAAAATTGGATCGAAGCGGAAACGCAACGCATCAGTACTCGCAATCAATCACGGACTTGAAGATCCATAATGAAACCGTCCTAAATGGGCAAACTATCCGCTACACCTTAAAACGCAGTAACCGCCGCCAATCCATCGGATTGAAAATTGATCATCGTGGCTTAAGCATCAACATCCCACAGCAAGTACCTTTAACGCATATTGAAACTGTTTTACAAGAAAAAGCTGATTGGATTACCCAAAAACTCAAACTATGGGATAACAAACAGAAACTCTTATCGAACTGGACAGCAGACAATGAATACCCTTTGCTCAGTGAACCCTGGGTTCTCTCATCAGCACAATTTGGAGAATTCGTAATGGTGCGTAAGGCCACTGAACAGAGTTTTCATCCTTCCATACATGCATTGCATGCAGAGCAAATTGAAAAAATCGTAATGCATTGGTATTACCAACAAGCCACTGCTTGTTTTAACGAAAGAATCCAATACTACGCGCAGAAATTGCACCTCCCCAAGCCTATTTTTCGCTTGTCGCGAGCCAAAACGAACTGGGGAAGTTGTACCAATCGTGGCGTCATCCATTTGAATTGGCGTTTGATTCAATTGCCGTTACGTTTGGTTGATTATGTGATTGCGCATGAATTATGTCATTTGATTGAAATGAACCACTCTCAGGCATTTTGGGCACTGGTCGAGGATGCCTATGCGGATTATTTGTCAGCCAGAAAAGAGCTTAACAAGCTGTCCTTACGATAAAGCGATTCATTTTTCACACGGCTCCACAATAAAAAGCATTCACGACTTGACAAATCCCATTAACATTCAGTACCTTCATATCAGTGCAGGAAATCATAGTCTTGCACCAATCTATCGTTAAAATAACGATGTAACTTTTCAAGGAGATGGCTCATGACCGTAGCAAAAGTGATCGAAATCAGCGCAAGCAGTAACAAAAGTTTTGAACATGCTATTAATGAAGGCATCGCGCGCGCTTGCGAAACCATTAATAACGTTTGTGGCGCATGGGTCAAAGAACAGAAACTAGAAATTAAAAACGGCAAGATTGTTGAGTATCGTGTTAACCTTCAAGTGACTTTCATCCTAGAAAGTAAAAAAATCGTAACGAAGAAAGTCGAAACTAAGAAAATAGAACCCAAGAAAAAATAACTCGTAATATTCATCCACCGGAATGAATGGATCTAAAGGAGACAAAGTGCGTGATTCAGAAACAGAATCGGGGTTAAATCTAAATCTGACAGTACCCATTGCATTGCTAGTAGTGCTGTTAATTGTACCTTTTTCGATTAATGCATTATTGCACTTATTGTCATCTCAACGACAAGCCTCTCCTGTGATTATGAAGATTCCGGTGGACAGCACCGCAGTCACCGCTCCATCGAACGTCAAACAATATGAATCTTTTGAAGTAGGGCTTAACCTGGAAACCCTGCAGCTTGCTAAATTTCTCAATGAAATTATTTCGAACGCATCGGAAGGCACGTCATATCAGGGTATTGTAGGGGCGGTATCGAGCAATATGAAAGCGGAGATAGTCGGTAAAAATTGGTTGATCGATCGTGAAGGTGCACAAGAACCCACGTCTTCATATCAAGGGTCGTCAAATTGGCGCTGGCGTGTTACCCCTGAATCTTCTGGTCAACAAGAATTAACCTTGCAGTTGCATCTCTTGACACAAGATGGTTCACGACTGGATAGTAAAATTCTCGACCTCGCCGAAGCAAATTTTTTAGTACAAGCGAACCGGTCCGAGTGGCTCAAACGCAATGGTTTATGGATAGCAATATTAGTATTTCTACTGCTTGCTGCAATCTTTCAATGGCACCGCCGCTACCGCAGCACTCAAAAAGAATCTCCTCATACTTGAAAAACACTGAATGATCCTTATATACAGTACTGAAAGCGCGTTGCTTCAATTCACAATGAACTGAAAAGCCGCTACGCGCAAGTTGTAAATTGTATCAACTACAGTTAATGACAAGGAGAAATTCATTATGTCTATTATGCGTTATGAACCCTGGGGTTTGTTAAATCAATTACAAAGAGAAATGGAAAGAAATGTCGCCGAGGGATCTACGGCAACGGCAGAATGGGCGCCTGCTGTGGATATCAAGGAAGAAACGGACAAGTTTGTGATTCACGCCGATATTCCTGGCGTCAAACCAGAAGATATTGATATCAGTATGCACGATGGTGTACTGACCATCAAAGGTGAGAAAAAAACCGAGGCCAAGACCGAGAATGCCGGCTATAAACGTGTAGAACGTACGTATGGTTCATTCTACCGACGCTTTAGCTTACCGGACACAGCCAATGCCGATGCAATTTCCGCTGCATCGAAACATGGCGTGTTAGAAGTGGTGATACCAAAACGTGAGGCAGTGCAGCCCAAGAAAATCAATGTCACAGCTACAGAAAACTAACTTTCACCTCGTTCATCACATAAGAAATGGAGCCTTTTGGCTCCGTTTCTTATTGCAGGGAAGAAGTTTTTTCTAGAAAATAGCACAAATTGAGGGTTTGCATTACTCGAGCTATCTCTGCAGTTGTAAAGCCGCTAAGCGTGCATATAGCTCACTTGATTGAAGTAACTCGGCATGTGTACCGAGCGCATCCAAACGACCATGATCCAGCACGGCGATTCGATCTGCAGACTGTACTGTAGTTAACCGATGGGCAATGACCAGCGTGGTTCGGTCGCGCATCAGTCGTTGTAGTGCTTGTTGCACCCAATACTCGCTTTGCGCATCCAGCGCGCTGGTGGCCTCATCCAATAACAGAATAGGTGCATCTGCTAAAAGCGCACGAGCAATGGCTAAGCGTTGTTTCTGACCACCTGACAAACCCAATCCCAAATCGCCCAGATGCGTTTGATAACCTTGCGGCAGCTTGCAAATAAAATCATGCGCATAAGCCGCTTCCGCTGCTGCTTGCACATCCATTTCATCAGCATCGGGGCATGCGTATCGCAGATTATCGATAATCGTGCCATAAAATAGCACTGGATTCTGCGACACCAACGCAAAGCATCGACGTAAAGCAAAAAGGTCCAGATTATGGATGTCAACACCTTCAAGCCGAATACAACCGGATTGACCTTCAAAAAAACGCAGTAGCAGATCAAACAATGTTGATTTTCCCGCGCCAGAAGGACCCACTAATGCAAAAGTTTCCCCCGCTTTAATATGTAAGGTCAAATTGTCGATGGCAAGCACCTCAGGACGCGCTGGATAAGCAAAACACAAACGATCAATCTCAATATTTCCAGAAACTTTCGACAATATATCGGGTTTGATTGGAGATTGAATCAAGTTAGGCGCTTGTAACAACTCCATTGTTCGTTCGGCCGCACCAGCCGCACGCTGCAATTCGCCGATGATTTCTGAAATCGCGGCAACGGCCGATCCTACAATGACACTATAAAAAACAAAAGCGGCCAACTCCCCTGCACTGATCCGGCCTTCAATCACATCGATGCCACCTACCCATAACATCATACCCACAGCACTCAACACCAACAAAATAACAATAGTAATCAGCAAAGCACGTTGCATAGTGCGCCGCTTGGCGATTGCAAAAGCTGCTTCTACCTGATCATGAAATTTTTGCTGATCAATTGATTGGTGATTGTAGGCTTGTACTGTTTTAATTTGACCAAGCACTTCCCCTACATAAGCACCTACATCCGCAATTTTATCTTGACTCTCACGCGAAAGCCGCCGAACCCGGCGGCCATAGATCGTGATAGGAATCACGACTAGCGGCACACAAATCAATACTAATCCGGTCAGTTTTGGATTCGTGATAAATAGCCAGATCATGCCACCAAGCATCATGATAAAATTCCGCAATGCAAACGAGATGGAAGATCCAATCACCGTTTGCAATAAGGTCATATCGGCGGTAAGACGGGATTGAATTTCAAGGCTGCGGTTTTCCTCAAAAAAACCCGGATGCAGTTGGATCAAATGATTGAATACCACCTGGCGGATATCCGCAATAACTCGCTCACCCAACCAAGTAACCCAGTAATAACGGGTAAATGTTCCGAAAGCCAAAGCTGCTACCAGCATCAGAAATATCCCCACATATTGACTCAGCATATCTTTTGATTGCGTAGCCAATCCTTGATCAATCAACAAACGAATACCTTGTCCAATCGATAGCATGATTGTTGCTGTAAATAACAATGCCAATAGACTGTAGATCACTTGACGTTTATAGGGCGCAACAAATTTAGCCGCCATTTTGATATCGAGCCAACGACGGGATTTCGAGGATTGTGAATGATCAGCCATGAATCTACAGGAATAAAATTTATTTCCATCCATCATATCCGCCAGTATCACCGCGAATTCTATGGAAATAAATAGATGAGTAATAGTTACTATACATCAAGTGCAGTCTGTTTCAACTCCAATACAGTAAGGAAATAGTGCAGATTATTTTTTGATATTTCCGATGAAGATTGAATACAACAAGAACCGGATTTATCCGGTAAATTATTTTTTAACGGATTCAAAAACTTCGGTATCAGGATAATGTGTTTTCCCCCATTTCACTAAAGCCTGAAGTATCGGCTTCAGATCTTCTCCCTTTTTTGTCAAAGCATATTCATAACGAACTGGCTTTTGTTGATAAGCTTGATGAATCACAAGCCCAGCGGATTCTATTTTCTTCAATCTATCGGCCAATATATTCGTGGCAATCCGTTCTGGCGATTCCAGAAATTCTTGATAGCGTTTTTTACCCAGTAGCAAGTCACGGATAATCAACAATGTCCATTTATCCCCTAGTAGATCAAGTGCACAAGCAATCGGACAACATGATCGCTCGAAAATTGGTCTGTCCGGATCATGTGTCATAAAGAAATATACCTTCAAAAAATAAAGCATTTAGTCTATTGCAACATGATAGCTTGCAATTAACAAGTATGTAAAGTATATTAACTTGCATTATGCAATTAACATTAGATAATTAATAATACAACGATAAGGATCAACAACATGATAAAACTCTACCAATTTGATCGTACTTGGGGCATTCCAAATTTGAGTCCTTTTTGCTGCAAAATAGAAACGTATTTGCGGATGGCTGGTATCGAATATGACATCAAACCAACATTACCTTTCAGCGCGCCCAAAGGCAAATTACCTTTTATAGAAGATAACGATGAAGCTTTGGGTGATTCCCGCTTTATCATTGCTTATCTCAAATCAACCTATCAAGATTTGGACAAAACACTCAATGATACAGAACGGGCAATATCGCTAGCTTTGCAACGTTTGCTCGACGAGCATTTATTCTGGACCATAATGTATACACGCTGGCAATACACTGATATCAATTGGCAAATCAATAAGAAAGCAATTTTTGGGGGGCTCCCGCCCATTATTCGAGATATCGCTGCCAATGTGTGGCGGCAAAAAATAAAACAGCAAATTCATGGGCACGGCACCGGCAGACACCAAACCGAGGAGATTTTCACACTCGGCAAACAAGATATCGATGCACTATCAATAGCTCTCGGCAATAAGCAATATTTCCTAGGAAGTCAACCAACAACACTCGATGCATCAGCTTTCGGCCATCTGATCAACATTCTTCGCTGCCCAATTGAATCGCCATTGAAAGAATATGCATTGTCAAAGCAGAATTTGATTGATTATGTTGATCGAATCCAAGAAAAATACTACCCAGATCTGGAAGGGAGAAATCTTACCTAAGCGCAATAAATCTCGGAATACACATACAGTGGCCTATATTAATGGGCTTTTCTATACCACGAATAAAAAAACCCATTCATGCGGCAGTTACCCAAGGCTTCTGGGCTACGTTGTTCAATGAAAAAACGGAAATTACGCTTTAAAAATGTTTGTGCCTTTTCAAAACCTAGCCCACTGATTCTTTATTTCCTTTTCCGTAAATAGGTATTAATAACGTAATCCATGCTCAATCTTCCAGCTCCACCAAATAGTAATGGCATGAACATAGCAAGGTACATAACAGGCAGCTTAAAATTCCCGAAACCTTTATCCGTGATCACAAAACCTTTACTAAGATCTGTCAGAGTATGCCATTCGATAGGCCAGTGTACCGTGTAAATTGCTACAACGGTCAACACCATCAACGCTACGGTGAAGAATCGAGTACCTAAGCCCAACAGCAAACCAATCGCACCGACAATCTCAAGCCAAGTACTCATGATCCACAAGTTATCGTCAGAAACTAGATTAAAAGGATAGGGAAATTTGAGCTGATCAAACCAACCTTCGCTATTGAGTTTCATAAAACCAGCATCCCAAAACTCATAGGCCAAAATTAACCGTAATATGAAGGGCGGCAACAAATCGGCACTGCTATTAAGCAGGGCAGCTATTTTCCGGTAACCAGCACTGAACAATGAAATCCTCCTTATTAAATATTAACCAATGGTACTTAACGTGACTTTGTCTGTTCAAAAATATATCATCACATACATACTTAAGTGACTTTTCATGTTTTTCTGCAGGAATTTTCGATGAATCATCATAATTTATTCAACACATTGAGCGAATTACCAAATAATAAATCAAGTCAATTGAAATATTATTCATTACCATCCCTCGAAAAAAATGGCATTGGCAGAATTTCCCGTCTGCCTGTCTCAATTCGAATTATCTTGGAATCTGTGCTTCGCAATTATGATGCCAAAAAAATTACCGAGACACACGTACGTCAACTGGCGAATTGGCAACCCAATACAGTCAGAGTGGACGAAATACCTTTTGTGGTATCACGCATTGTTTTGCAAGACTTTACCGGTGTACCTTTATTAGTGGATCTAGCCGCCATGCGCAGTGCTGCGGTTAATCTTGGAAAAGATCCCAAATTGGTTGAACCTCTTGTTCCGGTTGATTTGGTAGTTGACCATTCCATACAAGTTGATCATTACGGTACCAAAGCAGCACTGGACAGTAATATGGAGATGGAATTTTCCCGCAATCATGAACGCTATCAATTCATTAAATGGGGCATGCAAGCTTTTGATAGTTTTAAAGTAATTCCTCCTGGCATCGGTATCGTTCATCAAGTCAATCTGGAATATCTTGCACGAGGCGTGCACCAGAAAGAGGGTGTTGTTTTTCCCGATACTCTGGTGGGTACGGATTCGCACACCACTATGATCAATGGCATTGGCGCTGTAGGTTGGGGGGTAGGTGGAATTGAAGCGGAAGCTGGCATGCTCGGGCAGCCAATCTATTTCCTCACACCGGATGTAATCGGCGTAAATCTCACAGGTCAACTGACTGAAGGCGTTACTGCAACCGACCTGGTGTTAACTATTACTGAAATGCTGAGGAAAGCCAATGTAGTCGGTAAATTTGTCGAATTCTTTGGTACGGGAACAGCTTCCCTCGCACTACCTGATCGCGCCACCATTGCGAATATGGCCCCTGAATATGGCGCCACAATGGGTTTTTTCCCGGTTGATGACGCAACGATTACCTATTTCAGAGAAACCGGAAGAAATCAGCCAGAAATTGATTTGTTTCAAACGTATTTCAAATCGCAAGGACTCTACGGAATCCCATTATCAGGCAGTATCGATTACACACAGGAATTGACGCTCGATCTGGGCTCTGTAGTTCCATCCCTGGCAGGACCTAAACGACCTCAAGACCGAATCTATCTGGGTGAAATCAAGAGCAAATTTGTTGAGCTGTTTAATAAACCCGTCACAAACAACGGGTATGGCAAGGAAAATGGTGATATTTATCAACGTTATCAGACACGCGACACTAATAGAGAAAATCCTGATATATGCATCCCGACTGATACCCATGCTGAAATTCGAGTAGTAGCATTGGGCGTTTGTGAGGAAAATCCTGATATATGCATCCTACCCGATACTGTTATCGTGGATGATAATGCCACAGCAATAACAGCGAAAACTCCAATCAAAGCAACCGCATCTGCCACCACTGTACGTAATGTTACCGAAATGACCAGTAACCGGCCGGTTCACGCGGAGGCGGATCAATATATGGATGAAATCATTGGATCATCCGTTGAGCTTGGGCATGGTGATGTTTTAATTGCGGCCATCACTTCTTGTACCAACACCTCAAATCCGAGCGTCCTACTTGCTGCAGGGTTGTTGGCTAAAAAAGCGGTTGAAAAAGGCTTATCGGTGAAACCGCATATCAAAACATCACTCGCGCCGGGCTCACGGATAGTCACTGATTACCTGACAATCACTGGATTAATGCCATATCTTGAACAATTGGGCTTTAATTTAGTTGGCTACGGTTGCACGACTTGTATCGGGAACTCTGGGCCACTAGCTCATCCTATCGAAGAAACGATTATCAAAAATGACTTAGTATGTGCAGCTGTCTTATCAGGCAACCGAAATTTCGAGGCACGTATTCACGCCAACATACGAGCAAATTTTCTGTCTTCTCCCCCGCTGGTTGTCGCTTACGCAATTGCTGGCACGATCTTAAAAGACCTTACTCAAGAACCTTTAGGCACAGATCCTAACGACCAACCAGTTTGGTTAAAAGATATATGGCCTAGTAGCAGTGAGATTCACGACTTGTTGAAATTTGCGGCCAATGCCGATACATTCCGTCAGCTCTATGGCAATCTCACCAAAGATCACGATCTGTGGAACAACATTACTTCAGTGACCGGAGATGTATTTAACTGGCCTGAATCCACCTATATAGCACACCCACCTTTTTTCGAGAATTTTTTGTTGCAACCTAGTGTTAGTGTCCCCGCCAATATCAAGAATGCTTTTGCTTTGGGGATATTTGGTGACTCTGTTACGACCGATCATATTAGCCCAGCCGGTTCAATCAAGGATACTTCGCCGGCCGGGCGTTATTTGTTGGATCATCATGTTGATAAAGTTGATTTTAATAGCTACGGTGCTCGGCGTGGCAATCACGAAGTAATGATGCGCGGCACTTTTGCCAACGTTCGAATCAAAAACTTGATGATCCCCGGTAGCGAAGGCGGTATTACACTATGTTATGCAGAAAATTCGGCTACACCAGCAGAAATGAGTATTTATGATGCCGCAATGAAATATCAGGCACAAAAAATTCCAACGATCGTCTTTGGTGGTATGGAGTACGGTACAGGATCAAGTCGAGATTGGGCTGCGAAAGGAACTCAATTATTGGGCGTTAAAGCAGTTATCACCACCAGTTTTGAACGTATCCATCGCAGCAATCTGATCGGCATGGGTGTTCTACCGCTACAATTCAAAAATAATGACACAGTGCAATCGTTAAACATCAAAGGGGACGAACAATTTGATATTGAGGGCTTGGAAAAAATTGAACCACAAAAAGATGTCACTTTGATCATTCACAGAAAAGATGGCTCCAGTCAAGCAGTACAATTATTGTGCCGGATCGATACATCCATCGAAGTGGATTATTACAATCACGGCGGAATCCTACCTTATGTGTTGAGAAAACTCATGACGCAATAATTAAATGCATTAAACTTGTATTCACAGCAAATTAGGTCAAGACGTAAAAAACGTTTAACCTGATTTGCTTAGAAGAAATACGATGATTGCTACAAAACTACACTTTCTATGTTTTCTTAACCAAGTTACGTAAGTAATTCTCAAAGTCTTTTTTAAGCTCCACATGCTTCAGTGCAAATTCCACAGTAGCATGTAAATAACCCAACTTACTCCCGCAATCGAAACGCTTTCCTTCAAACTCATATCCGAGTACAGTTTCCTCTTTGAGAAGCTTCGCAATGGCATCGGTTAATTGAATTTCATTGCCTGCGCCACGCTCGGTCTGTTCGAGTAGTTTAAAAATACGCGGCGTTAAAATGTAGCGGCCTACTACCGCCAAATTGGAAGGCGCCTTGTCAACAGACGGTTTTTCTACGATCGCATTGACTTTTGTGAGCCGTTCAGCCATCACAGAACTATCAATAATCCCATAGCGATTAACCGTTTTCGGTTCCACTCGTTCGATCCCTAAGACTGAGCAGTGATGGTGGTTATGAATGTCTACCATCTGATTTAAGCAGGTACGTTCACCGGCATCAATGAGATCATCTGCAAGAAGCACCGCAAAAGGTTCATCGCCTACGACCGATTGAGCGCATAAAACAGCGTGTCCAAGCCCGAGTGCTTCGGCCTGCCGAATATAAATACAATCCACATGCGGTGGCAGGATATTGCGCACAATTCCCAACATTTCTTGCTTCTTCCCTTCTTCCAGCTTGGTTTCAAGCTCGAATGCCTTGTCAAAATGATCCGGAATCGAATTTTTATTCCGCCCAATAATAAAAATAAGCACATCAATACCTGCTGCAACGGCTTCTTCAGCGGCAAATTGTATTAACGGCTTATCAACGATTGGCAGCATTTCCTTTGGGTTAGCTTTAGTTGCTGGCAAAAACCTTGTACCAAGACCAGCAACAGGAAATACTGCTTTTCTTATCGCTTTCATATCGATATCTCCTTAGAATAAGTCAATTTTGTTGATAACCCGCGGGATTGTTGCTTTGCCAATGCCAACTGTTAGCACACATTTCATCCAAACCGAGTTTTGCTTGCCATCCCAATACATCGTGAGCACGTTTAGGATCTGCATAGCAAGATGCAATATCACCGGATCGTCTTGGCGCAATACGGTAAGGAATCGTTTTTTTGCTTGCTCTCTCATAAGCACGCACAACATCCAACACGCTATAACCTTGCCCCGTACCCAGATTAATCGTCAAACAACTATTTAATTTTTCACTAGCAACATTTTCCAATGCCTCCAAAGCCTTCAAATGACCCAGGGCTAAATCCACAACATGGATGTAATCACGCACACCGGTTCCATCCGGAGTAGGATAATCACTACCCCACACACTTAATGATTCCCGTCGCCCTACAGCCACTTGAGCCACAAAGGGCATTAGGTTATTAGGTATGCCTCTCGGATCTTCACCGATTAATCCACTATCGTGAGCACCTACCGGATTAAAGTAACGCAAGATAGCCACTTTAAATGAATGATCACTCTGATAAAGATCCCGCAGCATTTCCTCAATTATCCATTTGCTACGCCCGTAAGGATTGGTGGGGGCCAATGGGTGATCTTCGGTCAAAGGCAATTTAATAGGATCGCCGTATACGGTTGCAGAAGAACTAAAGACCAATGTTTTTACCTGACATTCCTGCATCGCTTCAAGCAATCGTAATGTTCCAACAACGTTATTATCATAATAAATTGTTGGCTTCTCAACCGATTCACCCACAGCTTTCAACCCAGCAAAATGAATCACTGCGGAGGCTTGACTTTCTTTGAGTGCTTTTATCATGGTGGCCCGATCTCGGCAGTCACCTTTTATTAAAACCAGTTTCTTTTTCGTAATCTGTTCAACACGAATTAATGCTTCAGGATTGCTATTACAAAAATTATCAAAAACAGTCACATCAAAACCCGCATTGAGTAATTCAACACAAGTATGTGATCCGATATAACCGGCTCCGCCTGTGACAAGAATCATAATCTCGTGCCTTTAAGAAAGAATAGATTTAGCTGTTATGGTTTCTTCGAGAGTTTTTATTATTTTTTATCAATTAGTTACAAAAATGCTGCTTAAATGTTGCAACAAAATAATCCAATGCATCAATCGGTAAATGGTTAATACCGGCGGCAGCTTTACGCCCTCCTCCCGTATTAAATTGCAAGCACAACGAATCAGCACCTTGTGGATTCGTCAGTGCAGCCCTAACGCTGACCGTATAGTCACCCGAATGATTAAGCGTTATCACAGCATGCGCACGTTGTGGATTTTCATTTGCTAATTTATTGGCAAAAATACCCATCACACGACGAGCCCAGACTTCATCCGGTAATACATAGGCTGCACACTTGTCGTCGTTCGCTAATGGACGTAGCGAATTTGCACATTGCATATCCTGCTGATAGCCCGCAGCCAATTTTGCAAATATCGCTGATTGTGCAATAAAATCTAAAGGATTGGCATAGTTCTCGATTGCTTCGTAGAGTGCTACGGGATGAAAATGCAGATCTGACAGATGATCTCCATACCCGTTGTAATTCAGGTATTCACCAAGACAAGCTAACTGCTCAGATGCAGACGGAGAAAGCCCTGCTTCTACTGCGAGCTGTTGCGCTTTCTTCACGAGATTATCGCCGAACGCCGCCGTCACTGCCCATAAGTGATACTGCCCTTTTAGATGCTGGTCGACCAAAAGACTAGTACATGTATCCGATGACAAATCAATTTGTGTAGTCAAATTGGGATGTTGCGGTATTTCACCAGCATGGTGATGATCAAAATACTCAACTTGCGCCCCAGCGTCTAACAACCGCATCAAACCATTGCGATTACTGTCGAGCGAAATATCTAATACAGTAACCTGGTCACCCGGTTCGGCTTCTACTCGATCCAGCAGTTTGATATCTCGCTTTACACCGGTAATGAGCTTGGCATCGCCCGGATTGGCCAGCCGTAATTGATGCAATGCGCATAATCCATCGGCGTCGCCATTAAATACGTAGTAATGATTCATATGATTGATGCGCTATTTAAAGCAATCGTGTCAATGCGAGTCAAGCAAGCCATTTTCTATCAAGTAATTTACAATTTGCTCGGCCGCTTGTTCAGGCGCTTGATTCGTCGTATCCACACACACTTCAGCGTTCTCCGGCGCTTCATAAGGTGAATCAATGCCGGTAAAGTTTTTCAGTTCACCGCGACGTACTTTTTTGTATAACCCTTTAGGATCCCTTTGTTCAGCTACTTCAATCGGGGTATCGATGAATATCTCCAAGAACTCACCTTGCTCGACCAAGTCACGCGCCATTCTTCGTTCCGCACGGAATGGCGAAATGAATGATACAAGAACGATTTGCCCAGCATCGACCATTAGTTTTGCAACTTCCGCTATGCGGCGAATATTTTCCACGCGGTCCGCATCAGTAAAACCAAGGTCTTTGTTCAATCCATGACGAACATTGTCACCATCTAACAAGTAGGTATGTTTACCAAGCGAATAGAGCTTTTTCTCAACCAAATTAGCAATGGTTGATTTGCCACTGCCCGATAGGCCAGTAAACCAAAGCACAAAAGGCTTCTGCCCTTTAAGCGTCGCATGCGCTTGTTTATTAATATTAATTGCCTGCCAATGAATATTTTGTGACCGACGTAACGCAAAATGCAACATACCGGCACCGATCGTGTTATTCGTTAAACGATCGATCAAGATAAACCCACCGGTATCGCGATCTTCCTTATACGGATCGAATGCAATTAAACGATCAGAGCTGAGATTGCAAACACCGATCTCGTTTAACTCCAATTTTGTAACTGCAATCTGCTCCAACGTATTGACATTAACCTTATGTTTCAACATCGAAATAGTTACAGTAACCGTTCTTGTCCCAATTTTCATCAAATATGGCCTGCCGGGCAACATCGGTTCCTCAGACATCCATACAACGGTTGCCTCAAACTGATCCGCCACGCTAGGAGGAGAGTCGGTTGCGGCGATTACATCACCACGGCTGATATCAATCTCATCGGTTAACGTCAGGGTAATGGATTGTCCTGAAACAGCTTTGTCAAGATCCCCATCACTGGTGACAATCCGCGCAACTTTACTTTCTTTACCGGAAGGTAACGCTCGAATGGCATCACCTGGCTTGATACTACCGCGTACCACCATACCAGAAAAACCGCGGAAATCCAGGTTAGGACGATTAACCCACTGGACGGGCAAGCGAAAAACACCCGGCTCGATCACAGCATCCTCAACTTGTAAGTTTTCCAAATATCCCATCAGCGTTTGCCCTTGATACCAAGGTGTATTGGCGCTCAACTCGGTAATATTGTCGCCTTTCAATGCAGACATGGGAATGGATACGATATTTTGTAATCCCAAATTTTTTGCAAATACGCGGTACTCTTTATCGATCTGATTAAAAATTTCTTCTGAATAACTAACCATATCGAGCTTATTGATTGCTAACACAACATGACGAATACCAATAAGTGAAACCAAATAGCTGTGACGACGAGTCTGTGTTAATACACCTTTACGCGCATCAATCAAAATCACGGCAACATCTGCTGTAGACGCGCCGGTAACCATGTTACGAGTATATTGCTCGTGCCCCGGAGTATCAGCGACAATAAATTTTCTCTTATCAGTAGAAAAGAATCGGTAGGCTACATCAATCGTAATTCCCTGTTCGCGCTCTGCGGCAAGTCCATCGACTAAAAGCGCAAAATCCAGATCACCAGCCTGCGTACCTACTTTCTTCGAATCCGCTTCCAACTGCGTGAGTTGATCTTCAAATAGCATTTTAGACTCATACAGCAACCGCCCAATCAAAGTGCTTTTGCCATCATCCACGCTACCACAGGTAATAAAACGAAGTAAGCTCTTATTCTCGTGTGTTTTTAGATATAACTCGATATCTTCCGCGATCAAATCAGATACATGCGCCATTAGAAGTATCCCTCCTGTTTCTTCTTTTCCATTGAACCCGTCGAATCATGATCGATCAATCTACCTTGGCGCTCGGAAGTTTTAGTTAGTAGCATTTCTTGAATAATTGATGTTAGGGTTTCAGCATCGCTTTCAATAGCGCCTGTTAGCGGATAACAACCCAGCGTGCGGAAACGCACTTTTTTCACCATAGGAACTTCCCCTTGCTTCATTGGTATACGATCATCATCTACCATAATCAAAGTTCCATCCCGTTCGACAACAGGGCGTTCTTTAGCAAAATACAAAGGCACAATCGGAATATTATTCAGATAAATATACTGCCAGATATCCAGTTCGGTCCAATTTGACAATGGAAATACGCGGATACTCTCACCTTTGTTTTTACGTGCATTATAGAGCCGCCAAAGCTCTGGGCGCTGTAGCTTGGGATCCCAACGATGTTGCGCTGAGCGAATTGAAAAAATACGTTCTTTTGCGCGTGATTTTTCTTCATCTCGGCGCGCACCACCGAAAGCCACATCAAACCCGTATTTATCCAGCGCCTGCTTTAGGCCTTCGGTCTTCCAGATATCCGTATGAACAGCAGATCCATGGGTAAAAGGATTAATATTTTTTTCAATGCCATTTGGATTGATATGAACAATCAAATCAGCGCCTATTTTTTTTGCCATAACATCACGAAATTCGATCATCTCCCTGAATTTCCAGGTGGTATCAACGTGTAGTAATGGAAAAGGTAATTTGGAAGGATAAAACGCTTTCACTGCAAGATGCAACATAACAGCGCTATCTTTACCAATGGAATACAGCATTACAGGATGCTCGCATTCCGCAACCACCTCCCGCATGATTTGAATACTCTCGGCCTCAAGGCGCTGCAGGTGTGTCAACATTGTCAATAATTCCTTAATGATTAGAACGTGGCAGGGCTATATTAATATAAACTTAAAATTTTCTTACGGTAAAATAGATCACTTTATCAAGGTAATTTTGCCTTTTGATGCAAAGGCTATTACTCTATGCTTCTGGGAGTTTCGCAATTTTCTCTAAAAGAGAAAATTCGTTGTCAGCTTATGCGCCTACTGTCTACATAGGCGCTCATCATATTGTTTGAGTGTCATTAGCCCTTGGAATTCCATGCTCATTATATTCTTTATAGCAGGCTGATTAATACCTCAAAATACAGAAAATCCGTATTACCAGAGCGATGATCAACACAGGGGTGTATATTACCCGTTGCACACGAAGGGCTAGCAGCAATGCGGTTTTTCACAAAATCTCCCGCAGTAAAGTGTGTATATCCTAGCGTGGCGCCAATTTTAGGCGTCACTTGGTAACGTATGCGCCCTTCAAAAGCATGACCCGCAAAATCCCCGCTCTGCCCCGTGCGGTCTCGATTAAAACCAGGATCTTTTATCGTATTACTAATATTACCATCAAGAATATCAAACATGCGATCTCGTTTGCTAGCCAGGAAATACCATGCGTAGGTCAGCTCAAATCCTAATTTCTGTGTTGGTTGAAAATCCATCCTTATTTTAGGTGCTTTCAGATTCTCATAAATAACATAGTGATCGGCAGACCAAGGTCGCGCGAAACCAAAAAAGCGATCAAAGCGATTATCTTCTCCATCATTCGGATTACGATCACCGCTGGCATAGCCATAAAACCCCATGAGCTTAGGTTTCCATGGATGATCAAAGGTATGCCCTATTTCAATCGTATAGCCTTGCGCATCCTGTCTGGTAGTGGCCTGTGTCAACGGATTATGGTTATAGCCAAGCTGATGATTATAACTAACATCGTAATCAAACAATTTACCTACTTTTCCGTAGGCGCGGAACCCCGGCATATGAATTTCTCGATCCATTCGATTGGTTGCAGTGAAACCATTGGGATCGGCCGTTTGCTTTTGACCCATATAATAGGGTTGGAGAGTAACGATATCAGACCATTTGCGCCAATGACCAATCGCTCCAAAAAACCATAAATGATCATTGGCTTCGTCAAATCTTGTTTGCAAACGTTTTACCGGTTGCATACCAAATAGATCTAGCTCCCAGTCATTCGCTTCTCGACCTAGATTTAAGCGAAATCCTTCGAATGAATTGGTGGTATTACGCCACTCATTGCGTGCAATAAAGCGTCGATCTGTAGTTTCATAAGCCATACGCCCAACACGGAAGCGAATTGGGCGATCCTGATTGCGATCATCAACGCCCAATCCTTTCTTGAAATAAAGCTCTCCATAAGCATTCACCAAATCGTATTCGTTTCTTTCCTGATCCGTCGGCACATGCTTGTTGTTGACTACCCTGGAATCTTGAAACTCTACGCCAAAACGAAATGGATCCAAGATATCGCGAATCCCAATCCAGGCACGGTGCCGCAAAAAAATTGGATGATCTTCTCCACCTTCAATGCGCCGAACATCATTATTACGCCACTCATAACGTGTGCGATGCTCCAAGCCAACATCCAGCCAAGTAAAATCCTTAAATTGTTCAATACCAATATCACTTAAACGACGCACATAACGCGGCGGATCGGACTCAGGATTGGTTGCATAGCTATCCGAACGGCGGTAATAGCTCGTTGATTGCTTGCTCGCATCTTTCGTGTCTAGTTTTGCTTCTGGAACAATCGCAGGCAACGATTTGGATAAATCATTTGAGGAATTCTTTACTACATTTTCCACATCGGATATTCTCGGATTGCTTATCAGAACCTCACTTAATTGGGCAGATTGAAAGTGTAGGGTACGTGGCTTATCTTCAGCAATTGCGCCAGAGCTCAAAACAAATATCCCGGCTATCGCAGTGCTAAAAAAGACACACAATAATCTCATCGTACTCATTCCTCTTTTTTATTTTTTCCAATCCATCGATACAATTTTTCTGTGTTGGATTTTCGCTTATTTTTATTTTTGGATAACTCCAAGAAACAACGATTTAACACCTTATTTTTCAATCGCTCAGTACACATTACTCATCAATAAATTTAATAGGCTTTGATTCATCTTTAATC
Organism: Nitrosomonas sp.; assembly: GCA_024281825.1. Classification (GTDB taxonomy): domain Bacteria; phylum Pseudomonadota; class Gammaproteobacteria; order Burkholderiales; family Nitrosomonadaceae; genus Nitrosomonas. Next base: position 430,113 of record JAMWZY010000001.1, on the reverse strand, counting down.
GACTGCTTAGGAATGAAAAATCAAGGAAGCGCACACTAGCAAATTTTGCGCATAGAAAGAAATAACATTTGTCTATTTTTTTATGCCCAATAGTTATATTACTGTCATCTAAATCTGAAGTTGCGCTTCGCGTAAGCAAGGCAACTTAGATACCGACTAGCAGAAGAAATCTATAAGGATATAACTTCAATTGAATGAAGCAAGCTTCTAGGATAACAAAAGCAATCAATCTGTATTTTTGGTATGCTACAGAATGCTCTTAACATATAAAATCTAAAGTAAAAACATGCAAGCAATCACGATCAAAATAGTAGGAATGACCTGTATGGGATGCGTAAATAGCGTCAAAACAGTGATGGAGAAATTGCCCGGGGTATCCCACACAAATGTTTCTTTAGATCCAAGCGAAGCAACGATCGAATTCGATTCAGACAAAATTACTGTCGATCAAATCAAAACAGCAGTCATCGATGCAGGTTTTGATATTGCCGAGTCAATAACAACTGTGAAGTAGTTTACACTAAACAATATTGCATTGCGATAACACAAAAATCATACCTGCTTGACCCATTTGAAGAACCACTCCATTTGCCAATATGCTTTATAGATATTAGCAATGTTTCTGATAGCAAGCCTATACTACATATTGGTCAAAAAATATAAATCAATCTTAAAGTGATTAACATTGACGAATGAAATGCAGGGCAATTGTGCTACCTGAGTAGTAGTAAAATCCCAAGAAAAATCTTGAATAAGCTGCTTAAATTTTACTCCCCTAATCCAAGAATGAGAGCAATACCGATTTCTAACATTCACTCAATAAGTTTGCATATTTTTTCAAGCCATTAACTCGCGTAATTTTTAGAAACAAGGCGCAAAAAAATAACAATAACAAAAATGAAAACTATACATATCATTACAGGATTGGATGATGGCGGCGCAGAAGCAGTGCTCTATCGTTTGTGTTCAGAGGATAAATCAAATATCCATACTGTCATATCTTTAACAAAGGAAAGCAAATATGGTCCATTATTGCAAGAAAAAGGCATTCCGGTTTACCAATTGAACATGCCAAGAGGGCGTTTACTACTATCAGGTATTTTGAAACTGTATCGATTGATACGGAATTTAAAGCCAGATGTAGTACAAACCTGGATGTACCATGCCGATCTCATTGGTGGTTTGGTTGCTCGCCTAGCTGGCGCCCATAAAATCTATTGGGGTATTCACGCCAGTTCCCTGGAAATTGGAAAATCTAGCTGGCGCACTATTGCCGTAGCCCATACCAATGCCTTGTTGTCGCGCTGGATCCCAACCGGCATTGTCTGTTGCGCCGAACGAGCACAGCAGACACATCAGCGATTAGGGTTTGCGGTTGATCGATTTACCGTGATACCCAACGGATATAATCTTAATTATTTCAAACCTGACAGCGAAGGCAGAAAGAAATTACGTGCAGAATTAGAGATAAACGAACAAACGCTGCTGCTAGGTTGTGTCGGTCGTTTTGATCCACAAAAAGATCACCAGAACCTTTTAGCGGCACTTGCAGTAATCAAACAAAATGGTGTGTCTTTTCGTTGCATACTGGTAGGCCGTGGCCTCAATACGGATAATGCGCAGCTTGTTTCTTGGGTAAACCGGCATAACTTGCAAGATGAGGTGCTATTGCTTGGTCAACGCACAGATATACCTGCAGTAATGAATGCACTGGATCTGCATATCCTTTCTAGTTCTTACGGCGAGGCTTTTCCTAATGTAGTGGCCGAAGCGATGGCGTGTGGAACACCCTGTGTTGCTACAGATGTCGGTGATGCTGCATACATTATTGGTCACACGGGTTGGATAGCGCCCCCCTCGGATGCCAGTTCACTCGCAAATGCCATCCAGTCAGCATTGGTATCCTATAGCAATCACGATGAATGGGAATCGCGTCGTGCTGCTGCACGAAATAGAGTCGTGGAGACTTTCAGCCTTGAAAAAATGATCGCCGCATACCACTCCGTATGGGAAAATAATATTCCACCATGACCAGATTTAAGGCGACAAAAGAAAATACTTTGAAGGATTAACACTCAAATTCCAAAGATTTGATGATACTGTATAATGCCCTTACACAGAATTAATAGAAAAGAACGCCATACCCATAAAGCCACTCTACTATCCTAACAATTTTAGGGGAGTTCATTCCAAATTTAGTACCATAGGATCTAACAGGTGAAAATTATTCATATCATTACAGGACTCAGTGACGGAGGTGCAGAAGCAGTGCTCTATCGCTTGTGTTCAGAAGATAAAATAAATGCTCATATCGTTATCTCATTGACTGAAAAGGGAAAGTATGGATCGTTATTGCAAGAAAAGGGCATTCAAGTTCATTGGTTAGGTATGCCGAGAGGGCGTGTAGCGCTATCAGGTATTTTGAAATTGTATCGATTGATACGGAATTTAAAGCCAGATGTAGTACAAACCTGGATGTACCATGCCGATCTCATTGGTGGTTTGGTTGCTCGCCTAGCTGGCGCCCATAAAATCTATTGGGGAATACGCGCCAGTTCCCTGGAAATTGGAAAGTCTAGCTGGCGCACTATTGCCGTAGCCCATACCAATGCCTTGTTGTCGCGCTGGATCCCAATCGGCATTGTCTGTTGCGCCGAACGAGCACAGCAGACACATCAGCGATTAGGGTTTGCGGTTGATCGATTTACCGTGATACCCAACGGATATAATCTTAATTATTTCAAACCTGACAGCGAAGGCAGAAAGAAATTACGTGCAGAATTAGAGATAAACGAACAAACGCTGCTGCTAGGTTGTGTCGGTCGTTTTGATCCACAAAAAGATCACCAGAACCTTTTAGCGGCACTTGCAGTAATCAAACAAAATGGTGTGTCTTTTCGTTGCATACTGGTAGGCCGTGGCCTCAATACGGATAATGCGCAGCTTGTTTCTTGGGTAAACCGACATAATTTGCAAGATGAGGTGCTATTGCTTGGTCAACGCACAGATATACCTGCAGTAATGAATGCACTGGATCTGCATATCCTTTCTAGTTCTTACGGCGAGGCTTTTCCTAATGTAGTGGCCGAAGCGATGGCGTGTGGAACACCCTGTGTTGCTACAGATGTCGGTGATGCTGCATACATTATTGGTCACACGGGTTGGATAGCGCCCCCCTCGGATGCCAGCTCACTCGCAAATGCCATCCAGTCAGCATTGGTATCCTATAGCAATCACGATGAATGGGAATCGCGTCGTGCTGCTGCACGAAATAGAGTCGTGGAGACTTTCAGCCTTGAAAAAATGATCGCCGCATACCACTCCGTATGGGAAAATAATATAAGAGCCACACCTCGAACCGTGAAAGAGGAAGTATCTTAAAGAATTTTGCTACCGATTATAGGTAGAATAATATAGCAAATCGTGAATTTCACAGCATTGATCGTCCGATGCCATTACAGTACCAATAATCATCACTTAGTATTTTTATAGCTATATTGATAGACATATTTATATCCATACCGGGATGATGTTTCAAGAATCCCATTAAATACGATACCTTTAATGTTTGTACCCGATTGAGAAAACCGCTTGATACTCTGATCCAATTCTCTTCGAGTATGCAACCCTGCTTTTATGACCATGAATGTCGCACTGGCGAACCGACTTATGATAGCCGCATCTGTAGCAGCCAAAATAGGAGGAGAATCGACAATGATCAAATCGTACTGTAGGGTTAATGCTTCAAGAAGAACGCCAAATCTTTCATGCAATAATAATTCTGAAGGATTGGGCGGCAATGTCCCTGTTGCAATAAAATCAATACTCGCTCCCGGGATACTATGCGTCGCTTCCTTAATCGATATGGAATTTAGAATAATCTCGGATAATCCGCGTTCTCTCTTAACATGTAATAATTTATGAATAGCCCCTTTACGTAAATCCGCATCTATCAACAGTACCTTTTTCCCACTGTCGGCAACTACTGCAGCCAGATTTGCTGAAACAAAAGATTTACCAACATTAGGGCCAGGCCCAGAAATCAAGATAATATTATTTTTTGCGTCTAACAAAGAAAAATGCAAAGTAGTTCGAAAACTACGTAAGCTCTCTATGGCACTATCCTCACCATAACTTTTAGCCAATAACAGAGACTCATTGTTCTGGCGTGCGCTCGGTTTATCAATTTTTTTGTTAAGAATTTCTTGATTCTTGCTATAAATAATGGTGGCATATACTGGAACATTCAATTGTTTCTCGATGAGATCCGGATCTTCCATCCCACGGTGCAACATTTTTCGTATAAATACAATTGCAATGCCGAGTATGAATCCAATCACTAACGCAATTACGATAATCAATTCTTTTTTCGGCTTGATAGGCGTATTAGGCACGATCGCGTAATCTATCACCCTAACATCACCCACAGTACCCGCTTTGGTTACTCTCAGTGCTTGGGCCTTATCAAATAGCGTGTTATAAAGATTGCTACTGATTTGCACATCTCCAGACAACCCCAAAATAACTTGCTGCGTCTCAGGCAATCCCTTGATCATGTTATCACGCGATTGAATTTGCGCTTTCAGTCGTGAAATTTGCTTGTCAATGGCGATGATATTCGGATGTGATTGCGTGAAAGTCTGCCTCAATTCATCGCGCCTGTGCTCCAATAAAGTAGTTTGTGTCTGTAAATTTACCAAATCACTGAGGACATTACTGGTTTCAGTAGTAAAATCAACCGAGCCCTTCCTGTTCTTGTAGGCATTCAATGCATTGATGGCTTCATCTTTTTGTTTCTGAAGTATCGGTAATTGCTCCTCGAGAAACTCCAATGTCTGATGCGCTTCAGCATATTTATGTTCAACATTTTGCTGTACATAGATATTTGCAATTTCATTCAATACACGAACAGCCATCTCCGGATTTTTTGACTCCAAAGTGAGTTCAAGTATGCCTGTCAGTTTGTTTTTCTCAGCAACGGACAAATTCTCTTTTAGCAAATTAATTGCTTTATTTTCAGAAAATTGCTTTAGCGTAAAATGCGTACCGGGGTTTGCCTCTAAGCGCATTATTCGAATTGCAAAAACACCTTCAACCTCTTGAATGGGTTTACTGATCAATTCTCCAACCACCCCATCGAGTATGATTTGCTCATCATAAATAATTTGAAAATACCCTGGTTTGCCGGCTTGCAAAAACAATTCTTTATCGCGCAATGATCTCGGCATTGAAAGTGTATCAATCTCAATGGATTCTCCACCCCATGCATATTGTGCAAGGATCGAAACATCACTCAGCGATGATTTGCTCTGGCTCTCGTTGGAATCCTTTTGAAATTGACTTGCAATCGTTTTTCCAATGATCGGAAAATACTTTGGTCTAACCTCGATATCTAAATTGAGGTTCCTTATTGCCTCGCCCAATACTTTTCTTGATTTAATCAGCTCAACTTCAGCCAGTACTGGCAAACTACCTTGATAAGTATCGTCCAGTTGCTTCATTCCAACCAGTATCTTAGGCTTATCATCAACCTGTAAGATTGCATCAGCTTTATAAATAGGTTCATCAAGAAAAGCTTTTGCTACTCCTAACAAAAAGATCAATGACGTCACCCAAAGAATGATCCACTTTCCATCTATTAAGATGGCCAAGAATTCAACCAGGTCGATTTCAGCATCATCTCGAGCAGGTTGGAATTCGGCCAATTTCTTAGTGTTGTTTAGATCTATCATCGTAAAAAACCAAGTAAATTACTAGCCCGTGTGTGGTATTCATGCATCATAAATAAAGCACATGACTATTGGCGAACCGGGGGAAAAGATATGAATGGTTGAACATTCATCGAACCATCAAATATGTTTAACAATTGGACTGTCGGTGCAACTTGCGCAATAATTTGGTTCCAGCGCAAACCTTCAACTCGATCGACAAATACAACATCACGCGGCTGCATTGGAAAACGATCAGCCAATATTAGAGCATCAGGAGATTTGGCATCCAAATGAAATATTTCAGGTTTACCCAAAGTAGATCTAAAAACAAAAATCCTCGCCGCATCAGAAGTCTCCTGATCAAACCCACCACCTTCTGCTAACGCTTCTGTCAATGTCATACGCGCCTTATTCATAATGACGCTACGCGGCCGAACACCAAACCCCCGACCGAACATTGTTTCACCCAGCACAAAAATTTTGTTGAATGTATTGTCCGGAACATTCAAAACATCTCCTTGCTCAAGAAGCACGTTTTGACTGATGTTTCCCCCTTCATACAAGCTCAATAAATTGATGCTATAGGTCTTATCGTTTCTAGTGAGTGTGATATTGCGCAAATCCGCATCGGATGTTACACCACCCGCACCATTAATAGCTTCCAAAACGGACAAAGGTATATCTCTAACGAGATAAACACCCGGCTTACTGACCTCGCCAACCACATAAACACGTCGGCTCCGGTACTCTGCAACTCTGACATCCAGTTGAACATTCTCAATGAAACGGGATAATTTCTTAGTTAATTCTGCACGTATTTCTTCAACGGTTCTATCTTCTGCTTTGACAACACCAGCAAAAGGATAAAAAAATGTGCCATCTTCACCAACAACATTACCGGCTACAGCGGGAGATCGAAACTCCCCCGCTGGAATAGTAAGTTCAGGATGCCCCCAGACAGTAACATTAAGGATATCTCTCGCCCCGACACGATATTGGCTATAAGCCTCCTGTGTCGGTATCGCCTTGATTGTTTTAGCACCGATACGATAGTCAAAATAATGATTGGCTACATTATTAATGCCTAAGCTTCTATTATTAATATCCTTTTCTAGATCAATAATGAGTTGGGCATTAATAGTCTGAATATTCAGTTTTTTGAAAATGACATCATTATTTTCGGTAATCGGAAATTCGATACTAGATTCCGTAGCGAACTGACGCATATGTTGCCCAGGGACTATCGTACATGCAGAAATCTGAACGATTATGATAGGAATAAACACTACTTTTGCCAAAAAAAGTTTTTTATCCAATATCATGTGAAATAAATGGTTGATTGTATTTTTTGCAATATGTCTTTTTAGGGTAAAAAAGAACAAATAACAACCCAATATAAAAAAAAGTTTCGGCATTTTTATTATATTAATTTTATCGAAAATATGCTGATTAAATTCTTTGGAGAGCTTCATTCTGCTATTTAGAATTTTGTTGTGAGTTTTTTTGCTAATCTAATTTCATAGCAGGTTTAAAAACGTAAAATATCTCGTACGCATTCTATGTGTACGAAAATTACTTTTTGTGCCATCTATAACTTTCCTAGCCATTGCGATACCCCAGTCTCAATTAATGAAAGTGATTCTTCAAATGCTGCAATCCCTCGCTGATAAGGATCACCGACATCAAACTTCCCCCATTCGCCTAATCGATAAACTTTCCCCCTTGCGCTTGGATCGCATTTCTCAACAACAAGCTTTTGATTCAACTCCATTACCAGAACCAAATCAGCATTTCGAATCATCACGGAATTGATTTGGCAAGCCCGATAACCAGAAATATCAATTCCCTTTTTTAGCAGGAGTTCACACGCAAAAGGCTCGGGCGGTCGTCCCACCAAAGCATGAAGTCCAGCAGAATTCGCTCTACAATCGACTTTATTCGATTCGATAAGCAATTGCTTAAATAGCCCCTCAGCCATAGGACTTCTGCATATATTGCCAATACACACAAAAAGAATACTTTTACACAAATTGCACTAGCCGTTTTTCAAAAATTGAGAAGGCCGCTAAACTTAATTAATGCATGCATATGATGCTAAATTGAGACAGTATAAAATCATTGAATCCCGCCTCAAATTAACTGACCAGAACCTATATTTATAGTGCACGCCAGCAATTAATACAAAAGGTTAGCTCAATTTGACATTATAGCATGGTTCCAATTAACCACTCACTTCAAGTGAGCATGAACGAAGTTATTCTCATTTATCCAACAGCAACAGCAACACGTATCAACATGACTTTATACTTTATCGAGAATTAACACCTCAATCAGCTTCTTAAGCACATTACCAATCAAAAATGAACTAATCCCTATGTAAATCAGGGAAAACACTAATTGGATATTCTTTGACTCAGATCAAATAAGCGATAACCACATTTTTTATACTCCAAAATGGATTGTTACTTAATCCAGCATAACGATAAAAATCACAGCACATTATTGGAGGACTCAATGCAGACTTTTTTTAAAAAAACTACTTTACGTATCCCCTTAGCATGCTTATCTGTCGCTGCATTGGCTATCGCCGCACCTCATTCTTGGGCGCACGATTCAGCGAATGACCGCGTCAGATTGCTTGAACAAAAACTTCAAGCGATTCAAGTAGAACTTGAGAAAGTGAAATCCGAATCGTCGCAAGCCACACAAAAAGTAAATACACTCGAACAAACCACCAATCAAACTGTGCAAAAGGTCAATAATGATTTTGAAGAAACAAAAGCAAAAATAAAAGGAAGAATAGGTGACGATGTAACAGAAAAAACACGCATGTTGTTTTTCCGCGGTGGCTTTGCACATATGATGAATCATCGTAATGGGGTTACCATACAAAATGACGTACTTCCCATTGGCGCACAAGACCGTAGCGATAAAAATGGCTGGTACGCGGGTGCAGGAATTGATTGGGCTTTAACCCGGGATATGTGGGGCTTCGCGCCTAAAACCACCATATTTGCGGAACTCATGTTTGAATACAAACAGTTCGGCGCACACGTGCTCGGCAATGGCGCTGTTGGTAACGCACCCAGCATGCTAGCAGGCGGCGCATTAAATCCGATTACTGTTACGGTCAACCAATTTACATTAACCGCATCACCCAAAATTAAATTCTTTGAAGGCTCAAAAATTAGACCCTGGATTATTCCAGCCGGCCTAGCCGTTCATGTCATGAGCCCACCAAGCGAATCAATTACTTATATTGTCCCAGGTGTGCAATTTGGCGCCGGGATTGATTACAATATCTGGAAAGATTTCTTTATCGGTATCGACGGACGCTATCAATTAACTGCCGGGCAAACGGATGGGATCAATTTAAGCGGCATGACAGCAGGCGGTTACTTAGGAATAGGGTTTTAACCTAGCTAATCACTTATTTTTAGTAGCGTGTGATGTTATCAGAATACACATCACACGCTACTACTCAACAAACACAAGAAAATTCTGTTATCGCACACCCAGAGCAGACTGCAATAATTGCGCCGAAGCTTGCCCGCTGGACTGCTTAACGTAATTCGTTATAACCGGAATAAATTTCCCCACCATATCAGGCGAGAGATCAAGCTGTTGAAAAGATCCGGCAAGTGCGGCAAGGCCACCTGATGAACCACTACCTGCGCCTCCCATCATGGAAGACATTCCGCCCAAGCTTGCAGTTCCGGACAAAGAAGGCGCTGCGCCGAGCATAGTACCCATACCGGGTATGGATTCAGAAAGTGACGCAAATGCCTGTGGATTCATATTTCCTTTTGCTGCCTGGAAGATAGCGCCGGCACCTCCCAGAGCTTGCTGCGGTGATACTCCCAAGCGATGAACGAGTATATCGACCAAACCAATTTGGTTAAGCCCCACACTGCTACTTGCAGCCACACCACCCGCATTGAGCACCTGCTGGCCTGTTTGTGCAGCAACACCGTCAGGCGTGCTTATTCCCGGGTTTGTGGCACACCCCACTAAAAATAAAATTGCAACTGTACTACCTAGTTGAGCACATTTTGTTTTATTCATAACAACTCCTTAATATCAACACAGAAAGAGGGAAAATTAATTATAGTCGCACCAAAGCCTTTGCAAAACCTTATTTGCAAGAAATTAGGATTAATAAAAACAGTTAAATTAACTTGTAATTTTCATTTTGCAAAAACCTCGCACTACCACTACCATTCTTCTAAAAAATTACAAATACTTGATCGCCCTTTCCCATCATGCCGATTCTAACGATATTTTTGTCATAACATTGTCACAATGACTTGTTAAGCTTCTCCGAACATTACCAATACTTATCACAACAGGAGAATAATCATGCAATATTTAATTAAAGAATGGCCCAATAAAATGGCAACATTAATGACCGAAGACGGTGTCGTACTATGGACTTTTAATAACGTAAAGGAAGCTGAACAGGTTTGGTGTGATTGGCACTCTTTGAAAGAACAAAAAATTAACCATGTTCAAGACACAACAGCAGATTTAATCTATTACTAAGACAAACACTTTTTCAGATACTTGCCTAATTTCTAAATCACCATTAAAAGGAACTTCATTTTATTACATTATTACAATCAGCTAGGTTACCAAAAATCTGATCGTATTTTCTCAGTGAATCGGTAATTCGGTGATCTTGTCAGGGTTAGCGGAAAGAATCATAATCGCAACGCGACGATTACGTTTTCTTCCTTCGGTTGATTCATTCGATTCAATCGGCCTGTTTTCACCATATCCAATCGCAGTCAGTCGACTGGCATCAACACCCTGTTCAATAAATAGCCGCACTACGCTGCTTGCACGCGCCGTCGATAACTCCCAATTTGAAGGAAAATTATCCGTATGAATGGGGGAATTATCAGTGTGGCCTTCCACTTGAATTTCATGCTCTTGATCTTTAATAATCCGCGCTACTGCCTGTAAAGCCACACTCGAATTGTCTGCAAGCTTTGCTTGTCCAGGCGAAAAAAGAACACTGGCATTAATTTCAACAGTGATACCTAATGCGCTTTGCGTTACCCTCACCTGTCCATCTCTCACCAATGGCTCTAATGCATCGAGAATAGTTCTAGCCATACCGCGCATTTTTTCACGTTTTTGAATTTTATTAATAGGCTCTAGTAATTCAATCTCATTATTTTGCTTCAATTGTTGCAATTGAATAGGGGAAATCTCTGTGGAAGACGTCAAGCCTTCTGAAGCGGTATTTTTGAATGCAGTCACTAATGAGTGACTTAACACTTGATATTTCCCTTCATTTACAGAAGAAACAGCATACATCACAATAAAAAAAGCAAACAAAAGCGTAATAAAATCAGCATAAGAAACAAGCCAGCGATCAGGATTGTCACTATGGGAATCATCACTTCTGCGTCTTCTTCGCTTTAACATTTTTTGTAAGTTAGCCATTGATTCTAAATACAATAACCTTGCAATCTACTTTCAATGAAACGCGGATTTTCGCCATTGGCAATAGCGGCCATACCATCTACCAGAATCTCTTGCATGACTAATTGTTCATTGATAATACTTTTTAGTTTGCTGGCTATCGGCAAGCAAACCAAGTTCGCAAACCCTACACCATAAATTGTGGCTACAAAAGCAACCGCGATTCCACTTCCTAACAGATTGGGCTCGGATAAATTTTCCATCACTTGAATTAAGCCTAACACCGCACCTAATATGCCAATAGTTGGCGCATAGCCCCCCGCAGCTTCCCAGATACGTGCAGATTGGCGTTGCTGGTTCTCAAGCATCGAAATATCAATCTCCATCGCTTCGCGCAGCTTATCGGCTGCGCTACCATCAGCGAGTAATTGCAATCCCTTTTTCATCAGCGGATCTTTAGCAATAGGAACATAGGCCTCAAGTGCAAGCAAACCATCCTTACGAACAACATGAGCCCAGCTAATAATTTGCTTTATCAACGATTGCGGAGAATAGTTGGGGGGGAAAAATATCCACTTAGCCATTTTGACGCCACGAACAAAAACTTTGACCGGACTTTGCAATAACACAGCACCGACCGTACCACCGATGACAATTAAAAATGCTGCAGCTTGTATCAGCGAACCTGCATGTCCACCTTCAAGTATTTGTCCGCCAATAACGGCTACAAAAGCCAATAACAGGCCAAAGACGCTATTAAAATCCAGATTCGATTTTTTATTCATTTAACCTAGAAACCATGCAATTTATCTCGTAACAAGATTACCTAGCCGCTCAAGAGGCAAGGTAAATTTATTAAAATAATACGATTAAGCACCGATTTGCACGGCCAACTAAGAATCCCAAAACTAACATGGCTAAGCCGACGATTACTATTTAGGAGTTTCTCAACTTACTACGTAAACGGGCGATGGCCTGTGTATGCAGTTGGCAAACACGGGATTCGCTGACACCAAGCACTTCCCCGATTTCACGCAAATTCATTTCTTGCTCATAATGCATGCCCATCACCTGCTTCTCACGTTCTGGAAGGTGATCGATCGCAGCAATTAAGGTTGCGCGGAAATTCTCATCTAATAATGCATTGAGTGGATCGCCTTCAGTGTCACTCACCAATCGATCCAAAAAAGGTTCCTCATCGTCCTGTTGAAAATCTTCGTAATAAATAAGCTGGGCGCCCCGTGCGCTTTGTAATGTTGATTGATATTCATCTAGCGGCATTTTCAATTCATCGGCAAGTTCCTGTTCACCGGGTGCACAGCCATTACGCTGCTCTAACAGGCTTACGGCAGCTTCTATTTGACGCATCTTTTTACGTAGACCACGCGATAGCCAATCTGCTTCGCGCAATTCGTCTAAGATAGAACCCCGGATACGCTGTGCGGCATAGCTTTCAAATTGCCGACCATAAGAACCTTCATAGCGAGTAATCGCATCGAGTAACCCGATCATGCCAGCTTGAATCAAATCATCCACTTGTACACTGGCTGGCAATCTTGCCATCATGTGATAAGCAATTCGCTTGACCAATGGCGTGTACTCTATAACGAATTGCTCGGTATCTATTTTTCTAGTTCCACTCGCTGTATACATATCCATTACGCCGTAAGATTTGCCATACTCAAATGGCTTGTTCGAATGAGTCGCTGCATAAAATTATCAATCCCCCCGTTATATTTATCTGGGCAAGATGAGCAAAAAATATCGTGAGATAGTTGTCTAAAATGAACTGATGCATCAGAGTTTGGAAATGTAGTCAGCACTGATTTGCATAATTGTGTAGCAGTACGTAATCGCTCATCGTTGTGAATATGACCGACAAACTCCAGCGTGACAGATAGATATTGCCGCGCAACGTTATATAAATTCTGATAAATAGCAAACGATTCTTTTTCAGAATTAACTTTGTTGACCAATACCAGGAAGTGTTTCTTGGCGTAGACCTGACTCATGATTTTGATCAATGCATAAGCTCCAGTCAGTGACGTCGCCGAGCTTGAAATGACAATAATGACCTGCTCGGATGCCAGACTTAAAGGCAATACATGAGTCAAACCAGTAATGGCAGTATCGACTAACACGATATCTACTGATTGTGTCAATTCGGAAAAACTCTGAATCAACCAATCCTGCTCAATAGGGCTCAGTTTATTTAATTCTCGGATGCCCCGCGTAGCGGATAACACGCTGATGTTATCTGGCCCTTGCAGTAGCACCTGGTGCATTGCCTTATCTCGACGAATAACATGCAACAAATCAAAACGGGCACGTAACCCTAGATAACTACAAATATTGTTATGGCATGGATTTTCATCAATCAATAGCACGCGTTGGCCATTTTTGGCTAATGCAGCTGCAAGATTGATGGCAATACTTGTTTTACCAATACGCGGCTTGCCACCTGCAATAGTAAATACACGTGCACGGTCATGCGATTTAAGTGGAATTAAATTCCGTAATCCAGCTGCTTGATCGTGCAAAATCATCCTAGTCATACCCAAACCCCGTCAATGATTTGTTATTCAACCGCGAAGATTCTTCTTGACCTTGGTTCGCCATAACCAGAGCAAATTCTGCATCTTGAAGCGTGAATGCAGAATCAGATTGCGACGATTTGAAAATGCGGTGTAATAAATATCGGGAGTGTGCAGCATGAATGTCTTCCGGAACTTTCTGTCCATTTGCAACATAATGCAACTGTAATTTTCTACGTATCACAACATCCAACACGACACCTAACGATGCCGTCTCATCTACTTTTGTGATGATGCAACCGTGAATGCCATATTTTTGATAAGCGGAAATAACTTCATCCAAGGTCTTGCCATTCGATGCAGCGCTCAAAATTAAGATGCGCTTAACCTCGGTGCCGCATTGCATCAGCATTGCCAGTTGCTCGGTTACCATGCGATCCCGTTGACTCATACCCACGGTATCAATCAATACCATGTGTTTATGTTTCAATTCTGACAAAGTCAGATGCAAATCTTCGGTATCTTTGATATTACGAACCGGAATACCGAGTAATTGACCATAAATCCTCAATTGCTCATGGCCGCCAATACGATAGCTATCCGTCGTCAGCAACGCGACCTTATCGGTGCCATGACGAATCACGCATCGAGCAGCCAGCTTGGCTGTAGTGGTTGTTTTTCCGACACCAGTGGGGCCGATGAGTGCGTAGACACCACCTTTCTCAATCATTTCATCGCTAACTACTGTTTGTAGATTCATCGACAAAGCAGAAATCGCTTGTTTCAAACTCTGCTCATAATTAAACTCTGCAGCCAGCTTATCGACCAATCGACGCGATAAAGATGGGCTGAACCCAGCTTCTAACATGGCACGAAGTATTTTGACCTTCTCCGGTTTGCGTTGCGTAAAGTTGCCCCATGCAACATTGGCTAATTGATCCTCCAGGGTGGTTTTCATCGCTTGTATTTCTGCAATGATGCTTTGCGCAAAGGTAGCAGATAGCATCTCTGGAGGTGTTTTGGTCGCAATGACTGGCTCATCATCCTGTTGGAGCAATGGTGTTTTTGCGTACATCGCTGTTGAAGGCATTGCATTGCTATCGACATTTCGTTCTCGATCACTTGCTGTCATTTGTGGCTGCACCAGATTCGACATCTCTGCCTCAGCTAACGCCATGATTTCCACGCCATCTCTAGTTTTTCGATTTGAAAGTATGACGGCGTCATTCCCCAATTCATCTTTGACTTGACGCAATGCTTCACGTGATGTCCGTGCGACATACCTTTTTACTTTCATTTGTTACCTCCAATGACGGAAGTGATTTTAATTTTTCGGGCATCTGGAACTTCAGAATGCGATAAAACTCTGAGTTGCGGCATAGCGCGACGGAGAAATTTCGCCAGCAATTGGCGAATAGAGCTTGGCACCAGCAATACCACTGGTAGTCCTAATTTTTCTTGATGTTCCACTGCGTTACGCGCTTCTTTTAGTAGTGTATCGGCAAGTCCTGGTTCCATGCCTCCGCTGGTTTGAGTACTGCCAGCATGCATCACTTGTACCAGAATGCTTTCCAATTCGTGGTGCAAACTAATCACCTGCAACTCTGCGCCAGCTGGAAAATATTGCTCGGTAATCGCGCGACCTAATGCATTCCTGACCAGTGCAGTTAACTCAGCAGCATCTTGTGTTGCAACTGCATGATCAATCAAAACATCAATAATGGTACGCATATCACGGATATGAACACTCTCATCTAATAAATTTTGGAGGACTTTTTGCACCGTAGACAACGGCAGCAGCTTAGGCACTAAGTCTTCGATCAATTTAGGCGATTGTATGCTCAAGTGATCTAAAAGCTTTTGCAGTTCCTGGCGGCCTAATAATTCAGCCGCATGCGAATGAATGAGATGGTTAATATGAGTCGTCACTACTGTGCTTGCATCAACGACGGTATAACCGTTAATTTGTGCCGTCTCGCGCAACGAAGATTCAATCCAGACTGAAGGAAGTCCAAACGCCGGATCGCTGGTAACTGTACCGGGTAATTGCATCGTAACCCGCCCAGGATTAATTGCTAAATACATACCAGCATAGGATTCACCTTGCCCCATAACTGACCCTTTCAAGGTAATACGATAAGCACTCGGACGTAGTTCAAGATTGTCGCGAATATGCACGACTGGAGGTAAAAAACCGATTTCCTGTGCGAATTTCCGGCGTATTCCGTTAATTCTTTTTAGCAAATCTCCATCCTGCGCCTTATCGACCATCGGAATCAGTCGATAGCCGACCTCCAATCCCAAGGTATCTACTGGTGCCACATCATCCCAACTGGCGTCAGTTTTTTCTATTATCGGAGACTCTACAATCTCTGGCTTAACTTCCTGAATTTCCATCGATTTCTTTTTGAAGTATGCGATTCCACCAAGAATTGAAGCAATCAGTAGAAATACAAAATTTGGCATGCCTGGGATTAAGCCCATAATACCCATGATACAAGCGGTTATGACCAGGATTTGCGGTTGATTAAATAACTGACTCAATACCTGTTCACCTAAATCTTCATCCGTCGTAACACGGCTTACCACCAAACCCGCTGCGGTTGAAATAATCAATGCCGGAATTTGTCCTACCAAACCGTCACCAATCGTCAACATGGTGTAGTTTTTTGCCGCCAAGTCTAATTCCAAATCATGCTGCAATACGCCTACGATTAACCCACCAATGATTGTAATCAGCATGATTAAAATACCGGCGATAGCGTCACCACGTACAAATTTGCTAGCACCATCCATCGAACCGTAAAAATCGGCTTCTTGAGAAATGGCTGTGCGGCGTTTGCGCGCTTCATCTTCACCTATCAAACCCGCATTTAAGTCGGCATCAATCGCCATTTGCTTACCAGGCATCGCATCCAACGTAAACCGAGCGCTCACTTCCGCAATCCTTCCGGCACCTTTGGTAATGACAACAAAATTAATTACTACTAGGATAATGAATACTACTAACCCCACTGCATAATTACCGCCAACCAAAAAATGTCCGAATGCTTCGATGACTTTGCCCGCGGCGTCTGGGCCGGTATGTCCTTCCAACAACACCACGCGGGTAGAGGCAATATTCAATGACAGCCTTAGTAACGTAGTGATAAGTAGAATGGTTGGAAAAACTGCAAAATCCAGCGGATTGCGCGTATATAAGCTGACCATTAAAACAATAATGGATACCGCAATATTAAAAGTAAACAGCACATCCAACACAAAAGGTGGCAAAGGCAATACCATCATTGCCAGAATCATGATGATCAATACCGGCCCAGCCAATGTTTTAAGATTATTGGCGTCAATCAAACCGGATAGTGTGGCTGTATTATTCATATTCATTACAAGCGATGCTATTTAAAAGCGCATTGACCTCGGTTAGTTATGATTCATTATTAAACTGTATATTGGGTTGATCCATCCCTTCCGGAACGGCTACATCAACGAGCGGCTGAGGCGCATCACCGCCATACTCTTGATAGCGCTTGAGTTGAAACACATAGGCCAAAACTTCGGCCACTGCGGTATACAACTTTTCTGGGATTTCACTTTCTAGTTCTGCGTGGTAATACAATGCACGCGCAAGCGGTGGCGCTTCGAGAATCGGTATACGATGTTCTTTTGCTATTTCACGAATACGATCAGCGAGTAAATGCACACCTTTAGCGACCACCTTTGGCGCCCGCATCGAATCATTTTTGTAACGCAATGCCACAGCATAGTGCGTTGGGTTAGTTACAATCACATCGGCTTTAGGAATCTCCGACATCATGCGGCGACGTGCTGCTTCACGTTGTAATCCGCGGATCCGCGCTTTGATAAAAGGATCTCCTTCACTTTCTTTGTGCTCTCGGCGAATCTCATCTTTGGTCATACGCAATTGTTTAGCGTGTTCCCACATTTGGAATGGCACATCAATGACAACGACTAGGGCCATTGCACCCACCGTTAAAATGAAACTGATGGCCAAATATTCTGCGGTCTCAGTGATACCTGCATCAATCGGCATCACTAACAATGCCATAATTTCATGCTTGTTGTTCCAAATGACCAACGCTGCAACACCACCGATTACAATCGTTTTGAGAATGGCTTTAACTAACTCAACCAAGCTACGCGCAGAAAAAATACGAGCAATCCCTTTAATTGGATTGATCCGACCAAAATTAGGCATGAGCGCCTTAGCACTAACCATCCAACCACTGAGAAACATCGGTGCAAAAAAAGCCGTAATGATCAAAATCAGTAGTAGCGGAGCAATAGCAAGCAAGCTTTCAAAAGCTAATTCAGCAAAGCGCGTCATCATCAAATTCGGCTGGAACGCTAATTCACGTTCCATTTGCATACCCGCCTTCATGATCGACAAGAGCTTCTTCATCACATCAGAGCCAAGTAAAATCAAGCTCCCAGCCGCTACCATTAGTAGGGTGAATGTGGTAAGTTCTTGTGAACGTGCGACTTGGCCTTCTTCTCTAGCCTTCTGTAAGCGCTGCGGCGTCGCCGGTTCTGTGCGTTCTAAATCATTTTCTTCAGCCATGACAACTCCAAATTCTCACAAATGAATTATCATAGTGGCAGGTCAATCTTGATGCTAAGAACAAACAAAGAATCATCCCTTTTATTTGTGCAATACTTGAACCATTGAACCATTGAGCCATTGATACCGTTGCAATGCCCTAATTTTGTACATAAACCAATACTCCGGTAGCTCGATACATTGAGGATATGCATACTACTTTACAGTTCATTCGCTATTGCTTGATAACAGGCGTAACAATCACCATTTTATTGATTAGCATAGTGGGATTCCTGCTGCTGGGCAGTTTGCCTCACTATGATGGAGAAAAAGCTTCACCTGGATTATCCGCACCCGTTTCAATCGAGAGAGATTCGCTAGGCACAGTCACTTTTAAAGGACAAAACCGTTTAGACCTGGCACAAGCGATGGGATTTGTGCACGCACAGGAACGTTTTTTTGAAATGGATTTATTGCGCCGACAAGCCGCCGGTGAGCTAGCAGAATTATTTGGCGCCAGCATGCTGATGCGTGATATTAAAGCAAGAAAATTCCGTCTGCGCGCTCGTTCTAGTTTGGTGCTCGAACAGCTTCCGGAAACGCAGCGTCAATTATTGGATGCGTACCGAATCGGTGTCAATCATGGAATTGAATCTTTGACCACCCGTCCTTTTCCCTATTTACTGGCACAAAAACAACTGACACCATGGAAAAATGAGGACAGCATTTTAGTAATACTGGCGATGTTCTTGACATTAAATGAATCCAATATCTTTCGTGAATTAAAATTATCTACGATGCATGCTGCACTTCCGGAATCAGTGTATCGTTTTCTAACCACAAAAAATGGTCCTTGGAATGCGCTTTTAGTTGAAGAAGAGATTTCCCTGCCCAACGTTCCGTCCCCTGAGGATATCAACCTGCAACTTTTCGACAAACAAGCTTCTTCGAATGATCAATTTTATAGCGAGTCGATCCCTGGTAGTAATAGTTTTGCGGTTTCTGGCACATTAACTGGTGGATCGGCCTTAGTAGCCAACGACATGCATTTGACATTACGCGTTCCGAATGTATGGTTTAGATCGCGATTAATTTACCCCTCGCCTTCAGCAACAGATATCCATCACGATATAACCGGCATCAGCTTGCCGGGAACCCCCTCATTCATCATTGGCTCGAACCGTTTTATTGCTTGGAGCTTCACTAATAGTCAAGGCGATTTTGCCGATTGGGTACGAGTTACAATCGATCAAAACGACAATACCCGTTATCTCAGCTCAGCAGGCTGGAAATCTTTCGAAATCAATGAGGAAAGAATTCGTGTCCATAACGCCGCAGACGAAGTATTCGCTGTTTATGAAACCGAATGGGGGCCAATCATTGCAGAAGATCATGATGCAACACCACTGGCTTTAGCATGGTCGGCATTAAGACCAGAAGCCATTAACCTCAAATTGATTGAGCTAGAGCACGCAAAAAATACACAAGAGGCTGCGAAAATTGCACAACTTTCCGGCATTCCCGTACAAAATTTTATTGTTGGTGATCGCGATGGCAATATTTTATGGACGCTTGCAGGTCGTATTCCTGCACGGACTAAAAATTACGATCCACAGTTACCCGCAAACTGGAGCGAGCCTGATACCGGCTGGATAGGATGGCTAGATCCGGAACAATATCCTCTCATCAGCAATCCCGCATCGCAACGGCTATGGTCTGCTAATTCACGTTTAGTCTCGAACGAACAACTAGATTTACTCGGTGATGGTGGTTATGATTTAGGCGCAAGAGCGTGGCAAATTCGTGACCGCTTAATGGAACTTGATCACTTGACCGTTGCAGATATGCAAGCCATTCAGCTAGATAATCGCGCACTGCTGTTATCAAACTGGTATGAATTACTAACTAAAACTTTGCAAACGGTGGATGATAAGGAATCATGGGTTGAATCTGTACAAAAAGCATTGGGTGATTGGGATGGAAAAGCTTCGGTTGACTCGACTGCCTACCGCATTGTTTATACCTACCGCCATCAAGTTATGAAAGCCATTCTGAATGGCTTTGCTGCCCCCATAAAAGTATTGGACAATAATTTCAGAATGCCTCGGTTAAGCCAGGCAGAGACTGTTGTTTGGCAATTGATTGAACATCAACCCATGCACCTGCTTCCGACTGAATATCTGAGCTGGGAAGATTTATTGCTCAAAAGCGCACAACGAACTGTAGAAAAGCTTCAGAAACAAGGCAATATTTCAGAACGTACCTGGGGAATGATCAATACGGCTCGCATTCGTCACCCACTCAGCAAAAGATTGCCTGCATGGATTTCAAATTGGCTGGACATGCCTCCCGATCAACTTCCAGGCGATCACAATATGCCGCGCGTCCAAACACCCACCTTTGGTGCTTCACAACGTTCAGCAGTCACTCCGGGAAAAGAAGAACAAGGCTATTTCAGTATGCCTGGAGGACAAAGTGGACATCCGTTTTCCCCATATTATGGCGTTGGACATGCCGATTGGGTAGAGGGAAAAACGACTCCGTTCTTACCCGGCATAGCCGAGAAACAAATGCGCTTAACACCTTAAGAACCTGTATAACAGTATTAAAAGAACAAACCTATTCACTCAACCATGGAACTATCTTTGCTATGAAACTTTCGATCATAATCCCTGCGTTTAATGAAGAAAGCTTGATTGCTCACTGTTTGAATTCGGTATTCGACGCAATCAATGCTCAAGCATCTCCCGAATTTTCTTATGAAGTAATCGTGGTAGATAATAACTCGACCGATAACACCGCCAAAATAGCGCAACAAGCAGGCGCACAAGTCGTTTTTGAACCCATTAATCAAATCGGACGCGCTCGCAATGCAGGTGCAGCTGTTGCGACAGGCGATTGGCTGTTGTTTGTCGATGCCGATAGCTTGCTTAATCGCGGAATGGTTGCCGATATCATGAAAATGATACACAGTAATCGCTATGTCGGTTGTGGCAGTGTAATGCATATGCCGAATTTGCCGTGGTGGGGTAATGCCGCTATGAAGCTTTGGACATTTTTATCAGTCACGTTTCGTTGGGCATCGGGTGCATTAGTAGTTAGTCGGGCTGATGCCTTTCGGGAAGTCGGTGGCTTTAATCAGGAACTTTTTGCCGCTGATGAAATTCATCTAAGCCAATTACTCAAGCGTTGGGGCAATCAGCGAGGTTTAAAATTTACTATTCTCATTCATCATCCATTAATCACCTCTCCTCGTAAAGTACAACTCTATTCCGGACGTGAAATTATCGCTCAATTGATGAGCGTTTTATTACACCCTCACCGGACATTAATTGACAAGAAAAAATTACCCATTTGGTATGACGGGAGACGTTGAAACGGATAAATTTAAGTTTAACTATTCATATACTGACGCTACAATAGAATCAGCAATTGCGTTTCCCTAAAATACGTTGGAGGTATATGTTGTGAAATACATTTTTTCTTTACTTTTATTGCTAACAACTTTCACTATCACGATAGCAACGGCGAATTCGTCTGGACTTGTGCCATTTGGCCATCAAGTATTTCAAATACAAAATTACAGTCGTGCAACTGATAAAATCGCGATATCTGGTTTGATTGGAGACGGAGGCGTAAAAGCCTTAGCCTCACATGGCTTTAAAACCATTATTGACATGCGTACATCAACGGAAGGTACTGCAGAAGAAAAAGCATTAGTTAATACGACCACGATGAATTATATCAACATTCCGATGACCGTTTCTGGCATTAGCGAAGAACAACTTTCTGCATTCACTAAAGCCTTTGAATCAGCAGAAACACCCGTTCTCATTCACTGTGGTTCCGGCAATCGTGCCGGTGCGATGTGGACCGCCTATCTCATTAGAAAAGGAACAGATCCAGAAAAAGCCATTGAAGCTGGCCGAAAGGCAGGCATGCGTCCTCCTCTTGAAGAAAAAATCCGTGCATCGTTTTTGACTAACAGTACTCAATAATACGCATCGCATTCATAAGCAATCAACCCATTTAGATTGCTTATGTTTCAAACACTACATCGATCAGGCGAACCGTTAATGATCTCAACCAAGTACTTAACAATTACACTTCCATCCTCTGAATCAATACCTGTTCCTCCAATTCCACTCTGTTGTATTTCCTCACAAACCATCAAACTCTCTTTACCAATATCTGGCCCAACCGTCTGATGGTGATGGTGATGATGTAGTTTAGGAGAATTCAGGAAGTTAACAGTATCCGGTTCTAGTTGAGTCTGGATTTCATATGTATTTTTGGCTACCGAATTAACAACACAGATAAATAATAAAATAATGATACTCAACAAATACACACTGAAATGCACTGCGGTTTTGCTTATGTTATATAACACTGTCATAAAATACCTCTCGCTTAGTTATATGATATCCACTCGGCTTTTACTTCAGTACAGCACTCAATTAATTTATAGATTATCTTTATTATTACTAGGCACCTTAACTTCAACTGGTTCACTATAAAAATAGATTCCAAATGTCATACGATAATGCTGAGCATTATCATCTAAAACATCTTTTTTTTCTAATTCTAAGGCTTCTTTGTTAATTGAAAGTAACGATTCCATACCATGAAATTCAGACTTTTCAACAAGATATCTAATCGATCCTGCACTTAAACCATCGTAGTATACACTACGTTCCAGAAAGGGTTGATTTTCACCTAACAAATTACTGGTTGCTGCTGCAGTATGGTCATGTAAATTGTGGCCGAAATAAAAAATTTTTTCATCAAAGCCGTGTGCCGGAACAAATGCCGCTGTATTCAAACAAACACGCTTCTCGGAATCGAAATGCACCACCCCTAACCTTGTCCATTCATCAAGCACCACGCGCGAACGAATATCAGAGCTTACACCAGCAACCAATCCTTCGAAAGATATTTTTCCACCTTGTTTAGCAAAACGTGGCAAAGGCTTAGGTAGCTTATTCTCATCCAAATAACGAGAATCACTAGTCCAAACACTAACAAGCCGCGCTCCTAGCGAAACAACATGAGGAACAACTTCAATGTTAGAACGAACACTCTGCCTCAATCTCCTAATATCTTTACGATGAATCCCGGTTAGTAAACTTAAATGACTGTCGGTAGAAGGCTTACCATTGATTTTAAATTCTTTCTCTGCCACCTCGACAAATATATCTTTAAGTGTCTCAAATAGATAAGGAAAAGTAATTCCTTTTGCTAACATTAACTTGATCAGGGGACGCAGGACTCGGCGTATCGCGGCAACAAGAGCAGGAGAAATTGTAGAATCGACTGGAAAAATACTACTCATAGAATCGTAACGTAATAAATTCGGCACAACAGGTATAATATGAATCTCTAGAATCGATATTATCACGTGGGAAAATTGTTACACAAATTTCAATTCTGTGAATTCGCTTCTGTGTCGCAAATTAGTCTAAAAAACTTATTATGGGCTGTAATTTTCTAAGAATCCGATGCTATTTTAGGTAATAGCTAGAATAAAGAATCATTTGAAAGAAAAATTTTATGTTCATCAAATCAAGAATTATTTACGCGTTATTATTCTCATTATTGATAGCGCAGCCACTTTTCTCGAGTGTAACTGTTTACGCTGCAAATTGCTGTCAGCAAGCCGTCGCAAAACAATCCATTGAACTACCAGAAACGGCCATTCAAAAATTACAAATCGATGCAGGATTTGGATGGGGTATCTTCAATGGCAGTATCTATAATGGCAACAAAGATTATCACATCACTCAAGTAACAATCAGTATGATTCCGATTCATGGACATGAGCATCATCATATGGAGCATCAAGACACATTGCATCAGGCCAGAACATATACGATTGACACCGATCTCCCCCCCGTTACCAAAGGAGCATTATCGATGTCATTGCCGAATGATCTTCTACACATTCATGGTTTTGATTGGAAAGTCATAAAACTCACTGGTTATCAAACGCATTAACGCCAAATAAAAACTCCGATAGTTACTGCGCGTGGTGTGATTTGATTGAATTTTCCGATGTTATATTAATGGGAAAGAAGCCGCCAAGGAGCAACATCATTCTCGTGAATTAGCATGCGCTTATCCAAGCGATGCTCATTAAAATTAGCCTGCTCAAATGCATTTACATAAAAAATACCGGATGCAAGATAAATTTCAACCTGACCATTCGCAACTGCAATCTGATGGTCACCATCTTTTTGCATCCGGACACTAAATCGAGTACCGATATCTTTAATAACAACTGAGCCTACTTTTAATTCCAATTCATGCATCGTTTTATTTTTAATATCAAAATAAACGCTTCCTCCAAACAACTCCACTTGCAGCGGATCACCCTCTCTTACTGCAAGAATGCTCTGTTTATCCAGCGCCATATCAATCTCAGGTGCTAGCGCAACAATCATTGGTGATTCGGAGCTTGTTTCATAGAATCGAGTACTATGCGGTTTGGAAAAATACCAGGTCATCAAACCTAGCACAGTGCACACACTCATAATTAGGAGGTGCAAGAAAAATCTTCGCCAACTGAAAACGAAAACAAACGGTTTGATTACAGGAGGCTCGGGATTCTGCATAGTTGGATTATCTCTGACGTAGTATGAGCTACTAAAACCTTACTTACCAATAAGCAGTAGTATATCTTTTGACATATCTACCTTATTCAAGGTTTGTGTAGACTCTCAGTTTGAATGATTTTAAAACAGGGGCTTACGTAATTAGTTCACAACCTCTAATTTAACCTTGGTGCGACCGCTTTTTACAAAACCCAGCTCCTCTGCGGCGCGTTTTGTCAGATCAATTACATTTGTATTACGGCGCGCCATACGATCATTGATTTTTACAACAACGCTACGATCATTTGCCAAATTAGTTACTTTAACTTGTGTACCAAAAGGCAATTTTTTATGCGCAGCTGTTAGTTCATTTTGATCAAAAATTTCATTGTTGGCTGTTTTTCTTCCTTGGAACTTATCACTATAATGAACCGCATAACCAGATTCCGCTAATACAGCGCCCGATAATAAAAGCATACAGGCCGCAACTCCAATCGCTACCATTGAAACAATTTTTTTGCTCATTCTGTTAAGACCCTTATAAGTATTTGAAATATCAATGTCATTGCCAGAACTGGTAATCACAACGATACTTTTATTTTATTGCTTGTCGAGGATTTAAACAAGAATGGAGGAAAACACCAGAAAATACCTTCAAGATGCAGCAACCAATTATTCATTATTCTCAATAGCATTAACTTCCATCAACAATAACAATGCACCATAAAGCACGATACTGATTCCGAGCATTTCAAGAAATTCTTCCAAAGCAACTTCTGTAACATAACACCAAGATGTCATATCGTTGCGAAGAAATTGATAACCGATAATTTCAAGCAAGACTGCACCGATTACAAACGTTAATATCCCACACTCAGCTAAATACAGCAGGGGAAAGTTTGAATTTTTCTCTATATACGATCTTGCGATCCAATCAGAATCCGGGCATCATCTACTCTAATATCGTCATTCATTCCACCTCGTCTTTTAATTCGAAACGCTTAGGCAGGTAAAAAAAATTTTAACTCGTTAATCACCGATTCTAGCAATTCATGTTAAGACACCTCCGCGATAAATGTAAATATAGCAACAGGTTTTCTGCCTGGATTGCTTGGCTCTGTTGTTATTTACTCTTATCAAGCTGCGCAATGGGCCCAGATTATCTACGTCCTCAAGTTGAGGTTACCGAGAAATTTCGCGTCTCACACGCAGAAGGCAAATCTATCGCCAATCTCGCATGGTGGGAGTTATTTCACGATGAAAATTTACAACGACTCATCAATCAAGCATTGTCAGGCAATAAAGAACTTAAACAAGCCGAAGCCAGCATCGAGGAAATGCAGGCTCGCTTAAGAATCGCATTTATGGATTTTTTGCCTACCTTAGAAGCAGATGCAAACGCACCCGTTATGGGTACACTGGGTGGATTTTTGCTATCTGGTTTTCCAACACCCTATAGCTATTTTGGACGGGCCACCCTAAATTGGGAAATCGATCTTTGGGGTCGGATTCGCCGCACGAATGAAGCTGCTCGGGCAGATTTGATGGCACGTGAGGAAAATCGCCGCGGAATCGTTTTATTGTTAATCAGTACCGTTGCGCAATTCTATTTTGACTTGTTGCAATTTCAAACTCAGCTTGATATAGCACACCGTGCGCTAGCCTCTTGGAAAGAATCTGTCGCCATTTCACATGCCCAATTGCAAGGGGGCATCATCTCCCGGTTAGATCTTGATCAATTCGAAGCAGAATATGCAAATGCCTTGGCTCGAGTAGCCGAACTCGAGCGAAAGCTGACTCAAAAAGAAAACGAATTGAGCGTTCTATTGGGAAAAAATCCACATACTATTTCACAGGGGCATTCCTTGGTAGAGCAAACTCTACCAATTGAAGTGCCAGCAGGTATTCCCTCCGAATTATTACAACGCCGCCCAGATATCCTGCAGGCCGAGCAAGCGCTAACGGCTGCCACAGCAAGAATCGGTGCAACTAAAGCAGCGCGTTTCCCAAGGCTTTCGGTTACTGGATTTCTGGGTGTCGCCAGCCCAGCGCTTTCCAATTTATTATTATCTGGCAGCGAGTTTGGAGTGGGTGGTTTAGGTCTAGCCGGCCCAATATTAAACGCACAAAGCCTTGGCTTTGAACAACGCGCCGCAGAAGCAAGAACACGGCAAGCTTTGGCGCAATATGAACAAACTATCCTGATCGCATTCAAAGAAGTTGAGGATGCATTAATAGCCATTCAAACGGTAAAGGATCAACTCATAGCACAAAAAAAACAAGTCGATGCTTTGCATTCAGCTCTGCATGTAGCAGACCTGCGCTACAAAGGCGGTATCACGAGCTACGTGGACGTGTTGCTTGCCAAGCGAAATTTATTCGATGCAGAATTTTCTCTAAGTACGACGCAACGCTTTCACTTGGTTTCGATTGTACAACTCTATAGAGCATTAGGAGGTGGATGGTTGCCCGACAAAGACGCACCCTCCTCGATACCATCAGTTAGTGATAATAAAATTGACGACAAACGCACTTTTGAACGAGTTACAAATCCTAAAATGATATCGCAATAAGGAGACCAGTATGACGCACTACCAAATCGCAATCATTGTTGGCAGTTTACGGAAAGATTCCTATAACCGTAACCTTGCAACTGCCATTGCAAAACTGGCGCCAGTAGAATTTTCATGCAAGCAAATATCAATTGGTGACTTACCACTCTACAATCAGGACGATGATGCAACCCCAGCAGACTCGGTAAAACGATTAAAAGCTGAAATCTCTGCCGCCAATGGTTTGTTATTTGTAACGCCAGAATATAATCGTTCCATACCCGGCGTACTGAAGAATGCACTCGATCATGCCTCACGTCCCTACGGAGAAAGTGCTTGGAGTGGCAAACCGGCCGGTATATTAGGAGTTTCCATAGGCAGCAGTGGCACTGCAATGGCGCAACAACATCTGCGCAATATTTTGGCGTATTTAGATGTGCCAACCATGGGCCAACCTGAGGCGTTTCTACAATTACGTGATGGAATGTTTGACACTAATGGCGGCCTTGGTGAAAGCAGCAAAAAGCTATTGCAAAATTGGGTTGATCATTATGCTTCTTGGGTAAAAAAGCATTGCAGTTAATTGTGCATCCGATTAGAAAAACATTAGCCTTAACTTCTCAATCTACGATTCTGGCTATCGATACTATTTATTTCAATCAACTGATTCCAATTTAATTTCTGACGATTTGTATTTCATGACAAAAAAAGCTATCTGTGGCGCCCATGTCAATTTATTCATACTGGCCTGTTATACCTTCATCGGGCTTTGTATGCCACTGTTAGTGGGCTGCTCCGGTCAATCTCCAGCGCCACCAGCCCTCCCCATTCCCGAGGTTGAGATTATTACCGTAACATCACAAATGATTCCTGATGAAACTGATTTCATCGGCCAGACCGAGGCATTCAGGCCGGTCGAAATCCGGCCTCAAGTCAGCGGAATTATCAAAAAAATATCTTTTACCGAAGGCCGCAATGTAAAAAAAGGCGACAAACTCTATTTAATCGATCCTGTTCCCTTCCGTGCAGTGTATCTCAGTAGCAAAGCAAGAGTGGAACAGGCAAAAGCGCGCTTGACTCAGGCCAAACAAGATCTAGCACGCGTCCGTCCGCTACTTGCGCAACAAGCCGTCAGCAAAAAAAATGTTGATGATGCTCAGGCCGAAGTGTTATCTGCCAATGCAGCGCTTGAGGCTGCGCAAAACGATGTTATCAAAGCTAAATTCGATATGGATAATACGGTGATTACCGCACCGGTGAATGGTCGCATTGGTCGCAGCCATTTTTATGAAGGACGATTAGTTTCAGCACAAACAACATTGCTAACCACCATTGACCAATTAGACCCAATGTATGTAAACGTCAATGTACCCGAAAGCTATCTTTTACGACGCCGTCGCGAGATAGCCGAACAAAAGGTCCAGCGCCCCGATATTTTCCAATTACGCGGCACCATGACTTTTTCGGATGGCAGCATCTACCCTCAAGAAGGGATGCTTGATTTTGCGGATGTTGCGATACGGCCTGAAACCGGTACTCTGCAAGGACGTTTTACATTTCCTAATCCGGAAGGAAATTTATCCCCCGGGCAATCGTATTTTTATCCTGGTCAATTTGTTAAGATTCGTGTGAAAGGGTACACTCGCATAAACGCTATTTTAATCCCGCAACGCGCTGTACAACAGGGGCCTATGGGTTCTCTCGTGTACATTGTCGACTCGGATGAAAAAATTCAAGCACGATCGATTCGCGCAAGTCAATGGCGAGGAACGGACTGGCTCATTGAAGACGGTTTGCAACCTGGAGAACGGATTGTGGTAGAGGGTTTCTTCCGCATTTTGCCAGGCGTTCAAGTACGCGCGATCCCATCGCAGAAACAAACATCGCCTTCAATGCCTTCCTCTAAAGAAACCGTCACGCAAGAAATCCTATGAGTTCGCACTTCTTTATTGACCGCCCGATCTTTGCGTCGGTACTTTCCATCATCATTGTAGTTGTTGGTTTGGTTTCATTACAGAAGCTGCCCGTAGCGCAGTTTCCACAAATCACCCCGCCGATGATACAAATTGAAGCGGACTATCCAGGCGCTAGCGCAGAGGTTGTCGCAGAATCGGTAGCACGTCCCATTGAAGTGCAGCTTCCCGGCATTGATAACCTACTGTATTACGATTCAACCAGCACCAATGACGGGCATATGACGATGCGGCTCACATTCGAAATAGGTACCGATATCGATATCGCCCAGGTGCAAACACAGAATCGCCAACGCTTAGCAGAACCACAATTACCAGATGAAGTAGTACGCCAAGGCATTACCGTAAAAAAAACATCACCCGATCTTTTAATCGTAATTGCTTTAAGTTCGACCGATCCGAAACATGACACAGTGTTTCTATCGAACTATGCGCTGTTACGTATTCTCGATAATGTAAAAAGACTTCCCGGTGTGGGTGATGCCATTATTTTTGGTGGACAAAATTACTCCATGCGATTAGTGCTGGATCCGGTACGAATGGCCCAACTGAATGTGACGCCATCAGAAATTGCTTCCGTAGTGCGAGAACAAAATCGTGATTTTCCATCCGGACGAATCGGTCGAGAACCAACGTCGACAAGAACAGAGCTGACAATTCCCGTAATCACTCACGGACGCATGAGTGAAGTCAAGGAATTTGAAGACATGATCGTGCGTGCCTACCCTGATGGCTCTATGGTCAGGTTGCGCGATGTAGCGCGTGTAGAATTGGGCGCCCAATCATATGATTTACAAGGCCGATGGAATGGCAAACCCAACACCTTTTTGTTGACATTCCTTGCGCCCGGCGCAAATGCATTAGATACCGCTCGAAGAATAAAGGCAGAAATGGAAAACTTAACTAAAAGTTTTCCTGCTGGCGTTTCCTACGACATTCCTTACAACACCACGACATTCGTCGAGGTTTCCATCAAGGAAGTGATTAAAACACTGGGAGAAGCACTTATTCTAGTGATTCTAGTGGTATTTCTCTTTTTACAAAGTTGGCGTGCCACGCTGATCCCGGCACTTGCGGCACCCATTTCTTTGATCGGCACTTTGGCTGGCATGGACATGCTGGGCTTCTCAATCAACACTTTAACGCTATTTGGTATGGTGCTTGCCATCGGCATTGTGGTGGATGATGCAATTGTCGTAGTTGAAAATGTAGAAAGGCATATGTCCAAGGGAGGATTATCGCCACGAGATGCCGCCAAAAAAGCTATGGAAGAAGTATCCGGACCAGTCATTGCAATTGTTCTGGTACTCGGAGCTGTATTCGTGCCAGTTGGATTCCTGGGTGGAATCACCGGTGAATTATACAAACAATTTGCCATCACGATCGCATTGTCGGTTGCCATTTCTGGATTTGTCGCGCTTACGCTTAGTCCTGCTTTATGTGCTCTGGTACTTAAACCTGGCCATGAATCACCCAGTCGGTTCTGGCAAATGTTCAATCGTTCGTTTGAATGGATAGAGAATCGCTATGTTGGCACTGTCAGTAGCATACTCAAACGATCTTTGTTGACATTAATCATCTTTTTCGTCTTGATCATGGTCGTCATTGGGTTATTTAGGACGATTCCGGGAAGTTTCTTACCGGAAGAAGATCAAGGTTATTTTATCACCGTAGTACAGCTTCCTGATGGTGCCTCTTTGGCTCGAACCATAGAAGTTCTGGAGAAAATTGAACGCTATTACAAATCGATTCCTGCAGTCCATTCAACCGATACATTAACCGGCCAGAATTTTGTATTTGGCACACGTGGCACTAATCAAGCCACGATGTTCGTCCCATTAAATCACTGGGACGAGCGTTCCAATCCCAATGAAAAAGCACAAAACCTTATCGAAGCAGCCTTTCAGGAATTTTCCAAAATACCTGAAGCGCTGATTCTAGCTTTCAATGCACCAACAATCA
This sequence comes from Nitrosomonas sp., assembly GCA_024281825.1. Classification (GTDB taxonomy): domain Bacteria; phylum Pseudomonadota; class Gammaproteobacteria; order Burkholderiales; family Nitrosomonadaceae; genus Nitrosomonas. The sequence goes on along the minus strand of JAMWZY010000001.1, from coordinate 398,803 downwards.
GCGGATTAGGTTCCACTGGCGGTTTTACCGCACAGTTACAAGACCCATCTGGCGGTGACTTTGCTCAATTTGCGGCAGTAGCACAGGATTTTGTCGCCAAAGCAACGGAGCACCCCGCAATTGCAGTCGCCAGCACTAATTTTCGTGTCAGCATCCCGAGACTACATGCCCAAGTAGATCGTGAACGGGCAAAAGCACTCGGCGTTCCCATTTCCGAAGTGTTTGATACCATGCAAGCTTATTTTGGCAATTTGTATGTCAATGATTTCATCAAATTTGGGCGCATCTATCGCGTACAGACCGAGGCGTTGCCGGAATATCGCTCTAATCCAGACGATATCAGTAAAATTTATATCCGCGCCAGAAGTGGTGAAACACAAGCCATGATTCCACTAGATTCTGTGGTTACAACAACATTCAACAGTGGCCCAGACCCTGTGACCCACTTCAATGGCTACAACTCCGCATTAGTTTTAGGTGGTGCAGCGCCAGGCTATAGCTCTGGGCAGGCATTGGAAGCACTACAACAAATAGCTGACGAAATCCTAACACCGCGCGGCTATACCATTGACTGGAGTGGCATATCATTACAAGAACGTAAAGCTGGCGGACAATCAGTTTATGTATTTGCTTTTGCATTATTAATGGTCTTCTTGGTCTTGGCAGCATTATACGAAAGTTGGTCAATCCCATTTGCGGTAATTCTTGCAATCCCCTTTGGCATACTCGGTGCCTTATTAGCAATTTGGGCTCGCGGTTTAACCAACGATATCTATTTCCAAATTGGTTTGGTTACCCTAATAGGACTTGCTGCAAAAAATGCTATTTTAATTGTTGAATTTGCCAATCAGCGGCACATGGCGGGATTATCTTTGACGGATGCTGCACTTGAAGCCGCACGCCTCAGATTTCGGCCTATTATTATGACCTCCATGGCTTTCATCTTAGGCGTATTGCCGCTCGTAATAGCGACTGGAGCAGGGGCAGCTAGCCGTAATTCGATCGGAACCGGTGTTTTTGGTGGTATGTTGGCCGCTACTTTCTTGGCGATTTTCTTCGTGCCATTATTTTTCGTCATTATTGGCAAAATAAAACCAAAGCGTAGCAACACAAATAACAGCGACAAGCATTTAACCCACAAACCAGAGTCCATAGAGGAAGCACATAAAACCATTTCTGAGAAAGACCAAGCATAAGCTTGAACAAGCGATAACCGGTTAAGATTTATAACGAGATGTAATAGGATAATGCCATGCATGATCGAAATCACAGCACGTAACTCGTATTCCCACTGGAGCTTGCTGTCGCTTGTATTCGTTGAGATGAATTAAATGAATTATTTTTTCTACGATCTCCGGATCAAAATGCAGCGCTACAATTTCATTGTGTGAATAATTCTTTTCAACATACGCTTCAATAATAGCATCGAGAATCTCATACGGCGGTAAAGTGTCTTGGTCGGTTTGATTAAGCCGTAATTCAGCAGAAGGAGCCCGTTGTATGATTCGCTCTGGGATAATCGGGCTGATTTGATTACGATAATGACAAAGCTGATAAACCAATGTTTTGGTAACATCTTTAAGTACCGCCAAACCACCTGCCATGTCACCGTACAAAGTGCAGTAACCCACAGCAATTTCAGATTTATTGCCGGTTGTTAACACAATCGAGCCGCTGTGATTAGAAAGTGCCATTAACAGTGTACCGCGAATACGTGCTTGCAGGTTTTCCGGCATCGTCGAAGTATTAAATAATTCGGGTGAAACCGAAAAATCATTGGTGATCTTCGATAAATACAAATCAACCAGAGCCTGAATACTGCATTCTGAATGCAAAACTCCCAATCGGTCGGCCATCTCTTGCGCGTCCGCTAAACTGATGTCAGCGGTATATTGTGTGGGCATCATCACGGTTTTTACCCGTTCCACACCCAGCGCATCCACAGCAATTGCTAATACCAGTGCTGAGTCTATACCCCCCGATAACCCTATTAAGACACCCGGAAAATTATTCTTACGAACATAATCTTTAACACCCAAACATAACGCTTGGTAAACACTGGCGACAGGAGGCAAGGAAGTTGCAAGTGCGCTATTTTTTATTGGTTGGTTATTTTGAATCTCAATGTAATCCATGGTATCTATTAATTCCTGGGATTGATGAATCAATTCCCCAGCAGCATTCATGACAAAGGAAGCACCATCAAAAACCAAACCATCTTGTCCTCCAACCAAATTCACATGAATGACGCTGACACCCGTGCATTTGATATAGTGCTGCGTATCTTGATACCGTGTCACTTGTTTATCGATGAAATACGGAGAAGCATTTAGAAATAATAAAATATCGACGTCAGGGTGTGTATATTTTCTCGGATCGGCGTGCAGCAAAGCATCCACGCCGATATCAATACAAAACTTAAGTCCATTGAAATTTAAAAAGCAAGGCTCCAAACCCTCATCAAAATAATAGTGCTCATTAAAGAAAGGTGATTTGCTCAGAAATCTTTTGTGATACGTATGCGTAATTTTTCCTGAACGAATGACTGAGGCCGCGTTATATAACTTGCAGCCGTCATGGTGTGGATGGCCTATCACAAGTGTTATGTCACCAATTGCACTGGTGATCATTTGTAAAGCTTGGTGACACGATTGATAAAAATCGTCTCGCAACAATAGGTCTTTAGGTGGATACCCGCATAGTGCAAGCTCGGGTGTTATAACAAGCTCAGCATCTGCAAGCGTCGCTTGTTGCACGGCCCGTAAAATTTTCTCTGCGTTGCCAGAAATATCACCAACGATTGGATTGATTTGCGCTATCGCAATACGCATTCGCGTTTAAGCCACAATGAAAACAATCAATTAAAATGGCAACTGCGCATCTGGTTTTACTTTCTTGATGTTATTACGAAAGTCTTCTTGAATTCGTTTTAAAGCCGTTTCACTATCAGCTTCAAACCGTAAAACAATGACAGGTGTGGTATTAGAGGCCCGAGCAAGACCGAAGCCATCACTGTATTCAACACGCAACCCATCAATAGTCACAACTTGCTGCGGGCCATTAAACACTGCTTTCTTTTGCAATTCTGCAATCAATGAATAGTTCTCACCTTCAGCAGTGCGTACTTGCAGCTCCGGTGTGTTGATACTGTCAGGTAAATTATTCAGAACGGTATTCATATCTGATTCACGACTTAAAAGCTCCAGTAATCGTGCGCCCGCATACAATCCATCATCAAAACCATACCAGCGCTCCTTAAAAAACAGATGGCCACTCATTTCACCGGCCAAAAGGGCCCCAGATTCATTTAATTTCGCTTTGATAAAGGAATGTCCAGTTTTCCACATCGTAGGAATGCCGCCATGTTTTCTAATCCATGGCGCCAAGTTACGCGTACATTTGACATCAAAAATGATTTCTCCGCCTGGATTTCTGGATAAAACATCTGCAGCAAAAAGCATCAACTGACGATCCGGGTTAATAATACGTCCTTGCTTGGTTACCACACCCAAACGGTCGCCATCACCATCAAAAGCAAGACCAATTTCAGCATCTGATGACTTTAATTTTTGAATAACATCTTGCAAATTTTTAGGCACCGATGGATCGGGATGATGATTAGGAAAGGTACCATCGACGTCACAAAACAATTCTATGACTTCGCAACCCAATTCACGATAGAGTGCAGGGGCAAATGCACCTGCTACACCATTACCGCAATCCACCACAACTTTCATCGGGCAAGCTAATTTAACAGTGCTGGTAATCCGCTCGGCATAAACTTTGGCTATGCTATGCTCAGAATATTGTCCGCTGCCTTGTGTAAGATCGTTGTTTTCAATACGAATACGCAACGCCTGAATAGTATCAGCCGATAAAGTGATGCCCCCCAGAACAATTTTAAAACCATTGTACTCAGGTGGATTATGACTGCCAGTCACCATTACACCTGAGTACTGACATAATTCATGCGCAGCGTAATATAGCATCGGTGTTGCGACCATACCGACATCAATAACATCAACACCGCTTTTCTGGATGCCCCGTGCCAGTGCTTGCGATAACTCTTGACCGGATAATCTTCCATCACGACCTATAGCAATAGTCGATAATTTTCTAGCACGTGCTTCAGAACCAACTGCCTGGCCGATTTTTTCAACATTCTCTACAGTGATTGTTTTTCCAACAATACCCCGGATATCATAGGCTTTAAATATTTCCTGCGGAATTTGATTCATAGTGTCCTTTGCTTCAAAGTAATGTTGAGAAACGAACTATCTGCTTTTAATCATCACGCTAGGGTTAATGATGCTCTCCCCTCGCACCACCTTTGAGAACATAGTACGTACCACAGTAAGGACATAACGCTTCTCCCGTTGCTTCAATCGGTAAAAATACACGCGGATGCGAATTCCACAGCATCATTGAAGGCATAGGGCAATGTAATGGTAAATCATCCGCAGTAATTTCAATTTCTCGCGATTTATTATTAGTATTCTGTTGATTCATAGTAACTCCAAAGTAACTGACTTTGTTAAACCAAGGTAAGCCAATCCATATGTTTTTGAGCTTTGCCTTTGACACACTCAAAAAACATGGATTGTATTCGAGTTGTGATTGGACCGCGTTTACCATCGCCAATCATACGATTGTCTAATTCACGAATTGGCGTAACCTCAGCGGCTGTACCCGTGAAAAACGCTTCGTCCGCGCAATAAACCTCATCGCGGGTAATACGTTTTTCGATGACAGGCACGCCAATTTCTCCCGCCAGCTCGATGACAGAAGCCCTAGAAATACCTTCCAGGCACGCAGTCAAATCCGGTGTGAAGATCTTACCTTGTTTTATGATAAAAATATTTTCTCCTGACCCCTCCGCAACATAACCATCCGTATCGAGTAATAAAGCTTCATCATATCCATTTGCTGACACTTCCTGATTAGCCAAAATAGAATTGGTATAGGTCGAAACTGATTTAGCCCGGCACATATTGATATTGACATGATGCCGCGTAAATGAAGAAGTCTTAACTCGAATGCCCTTTTCCAGGCTCTCGGGACCCAAATAGGTCCCCCAAGGCCATGCCGCAATAATAATGTGCACCGAAAGTGTTTTGGCGGAAAGCCCCATGGCTTCGGAGCCATAAAATGCAAGCGGACGTATATAACATGACGATAATTTATTCTGCCTGACAACATCGCACTGCGCTTGCATCAATGTGGCTTTGTCATACGGTATTTTCATCATCAAAATATGCGCGGAATTAAACAATCGATTCGTGTGCTCTTGTAAGCGAAATATCGCGGTGCCACGCTCCGTTTCATACGCGCGTACACCTTCGAAGACACCTAAACCATAGTGCAGCGTATGGGTCAGCACATGTGTATTTGCATCCCGCCAAGGAACCATTTTACCGTCATACCAAATTACACCATCGCGGTCTGCCATTGACATTCAGGAACTCCCATTAAAAATTCTAAATTGCTATTCTAACTTATTTTCAAGGTATCGTTTAAGCACCTGTACTAGCGAATGCTGGTTTTCAAAGCATGTTTACTATCACGCAAGATTCTGATTATCCTCTAGCGACGATTCGCTTAAATTGATAGGTAGGAAAAAAACGCATTTTAGAAGCCAGCATGCTGATTGCGCCCAAATAAAGGCTTTAAAGAACCAAGAGCAGTCCCCACCAGCAAGCTGTATCTGCACGAGATTCTGCCGCAGACGACCACGGCTACTTTTATGCGGCAAAAATAACTGATATCTATTTCGACCACTCTGCTCTACGAAAACAAGTTTGAAACGGCGTATTACCCCCCAACAGAAAGAATTAGCCAATGCAACCCGACTCAAGAAAAATAATCTCCGAAAAACCAGAATGACTCATCTGGAAATTTTTCTTTGTCATCACGGAAAAACCTTCGAAATGGTACACGGGGCTTTGTGTTGTGATTTTTATCACAGATTTTAAATTAGTTTGCACCTATCCTGGCCTTGCACTTCTAAATTTTGAATCGTTAAGTATTGATGCTTTGGTTATGCATTTTTTAAACTTCAAGAATAAAAAGAATTGGTAAATACGATTACTCGTGAATTCTAATATTTCAGTTCAATAATCCTCAATACAATCGACTAACCCTTTTAGATTTCGCCGATAAGTTTGAATCATTACTCAAGTCTTATCGTAAACAGTTTGTTTTAGTTTTATTAAATCAATATGTAATTTAAGGAGATATGAAAATGGCAAACATCCATGGAACAAATTTCGATGACATTATCTATAACACCTATAATTCCACGGGAGGTCCAAAAACAAGTAATGCCGTTGATAAAGTTTGGGGATATGGCGGCAATGATGATATAAATGGTTGGGGCGGCGACGATTTCCTTTATGGTGGAAATGGTAATGATCGCTTGGATGGCAGTAAAGGCAATGATTTTCTAAGCGGCGGCAATGGTAATGATATTCTGTTAGGCGGCCTAGGTAAAGATTCGCTGATTGGTGGGTCAGGGTATGATGCTTTCGTTTGGTTGTTTTCGACCGGAAGTCCTGCTAACGGTCAAAGGGATACCATTTTCAATCTTAAGTATAGTGAAGGTGATTACATCGACATTAGCGGAATTGATGCTGATGCTACACAATATGGCAATCAAAATTTTGATTACTATCAATTGTCTTATAACTATTCCACTAATATTTTAACTGCCGATGTATATGGTACTACCAATGATTGGTCAGTCAAGTTAGTTGGTCTTGAAGCTGGCGTCGACCCACTTTGGATGGTGTATGGCTAAGTAGTTTGTTTTTAAAAGGAACTTGCCGTTTCATTGCAATAAAACAGCAAGTTCCTTTCTAAAACCTCTTCTTATTTAACGCCCTGCTTTAGACTCGCTTCTATAAAATCATTTAAATTGCCGTCCAGCACACTTTGTGTATTTCCAATCTCGACATTGGTGCGAAGGTCTTTAATTCTGGATTGATCCAGCACATAAGAACGAATCTGATGTCCCCAACCGATATCGGTTTTAGTATCTTCAATCGCCTGCTTTTCTTCATGACGTTTACGCAATTCGGCTTCATAAAGCTTTGATTTGAGCATTGAAAGCGCATCCGCCTTGTTCCGGTGTTGCGAGCGCCCGCTTTGGCATTGCACGACGATACCGGTGGGATTGTGTGTAATTCGTATGGCCGAATCAGTTTTATTAATGTGTTGTCCCCCGGCACCGGACGCCCTGAATGTATCGATGCGCAAATCTGCGGGATTGATTTCAATTTCGATGGTGTCGTCGACTTCTGGATAAACAAACACACTGGCAAAAGAGGTATGCCTCCGGTTGTTAGAGTCGAAAGGTGATTTCCTGACGAGACGGTGCACACCGGTTTCGGTTCGTAAATAACCATAGGCATACTCACCGATTACTTTTAAGCTGGCGCTTTTAATGCCGGCAACGTCGCCAGGGGATTCCTCCAAAATTTCCACACTAAATTGCTGCCTTTCGCAATACCGCGTATACATGCGTTCGAGCATGGCTGCCCAATCTTGTGCTTCCGTTCCGCCAGAACCCGATTGGATATCGACAAAACAGTTTTTTGCATCCATCGGATCGGAAAACATGCGACGAAATTCAAGATTTGCAACCGATTTTTCCAGGCTTACCATATCCAGCGCAATACTTTCCAATGCGGCATGATCGGATTCTTCCCTGGCCATATCGAATAGCTCTCCAGTGTCGCCCAATTGCCGTTGAACCGATTCCAGTGTTAATACAATGTCCTCCAGCAGTTTCTTTTCACGATTAATTTCTTGGATACGCTGTGTATCATTCCATACGGCTGGATCCTCGAGTAATCGAGAGAGTTCACTTAGTTGCGTTTGTTTCGTATCAAAGTCAAAGAAACCTCCGTAATTCGTTGGATCGATCGGCTAAATCTTGGAGTTGGTTAGCAATGGCATTAATGTGTTCTGCTTCCATATTGTCTACCTAAAATTAAAATTGTTGTAATTATATCAACCGACGTCCTTATTTTTATTAAAAATGAGGCTCAGTACAAGCATCTCCTGAATATAGTGCTACTACCAGACAGTAAAGAAACTATAATTTTTCATAGCATTTAAAAAATTTGTACAGGCTATTTTTCCAAAAAATTATTTATCCAATTGATCCATGACTCAATTTAATGCACTCATCCCCGCAGCAGGATCAGGCTCACGAATGGGTAATACGCTACCCAAGCAATACCTGCAGATCAACAATCATCCCATGATATACCATGCCATTAAGACCTTATGCAGCAATTCAACCCTATCAAAAGTATTTGTCGTGCTATCGCCTATCGATCATGATTGGTACAACTACGATTGGAGTGAATTTTCAGCCAAGCTAGTGGTACTAAACTGCGGTGGCGCTACACGTTCTGAAAGCGTACGTAATGGCTTGCTGTCAATGAAACAAAAAAATGCGGTGGGGTCGCATGATTGGATTTTGGTGCACGATGCCGCTCGTCCTTGTTTAACGGCAACGCAATTGGATAATCTCATTGAACAGGTACGCGAAGACCCCGTAGGGGGATTACTTGCAGTGCCTGTTGCCGATACGCTAAAGCGTGGCAATGCTGAGAGTCGAGTCATTCGTACTGAATCCCGGGACAATATCTGGCAAGCACAAACACCACAAATGTTTCGGCATGGATTATTAACCCAAGCATTACAACAAGCTACGGGAGAATTAGTCACTGACGAAGCCAGCGCAATCGAGGCCATGGGACTATGTCCTAAGCTTGTCATCGGGGACAGCTACAATTTTAAAGTGACTTATTCCCATGATCTGGATTTGGCAGAATTAATCATTCATAAAAGGAGCCATGCGTGAGTGTAATGCGAGTTGGACAAGGTTTTGATGTGCATCAGTTAATTGAAGGTCGTCCGCTTATCATCGGTGGTGTTACGATTCCACACGATAAAGGACTATTAGGCCACTCCGATGCGGATGTTTTATTGCATGCCATTTGTGATGCACTGATTGGTGCAGCAGGATTGGGGGATATCGGTAAGCACTTCTCCGATTCTGATCCACGTTATAAAAATATCGATAGCCGTATTCTGTTACGTAATGTTCACCGCTTATTAGCGGATAAAGGCTATAAATTAGTCAACATCGACGCAACCATTATTGCGCAAACACCTAAGATGGCTCCGTATATACCTGCAATGATTGAAAATATTGCACAGGATTTGGAAATACACATTAATGAAGTCAATATCAAAGCTAAAACCGCCGAACATTTGGGAGCTATCGGTCGCAAAGAGGGCATAGTGGCTGAGGCGGTATGCTTAATTCAGCGATAAAAGTTTAAGCGGCGGTTGTTATTTAAATTCCAGAGATTCTTCTTACGATACGTGTTCATACCATGACAGAAACCAATCAAACCGATAGTGACGAAGACTCCCTAACACCGCAGAGCCATGTTTCTAATTTATTACGAAGATACCGGTTAGTTGAAGGTTTGGTACATTTGCAAACAGATTCCTCCGATAAAACTCTGGCCGATTCATTCGTGCAAAAACAGAATCTGGCGGAACTTCAAGAATATTTGAATCAACTGCATCCCGCTGATATTGCAAATATCTTAGAAGCTTTGCCCTTGGCTGATCGGTTATTGGTCTGGAGCATGGTAAAAACCGAGAATGACGGTGAAGTGCTACTCGAAACTTCCGATGCAGTTCGTGAAACGTTGATTACCGACATGCACAGCCACGAATTAGTTGCTGCGGCTGAGTTTTTGAATACCGATGAGATTGCCGATCTCGCACCCGATTTGCCGCAAGAGGTGATCGATGATGTTTTCCGCTCACTTCCGATGGAAGAGCGCGAGCAATTGCGCTCTGCCATGTCGTATCCCGAAGATTCTGTCGGTGCTTTGATGGATTTTGATGTCATTACTATTCGTGAAGATATTCGCTTGGAAGTCGTATCACGCTATCTGCGCCGTTTTGAGGAATTGCCGGATCATACCGACCAATTGTTTGTGGTAGATCGGGAAGAACGACTACAAGGTGTGCTATTGATTAGTCGATTGTTGGTGAGCGATCCTGAAACACTAGTAGCAGAAGCCATGACAAAAGAGATCATCAAGTTATGTCCGGACGATGTGGCACAACAAGCAGCAAATGCATTTGACCGCTACGATCTAGTTTCTGCATCGGTGGTGGATGAAACAGGGAAACTACTGGGCCGTGTAACCGTGGATACAGTAATCGATTTCATTCGCGATAAAGCCGAAAGTGAGGCGTTGAATCTAGCCGGATTAAGTGAAGAAGAGGATTTATTCGCATCGGTATTCCAAAGTGTCAAAAATCGCTGGGTATGGTTGGCGATTAATTTAGTGACCGCTTTTATTGCCTCGCGGGTAATCGGTATTTTTGAAGACTCTATTGAGAAACTAGTGGCGCTTGCCGCATTAATGCCGATTGTTGCCGGTATTGGCGGTAATTCCGGCAATCAAACGATTACTATGATCGTACGTGCAATGGCGCTCGATCAGATCCAGATGCGTAGTGCTTGGAAGTTACTTGCCAAAGAAGTTGGCGTGAGTGTAATTAACGGAGTCTTGTGGGGAACTGTAGTCGGCATATTTACCTTCGCGATCTATCAAGACCCCGAATTAGGATTGGTGATGATGTTGGCGATGTTACTCAATTTAGTGTTGGCAGCGCTGTTGGGTGTACTGATTCCACTTACTCTGCGTAAACTTGGCCGGGACCCTGCGTTAGGATCGAGCGTCATGATCACCGCAGTCACAGATAGTGGTGGTTTTTTTATTTTTTTGAGTTTGGCGACTTTCTTTTTGTTGTGATTTACCATATATGATAAAAACCACGCATTCTACTTCAAACAACTAAGCTTTCTGGGTTAATAATATTCAGGTCGGGCAAAATTTTCAAAACGCGTGTATTCGCCCAGGAATGTCAAATCCACTTTTCCGATCGGACCGTTTCTTTGTTTTCCAATAATGATCTCAGCAATCCCTTTATCAGGTGAATCCGGGTTATAAACTTCATCACGATAAATGAAAAGGATCACGTCGGCATCTTGTTCAATGGCCCCAGATTCTCTTAAATCCGACATCACAGGACGCTTGTTGGGACGCTGTTCAAGGCTTCGATTCAACTGCGATAGCGCGATCAACGGAACTTTTAATTCTTTCGCCAAAGCTTTTAATGCCCGCGATATTTCAGAAATCTCGGTGGCGCGATTTTCTCCTGGACCGGTTGATGACATCAACTGTAAGTAATCCACCACGATCAATCCCAATTCGCCATGTTGACGGTAGAGTCTCCTGGCTCTTGCCCGTAATTCCAGCGCATTGAGTGCCGCGCTTTCGTCAATAAAAATAGGTGCATCGTTTAGCTTGCCTAGCGCATGTGTTAAGCGAGGCCAGTCTTGATCATCCAAACGCCCCGTACGCACTTTGTGTTGGTCGAGTTTGCCGACTGACCCCAACAAACGCATGGCCAGTTGTGTGCCCCCCATTTCCATACTAAATACCGCTACAGGTTTTTTAAGTTCGAGCGCAACATTTTCTGCGATATTTAAGGAAAAAGCCGTTTTCCCCATCGAAGGGCGCCCCGCAACAATGATCAAATCCCCCGGTTGAAATCCCGATGTTTTTTGGTCTAGATCATAGAATCCAGAAGCAATACCGGTGATATTACTCGGATTGTCCTGGTTATATAGCAGCTCAATTCTCTCAACAACTTCCTTGAGCAGCGGCTGAATATCGACAAAGCCTTCCTTACCCCGTGCGCCATCTTCCGCAATCTCAAATACCTTCGCTTCAGCTTCATCCAATAAATTAGCTGCAGAGCGACCTGCGGGGTTATAGGTAGAATCGGCTATTTCCACGCAGACCTTGGCTAGATTCCGCATGATCGAACGTTCCCGGACAATTTCTGCGTAACGTTTAATATTCGCAGCCGAAGGAGTGTTTTGTACAATGGCCCCGATATAAGCCAATCCACCAATCGTTTGTAATTCAGCAGAAGTTTCGAGTGACTCGGCTACAGTAATAACATCAGCGGGTTTATTCTGTTCTATCAATTTACAAATATGGTGATAGATAAGCCGATGGTCTTGTCGATAAAAATCATTATCGGTAATAATATCCGCAACTTTTTCCCATGCATGATTATCCAGTAACAGTCCACCCAATACAGATTGCTCACTTTCTAATGAATGTGGGGGCGTCTTATACGTTTCTAGCAGCTGGTCTTGACTGAAACTAACAGGTGCATGTGCCATAATGGTATTTGAGAATACGGTTAGTCATTCTATCATTGCTGCAGGGCAAATAAAAAAGGACTACATCACATAGTCCTTTTTAGCTCTTTTTTAAAAAAGATTTCACTTTTAGGTTGCAGTATCACCCAATACGGAAACGGTGATATGTGCAGTAACATCGGTGTGCAGTGCAATCGACAGTGTATGATCTCCCACTGTTTTCAAGGGGCCATTTGGCATACGCAACATGGATTTTTGAATATCGAAACCTTGTGCAATAAGCGCTTCAGTGATACCAATATTGGTAACCGAACCGAATAATTTTCCGTCATGACCAGCTTTTTGCGAGATCTGCACTAACAACCCGTCTAATTTTTCAGCAAGTGCTTGTGCAAACGCAAGTGATTTTGCTTGGATTTTTTCAAGTTCAGCACGTCTGGCTTCGAATTCGGCTTTGGCTTGTTCAGTTGCGCGCTTAGCTTTCCCTTGAGGGATAAGATAATTACGCGCATAGCCATTTTTAACATTGACAATGTCACCCAGTTGACCCAAGTTGATCACTTTTTCCATTAATATGATTTGCATAGTAGCTGTTTTCCTCAGTGCTGATCAGTGTAAGGCAGTAAAGCTAAAAAACGTGCATGTTCTATTGCAGTACTGAGTTGGCGCTGATAAAAAGCTCGTGTACCGGTAATCCGCGCTGGGATGATTTTTCCATTTTCATTGATAAAGTCTTTAAGAATTTCGATGTCTTTATAATCAACTTTCTTGATTCCCTCTGCTGTGAAGCGGCAAAATTTCTTGCGCTTAAATAAAGGGCGATTGGCTTTTTTTTCTCTTTCCTTGTCTTTACTGTCTTTACGTCTCGTGAAACGTGTCATATTTAAAGTCCTATTAACTATGCGTATTAAATGAGAATTACGCTTTTTGCATGTAAAACCAGTTGTGGATTAGCATGGTTTTTTTTGTTGAGAAAACCTTTTAGCTTTACCGAAGCTCCCACTTTAAATTCGGATACAGTCAAAGCAAGCTGCCCAAGAACGACGACAAGCAACTCCAGAAATACTTTTCTGGGTATTTCAGCCTCCATTTGTTTGGAAGAATGACAAATCGTAAATTCGATCACAGCAGTGCCAGCGGGTGTGTAGCGTAAAATGCCAGATTTAACAATTTTTCCACTAATAATGGTTTGATTGCAATCCAATTGCGTAAATGATTATCTGAAGTTATGCAGCAACGTTAGCTTCACCTTCTTCATCCGTCGAGTTAGTTCCGCTCGTTTCAAGTTCTGGCGTGTTGGTATCCGAAACAATTGGTTTGTCGCCTTGACGTAACATCATCACGGATGGCTCGGTAATGGGGCTATTGATACGAATAGTAAGGTGTCGCAACACAGCATCACTAAACTTAAAAGCATTTTCCAGATCACTGAGAGCTTCTTGGTTGCACTCAATGTTCATCAAAACATAATGCGCTTTATGGACTTTTTGGATCAGATACGCCAATTGCCGCCTTCCCCAGTCTTCAACGCGATGAATTTTGCCATCTTTCGCAGTAATGATGCCGCGATAACGTTCGATCATTGCGGGAACTTGCTCACTTTGATCGGGATGAACAATAAAAACGATTTCGTAATGTCTCATAGATTCCTTATGGTAAAGCCTCCCATTACAATATTATTATTCGCGCAGGCATGCATGGTGAGGCAAGGTTCGAAGTTGCGAAAAGCTATACATTCTACTGAATACATAGCGCAATATCAAATCTATTCTCATGATAATCCTGATAGTAACCAGTTACCAAGAACAGCAACAATCTAAAAATCCCAATGTAATAATGGTGCAACACGGTTGCTTATGAACTGGTAGAATTTTGTTTATTCAAGATTCTCTTTGCGACGTACACGATGAAGATGAGATGAAGATGAATATTTGGCAAGTAATAACAAAGGGATATGAAGGATAAATAATGCTGTTAGTAATTGATAATTATGACTCTTTTACTTACAATCTGGTACAGTACTTTGCTGAATTGGGTGAAAGAATTGTCGTATTCAGAAACGACCAAATTTCTTTGAATAAAATTGCTGAGCTCAGTCCGGATCGAATCGTTATTTCACCAGGACCGTGTACGCCGAAAGAAGCCGGCATATCACTTGCAACCATTGATCAATTTAGTCGAGATATTCCTATTCTAGGTGTTTGCTTGGGTCATCAAAGTATCGGTCAAGCGTTTGGCGGTCGCATTGTTCATGCCAAGCAACTCATGCACGGGAAAACTTCGCCCATTTATCATCATGGCACAGGTGTTTTCCTTAATTTACCCAATCCATTTACTGCTACACGTTATCATTCCCTTGTTATTGAACGCGCTTCATTACCAGATTGCCTTGAAGTAACGGCATGGACGGAAGATGGTGAAATTATGGGTATTCGTCATAAAACATTGCCAATCGAAGGCATTCAGTTTCATCCAGAATCAATTCTCAGTGAACATGGACATCAGATGTTGCAAAATTTCTTGAACCAGTAATACCTTATTTGTATTAAAAATTACATGATGACTCCTCAAGTTGCTTTACAACGCATTATTACTCATCAAGAAATACCCTACGATGATATGGTTACACTGATGCGGCAAATTATGCGTGGAGAGGTTTCACCGGTGCTAATGGCAGCCATTTTGGCAGGATTACGCACCAAAAAAGAAACAATTGAAGAGATTGCGGCCGCTGCCCAGGTAATGCGTGAATATGCCACTCAGGTCGAGGTATGTAATAAAAATTACCTGGTTGATACTTGTGGAACGGGGGGTGATTCCGCACATACCTTTAATATTTCAACCGCAGCGGCATTGGTTACAGCAGCAGCAGGAGCAAATGTAGCTAAACACGGTGGACGTTCGGTTTCAAGTAAATCTGGAAGCGCGGATGTATTAGAGGCACTCGGTGTTAACTTGAATCAAACACCGCAACAAATTGCACTGAGTATTCAAGATATTGGTGTTGGGTTTATGTTTGCGCCGAATTATCATAGCGCGATGAAACACGCTGCACCGGTACGTCGAGAACTCGGTGTAAAAACGTTATTTAATATTTTGGGACCGCTAACCAATCCAGCGGGCGCTAAGAAACAGGTATTGGGGGTATTTAGCGTTGATCTGGTCGAAACACTGACGCATGTTTTACAGCGACTGGGTAGCCAACACGTATTGATCGTACATGGCAGCGATGGGTTAGACGAGATCACGATCACCGGAAAAACCTATATAGGAGAATTAAAAAACGATACCATTCAGAGCTATACTATTCAGCCGGAAGATTTTGGTCTTCAGTCGACACCCATTCAGGACATTCAAGTTAACGATGCTGAGCATGCCAAAGCCATGTTGCTATCAGTGCTGAAAAATAAGAACGGGGCTGCGCGTGATGTTGTTATTTTAAATGCCGGTGCCGCCATTTATGTGGCGGGTGTTGTTGACAATCTAGCCGCTGGTATAACGACAGCACAAAAAACCATTGAAAGTGGCGCAGCTTTGAAAAAGCTACATGAACTTGTGGCATTAAGCCAGAAAAATGCGGCACAATAGTACATGCCTGATATTTTAGAAAAAATCCTAGCTGTTAAAAAGCAAGAAATAAGCGCTTCAAAAGCAATCAAATCAGAGGATTTGTTGTTGCAAGAAGCGCAGTCGGCCCCCCCCCCTCGAAATTTTATCGAGGCCATTCGTAATAAAATTGCTGTCGGCCAATCCGCTGTAATTGCTGAAATCAAAAAAGCCAGTCCCAGCAAAGGCATATTACGTGGCTCTGCTTCATCGAACGAAACTACTTACGACTTTATTCCTGCCGAAATTGCCGCCAGTTATGCACAACACGGTGCAGCTTGCTTATCGGTGTTAACAGATCAGCAATTTTTCTTGGGTAGCCCAGATTATTTATTACAGGCACGTGCTGCTTGTGAGCTTCCTGTATTACGCAAAGATTTCTTATTGGAAGAATATCAAGTGTTGGAAGCACGTGCGATGCAAGCTGATTGTATTTTATTGATCGTCAGTGCTTTCTTGATGGAATTTGGTGAAGCTTCAAGTCATTCGAGTAGTAAAGCTATGCAACGTATGTTGCAATTAGAAAAACTGGCTCATGCGCTAAATATGGCCGTGTTAGTCGAAGTACACGATGCAATGGAGCTGGAAATGGCTTTGCAACTGACAACACCTTTAATCGGGATTAATAATCGCAATTTACGAACTTTCACTACAACACTGGACTCTACATTACAGTTATTAGATCGGATGCCTTCCAATCGAATCGTGGTAACTGAAAGTGGCATACATACGGTGTCTGATGTTGCTTTGATGCGCGCTCATCACGTCAATGTATTTTTGGTGGGTGAAGCATTTATGCGCGCAAAAGATCCTGGAAAAGAATTACAAAAATTATTTTTTTAACCAACTGCCCATAGCCGAGCAACGCCTTACTTTAATAAAAAAACAAAAAGCATGCAATCATCTGAATCTACTGAAAAGAAACCATCAAAAATGGAATGGTCTCAAGTGCTTCTCATTGTATTTTCGACAATCCTTATTACGATTGCAGGTACCTATTGGGTACTTAAAACGTATGTATTTACCACATCTTTTACACCTGTTGAACTCAGTGACAAAGAAGAGAGAAACCTTCAAACCAAGTTACAAGCGGTTGGCTATGATGCAAATTTTTCTACTCAGAAATCACAGAGAAATGACCAGCGTGCAATTGATGAATATGGCTTTTTAAAACCTGAAGCTTACTCGGAAAAAAATGCAATCCGTGAGATTACCTTCACAGAACGCGAGCTTAATGGATTACTGGCAAAGAATACGGACCTCGCACAAAAACTAGCCATTGATCTGGCAAATAATCTAGTTAGCGCAAAATTGCTTATTCCATTAGAAGAAGATTTTCCAGTATTGGGTGGCAAAACGCTTCGCTTGAATGCTGGCATCGGTATGGCTTATGAGCAAGAAAAACCAGTCATTATTCTCAAAGGGGTCAGTATCATGGGTGTTCCCATACCCAATGCTTGGCTAGGTGGACTAAAGAATGTTGACTTAGTGGATGAATTTGGTGTTGATCCAGGATTCTGGAAGTCATTTTCGGAGGGAGTCGAGAATATTCAAGTATCGGATGGAAAAATCAATATTAAACTTAAGGAATAATTTGATTCTGCAGTAATCGCCAATCCCATTGCAAATCTCCAGATACCACATTGAATTCTAATACAATCCCAGAGATTTTTAACGCCAACTTAAAAATAATACCTACAAATAACTCACAGAAAATGATCTAATAATTTCCGACTATGATGATCGAGCATTGCTCGATTTTTGATCAAAAAACAAACTCCATATTGATCGGCAATCATCAAAGATGATGTACTTAAACGGCGAATATCTTCCTCGCCTTTGAGAACGAAATCAGTATTACCGCGATCAGTTTCAACAAACCAAGTAACCGGTGTAATAAAACTGGAAAGCTTTACGATGCGCTTAATTTCAGGAATGAATTCTCGGCTTGCGAGCTCATCCTCAATTAATTCACGAAAATCTTGGGGCAATTTTGCCAGGCTATCTATCCATGCTAACTCATAACCCTGCATATCTACCAATGCAATAGCTTGTAACGGGTTAGAAATAGGAAATGCACGAACAGGAACAACCTCCTTTTCAGTTGGATTCGATGCAATCGTTAACACCATTCTCCCATAGGAATTGCGATTTAAATGATAATCAAGCATGTGAATCACTTGTACTCTCCTGAGGAACTATGCTCCGTACTGGAATTGGTAGTCGTTGTATCTTCAGTATCGATATTACGCGCTTGCGCTTGATACAAACGATAATAAAATCCTTCTCGCGCCATTAATTCAGTATGACTACCAATCTCGACAATCTTTCCGCAGTCAAGCACAACCAACCGATTAGCCTTGCGTAGCGTTGACAGTCGATGTGCAATGGCAATTGTAGTACGACCTTGCACTAGATTCTCGAGTGCTTTTTGAATCTCTTTCTCCGTAGCAGTATCAACCGAAGAAGTTGCTTCATCAAGAATCAATATACGAGGATTGATTAATAGCGCACGAGCAATTGATATGCGTTGACGCTCCCCACCTGATAATGTTTGTCCGCGCTCCCCGACGATAGAATCATAGCCATGTGGCAACCGTAAAATAAATTCATGGGCATGCGCTGCACGCGCCGCCTCGACAATCTCTGACCATGTGGCCGTGGGCTTTCCATAGGCAATATTATCTGCAATGGTTCCATAAAACAGAAATGGTTCTTGCAATACCAAGCCGATATGTCGACGATAATCAGCAATTGACAGTGAACGCAAATCATAGCCATCAATCAAAATAGCGCCTTCTGTAACATCATGAAATCGACAGATCAGATTAACCAAGGTGCTTTTTCCTGAGCCACTATGCCCTACCAAACCAACCATCTCACCAGACTCAATCGTTAAACTGACATTATCGGTAATACTGCGTGTACCATGGCGAAAGCTAACATTTTGTAATTCAATTCGACCCTGTGTCGTCTTGAATGAAATGGGATTCTTAGATTCTGGAATACTAGATTGATGATCTAAGATATCAAAAATACGCTTAGTACCAGCTGCGGCTTTTTGTGTAATGGATACAATCCGACTCATGGAATCAAGCCGTAGATAAAAACGACCAATATATGCCAAAAATGCTGTAAGCACACCCACAGTAATTTCATCGTGCGATATTTGCCAAATACCGAAAACCCACACAACCAATAGGCCGATCTCGGTAAGCAATGTCACCGTAGGTGTAAAAAGAGACCAAATTTTGTTAACTCGATCATTAATTTGTAAATTTCTCAGATTTGCAGCACGAAATCTCTCCGATTCTCTTTTCTCTTGAGCAAACGCTTTAACCACACGAATACCCGGAATGGTATCGGCAAGCACATTATTAACTTCGGCCCAGATACGATCGACTTTCTCAAAGCCAATCCGTAATCTGTCCCGAACCAAGTGAATAAGCCATGCAATAATCGGCAATGGCGCTAAGGTCACCAGCGCTAACCAAGGATTAATCGAAAACAGGATAATTGCAGTCATGACAATCATGATAACGTCAGTAGCAAAATCCAACAGATGAAGTGAAAGAAAAAGA
Source organism: Nitrosomonas sp. (assembly GCA_024281825.1). GTDB lineage: Bacteria > Pseudomonadota > Gammaproteobacteria > Burkholderiales > Nitrosomonadaceae > Nitrosomonas. The sequence continues at coordinate 379,336 of JAMWZY010000001.1, read as the reverse complement.
TTAATTCGGTCAGTCTCGGTGCCAATTCTTGCCATTAAATCACCAGTACGTTTACCACCAAAATAATCATGTGAGAGACCTAACAGATGCTCGTAGGTGGTGGTACGCAAATCGGCGCCAATGCGCTCGGAAACCCTAGCTAGCATATAAGTCCTTGTCCAACCAAGAATCCAGGCTATAACTGCAGCTGCCAACAATCCAGACAAATAAAAAGTGGCTAACTCGGTGTTGATCGGTTCACCATTCTGATAAGGTATTAATACATTATCCATCAAGGGCATCGTGAGGTACGGCGGAACTAAAGTAGCTGCGGTACTACACAACGTCAGCAAAAACCCGATCAATAATCGTCCTTTATAAGGCTTAGCAAAACGCCAAAGTCGCAGCAAATTCCATGTCGAAGTGGCTTTCTCAATTGATTCGCTGTCAGCTAAGAATCCTGATAACTCCTGTACTGAATTTTTATTAGGTATTTGATCTTGTGTAACCGAATGTAAAAACGAATTCGAGTCATTTGGAGCATGAAGTTTTCGTTGCTGTGCAAAACATTCAATTAGCTCCTTGATAGCATCGCCTCCGAAGCGATATCGCCAATATGCAATCCGTTTATGCGCATCAAGCAACTCTAAAAAACCAATACCGGCATGATCACGCTGTACCAATCTTAAATCATCATGAAAATGCCAGTTCTGCCAAGCTTCATCACCATGCATTTTTGCCATCAAGCGCTGGCTAGTCACTGCAACAATACCTTCTACAAATTGTAACTGTGTATTAAGTTCAATCCTAACCGACACAAGTACAATTTCACCGCAAGCCAGCTGTGACGATAATTCGTCATTCCAATAAGTAGGTAAATAATTCAAGAGTTACGCAGAATATACATTGAGTAAAATCAGAACAAGGAAAGTTTTTGGAGAAAATTCAATGGGTACGAATTTAAAGAAAATCTAAAGAGTAATTACAATTAGAACACTCAATCCAATTAATAAAGAATATAGAAAATCATATGGTTAACGATAATTCTTGCTAAAAATCTACTGAATACACATGTCATAGTGCATAGTAATAAAATTATTCTGAATCCAGCCATTCATCAAATTCATTATCGATGTAAGCATCTATCGGTAAGTCGTTAGTCAATATCAATTTATTCAGTGAAATAAATTTAAGGCCATGATCCCCGAACTGAGTATAAATCATACTCATAAGCATCAACAGAAAAACCAGCAATAACAGTAGCTTACCCACACCAAAGTTATTTTCGTGTCCGCGGTAAGCTGAAGCGCCATTTCCAGAATTAACTATTCCTGAAGCTGATTGATAATTTTCCAAGATTTTTAAGCGCTTAATTTGCAGCTGAATCAACGCGCTATGCTCAATATGCTCTATAGCGCCCATATCAAGTATTTTAGCAATTCTATTGCCTAAATCATGTTCTTTTTGGCTCATAATTTAACCCCTTTTTCCTTGAGTTTCGTAGCTAACGCATGAACGGCCCGTGAACAATGTGTTTTAACGCTTCCCTGTGAACAATTCATTATCTCTGCGGTTTCAGCCAGACTCATCTCCTCCCAATAACGCAATATAAATGCCTCACGTTGACGTGCCGGAAGTGTTTTTATCGCATCTTCGATAATTTCAATTAACTGCAGCTTTTCTAAACGCGTTTCAGGCTCCCTCCAATCATCTTTTAGATCGGGTAATAAGCTGTCCAGAATATCAAAATCATCCTGATTTCCATCCGTATCTTCTGGAGTAAATGACGAAAACAACGTTGTCCACAAGGACCTAGTTTTCTGCCTCCGATAGTAATCACGAATAGTGTTCTGTAGTATTTTATGGAAAAGGAACGGAAGCTCTGCCGAAGGTTTGTCAAAATATTTTGCTGCAAGCTTAGTCATCGAATCCTGTACGATATCTAATGCTACATGTTCATCTTGAACCGCAAATAAAGCTTGTTTATATGCCCGACGTTCTATTTCAACTAGAAAATCCGAAAGTTCTTGTCGAGTAGCCAGAGCGTAGCCTTTATGTTTTTATTCAAAAAATCGAAATAAATTCAATTCTGCAGCACATTTGTTATTCAGTCATTCACTATCCCAAAAGTAGCATTGACTCTATTTATTTTTAGGGGCTGTAGTAGATCAGATTAAATTTGAGTCCAATTTTTCAATATTTTCAACTGTTGTTTAGGTGTTCCATAATTGAATCTAAATTCACATTCTTTGAGAAACAATGGAAATGATTCTTTGAGGATTCCATTGTATTTTCTTAAGACTCGTTTAGCCTGATTCCAAAAGTTTTCAATACCATTAATGTGATTTTTACCCTGCGCAAATAGCGTAGAGTGATTGATTCGTTCATGATAGAAGTGGCTCACATCAAGTGCATTGTAACTACGATAACAGTCTGTATAAACTATGCTGTCTGGAGCGATTTTTCTCGTTATCAAAGGCATTAACGTTTCCGACTTCGTATCTCCTACAACCTTGGTGTAGACTTTGCCGCCTCGCTTCTATATGCCAAATACAGCAACTTTACCTGCAGCACCGCGACCACGTTTACCTTTACGAACACCACCAAAATAGCTTTCATCCAATTCAACTACACCATCAAAGATTTCATGAGATTCTTGTTCCAGATGGTACGCAATAACTTCCCGTATTTTGCGATAAAACAGCGCTGCACTATTAGGCTGAATCCCCAATATATCTGCTGCTGATCTCGCTGTAACTTCCAGCACAAAAAACTCCAGTAACCTTAACTGTATCTTCTTCAATAATCTACAATGACTTATCTTCATTTGATTAGCCTAACATCTAAGCTAATCTACTACAGCCCCTATTTTATTTAATCACACTGAGAACATGATAAAAAAATCAGTCTATTCCAAATGTTACACAAATGCATACCAGACCAGATAGCTATAAAGAATTAAGTTCTTCGAAAGGCTGTACTTTGGCCACACCAAATCCCTGTATATAATCAACTCCAATCTCATTTAGCTTAGCCACGATATCATCCGTTTCAACCAATTCCGCAATTGTTTTAATTCCACGCTCATGCGCCAATTTGTTGATAGCAAGCACTTCCTCGAAATCCTCTTCATCACGCAGTATGTTACATACCAAGCTGCCATCGATTTTAATATAATTCACTTTCATATGATCTAGCAATTTAACCAAATCTGAATCTTGAGTGAAGCTACATAATGTTATGAAGCACCCTATTTCACTTGCTTTCTTTGTGAAAACGGTAACTTGTGCTTTTTGGTCTTGCACATCCATAGCTTCTATTTCAAAACAAAGACTTGATGCCGGCACATTCATTTTTTGCAATTGTATCTGCACAAACCCCGGAAAACTTCCATCATTAAAGGTGTCTTTTGCAATATTTAAACAAAAAACGTGATTTGCAGCAGTGTCATTAGATAACCACTTAATAATATGATTGACTACCCATCGGTCGAGCTGTGGCATGAGCTTAAATTGCTCCACAAAAGGAAGAAACGAACCTGGTGGCATTAGACTATTTTCTTCTTCACCCATACGAATCAAGATTTCATGATGCATTGGCAATACATCACTTGCTTTGATTGACCTGATATCCTGAAAGAAAAGATTAAACTCCCCTTCTTTAATAGCCTGAGCAATACGATTAGCAGTTGTAGCTGTATCCGAAGCAAGTGGTTGCACCGGTGATTGTTTTTTTTGTGCATTATTCTTAATCGTCATCTGGGAAGTACCGTCAAGCTCTGCTTTATGAGTTGCTTGCTCACCTTTCTTCAGTGAAATACGGCTTTTTTCCTGCGCAAAAGGCGTATGTATCGTATAAAACCCGGCTACTTTTCCTTTGCTATCGAGATGAGGTACAAATTGCTCGGTAAAGATATAAGGAAACCCCTTAGTTGACTTAAGAGTACGTTCATAATGAATAGTCTTTCCAGTAAAAATCTCTTTAACGCAATTACGAATATCGAGAAAAAAACCTTCATTTGAAAATTCAGTCAAAAGTTTACCGTCAATCTGATCCGATCTTAACCCAAACCAACGACGAAAAATTCTATTGTGATAGCGACATCTAAGCTCAGTATTGAAGTAGGCTAGCATAACAGGAAAATTTTCATCGATGTAAAGAGATTTTATTTTACCTTCTGATACTGTTTTTTCGGCCCACAAGCGATGCTTCATTTCATTAGTTAATCTTTCCTTAGTAACTGATAATTGCTCAGAAAAACTTCTGATGCTTTTTTCCTTTTCAGCAATTTGATAAATTACAACCACCTGTAACAAAATTAGGCACCCCAAAAGAATCATTAACCAATGTTGCTCAGTTTCATTGAAGAAGTGGGTAATAACCATTAACCCGCATGCAAGTAAAAAAACCGCACTTGCCGATAGATAAGATTTAATACTTTGGATTAAAGAAGATTTTTGCATGGATACCTCTCATTATTTTCTCACATTCCGAATACTCATTATTATGAGTTCCCTTTAAAGTATAAGGAACTCATTTAAAGCGCCTTTCTGTTGCTATTTCACTTGTTTTAGGTACGGACACGTACCGATTCTGATAAGAAAGTCATCGATTTTATCTTTCGCCAAAATTTCCATAAATCATTTGCTGTAAGACAGAAACTTTGGGTTGCACCAGAGTCCAAAGTAGTCAAAGTAAGCTGATTGATCTTCTTTGCTTCAAGCGCACTGTACAATGGAGCAAACCAGTCTATTTCCATTTTTTTCAAACTTTCGCGCCATCCAAAAGCATCTCTATATTGAGCTCTACCATACAAAGAATTCAACAAAATCAGGTGATTACCTGCCGTGATATTTTCCAGAAAATCCTCACCATTTATCGGTAACTCTTTCCACACTGCGTTGCTATAGAATGCTAAAGCTTTAAGAAATTCGTGATTACCCCAAACATGACTGAAGATAGATTCAATTTTCACTTGAGGCATAACCCCTCCTCCCCAGAACCAAACGCTATTAATAGCTAACTCTCCCCGAGATTCACGTACCTGATTAATTGGATGATCATGCAATGCCATTTGAATTTCATTAAAAATCTTATGCCAAACAACGCTCTGATTGCCGGTTGGCAAATAATCATTGATATTTCTACAAGTTACATTACTTAAGAGGAATGTCTCAAACTCTGGCACATCAGTACAGCGCAGATACCAACGATCAGATTGCAATGGCAATATAAGAATATTTTCATTATCGAGGCAGCGATTAATAATTTGCACAATTTGCTGTGATTCCTCTTTTGAGATTTTGAAAGCCTGACTGTCAGCCAACATAATATGATTTTGTTCGATGCGTAAATGAACAGGATCTGCACGCATCCAGAAATCCGCATTTGACAGAATAGAATTCATACTATCGTTTTGCACCATAATGGGCGCAATAGGCCAATCACATTTTTGCTTATCGATGTGAAATGATTTACAAAGCCATGTTTCTAGTGTCTCTGGTGGGTAAGTCTTTCTCTCACTTTTTGATAGCATTTTCTCCAGTCCAGAAAGTGATAAATCACTATAGATTTCAGGTTGAGAGCTATCCGGCCAAAAAAGATTCGGTATAAGAATCTGCAAGTTCATTGAATTAGAAAAAGTAGCAGTTGAGTTGCGCATCAAGAGTATTTACGTCATCTTTACGAAGAAATAAACGATTAAATTCAAACCAATTAAGGTAGGTAATGGAATAATCGTTCGTTTATACAATATAATAAGGAGCAAATGAAATAAATTGCTCCATCACTTCTAATTTTAGTTATCAAAGAAAATTGATTTAACTACTGCTATTATAAATTTCTGAGGCTCTTGAGATGTATCAACATATAAAAATACCGCCTGATGGTAAAAAAATTCAAGTCAATTCCGACAATACGCTCAACGTTCCCAATAATCCTATCATTTTGTTTATTGAAGGCGATGGTATTGGTATAGATATTACACCTGTCATGCGGAAAGTAGTTGATGCAGCTGTTGATCAAGCTTATCGTGGACAGCGTAAAATCGCTTGGATGGAAATCTATGCGGGAGAGAAAGCCACAAAAATCTACGGATCCGATGCATGGTTACCTGAAGAAACTTTAACTGCAGCAAAAGAATTTGTGGTCTCTATAAAAGGTCCATTAACAACCCCTATTGGTGGGGGTATTCGCTCGATTAATGTCGCACTGCGGCAACGGTTAGATTTATATATTTGCTTGCGACCAGTACGTTATTTCAGTGGTGTTCCCAGTCCACTCAAGAACCCCGAAAAAACTGATATGGTAATTTTTCGAGAAAATTCTGAAGACATCTATGTTGGTATTGAATGGGAAGCCGAAACAACATCCGTTCATAAAGTTATCGATTTCTTGATTAATGAGATGAAGGTGACAAATATACGATTCCCGAAAACCTCAGCCATCGGCATCAAACCTATTTCAAAAGAAGGCACAGATCGATTTGTTCGCAAAGCGATTCAATATGCTATCGACAATCATAGACAATCGGTTACCTTGGTTCACAAAGGGAATATTATGAAATTTACCGAAGGTGCCTTTAAAAAATGGGGATATGATCTCGCCACTAAGGAATTCGGTGCAGAACCACTGGATGGCGGTCCGTGGATGAAATTATCCAAAAAATACAATGGAGTCATCATTAAAGATGTGATTGCTGACGCCTTCTTGCAACAGATTTTACTGAGGCCAGAGGAATATGATGTTATCGCCACACCTAATTTAAATGGCGATTATATTTCCGATGCTTTGGCGGCCCAAGTAGGGGGAATAGGAATCGCACCCGGAGCGAATTTGAGTGACTCGGTCGCTATGTTTGAAGCAACTCACGGAACGGCTCCTAAATATGCGGGTAAAGATCAAGTTAATCCAGGCTCAATCATTCTATCTGCAGAAATGATGCTACGGCATATAGGATGGATAGAAGCTGCAGATGCGCTAATCAAAGCAATGGAGAGAACCATTCAAAGTAAAGTTGTAACTTATGATTTTGCGAGACAAATGGAAGGAGCACAAAAAGTTTCTAGCTCTGCATTTGGTGAAGCAATGATTAATCAGATGAGATAAGGCATTTGTACGTTTTTGGAAGTTTTTTATCTATTGAATGTAGAGATCTACAGAAATTAACTGTAGTCACACAACATACAAAAAAAAAGCCTCTTGTTCTTTCTTGAACAAGAGGCAGGTTTTTCTGCAAATCTTTATGATCTCTGCGCTAACTTTATCACATCAAACAACTCTAAAAACTCAAATTCAGTCGACGTCAGCTTTCATATTCGAACAAGCAGTTAAACGGATTGGATGTTAGAGGCTTGCTTTCCTTTTGGCCCTTGTGTAACGTCAAAACTAACTTTCTGGCCTTCTTTAAGTGTTTTAAACCCGGACATATTGATTGCTGAAAAGTGTGCGAATAAATCTTCGCTACCATCATCAGGAGTAATAAAACCAAAACCTTTAGAATCATTAAACCATTTTACTGTACCTGTTGCCATTTCTACTTCCTATAAAAAACTGGGCCGGAAACCCTAATACTATTTGAATTTCAAGACTATTAACGGTTGATGCAGGTGCCGCAGAGAACTTGAAGCCAAACGCCACGTGCTGTTTTACGCAAATTCAGCGTTAAAGTCAAGTGATTACAGTGTAATTATTGAAAATATTACATCTATCGTTAGCAAGGGGCTTGAAAATTTTATCGTAATCTTCAAATATGTTGATCACAATGTACTTTATACTGACTCATTAAGCAAAAATAAAAAATACTACTTATTTTTATGACAGAACAGAAATTGGAAGCTGCCACAGTAAAACTTAAGCAACGGCAAGAAAAATCCAAAGAAAAAATTCCTCCGTTATATAAAATATTATTATTAAATGATGACTATACTCCGATGGAATTTGTTATTGAGGTGTTAATGCTATTCTTTTCAATGAATCAAGAACAAGCAACTCATGTAATGTTAAAAGTACATACCGAAGGAGTCGGTGTATGTGGTGTTTATACCAGCGATATTGCAAGCACTAAAGTCAATCAGGTGATTGATTTCGCTAAAAGAAACCAGCATCCGCTAAAGTGTGTAATGGAGAAAAATTAATATGATCGCCCCTGATTTAGAAGTTAGCTTACATATGGCATTTGTAGAATCCAGACAAAAAAGATATGAATTTATTACTGTTGAACACCTATTGCTGGCAATGTTAGACAACACAAGTGCTGCCGAAGTATTGAATGCTTGTCTAGTAGAAATTTCTGATCTTCGTGCTACATTGACAGACCATATTGCACGCCACACCCCGATTATTAGCGGTAATGATGATGTAGACACACAACCTACACTGGGCTTTCAACGCGTTATTCAGAGAGCCATACTCCATGTTCAATCATCCGGCAAAAAAGAGGTTACTGGTGCCAATGTTTTAGTATCTATTTTCGGTGAGAAAGATTCACATGCTGTTTATTTTCTGGAACAAAGGGGAATAACACGCTTGGATGTAGTCAATTACATTTCACATAATATCCGTAAAGTACCACAAGAAAACAATGCAAAAGCGGTGAATGAAGTGGATAGCGAGCAAGATCCCAATTCTTCCGGATTACTTGAAAACTATACAGTAAATCTGAATCATCAAGCGCTATTGAATAAAATAGATCCCCTAGTTGGACGAGAAAAAGAAGTCGAACGTGTCATACAAACATTATGTCGTCGTCGCAAAAATAATCCATTATTAGTTGGAGAAGCAGGGGTCGGAAAAACTGCTATTGCAGAAGGCCTAGCAAAACGCATTGTTGAAGAAAATGTTCCAGATTTGCTCATGAAGCATCAAATTTATGCGCTGGATATGGGAGCCCTACTCGCTGGCACAAAATATCGTGGTGATTTTGAACAACGATTAAAAACACTGTTAAAACAGTTGACAGACAATCCTTTTGCCATTTTATTTATTGATGAAATACACACTTTAATTGGTGCAGGAGCGGCATCGGGTGGAGTATTGGATGCCTCTAACCTCTTAAAACCCATTCTAAATTCAGGGCAATTACGCTGCATCGGGGCCACCACTTATAATGAGTATCGCGGAATTTTTGAGAAAGACCGTGCCCTATCGCGACGCTTCCAGCAGATTGAAGTTCACGAACCAAGCGTTGACGAAACAGTAGCCATTCTGCGTGGGCTCAAGTCGCGATATGAACAACATCATAAAATAAAATACACATACAGTGCATTGGTATCAGCAGCTGAACTCTCAGCTCGCTACATCAATGACCGACATTTACCGGACAAAGCAATTGACGTATTGGATGAGGCCGGTGCAGTTCAACGAATATTACCAAAATCTAGACAACGCCGCGTTATCGGAAAAACTGAAATTGAGAATGTAGTTGCCAAAATTGCGCGTATTCCACCACAAAATATCTCTACCAATGACCGCAATAAATTAAAGACATTGGAACGTGATATGAAAGCAATTGTATTCGGACAGGATAGCGCGATCAATTCACTCGCTTCGGCAATCAAAATGTCAAGGAGTGGACTAGGAAATCCACAAAAACCAGTTGGCTCATTTTTATTTTCAGGTCCCACAGGTGTCGGTAAAACCGAGGTGGCCCGGCAACTCTCATATGCCCTAGGCATCCATTTGCATCGTTTCGACATGTCAGAGTATATGGAGCGACATGCTGTATCACGGCTAATTGGCGCTCCACCAGGTTATGTAGGCTACGATCAAGGCGGATTATTAACCGAAGCTATAAACAAACACCCACATTCTGTGTTGCTTTTAGATGAAATTGAAAAGGCACATACCGATATCTTTAATATTTTACTGCAGGTCATGGATTATGGAACATTAACGGATAATAATGGACGCAAATCGGATTTCCGTAATGTCATCATTATTATGACGACAAATGCCGGTGCAGAAGCCTTAACAAAAACCGCCATTGGATTTACCCAGTCAAAACCAATTGGCGATGAACTGATAGATATCAAGAAACTTTTTACGCCTGAATTTCGTAACCGGCTTGATGCAATTGTTTCGTTTGCCCCTCTAAACGAAGAAATTATCTTACGCGTAGTCGATAAGTTTCTGATTCAACTTGAAACACAACTGCATGAAAAGAAAGTTGAGGCAACTTTCAGTGAACCTTTGCGCAAATATCTTGCTAAACATGGCTTTGATCCGCTAATGGGTGCGCGCCCGATGGAAAGGCTCATTCAAGACGTTATTCGCAGCGCATTAGCCGATGAGCTTTTATTCGGTCGTTTGGCAAATGGCGGAAAAGTCAATGTAGACATTGATAAAAATGGTAAAGCAGCGCTGATATTTGAGAAAGAACATGCAATCATTTGATCATAATAATTTACTCAACCGTTCTGTGTCTTAATCCATAGTCAGCAGTAGAAATGGCGTCGATGTCATGAGTTTTATCTCAAATTTGCCTTTGTCCGTTGTATTTTTTTGTGTAGCGTTTATTTCAACTGCATCAGCTCAGACATTCCATTGGCGTCTAGCTATGTCATGGCCAGACGGAATGCCAATGTTTCACAATAATGTGCACCGTTTTGCCAACAATGTTGAGAAAATGTCCGCAGGACGTATGCGAATCACTGTCGACTCACCCGGCAAACACAAAGCACCGTTAGGAATTTTTGACATGGTACGCTCCGGTGCATACGAAATGGGGCATACAGCATCGTACTATTACAAAGGTAAAGATCCAGCAACCACATTCTTTACCACCACGCCATTTGGCATGACTCCAACTGAAATGAATGCTTGGTATTATTACGGCGGAGGCTTAGAACTATTAGCCGAAGTCTATGCACGCCACAATATCGTAGCGTTCCCTGCCGGAAATACTCATTTACAAATGGGAGGGTGGTTCAGAAAAGAAATTCATTCGATTTCAGATTTAAAAGGTCTAAAAATGCGCATTCCAGGCCTTGCTGGTGAAGTCGTTAGCAAGGTCGGCATGAAACCCATCAGTATCCCCCCTGGCGAATTGTATACCTCATTAGAAAGAGGCACGATTGATGCAGTCGAGTGGGCAGGGCCCGCGAATGATGAAAAACTAGGTTTTCATAAAATAGCCCCATTTTACTATACTGGCTGGCATGAGCCGGGTGCAGAATTACATATTTTTATTAATAAGAACAGCTTCGACGCTTTACCAGAAGACATCAGGATAATTATCGCGGTAGCTGCAAAAGAAGCATCTTTCGACATGCTATCGGAGTCATTTTTCCGTAATACAATAACCTGGCAAGAAATGAAGAAAAAAAATAATATTAAAATTCGTACTTTTCCCGAGGATGTTTTGCGAGTATTTAAGCAAGCCAACGACGAACTATTGAACGAAATAGCCATAAAATCACCCTTAGCAGGTAAAATTATCAACAGCCAAAAAACTTTTTTGGATAAAGCAAAAGAATGGTCTAGAATTACTGATGCAGACTATCTGCAGTTAAGACAGTAACTTTCTAGCTTTCAAAACCAACAGATCCGATCTCTCCCTCCTATTTGGCAAGAATTAAGTGGCCATTTCCGGAAAACCATATCAATCATCATCTCGGATCACCAGCTTCAAAGAATAGATATTATTACCCTAGATTGTGTAGTTAGCACTGACGAGAAAGTTATTCAGGATTAGCTACCTTCCGAATGGCGAAGCAGCCCCGCTCGACGAATCTGATTCTTTATTTGCGGATGGTTGACCAAAAGGTGACGCTGAAGATTTAGAGGATGTTCCAGATCCAGAACCTGCTTGAGGTGCAAATGGAGAAGCTGATGATGAACCCGTACCTCCTGCACCGGTATTCGGTTTTGCTGTGTTAGCGGCCGCTCCACCCGTCGAGCCTTTATTATCTCCAGGTTTGTAAACAAATTGCCAATCTTGATATGTCTGTGCTTCAGAAAATTTTTTGTATTGCTCTGGAAATTGACTTTTTTTGATAGGTTTTTTTTCCGATAAGCTATAAACACCGGTCACTCTCTTTTCCAAATTCTTTCCAAGACTTGAGCCGACACTTTTTCCAATTGCAGCATTATTCGATGCGGGATTAGTGGAAGTCGTGCCAGGCGTAGTAGTAGCCGTGCTTCCCGTAGCGGTAGTCGTACCTCCCGAAGTTGCAGCGGTTCCACTCGGTGTTAAAGTATTATTTGAGCCTGCAGGATTATTAGTGGACGAGGAAGAACTTCCTAAGCCACCGACACTACCTAGACCGCCCGAGCTTCCTGCCTGCTGATTACCTGTTGCCGCTTTATTCCCGGCAGCAGCAGGATTATTGGTAGCCGCAGCATTACCAGTAGCACTTTGGTTAGCATTTGGAGGCGCTTCTTCGACAATGCCCCATTCGGTCGTGTTGGTCATCGGATCCACATAGATTCTACGTAGATGGCGAACAACATTCGGGTTGCGCTTATCTTCCACTAAATCTTCCAGTGTTTTGGGAAACTGCTTTGTACCAGTACTTTGATACGACTTAATCGCAAGGCGAAATTGTTCGCCAATAAACATCAGTTCTGCCTCTTTCTCACGTAGCGATTTTGCTTGCCAAACATGCGCTGCGGCAGCCATCGCTATGCCGGCAAGCGCAACGGTATAAAGCGCCCAAAGGTAAACAAATCCTTGCTGTGCTGACTTAATCATAAGCTAGCCTATAAAAAGTTCACAAGAACAGAATCTTTTACCACTCCTCGTAAAAAGTACCATCTAAAGCTCGTTCTCGATAACCGCTGTGAACATTGTATACACCCGAATCCATCAGATTAGGCGGCGGCATGACAATCCAGGTTTCTTTACTCTCGGTAAAAGGATCTACCGGTATGCTTCGCAAATATCTTTTATCCACCATTTCTTCTAAATCCAGTGGATATTTACCAAAATCCGAATAAAATTGATCAATGGCATTGCGCATCATAACAAGATCCTGGCGCAAGACAGCTTCCTTAGCTTTGTCCAATGAATTAAAATAACGCGGTGCAACCAAACTGAGCAATGTAGCGATAATAGCCATCACGACCAATAATTCGATCAGAGTGAATCCATTGTGTCGACAGCATTTTTCCACATTAATCACCATTCTTTATAAGGAATACCGTTCAATCCCTTAGCTTCAGAAAGTGAGTAAACATCAAAAACATCATCACCTTCCTTAGGACTATCGGCTGGGCTTTCATAGCTACGTTTTCCCCAGGTATCAACCGTCGGGGTTGCCACGCCGGTACCAGCAATATCCAATTCAACAAACATCGGATCACGAGGCAAACGGCGCAAGAAGTAAATATTTTTTTTCTCTGGGCTTTTAGCGTCCGGTACCCCCATCACCAATTCCTCCAGGCGCGGTGGATAACCAGATTGATCTGCTTTTTTCGTGATACGCCCATCATCACTCGCCTGCTTATAAGCATCAATTGCATTACGTATTTGCCGCAATGCGGTGCGCAGTTCGATTTCTTTTTCCCGCTGTATCACCAGTTCCCGGAATGGCAGCGATGCTGTCGCCAATATCGCCATGATAGCCACCACGATCATAAGTTCTATTAAAGTAAAGCCATATTGCTTTCGTTCAAGCAATAACATGCGAGACAATATCATAAACTCCAGACTATTTAATCGTCACTGTCACTGGGGTCGGCAGCGTCACTTCAACCGTATCACCATTTTCGATATCTTCCCCGGTAGCACTCTGCACGCTGACTTCTGTCGTGCCAGGACTGGATGTAATAACTTTAAAACGCAATTGCGTCGCTAGGCCCAACACTTGATCTTTACCGAGTTTAAGCGCGCGCGAACCCGATTTGGGTCCGCCATCCAACAGTTCCAGTGTATTCGAATCATAGCTGACTTGCACATCCGAATTGACGGTTGCTTTTGCACCTACCATGCGAACATTCACCGAAAACTCTTTATCCAATCCTACCGTTGTCGGTCCTTGCAATGTCAGCGTTGGTGGCATAGATGCGACATTCGCAAATGGATTTGCATCGGCTGATTGTTCCGCCACCGCAAATGGATTCGCTGCGGCACTCCTCATGCCACCAGCCCCAGTACCTGCTGGCGCAATCGCTAACGATTGAGCCGCCGTCCTATCAATTTTAACGGGTAATTTACCAGCTTCACTGGCGGTGCCAAAATGGTACTCGTTTTCAAGATTGGTCGGCTTTGGAAGATTACGAACGATACGAGGCGTAATCAACAAAACGATTTCCGATTTTGTACGTTCGACTTTCTGACTTGATGTCAATCGATCTAACCCCGGGATGTTAAACAATCCCGCAAGTCCACCAATTGTTCTTGTTTCTCTATTATCGATCAATCCAGCCAGCACCTGCGTTTCACCATCTTTTAAGGTCAGTATTGTTTCGGCATTCCGTGTCCCGATTAACGGTGCTGTAGCATTACTAGGACCTTGTATATCGGTAATTCTACTACTCACTTCTAACGTAACTTTCATGGTAACGTCATTATGTAATCCAATGCGGGGCTCTACATCCAGCTTGACCCCTAAATCAACAAATGTAGGTGTTGACGTAACAATAGAATTAATACCAGGTTGTACGTTGGCTGTAAAAAAAGGTCGCTTCTCGCCAATATGAATCTTTGCTTTTTCCTTGTTGGATACCCGAATTCGCGGATTGGCCAATATATCCCCAGTCGACAAAGTTTGCAGAAAATCGATCACCATCGTATTGTTTACCGCAAAGCTTTTGAGTCCATCAAAACCAACTTGATTGAGCAGAGCCAGTCCAGGTGAAGCCGCTGCGCTTGCTCCCGCTGTTGCAGCTGTTATTCCCGTGCCAGCAAAGGTAATCTGCTGCGGAAATTTGGGGCCCAATAAGAAATTATTTGAGCGAGACACTTCCAAAATAGCCACATCCAGTATCACTTCCGGTTCCGCAATATCATTTAAAGTCACTAACCGCTCAGTTAAGCGAATCGCTTCTAAAGTATCGCGCATGATAAAGAGATTCAATTGCTCATTGACATAGATATCTTTCGCCTTAACAATACCGCGCACCATCGCCACCATCTGCTTCACATCGGTATGTGCTATTTGGAAACTTTTCACCACTAATTCCTGATAGTCTTTTAATTTGGCTGGTGTATTTGGGTAGATTAGTAGGGAATTATTATTGAGTGCTTTATAAGCGAGTTGATTAGTCGTCAGCAACAATTTTAAAATATCTTCAATGGTATTTTTACGCACAAAAATAGAAACCTTACTTTCTTGGCGTACATCTTTATCGAATACAAAATTAATCCCCGCAGTACGCGACATGATTTCAAACACGGAGCGCAAATCGGTATCTTTAAACTCCATTGATACAGTCTTTTTGAAAGCAGATTCGAGCAATAATTCTGTCACTTCCGGGCGCGCCATCATGTCATTGATTTGCTCGATTAATTGACGCGCATGTTGTTGCTGTGGATTTTCTTGTAGCACCGCTCTTACGATCGTTTCTGCCTGGGATACCTTATTGTTAGCCAAATGCGTTCTTGCTGAATCCACAATCGCAATATGCCGCCGTTCCAATTTGATTGCATCAAGACCTTCTTTGGCGCGCTCATGAGACGGAAACATATTGAGAATCCGCAGATATTCTTTTTCTGAGTTCGCCATATCACCCGAAAACCGGTGATTCTCTGCTAGAAATAGCAATTTGGCAGCGATTTCATCGCTCAAGCGAATCATGACTGCACGAATTTCCTTACTCTCCGGTTCCTCACGTAATGCTTGCTCAATTTTCTGCAGTCCTACTTCATATTGTCCTTGCTCGACCAATTTTTGACCTTCAGAAAAATTTGCATTTCTGGATAAAAAACTCTTGTTATTAATCGCACAGCCTGCCACAACCGCAACCAAGAGTGTGATAACAATAAATTTCCAAATTTTCATCACATATTTCCTGCTATTTTGTTATTGATCGTGAGCGTTTGTTTGATATTGAGCGGCAAATAAGTCAAGCTGACGCTATCATCCGTAATAGCGTCCAGGCGATATTGCTCGGTGATTTTGCCACCGATTTTAGCAATATGATTCTCTTTGGCTTGCGACAAAAAAACCCATGTTTGTTTGTCTGAAACTGCTTTTCCAGCATACTTAAAAGGTACAGGAGGCGCGGTTGGTGGGGGAGGCGTAAATGCCTGCTTTGCTTTTTCTTCTCTCGCAGCTTGTTCTTCTGGATCAATAGGCGGCGGCTTAGGCATCCAATTAGTTGTAACAAACAACTCGCCCGCTTTAGGGTTGAATTTTCTTTGACCTAATTTGCTCACGTCCAAGGTTTCTGTGATGTTTTCTTGTTTTTGGGCGGCTCTTTCTTTGGATGTTCTAGGAATCTGAGTCGGCTCTACGGTCTTCACTGAATCATCTTCCGTCTCTTCCTTTTCGACCATGACTGCAGCAAGTAAGGTAGCGACGAGTGCAGCACCAATTAACAGTTTGCGTTTTTTTTCAGAAGAATCCATAGTTATTTATTTAGATAAAGACTGGCTTCAAGTCGCACTTCAAGCATATCAGACGTAACGCTTTCACGCCTGATTGCTATAGCAGAAATCGCCATTGCCGGTACAGCTTCCAATGCCGCAGCGATAAAAGCTCGTACCTGTTTATACTTGCCACGCACCGGCAAAATCATTTCGTAGCGGGCTAAACGCGCATCCGCTTCGTTAATCAAACGATACTCACTACTGCTTAATTCGATATTCTTTTCTTTGGCAATACGCGTCAATTCACGGATCCAAAATGGCGAAGAATCAATGTTTGGGAAGAAATCATAAAACACTTGCAATGCTTGATCCCCTGTCATTTTGACCCCGGCTTCAGGCGTGCCTGCCGGTTGATTCGATGCAAGCTGTGTTTGTAAAACATCCGCGCGCGTTTTTAATTTCTCCAACTCGGAATCATGCGGCAATACTGCTGAAATCAAATAAATGATTGTGGCTGCAATCAGCCCCAAGCCAATTTTTCCAATCGTGCCTAAACAACCGAACTTCCACCGAAGCTGCGGTAGCATGCGATTCAAATGTACTTGAATCGCACTTACATTCCAATTTAAGAGATTACGATCCATGCTGCGGATAAGAGAAAGATAATGGGTTTATTGGGATTATCTTGCTTAATTTTGTAATTAATTAAGTGTACATTCTGAAAAATATCTTCTTGTTCAAGCGCCTCAACAAAATCTAACAATTTTGCCATATCTTTGGCCTCACCGTTAATACGTAGCACGCGATTTGCCACATTGGGCTGCAATGACAGTAACGCAATGTCCTTCGTCGAAGCATGCTCGACAGCATCAAAAAGCACGTCCCAGGGTAGATTAATTTGATCCAGGACACCATTAGCTTGGCCGATTTCCTTACGAATCTCTTGGCTGAATTCCCTTACTCGTGAAGAAGACCGAGTACGCGGCACCGCTTTTTGTTGTTGTTGCTTTTCTAAACGATCTACCCGGTTAGTCCAATAATTAATCTCTTCAGTGATCTGGCGATACTGAAAAATGACAGCCATGAGTAGTATTAACCCAATTAATAAAATGGCGATATCAACCTGCGGAATTGCCTGTTCTTGATAAGGAAACTTTAATTTCAGACGAGACATTGCTTCATTCCGTCTACGTCAGCAGGCGATGATGGAAAATGACTCGGTACTGGATTTTGTGCATCCGATAACATTACCATCAGCCAACCACAATTGGGCGGCAATACCAATTGAGGGCATTCTGGCGCAAAGACATAAACAGTTTCGGTCATTTCCTTATTTCCAAGCAATACTGCTTCTTGATCCAAGGCAGCCACAAGTTCTTCAGCAAGCTCATGAATATCCCCAGACAACACGCGCTGATTACGAATACTTTGCCAAATACCATTGATCACTACCGCACTACAAAACCGTCCCGATTCTACGACAACAAAATAGCTCTTCTGGCTGTTGAGTTGCTTTTGCCAGTGATCATATGCCGCTGCCAAATAAGGTTCGACCGCTTTCAGTTTAACTTCAGATCGTTTGGTTATTGCTTGCAACTGATCCATCAAATCACGATTAATGGCGGCACAAATAGCACCTGTTGTCGGGCTCCAGTCACTGACACTCAAATCCCAGGATTCGGAACGCTCGGCATAAATCTCACGCATGCGGAATGCGGCATACGACTTGACTTCTTCCGGTGTCGTAATTTCTGCTTGCGGTTGCAAGGTCACAAAACGTACAAAGTGATTGGATAGTATCACCGTGAGATCAGCGTTAGTAGTGTCCATCAAATGACTTTCCAATAATTTCAGCGCATTCTGCCATGGAGGAGCATTTTGCATTTGCTCACAAAATACGGTGTCTTTATTGAGTTGCACCGGCCTAAAGCCTCGCCGATAATGGACCCAATCAAGTCGTTCAGGCGCCAGAAAAACGTAAATTTGATCACGCCACAATTGTGACACGGTTGGCCTCCTCTAAACTGGTCAATCCCTGCTTCACCATGTCCAAAGCCGCTTCACGGAGAAAGTGTGTGCCATTGTTGCGCGCCGCTTCCTTAATACGTCGAATCGGTTCTTGCGCCACAATCAATTCACGAATCTCATCGTTCAGTAATAAAATTTCTGCAATTGCATTTCTGCCTCGATATCCGCTGCCACGGCAATGCCCACACCCTTTACCATTACGAAATCGATACTGATCTGCTTCTGCAAGCGTAATACCAGATTCAGTAATCAGGTCATCGCCAGGATATTCATCGCTGGAACAATGCGAACACAACAACCGTACTAGCCGTTGCGCCACAATACCATTCAAAGCCGATACAAAACTGTAAGGATCCACACCCATATGCGAGAATCGCCCGATGACATCAAATACATTGTTTGCATGTACCGTAGTAAATACCAAGTGTCCTGTTAATGCCGCCTGAATGGCAATTTGCGCAGTTTCAGCATCCCGAATCTCGCCCACCATAATTTTATCCGGGTCATGACGCAATATGGAACGTAAACCGCGTGCAAATGTTAATCCCTTTTTCTCGTTTACTGGAATTTGCAATACACCAGCGAGTTGATACTCGATCGGATCTTCAATGGTGATGATTTTATCGTTGCCTTTATTGACCTCAGAAATAGCCGCATAGAGAGAGGTCGTCTTGCCACTTCCTGTGGGGCCGGTAACGAGTAACATACCGTATGGTTCTGAACTTAAACGCCGAATGCTGGCTATCGCCGTTTGACTAAAACCCAGTTGATTCAAAGTCAAACCTTCAATATGATCGGATAGTGCTTGTCGATCCAAAATACGCAGCACAGCATCTTCACCAAAGATACTCGGCATGATCGAGACACGAAAATCAATTTCACGTCCTTGAATTGAAATTTTAAAACGACCATCTTGCGGCACACGGCGTTCCGCAATATCCAATTCTGACATCACTTTGATACGAGATATCACTTGTTCCGCCAAATCTGCACCTTGTATCACACCAATCGAAGTCAGCACACCGTCAATCCGATACTTGATTGATAACGCCCCTGTCGTCATTTCCAGGTGAATATCGCTGGCCTGAGACTTATGGGCATCATAAAGCGTTGAATGCACCAACCTTACTACCTGGCTGGTGCCCTCATTAATGCTTTTTAGTGATAAATCTTCAATGCCACTTTGAATTTTATCCAACTCGGTTGATGGCAATACTTGATCCATCGCACGCATGGTTTTTTCTTGCTGCGCAAAAAAAGCTGCCAAATCGGCTGGATGCACCAAACGCCATGCAACTGGCACACTAAAACGCTCTTCCGCCCACGCCCTTATTCTGTTTGAAAATGGATTACTAATCGCGAGTAAATAATGTTGCTCATCACGAAACAACGCGCATTCATGCATGATCGCTTCTGAAAATGGCAACACATCAAATGCAGGTGTTAGCATATGAATGGCTTTCATATCCAATACAGCGATGTGTAGCAATTGACCGAGCTGCTGAATCAATGCTTCAGGTGCATAACCATCTACATCCTCCAGTACCTGCATCACCGAAACACCTTGATTCATGGCTCTTTGGCGCGCATCAGCCAATCGACTGATATCTAAAGTAACTGCTGGCTCGCTCAATTAATACTACCCGCCAATTCAAAAATCGGCATATACATCAGAATAATAATTCCGCCAATAACAATACCGATAAATGCCATTAATAGCGGTTCGATCAGTTTAGTGGTCCATTCCACCCAACGTGCTATTTCTTCATCATGAAAATTGCCGATACGTTCCATCATGTCACCCATCAAACCAGTCCTCTCGCCTACTCGCAACATACGGTTCCCAACCGCAGTCGTCAGTCCTTCCATTTCCATCGCAGTTGAAATAGTCTTACCTTCGCGAATATGCTTTGCAGCTGCTTCCACCTTGGGGCGAAAATGCGTCTGTAACAATCCACTGACCATATTCAACGCTTGCGTAATTGGGATACCACCTCGCAACAGCATTCCCAAAGTTTTATAGAAACGCGCCAATTGATACACGCGCATATGTTCACCAATCGCGGGTATTCGCCACAACAATTGCAATATACTGGCCCGAAAAGCGGGCCTACTAACCGTGTATATGGCCAGAATCATTGCAGCAGCCGAAACAATGGTCAATTCCCATCCATACTCGTGAACAAACTGCCCCCATTTGATCAATAATAACGATAACCAAGGCAAATCACTGTTCATGTCATCATAAATAGCACTGAATTTTGGTACCACAAATACCATGAGAAAGATCGAAACCAAGAAACCGACTAACAGTAGTAAAATTGGGTAAATGGACGCACCAACCAACTTCTTACGAACAAAATCCATCTGTGTTTGGTAGGTAATAAACCGCGTTAATGCCTCGGCAAGATCGCCAGTTTTTTCGCTGGCGCGAACAGTCGCAATATACAATGGTGGAAAGAATTGTGGATATCCCTCCAATGCTTGCGAAAACGTCACGCCTTCATAGAGTTTAGCCAAAATATCTTGAATAACCTTACGATTACTCGAATCTTGCTCTTTCTCTAATAAAGTTTCAATACCTTCCACCAAACTTAATCCGGCAACCTGCAAAGAAAGTAATTCTTGACTGAAATGTACCAGCGGAAATTTACTCCGTGATTTCAACGAAAAGCCAGAAAAATTCCGCTTTACACTCAGAACCATACCTCCTTTTTCCGTTACTTGAAGGCGTGCCTCTTCCTCGCTATTGGCTTCCAAATGGAGCAATACGGTACCTTGACCGGATAACACTGCTTTTACTTCGTAGCGCATTACTTTAAAAATTTACCAATTCTTAATATCAGCTGCCTCGCCTTCGCCTCCCGGCTGACCATCTTTGCCATAGGACAGCAGATCAAATTCCGCACGCTCTCCCGGATATTTATAGATATACGGACGTCCCCACGGATCAGAAGGCGGCATTTTAGAAAGGTACGGGCCTTGCCATCTCGATTCGTTGCTCGGACGATTAATCAACGCAGCCAACCCCTGTTCGGTTGCTGGATAAGCCCCCACATCCAAACGATATTGATGCAAGGCTTTTTCGAGCGCATCGATTTGTGCTTGAGCCATTTTGATTTCGGACTTACCGACTTGAGAAAAGTATTTGGGTCCGACATAAGCCGCTAGTAACCCTATAATAACCATTACAACTAGCAATTCCAACAAAGTGAATCCATTCTCAGTTGTAATGATGTGCTGCCTTTTCAAACGTAACATATTTATCCTCAAATTTAAAAAACCACCACTACTCATTGTACTTTTAAAAAACCAAACCCTAATCTTAATATGCGCATGGTAAGTGCCTTATATAACAGGGTCAAGATTGCATTCAAGACTAATACCTTATTTTAATAAATAAAAATACTTTTTTGAGTGAGTAAATGCACATTATTTCTAATTCATTGCCAAAAAAATTCTTAGTAATTCAAAAACTGCCTTCAATTAAAGTATATAAGATATCATTAATCATTTTTATTCTTCCATTGTCATGAAATGGCTTGATCTTCCGTTTGCCCAATGCGCCCATGGGAATGTTCAGTTACCTGGCTCCAAGAGTATTTCCAACCGTATTCTGCTACTATCCGCATTATCAGACGGCGAAACACACATTCACGACCTATTAGCATCCGACGATACGGCACGAATGTTAGAAGCACTTGAACAACTGGGCATTTCAATTAAGCAAACGGGCCATAACGATTACTATATTATTGGGCAGGGCGGAAAATTTCCCGTCACCTCGGCGAAACTATTTCTCGGAAATGCCGGCACCGCTTTCCGCCCATTGGTCGCCGTACTTTCTCTCATGAATGGACATTATCAATTATCCGGTGTTCCCCGCATGCATGAGCGCCCCATTGCCGATCTTGTGGATGCGCTACGCCAGTTAGGTGCAAAGCTGTCTTATTTAGGTAATCCCGGATTCCCGCCACTACAAATTGAGCCTTTCAGTCCACACACAAATCAGAGTAAAAATGAAATCACGGTGAAAGGAAATGCTTCCAGTCAGTTTCTTACGGGCTTGTTAATGGCACTCCCACTCACCCAACGAGAATCGATCATCCACGTTTCTGGAGAACTCATTTCTAAACCCTACATCAATCTCACGATTGCACAGTTACAACATTTCGGTATACAAGTCGAGAACAACGATTGGCAATCCTTCAGAATACCCGCAATGCAAATTTACCGCTCACCAGGATCAATCACCGTTGAAGGCGATGCATCATCTGCTTCCTATTTTCTCGCAGCGGGTGCCATTGGATGCGGCGCCGTCCGAGTTAATGGCGTTGGACGCACTAGCGCTCAGGGTGACATCCATTTTGCCGCGGCCCTTGAAATGATGGGAGCAACAATTACCATGGGCGAAAACTGGATCGAAGCCAGCAATCCAGCCCAAAAACCCAATAAAAAACCGTTACGTGCAATTGATCTGGATTGTAATCATATTCCCGATGCAGCCATGACCCTAGCAGTTTGCGCTCTGTTTGCCGAAGGTTCAACCGTATTGCGTAACATTGCCAGCTGGCGCCTCAAAGAAACTGATCGTCTCGCGGCAATGTCCTGTGAATTACGCAAACTCGGTGCAGTCATTGAAGAAGGCGCAAGTTATCTGCGCATTACTCCACCGCAAAGTAGTTTATCACCGAATGTATCCATTGACACCTACGACGATCACCGCATGGCCATGTGTTTTTCATTAGTCAGTTTTGGCACGCCCATTCGAATCAACGATCCTGATTGTGTTACAAAAACATTCCCAGATTATTTCCAAGTACTTAGCAAAATCATTCATACACATTAACGTTAACTTTATCACCAATTCATTATTCTATGCCTCAAATTCCTGTGATCGCTATCGATGGGCCCTCCGCATCCGGCAAAGGCACCGTAGCTCAACTAATCGCAAAAGCACTTGGATTTCACTATTTAGATAGTGGCGCTTTGTATCGATTAGTCGCACTAAAAGCAATGCAATTGCACGTTAATAGCACTGACCACGATCAACTAGTCGCCATTGCAGCACACCTCGACATTGCATTCCAGGATCAAGAAATTTACCTTGACGGCAAAGTTGCCACGCATGAGATCCGCACCGAACAGTGCGGTATTTTAGCTTCACAAATAGCAGCTTATCCGCAAGTTCGGGAAGCGCTCACAGAACGTCAGCGAAGATTTTGCCAGCCACCCGGATTAGTAGCCGATGGACGCGATATGGGTTCAACCATTTTCCCGAATGCCCAATTAAAAGTTTTTCTCACAGCCAGTGCTGAGATACGCGCACAAAGACGGCATAAGCAGTTGATGGAGAAAGGAATCGATGCTAATATCGCCCTCCTGTTGCAAGATATCAAAGCGCGTGATGAGCGTGACAGCAATCGCAGTATTGCGCCTTTAAAACAAGGAATCGATGCAAAATTACTTGATACTTCATCGCTGACAATATCTGAAGCACAGAACGCTATCCTATCTTGGTATAATGAGATTCGAATAGAAAATCGCACTTGAATGTGGCATGGTATATTTTCATTTTTCGCATTTGATTCGAAAATAACAATTTCAATTCAAGTTTTATTAACTCACTTAACCTGTCTGGCGAATTTTGCTGCAGGGAAAACAATCGGGTATTTTTAACAATGACTACAGTTTCCTCATCCTCTTCCACATCCTCAGAAAATTTTGCCGCGCTCTTTGAAGAAAGCCTTTCTCGCCAGGAAATGCGTATAGGTGAAGTCATTACGGCCGAAGTCGTCCGTGTTGACTATAACATCGTGGTGGTCAATGCTGGCCTCAAATCGGAAAGCTTTATTCCTGTTGAAGAATTCAAAAATGATCGCGGTGAAATTGAAGTAAAACCAGGCGACTTTATTAGTGTTGCCATTGAATCATTGGAAGATGGTTTTGGAGAAACCCGTTTGTCTCGTGATAAAGCGAAACGTCTCACAGCTTGGCACGATCTCGAAGAAGCAATGGAGAGCGGTAAAATTGTCACCGGCATGGTAAACGGCAAAGTTAAAGGCGGCCTCACTGCCATGATTAATGGTATCCGCGCATTTTTACCAGGCTCTCTGGTCGACATTCGTCCCGTTAAAGATACCACGCCTTATGAAAACAAGGAGATGGAGTTTAAAGTCATCAAATTGGATCGCAAACGCAACAACGTCGTTGTTTCACGCCGTGCTGTGCTGGAAGCCACGCAAGGTGCTGATCGCGAGTCATTATTATCGAGCCTGCAAGAAGGTGCTGTTGTTCAAGGCGTCATCAAAAATATTACCGATTATGGCGCTTTTGTTGATTTGGGTGGCATAGATGGTTTGTTGCATATTACTGATCTGGCATGGCGCCGCGTCAAGCATCCATCCGAAGTTGTCAATATCGGTGATGAAGTAACTGCAAAAGTACTTAAATTCGATCAAGAAAAAAATCGCGTCTCTTTAGGCATGAAGCAACTGAGCGAAGATCCATGGGTAGGCCTATCACGCCGCTATCCCGCGCATACTCGCTTGTTTGGTAAAGTAACCAATCTGACCGATTACGGTGCATTCATCGAAATCGAACAAGGCATTGAAGGACTAGTGCACGTATCTGAAATGGATTGGACTAACAAGAATGTTTATCCATCTAAAATTGTTCAGTTAGGTGATGAAGTCGAAATCATGATTCTAGAAATTGACGAAGAACGCAGACGCATTTCGTTAGGAATGAAACAATGCCAAGTCAATCCCTGGGAAGAATTTTCTTCTAAACATGAAAAAGGTGACAAGGTTAGCGGTCAGATCAAATCTATTACCGATTTTGGGGTCTTCATCGGACTCCCCGGCAATATTGACGGATTAGTGCACTTATCCGATCTTTCCTGGAATCAATCGGGTGAAGAAGCTGTTTTAAATTACAAAAAAGGTGACGAAGTCGAAGCGATCATTTTATCGATCGACGTTGAACGTGAGCGCATCTCCTTAGGTATCAAACAGATGGAAGGTGATCCTTTCACTGCCTTTGTCGCGCAATATGATAAAAACAGTATCATCAGTGGTACAGTAAAATCAATTGATGCCAAAGGTGCAGTCATTGCATTGAATAATGACGTGGATGGTTACTTGCGTGCCTCAGAGGTTACCCGTGATCGCGTTGAAGATATCCGCACGCACTTGAAAGAAGGCGACAAAGTTGAAACCATGATCATCAACATTGACCGCAAGAATCGTACAATTAACCTTTCCATCAAAGCCAAAGACAAATCGGATGAAACTAGCGCTTTACAGAAAATTAAAACAGCGCCTACAAATGCTGGAACCACAAGCTTAGGCGCATTGCTTAAAGCTAAGATGGACAGCAAAAATACCGAACAATAAGGAAAAAATTCATGACGAAATCTGAATTAATTGCGCATCTTGCTGCCCGTTTTCCGCAATTAGTCGCAAAAGATGCCGAGCTTTCCGTTAAGACGATTATTGATGCCATGTCCAAAAGCCTAGCTAAAGGGCAGCGCATTGAAATTCGGGGATTTGGCAGCTTTGATTTAAATTACCGCCCACCTCGCGTTGGGCGAAACCCGAAATCCGGTGATAAAGTGAAAGTGCCTGAAAAATATGTACCTCATTTTAAAGCCGGGAAGGAAATGCGTGAACGAGTCGACTACAAGGAAAAGAAATAGTCGGCTCCTGGTCAGGACTTATTTTAGCTAGCATTGCTCAACGATGGACGTTTATGCAGATTGATTCAGCCAATCAACGGCTACATTAAAAATCATGTGAAAATAAGTCATAAAAAGCATGAGTACATTACTACATTAATGGATAAATATCGTTATGATGAAAATGATTATATGGTTTCTACGAATTTCAGTTTTCGCAATACTGGCTGTTTTTGCTTCGCAAAATTTTCAGCCTGTTGTACTGCAATATTATCTGGACAAATCGATTGAACTGCCCTTGAGCGCTGTCATGTTAGTTTTTTTCGCACTGGGTATTTTTATCACCGTCATATTTACGCATTGCCGTTTCCGTTCAGAAAAATAGCGCGCTATCTTTGCCATTAAACCTTTGACGTGAGCGAATCCCGTATTATCGTTGCATTAGATTTTGATAATGCGGAAAGCGCCCTTGACCTTTCAGAGAAATTATCGCCGCAATTATGTCGATTAAAAATCGGCAAGGAATTATTTACTGCGGCAGGTCCTTCGATCATCGAAAAGCTTACCCACGATGGGTACGAGATTTTCCTAGATTTAAAATTCCACGATATTCCTGCGACTGTTGCAAAAGCCTGCAAGGCTGCTTGCAATCTCGGCGCTTGGATGATCAACGTGCATGCATCGGGTGGAAGAAGGATGCTGATGGCCGCACGAGAAGCTGTTTCAAATTCTTCTACCCGGTTAATTGCGGTGACCGTACTCACCAGTATGGACGATCAGGATCTTGCTGAAATCGGCTATTCAGTACCACCGCAAGAGATAGTATTACGGTTAGCCAGCTTAACACAAAGCTGTGGATTGAATGGAGTGGTTTGTTCTGCGCAAGAAACAGCCTTGTTGCGCAGGGAATTAGGCGTTGATTTTTGCCTGGTGACTCCCGGTATCCGGTTGGTGGATGGTGAATCACATGATCAAAAACGAACAGCAACCCCACAACAAGCAATCCGAGATGGCGCTCATTATTTAGTGATAGGTCGACCCATTACACAAGCGAGAAACCCCTATCAAGCACTTCACGACATCCACCAATCACTAGAATCTAGTTGACACTTTAAGATAAGTACCGATTGATAGCAACAAACTTGTAACATTGAACTTCACTTCACTAAAATAAGTTTAAAAAGATGAGGCCAGCGTTTTCTGTAAAATGCCGCAGATAGAAGGATATCAAAAGAGTTTATAGTAGGGTTTTGCGCATAGGTTCACATCTACACAAGATTAAGTGGTTATCCCGGGGTGGATAGCGATTGCTAACCGTTTTCACGCCACATTCAAAAATCAAGTTTATTTTCGTATCAATGTCTTTACAAAAACAAACCCCCTCTGCTTATTTGAATAAACAGAGGGGGTTGTAATTTCTAATTTCCTAGTATGGAGAATATCTATCTATGCTAACCAATCGATAACACCATCCAACGAAACTTTAATACTCTTTTCCTATATATACGCTGATTACGCCACAACATCGGCTGCAAATGTAGGCAACGTGGTGACACCGGTCAACTGAATAAACACATCACCTGCCGGAACCCCAGTACCCGCACCTGTTGTTTCATAATACACGTAGGTATTTCCTTCATACACAGCAAATGAAACACCCAAGTTAGTTGTATTTGCAGTTGCCATAGCTGTAGCAATTTGCGCTGCGGTAGAACCGGCTGCCAAAGCGGTGACGGCTGATTGCACGGCTGTTTGCTGCCCAGATACGACATCAACAGTACTAAATTGCAATTTATCGGTACCTGCAACAAAATCGGTGATCTTATCAAAATTTCCCAGTACGGTACCACTGGTTGCTGCCGCTGCTGCAGAACCAAAACTGAATTTGTCCGCACCTGCACCGCCAGTCATAACATCCGAGCCTTTACCGCCGGTAATGGTATCATCTTTACCGCCTCCTTTGATGATATCTCCAGCATCACTACCCGTCAGTGTTGCCTTACCTGTCATCGCACTGGCATCAATCTGGCTACCTGTAGCCGCAGCTGCATTAATAGCCATTGTTAGATCAGCCGCGCCAGACAACGTTATGGTTGAATTATCGCTATTGTCTAAAAGAGTAATTACGTTTGCGACAGTACCATTCGAAGAAATTTTAACATTCGTCAAACCAGTCACACCCAAATCGGCAATAGTGTGAGCAACGGTATCGCTTGCACCACCCAGATTAACTGTCACATCCGTTATACCTACCGCACCGGCTACTGTCAGTCCAGCTTGGACAAATGCGGCAGTTGCACCAACGCCCACATTAACCGTAGTACCCGTTGCCATATTATTGATAGTTGATGCTGTTGTTGTATCGACATCAAATGTTTTAAAATTCGACACAGCACTTGCATCTACCGTAATTCCCGCATTCAAACTCAAGCTTTCAAAGTTTTTAGCTGCATTAATTTTGGCGGCTTCACCTGCGGTTAAAGCAGTATCTAATATACCGAGCTTATCTGTGCCAGCACCACCATCCAATTGAGTGCCAGCCGTTAAAGTACCAAATGCGTCATTAATTAACTTGATAGTATCGTTGCCTGATCCACCTGTGAAAGCAAAACCAGCTTTAGTCAACGCAGCTGATGTGTTGACATTAACGTCTGCAGTTGCAGCACTGGCATTAATTGCGTCTAAAGTAAGTGCGCTAGTTGCATAAGAAAATGCCTTGTCACCTGTAATAACATGACTTGTAGCAGTCGCAGGTCCTGTTAATGTACCAATTTTATTATCAGCACCGATTGAATTAATATTCAATGCCGTTGCTGCAGCACCCGTCACAGTCAAGTTTGCAGGAACTGTTGCTTTGCCTTGATAACCATTCAGTGTCAGGTTCAAACTGGTATCTGTAGCCGAACCTGCCCAGGTCACTGCACCAGCCGTCGCCACCCCACTTGCAGTAGCCAAACTCAGAGATTGTCCAGCAGTGGTTGTAATAGTGTTGTTAAACAGAGCGGCATCAGAAACTTCAATGGTTGCTAACCCTGTAGTCGCTTTCGTATAGGCCGAAAGATCAAGCGCAGCAGCGCCTAATTTTGCAATTTGTAGTGTTTCAATACCTGTAATGACCCCTGGTAAGCTTGCCGCCCCCGTTAAAGTGCCTAGCACTTTCAATGTATCGGAACCAGAACCACCATCGACTTGATCTCCAGTTTGCATAGTAGTCGCAGGGTCACCACTCACGATATCATTGCCAGCCGTACCTTTGATGATATCAGTAGCCGCTGTAGTCAGCACTAAGTTATTTGCGCTTGCATCATTCGCAATTTTCTGCGCCTCAGCATCGGTATAAGCATGATCACCTTTAACTTGGCTCAGCGCGTTTTGCAAAGAACTGAGATCAGTAGCATTGCTGTTCAGAGAAAATTTTGCCGCAACCGCTACTTTGTTTAAAAACAGATTTTTTGTGGTTTGAAATTCGGAAGCAACTGTGCCACTGAGGTAATTACCAGCATCCACTACGATCTGACCCATGCTTTGCCCAGCCGCCAATTTGCTCTCAAAATATGCTTTAGCTTGTGAACCTGCACTAGCCGAATTACTATCAGCGATCAATCCATAGTGTTTCATCAAAACATCAACTTTATCAGCCGATGTAACTTTTCCACCTAAAATTCCGTTGAGAAATGCGGGATCATTTGCAAGTGCATTTGCCAATTGTAGATTTGTCGTTCCATTCTGAACATCCGCCGCAAATTGATTCAAGTAGATCCCACCTGGTGCTGCATCGAATAAACCTACGATAACTTTTAGAATTTCATCACGTTGTTCTGGGGTAATGTTTGTTGCCATGAGAGCTCCCTCAATTTAAAAATTAAGAAACAAAAATTAGCAAACCACTTGCAAGACATTCACTTTGCCCTTTTAACCTTCCATCTTCCTAATGCAAGCAACACTAGAGCTTGTCACGGGAGAATGCCATAAAGCCAAGCTAATTGGCATTCTGCACAAAAGCAAGAAGCTTTGCAAGCAGAGAAACAAAGTTTGCATCATAAGTTGTCGTAAAACAACAACAAATGACGAAAAGGATTGTGCCTGTGCTCAGGCCTAATTTAAAAGCCGATTTGAAGGGGATTTTTATCTCTATTCTCAGATTACCCACAATTTTTATCCCTTTTTGCAAACTGCCGGTAATTTCAAGTTCAAATGTAGGTACTTCTTTTGTATCTCGGCTATAATTTAGAACTCGTTTTTTTCAAATTTTGACTATTCTTGTTGCTACTGTGCAAGTACATACTACTTTGACTTTGCCCCTTATTTCGCCTTTTACTTTCTTTCGTAGCTTAAAAAAACACAAAACGCTTATCCTGCAATTAACCAAACGGGAAATTGCAGGCCGCTACCGTGGATCGTTCCTCGGATTGATGTGGACAGTCATCAATCCCATCTTGATGTTGGCGGTATATACGTTTGTATTTGGTTTTGTATTTAAAGTACGCCTAGATCAAGGAAGTGGCTTTGAAGATGATAAGCTCTCTTTTGCACTATTACTTTTTTCTGGCTTAATCGTATACAACATTTTTTCTGAATGCCTTTCGCGTGCTCCAGGTCTGGTTTTGGCGAACATCAATTACGTGAAGAAAATCATCTTTCCGTTAGAAATTCTGGCTTGGGTCAATCTTGGTTCCACTCTTTTTCATGCGGTCATCAGTTTATCGGTATTGTTGCTTGCTCTACTACTGGCCAACCATTCCATCCATTGGACAGTATTACTCATACCGGTTATTCTCTTGCCATTTGTATTTTTGACAATTGGTATTTCGTGGTTTTTGGCAGCAACAGGGGTTTTTGTGCGCGATATCGGGCAGTTCATAGGTTTACTTTTGACCATGCTACTTTTTCTGAGCCCTGTGTTTTATCCCGCAGCAGCTTTGCCGGAATCGCTTCGCGATTATTTATTTTTAAATCCACTGAGCTTTATTATTGAGCAATTGCGCGCAGTGACTTTATTGGGCCAAATCCCTGATTGGAAAGGCTTGGCAATCTACTCGGTAATTGCCTTGGCCGTCGCACAAATAGGTTTCATTTGGTTCGAAAAAACACGCAAAGGTTTTGCCGATGTCCTCTAGCAATACTTTCGGTGGACATGAAGCTATCACGGTAAAGCAGCTTTCCAAGTGCTATCCGCTCTATAATCATCCGAAAGACCGACTTAAACAATTTTTATGGCCGCACCGCTGGCTTGGCATTCGCCATTACTACCGTGAATTATGGGCTTTACGTGACATTAATCTATCCGTTCAAAAAGGTGAAGTGATAGGTATCGTAGGACAAAATGGCTCAGGTAAATCCACGCTGTTGCAATTAATTTGCGGAACACTCATGCCGACACAGGGTAGCGTTTTTGTGAATGGCCGTGTCGCTGCCTTACTCGAATTGGGTGCTGGTTTCAATCCAGAATTTACAGGACGCGAAAATATCTACATGAATGCCGCTATCTTGGGACTCACGCAAACTGAAATCAGCGAGAAAATTGAAAGCATCATCGATTTTTCCGGTGTACGTGATTTCATCGATCAACCTGTTAAAACTTATTCCAGTGGAATGTACGTACGGTTAGCTTTTTCGGTTGCCATTAGCGTCAATCCCGATATTTTGGTGATCGATGAGGCATTATCGGTTGGAGATGGCGCTTTTGCGCGTAAATCGTTCATGCGCATCATGGAAATGCGCGATGCTGGTAAAACCATTTTATTCTGCTCGCACTCATTATTCCAAGTGGAATCACTCTGCACTCGCGCAATCTGGATTGATAAGGGCGAAATTATGATGGACGGCAATTCAGCCAAAGTCGTATCGGCCTACCAAACCTTCCTGGATGAAAAAGCCTCCAATACTGAAACCCCAACCATCGATGCTAAAATCCCCAAGTCCATTGTTAGGACCCCATCCGGCAGCGCACACTTGAAAAAAGTCAGCTTGCAACTCGACCCGCTTTCCACGCAACAGGGAATGATTACGCATGAAAAATCTAACATTACACTGTATATCAGTTTCGCCTCAGACCCTACATTGCCTTGCCCAACGATTGGAGTCACGATCCAAACCAAAGATGGACGCACCATCACCAGTGCGGCAACCTGGGAAGACCAATTTACTATCCAACGTACAGCTACAGGTTCTGCGGAAGTGTTGCTCAGTTTGAACCAATTGCCGCTACTCAAAGGCGAGTATTTGATCAATGCATACTTGTTATGCGAGCGCGGCATCCATATCTATGATTTGGTGGAGGGTGCAAATATTTTACAAATCGACCAGATAGGACGCTTGCAAGGGTATTTCTCAATCCCTCATCAATGGGCAAACAACCAATAGCAATTCATCATGATCATGCCGGTTAGTATCCGTCCATCCCCTAGCACACAACACGATTTGCAAGCCAATCACTCTGCTGACTCGACAACAGCCGCATTAGACCCCAAAAAACTGACTTTCCCGCTGAATGTTTATGCGAAAGCTCTGTTACTGCAAGAAGGTGAAGCTGGATACTTGCACTATGGTTTATTCCAGAATCTCCAAACCAACCTGAAAGAGGCGCAACAATATTCCACTGATCTACTCATATCGAAATTACCTCCTTCCCCATGTCGTATCCTAGAAGTCGGGATAGGCCTTGGTAAAACCTTTTCGCTGCTCCGGCAAAAAGGCTACGATGTGTTTGCAATCACACCCGATACCATACAAGTCGACTATATTCACCAAGCACTGGGAGCGGAAGTTCCAGTCAGCCGGCATTCTCTCGAAACTTTTAATGCTGAATCCGAAAGCTTCAATGTGATTCTGTTTCAAGAATCCTCCCAGCATATTGATCCGTTGGTTATTTTTAATAAAGCGCTCGATCTACTTCAACCAGCGGGTGATTTAGTCATTTTGGATGAATTCGCGCTTGAACATCAGGCTACTGAGCCGAGCAGCCTGCACTCGATTGATAATGTCATTGCACTAGCGACAAGGTTAGGATTTGAATTACTCGAGCATAGCGATTTGTCGCAGATGGCTATTCCTACTCTCGATTATTGGTTACAAGTCACCCATACGCACCGCCAAAACTTGATTCAAGATCTTGATGTGAGTGCTGCACAGCTCGATCAACTTGATCATTCCAACCGTCTGCATCGTGAAAAATATCGCAATGGGTACTGCTGTTATGCACTGTTACATTTCCGCAAGAAGGATATGCCGAAGTGGCACCTACATTTTTTGGAAAACGAACACCGCTCACAAATGCAAGAGTTATTTCGGCGAATCTTCCATCACGAAATGCCAACTGAATTATGGCAGTGGAAATACGCTGTAGAAAATAGCCGCGCATTGGGTATCTGGCGAGAAGATAGGCTAATCGCACATTACGGTGGCATCGGCCGCAGCATTTTGTTTTTTGGTAAACATGAAAACGCCGTTCAAATTGGCGACGTCATGGTTGAAACCAAAGAGAGAAGTTCCCTAAGCCGCAAAAGCCCTTTCTATATGATGGCGGCAACCTTCCTCGAACATTATATCGGTTATGGAAAACACTATCTCATCGGTTTTGGCTTCCCAAACCAGCGTGCGATGAAAGTCGCTGAGCGACTGGGGTTATATAGTGAGGTCGGCGAAATAGTTGAACTATCATGGAAACCGCAATCGCGCCGACCACTTATCCGAACCCATCTAAAACTCCTCGACCTTCCGACCAAAGCCAACATCAAAGCTGTCAATCAATGTTGGCAAAATATGGCCGCCAATATGCAAACTTCGGTGATTGGCTTACGTGACTGGCCCTATATTCAACAGCGCTATCTCTATCATCCCAACCAACGCTATCAAATCATCCTAGTAAGAAACCGCATAACTCAGCATCCAAGAGGTGTTTTGATACTACGATACGATGCTGATGAATGTGAAATTATCGATCTAATTGCACCTTTAGCTGAAATCCCACTGTTGATTACTCAAGCTAAACGCCTAGCCACCTTAAGAAAATCTTCTCGATTATTTTGCCGCATCACTAAAAACTTCACTGAGTATTTCGATCGCACCCATCCAACCCAACAAGCAACGGGTATCAAAATACCGACCAGTGTATGGTGTGATGGCCCTTCTGTCGAATTACTCAAAAACCACTGGTGGCTGATGGGTGGCGATATGGATTTCAGGTAATGATCAATCATCAACATCCATAACAGATATCATCAACACAAAAAACTATTTACGTTAAAATCATAAGCCGAAACTGAGTTGTTTATTTTCAATGTCATTTACTTGCGTTCTTAACTAAGATTTTTGGAAACCTTACTCATACCCTACCAAGCTACCACGCATTTTCCTTGTACACGCGCTCTGGTTTTTGCTCCACATCCTGACGATGAAGTATTTGGCTGCGGTGGCGCCATCATGCGTCACATAGAACAGGGCATCCCTGTTACCGTGATCATTGTCTCTGACGGTGCGTATGGTTTAGATACAGAAGAATCTACCGACTACATTTTGCAGCGACAACAGGAAAGCATTACTGCTGCTAGCATACTCGGTTATGGCACACCAATTTTTTGGCAGTATCCTGACCGCAATGTAGGTTACAACGAAAAATTCGTTCAAGAAATTCTAAAAACAATTCAAAACAACCAAGCGGATTTAGTTTATGCCCCATCCGTCTTCGAAATGCATCCAGATCATCGGGTCATTGGCATGGCGGTTATGGAAGCCATACGAAGGCTCGGAAACGCTGTGCAAATTGCATTATACGAAGTGGGCGTACCGCTACACCCCAATCAATTATTGGATATCAGCGATCTGGCTGAACGAAAGGCAGCCGCAATGGCATGCTTTGTGTCACAAAATGCCAAGCAACGGTATGATTTACATATTGCAGCACTTAATCGTTACCGCACCTATACCTTACCAACTCAAGTAACAGCCGCAGAAGCTTACATACGCCTTACAACCGAAGAACTTCTGCTTGATCCGTTGAAACTTTATCAATCCGAGCATTCACGCCAAAAGAAACTGGGCTTGGTTTTGGATGATCGGGATATGCCATTGATTAGCATCATCATCCGCAGCATGGGTCGCGCAACTTTATCCGACACGCTCGATTCGGTAGCTTTGCAAACCTACGCAAAAATTGAAGTCATCATCGTCAATGCGAAAGGCGCAGGACACCCGCCTGTTGATGAATGGTGCGGAAATTTTCCGCAACACATGATCGGTGAAGAAAATCACCCCTTACATCGTTCGCGTGCAGGCAATGTTGGCCTAAAGGCTGCAAATGGTGATTATGTGTTGTTTCTTGATGATGATGATTGGCTTGCACCTAACCACATTGCAAAATTGAATGATGCACTCACCCACCACCCATCTTACTTGGTAGCATACACTGGCATTGCCTGCATAGATGAAATCAAACAAGTCGCCACCCACACCTTTGAGCAGCCATTTCATCACGAGTTACTCATGGCCTCAAACTTCTTACCTATCCATGCAGTATTATTTAGCCGAGCGGTAATTGAATGTGGCTGTATGATGGATGAAACACTCGATTACTACGAAGATTGGGATTTTTGGTTACAACTCAGTTTGCTGAGTGATTTTTTCTTCACTCCAGGTGTCAGCGGCTATTACCGGATACACCAAAGCTCAAACGTGCATCAACAAAAAGTATTTTCCGGAACTGCTTATGCGCGTATCTATGAAAAATGGCGCAATCACTGGCCGATCGAACACTTATCCAAATTGATGAATACTTACTGGCATCGACACATTACTCTACCCGGACTAGAGCAAGAGTTGAGCAACACCAAAGCAGAACTATCCAGCCTGCACTTGCAACTATCGAACAACCAGGCACACTTAATGGATACACAGACAAAATTAACGGATATGCAAACAAAGCTGACTCGTTTCGAACAACAACTCACCGACACTCAACTACAACTCACTCATAGTCAGAATCAACTCAATCTCATGAGCACTTCACGCTCATGGCGTATTACCGCTCCTTTACGCAACATTAATCTGATCATAAGAAACTTATTAACCCGTTCATGAATCTCCGCCTTTTCGTTACCAAGCTGCGTCAAGCGCAGCACTACAATCCTGTTGTCATGCGGTCATTAGTCAATCAATTACAAACACCTTCCTCGTCTGCTGCTCGTATCATCAATCTATCACTTTGGGGGTTGTTTCATTGCATACGCATCATCCGCACGCGAAAACTCCCTTTTAACCAACAGTCACACGCAAGTGATGCAACGTCTACATCAGCAACCAGTAACCCATGGAAATCGGCACTTGGTGCTTCATCTCACAGAACATTAGGCAACCGTATATTAATCATCGCAGAGCTATCGTTGCTGCAGTGTAAAAAATATCGAGTCATGCAGAAAGTGGAACTGTTTTCACTGCTGGGTTATGAAAGCACCGTACTGCCTTGGACCGATTACTTAGCTTGCCGCAATGCACTACAAACACATGGCATGGTGATTTTCTATCGCACGCCTGCCACACCCGAAGTTAAAAAACTAGTCGCCGAGACACAGCGCATCGGACTTGTTTCGTTATTTGATATTGATGATCTAGTGTTTGATTTAGAAGAATATCAGCGTAACGCAAATGTTCAGAAATTGCCGAAACACGAATTTGCCATCCTCATGGATGGCGCTTCAATGTACCGGGAAATGCTGCAACTAACGGATCACGCTATCGCAAGTACCGCTGCAATCGCTGCAAAAATGCAACCACTGTGCCGTGGCCAAGTATTTACATTAGAAAATTGCCTAGACTCTCATTTACTTGAATTGGCCGCAAGCAAATACCCGCCATCCAGTAAAGAAATCGTCATAGGCTACGGTAGTGGCACACGAACACACGATGCTGATTTCATGATTGCCGCTCCTGCATTATTGCAAATTTTAGATACCTACCCCAACGTGCGGTTGGCGATTTACGGACACTTACAATTACCTGATGATTTTTCGTCCCATGCAAACCGCATCGTACGCGTTCCATTCTTGGAGCCTGATGATTATTATTTATCACTCGCACGCTTCTCGATTAATTTGGCACCACTGGAAGAATCAGTGTTCAATGATGCCAAGAGTAACATCAAGTTTCTTGAAGCCTCGCTCTTTAGTGTACCTTCAGTATGTTCTCCGGCAGCGGCTTTTCGGGATGTGGTTCGCAATGGCGAAAATGGCTTTCTAGCTAACACACCGGAAGAATGGTTCAAAGCGCTATCGCAATTAATTGCAGATCCAGGCTTGCGCCATCGTATCGGGACAACTGCGAGACAAAATGTACTGCAGCGCTACTCACCCGCTATTATCGCGCAACAACAACTACAACCTGTTCTATCTTGTGCTCTCCCACCGAAACAAGAAAAAAAGCTACGCGTAATGATAGTCAATCTTTTATTCGCCCCTATGAGCTTTGGTGGTGCCACGATTGTCACAGAACAATTGGCCGTAGAATTGGCTGCAATGGACAATACCGAAGTTTGTGTTTTTACTGGTTGTTGGCATCCCGATTTATCAGCCTACGATACTGCGAGATATGAATGGAAAAATATTCCGGTCATCGCCATCGGCTTACCTGCCAATTTGGAACGTACCGCTGATTATGACAATCCGGATATGGCGGCGCGTTTCGAGGAAACACTGCATGCAGTTCGTCCTGATATCGTACATTTTCATTCCATCCAGATTTTAAGTGCCACGCTTGCTGATGCTTGTCGCCGTTCTGGCATACCCTATGTCATTACATTGCATGACGCTTGGTGGCTGTGCGAACGACAATTTATGGTACGTGCAGATGGCACCTATTGTGCTCAGCAAGGAGTCGATCTTGCGGTATGCAATACTTGCACTCCCGACTCTGCTTTTACGCATCACCGCTTTCATCAACTCTGGCAAATTATGGAAAATGCGGCTTTATTACTTGCCCCTAGTGAATTTCAGCGTAACCTTTATATTCAGAGCGGCATTTCCCCCGATCACATCCGCGTCAATAAAAATGGCATACTCCCTGCAATTCATAGGCAACCCCAAAAGAATCATGATCATATAACCTTTGCTTTCTTGGGTGGCAGAGCAACCCATAAAGGCTATTTCTACCTACGCGAGGTATTTTCAGGTATTGCTGAACAAAATTACACTTTGCGCCTGGTCGATATCGAAAGCAAATTGGGTGCTTCAAAGATGAAAACGGACTCATGGCAACTTAACGGCAAACTAGAAATAGTGCCACCTTTTGAGCAAAATGAAATCGATCATTTTTTCAAAGATATTGATGTATTGCTTTTCCCTTCGCAGTGGAAAGAAAGCTTTGGATTGACGGTACGTGAAGCAATTTCACGCAATGTATGGGTCATTGCGACAGATTGCGGTGGCCCCATTGAAGATTTAATTAACGGCAAGAACGGCGAGATTATAGCCATGAAGGATATCGATGCTTTTCGCACCGCTATTGTACGTTTATTGCATAACCCTGGGTATTTAACGAATTACCAAAACCCGTACCCAGAAAACCTACGCTACTTCTCGGAACAAGCCGCTGAATTGAACGCTCTGCTAGGTGACATCGTTATCCATACCAAAACCGCGCCCTTGCATTCGTGATACGCTAACGATAGTTTCTTTCAGAATCACCGTAAGTCACCCTTAAAATATATTAATATACCCATCCCCTATTTGGCACAATAAGCACAGCACTCTGAATGACCTATAATTCCTCGGCGACTGCATCAGTCTGTGCCATCATTGTCACTTATCATCCCGACCTCACTATGCTTGAGCGTCTTTTATCCACATTAACCCAACAAGTAGCGATGGCCGTCATTGTTGACAATAATTCTGCTACAAATTGTGTTACTTGGATCAACGAATACCCACATAAAAATGTAACTTCCCTGGCTCTTTCTGAAAATGTAGGCGTTGCAGAAGGTCACAATCACGGCATTCGTTGGGCAAAAAGCCATGGATTTACCCATGTCATACTGTTCGATCAAGACAGTATTCCGTTTCCCAATATGGTTGAACAATTATTGCTGGGTGAAGCGGAATTATTGCGACGAGGAGAACGAATTGCCGCAGTAGGTCCGCAATATCATGACTTACGCCACACTGAGCCGGCGCCTTTTATTCGTTTTGCAGGATTAAGATCCACTCAAATCGGATGCAAAAATGGAGCAAATGAGCTTCATCAGGCAGATTTCTTGATTACCTCCGGTATGCTGATCCAGCTTTCAGCAATGGAGGTAATTGGCTTAATGGATACTGATTTGTTTATCGACTATGTCGATGTAGAGTGGTGCCTTAGAGCGCACAGCATGAAATATCTGTGCTTTGGTATCTGTTCGGCAAAAATGCATCATTCGCTCGGAGATCGCGTTGTTTCCTTGCCAAAAAAAAATCGCATTATTCCAGTACATAGCCCACTGCGTAATTATTATTTAATTCGCAATGCCATTTTGCTTTACAAAAGGAAGTATGTGCCACTCACCTGGTCGTTTTGTGATGCCTATCGGTTACTATTAAAATTTGGTGTCTTTTCGTTATTAATCCAACCACGCTTCCTGAACTTCCAAATGATGGTTATTGGTTTCTGGCACGGAGTACGTAACATAAAAGGAAAATTCCCAGCTACTCAACGCTCAATAAAATCCAACAAAAAACCAGAATCCGAGTAACGCTTTGATCAGTAAAATACACCCATGAACTTCCTGTAGAAATGCCAGCCCCCATATCCGCTATCATCGTTAATTACAATGCCGGCGCATTTTTGACAAACTGTGTTTTGACCACACTCAGTCAAGTACAACAAGTCATCGTCGTCGATAATGCTTCATGCGATTCAAGTTTGCTGGAGCTTGAAGCTCGATTTCCTAACGAAAAACATCTTCAAATTATTCGCCTCAATAGCAATACTGGTTTCGCTGCTGGCTGCAATACTGGCTTATCTGCATCCACGCAGCCTTATATTCTTTTTCTCAATCCGGATTGCGTACTGGGTGGAAACTCGCTAAATCGTATGATGGAAGTCATGTCATCCGATGCGAGCATTGGTATGGTGGGTGGCTTCTTGACGAATCCGGATGGCACTGAACAGGGAGGTGGGCGCAGGGCCATTCCTACCCCCTGGCGTGCTTTCGTTCGTGCATTTGGATTGCATCATTTAGCAAAATTTTGGCCGAAATTGTTTTTTGATTTTCACCTCAACAAACAACCTTTACCTAACAAACCAATTGAGGTGGAAGCGATTTCAGGCGCCTTGATGTTAGTACGACGCGACGCCATCGATGATGTTGGCCATTGGGACGAAAGTTACTTTTTACATTGTGAAGATTTGGATTGGTGTATGCGCTTCCAGCAAAAACATTGGAAAATTGTTTTTGTCCCCGATGCTCCGGTAAAGCATTTTCAAGGCGTTTGCAGTCATGCGCGGCCGTTTTTTGTTGCTTGGCACAAGCACAAAGGCATGTTGCATTTTTATCAAAAATTCTTCCGCCATCAGCATGCAGGTATTTTGATGGGTTTGATCGCCTTCGCCGTATGGTTTCGCTTTGGTATGTCAGTGATTTTTCACACAGTCAAACAATGCTGCAAACGCATAAAATCGCGGACATGACAATTCAATCAATCGGAATCATAGGTGCCACCAGTTTAGTAGGCCAATGCTTAATACAGCAAGGAATAGCACAAAAACATCACATCACTGCCTTTTCTCGCCAATTACTAACAAATCAAAATCAACCCTATGTCTCTTGGCAACAACTTCCACCAACAACACAAAAAGAAACAAATCACGCTAAAAACAAAATTCTTTTTTGGATATGCGCTGCCCCTATCTGGATATTACCGGGGTATTTTGATTTTTTATTAACATTCAAACCTCAGAGAATGATCGTATTATCTTCTACCAGTCGCTTCACTAAACAAAATTCTTCTGACTTGAATGAGCAGGCAGTCGCACAGAAACTCGCTAACAGTGAAGCATTATTAGAATCGTGGGCAAATTTGCATGAAATAGAATGGATCATATTACGTCCGACATTAATATACGGTTATGGGCAAGACAAAAATGTTGCAGAAATCATGCGTTTTATTCATCGCTATGGTTTTTTCCCCATATTGGGCAAGGCAAGTGGCCTAAGGCAACCTATACATAGTGATGATGTCGCCAAAGCATGTTTTTTAGCACTATGGAGGCGTAATTTGAGTAATCTCACTTATAATATAAGGGGAGATGAAACGTTGAGCTATCGTCAAATGGTCGAACGAATATTTCACGCACTAAACTATACGCCCAGAATTATCAGCTTGCCGCTTTGGATTTTTCATATCGCGACAGGGCTGTTAAAGCGCTTGCCGCGCTTTCAGCATTGGAATGCATCCATGGCAACGAGAATGAATGAGGATCTGGTATTTGATCATTCAGAGGCAAAATGTGATTTACACTTTTCGCCGAAACCATTTATGTTGGAAATGAAGGATTTACCTAGTCAGAATCTATAAACAAGCACTATAATGACCGCCAATTCCTACAGACTGCATACTTTCATCTTTCAATTGGATAAGTATCAGTGCAGCAATGTTTGCTGATAATGGTCATTTATTAGGCTTCGAAAATTTCTATTTTTGATATTAACTGATCAATGAAATTTAAAATACCCCAAAACGAAATAGCACAAGTACTCGCGAGCTTTAAGAAGACATTCCGTAACATTGGTGTTTTCAGTGCTGTAATCAATGTGCTCATGCTCATGCCGGCGATTTATATGTTGCAGCTCTATGACAGTGTATTGACTAGCCGCAATGAGATGACCTTATTGATGCTAACGCTCATTATGCTTGGCGCTTATGTCTTTATGGGAGCTCTGGAGTTTGTGCGCAGTTTTGTTTTGATACGAGTTGGCGCGCAACTCGACATGAAACTCAATAAACGCGTGTACAACGCAGCTTTCGAACAAAGC
This sequence comes from Nitrosomonas sp., assembly GCA_024281825.1. GTDB lineage: Bacteria > Pseudomonadota > Gammaproteobacteria > Burkholderiales > Nitrosomonadaceae > Nitrosomonas. The sequence continues at coordinate 337,186 of JAMWZY010000001.1, read as the reverse complement.
TTGAAAATGGGCGATAGCAATGCCGGACAAGCTTTAAAAGATTTAACCAGTCTGCGCCAATTCCTTACTGGCAATGCTTTATTTGCGTTATTCGACGCACCTTGGTTTCCGATTTATTTATTTGTCATTTTTGTATTTCATCCTGCTTTAGGCATTTTCGCACTATGCGGCACGATCATACTCATCACTCTAGCCTACATTAACGAAAAGATATCGCATAAACCATTGGCTGACGCCAATACCATGTCGATCGCATCTTCAAACATTGCATCCAACAATCTACGCAATGCGGAAGTGATTGAGGCAATGGGCATGTTGCCGAATATCCAAGCACGCTGGTTTAAATTACACAGTCGCTTTTTAAATCTACAAGCAGAAGCCAGTGAAAAAGCCGGGATAGTTACCGCTCTGTCAAAGTCATTCACGGTAGCACTGCAGTCGCTGATGCTTGGATTTGGTGCGCTATTAGTACTAGAAAACGAAATTACACCGGGCATGATGATTGCTGGATCAATTTTATTAGGTCGAGCCATCGCACCTGTGCAACTACTGATTAGCACTTGGAAACAAATTGGCAGCGCCCGCAGTGCCTATGAACGCTTGAGCAAATTATTCGAGCAAAATCCTGCACGTGAAGCAGGCATGCCATTACCCAAGCCCCGGGGTGTTATTGCAGTTGAAAGTGCGACTGCGATCCCACCGAATAGTAAAGTACCTGTCATCAAATCACTGTCTTTTGCCTTGGATGCCGGTGAGGTATTGGGCGTAATTGGTCCTAGTGGGTCAGGAAAATCAACCTTAGCGCGTTTATTGGTGGGTGTTTGGCCTGCCGCCTCTGGAAAAATCAGACTCGATGGCGCAGATGTCTATTTATGGAACAAGGATGAGCTAGGCCCTTATATTGGATATCTGCCCCAAGATATCGAGTTATTCGCTGGAACCGTATCTGAAAATATTGCTCGTTTTGGTGAAATCAATGCGGATAAAGTTATTTTAGCCGCACAACGCGCCGGCGTTCATGAAATGATCCTAAACATGCCAGATGGCTATGATACGATGCTAGGTGAAGGCGGTTCTGGGCTTTCTGGAGGACAAAAACAACGCATTGGATTAGCACGCGCAATGTATGATGACCCTTCATTGATTGTACTGGATGAGCCCAACTCCAATTTGGATGAAGTAGGTGAGCAAGCATTGTTAAACGCATTAATTGACTTGCGTAAGCGCGGCAAGACCATCGTTTTGATTACTCATCGTACCAGCATCATAGGAGTCACCACTAAATTGCTGCTGCTTCAAGACGGTATGGCGAAAATGTTTGGCCCAACCAAACAAGTCATTGAAGAACTTACCAAGCAACAGCAAGCAAGACAAGCTTTAGCAGAAAAACAACAAAACGATGACCAAACAACCCAGAATCAAAAGAATTAAGGCTACAAATCAACCAGGTATGATAAAAAAGATCCCATTGTTTACTGGGTATGATCATGAAGCTTATCGCTGAAAATAAACCAATATCCACTCAAGATATTCCAATTGAAGGCACACCTTGGGTAGATACCAATGAGACGATACACACACGCTTGGGTTGGTGGATCGTACTAGCAGGCTTTGGTGGTTTTGTATTATGGGCTACTTTTGCACCATTGGAAAAAGGCGTGCCTATTTCCGGAACTGTTGCTGTAGCCAGTCACCTACAAGCAGTGCAACATCAAACTGGCGGCATTATTGACGACATTTTGGTTAAAGAAGGCGATCATGTTTCAGTAGGTCAAGTGCTAATACGTATGAATGATGTTCAAACCAAAGCGCAGGCCGAAATAACTCGCGCCCAATTATATACAGCACTTGCTGTGGAAGCACGATTGTTAGCAGAGCGTGATAATAAGAAAGAAATTCTCTTTCCTCACGAACTGCAGTCACAACAAAATGATTCACGCGTTACCAACAATATCCTTATACAGAATCAATTATTTACTTCGCGTAAACTGGCTCTACAACATGAAATTGCGGCGCTTGATGAAGGAATTTCCGGATTAAAAGTGCAATTACGGGGACTTGAAGCCTCCAAAGCTAGTAAAAACCAGCAATCCAAATTCTTGGAAGAACAGCTAATAAACATGCGCGAGCTTTCTAAAGAGGGTTTTGTACCCCGTAATCGCGTTTTAGATTTGGAACGAGCATTTATTCAATTAAGTGGCGAGATATCTACCGATATTGGTAATATCGGCCGAACACAACGCCAGATAGCCGAATTAGAGCAACGCCGCATTCAGCGTCAGCAAGAATATCAAAAAGATGTCAGACAACAATTATCCGACATAAAACGTGAAGCAGAAGCGTTAAATAGCCGACTCAATGGACAAGATTTCGAGCTCGCCAACATTGAAGTCAAAGCACCCGTTGATGGCACTGTGGTTGGTTTAAATGTATTTACCAAAAGTGGTGTCGTTGGGCCAGGATTCAAATTAATGGATATCGTCCCCAGCGATGACGTGCTGATTATTACCGGACAAATTCCGGTTCATCTGATCGACAAAGTGCATGTCGATTTAGTTGTCGATTTGATCTTTTCCGCATTAAATCAGAAAAAAACGCCGAATATACCAGGAGTTATCACACAAGTATCCGCCGATCGTTTGACCGACGAGCGCACTGGAATACCCTATTACACCATGAAAGCCAAAGTAACAGCAGAAGGATTAAAAATGCTTTCTGACCAGCAAATTAGAGCGGGCATGCCGGTTGACGTCTTCATTAAAACGGGTGAACGATCTTTGATGAGCTACTTATTTAAACCGGTATTGGATCGACTGCATTCAGCCATGAGTGAAGAATAACCGATGGTATCGACTAGCAGAAAAATTCTGAAATATTCATTTTTAATCGGTATCTTCATTTTATGCTACATGAGTAATGCAGCACGATCAATGAGCCTGCTCGAAGCTTATGAAGCGGCATTGCAACATGACCCCACTTTTCGTTCGGCTATTCATGAAAATGAGGCTGGACAGCAAGTCGAAAAGCTTGGCTTAGCTAATTTATTACCCAACTTATCGATGACACACGTACAGACCAAAAATGCTGGTTATCAAAATCCCGATCCACGTACAGGAATCAGCGAATTTACTTCGATGAATTTTGAAAGCCAGGTTACCACACTGACATTACGCCAACCCTTAATCAACTTGGAAGCTGTAGCTAATTATCGCCAAGGAAAAGCACAAGCCGATTCAAGCCGCGCCAAATTTACGGGGCGCAGTCAACAGCTCGTAGTACGATTGGTGGAAGCTTATGTAGAAATGCTTCTAGCACAAGACCATGTCAAGATTGCTGAGACGCAACTCGAGTCGTTAGAAGAACTCAAACGTATCAATGAGAGAATGTTACAAAAAGGTGAAGGCACCACTACCGATGTGCTTGAAACACAATCAAAGCACGCGATCGCACAAGCACACTTGATCGAGACTCAGGATAGCTTAGCAGTAGCTCAACTAAAACTTGAAACACTAATTGGCCAGAAAATAACAAAGCTTGATCGATTATCCGATCTTTTTAATTATCGCGCCATTCAGTTACAAGACTATGATAGTTGGTATGCGTTAGCAATGGATCGCAACGCTGAATTAGTCACGCAGCGCCATTTGGTAACTTCCGGCAAGGAAGAAATCAACAAAAGCCAAGCTGGGCATGTGCCTCGTATCGATTTAGTGGCAAGCTTATCACGTAATCTCTCTGGATCACCCATTATTGCTGGACGCGAATTCCAACTGGGTGCTGCAGGCATTGAAGTAAACATCCCACTTTATTCAGGAGGGCGTGTCAATGCGTTAACAACGCAAGCCAGAGCTAACCATGCGCGCGCCGAAGCCGAATTAGATGCCGCGAGAGATAAAGTAATGGTTGAGCTGCGAAAACAGTATAATCTTTTACAAAGTGGTATAAAAAGAATCGAATCGTTGCAGCTTGGCGTTAAATCAGCCGAATTACTGGTAAGCGCAACAGAGAAGAGTATACGCGGCGGAATTAGAATCAATTTAAATTTATTGGACGCGCAACAACAACTTCATAAAACCCGAAAAGATTTAGCGGAGGCACGCTACAATCATTTATTAGCTTATCTCCGCTTACAATTAGCTGCTGGAACTTTGGTTCTTGATGATCTGCGGAACGTTGCTAGCTATTTTACTTCCCGGTAGACCGCTAAGTACTCTCGCATCAAAACCAGCTCAATAACAGTATTTCGTATCCAATCAAAACCATATAACTTACTAGCACTATATAAAGAATATGCCGAACACGAAGCCTCAGGAGATACTGCACGTTATGATGAATAGTTAAAAAGATAAGTGCTAATCCAGTTAGTGCCAGCTTAACGCTGATAAACTTCTCAACGCTTTCTTCAATCACGACCAGCATAAACCAATTTAGCTCTTCACCGCCCCGCGCCAAAATATTTAATGTGAAATAAGCATCTAAAACACTCAGCATCAAAATAGCAACAATACAAAACAGCAAATGGTTGGGATAGTAGTCAACGTAATCCCATTTACTATTTAAACGCCGCGCGCCAACCCTACCTCCAGATTTAATTCCTAGATGAAAGGGACAAAAAAAAGGGATGTCGCTTCGACGATCTTGCCTATCTCTACACCCTTCATTCCTTGCAAGTTGCTCTGCCATTATTTTTCCTTTTTTATTATTGTTATTTGAATTCTTCTGACCTAACCCTGCCGCCGGAGTTTAACTCCAATTAAAAAAAATAGCAATTTCATAACTAAAATCATAATCCTACTAACAGCGCCATATCCGTTCAAACTACCAAAATCCTAAATCCATCGATTTTGAAGGTCATTTCCAATAATCTATTTAACCTCTCGGCGCAAAGAAAATCACGACCATGCCAAGAATTGAAATACTTGCACCGATCAGGTCCCATTTATCCGGGATCACTTTTTCCACAACCAACAACCAAATCATAGCAGTAGCAACATATACTCCACCGTAGGCTGCATAAACTTTACCGGCTTCATACGGATGAAGTGTCAAAAGCCACGCAAACATCATCAAACTGACACCTGCAGGTAGCAACAACCAAATTGATGCATCTTTCCTTAGCCAAAGATAACTGAGGTAACATCCTAGAATTTCAGCAATTGCGGTAATGAAAAACAATCCAATTGTTGCTAACATATTCATAAATTTTATACCCTCTTTAATTACCCAAGCACTAAAGCACCTGACCGCAAACAGCAAGAGTATAAGAACGCTTTAACGCTGCTGGTTTTCAACCAATTGCTCCAGGAGCGAGGGATAAAACCTGGAAGAAATTAAATTTTCTAACAAAACAATGACGGCGGCAACTAGCTCAGATTTCATCATCACTTTTTATAAAAAATAAGGATTTTACTAACCAAGTATGTTTATATTTCTTTCCTTATTCCATAACTTAGCACTCAACTAGTATTGACATATACCCCCAAAACAGGTTGTAATAGGCGGTTCTATAGATCAGATTAAATTATTAAGCGTGGAGTAAAAATGAAACGGACATACCAACCTTCGGTCACCAAAAGAAAACGCACTCACGGCTTTCTAGTTCGAATGAAAACACGTGCCGGTGCTGCCGTTATTCGTGCTCGCCGTGCTAAGGGGCGTGCAAAGTTAAGTGTTTAGTGTCAAAAGAGAAATTACGGGACTGACAGATAACGGCAATCTTCCTATATTTCAGAAAACTAATTCCTTACCTAGAAATTGTAGGTTGCATACATCGGCAGACTTTACTGCGTTAATTGGCACTGAACATCAGCTTAATGGTAATTGGGTTCAAGTTTTTGCAAAACCAAATCACTTAAGACATTCTCGGCTTGGTTTAATAGTTTCAAAAAGGATTGAGCGACTAGCTGTTAAGCGTAATTGGATTAAAAGACTACTTCGCGAGACCTTTCGCAATAACCGTTATTGTGAAAAAAGTTTTTGGGTAAGAATGGACTGGGTCATACGTTTGCGCCGTCCGGTTACAAAGAAGGAATCCTTACAACTAACGACCGAAATCCGGTTATTGATGGCTCAATTACAGCAATGTCACGATTGATTATTACGATCATTAAATTTTATCAATATTTTATAAGCCCTCTGCTTGCGCCTTCATGTCGCTTTACTCCATCTTGCTCACAATATGTGATAGAAGCTTATACCAAATATGGCTTTTTTCATGGAACCCGCTTGGGTGTTTGGCGTATACTGCGATGCAATCCTTGGAGCAAAGGCGGATATGAGCCAGTACCTTGATCTGCTTTGCGCTAACGTCACATGGAAAATTATTGTATTCAAAAGTCGATGATCGAATGACGACTTAGCACATGCCTTGATCTCCACTACCATCAAATCATTAACCCATTAAAAATATAATAACTTAATAAGACTAATTGCTTATGTCATTGAAAATCGATGTTTATATAGAATATTAGGATTTCAATCGCAATGTGCGTTATGTCGAGAACCCACTGAATTAAATAAATAATGGAAACAAAAAAACTTTTACTCATTATCATTTTTTCCACATCGTTGCTATTTTTGTGGGATTCTTGGCAAAGAGAACTCAATCCCCCGACAACACAAGTTACACCGGGTGCAGTCTCAGACTCATCCAATCAGCGTCATGATCCGCTACCAGTTCCCGGCGATGGATTAACATCAAACACAGAAAGTCCATCGATTGCTTCCGGTATTGAAGGTGTTGGCTCATCAATCACCCCAAATTTGTTTACTACAGGCGAGAAAATCAAAATCACCACAGATACAGTTGTAGCAGAAATTGACACAGCTGGCGGGGATATACGACAACTCGGCTTGCTACTACACCCCTCCAGTGAAGATAAAAATAAGCCTTATGAACTGTTATTAGACAAAACAGCACGGTTTCATGTCGCACAGTCAGGACTCATAGGCGACAAGCTTCCTAGCCATAAAACCAAATACACCGCAGAAAACAACAATTATCAGTTAGAAGCGGGGCAAGATAAGCTTGTAGTAAAGTTGCTGGCACCAGAAGAAAATGGCATTCAAGTTGCCAAAATTTTTACTTTTCATCGTAATAATTACGTAATTGACGTCGCATTTGAGATCACTAATCAAAGTGATGAAACGATTATTCCCTTTTCTTATTTCCAGATGCTCCGGGACGCAAATGAACCCAGTGGTTCCAATACGATGATCCACTCGTATACTGGCCCAGCAATGTATACCGACGAAGATAAATTCATCAAAATAAAATTTTCTGATCTCGACAAAAACAAAGCGGAATATCCAGCAAATGCCGACAATGGCTGGATTGCTATGCTGGAACACTATTTCCTCGCAGCTTGGTTGCCTACTCAGCAAGCACCACGTGAATACTATGTCAAGCATTTAGCATTTAATCAGTACACTGCGGGTGTGATCGCACCGGTTGGCGCAATTGAATCCGGTCAAACAAAACAAATTTCTATGTCTCTTTATGCCGGCCCACAAGAACAAGAAAAACTAGCCGAACTCGCGCCTGGCCTAGATTTAACAGTAGATTATGGATGGCTAACGATACTTGCTCAACCTTTATTCAAACTACTCTCCTTTTATCACTCCTGGGTTGACAATTGGGGGGTAGCCATTATTTTATTGACGCTCACAGTCAAGTTATTGTTCTTTCCATTATCTGCTGCTGGTTATCGTTCAATGGCAAAGCTCAGGGTGGTCACACCTAGATTGCAAAAAATACGAGAACAATATGCAAGCGATCGTCAACGCATGCATCAAGCCATGATGGAATTCTACAAAGAGGAGAAAATCAATCCAATGGGCGGTTGTTTACCCATTTTGGTTCAAATTCCAGTATTTATTGCTTTGTTCTGGACACTAATGTCTGCTGTGGAACTACGTAACACACCTTTCGCTTTATGGATTACCGATCTATCCACACCAGACCCATACTATGTGCTTCCGCTCATTATGGGTATATCAATGTGGATACAATCCAAACTGAGTCCCACCCCAGCTGATCCGATTCAGGCAAAAGTCATGCAGATTATGCCGATTGCATTCAGTATATTCTTTTTCTTCTTCCCATCGGGATTAGTGCTGTATTCACTCTGTAATAATATTCTTTCTATTTTGCAGCAATGGCAAATCACGCGAATGTATGAAAATAAAGCAGAAGACGCCAATAAAGATAAAAATAAAAAACATAAAAAAGCCGAATCTGCACTCATAGCTGAGAAACTCGCATTGAATGATTTCGCTAACAAGAACGAGGAGAACCTTGTTAATACGGCATCGGCTGACGATGAAGTTCAATCCGAACCTGTCGTGCCCAAGCCCAAAACGGTGGTAAGCAGCAACAAAAATAAACCCACACATGGTAAAAGAGTAAGGAAAAAATAAAAATATCGGGGGTCCCCCCTCGATTTTACAGAACCGTTAACTTTAACATGGCAGTCAGTCCTTTATGGCAAGCTCTGATACCATCGCCGCAATCGCTACCCCACCTGGACGAGGAGGTATCGGAGTCATCCGTATCTCCGGAACAGATTTAAAGGGCTTCAGCAAAACTCTCTTAGGAGAATTACCAATACCACGTCAAGCAATGTTCAAATCATTTTTGGATACTGAAGGGCGGGCTATCGATCAAGGCATCGCACTCTTTTTCCCTGCACCTTATTCATATACAGGAGAAGATATACTGGAATTACAAGGGCATGGTGGCCCAGCAATACAGAATATTCTTCTGAATCAATGTCTTATATCTGGAGCACGCCTAGCCCAACCAGGTGAGTTTACACTACGGGCTTATCTGAATAATAAAATTGATTTGATTCAAGCCGAAAGTGTTGCTGATCTTATTGAAGCCAATACCCACGAAGCAGCTCGTTGCGCTGCAAATTCCTTACGTGGAAATTTCTCAAAAAAAATTGAAGAATTGGTTAATATGCTTACCGAGCTTAGAATGTTTATTGAGGCGACCATTAACTTTCCGGAAGATCATATCGATGATTCGCCGTTATCGCCGATCGATGAAAAATTGCGACAAATTGATGCACGATTTAAACAAATATTCCAAGCTGCTCAGCAGGGAAAGATACTCAAGGAAGGCATTCGAATTGTTCTAGCAGGCGAGCCAAACGTTGGTAAATCTAGCCTACTCAATCAATTAGCTGAAGACGATGTTGCCATTGTGACCGAAATCCCCGGAACCACTCGAGACATCATTGAACGCACGATCACTCTCAAAGGTATCACCATCCACATCATCGATACTGCAGGATTAAGAGAAACCGACGATATCGTAGAACAAAAAGGGATTGAACGCACACATGCAGCGATAAAAAATGCCCATATGGTCATTTGGATAATGGATATCAGTCGGCGATTGCCTCCTATTGATGTAGAAACAGTGCATTCGATATCCGCAGATATTCCACGAATTACTGTCCGCAACAAAATTGACTTAATCAACGAACCCGCAAGAATCGAACAACACAACAATAACACAACCATTGATATATCCGCCAAAACTGGTGCGGGCATAGATTTGCTACGGAAAAAAATCCTGACAATTGCCGGTTGGCAACATAATACTGAAGGTTTATTTACGGCTAGACAGCGCCATCTCGATGCACTGACAACTGCACAAGCACACCTTAATAGTGCTCAAGCATTTACCATTCATGAATTACAACTGGAGCTTCTAGCAGAAGAACTCAGACTTTCACAACTTGCCTTGTCTTCAATCACAGGTGAATTTACTGCTGATGATTTACTCGGAGAGATTTTTTCTCATTTTTGTATTGGAAAATAGACTTGCACATACATCTAGAGACCCTTGAAGAATCGTTACTTCAATGAACTCCTAGTTTATTTGTAAATAAATCGTCCCAGGTATGAACTGTGCCCCCCAGATTAGGCGTTTACACAAAAAATCTTATACCCTCAGTTATTTTTTCTGCGTAGATTCTAACTGCACTTTATACTATTAATCATCGGCTCCTTTAGCATTTCGCTCTATAAATTAACAAAATGCCAACAGAAGCCGCCCCCCCCATAACTCCTCAATAAAGGTAATTAATTTTGCTCAAAGCCCAGTTTCTTTCTTGAGGTGCATGATGGCCGCACCGACCGCACTAGATGCTGTGTTATACGCACTACCAGATCCAAGCATAGTTTCCGCTTTAGTAAAATTCCTTGCATTGATAGTAGTTGCAATCTTCCCAGCTTCTATATGAAATGCAGCATGTTTAGTCACACATTCGGAGTAACTGGGTAATTTTCCAAACTTTGTTTTTGCTTCACCATAAAGCCACTTACCAAGTTCACAACAATTGTCTTTTGCAATGCTTGTAGCATCCAGTGCTTCTTGTTTTGAGATAGCCGAACGTAATTTTACTTTCCACTCTGTATGTTTACTAATTGCGCTATTCAGATCCATACCGTTCTCCTCAATGTGGTATCACTAATTAAAATTAATAAGAATGAATTTAATACTTGGCATTCTTTTCAAATTAGCGGACAAGAAGAAAACTATCTTTAGTAAGAATTTAAATTTCAGGCAAGCACTGAATATGAGGTCATTAAGTAGCAAATGATGAAATGTATTAAGGTCAAAATCTTAAACCATCAGAGAATCCTTCTGGTAATGCTACAAAACCCCATTGTGCGATTAAAGCAATATCCGACGACAACACGATATAAAAATCGTATTCACCTTCCATTCATCTTACTGGGTTAGCCTTATCAAAAGTAACCACAAAAGTGTAGTTGATCATGTTTAAATTTGATGAGCAGAATTCTGTCATAACGAAGTCAGTAAAAAACATCTACCCAAATCACTTACTCCATAATTTTTTTGGAGTGATGGCATTTATAGCAATACTTTTGGGTTGCTCGACTATTGCTGATCAAAAACAGCGGATGGTTAATCACTGTTATGCATATACCTCAAATTATCATTCACCAGAATTCTTAAACTGCCTAAAAAGACTTGAATGGCAAAATGCTATTTCTCAATCGTGCTTACGCTCAGCATTAGTCTATGGTGGAAGAAACACTTACAGTTATTGTATGTCTAGGAATCTTCGATCGTTCTGAATAAAAACATGAGAACCGAGATTAAATACAATCAGCACAGCAAACTGAATATCAAGAATCAAATCGAGACAAGAAAACCATAAAAGCGGCGGTAGTCAACTACGCGCGAAGCCAATCTACCTTTTAGTCAAATGCGTGTTTCCGATGAATTATACGCAAACACGGCACAACTGTTTCTGCGCCTGTTATACGATCAACTTGGCTGCACCAATGCTCGCAAAAGATTAGCTTTCCAAGAAACCAAGTGGATGGCTTACCAAAACATGTTGCTAGACAATCACTTTACACCATCCATTGAATAAAGCGATTGTCAGATTAGCAGCTATATCATACTAAGGAGCTGAGATTGAACGAGAAAGCCTATTATTGCCATCATCCAATTCGCTGATTTTTCTTCCGTCATCAACGTGTGCCACAATCGTATGCGTACCGACAGGAATATTATATGCCCCCCCTTTCGTACCAATAGTAACAGAAGCCCCTGCCGCCAATGGTCCCCACACTCCGCCCCAAGTTCGCCATTGGCCATCGACTAAATAGGCTACGCTGACGGGTATTCCAGAAGGTGTTGGTCCGCTTCCTTGGTTCTTTACTATACTTGTAAAGATACCATTCGCATAGGAAACTTGCGTAACGACAAGATCGGGCAGAAGCGTATTGCTAAGCCCATCAGTATTTGAATAGGCACCAATATCAACAAAACCTCCATTAGTTTGAGGGACTAAAAAATTTGTGGAAGTGCTATCTGTACTGATAAATGAAACCGTACCCGCACGTTGCCATGAATTATCGCTTTCTATCCCTTTCCCCCACCTAATGATAGTATCTTTTGAGATATTATCAGAAACGATAGCATCAGAATCTAACGAATATCCAGCCATTTGATTATTCCATGTCGTATTGTTTCTAATCGTTAGACTTACGCCACCATTGCTGGTAATACCCCGGGTTTTGTTTGAGTACGACAGATTATGTTCAAGAATCGTGTAGGCGCTTGGATAAATGCCGCCCCCTTTGATTCCATTTCCATCGCCATCAGTACTACCATTTGAGTGGGAAATGCTATATCCGACATAGCCATATATCGTTCTCCAAGTGTCAATACCATCATCAGAATTATTATGTACCAAACAGTTTTCAACACGATTGTCAGTTCCGCTCGATAGCGCGATTCCATCCGAGTTTCCTCCATTTGCAAATGTAGTACCTGTTAGGCCAACTGCAGAGTTATGACTCGATATGCAATTTCGAATGGTATTGTTCGAGCCATAACGCCCACGTACCAAGCCATCATCCTCACTAAGTATCTGAATCCCAGATAAAACATTATGGTGAGTATGTACACCGTCAAGTACGTTATTACTGCCGAATATGGCAATTCCCTGCCGGGGCATATTTTTAATTTCAATACCTCGTAAATGGATATATTTTCCGAGTATTCTTATGTGAATATCTGTACCTCTAGCATGCTGACCACCATCCAACACAGCATGCTCACCAGGATAGCTTTCAAAAATAATTGGGGAGGTAGCCGTACCGCTAGCTTCAAATCTTACGTGCTTGGAAACTGGGTATGTACCTCCTCTCAGAAACACAACGCTTCCTGCTTTTGCTTTAGAAATTGCATTCCAGATATCGCAAGGAGCAGCTAGTGAACAAGTCGTACCACTGCCCCCTGGTTTTGCAAAAATAGTACCTTTAGAGAGATCTGTTTTTACGATTGGCGCTGGACCAATTGACTTGGCTTGTACAGTTGTCAAACAAATTACAGTTCCAGCAGTTAATCCCGCCAGAAACATAAGTAATTTTTTTTTCATAAAATCCTCCAAGATGGTGTAACTAAGACACGATTTAACAAAAAACCCAATTGATCCAAGACCAATGAGTCAAATTCATAAGAAATTCAGTTGAAATGAATTTAGCCGGAGAAGAGATAGCTTCAAGAAACAAACACAATTTCAGAACTCAATAAGTTGAGAAATAATCTATTGTCGGAATGCTACATTCTGCTTTTATTACAGATACGTTACTATTTATATCCAGCAAAATTACGGGATTAAGGATATCTCTGATTTATTAAAACAAAACAGGAAGGATTGTTAGAATTATGGTCCTATTTCTTAGAACAAATACTTCACAATTTTGGAAAAAATTCCCACAAATAAAAAATATTGTGGGCAAATTTACCACCAATAAGAATATCGGTCAAATACGATTATCAAATTTTAGCTTTTGGGGATTGAAAACTATTAAGTTGAAGAGAATAATTAGTCACCTCAAAAAACACTCAAGCACTCAAAGATAAAAGGAAAATTATTATTTTCTGAGGATTTCTCACAAACGTGAATATTAAAATGGCTATCTATTCGGTTGCCTACACGAACTCCATAGGAAGTAAAATAAGCCGGTTTGGCAAATTTTATCTATACAATGAAAGCTTATTTATTCAATCACAGGGTTCGTCTTATCTATATCCATGACCCCATGTGCAGTTGGTGTTACGCATTTACGCAAAGCTGGACAAAATTGCAGGAAACGTTATCCATAGATATACCAATTATTAGTGTAGTTGGCGGTTTGGCATCCGATACCACAGAGCCGATGCCGTTGCATACGCAAAAGATGGTACAGCAGGCATGGCAAAGAATTGAACAAACTGTTCCGGAGGTATCTTTTAATTGGGATTTTTGGACGCACAATACGCCCTACCGTTCCACGTATCCAGCTTGCCGTGCAATACTTGCGGCCAAGAAACAACGGCAAACCTCTGAAGTGGAAATGATTCACGCTATTCAAACCGCGTATTACCAAAAAGCTAAAAATCCATCGTTACCCGAGACTTTGCAGGAATGTGCACGTGAAATCGGTTTGGATGAGGCCCAATTCGCCCAAGACTTAACTAGCGCTGAGATTGACAGTCAGTTACATCAAGAGATTCAGTTTGCTCGTAGTTTGGATGCAAATTCTTATCCCTCGTTGCGATTACAGCATAATGGTAACTTGCACGTGATAGCTGTAGATTATCGTGATCATAGAACCATGCTGCAGCAAATCAACCATATCGTTCAAGAACTATAGCCTGGAAAGATTGAAAATTCTCGATCTTCACGCTAAGAATGTAACATCCAACAATATAAACTCAAGTCGAAACTAGAGAATGCGCATTGCTATTATCGGCGCCGGTTGCTCCGGTCTCTCCGCAATCAAACAACTGGCAGCCGCAGGATTGAAAGATATCGTTTGCTACGAAAAGAACGATCAAATCGGTGGCAACTGGGTATACACCGAAAACCCAAGCCATAGCAGCATCAGTAAAACAACGCACGTCATTTCGAGTAAGGCTATGTCACAATTCAGTGACTTTGCTATGCCAGAAGACTATCCCGATTACCCTAGCCACAAACAGATTCTTGCTTATTTTCAAGCTTATGCACGTCATTTCCAATTAGAAAAGTATATCCATTTCAATGCAGCCGTCTTGCATGTAGAAAAAACAACCAACGAGCGGTGGCGTTTGAGTCTGTGCGATGGCACGCAAACAGAGTTTGATTATCTTATTGTTGCCAACGGACACCATGCAGTTCCGCGTCATCCAAGTTGGAAAACCGATTTTTCTGGGAAGTATTTGCATGCGCATGAATTTAAAACCAATGAAGACTTAGACGATAAACGGTTACTTGTAGTCGGGGCGGGAAATTCCGGATGTGATTGCGCAATTGAAGCAAGCCGGAATACCGATTCGGTCGATCTGAGTTTGCGTTCGCCGCAATATATCATTCCCAAACTGATTATGGGAAAACCCACCGATACGTTTGCGGCTTCATTGCAATGGCTTCCACAACGCATACAAAATTGGTTGCAAAAACTTTCCCTGCGCATCCAGATTGGACGCTACCGAGACTATGGCTTACCCGAGCCAGATTTCTTGCCAACACAAGCACATCCGACAGTCAACTCAGAAATCCTGGATAAAATCCGCCACGGAAAAATACATCCTCGTCCTGGTATTGAAAGTATCGCTGGACACAAAGTTTATTTTACAGATGGCACATCGTCGGAATATGACGTGATCATTGCAGCGACAGGTTATACAATCAATTTTCCATTTTTTGATAGGAATTTCATTGATTGGAGAGAAGCCCAACATATTCCACTTTACTTGCGCATCTTTCATCCCGAACATCCAAATTTATTTTTCGTCGGATTGATACAACCCCAAGGTTGCATTTGGACACTTACAGAAGCGCAATCCTACTTCATCGCACAATGCTTGACAGGCAAAACTCAGTTGCCGTCAAATTGGCGCGAGCAAGCTGCGCGAGAGGGAGAATATTGGGCAAGCCAATTCATAGCACGCCCCCGCCACTCGCTAGAGGTGCATTACTACCCCTACCTAAAAAAATTGCACCAAATGTCTGCTAAAAAATCTACTTAACCGTAACTCTGCACGTTCAAGATTTTACTGATAAAGTAATTGATGTCCTGATATGAATTTCTGTTACAAACCAAAGCCAGGTGGTGCAATATGCCATTTTTTACTGTAAAAAAATATGAAACCAAATGAAAAGACGCTGAATATCCTAAAAAATAACCCAGTCGGGTGGCATTTTGACAATAGCTATGCACGCTTACCGGGTTATTTTTTTGCGCAACTCTCTCCCATTCCCGTGCAGTCACCGCAGGTTGTCATGCTAAACCTTAGCTTAGCAAAATCACTAGGATTGGATGTTGATGCTTTGTCGACGCCAGAAGCTGCTTCTTTATTCGCTGGAAATGTTTTGCCGGATGGCTCACAACCGATTGCGCAAGCTTATGCTGGACATCAGTTTGGTCATTTTACGATGCTGGGTGACGGCAGAGCGATATTATTGGGTGAGCATATTACCGCAACGGGTCATCGATTCGACATTCAACTCAAAGGCTCAGGTCAAACGCCTTTTTCACGCCGTGGAGATGGTCGCGCCGCATTGGCGCCCATGTTGCGTGAATATATCATCAGCGAAGCGATGCATGCGTTAGGCATACCCTCCACACGCAGCCTCGCCGTCGTCACAACTGGTGAGCAAGTCATGCGCGAAACCTCGCTGCCCGGTGCCATTCTTACCCGTATAGCGACAAGTCATATTCGTGTTGGAACCTTTGAATACGCCGCTCGCCAACGCGATACGAATGCCATCAAGATCCTGGCGGATTACACGATACAACGCCATTTTCCCGATTTACTCGATGCCGGCAATCCTTATTTATCCCTGCTGAATCAGGTCATCGACCGCCAGGCTGAACTAATTGTAAGGTGGCTATTGATCGGCTTTATTCACGGTGTCATGAACACAGATAACATGAGCATCAATGGTGAAACCATAGACTATGGACCCTGTGCATTCATGGATGCGTACGACCCCAATACCGTGTTCAGTTCGATCGATCAACATGGCCGCTACCGCTATAGCCATCAACCGCAAATGGCACAGTGGAATTTGGCACGCTTGGCTGAAACCTTGCTACCACTGCTCGATCCGGTACCTGAAAAAGCACTTACCTTAGCTGAGGAAGCGATCGGTGCTTTTCCCCAGACATATCAATCCTATTGGATGATCGGTATGCGCAAAAAACTGGGATTGTTGACCGAAGAAAATACCGATACTGAACTCATTACCGCCCTATTCACGTGGATGCAACATCATTACGCAGACTACACAAATACTTTTCGCGCGCTTTCTGAGGAAGTCCTCCCCAACGATGCACAATTTAGCGATGCAGAATTCAAGTCCTGGCATGCGCGCTGGCAGGAACGGCTAACACGCCAAACTCGCCCTCAATCGATGTCATTGGAGCTGATGAAGGCGAATAACCCTGCAATCATTCCGCGCAACCATCGCGTCGAATCGGCGTTATCAGCTGCCTCAGAGCATGGCGACTACACTTTGACACACCAATTACTGGCAGCAATTGCGAAACCCTATGATGATTTAGCGGAATTTAACGATTATCGCGCACCACCAGCGCCATCGGAACATATATATCAAACGTTTTGCGGGACGTAATAGTGCAAAATCAATAGTGATAGCGAAGCTGAGCGATGAACAAATCGTCGTTAATGATTTTATAAACAATTCTGTGCTCATCATTAATGCGCCTAGACCCATAACTCGACAAGCGATGCTTTAGTGGCTCTGGCTTTCCAATTCCTTCAAAGAGATTTCGTTGGATAGCTTTAATCAACTTAAGAGGTCAACTTATAACATCGCGAACTGCTGTTCCATATTGCCGCACCATTTCTTCAAGCGCTTGATTATTCACCAAAGCGAGGAGTTTATAGCCAATAGCGAACTGTATTCCTATTTGAATTTGCATTAACCTTATTTGCTCATCTTCTGGATAATTAGGTTCGGTAGAATTGAAAGTCGTTCTTCGTCGTACATGCTCAATTCCTCCATGGGTAGGACCATGAAAAGCCTCGCGATTAAGTTCACAAATTTTGTTTATCCATGCTCCACCCGTCTCCTCATCATTACCAATTGCATTCAGAAGCTTATTAAATCCAGGCGGCTCTTTTCCTTCAAGAAACTTTTTAATTTCCATATCCGACGCATGATTGAGCAACCACAATCCGCGAACACGCGAATCCAGCATAGGTCGGACCAATGCGTAAGCTGGACCCGGCAAATTTTCATCGATTAATATAGTTATGGCATCACAAATATCTTGTGATTGTTGCAAAAGGGCTAGTCCGGGATTATTGGGATACTCTCTCTCATTGGTGTGCCCATGAATCCATGCCCCGAGCTCTTTAGCAATTTTAATAATCTCGTTAAGTGTCATATGGTGGCAAATCAACAAAAACAAAATTTCTGATTCTCAGAATAAAGCATTTACCCTGGAACACACCACGTTTTATTTTTCCCAATTTCCTCATGCACCCACGCCGGATCAAGATCCGCACCATTCGGCCATGTAAGCGCACCGAGTTCTATACGAACCTGATTAAATAATTGCGTATCTTTCAATGCTGAATACATACCGGGTTTTTCACTGAAAATAAGCTGCGACATATCGATGGTACCGGTCGCACCATCGTTACAAGTCACTGAAAGGCAATAATCAAGCAGTACAGTAACGGTGCGTGCTCGCCACGGGGCTGATGCAGCTACTCCAATGGTGCGATGCTCTTGGGAAGCTGTTTCTGTTGACATAATTTCCAATCCTCCATCAATTCAGTGCGATGCTGTACTGCCCATTCCAACACCATCGCTAGTGCTCGTTTCGGCAAACTTCCTTTTATGATTTCCAATGTCCGGATATCGATTAAAGCTTCATATTCCGCGTACAGTGCATGAAAATGGGGTGGCGCATGTTCGCGCCAGAACATTTGAATCACGATTCCAAAAAACTGACTGATCGTCGGCATACTGTTCCTGTGCGGAAGAAAGTTTATAGTTACCTACTAATCGGTTTATACCGAATCCGTTTTGGCTTAGCACCTTCTTCGCCCAGGCGTTTTTTCTTGTCCGCTTCGTATTCTTGATAGTTGCCGTTGAAGAAAGTCCATTGCGAATCGCCTTCCGCAGCGAGGATATGCGTAGCGATACGGTCGAGGAACCAGCGGTCGTGCGAGATCACCAGCACGCAACCGGCGAATTCCAGCAATGCGTCTTCCAATGCGCGCAGCGTTTCCACGTCCAGATCGTTGGAGGGCTCGTCAAGTAGCAATACGTTACCGCCTGCAATCAAGGTTTGCGCCAAATGGAGCCGACCGCGTTCCCCACCCGAAAGCTGTCCGATGATTTTCTGTTGATCGCCACCTTTGAAATTGAATCGCCCCAGGTAAGCGCGTGCCGGGGTGGTGTATTTGCCAACGATTAAATTATCGTTTCCGCCGGATATGGCATCGAACACGGTTTTATCGTTTTCTAGCGTGTCACGCGTTTGATCGACATGTGCAATTTTCACCGTCGGGCCGATTTTAACGTCTCCGGAATCGGCCTGCTCCTTGCCGGTAATCAGTTTGAACAAGGTTGATTTACCCGCCCCATTCGGGCCGATGATTCCGACGATAGCGCCCGGTGGCACTTTGAAGCTGAGATTATCGATCAACAGCCGGTCGCCATACGACTTGGATACACCATTAAATTCGATGACTTCATTACCGAGTCGCTCCCCAACCGGAATGAAAATCTCCTGAGTCTCATTGCGTTTCTGGTATTCCTGCGAATTCAATTCGTCAAAACGAGCCAAACGCGCCTTGGATTTGGCTTGACGTCCCTTCGGATTCTGCCTCACCCACTCCAGCTCTTGCTTCATCGCCTTCATATGCGCATCGATTTGCTTGTTTTCCTGTTCCAGTCGCGCTTCTTTCTGCTCCAGCCAGCTCGAATAATTGCCTTTCCAAGGAATGCCATGACCGCGATCGAGTTCTAAAATCCATTCGGCTGCATTATCGAGAAAATAACGATCATGCGTGACAGCAACGACGGTGCCTGGAAAGCGCACTAAAAATTGCTCCAGCCATTCGACGGATTCGGCATCCAAATGGTTGGTCGGCTCATCCAGCAGCAACATATCCGGTTTTTCCAGCAATAACTTACACAATGCAACGCGGCGTTTTTCTCCCCCTGATAGGTTTTTAATGACCGCTTCCCAAGACGGCAAGCGCAGCGCATCCGCGGCAATATCCATTTGGTGCGAGCTATCGCTACCCGCAGTGGCGATGATCGCTTCCAGGCGCGCCTGCTCTTCTGCCAGGGCATCAAAATCTGCGCCCTCTTCGGCATACGCGGCATATACTTCATCCAGTTTTTTCTGTGCTTGCATCACTTCCCCCAGACCTTCCTCGACCTCCTGCCGGACGGTATGGTCAGGATTCAATTGCGGCTCTTGCGGCAAATAACCGATGCGGATGTTCGGTAAGCGCTGCACCTCACCTTCGATTTCAGTATCAACCCCCGCCATGATTTTGAGTACTGTGGATTTTCCCGAGCCATTCAATCCCAACAGACCAATTTTGGCCCCGGGAAAGAAGCTCAAAGAAATATCTTTGATGATCTGACGCTTGGGTGGAACTATTTTGCTCACGCGGAGCATCGACATTACATATTGAGCCATGAATTTAACCGTTGTTTAAAAGGGTAAAAGATAAAAGGAAGAAACTTGATAGTTCAGAGTGTAGCGTACGTCAAAGTGCAAAGAAAGCTGTTACGCATGGAATCATCTTCAGTCACTCACGCGCTCAATTGACACAAACTTATGGTGCTCGTCAAAAACCAGTTCAAACGTACCGTAAACACCGTGGCTTTGTACCACGGAACGTAAAACATTCGCTGGAAAATGAATGATGCGTCCGTCGATTGTTTTCGCCGCTACGGTATCGACATTACCTTCATAGTAGGCCAACAATTGATATTCCGGTATTTTTAAAACGACGCGAACATGTTGATGCATAGGTTATCGATGGAATAAGAATATGTTTCAAAATCTTTCATGCTCTTGCAAATAACGCCATTGCCCTTCCGGCAAGTTGCCCAGTGTGATTTGGCCGATGCGCACGCGTTTTAACCCCATGACCCTCAAATTGACGAGCTCACACATGCGGCGGATTTGGCGCTTTTTACCCTCATGCAGAATAAACCGCAACTGATCCTGATTTTGCCAACTTACCCGTGCGGGTTTCAATGCCTGGCCATCCAAACTCAAGCCATGATTCAGCAATGCGAGTTTTGTCGCCGGCAAACTGCCTTCAACCCGCACCAGATATTCTTTTTCGATCTTAGAACGATCACCGATCAACTGTTTCGCGATACGCCCATCCTGCGTCAGTACGAGCAAGCCTTGTGAATCGATATCCAATCGTCCCGCTGGCACCAGGTTTTTTAAATGCATCCGTTGAAAGCGTTTGGTAGTAGCGTGATTGGCAAATTGATTCTCCGGCTTGACCAGTACGATCGCCGGCTCATATCCTGGTTCGGCTTGTCCGGAAACATACCCAATCGGCTTATTGAGCAAAATCGTCACCCATTGCGTTTGCTCTGACTGTGCAGCCTTATTCAAGGTGATTTTTTGAGAAGGATGGATTTTTGTGCCCAGTTCAGAAATTTTCTCCCCATCGACAAATACCCAGCCCAATTCAATGAAACGATCAGCCTCGCGGCGCGAGCACAATCCTTGTTCGGACATCAATTTCGATAAACGTATTTTTTCCATGTACATTATCATAGCTGAAGTGAAGAAAAATTTTTGTGTATTCCAAACGACGAGAAACATGAGTAACTAATGAGGATAAAGAAAGTCAAAATCTTTCTAAGATACGCTTGCTTTTTTTGTCTACCATAATTAACCTCAATCACTATTCATTCCAGAGTTTGTTTGCCCATTGCTAGTTTTTGGGTCGCGTTTCGCTTCAAAATTGAGCAAAAGTTAGTTGTAAATGGGTTGTGTATACGCCAACGCTAAGATTCTAAGGAGTTAACAGATCGCTGAAAAACTATCTGCGTTACCGTTGCGGTGTTAAAAACAGGCTCAAAAGCTCATATCGTGCATAAACTGCGTTTTTTCTCCTGTGCTTGCTTTGCATCGGTTGTCTCGAATACGTTTTTTTAGCGGCCTGTTAGAAAAATATCAATCGACTCACTCCATAAACGAAGGGAGAATGAAACCATGAATGACTTTTTTTTCCAGATTGTTTTTCGGCTTGTCAATAGATTCCCATGGATTGGCAGGATTGCCTCACGCATTACATGGTTGCGACGATTGATTAGTGACATTTTTGTCAATTGGCAAGCCTATGCTACAAACCCGCGACCCAGGCCATTCTCGATGGCTTCGCCGTATACCACATGGCAGTCATTGACGGATAGAACATTCACCGGGCGGCATTTGCCAGAAGCAGAAGGTGACCAAAACCTCCCGAATCTGGAGCGAGTCGTTAATCTGTGGAAGAGAAAAGAGCATCAGGAAATACCTTCAGTTGACACAAGCATATTATTTTCTTTCTTTGCTCAATGGTTTACAGATAGTTTTCTGAGGACAGATTTTCGCGACCGGCGGAAAAACACATCAAATCACGAGATTGATCTTTGCCAAATCTATGGCTTGCGTGAAGAAGTCACCAATCATTTACGGCTAAAAAAAGAGGGGAAGCTAAAGTATCAAATGATTGATGGAGAAATTTATCCGCCTTTCCTTTTTAACGTTGAAGAAACGACTCAGGGTAACTGGGTGTTCGCAAGTGAAGCATTTGAGAAACTACACCCCCGCTTTGCCTTGGATTTCGTTTTTAACAACGTTCCTGAAGAGCGATTGAAACGCATGTTTGCCACTGGTTTGGAGCACGGCAACTCGTCGATTGGCTATACCATCATGAATACCATTATGCTGCGCGAGCACAATCGAATTTGCGATTTACTGAAAGAGGCCTATTCACAATGGGATGATGAGCGCTTGTTTCAGACCGCTAGAAACATCATGATTGTATTGCTGATTAAAGTCGTCTTAAAGGATTACGTTTCGCGCTTTACACAGTTTAATTTCACCCTCGATCCTACACCGGGCATGGCGGAAAGGCAGAGTTGGTACCGCACCAATTGGATTTCCTTAGAATTTAACCTCCTCTACCGATGGCACTCCATGGTACCGGAGCATTACCTAGTCGAAAATAATTCATACCCGCTCGATGAATTTCGCAACAATATACCCCTGGTAATGCACTACGGCATTGGGACATTGATAACAGCAGCTTCGACGCAGAAGGCCGGGCGCATTGGCTTGTATAACACCCACGATTTCTTTTTCGAACCGCTGCCCTTTGGCACTGAAAGTCAAAGCGTCATGGCGCGCACCATTGAGATGGGACGGCAGGCCAAGCTGCGCTCATTTAATGACTACCGCGAAGCATTCAGCATGCCGCGCTTGGGAAGCTTTGAGGAATTAACAAGCGATGCTGAACTGCAGCGAGAACTCAAGGAGCTCTATCATGATCGTATCGACGATCTCGAATGGCAGGTTGGCATATTTGCCGAAGATCATGATGAAGGTTTTAGCCTTGGCCGCCTGATGGTGCGCATGGTCGGTTACGATGCGTTTACCCATGCCTTGACCAACCCATTGGTCTCGGCTTACGTACACAACGAAGCGACATTCTCGAAAATTGGACAGTTGGTTATCGAAAAAACAAACGCACTTGCAGATATCGTGCAACGTAATGTCAAGGACAGCGATAAGGTCGTTGCCAGCTTTAGAACATCTACGCGGCCATCGGCTAACTAAGAATCGTATGGCCGAAATAGGTAAGTTAACGAGCAAACGAAGAAATAATCCCAGTAACCCGATGGATTTTATTTTTTGTAGAGGGGTACCGCATCATGAACAAGCTACCACAACATGAAGAAAATAGTCATGCAATAGAAAACCGGAAAAGTTATCTTCTGCATAGGCAGACTCAATATCAATACGCCTATGAGTATGCCCATACGATTGCCGTCGTCCGAAAATTGCCCTGTCGTGAAGTACCTGGCATTGGCTATTGGTTGCGTGGAGGACTAAATCTGTTGCAATTGATTCCCAGCTTGCCGAGTCTATTGGTTACTTTCTCGCGCTATTTGCTAGGCAAGCCCTTAGAAAATTACCAAGATTATGTTTTTTACCCGTTTAGCCCACCAAACCCGAGGCTGGTCGATACCTTTCAGCAAGACCTGACATTCGGCTTGCAACGTGTCATTGGAGTCAATCCTGTAGTGTTGCGCGCAGTTACCCGCCAAAATCCCTTACCGGCAGCATTGCCGGAATCTGAGATACGGCACATTTTTGCAGAGCAAATTACCGAGGTTGATTATGCGGCTGCCCTTGAACAAAAGCGCGTGTACGTCCTGGATTATGCAGCCTTGGAGATATTACAGCAAAACCCCGGCTCTATCGACGGCGGCCACAAACAATATGTCACGACCCCGATCGTGGTGTTATTTTTGCAATCGGATGGCTTGTTGCAACCGCTTGCCATACAGTTATACCAAGATGCCAGGTCTGATAATCCAGTCTATATGCCAAAGGATGGCAATCTTTGGTTGGCAGCAAAAATGTTCGCCCAAGTCGCTGATGGCAATCACCACATCCTGTATACCCATGCCACCCGTATTCATTATGTCATGGAGGCCATCATTATGGCGTCACGCCGACAGCTTTATAAATCCCATCCGCTTTCTGTGCTCTTAAATCCACATCTGCAACATACACTCAATGTGAATCATCAGCATACTTTCTTGCGGAATCAAAAAGGCCAGCCTGGCCGGTACGGCGAATTATTCGCTGGAGACTATGATGCAACGACTCAATGCATGGCTAATGCAATGACAAGCTTCAATTTTAAGGCATCAGCTTTTCCTAATGATATTGCAAAAAGAGAAGTCGATAATCCTGCGCTCTTCTACCCCTTTCGAGATGATGGTATGTTGTTATGGGATGCAATTCAAAGTTTTGCAAAAGAGTATATCGATGTCTATTACCGCTCTGATGCAGATGTTATCGAAGATTATGAAATCCAAGCATGGGCAAACGATATCAGCGCGCAGGATCGTGGCAAAATACCTGGATTTCCTGGCAGATTCGAATCTAAACAGGAACTGGCTGAAACGCTAGGTCATGTCATTTTTCTATGCACGGCTTTTCATTCGTGCATTCACTTCAACCAATACAAATATCCGGGATTTGTTCCCAATATGCCGCATTCCGCTTATGCGCCGCCACCGATGGGGAAAGATACTAAAATCGATGCCGCTGGATTATTCAAACTTCAACCAGCATTTCGTGCAGCTAATTCGCAAACCTGGACCTACTTTCAGACAAATTTCACCGTCAACCGCATCGGTCAATACCCATTACGGCGATTTGATCCAGCAGCACGCGATGTAATCGAACGATTCAGAGACCAACTAAAAGAGATAGAAGGACAAATTGATCAAAGAAACAGCAATCGTTCTGTGACTTATGACCGGATGAATCCAAGACTCATTCCAAATGGCGTAACGGTTTGATGCCAGAGCAAATACTTCGCCAGTCAAAAGCTGGCGGGGGATAAGCGTAGTTATCTGAGCTGAAAATAAATTTCGCTGATTGAATGATTGATCTTAATTTTTCAGTTAATCGTTCACCATGCACAATACTCACTCGCACGATTAACTGAAATTTCTGGGTTTAAAATAATCGTTGCTCGTTAACTTAAGTTAGTTATTATGAATGATAGTCCTCTCAACGTACCCCCAACCGATGAGTCGGTTCAAAAAAGAATTTTCAGGAGTGCCTCAGAAAAAGCCGGATTGCCACCTGGCGCACTGGTTCATGTCGGCAAGGAGCATGAGTTAGGTTGCAAAATATCTGTCACGCAATATTCCAAAGATACCCTGATACAGCGTGAAATTTGCTCGATTACAGAATTAGAGCAATTCAAAAATGACCAATTGATTACTTGGCTCAATGTAGATGGTTTAAGCGATATAAATACGATCGAAAGCATCGGACAATTCCTTAGTATTCATCCACTCGTGCTCGAAGACATTTTAAGTACGCATCAACGCCCCAAAATAGAAGAATATGATAATTTCTTATATCTTGTTATCAAAGATATCGAAATAGACTCAGATCAGGAATTTGGCTTGCAATATGAGCAGATTAGCGTGCTTTTATTGGCTAATTTTGTCATTACTTTCAAAGAAAAAACAGACGATACATTTACCCCCATATACGGACATTTAAAAAACCGGAATAGCCGTATCCGGCAATACGGTAGCGACTATTTAGCCTATGTCATTATTGATACCATCGTCGATAAATATTTTGCTATCGAAGAATATCTAGATGAAATGTTGGGGCCGTTAGAAAACAATGTTTTCTTTAATTCGGACACAAATTTTTTGCAAACCATTCAGCAAATTAAGCGAAACTTGATTTTCATGCGCCGTAATATCTCGCCTGTGCGGGAATTGCTCGCCACAGTGCAACGCTCAGGCTCTGATTTGATTCACGAAAAAACTTTTCGCTACTTTGGTGATGTGTACGACCATGTGCTACGTGTTATGGATTCATTGGATTCTTTTCGCGACAGGGCTTCTGATATGCATGATATCTACTTATCCAATATCAGTAACAAAATGAACGAAACCATCAAAATTTTGACCATTTTTACGTCGATTTTCATACCATTGACCTTTGTTGCCGGCGTGTATGGCATGAATTTTGAATACATGCCGGAATTAAAATGGCGTTGGGGTTATCCAGCCGTTTGGGTAATTTTTATTTTCCTTGGCATCGGCATGCTCATTTTCTTTAGAAAAAAAAGATGGATATAAATTTGTAATGGCTACACCCATGATTGTTTCGGCTTTTCGTCGCAAAATGGCTTAGATACAATTTTCAACCTTCCAGCCAAGTCAATTGTCGCTTATGATCTAAGCACCTAATTACGGAGTATACAATTGTTTTTATTACGTGACGATCGCAGAATCAGCATTATCAGTGGTTTTCTGTTATTAGGATTGACTCTGACGACTGGACTTGCGGTGTACTATACCATGCGGCAACAAATTGAATCAGTACTAGGCCGCGGACTTAGCGTTGCTTTACAGGGCAAAGCATTACTGCTTGAAAACCAGGTAGAAAAGGCGCTTACGGATACACGTGCTTTGACGCTTCGTCCCTTTTGGAACCAGGCATTACAAAAGCTGAATATAGAGCCCAATGATACTAAGACCTTGGAAAATTTACAGCGCAGTACAGAATCGCTACTTAAATCAGGTTTTTTGGGTGTCACCTTACATAGCGCCAACGATACTTTATTAACACAAGCCGGTCATTTTTCGATCAACAAAGAACAATCACTCACCCTAAATAAAGGCAACAAGACTTTTTTATTTTGGGATGAGCAATTCATTCTGCATACAAGCAAAGACATCTTGGATCAAGAAAAACGCCGTATTGCCAGAGTAACAGTAGAGATTGCGTTACCAAAATTAACCAGGCGGTTCGGCGAAATTCGTTTAGTTGGCGAAACAGGGGAATTTATTTTATGTGCACCCCCCAATCAGGGAGATAGTGAAATGCCTTGTTTATTCAGCCAAACGGATGGCGTGAAGTTCAAGCGCTTAAAACAATCCGCCACAACAGAAATACAGCCAATCAGTTTCGCATTCGAGGGAAAAAATGGTGTCGTTGCTGTAAGAGATTATCGCGATATTCCAGTTATCGAAGCTTATCACCCCCTTCGCACCATTGGCTTAGGAATGGTTTTAAAACTGGATGAAGCAGAGTTATTCAAACCCATCAATAAAGAATTAAAAATCATTATTCTTTATCTTGCCAGTTTAATCATCGCTGAAATATTGCTGCTTAACTGGTTTGTAGGCAAACTCATTACATCCGAACAAAAAGCGCGCAACGCTAAAGAAATAGCCGAGAGATTCTCTACCGAATTAAGCCATAAAGAAAATCAACTACAAGAACGGCTTAAAGAAATAACTTGTTTGTATGAAATACGCAGCAATATTAATTTGGAATTACCCGTACATGATCTTTGTCAGCGAATCTTCAAGCACTTAATTCCCGCTCTACAATACCCCGAGGATGTTTCAGCAATAATCGAGTTAGACGGAAAGCAGATTGCATCAGTCAATTATGATATCAAAAGCTTATTGCAGGAATTAAATTCTGCCATCATCATCAATGGCAAAACATGTGGTCAGCTCAGAGTTTTTTATCCGCAGAATAAGAAGTTTCTTACTGAAGAACAAAAACTAATTGATGCGATTACAGCGGATTTTTCAAGATGGTTGGAACGCAAGCAAGTCGATGAATTACTGCATATACGCCTAAGAGAAATCACGTGTTTATACAAAATCAGGCGTGGTCTGGCGCATGATTTGTCAATAGAAAGTGTGTGCCAAAATATTTTTGAATTTTTGATTCCTGCCATACAATTTCCTGAGATCACTACAGTGATCATCGAAATTTATGGAAAACGTTTTAACTCTAAAGATTATCACTTGAGTTTTGACAGCAAATCCTTAGCGGTTTTACCTGATTACGAAAAAGTATGCCTTGAATGCTATAGGGAAAGTGATGTAGTTGGGTCATCTCTACAGTCGAAGATTATAGTGGATAACAGGTTTTGTGGTTATTTAAGTGTATTTTACCCTGATGACCAACCGTATCTGGTATCAGAAGAGCAAAACTTGACCGATGCAATTGCGAGCGATTTATCTAAGTGGTTAGAACGCAAAAAAGTAGATGAATTATTGCATGAGCGGTTAAAAGAAATGACCTGCTTGTACGAAATTCGTCGAGGAATTGGCGCTGAATCTCTAATCGATAATGTGTGCCAAAATATTTTTACGCATCTGATACCTGCTTTACAATTTCCTGAAATTGCGACGGCTGTTATTGAATTGAATGGATGGCGCTTTACCTCAGGAAAGCATGATCAATACACAGCACAACGAATTTTTTCCAAAACTAAACTAGTCGAACAACAATCGCGACCTAGGCGTGCGGAACGAAATCCTGCATGCACTTGTTGGTCTAGGATTAGCGTCAATGGCAAGGTATACGGTCAACTGCGTGTGTTCTATCCCATTGACAAGCCTTTATTGCTCCCGGAAGAGCAAAAGTTGGTTAACGCAATCGCCAGTGATTTGGAGAGCTGGCTTGAACGCAAGCGACTTGAACAAGCACTGGTTTTAGTTGCAGAAGAGCAAGCGCATACTCTTGGACAAGAGTTACACGACAATCTCGGACAACAGGTTGCTGCGATTAGTTATCAAACACGAGCGCTTGAAAAGCAAATTGCTGCGATAGGCGATGACAATATGTCGACTACTGCCGCCTCGATTGCCTCACAAGCACAAACGGCTGTCATACAGATTAAACAGCTTGCGCAAGGTTTGCTGCCGTTTGAACTAGAAGCCAATGGATTAATTCCAGCGCTAAGGACTTTAGCAGCGAGAATAACAACAACTTATAAGATTGTTTGTGATTTTACTTGCGAAGGTAATATCATGATTGATGATAATATTTTATCGCTTAATTTATATCGGATTACACAAGAGGCTATCAATAACGCCATTCGCCATGGCCAAGCGCAACATGTATATATTTCCTTGGCACTTGACGATGATATGTTGCGTTTATCAATCCGTGATGATGGAATAGGTTTATCTAATCCACAGGATAGCCATCAGTCAACTTCAGGAATGGGAATTAAGATTATGCAATACCGTGCTAAGCAACTGGGTGCGAAATTCGAAATTTTACAGCCGAATGAAAATGGAATGGAAATCCGGCTAGAAATGCCAATGACTTAAAGTATTTTATGAAAACTAAAGCCAAAATCATGTTGATTGATGATCATGCCATGCTCCGTCACGGTATGGCGATGTTGATTAATATGGAACCGGATATGGAGGTTATCGCTGAAGCAGGCGATGGTAATGAAGCGATCGCTTATTTGAAGAAAAATCCTCATCCCGATTTGATTTCCTTGGATGTGACGCTTAAAACCGTTTCAGGTTTCGAAGTCATAAAGAGCATACATGCATTGATCCCTACCGTTCCAGTGTTATTCATTTCTATGCATGACGAATCTGTATATGCAGAACGCGCGTTACGGGCTGGCGCCCGGGGATATGTGATGAAACAAGAAGCCGGCGATGTAATGCTATCTGCGCTACGTGATGTGCTAAAAGGTAATGTTTATCTGAGTAAGCAAATGAATGAAAAGATGTTGCAACGGTTCGTCTCGGGAGGAAGCGCTACACCTGAAGATTTAATCAACACGCTCACTCCGAGTGAGTTTGAAGTTCTTCATTTGATTGGACAAGGACGAAGCAGTCAGGAAATTGCAGATCTTCTATGTCGCAGCATTAAAACCATTGAAACACATCGATTCAATATTCGAACCAAATTAAATTTAAAGGACGGTGCTGACCTGATACGTTACGCTACCCGATGGATTTCTGAAAAGCACTAAGTGCTGAGAAGGCAATTTTGAAAGCCCAGCTTTAAACAAAACTCCGAAAAAATCATCCGCGCCGTAATTGAGGAGGAGTAAGGAGGGGCGGCGCGGATGATTACGAGGGACAGGTAGTAATCAATCTGAGTAGCATTATGAACTAATCAATAGGCTTTGAGAATGTGACAGATTGTCGCAGTTACTGGTTCAATATTGTCTGCAGGAAATTGGTACTTTGTAATCGCATCCTATTAGGGGTTGCTTATTTGCAGCGAATCGCGCAACATTTTGTTTGAAAATGCCAATCCCTGCTGAATAGCATGCAAAAGCTTATCAATTTTGGATTCCAATTGAATATTCAAGCGAAAATCTTGTCCGTTCTTGACATTTGGATTGTTGCCCAGTAAAGAAAGCTTAACATTCAGATCATGTACATCGGATTTATTAAGATTCAATGTTAATTCTTTGAAATGAAAATTCTCGATTGCTTGCAACAACAGATCGACTTCTTCTCCTTGACTTGCCAGTAATTCCTTTACTTTTTCTGATTGAAGGCTTAGTGTTCCTGCTTCCTTGGCTGCAAGGTACCCATTCGTAATGGCAATACTATCGTGATCCAGAGTCAGCGGGATTTTTCCTGATAGTCGCCCATCGCCGGTCAATCCATCTATTTCGATCCATTTAAAAAATGTATTCAAATCGATATTGTTGAGATGTGCCTCGATTTGAGATGCCCCTGCATTAGGATCAAGGTTGATGACAGCCGGATTTATTGTCACTTCGCCCCCCAAAATAAGAAAATGTAGCTGATCCAGAAAAACCTGCGGAGTATCACGTATATTAATTTGATAAGAAACGAGAAAATCCTGTATCGGTATGCCAAAATCGAGCACTTGGATAGAAATATTTTGTTTGGATTCGCTTCGGATTGGCAATAAATTATTTAAACTGAGTTTGGTATTCAGACCTTTTACTTGCGTACTACCATACGCAAAAGAAAAATCTTTTGCAGAAATCACAGCATTACTTTTCGAAACGCCCTTTTTCGACCACCGAATAGTTGTTTTGCCGCGGATCTGGCCATTTACATTTTCCAATGCGGCTAATGACGGAAAAAGCTGTTTTGGTTGCAATTTACTGCTGGCAAATTTTATGGGTAAGATTTGTAAGATTAATTGACCATCGCCATTTTCAATTGCATATTCGCCATCCATTTTTAGATAGCTTAAAGATGATGTGCCGGCAATAAGACTCAACAAGTATGATGCCCGTTTATTCACGTTGGCTTGCTGCGTAATATTTCCGGAAAGAGATAAGGGCGCAAACAAAGGATCTTGAGCAAGATGCTTAATTTGCTTAATCGAAAAATCCGCAATCCGTTTTGTAGTGGATGATCCCACCAGCCAATGTGCAGAAATACCACCCAGCTTCAGTCGATCTTCCGGCAAGATTAATGTGGTTTCATTCAGTAAGATGCTGCCACGATACCCATCATTAAAAGATTGCGCACCGGCGACATTGACTGATCCCGCTTCAAGCTGAATTTCACGAGCAGTTGATTTTTTATTGTGTAAATGAGTCTCTTGATAAAACGCAGAAAATTTGTTCAGATTGACTAAAATATCGTGCTTTATATTGATTCCTGGTATATCTTTTTCTAATTCAATATCCGCTCGGGTAATTTCAAGCGATAACGGTTTTTTGATAACGATAGGAAAATTGGAGTTTAATTCGTCAAAATGTATTTGTCCGGCATTACGCAGAGCAATGCGCCAGCTATCCCGTTCACTTTTAATGTGGAGAGGTAACGACACTGAAATTTTCCCTATACTCAGGTTATTGTCAGCAACAAACTGCCCTTTATTAAGTTGCAAATCTAAATTAGCTTGCCAGGATTCATTGATTTGTCGAATATCACTTTTGATAATGAATTCATCCGCCTTTAGCAGGCTGAGTTGTGAAGCTTTTGATAATGTTGTTTGTTGGGTACCAGCCACGATCAACTCTGCTTGTAATTGCTGCAACCTCAGACCTATCAAAGTAAATGCCGCATGGCCTGTCAAACCAGCGATTTGGACTTGCGGTAAATTAACGATTCCCTTAGAAACCACAATATGGCCTTGTATATTACCTTGTGCATCTAAGGTCGCTTGTAACTGTCCTCTTATCTCTCCCGGCGCCCCCAAAGCAGCAACACTCAAATCAACGGCTTGCATTTTTGGATTCTCATGAGGCCGGCTTTGACCCGATAAAAGTATCGTGATAGCACGGTTGCCATCATTGAGTTCGATAACTAAATCATTAATAGATAAAACTGGCAGTTTCGGTATGTGAATAGCCTTTTCATTGAATAAAGACAAAGATTGCGAATTTGAAGCTGTAGGCTCTATATTTACTGGCTGTAGATTGGGTGCAATGTATAAGCCATCTATGGTTAATGAATCAAGGTTACCACTTAACAAATCCTGCCAATTCCAGCTCCCGCGAATTTCATTCAAACGTAATTCCTTATGATTGCCTGCGATTAAATTACGTATGGTAAGTTGATTTATCGTGAGATCAATTACAGCGATGGATTGCAGTGGATATCCCAGTTTACTCAATTGATTACTGAGAAAAATCTCAACGAAATAATTGCGAGAGTGATAAAACCCGGCACCGATTAAAAGCAACACAATCATTATCATTGAAAATCGGATTTTCCATTGATGATTAGGTACCCTAATTTCTGACATCGCGTTGTTCATAAATTCAGCCGTGTATCGATTTTTACTGGATTCCTTTGTATTGGTAGGTGATTACAAAAGAGATATCATAACTGAACAATCTTTCTCCTCTTTTTGATTTTCAATTATTATGGATTTGCTCACACAAGGTTTATTAGGTGCCACGATGGCGCAAGCTGGCGCTCAGCAACGGGAAACTCGTATTGCTACCGGCATAGGTTTTGTTGCAGGAATTGCTGCAGATGCGGATATCTTGATTCAATCAGAACAAGATCCACTGTTAAATATCGAATTCCATCGCCATTTCTCGCATTCGTTACTTTTTGTTCCATTCGGCGCTTTAATTGTGACGCTGGTGCTTTGGTTTTTATTAAGACAACGCTTATCTTTTGCGCGACTGTATTTTTTTACACTCCTAGGATATTGTTTGAGTGGCGTGCTTGATGCTTTTACCAGCTATGGCACCCACTTGCTATGGCCATTGAGTAATGAACGTATCGCATGGAGCATCATATCGGTCATCGATCCAATTTTCACATTGATTTTATTAGTATCCACAATCATTGCCTTCAAAAAAACCAACCGACTAGCCGCCTATCTGGGATTATTTCTAGCAGCTACTTATCTTACACTCGGTTGGGTGCAATCCCAACGCGTCGAAACTTTTGCCAAGACAATCATTGCTGAACGAGGACAAACGGCCGAAACATTATTAGTAAAGCCGACGCTTGGAAATATAATATTGTGGCGTTCAATTTATCGCTATCAAGGTTCATTATATGTGGACGCTATTCGCGTCGGTTTAATAACAGGACCGCAACTTTACCCAGGGGAATCAATTGTACAATTTGATCGGTCGCGCGATCTGAGCGCTGTCCCAGATTCTTCGGTATTAGCAAAGGATATCGAGCGCTTTAGTCATTTTTCTGCCGGATTGATTGCAATTCGCCCCGAACAACCGAATATACTCATTGATGTACGTTACTCCAACTTACCCAATACATTTGCACCGCTGTGGGGAATAGAAATCAATCCAGAACAACCCGATCAACACGCGAAATATAATCTCTATCGGGATTCATCTAAGCAAACACGGGAAAAGTTTATTGCACTGTTGTTGGGGCGCAATGGCGTTAATTAATAGACAAACAGGATGATGAGACACAAAAGAGCTTGCACTAAAGATTTGCTTTTACCGGCAAACATAGTAGCCGGCAATATTTTGGGTTAGAATCACAAATTATTTTTAATAGTAAGCTAGCATTCAGATTTCTAAATATAACCTATGATTCTTATTCTTGTTCCCAATACGCAACCGGATAGCCCGGAATATAAACAATTGATGTGTCGATTGGATGCCCTTCCTGGTATATCCACTCGCGTTCATAAAGAAATGGGCGCGGAGCAGTCTCTCACGGAAGTCTATTTGATTGGCAACACAAAAGCTTTATCGATCGAAGATGTAAGCGGATTTCCTTGTGTTGATCGTGTTGTCCGTGTTTCTGAAGAATATCGCGTGCTAGGGCGCCACAAGGATGATGATCGGCCTACATATTTCACATACAACGGCGTGAATTTTGGTCAAGATACACTTAATGTATTTGCCGGATTGTGCGCTGTCGATACGCTAGAACATGTAGAGATGATGATGAAAGCGTTACGCGAAAATAATCAAGTGTGCACCCGGATGGGGGCCTATAAACCGCGCACAAGTCCTTATGCTTTCCAAGGACATGGGAAAGCTTGTTTACCCTATGTGTTCGATTTGGCGGGGAAATATGGCATTAAAGTGATCGCAATGGAAATAACCCATGAATCTCATTTGGAAGAAATACGTAACGCACTGTTTCAAACCGGTAATGCAACCGGTGTTATGCTACAAATTGGCACGAGAAACACACAAAATTTTGAATTACTCAAAATTGTAGGCCGACAACAAGATTTTCCTGTTCTGATAAAACGTGGCTTTGGAATTACTTTGGATGAATCATTAAATGCCGCCGAGTATTTGGCTTCGGAAGGAAACCGCAAAGTAATTTTTGGGTTACGTGGAATGAAAACCAATATGGGGGATCCTCATCGAAATTTTGTCGATTTTTCGCATGTACCTGTAGTCAAACGTTTAACACGTATGCCTGTGTGCATCGATCCCTCACATTCTGTTGGAACGCGTGCGGAATCACCGGATGGTTTATTGGATATCATGCAGGCAACTGCGCAAGGTATTATTGCCGGTGCTAACATGGTGTTGGTTGATTTTCACCCAGCACCCAGTAAAGCATTGGTTGATGGGCCGCAAGCGCTTCTAATGAAAGAACTTCCACATTTCCTAGAGGATATTCAGTTGGTTAGGGAAACGTATGAGAAGCGCGTCGCTCTGGCTCAACGGTATTTGGAACAATCAACGCTTAATTAAAGTCTTATTTAATAATAAAAAGGTTTGCTACCAATTAGCTCAATCTATTCTTAGACGTTCTTTGCATCGGGAAAAATATGATCAGAGTCTTACTATCTAATCCAAGAGGTTTTTGCGCTGGCGTTGATCGCGCCATTGAAATCGTTGAACGTGCGCTAAAAATGCATGGCGCGCCAATCTATGTTCGGCATGAAGTCGTGCATAATCGTTTTGTTGTTGAGGGGCTTGAAAAGAAAGGTGCAGTTTTTGTAGAAAACCTCGATGAAGTACCCCAAGACAGCATCTTGATATTTAGTGCGCATGGTGTGTCGCATGCCGTACGCCGTGAAGCAGCCGATCGAAAATTAAAAGTCTTTGATGCAACTTGTCCACTAGTAACCAAAGTTCACGTTGAAGTGGCAAAAATGCGCAAAGAAGGTAAAGAAATTATCATGATCGGCCACCAAGGCCACCCAGAAGTTGAAGGAACGATGGGGCAAGCAGAAGGTAATGACAGAGGTATGTATCTGGTTGAAACTGAAACTGATGTCGAGAATTTACAAGTTAAAAATGAAAGTAATTTGGCTTATGTAACCCAAACCACTTTATCTGTAGACGATGCGGCACGTATTGTAGATGCGCTAAAACGGCGATTCCCTAAAATAATCGGCCCGAAAAAAGACGATATTTGCTATGCCACGCAAAACCGCCAAGATGCAGTAAAAAAAATGGTCAATCAATGCGATTTGGTCATTGTAGTGGGATCCCCTAATAGTTCGAATTCTAACCGCCTTTGTGAAGTTGCAAGAAATGCTAATGTCGAGGCTTATATGGTTGATCGCGCAGAGCAATTGCAGGAAAAATGGTTTCTTGGAAAGAAGATTATCGGTATTACCGCAGGTGCATCAGCACCAGAGATCTTAGTACAACAAGTCATATCCAGGCTTAAGGAAATTGGCGCTAAGCAGATTGGCGAAGAAGTGGCAATAGAAGAACTTAGCGGCGTAGTAGAGTCAGTGGTATTTCCTTTGCCAAAACCTTGAGTTGTATTTGATATACCGAATTTTGTAGTGATAAGAAAAATAAAGCAAATCGACCTACTATGCTCCAGTACGAGAATACATAAAATAGAAACTGTATAAGATTCAGACAATTCAATAGAATTTATCCATATTTTGCCCGACACTATGAGCCACTCACCATTTCCAGTACCTAATCCCGATTTATATACCGAAGAAGAAGTGGCAGCACTGGTTCATCATTTTTATGCAAAAGCTAGAAAAGATCCCGATCTAGGACCTATTTTTGAATCACACGTAATCGACTGGGATGCTCATTTTGTGCAAATGACCAACTTCTGGTCAGCACAATTGCGTGGAACCTCCCGTTTTCGGGGCGCGCCAATGCCCAAACATATCGCTTTGCCTGATCTTAATGCTGAACTATTTGAACGCTGGTTACAGCTTTTTCGTCAAACAACGGAAGAATTGGGCAATGCCAATCTTCAGCATCACGCCAACGCCATTGCTGAATTCATTGCTACCCGGCTTTGGCAGGGTTATCAAATGAATAACTATCCAAATAAAGATTTCATACCATTACGTATTAATTAATGCCTTAATCTTGAGCGATGCCAACTTAATAAGGCTGTTGATATCTTGAATATGCAAATTATTCGGTGTTAAATATCAGACAATTTAGTAAAAAGAAGAACAAAAATAGCCTTATTCAATCGAATCATAGAGTGACAGAAGCGTAGTATTGTTTTTCATATGGGGATCTTCTTACTTTGAAAAGCATCAGAAATAAAATTATCGTTTTCTCCATCCTAGCCACGCTAATTCCCTCAATTGGGTTGGGTGTATTGTCATTTTATCAAAATGAAATGATGATTAAAGAAAACCTTACGCGCGAATTACGTGCGCTGACCAATTACGCTGATCACGAATTAACCTTATGGATTAAGGAACAAATTTATACAGTTCGTGAGCTTTCACACTCTAAAATCCTGACTGAAGGAGTGGTTCTAGCCAGTCAGTCACAAAAAGAAAAGTCTGCAAAGCAGAAAATTTTTATCGAACACTATTTAAAATCAGTACACAATAAACTGGATACTGTGCTTGCATTGACCGCAATCGACACCAACGGACAGATACTGGCAAGCACTATTGATTTTCAAGATACAATACCATTTCCTCAAAATTGGACTGAAACTGCTTCGATCCAAGGAGATGTCATTATTCCACCCCATTGGAATAAGTACTATGCGACCGCTACACTTAGCATTCTAGTCCCCATATTATCAGTGGATGATTATATTTTAGGCGCACTCGTTGCAACTTTTGATCTAAAAAACATCCATGCCATTCTTAAAGACCCTATAAAGTCACCATTAGGTGAGATATTAATATTGGATCAAGAGGGGCAAATCATGCTGTCCAGCGATGACAGATTTCTACATGATAGTACAGGCGACATAACATTCTCTTATGATGCCCAAGATTTAAAACAATTACAGATAAATCCTGAGATATTACAAATTCCTCAAGGTTTAGGTAATGAGAAAGTCATTGGTCTAGCTTATGTATCCGAAAATCCCCCCATTACTATCATCGCACACAGAAGTTACGATTCTGTCTACGCTGCTTGGAAACAACAGCGTGACTTATTTATCAGCTTAGTCAGTACCATTCTAGCCATTGTCGCTATTATTGCCTTCAGAATGGGCCACGCGATCGTTGTCCCTTTGCAAAAACTAATATCCGCAACGGAAGATATTGTTAAAGGCAATTTCAATGTTGACCTAAAAACTTCACAACGTAATGAATTAGGCAAACTAACTCAAATGTTTAATCAGATGGCTGATAAATTACAACAAAATCAGGTAGAAATTACGAAAACAAGCCGTACCATGCAGGAAAAAAACAAATTACTCGAAACGCTCTCTGTAACCGATAGCCTTACCGGTCTTTTTAATCGCAATAAACTCAATTCAATCATCAATGATCAACTAGCGAGATTTTCTCGTAACAATCGCCCCTTTGCGATATTGATGATTGACATTGATTATTTCAAATCCCTAAATGATAGCCTCGGACATATTGCAGGAGATGAAATTATTGTATCTGTAGCGCAAAAAATATCACACTGTATCCGCAGTGTTGATTTTGCAGCTCGGTATGGAGGAG
The DNA here is from genome assembly GCA_024281825.1 of Nitrosomonas sp. Lineage (GTDB taxonomy): Bacteria > Pseudomonadota > Gammaproteobacteria > Burkholderiales > Nitrosomonadaceae > Nitrosomonas. Next base: position 298,777 of record JAMWZY010000001.1, on the reverse strand, counting down.
ACGAATTTGTGATTATTTTGACTGAAACGATTGCTGAAGAAGCCATCAAAACTGCAGAGCGAATACGATCGCATGTGGCTAATATCCAATATAACGGACCTAATGAGCTTAACAAAGCGATCACCCTAAGTATTGGTATTATACAAAGCGAGATAGAAGATACTTCTTTAACTCATCTGCTTTCCAGGGTTGATAGCGCTCTATACCAAGCTAAGCATGCCGGAAGGAATCAAACTTACTGCATACGACCAAAGCTAATGGCTGCAAACGGCTAAAAATCCTTGTTGTTAGCGATAGATCACTCTAATTCAAATCCCGTATTTTGGATCCATCCTTGATTCTTATCGGTCAATACTTTTAGCCAAGTTCCCTGGCTCGCAGTTGCCTTCAATACGGTATCCTTTTTAAGTGACAACAATACTTGAGACTGAGCGTCAGGCACTTTGTACAACTTAGAAAGCTTATTCGTGCGCAATTTTACTGGGATATGAAAATCAAGCTGTGGATAACCAATATTCGCGGCTTTCTTTTGTGTAAGATCAGATTGAATCGATTTAACAAAATTATTCGCTTGACCGACATAATTCATGGCTGTGGCATATTGATCTTTTGAATAAAAGATTGTGGAAATTTCTAATAAGCGCTGTGCTTGGATTTTTAGCGCCCGATCAAAAGGCGTATTCTTTTCTTGATTGAGTTGCTCCAAAGAAGCTTCCAATTCAGCAATCGCAGATGCAGTACCTGGTTTTGTGGCTAAGCGATGTAGTTTGACTTGCGTACGCACTACTTCTTTATGTGTTTCTCGAATGACATTGGCTTGATCAGTTTGATGTACTTTTTGATTTTTGATGAGTTGATCTTTCTCTGCAACTAGCTTCTCAAGTCGCGTAATTTCTTTCTTCCAGTTTTTCTCATTCTCAGAAACTATTGGCAGTTTTGGTTCGTCCGCTGGAATCAGTATCTTTTCGTGAGAGGCGCATCCCGAAATAATCACAACCACCAACAAACAAAAAAACTTAATCATCAAACCATTCAGTCGAGTTTGCGATACCCAATAATGAGTACCTAATAAGAAGGAAGATTGTGTCATTTCAATAGATTCTCTCGAAAAATCATTTCTATTAGGCCATCACCAATCAATTGTCACATTCAACAAATCAAAAATGAAAGCAAGGATTTAGCGATTTAGAATAATTTCCAATACAAATTTGCTACCGATATAAGCCAGTAACAAGATCATAAATCCGGTTAGTGTCCAGCGAATCGCAATACGTCCTCGCCATCCATAAACTTGTCTGCCCGCAAGCAGTGCAGCAAAAACACTCCAAGACACCACACCAAAAAAAGTCTTATGGGTAAACGTAAACGGTTGACCAAAAACCTCGGTGGAAAAAAAGATGCCACTGACCAATGTCAATGTTAATAAAATAAAGCCTGCTCCAATAATACGAAATAACAACCGCTCCATGACCAATAGAGGCGGCAAATTGACCAAAGCCAAATGGCCTGCAGGGTGATGTAGATGTCGTTCTACCACCATCATCAACATTGCGTGAAATGCGGCTATCGTCAGTAAGCTATATGCCAGCATTGCGCCAAGCAAATGCGCCTTAAAAGCAGGTAACTCAGTATTTCCGAGAACGCGAGAAGATGGAAAAATAAGCGGCAACAAAACCGCAACTGCCGCGACGATTGCAATTGGAGCAATCAAGAATTGCAATCCCTGGAGTCGATTAAAAAAACTTAAAATCCAATAGATAAATGCAGTCAACCATACAATTAGAGACACCGCATTTCCCAATCCAAATCTTAGCCCCTCATCGGCAAGTATCGATTGGTATAATATCCATGCATGAAGCACCAACGGTATTAATAGAGCATAACGCATCCAACCACTGATTGCTGACTTTTGGTCATTGTTTTCAGGATTAAGATCGGATTGCGGTTTCTTCCATTTATTTTGCCAAAAATAGGCACCAATGAGTGCATACAGCAAAAAAGCAGCGATATCAGTTAAAATGATGGGTATTGGCATCACAGGCATTAAAAACACAAGTAACCAACGTAGTCTACATTGCGCTACAATAAATTCAAAGCGTTAATCCAATTTAATTTAACGATAGTGTCGCAATAAGCGATGCATTTCATATATTTCGGAATTTACTAATAACCATGTTTGATAATTTGACGAACAGATTCACGGGCATTATTCGAAACTTACGCGGTGAAGCGCGATTAACTGAAAGCAATATCGAACAAGCTTTGCGTGAGGTCCGTTTAGCTTTACTGGAGGCGGATGTCGCATTAGCGGTAGTCAAAACTTTTATTGCACGCATCAAAGAGAAAGTGATTGGCCAGGAAGTCATGGCCAGTTTGACACCGGATCAGGCTCTTATTGGAATCGTGCATCAAGAACTCATCAATATTCTGGGAGGAGAAAAATCTGAGATAAATCTTGCGACTACTCCACCAGCCGTTATTCTGATGGCTGGTTTACAGGGCGCAGGTAAAACCACGAGCAGTGGAAAACTAGCTAAGTGGCTGATGGAAAATAAAAAGAAGAAAGTATTATTGGTCTCTTGTGATGTTTATCGTCCTGCGGCGATTCAGCAGCTTGAAGTGCTAGCTAATCAGACGGGAGCAGATTTTTATCCGGTTATCACAGGACAAAAACCAGGTGAAATCGCCACGAATGCTTTAAATTTTGCGCGCATACAGCATCACGATGTCATGATCGTCGACACCGCCGGACGATTAGGTATTGATGAAGTAATGATGCAAGAGATCAGGGAATTAGAAACCTTATTAAAACCGATCGAAACTTTATTTGTAGTCGATGCGATGCAAGGCCAAGATGCCGTCAACACAGCCAAAGCTTTTTCTGATGCACTGCCGCTAACCGGCGTTATTTTGACGAAACTGGACGGTGATGCGCGGGGCGGGGCGGCATTATCGGTAAAAGAAATCACCGGCAAACCGATCAAGTTTGCCGGTGTTGCAGAGAAACTAACCGGGCTAGAGCCTTTTTATCCGGATCGCATGGCTTCACGCATACTCGGGATGGGTGATGTATTAGGGTTGATTGAAGAAGCGCATCGCAAAGCAGATCAGCAGGAAGCTGAAAAACTGATGAAAAAAATGAAATCAGGCAAGGCTTTCGATTTGGATGACTTCAAAGCTCAGTTTCAGCAAATGCGGAATATGGGAGGTATCAATGCGTTGATGGACAAACTACCAGCGCAATTCAGCCAAGCAGCGCAAAATGTCAAAGTCGATGACAAAGTCATTAGTCGCACTGAAGGCATCATTAATTCGATGACCAAACTGGAGCGTAGAAAACCTGAAGTTCTAAAAGCCTCGCGTAAACGTAGAATTGCAGCCGGAGCTGGTGTTTCTGTACAAGAAGTCAATCGCCTTCTCGCACAATTTGAGCAAGCACAAAAAATGATGAAAATGATGAACAAAGGCGGTATGGCAAAAATGATGCGCGGCTTAAAAGGAATGATGCCACGTTTAGGATAAAAATACTAAGAAAACAGCTTTAATTAGAAGGCTATCTCATCTAAGCACTGACGCCAAGTAGCATTATGTATGAGAAAAGAGCCATTTAACGCCATGCCAATAATACAATCCAGCCTTCATCTATCTGGAACAACTGAGACCGGTGAAAGCTCTAAAAAATCACGGCCTTGGAACTGTTTAAAGCGCGATGGTAAGGTTTATGCCGCTAATTATTAAAAAATCGCGACCTGACAGTATTCACAAACACCTTCTGATCTTGCAACGCGCTGCGCTGGATACCTTAGATTTTCATCACATACGAAATCAAACCACGTGGAACTATTTGTTGACAGGAAAAACCACATCCACGGGATCGAGAATTTTTATTTATTCTTGAAGGAATGTGAATAGCGCGTCAATAGAGGAACCACCCGCAGCTTCTCAAGCAGCTAAGATACTGGTTGGAATACCTCATTAAAAATTGATAATCAATGAGTTACTGAGTAACAATAAAATGTTCTCGGTAGTATTTCAATTCGTTGATAGAGTCATAAATATCCGCCAGCGCTTCGTGCTTACTTTCTTTAGTTAAGCCAGAGGATATTCCGGGTTTCCAGCGTTTGACGAGTTCTTTTAATGTACTGACATCTAGGTTACGATAATGAAAATAAGCTTCTAATTGTGGCATGCTGCGGACCATGAAGCGCCGATCTTGGCATATAGAATTGCCGCACATCGGGGAAACTCCAGAAGGCACATATCGCTGAAGAAATTCGATCAATTGTGTTTCAGCTTTTGTTTCGGTTAAGCGTGATGCCTTCACTTTGTCAATCAATCCTGATTTAGCATGCGTTGATTTATTCCACTTATCCATACCATCCAAAACTTCATCGGCTTGATGCACCACCAAAACCGGTCCTTCCGCAACAGTATTGAGTTGCGAATCGGTGATTACCAGCGCCACTTCAATGATACGATCAAGATCTGGGTTCAGTCCGGTCATTTCCATATCAACCCAGATGAGATTATTGTTATCTTGTGCCATATTTTTTATCTTTTATATCACGATGAATGAATGTAACGAGCGCAATTGTGTCATATTGATATCGGGACGTCACTTGAGCAACGCATAAACCACCCTCAGCATTATCGCATTAATTGATGATGGTACGGACAATAGGTTGTTTGTGTATGTTTATCTGTGATATACAATGAATCAAAATCTTTTATTTATTGACTATGCAAACCTTTACTTTGTTTTTCTTGATTACGCTATTCATTTCAACACTGACGCAGTTTTGGCTTGCTGCGCGACATATTCGCCACGTTAGCCAACATCGCGACCATATACCGGAAAAATTTTCTAGTCAAATTAGCTTAGCTGATCACCAGAAAGCCGCAGATTACACCTGTGCCAAAACACGCATGGAGTACTTGAGTATCTTGTTGCATGCCGCATTATTGTTATATTTAACACTAGGTGGTGGATTAAATGTTTTGAATCAATTTTGGAACGCGCAATTTGATGATGCGTTAATTCAAGGCATGGTACTTATTATCAGCGTTTTTCTCATTACAGCTACGGCCGAAATCCCATTGAGCTACTACCGTACTTTTGTGATTGAAGAGCAATTTGGCTTTAACAAAATGACGCCGGCGATGTTTTTGGGTGATTTATTTAAGAAAGCAAGCGTTGGTCTATTACTGGGCGCGCCGTTATTGTTCGGAATGTTATGGTCGATGGAAAAAATGGGGGAGTACTGGTGGGTATATGCCTGGATCGGCTGGATTAGCTTTAATTTATTTGTGTTAGCAATTTTTCCAACTTGGATCGCTCCATTATTCAATAAATTTACCCCATTGGAAGATGCGACTTTAAAAACCCGTATCGAGCAATTGCTAAATAAATGCGGATTCAAAACGAGCGGATTATTTGTCATGGACGGCTCACGCCGCAGTAATCATGGCAATGCCTACTTCACGGGCTTTGGTAAAACGAAACGCATTGTTTTTTTTGACACGCTCCTCTCGCGCCTGAATCCCAATGAGATTGAAGCGGTACTGGCCCATGAGTTAGGTCACTTTAAACACAACCATGTCATCAAGCGTATTATTTTTTCCTTTGCAATGAGCCTGATATTTTTGTGGAGTCTAGGATACTTGATGCAGCAATCGTGGTTTTATGAAGGATTAGGTGTATCGGTATCTTCCGTACCAGAGACAGGGCTTGCATTGTTATTGTTTTTCTTAGTAATGCCGGTATTTACTTTTTTGTTTCATCCACTATCGAGTCTCTACTCACGTAAGCATGAGTTTGAAGCGGATGCTTATGCGGCACAGAACGCTTCTGCTGAAGATTTAATTCGTGCTTTAGTTAAACTTTATCAAGATAATGCTGCGACATTGACACCCGATCCACTGCATTCCGCTTTTTATGATTCACATCCGCCTGCGGCGATTCGCGTAGCGCACCTACAAAATCAGGTGCAACTATGAATAGCACCGCTAGTGATTTAACTGACAAGCAATGCAAACCCTGCGAAGGTGGTGTTCCGCCACTAACTGATGCTGAAGCGAACGCTCTATTTCAGCAAATTAAAGGATGGCAATTGCAGAGTAAGCTAATTAGTAAAACATATACATTCAAGAATTATTATCAAACGATGGCGTTCGTAAACGCAGTTGCATGGGTGTCGCACCGCGAAGATCACCATCCAGATATGGTCGTCGAATATAACCAATGCACAGTCAGCTATACCACACACGCTATAGGCGGCTTGTCTGAAAATGATTTCATTTGCGCAGCCAAAATCGATAAGCTGTTTACCGTTTGAGTCTCCGCGCCAAAAGCTCGCAATCCTGGATTGACTGCTTACAAGGTCAAGTGATTGCCACTTTTGGCAGGCATTATTCCGTTACAACAGAAGCGGGGATTTTATCCTGTGTCATGCGGGGTAAAAAAAGCGGTGTTGCATGCGGTGACCAAGTAGAGTGCCGGATGACCACCCAAGGTCAAGGGGTCATCGAAACCATCAAACCACGTAATTCACAGTTTTACCGGAGCGATGCTTTTAAGGAAAAAATCATCGCCGCAAATGTTACGCAAATCATACTTGTTGTTGCTGCTATTCCAAGCTTTAGTGAAGAATTAATTAGCCGCTGTTTAGTAGCCGCTGAAAGTGAAAATATCAATGCATTGATCGTATTGAATAAAGCTGATCTGATACAACCCACGCAAGTTGCGTTTGATACACTGTTGTTATACCGAGAATTAGGCTATACCGTACTACAACTGAGTGCGATCCAGAGCGCATTAACACTGCGCCCCTATTTATCAGGCCATCTGAGCGTATTAGTTGGTCAATCAGGAATGGGTAAATCGACATTGCTGAACGCATTGATTCCGGAAGCCAATCGATCGACAGCAGCAATTTCATTAGCATTAGATTCCGGCTCACATACCACGACCTATTCGCAACTTTATCAGCTAGACAAAAGCAGTGCGATTATTGATTCTCCAGGATTTCAGGAGTTTGGCTTGAACCACATCAAAGAAGAAAATCTGGCATATGGTTTCGCCGAATTTCACCCCTATATTGGACATTGCAAGTTTAGTAATTGCCGACATCGTAGTGAGCCAGGGTGCGCTGTGCTAGCGGCACAAGAAGAAGGGAAGATTTTGCGCAAACGTCTAGATTATTACCATAAATTACTACGATAGTCTTTTAGACGCTAAATTTGTAGGATTAGCATGACAAGGCCACTCGGTACTGAGTAAGCTAAAAACTCCATGCGGCAAAATGGTTGCGCTAGGATTAAATAAAAGCAGCGCGTCGACAAGCATTCATGAATCGTTCATGGTTTAGCGACCATCCCATTCCTCGGTCAAGTTGTTATCTCCAGAATAATTTCATACGCGATAAGCTGCGCCATGCATCACTGGATTGACGTTCGCGTTGCAAGGCTTCAATCTCCAATATACCGCTGAATCGACCGAGATCGAAGGCAGCCGGCCCTGTTTTCTGGGCAAGTCGCTGTAAAAGTCGTAATGCCACACGCCTATCGTTGGTGTAGCCCAATTCATCCTGCAAACTTGCCAGCATTTCAGTAAAACGCTGGGGATTTTTGCAATTAAACAGCGAAAATAGAGTATCAGCGGCATAGCGCATTTTTTTTGCTGCAATACGTGCTTGATGACGTTCTGCCCCGGTTTGTATTGCCAAACTTTGGCAGCATCGATGTAACACTCGCCATCGATCCTCAAGAATTCTTGTCGCCCACTGTTGAACATGTTCTTTGGTCGTCATTTCAGCGTGCGATGACAAAGCTATCAAATGTCGCTCGATAGCGAGAATCAGTGCAGTAAATTCTGCATGATGTACTTCTTTTTGTGTGCGTTGCCGTGTTTTTATGGCGATGTCTTGAATGGTGGTTAATGTAGCTTGTTGAATGGGTTCATGTTCAGACACGGATGTCATTTTTTTTAAGATATCGGGAAGAATTTCGTGTTCAAAAACATCCCAATCTCTGGCTTCATTGAGTTTCTGCATTATTTTCCGCAACGATTTACTCCAAGGAACCACAATCGGCTGCTCCGTTGACTGAAGCAACGATAAGCCAGAACGCATTCGTCGCAAGGCAACACGAATTTGGTGCAGATACTCAGGATTATCGATGTACTGAAAGTACCCCGGTATATTTGCGAGTAATTGTTTCAATGCGGCTGCAATAATGCAGCAATAAATATCAGTAACACTTTGATCCATACGAAACAGAACTGGCGTAGCTTTAATCGGTTTTATCGTGCTCGCGCCCACTAATAAATAACCTCGTGCAGCTTTACTTTGTGGCTCAACGAACAGAGGAACTTGTTGCAAGAGTTGTTCTGCCAAATCGAATAAAAATTCGGCGTGCCCTGATTCGAGTTCGAATTCCACTTCGCAAATTGCTTGCTGCAAGTTGTTCGCGGTTATTGTTCCGGTATCCAGCACAATTTCTGCTTGATTGTCAGCATTTTTTAGAAACCAAGCTATCCGTTTAAACTCTGTCACAAAAACGGGTACAACCTGCTCAAGCTCGATCCCTGCCAATAGATCAATTGCTTCTTTAGGTAACACAGCAAAATCTGGATGCGTATCATTTTTAACTGTCGTTTCCCATTCTGGACGGTATGTCAATGTTCCAGCCGATTGCGCTTCAGCTTTCAAAGTCTGAATCCACCGATTTTTACCAACACGCCGAATACGTAACGCAATACCGCGTTGCTTAAGCTGGAAAGTATTGGTATCGAAATAAATACTGTGTAAGTGCTGCTGTTGCGGTTTGATTTTACGAAGTAACGGCGCATCGAGGATGCGAGATATGTGCCGTGAATGCAGTGCCAGCTTAAGCTCAATTTCCATGATGATTCGATCTAGCGAAATAAAATTACAGCTTATTCGATTTTTAGCGTAGCAAAATCAATATCTGAGGGTGCTGGCGGCATTTTTAACTTCATGTCTTCCAAGGCACTCACCACGATCTGTGCAATTAATAGGTTACGATACCAGTTGCGATTAGCCGGAATTACAAACCAAGGTGATTGTTCGGTACTGGTTGCCGAAATCATGTCTTCAAAAGCTTCCATATAATCTTGCCAGAATTTTCGCTCTTCAATGTCTCCAGCATTGAATTTCCAATACTTTTCTGGATCATGGATGCGCTCTTCTAATCGCTTCTTCTGTTCATCTTTAGAGATATGCAGAAAAAATTTCACAATAGCGGTGCCATTTTCCGACAACATTTCCTCAAACTCATTAATTTGATCAAAGCGTTGCTTAGCTACTTTGTTTGATATCTTGCCATGAACACGGGTAATTAGTACGTCTTCATAATGCGAACGATTAAAAATTCCAATATGGCCTTTTGCCGGCGCACTATAATGCACCCTCCACAAGAAATCATGCTTCAATTCCTGCTCTGACGGTGTTTTAAATGTCACAACCTGGCATCCCTGTGGATTGATGCCTGACATAACATTTTTTATCGTGCCATCTTTGCCACTGGTATCCATGCCTTGCAGGATGATCAACAATGAGCGTTTGCCGCTAGCGTAAAATCGCTCTTGAAGCTGCCTCATTTTTTCAATGTGGCCTTTTGTCAATGCTTTAGCTTTTTCTTTATCACTGGCTGTTTTCTTGAAATTACCTGTATCGTCGGGGTCAAATTTTGACAACGCTACCTGATTGCCTGCTTTTACTTGATATTTCTTCATAGCATCCATCTCTGTAAGGATCTTATTTTTTAATAGTCTACTCGCCCGGAAACAACAATCAAGCTAATCAATTGACAAACTGCACCTTCTTGCTAAATATTTTTTGTTGTTCTAAACAAATAGCTTCGACATCCAAAGGAGGCGTCAAGATTGAAATCGGTATGTAATTAAGTTGATTGATTGTAAGTGTTTGCTGCCAATCATTTCCAATTTTCAATAAACAGCTATCCATGCCGGCGCTTTGAAAATAAATGTCCCCTTGAGTTGCGCCATGCGTTACTAACTGCTGGAATGAGCCGCGTGTTCCGATGGCACCTACTAAGCTCATGGCAGGGTGAAATTCAGCATCAGCGATAAGCGATTTTTGGGTGTTTATACGTTCACGAAAAATATTGGCGATCGCAAGCCTTACATTGAATAACGAACGCGCACCAATAAATGGTATTGGGCCTTCCTGTAAATCCCCCCAAATAAAGCCCCCCATGCCTCCAAACAAAGGAGAAGAATCGAAAACTTGCGTAAATGCATTGATTTGATCGATCGCGTTATTCTCAGAAGGAAAATTCTGAAAATTTTGGAAAGCACCCGGAATGAGAAAAATTTTCCGCCCGATCGGATTAACAGCTTCCATGGATAACAAAGCGCTCTTGACCCAATCAATGTAGACACTTTGTGGCATTACCGGAATGATAGTGCCTTCCAAAATTGGACCCGTGATAATGCATTCCGAGTTGGAACTATCACAAACCAGATTTAATTCATGATCAGAATCGAATAGAGAAGGCATCTTCTGAAAAATCTCTATAAAAGGCAAATTCCGCAATCCCAATTCTTCTGTTAGAAAATTGATCACCTTTGAATCGGTGATTCTATAAGGTATGAGATTATCGGGATAAGCGCTACTGAAAACATCAACGATATTAAAACTTGCAAGATTCGAAGTGCTCCCGGTATCTACAAAAATATCAGAAACATCAGGCATGCCACATTGATCAAACGGGCCATAGCAGTCATACCCAAGGTATTCAACGTCATCCAACATAATCACGTTATCCGAAGGATTGCTATTTTTCTGATAGATCAATTCAGAAAATGCTTCGATGTGAAGCATACCGCTTCCTGGCAATGCTTTACGCAATTCTTTACCAACTTTCCTAAATATATCCAGCGTATGGGTATATTTATTAGCGATTTCCGTACAAGCGGCTGAGTTTTGTTTGGAGCAGGACAAACGCAACCTCCATAATGGCTCATCAACGAGAAATAGCATGGGCCCTTGATAAGTCGAAGCTTTTATAGTTTGCACCAGTGGGACAATATCAAGCTCTCTGAAAGTATGGGTTGTTTCATCAAAAAGAAACCGGCCAATTTCAATTACGGGTATCAAGTTGTTTGAGTTTCCATTCAAATACCGTGAAACATCCTCCAATTTTTGAGGAGCAAAAGAAAATGCATTGGAGAAATTCGCAATTTCATTAATTTGACTAGACTCGCTCAAAGCAAAACCAACGATCTTTTCATCAGGCTTGGTCGAAAAGTATTTTTTGGTATGATCCAAACAAAACTTATAGTGACCTGAATTATTATCAATAGCACCGCTATGAAAAATTTGCGATGGGTAAATTCCATAAAAACCGTGCTTGAATACCTCAAAGTTAGTCATATCGGTATGCGTTGCAAGTAACTGTGCACTGCCGTTTCGACACGAAATAAGCGTATCGTTGTCTTTGTTCACGGCATCGCAACAAGGTTTTTGCATTCTAGGGCTTGCATATAAATGCAAAATCGCATGTCCCGATCGCTGTAATTTCTCCACGGCACGTTCAATCGATTCATCCAATACACGCGCCACATGGTCTTCGGAGTAACTGATCGCGCCACGAAAAGGATTTAGGCTTATGATCACAGTAGACTTATCGCTAGATAACTGCAACTTCATAAAAATATTTTCAAAGTAATGCGACAAATCGGATAACCCGCCAGTTTGTGCAATATTTTGATAAATAACGCGAGCTTGCTCTAGCGTGCTTGGTGTAATTGCTTGACTATCTGGTAAATCATAATGCCACACGTCGGCATTCAGATATTCAGCAGATGCTTTCAACTCCATAGTACGTAGCTCGCCGCAACTACTTTCTGATCCCGATTTGCAACCTGATTTACCTTGTGTGGCAATAATCATGGCGCAATAATTGATATTTTCCGAACAATGATCCTTCATGAGCGGATAGATCAAGAGCTCATCCCCTGGATATGCGCCAACAAAAACGAAGTGATTAGGGTTGCCGAAGCGAGCTTTTTCGGCTTTGGTACACAATGGATCGTCACTACACGGATCTGCAGCCGATGTGCTGCAAACCCATAAAGTGCTTAAGATAATCATAACCGTAAATAATAAAGTCTTCATAGCCAATATCCCCCCTTACGATCAACTAGAATTACTTATTGTTTTGCTGATGTGTAGAGAGTTAGTTTAATGCACGATCCGCTTGGCTGGTAGCATCATTGATCAAGGTTATGGCGCTTCATCGGATGAATCTTGCACTTGAATCCAATGCTCCAGGAGCAATTGCATCGTTCTTCTCCCATTAAATTCATTGACTTGAACACGATATACAGCATCGATCACTTCGGGCAATGGGTCATGATAAAAAAATAATATCGCGTCATAGATGGCCTCAGGTAGTGACTCATAATTATCCTGATCTACAGTATGCAGTTTTCGTAAGCGCAACTTTGAATGCTTTTCACCCACGATGCGCTGACTTTCTATCGCAAATCGTGTCATAAAAGTGGGTTGCGGAAATCCTTGTCCCCACACCTGTTGATCCAGAAACTCGGCTAATTCCAAATTGATTTCGGATAGCGTCAGATCGCCATCCGTTTCAATTACGCGCGTCAAGTCATGGAGCGACAAGAATGCACGTGCAGCTTGCTCAAAAGCCTGACAGAATTGCATGAATGCTTGCTGTTTAATGGTCAATCCTGCAGCGGCTGCGTGACCGCCAAATTTAATAATGAGTCCAGGGTGCTTTTTAGTTACCCAATCCAATGCATCGCGCAAATGAAATCCCTGAATAGAACGCCCAGAACCTTTCAGCTCATCATCATGACCGGGTGCAAAAATAATCACTGGACGGTGATATTTATCTTTAATTCGTGAAGCAAGGATACCAATCACACCTTGATGCCAATCCTGATCGAATAAGCTAATGGTGTAGTTATCTTGCGTTTCCGTTTGGTGTTGCGTCAGCAAATTATCCAGCTTAATCAATGCGCTTTCCTGCATGACCGATTCGATTTCTCGTCGCTCCCGGTTTAATGCATCCAATTGCTGCGCAATATGCGCGGCATAAGCGTCATCATCGGTAATCAAGCATTCAATGCCCAGCGACATATCATCCAAACGACCTGCCGCATTCAAGCGAGGCCCAAGGATGAACCCCAATTCATAAGTGGAGATTTGCCGATAATCGCGCTTTGCAGTTTGTAATAAAGCGTGAATACCGGCGCAACACTGCCCTTTACGCATACGCTGCAAGCCTTGTTGCACTAAAATACGATTATTACTATCCAATTTAACCACGTCCGCAACGGTTCCAAGTGCAACCAGATCCAGGAAACTAGCCAAATTGGGTTCCGGCATAGACGCGGAAAAAGTACTTCGGCTACGGAGCTCGGCTCGCAGTGCCAGCATCAGATAAAAAATCACACCAACACCTGCAATGCTTTTGCTCGGAAAAAGGCAACCGGGTTGATTAGGATTGATGATTGCAGCCGCATCCGGTAATGCTGCACCCGGAAGATGATGGTCGGTAATGAACACCTGCATACCCAATGCATTTGCTTCTGTGACGCCGTCGATACTGGCAATGCCATTATCAACAGTAATTAGAATATCCGGTTTTTTCAGCATATGCGCCAACCGAACGATTTCCGGTGTTAAACCGTAACCAAATTCAAAGCGATTCGGTACTAAGTAATCAACGATCGCACCAAATTTTCGCAAGATGCGAATACCAACCGCACAAGCAGTGGCACCGTCGGAATCGTAATCCGCAATAATTAATAAGCGTTTCTTAGCGACAATCGCATCAGCCAGCAATGTAGCCGTTTGAGTAATGTTTTTGAGTTGCGTAAAGGGAACTAGCTGCGCCAGTTCTGTTTCGAGTTGCTGGATACTATTAATACCCCGCGCGGCGTAAATACGTGCCAAAACAGGGGATAGCCCACCATCATTTAAATTCTTATAACATTGGGGATCAAATGATCGGGTAACAATTTTGTTCATGTATCTAACATTGCCCGTCAATCATCGCTTCAGAAAATGTCAGCCAGAAACATCGGTCGCAGTATTCTCTGCAACCGTGATTTTTTCTGCTTTAAGTAAATAAATTCGTCGGCTATCAACGCGTTGTACGGTAAATTTAAACGGATCAATGACAACTGATTCACCGCGATTAGGCAAACGGCCAAATTTATTCAACACCAAACCGCCAATGGTGTCGTAGTCTGCATCATCATAATACGTATTGAGCGCTTGGTTAATACACTCGATTCCGGTGATCGCTTTGATGCGATACACGTCTTCCGCTTCGGCTACGATATTGTCTTCCTCTTCATCGAAATCGTATTCGTCTTCAATTTCACCAACAATCTGTTCCAATACATCCTCGATCGTTACCAATCCAGCAGCGCCACCATATTCATTGACTACGATAGCCATATGATTACGGTTACTACGAAAATCCTTCAGTAATACATTCAAACGCTTGGATTCTGGAATAAACACGGCTGGACGTAACATGCCGCGCACATTGAACTCATCTGGGTCTGCATAATAGCGTAGCAGATCTTTTGCAAGCAGAATGCCGATGATTTCGTCCTCGTTTCCTTCGATGGCAGGAAAACGTGAATGCGCAGCTTCAATCACAAACGGGATGAATTCTTCCGGTTTTTTACTGATATCGATTAAATCCATCTGCGATCGCGGCACCATGATATCGCGCGCTTGCATTTCTGAAACCTGCATGACACCCTCTATCATGCTGAGTGCATCTGAATCGAGCAGGTTCCGCTCAAACGCGGAATGCAACACACTAATTAATTGTTCGCGGTCTTCCGGCTCACGAATCAGCAAAGCACTGAGTCGCTCTAACCAGCCGCTCTTAGGTGAAGGATCATCCATGTATTATTGGCGCTTATAAAATGTAAATTTTAATTGTCTCAAGTTAAACATTCGGGTCTAGCCGGCTGCAAAGACACGTCCGTTTCTCGCTCTAAATAAGGATTCTGGTAACCGAAACGAGACAATATCTGACTCTCCAATCGTTCCATTGCTGCCGCTTCCGATTCAATCAAGTGATCATAGCCTTGCAGATGCAATATGCCGTGTATCGTCAAATGTGCATAATGAGCACGTAGCTGCTTGTGTTGTTGTTGCGCTTCTTGGAGAATGATTGGTGCGCACAATACGATATCGCCCATCAGCGGTTGAACATCATGATCGGCAAAGGTAAGTACATTGGTGGCATAATCTTTTCCACGAAACTGGCGGTTTAATTGCTGCCCTTCCACTCTGTCAACGATACGAATGACAACCTCAGCCTGTTGTACCAAAGCAGCTCTAACCCAGCGACGGAATTGCTGACGTGTCGGCAGCGTTTCGGAATCTCCGCTGGCATATTGCACTGCAAGTCTGAAAGTGGGATGTGCGCGCAACGCTTCACGGTTTTTCGGTGTGCCGATCGTGCTGCTCATAAGCATTGATGATGCGTTGTACTAAAGGATGTCTGACTACATCGTCCGATTTAAAGCGGGTAAAAGCAATGCCGCGAATGTCATTCAATACATCTTGAACATCGACCAGGCCACTTTTTTGATGTTTCGGCAAATCGATTTGTGTAATATCGCCAGTTATCACCGCCTTAGAACCCATACCGATGCGTGTCAAAAACATTTTCATCTGTTCTGGGGTCGTATTTTGCGCTTCATCCAAAATAATGAACGATTGATTCAAAGTACGTCCGCGCATAAA
Source organism: Nitrosomonas sp. (assembly GCA_024281825.1). Taxonomy (GTDB): domain Bacteria; phylum Pseudomonadota; class Gammaproteobacteria; order Burkholderiales; family Nitrosomonadaceae; genus Nitrosomonas. Next base: position 282,986 of record JAMWZY010000001.1, on the reverse strand, counting down.
CGCGAGTGGCGCAATTTCAATAGTACTGCGCTCAAACTGTTTGCCAGTTTTATCGAATCCCATCAAATCATACAGCGCATCATACAGCGGACGCAGATAGGGATCGACTTTCTGTGTCATATCACCTGGTAAGAAACCTAGGCGTTCTCCCGCTTCAACCGCTGGACGGACCAAGATCAAACGCGACACCAAGCCGCGCTCCAAGGCATCAACCGCACTGGCTACCGCAAGATAGGTTTTTCCGGTACCGGCAGGACCGATGGCGAATGTAATATCGTGATCTTGAATTTGTTGCAAGTATTGAATTTGACGCGGTGTTCGGCCATGAAGGTTGCTACGGCGCGTCATCAGCGGCGTTGCCACCGGCGAATTTACCAAGGATAGATTGGTATCGCCAGCCCCTGCAGTTGCTGATTTTCCTAAATTGAGCGCTTCAACCAAGCCCAATTGAATTTGTTCTAAACTCAGGTGCTGCTTCGACTGGTTATAAAAATCGCGCAAAACTTTTGCAGCCAGTTTGGTTTGATCGGAACGACCTGACAAGCTGAAATGCTCACCACGCCGGGAGATTTCCACATCCAATACGTTTTCAACTTGTTTGAGATTTTCGTCCAAAGAACCGCACAGGTTGGCCAATCGCTGATTGTCGGCGGGCGTGAAGGAGATTTCGAGAGGTACTGGTTTCAATGTTAAACGATACTGTTACGATAATGCGATTGTCGCAGCGGTTGTGATACTTTGCAAGCAAAAAACCACGCAACGTATCTCAATTATTCCGGTAGCATTTCACCACGCAAGGAATGAGCGCGCGCTTCAGTAATGCGAACATTGATAAAACTGCCGACACGTTCAGGATTGCTCGTTAGGTTAACGACCCGGTTGTTATCGGTCCGGCCGCAGAATTCACCGTCATTTTTTTTAGAAGTACCTTCCAGTAACACACGTTGCACAGAATCCACCATGCTTTGGCTGATTTTTCGGGCTTGCTGGTTGATTTGTGCTTGCAAGCGATGCAATCTTTCCAGCTTTACTTCCTGCGGTGTTTCATCAGGCAAATCTGCCGCAGGCGTACCGGGGCGAGGACTATAAACAAAACTATACGATTCATCAAAATTTAATTCTTCAATTAATTTCATTGTGGCCGAAAAATCGGCCTCGGTTTCTCCAGGAAACCCCACAATAAAATCCGAAGACAGTGAAATATCTGGACGAATAGCACGTAATTTTCGGATGATTGATTTATATTCCAGTACGCTGTAGCCACGTTTCATTGCTGCGAGCACCCGATCGGAACCGGATTGCACAGGCAAATGCAAATGATTGACCAGTTTTGGCAAATTACGATACGCTTCGATTAAACGTGTCGTAAATTCTTTAGGGTGTGAGGTGGTATAGCGAATGCGCTCAATACCCGGAATTTCGTGTAAATATTCCAGCAGCAAAGCGAAATCGGCAATCTCGCCATCATCCATGACCCCCAGATAGGCGTTGACATTTTGCCCAAGCAGATTGACTTCTTTGACACCCTGATCTGCTAGTACAGCAATTTCCGTCAGCACATCGCCGAGTGGACGGGATACTTCCTCTCCGCGCGTATAAGGCACTATGCAAAAGCTACAATATTTGCTACAGCCTTCCATGATTGATACAAATGCGGTGACTCCCTCAGTGCGCGCCGGCGGCAAATGGTCGAATTTTTCGATTTCAGGAAATGAAATATCCACTTGCGGCCGTCCAGTCGCTTTACGTGTTTCAATCAACTGCGGCAATCGGTGCAACGTTTGAGGACCAAAAACCACATCAACAAAGGGCGCACGGGTCACAATCGCCTTGCCTTCTTGACTCGCGACACACCCTCCCACGCCAATCAACAAATGAGGATTCTTTTCTTTCAAATGACGCACACGCCCCAGATCATGAAACACTTTTTCCTGCGCTTTTTCGCGCACGGAACAGGTATTAAATAAAATCATATCGGCTTGAGCGGGATCATCAGTTGCTTCCATGCCATACGCGGCGTGCAACACATCGGCCATTTTTTCTGAATCGTATTCATTCATCTGGCAACCGAAGGTTTTGATATATAGTTTGTTACTCACAGATTAATATTGACCATGAAATAAAGTGAATTGTCATGCTTAGCTAAAAACCTAAGCTCATTTTTCTTTTTTGGCGCCTTTAGCTTCTCCCGGTGTCAAATACCAGACACGGTGCAAATGCCCCATCAGATCAATCTGATAGCGTACAGCACCAGGCTTATAAGCGGTGTTGGGCAGCACAATCTGGTTATCGATATCACGCACTTGCCCGGCCGCGCCCATAATCATGAGCCTTCCATCAATATTGAATTGAGGAAAAGACGCGCCATTCAAATTCCCCAATCTGCTATCGGGCGGGAAATTTCTTTCCATCTGACCAGAAACCGGCATTACCCCTATCACCGATAAAATCAGCCCAATCAAAAAATATTCGATCGCACGTGTAATCTTCATAATCGTTGCCAGGAAAACCCTATCAAATCAAAAAGATCAACAATATACAAATCTCTAGCACTAACACCTTTTTTAGAGTGGCCTAATGATACGCTAAACGGAAAATGCCGAGCAACGGATTTGTATCCATCATCGCGATTCTTTATAGTGCAAGAATGCATTCATGCAGAGATTAACATGGAATCAAACCCGGTGATTAAGACACAATTAACCTGCAAGATTAAACTGCCGAAACGCTACTACGTCAATACAATTCTAGCGTTTCATCAACGTGATTCTCAAGCCATTGCAGAGCATGTTCATGAACACTCGCTAGCAAAAGGATTGCTTTGGAATAACCAGCCTGCTTGCTTAACCATTGACTTTCAATCGGGTGCTGCACAAGCTCAGCTAATCCTTGATGGAACTGCGACCACGGGCGATTCTGCTTTATTGAGCAAATATTTGCACCGATTATTGGGATTACCCCAAGCGATCGAAGAATTTGAACAACGCTTCCAAAATCACCTCGAGCTAGGCCCTATGTTGCGCAGACAAACAGGTTTACGGATACCTACTACTTTTTCCATTTTTGAAGCGATCAGTTGGGCAATCATTGGACAACAAATCAGTGTCTGTGCCGCCGTATCTATTCGACGCAAATTAGTTCTTTACACCAATATTTCACATTCAAGTGGATTATTGTGCTACCCGAGTGCCGAATACATCGCACAATTAAGCGTAGAAGAGCTGCGCAACTGTGGACTCACTATAACTAAAGCCCAAGCACTGTTAGCCGTTAGCTACATGATCTCAAATGGTGAATTACATTTCACAAACGAATTTACAACGCCACCCATCGACAGCATACGGCAACAACTCGGCGCAGTCCGTGGCATCGGCCCTTGGACGATTAATTATGTCTTATTACGAGGCTTTGGATGGCTCAATGCCTCATTACACGGCGATATTGCCGTGCGCCGCGGTTTACAGAAACTTCTTGCCAATCCTGACCAAATGAGTGAAAAACAGGTACAGCAATGGTTGGAACAATTTTCTCCTTGGCGCGCATTGGTCGCTGTTCATTTATGGACATTTGGAAAAGCATAAGTATTGAGTCAATAGTGTTGTTTTACAACCAGGAGTGTTCTAAATGGAGCAGCTTACAGATTTAAAAGCAATTCTACATTCCAAACGAGCTAATATTTACTATCTCGAAAAATGCCGCGTCATGCAGAAAGATGGCCGCGTTCTTTATTTAACAGAAGCCAAAGACGAGCAATTGTATTGGAATATTCCGATTGCCAATACCACCGTTGTTTTATTAGGTACCGGCACTTCAATCACGCAAGCGGCAGTGCGCATGCTGGCATCGGCTGGCGTCTTGATCGGTTTCAGTGGTGGCGGCGGCACACCGCTACTGATGGGAACTGAAATTGAATGGCTCACGCCGCAAAGCGAATACAGGCCAACCGAATATGTACAAGGATGGCTGTCATTCTGGTTTGATGAAGCAAAACGATTACAGGTTGCCAAATACTTCCAGCTTATGCGCATCAATTACTTGCAAAGTACGTGGAGCAAGGATAAAGATTTAAAAAATGAAGGCTTCTTTTTCGACGACCAAGATGTCACACAAGCATTCTCAGGTTTTTCAAACAAAGTTGAACAAGCGAACAATGTCACCGAATTATTGTTGATCGAAGCGCAACTCACTAAAAACCTCTACAGAATTGCCGTCAGTCGAACTCAGCAAAAAGATTTCGTGCGCAATTACGATAGCACCGACAGCGCCAATGCTTTTCTGAATCACGGTAATTACCTAGCTTACGGGTTAGCTGCAACCACACTATGGGTACTGGGCATTCCGCACGGCTTCGCCGTGATGCACGGCAAAACACGCCGTGGTGCATTGGTGTTCGACATCGCCGATCTCGTCAAAGACGCCATCATCCTCCCTTGGGCTTTCGTTTGCGCCAAGGAAAAAATGAGCGAACAGGAATTCCGCCAGCAAATCCTACAAAAATTTACCGAACACAAAGCCATGGATTTCATGTTCGAGCAGGTCAAGCAACAAGCGCTACGAGAATCACGGCCATGATGGTCACTTTCGTCAGCCAATGCGAGAGAAAAGCACTCAATCGCACCCGACGGGTATTGGATGCTTTCGCCAACCGTATCGGCAACAACACCTGGCAAACCGTAATCACGGAAGAAGGATTGATCGCCGTCAAAACCCTGCTACGCAAAACTGCAACCAAAAATACCGCCGTAGCCTGTCACTGGATCAGATCGCGAAGCCGCAGCGAATTGGTTTGGATTGTGGGGAATCGAGACCAATTCAATCCGCAAGGCATTGTGCCAGTTAATTCCACCGCCAAGGAACTCATAATGGATATACCCAAGCAAGCACCTAATTCCAATTTTCTCTATGCCAATACCCATCTACAGACATTGGCCGAACATTTGTTTGCCGTGGGTTATGTTGCTGAACAATTACTAGCACGTTTGACGCTGAACAAAACAAACGAAATGGAAACAGCCTTTGTTGCCGGGTGCTTACATGATTTAGGAAAAATCGATCCAGCTTTTCAGGATTGGGCAAGAAACCCGAAGAAAAAGAATCTTCAGACGGAAGACGGCCAGCACATAGACGACACCAAATTCAGCTTCGATAAGCATCCGCGCCATAACGAGATTTCTGCTCTGCTTTATCAATTGCTCGATCCGATCTCGTTCAAAGGTATTAGCACTGGTCACAAGAATGCAATCAAGCATACTATTTATTGGCACCATGCCAAGCCATACCGCAAGGAAAAAGACCCTGAATTTTCGACGTTTGGCGGGATTCACAAAAAACTCAACGGCAATTTGTCGTCTCTACCGTTTTCGGAAATCATTGAGAAAGCGCAAAGGCTGTTACAGCAAGTTGGTGAAATCGATTGCAAATACCGGAACACTGAAGCATCCTTAATTAACAGAATTTACAGTGAAACGGTAGATTTGGATTCATTGGATAACATCAAGACAACACCGCTACCCAGCTATAAAACGTATGAACTGGAAAATCGCATTGACGATTATCGACAGCAAATCACCGCCAATGCCCTACACAATCTGATGCGTACGTGTGTCATTTCCGCAGACCGATTGATCTCCGGGTTATCCGCTGAAGATTTGCACAACCATATCAGACATCAAACCTTGCATCGTCTGGCCAATGAGACCTTGCTGTCGGAAAGTAATTTATATTCGCAAATTCAATCTTGCATGACGCAATTTCCATCCAGTGAGCGTACTAGCAAGCAGCATGAAATCGCCGCTCAACTCAGTAAAATAAACGATGTTGCTGTTCTGGCAGGTCCTGCTGGATGCGGTAAAACCAAGATTGCATTGGAGTGGGCAATGTTAAAGAATGCTCAACAAATCATTTGGATTTGTCCACGCGTGCAAGTCTGCCAAGGTTTATTTCTCGAATTGACTTCCGAGCAATATTTGTCGGACGCCAACATCGAAATCAATACGGGCGAATTCAAATACACCAGAGAATGGGGAAAAGAAACGGCGGAAGATGCTTATTTCTCCGGGGATATCGTCATCACTACCATCGATCAAGTATTCAGTGCCATCATCACTCACACCAAGGTGAATACACTGATCAATGTCTTGAATGCTCATGTGGTATTCGACGAATTCCATGAATATGTCGCCATGCCGGCGTTCAATCTGTTGTTTGCAGAACTGATCGAATGCAAAAAGTCGCAGGGCAGTCTTGCCAATACTTTGCTGGTGTCCGCCACGCCACATTACTTCTTTCTGAATACCCTCATGGAGATTCAACCGGAAGACATTATCGAAATGCCCAGCTTCAACCCAAGCGAGTATCGCGTTGAATTCAAGGTATTCGATGAAACGCGACAGGACGCAGGCAATCCGCTGTATCAGCACCAAAGCGGAAAAACCATCGTGATCAGCAATACTGCCCAAACCGCACAAAAAAGCTTTATTAGCAATCAGAATACCGAAAATGCAATATTGCTACATTCCAAATTCAAGAAAAGCGATAAACACAAACTGTTCGATGAAGTATACGAATCCTTCAAAAAAAACGGCACTCCAAAATACAATGTGTTGCGAGCCGGGCCTATAGTGCAGGCATCGTTAAATATCACCAGCGATTACATGGTGTCCGAACTTACCACTGCCGAAAACTTTCTACAGCGTTTGGGTCGGCTCGATCGATTCGGTGCCAATTCAACCCCCAATATTTACTGTGTTGCCGTGCCGGAATTGATCCATCAAGGCAAAGGCACCGGAGCAACCGCCCGATTCCTAAACCGACAATATTCCTTCGCCGCCACTAAGGCGTGGTATCGCTTTTTGCAAACTGAAGAGATTGAGAACCAGATAATTCAACTGCCAATGCTTTACTCGCTATACCGAAAATTTCACGAAACAGAACTTGCCAAACAAGCCATGGAGTCGGATTTATTGGCTTGCTTTAAACAAGGCGTACAGTTGATTCAAAACAAAATCGTCGATCCGATTACCATTCCACCGAAAAAATCCACCGAGAAAGGGCGTAGCAAAATCAGCAAACATTCTTTACGCGGTGAGAATCGGTTTGTGCAAATGGCGGTATGCGAGGTTAGCCAATGGCCAAAGATCGAATTCATGAACCAATATGCTTACCAACCGCCAGTGAGCGACCGCGAACAATTCGACAATTTGACTGCGGCGCTAGATGAAATCCAAGGCTACGGCGATAGCGATAGAAACTTGTTGGCATATATGAAAAGCAAACACCACAACATTATCGGCGGTCAGAAAGCTTTTAAAGATTTTATTTTGCTCAATGAAGCAAGAGATCCGGAATTTCCCGTTTATCTAAGCTATACCCCAGAAGGTCTGGATCGGGTTGGCGGGGAAAGTTCTCGGCATAGTTACGCCGTTTACTATGCCGTATGCGACAAACAGCCCATCGGCGCAATTTCAATCAAGCAATTAACAACTAACGAGGATTAATCATGCAAAAAATTACTGGCATTAAAAGCGTAGATTTTAAAGTAGTTGCTTATGGTTATGGTGTAGTTAATTGGAATGGTCCGACTACTTTGCAGAGCGATGGACGCATTATCGATAACCATTCGATGCCAAAATTACGCGGCTATACCAATTTAACCGGCAAAGAAAGCGATAAAGGCTATAAATTGAAAAAAGACCCGTCGGAAATCGATTTTAAGCAAACACCACTGTATATCAGCCAAAACTGCATAAGGCACCATTTATTTAGAGATCAAGCCTTTGATCTGCATTACGCCAAGGATAAAAATCTGCTTTCTGTGCTAACGTCGATTACTGGTTTGGTTCGCGGTTATGTAGTCCCAGCCAGTCAATGTAAACGCACCAGTCCGTTACTTTTAGAGGATTTTATCGATCAGTTGGGTAACGGTAATTTTGAACAAATGGGACGTTCCGGCACTAAAGAAAAAGACAAGAACGATAAAGGCGACGATATTGCCAGCAACTCTTTTTTCTCCAAAACCACTTTTGGAGAAACTGAATATTTAGCTTACGGTTCAATCAGTATTGAGCAATTGCAATTCATTTCTCTGGATAAAAAATTTGACCGGGCTTCCATGGTTATCAAAGACGGTGAAGGCGAAAAAATTGCTCAGGCTGTACAAGATTTCATTAAATCAATTGACCCTAACCGTAATCCCAAAGCAGTGTTTCACCCCAACTATGTTCGTGCCGGTACGATATTTGAGGAAGGCGAAGTCGGCATTTTATTAGATAACGAAGCCATTGATATTCTGGTCAAAGAAACACTCCGCATGATTGAAGAACTTAGTATCCGTCAAGCCAAAGGCTATATGTATGTCGATAACTTGCTGGTCGATTACAACGACAGCAATAAAATGATGCGCATAAAGCGCAACTCATCCGGAATTAACGAAGAACCAAAATCCCCTTATGCCGTTTATTTTTATGCCAAATAAGGAAGAATCATGCGGATTACTATTAAATATGAAGCTTCCTGGCGAAATTCATTCCTGGATGGTTCCAATAGCGAACCCTTACCAAAAGGTGGCCGGACATTTGTCGGTTCTATGACGACTTTGGGAAAGCGGGACAATCAAGGTAATTATCCGAATTTTATTAAACGTAGAATTACTCATGATACCGTGATGGGAGTATTGAATCGACTTATCGGCGATCAGAGAAAACTCTATCAATCCAGAAATTGCCCTAAATACTTCTTTTCAGGTTTGGAAGAACATATATCTTTTAACGACCAGCAGAATCAAAGCGAGCCTATCAATACTGAAACGGTTTATATCCGGAATATGGAAGGAAATGCCGATCAAAATTCATTCACTGGAATGATTAAAGCAAACGATCCGGTTTTTACATCGGATTATTCAAACATTTTTTGGGGAGTCTTGACGCTTGATATTGAAAGTCTTTGCTACTTTATTGTTGATGAAAGTTTTCAAGTAAGTTCTTCCGAACAGTTTAATCCTTTAGATGTTTTACAAAAACTGGATGAATTAAATAAATTAAAGGCCATTGATATTGAAACAGTGAAGAATGCTTTGGATACATTACAGAAATATTTTTCCGACGTTGCTTATAAAATCGTCGACAACAAAATAAAGCCAATTGAATTGTATTGTTCAGCGTTGTATTTGCAGATTAGCCGTTTGAATGAGGAATATGACGTATCTCTCGCACTTACAAAAAATGGTGGATTAGCCGGTATTTCAAAACGTGGTTATACACCAAAAGATTTTATGGATCGATACACCACCGGTAGTAAAAAACCAATCTGGGGAAATCCGTATCAATTGAAGGAAAGGCGAAAAGGTGAAGGAGAAGTGGTTTCCTTGCTAACTAAAGCCAATGGTACGCTGGATATCCTTCTCAGCATTCCCGAAGATAAAGCTCAGCAACTGAAAGAGATGATCGAAGCTGCAGGTGTTTCCAGTTTTTACCTGGGCAAAAAAGGCTTGGCTTATGTTGATGTAATTCGCTAATTGGGAGATGCCATGAACTATTACCTTGAAATCACCTTATTACCAAATTATGAAATCAACCTTTTCAGCCTCTGGTCCAAAACCTTCCAGCAAATCCACCTTGGATTGGTTGAAACACAGGCTGCACAAAATCGCGTGCCGATTGGCCTATCGTTCCCCGAATACAGGATGGGTGAAAAATTCGGAGTGCTAGGTAGCAAGCTTCGTTTGTTTGCTCCAGACGAAACTGCGCTGATCCGGTTCGGCGCGGACAAACGATTAAGCCGCCTGAGCGATTACGTGCATTGCACCGGTCTCCGCCCGGTACCAGACGCAATCAAAGGTTATTCCGTTTATCAACGCGAACAACCCAAGACCGGTCGAGAACGCTTAGCCCGTCGTTATGCTAAGCGACACAACTTGGATTACGAAACTGTGTTCAATGGCAAGGTTGAGTTGTGTGCAAAGCACGATAATGCAACCGAGTGTCAAAAAATGTTGATGAGTTACAGCGAAATGCCGCACAAAACCATCACCACCCCGTTTATCCGGCTAAAAAGTTTAAGTAGCGGCAATGCGTTCTGCTTGTGGATCAAGAAAAGGGAATTAGAAAACAATGTTAGCGGAACTTTCACCACCTATGGTTTAAGTTCTACTGCCTCCGTGCCCGAATTCTGACCCATTTTTTTGGCGATCTTTAACAATTCAAATAAATCAGCCAGTTGTGATGGTGGTATTTACAGAATAGTTATTGATCTATAAACATTCTGTACACTGCACCACGACTGGTTTTAAACATTTCTATTGTCGGTTCGCTGCCGCACAGGCAGCTTAGAAATGCTTCAAACAATTAAAATCATATTTACAGCACAAATCGGTTCGCTGCCGCACAGAGTTCGCTGCCGCACAGGCAGCTTAGAAAATGCAGCTCTGGAAACATGTTGGCAGTTCGTCACAGGCAGCTTAGAAAAGACTGTAGTCATGAAATTTAAAAAAGCAAAGGTTCGCTGCCGCACAGGCAGCTTAGAAATGAGCTTCAAGCTGCATTGAATTGAGACGGTCGTTCGCTGCCGCACAGGCAGCTTAGAAATTTGATGTAATCAAACATTCGATGTCGATTTGGTTCGCTGCCGCACAGGCAGCTTAGAAATGCCATGTTTGCAGTTGCTGCTGCTAATTACGGTTCGCTGCCGCACAGGCAGCTTAGAAAGAGGTTGCCGATCAGTATGACTTTGTTAACGGGTTCGCTGCCGCACAGGCAGCTTAGAAATCTATTCAAAGATGTGACCAGCAAATATCTACGTTCGCTGCCGCACAGGCAGCTTAGAAATTTGAGCGCAATTGCTGCGCCGCCCGCTCCGGGTTCGCTGCCGCACAGGCAGCTTAGAAAAGTTACACCAGCGCCAGTCCCAAGAACATTGAGTTCGCTGCCGCACAGGCAGCTTAGAAAATCTAACTTTGGGATGTTCCCATCTTTTTTAAGTTCGCTGCCGCACAGGCAGCTTAGAAAAATCAGCAAGAGCCGCGTTTGACTCGATCATGGTTCGCTGCCGCACAGGCAGCTTAGAAATTCGATACTGCACTTGATGGATTTTATTCGTCGTTCGCTGCCGCACAGGCAGCTTAGAAATACCTGATCCCAGATGATCACAACCAGTACGAGTTCGCTGCCGCACAGGCAGCTTAGAAAAAACACCAACATTTACAAGCCGCTGTTCATTTTGTTCGCTGCCGCACAGGCAGCTTAGAAATTTAACGTACTGACGGCTTATGTCTTTTTGCGGTTCGCTGCCGCACAGGCAGCTTAGAAATTTGCAAAAATGTGAAGCCCATCTAACTTCTAGTTCGCTGCCGCACAGGCAGCTTAGAAAAAAATTAGACCAATACAATCGCTTACGATTTTGTTCGCTGCCGCACAGGCAGCTTAGAAAACCCTGGCGAATCTGTATAATGATAATTGTCAGTTCGCTGCCGCACAGGCAGCTTAGAAAATAGAACCACGGTCTTGTAGTGTGTACGGGTCGTTCGCTGCCGCACAGGCAGCTTAGAAAGTTACTGTGGAAGATAGACCTTCTGACTATCGGTTCGCTGCCGCACAGGCAGCTTAGAAATGTCGACAGGTTACGACCACATAACAGACGGTGTTCGCTGCCGCACAGGCAGCTTAGAAATAAAAAGGGCTGCATTTATTGCTGAGTTAAAAGTTCGCTGCCGCACAGGCAGCTTAGAAAAGCGGCCAATATCGACGATTCAGTAACAGAGCGTTCGCTGCCGCACAGGCAGCTTAGAAAACTTCAGGAAAATATAAATTCGATTCTGGCACGTTCGCTGCCGCACAGGCAGCTTAGAAATAAAAATCCTATCCAGGTCGTGATAAGCGAAAGTTCGCTGCCGCACAGGCAGCTTAGAAAACCCGTTGTCGTCGTCGTGCTACTCGTTAATTGTTCGCTGCCGCACAGGCAGCTTAGAAAACTGAGAAACCGTCAACCGTCAAGCTAGTGATGTTCGCTGCCGCACAGGCAGCTTAGAAAAGAGACGTGTTGTACGACGCTATGCCCAGGGCGTTCGCTGCCGCACAGGCAGCTTAGAAAGCTTGTTGGAAAAGAGCCTCATACTTAGCAGCGTTCGCTGCCGCACAGGCAGCTTAGAAATTGCGTGATCGTGAGTGATGCGAGTGGTGCTGGTTCGCTGCCGCACAGGCAGCTTAGAAATCAGCTTGCTATGTCTGCTGGAACTTGGAGTTGTCCCAATTTGACGGACATTTTTTTCATGGAGTCGAGAGAGTCTCGACCTGTGAAAGCGGATTGCAGTTTATCGCGATTTGATTATTCTCATTCAGTTTTCTCTCAAAATTGTTTGGTGATAAGTATCCCAGCCCAGAATGCCTGCGAGTGGGGTTGTACCACGACTCGATCCAGGTGAATATGGCTAGCCTTGCTTCAGTTTTATTTTTCCAGGAGCGCCTATCGATCAATTCACATTCTAGGCTGGCAAAAAAGCTTTCAGCCATCGCGTTGTCGTAAGCATCACCCACACTTCCCATGGAGGGACGCACACCCATTTCCCTGCATCGCTTGCCGAACTCAACACTGGTATATTGACTGCCCTGATCGCTGTGGTGAATCACTTTACCCGGTTTACGGGTGATTAACGCCATGTTCAAAGCATTGATCACCAGGTTGGCTGTCATGGTTTCACCGAAAGACCAACCCACTACCTTACGGCTGAATACATCAATGACCACGGCCAGGTACAGGAACCCTGCCCAGGTAGGAATGTAAGTCATGTCCGCAACCCATAGTTGGTTGATGCTAGTTGCCTTGAAATGACGTTGCACTAAATCCGGTGCAGGGCGGTCACGCTTATTCCGATGAGTCGTGATCACAAAGCTTCGCCTGCGGCTCACCCCTTTAATTCCAGCTTCACGCATCAACCTGCCTACGCGCTTATGATTGACCCTGGCTCCACGATCGGCCAATTCAACGGTAATGCGGGGGCGGCCATACGTACAATCGCTTGTACGGTATATAGCCATGATCTGCTCGATCAATCGACAGTTAGTAATGGCCCGTCGGCTGGGTGTGCGTTTTGCCCAGTCATAGTAACCGCTGTGCGATACACCGAGTGTCTCACATAGAATACGAGCCGGAAATTGGGCCCGGTTTGCCTTGATTAATTGGTACACCTTCCCCATCAATCTTTGTTGTTTGCAAACCAGGCCGTAGCCTTTGCCAATATGTCACGCTCCATCTCCACACGCTTGAGCTTCTTACGCAATTCCAGCAGCTCCTGCCGTTCGTTGGCACTCAAGGAAGCAACACTCGATGTTGCAGCGAAAACAATTGCCTGGCTTGATCTAATCGGTACACCTGCTGCTCGACACCAGGTTTGTATCGAAGTGTAGTGGCATCCAAATTCCTTGGATAATTGCTTGGGGCATTTGCCTAATGCTACCAATTCCACCATCTGCTGACGAAACTCCGGTGGGTATGCAGGTTTGTAGGTTTGGGTCATATTTCTTCTCCTTTAAACAGAACATAATGTGTCCGTTCAAAGGGGACAACTCCAGAGCGTTCGCTGCCGCACAGGCAGCTTAGAAAAAAAGTCACTATGTTATGCCAGTTTGTTTTCTGTTCGCTGCCGCACAGGCAGCTTAGAAAATATTCGCTAGTGATACGCTTATTTTACTGAAAAAGATCTATCAACCGGAAGCTTGACGGATAAAAACACCAGCGTGAAGTTTTGACTGGATTGTTTAACGTGAATGAATAGTGTAATGAAACATACCGCATACTCCCAGAAAAGCACGTTCAACAGAAATCATTTCTTCTTCGCTAAGTGTGGCTAAAGGCCCTTCTCCGAATCGAGAGCGATCCAGGGTTCGCGGTTGATCGACAATGACCTGGCAATCTTTCATCAAACGATGACGGGCTGTAACCGTTACCCGCCATTGTTTGAAAGCGGGATAAACTTGCGTTGTCAACGGCAGAATGATGATCATCGGTGTTCCGATTGCGGTAAGCATATCGTCCTGAAAAACCAAAACCGGACGGATTTTGCCGATTTCCTGCCCACGCGGCGGATTCAGATTGGCGGTCCAAATCTCGCCACGACGGATTACTTCCACCATTTTTCAGGAGGCTCAGTATGCGGCAAATTGCCAGATATTCGACCCTCAACATTCTCCAGCATTTCATTTTCAATCGGCAGAAACTCCTCGGCAATGGCCTGCGCTTCTTGCCGGATACCTTCGATAGCGTATGCTGCTCGTGCCTCTTCAAGGAGTTGGTCCATGAAACGTTTTTTCTCAATTTCAGTGAGATACCAAGTAAGCGCATCGCGCGCAATTTCAGAACGAGTTTTATTTTCCCGCCGGGCTTCCTCGGCAAGCTGCTGTTCGATTTGGCCGGTTAATCGAATATTGAGTGTGGTCATACTGTATTCCTTGTCGCACTATAAAATACCATACATAGTGTAATACAAAACGTATCAAATTCTCAATACGCTTTATATTTATGATCACCAAAGCCGGGACAATTCAAATTTTGTTTTTCCGTTTTATAAAAATTTGACAACCTACTAAGGGTTCAGTACATTCAAAGCGTTCTGATAAAGGCGATGATTGGCTTTGTTAGATCGTTTCTTAAAGTTTTGACGTAATCACTGATTCGAGACCGCTGCTTTTAAAACGTCGGTTGAAAGCAGTCGATAACGCTACTAAAAATTCTTTGGAGAACATTATGATACGAAATGGTTTAATTGCAGCAACGGCATTCCTGCTTTTATCTCCTGTTGCTGCTACTGCCGCCGGATATGGCGCTGCGGGCTGCGGATTGGGTTCTGAAGTGATGGGTTCTGAACCAGGAGCAAAACAAGTTTTAGCAGCTACGACCAACGGTACTTCTGGAAATCAAACTTTTGGTATCACCTCGGGCACTTCCAATTGCGGCGATCATGGTTTGATTAGCTTAAATAAAGAAAGAGAAGTCTTTGCGCAACAAAACTACACGAGCTTGGTAAAAGAAATGGCGCAAGGCAAAGGCGAAACGCTTTCGACACTGGCTAATTTGTATCAGTGCCCAGGAAGTACGCACCAAGAATTCGGCGCGATGACACAAAATAAATTTGACCAGTTAGTCTCAAATGATCAAGTCACTTCAACCGAGTTGCTTGCAAAGCTTGAAAATCAAATCAACAGCAATCCTAAACTCGCAAAATCTTGTAACATTCAAGTCTCTTCTCTCAATTAATTGAGAGTGATACGATACAACGGACATAGTACTTACACTATGTCCGCTAGTTAATTTCCACATTGTTTTTTTTCATTTGTGCTTCGGTTTGGATTCGTATGCTGCGCGGTGTTACTGTGTTTTGGTTTTGGCTTTGCCTTAAGTGTTACTTATGCCAGCGTTAACAATCACTACCTTCTAGAACTCCAACAGCAAGCAAAACAGCAACAACTCAGCAATGAACGTGTCTGGCGGCTATTGCTGAAATATAATAAAAAAACTTTTGGCGGCGTGGTGAGCGAAGCCGATGGCATGGATTTTTTTAATTCTCCCGCTGGAAAAACTGATCCAGAATCTGAGTTAGCCGCAACACTTGCCAGTTTCTTTACTCCCATAGAACAACTTGCAGATGGCAAAGAACATCCACAATGTAATTTTCCGGCACGATTTAAATGGCTAAATCAGCAACTGCAGTTTGATCCGAACCGGATTCAGATACAACATTGCGACCGCTTGAATCGCTGGATAACAACGTTGGATCCGGTCGGGGTGACACTGGTATTTGCCTCCTATTTCCTCAACAACCCCGCTTCGATGTTTGGCCACACGTTGATTCGCATCGATAGCCGAAGGACAGGCCCTGATAATCAATTGATGAATTACGGCGCCAACTATGCCGCAGAACCGGATACCGACAATGCATTTTTATATGCCATGAAAGGATTGATTGGTTCATTCGAAGGCCGATTTGCAATATTCCCTTATTACACCAAAGTACAGGAATACAACAATTGGGAGAGCCGCGATCTTTGGGAGTATCAACTCAAATTTACCGAAGATCAGCTTAATATGATGTTGTTGCATCTGTGGGAATTAGGCGGAACTTATTTTGATTACTATTATTTCCAGGAAAACTGTTCGTATCATGTGCTTTCGTTGTTAGAAATTGCTAATCCCGAATTGCACTTAAAAGATCAATTTTTCTTCAGTGTCATTCCCACGGACACCATCAAACTCGTCAAAGCGCAAAAGGATCTGGTGAAGCAAGTCGACTACCGTCCTGCGGTTTTGACCAAAATGAATCATAAGCGCCTGCATATGACTGTTGAGGAACAACAGCTTTTTTTGGATATCGTCAAAGAGAAAGCTACGATAGAAGATGAACGTTTCAAACGGCTCCCCGATGCATCAAAAGCATTGCTGCTCAATGCCTATATGGACTATTTGCAATATTTGAGCATGCAGAGAAAAACGGATAAAGAAGTCAAAATCCCACGCTCAGTATTACTGGCGCGGAGTCGACTGCCCATTAGCGACGATGGCAACAATCAGATCGCGCAATTTTCAACACGGCCTGATCGTGGACATGGCACGGATCGTTTGCAATTTGGAGCAGGGCATAATGATCACGAACCTTTTCTCGAATTCGCCTATCGTCCGGCCTATCATGATTTAATGGCAAGAGACATCGGTTACGATAAGAATTCAGAAATCATTTTTATGGATCTCAAGCTTCGTTACTTCCTTGAATCTGAACGCCTCAGATTGGATCAGGCAAAGTTTCTTGCCATTACCGCGCTCAATCCCTTCGATCCCTTATTCAACAAACTGTCTTGGCGGTTGGATGTCGGAATTGACACACTGAGAGACCATGACTGTCATTACTGCAACGTCTTCAAAGGCAGTTATGGTCGGGGACTTTCCTATCGTCCACATTTCTTTTCGCCATTGCTACTTTTTTCCTTTGCCGATGTAAAAGCGGAAGTTTCTAAGGGACTAAAAGACTATTACCGCTTGGGAGGCGATGTTGAAGTTGGCGCCTATTATGATGTTGCTCAGAATTGGCGCATCAAGTTGTCGGGTAGTTATCAGATCTTCTTACTAGGAGAGACCAAGCTGTTTTTTACGACACAATTTGCAACACGCTACGCCATCTCGCAAGATCTTGATGTTCGGCTTGAATTGAATCGTTATGACCACAATCACGAGGGAATCTTTTCAGTCAATTACTTTTTCTAATGGGAGCGGTGCCTGCATCAAATCAATCGCAACAGACATTGTTATGTTTCCGTATCCTGCTGCGACAATTTGTCACATTCCCAAAACGCAAAGTTACGCGCATAATGGTTTCACACTGTTTGAACGTTAGTTGATCAGTAGCTTTGTTAGCAAGAAGTTTGTGGTTATACCCCTCCCTCGTATTCATCCGCGCTGAGCTCCTCCTAATCGTAAAGCGCGGATGAATTTTTCTTCCCGTGTTCCTTAAAAGATTCTCTATAACATTCGGTTAATTTCCCATCATCACTTTCTTTACAATGAGAGAAAGGTTTATTGTTGACTCATATCATTGCCATCCGGTTACTGAATAGCCTTTTTCCTGTAAGCATCGGTGTACAAAATTGACGTATGCTTGATTAGGTTGAGCAGGTCTTGCTGCAAAGAAAATACCCCGCAACAATCCAATTGCAGCGCCACTCGCAGCACCGACTAACGAGCCATGACCCGCTGCACCAGAAATTGCGCCTCCAACTGCCCCACCTGCAGCACCCATTCCCGCTCCCATAGCGGTGCTAGTCGCAACCCTACCTACTGTTGAATCACCGTTATCCTCGCTAGCGCCAGCGGATTCAGCAAGCCGTCTACAAGCTTCAACATCTGCTTCTGCCACCTCTCGCCCCACGGAATTATAATGATCGTTCGGGTATAGAATAGGTCTTGTATTAGCGCAACCGGACAACCATAGTAATAAAACCAATGCTATGCTTAGCGTAGTTACAGATTTCATTTAATTACTCCTTTGTTAAACGCTTGTGTTGGACAATATTAATGAACAGCAATCCGGAATCTTACAGTGCTTCAAAATGTTAATTGCTTATTTTTTTAAATGAAGTTGGGTTGGGTTACGCTCGTGCTTCTGAAGAAAAGACTTCACGGCTCTTATCAGTTCACTGTCCTGTGAAGCGGTAACAAATTCATTTAGACTCTCCCGGGCAGCATGAGTGAAATTTATTTTTTTGATATGTCTTTGTTTATCAGAAGAATCCACTTTATCCTGAAAGAAATTACCTTGCACCAATAAGTGAATTGAAGTAATTTTCCATCCTAGCTTTTGCAGTTTATCCAGCAATGTTGGGGAAAGTTGCTTGAGTTTTGCAGCAATAGCGCCATTTTTTGTAATGATTGTTAGCTCGCCATCACTAATATTGCTGAGGTAACAATAGGGTGCCAGATTGGCTGGAACTAGTTTCGCAAATGCCAATTGGTTTTCATAAAACGTATGAGCCAATGAAAGAATATTTTTATACTCTGGCGATTCGCCAAGCATATCAAGATAAACATTAACTTTTTGAGATGTCATATTTCTATTTATATATCACTATTTATAGGCATCATTTATTTTTTATATGAACATCATTTTTATTTCGAATAATTCAGACCGAACAAAAAAATTAAGGCTCACGAAAGCAAATATTATATTAATATCAGGTGCATTTGTATGCATCGTTTTGCTCCTCGCTCTAAGCCTAAATTTCATTTCACTTCGGTATGCGCACCAAATTGATATTCCGGCAGTACGAGCTGTTTTGGTTAATCCTTTAGAAGAAAGGCACCAAAAAATCCAAACGCACATGCAGGAAAATCTTAATAGTATGGCGAGTAAGTTAGGTCAAATGCAGGCACAGTTGATGCAATTGGACGTGCTTGGTGAGCGCTTAGCTGAATCCTCTGGTATTAAATCCAATGATCTTTTTATGATGGAAGCGCCCGGACAAGGGGGTGTTTATCATGCGTTACCAAGTAATGAATTTACCCTGAGCGAATTCAACGATAAAGTAGAAGAGCTTTCCAATTTATTAATCGAAAAAACCGATAAATTGGGTGCTTTGGATTTATTACTTCGTAATGATCGTTTGTCAAAACTGATCGTACCCTCTGAAATGCCTGTAGAAATAGACTGGTTTTCTTCTGGTTATGGATATCGCATTGATCCCTTTACGGGAAGAAAAGCCTTTCATGAAGGAGTCGATTTTTCTGCACCCACAGGAACACCGATCAAAGCAGCAGCAGCAGGAGTGGTCGTTTATTCGGATCGACATCCCGATTATGGTAATATGATCGAAATTGATCATGGAAATGATTTGGTTAGTCGTTATGCGCATGCATCTAAAAGGCTGGTAGAACTCGGGCAAATCGTATTGCAAGGGCAAAAAATCGCCGAGGTTGGAAGCACCGGACGTTCGACCGGCGCGCATTTGCATTTCGAAATTAGGCACAATGACAAGTCACTTAATCCAGCAAAATTTCTAAAGAAACCAGGATAATGGATGTTTTGGAAAGAATAGCTTAGCAAAACACTTCGCCACTTCGCTCTAATGATCAGCTTAAACAATGTGCCATTCTCCATTCACTTCATTCAATGAAGCAATCCTAGATAAGGCACTTTTGATAATTTTTGTTTTTCCACCATTCCACAATTAGTAAGAATTTAAAGACTCTATGCTAACTAATCTACTCAAAAAGATTTTTGGTAGTCGAAATGATCGAATGATCAAACAGTACGCTCAGACTGTGCGCACGATTAACGATATGGAGTCATCAATCGCACAGTTATCGGATGCCGATCTCCGCAGTAAAACTGATGAATTCAAGCAACGAATAGCCGATGGAGAAACGCTCAACGCGCTATTGCCGGAAGCTTTTTCAGTTGTACGGGAAGCATCAAAACGAACGCTAGGCATGCGTCATTTTGATGTACAGCTAATCGGAGGAATGGTACTGCATGGCGGCAAAATCTCCGAGATGCGAACGGGCGAGGGCAAAACTTTGATGGCAACCCTGCCTGCGTACTTGAATGCATTGTCAGACAATGGCGTGCATATTGTTACGGTTAATGACTATCTGGCAAAACGTGATGCTGGATGGATGGGTAAAATTTATCAATTTCTAGGCATCAGCGTCGGCGTAATTTATGCGCAAATGGCGCATGACGAGAAGAAAGCCGCTTATGCAGCGGATATTACCTACGGCACCAATAATGAGTATGGATTCGATTATTTACGAGACAACATGGTCACACATCCAAATGAGCGAGTACAGCGTATGCTTAATTTCGCTATTGTGGATGAAGTTGATTCGATCCTGATTGATGAAGCGCGCACGCCTTTAATTATCTCTGGCCAAGCAGAAGGCGATACGGATGTTTATATTCAAATCAATAAATTGATACCGAAGCTCAAGCGCCAAGAAACTGAAGAAAGCGCCGGCGATTTCAGCGTTGATGAAAAATCGCACCAGGTTACATTGAGTGAAGCTGGTTTCGAACATTCAGAACAATTATTGACAGATGCGGGATTGCTGAAAATTGGTTCAAGCCTTTACGATCCAGCTAACATTACGCTGATTCATCACCTGAATGCTGGTTTGCGCGCACACTACTTGTATTTCTTAGATCAGCATTACGTTGTACAAGATGGTGAAGTAGTCATCGTTGATGAGTTCACAGGTCGGTTAATGTCGGGACGACGTTGGTCAGATGGATTGCATCAAGCCGTTGAAGCCAAAGAAGGCGTTGCAATTCAGAAAGAAAACCAGACGCTTGCCTCGATCACTTTCCAGAATTATTTTCGCATGTACCAGAAGCTATCTGGCATGACTGGTACGGCGGATACCGAAGCGGCTGAGTTCCAACAAATTTATGGTTTAGAAACCGTGATTATCCCAACCCATCGACCCATGGTACGTGATGATCGTATGGACCTTGTTTATAAAACAACGAAAGAGAAAAATGCCGCAATTGTGGAAGGAATCAAGGAATGCTATGAACGCGGGCAACCCGTTTTGGTGGGCACAACCTCAATCGAAAATAACGAGTTACTTTCTAAGTTGTTGGAGCGTGAAAAATTACCGCATCAAGTGCTAAACGCTAAGCAACATGCCAGCGAAGCTAATATCGTTACACAAGCTGGCCGTCCCAAAATGATTACGATTGCCACTAATATGGCGGGGCGTGGTACTGACATCGTATTGGGCGGTAATCCAGAACCGGAGATCGAACATATTCGCAGTGACACGCAATTAAGCGAAGACGCGAAAAAACAAAAAATTGAAGAGATTCAATCCAAATGGCAAGTAACCCATGATGAAATTTTGCGGTTAGGCGGGCTGCATATTATTGGCACCGAGCGGCATGAATCACGCCGTGTTGACAATCAATTGCGTGGCCGATCAGGAAGGCAAGGCGATCCTGGTTCAAGCCGCTTCTATTTATCGCTGGAAGACCCATTGCTACGTATTTTTGCTTCGGATCGTGTTGCGAATATCATGACGCGCCTTAAAATGCCTGAAGGAGAGGCAATTGAGCACCCTTGGGTGACACGCGCGATTGAAAATGCGCAGCGCAAAGTAGAAGCTAGAAACTTCGACATGCGCAAACAATTACTCGATTATGACGATGTTGCCAATGATCAACGTAACGTCATCTACCAACAACGCAATGAATTATTAGAAGCAGGCTCGGATATCACCGATACGATTATCGCCATGCGAGAAAATGTGCTCAGTAATTTATATTATGCGTATATTCCGCTGCAAAGCGTTGAAGAGCAGTGGGATGTACCAGGTTTAGAGCGCGCACTTGCATCCGAATATCAATTACATTTTCCTTTGCAAAAATGGCTTGAGCAAAACCAAGACTTACATGAGGAGAATTTATTACAACGCATTCTCGATCTTGCCAGTGAATCGTATCAGAACAAAGTTGAACAAGTAGGCTCGGATATCATGCACCACTATGAACGCGCGGTGATGTTGCAAACTTTGGATTCTCACTGGCGTGAGCACTTGGCGGCATTGGATCATTTACGCCAAGGCATCCATTTACGTGGCTATGCTCAGAAAAATCCCAAGCAAGAGTATAAACGTGAAGCTTTCGAGTTATTTACCACCATGCTCGAAGAAGTGAAAAATGAAGTCACCAAGATACTGTTGACAGTCCAGATCAAAAACGAGCAGCAAGTGGAAGCGGTCACCGAAACATTACGCGCACCAGAAAACGTTGAGTACCACCATACCAGTTACGAAGCGCTAGAAGAGGATAAGCCAGCCGACCGAAGTAGAGAGCAACCTAAAGTCAAACCTTTTGTACGCCATGACAATAAAATCGGGCGCAACGATCCTTGCCCTTGTGGATCAGGGAAAAAATACAAACAGTGTCATGGCAAGATTAAATAGAACTCTATGAGCTTAGAATTGTACTCACCAATTTTAAGCATCCTATGAATTAAAAACGGATAACTGCACGGACGAGCCATCTTCTCCAAAAATAAACGCTATTCACGCATTTCCGGTTTCTATTTCCACCAGGAAGTCGCAATATTCTGTGTCTTGAGGACAAGGCATTTTTCAGGATATGATTATTTAATCATATTGGTCAATTCGATCACTTGCAGTTTTGCCACAGTGATAATGGATTCAATTAATTCCGGTGTTAAACCAAGAAAGTCCCAAGCTTCAAATGTACATTTTGATATGGATTTCTCGGAATCGATTTTTTGACTCGTATAAGGCTGCATAAGATTGGCAATACCAACTGCAGCATTTAGCGTAGATGCATCAAATTTATCTCTAGTATCCAATATCGCCTCAAACTGTAATTCCACCATCTTGCAAATATCGGTAGGGAGCTTCCATTGCCGCAAAAGCTCTGCTCCTAGGTTAGGGTGAGCGAAACCAAAAGCTTTGCGTTCTGCATTAAGCACAGCTTCTTCACCTTCGTTAAAGAGGCCCAGCGCTTTAGCTGACTCCTTAGGAAATTGATGGAGCAGAATAAGTCTGCCGACAGCATGCAATAATCCTGCTATAAAGAAACGCTCCCTATTTTCCACATTCGACGTCAACAATCGCGCAATAACTCCGCAAGCCACGCTGTGCTGCCAAAATGTGTCCATGTTTAGCAGATTCGATGGAATATCTTTAAACGTAGCAGTTACGGATGCTGCAATCGCCAGATTGCGCAATTCTTTGTGACCAATGATTGAAACGGCTCTTTGTACTGTATCCACCTTTCCTGAGAAGCCAAAATACGTGCTATTGGCAAACTTCAACAATTTTGCTGTCAGTGCAGGATCATTAAGAATGACACGTTCTATCTCAGTGTTGCAGGTATCCCCTGATTCAATTAATTCATTGATGCGAATAACAGCTTCTGGTAAAGAAAATATTGAACGAACATTGCCGACTATTTCACGTATTTCCATTTTGGCCCCACTCGATTGAATATATTGATTAAGCGGACAGTATAAGAGATATGTCAATCATTCATCTTTTTTATATTCTTGATTAAGAAACCACAAAAGAATAGCCCCGATTATAAGGAATGATTTCATCATCTATGCAATAAATAAACGAAGACAATGCCTCGTTCACAAATAAAACTTGATTGGGTTACCGTCATTTTTCGATAAAACTTACCTTTTGCTTTGATTTGCAGGCAGTATCGACAAACCTCTTCTGTCAGGGCATATTTAATTTTGTGATATTTACGATCCCCATCATTAAATTAAGCCCATCGAACACAAGTCGTTCAAGAATCGGCGCATAAAAAGGCATGCTCAGAGCCAGTACGAAAAGACCGATGGATAGTGTCAATGGAAAACCAACAGCAAAAATGTTTAATTGTGGTGCAGCACGAGTCAAAATTCCTAAAGCTAAGTTGGTAATCAATAAGGCTGTTAACACGGGTAGCGATAATTGCAAGCCAGATTTGAAAATTTCTTGTCCCCAATTTGCCAAGGTTTGAAATGTAAGCTCATTTACACCACTCACGCCTACCGGTAATGTACTGAAGCTTTGTGAAATCAATGCTAGTACCATTAAATGCCCATTCATGGCCAAGAAGGCTAAACTGGCAATAACACCGAGAAAACGGCCAATTATGTCGATCTGGCCGGAATTTTGCGGGTCAAAAAAGATCGCGAAGCCAAGCCCCATTTGTAAGCCAATTAACTCGCCAGCCATCTCAACAGCGACAAAAACGATACGCATGACAAAACCAATTGCAATACCGATCAGTAATTGTTGCAGCAATATAATAAATCCCAAGCCTGAAGCGGGATCGATGTCTGGCAAGGATTTTTCAACGGTTGGCGCCACCAAAACAGTCATCATAATGGCCAATCCAACTTTAACTCTAATAGGAGTACTTGGGTTTCCCAAAATTGGCGCCGTTGCAATCAACGCCAGTATTCTGCTGAGCGGCCAAATGAAGGTAGCCAACAATGTATAGAGTTCATCTGTAGTAATGCTGATCATGGCGTATTAAACATTGCTGATCGAGACATGTGCACATTATCAAGCTAACACGGATAGGTTTACTTTTTGAAAACTATCCAATCGCTATCCACGGAATGTCGGAAAATAATCGCTGCATGTAATCTGTCATGATACTGATCATCCAAGGACCTGCAACAATCATGACAATGAACATCACTAATAGCTTAGGAATAAAAGATAATGTCATCTCATTGATTTGTGTGGCAGCTTGGAAGATGCTGACCATCAAGCCTGTTATCAAAGCCGACAATAATAGCGGGGCGGATACGATAAAAGTAATTTCAATCGCTTGCCTAGCAATGGTCATGGTACTTTCTGGTGTCATCTGATCTTTCCTTTTAAGGATAGAAACTTTGTGTCAGGGAACCGATAATCAAATGCCAACCATCCACCAGAACAAATAGCATTAATTTAAACGGTAATGAAATGATCATGGGTGACAACATCATCATACCCATTGCCATCAGCACGCTGGATACGACAAGATCGATAATCAAAAACGGGAGAAAGATGATAAATCCGATTTGGAATGCTGTTTTTAATTCGCTGGTGATATAGGCCGGAACTAATATTTTTAAGGGGACTTTTTCGCGGCTTTCCAGCTCTTCGCTATTCGAAATCTGTACAAAAAGCGCCAGATCAGTTTCTCGGGTTTGATGCAGCATAAATGTTTTAAGCGGTACACTGGCTTTCTCGCCAGCTTCCAGGATCGATATCTTATCCTCAGAAAAAGGAATATAAGCTTCCGTGTAAACTTTATCGATCACTGGAGACATCACAAAGAAAGTCAGAAATAAAGCTAATCCAAGCAATACCTGATTGGGTGGAGAAGATTGAGTACCCAATGCTATTCTTAATAATGACAATACGATGATAATTCGCGTGAAACTCGACATCATTAAAATGATAGCAGGTAGAAAAGTTAATGATGTCAGCAGCAATAATGTCTGTAGATTGAGCGCATAACTTGTGCTGCCATTTGCATTCGGCGAACTGGTAAATGCGGGAAAACCCGACTTCTGTGCATATACAGGGAGTGCGATAGATCCCACCAAAAAACAGATAACTTGTAAAAAAATGCGCCTGTTGTGCTGAAACTTACTTTTATCCATGATTGAATTGAATAACATAGTGTTAGGCATTGCTCTTATGGATATTCTCATTAAGTTTTACTGAGAATTCTGATTCGGTTACTGGAGAGGTGGATATTTTTTCGGATGTACTTACAGGTTTGCTCAGACTATACAACTTGTTAACATGGCCCGGTGCGACGCCCAGGACTAACCAGGTATCCTGAATTTCTACTACGACGACGCGCTCTCTTTGTCCTACAGCCGTAGCGGATACAACCTTTAGGGTGCTTGAAGGAGTTGTCGGTAGTAGCGAGAATCGCTTTAACAACCAAGTAATACTCAAAATGATTGTCAGCACTACTAATAACCCACCAATCATTTGCAAAGTATGCTCTGTCGAGATCACAGGAGATGGAGAAACGTAGTTCGGTTTCTCAGGTGTCGTGGCATACGCTCTGATCGAGAATATCAATCCGAGTAATGTGGATACAATCCAATAACGTGTGTGCATAGAATAATGTTATCGATTCAGTTTACGAATGCGCTCGCTCGGCGTGATGATGTCGGTTAAGCGGATACCGAACTTGTCGTTCACCACAACGACTTCACCTTGAGCAATTAAGCAGCCATTAACTAATACGTCCATTGGCTCGCCTGCCATTCCATCGAGTTCGACCACAGAGCCTTGTGCCAATTGAAGTAAATTTTTGATAGCAATGCGCGTACGCCCTAATTCGATGGTCATTTGCACCGGTATATCGAGGATCATATCAATGTCATGGGGTGCGCCAGAATTCGAACCGCCCCTAGAAAACTCTTGGAATACAGATGTCGCACCATTCTTAGTATCTAAAGCACCATTCTTCTCCCTGGAGTGGTTAGATTTTGCTGTATTCTCTCCTTCTTGTTCGGCCATCGCGGCACCCCAATCATCTGCGCCAACCGCTTTCTCAGCAGCGTTGCCTTCCACTTCCGCCTGTTCCGCCATCGCGGCAGCCCAGTCGTCAGTTTCGGTTGCGTTGTTGTCTGTAGGTTCTGACATAGTTGTGTCTCCAGTAACTTATTCTATTTCTGATTGAGATATCAGCGAATTGACTTTCAAAGCGTAACGTCCATTCATCGTTCCGTAGCCACATTCCATGACGGGAACGCCATCTACATGTGCTTTAATCATTTTGGGAACTTCTATCGGAATGACGTCGCCCTCTTGCATACTGAGAATTTGTTCAAATGTTACTTTCGTGTGGCCAATATTTGCGATAAGCTCAACCTCGGCGCCTTGAATTTGTTGTGACAACAACTTGTTCCAGCGTTTATCAGTCTCTAAGTGCTCGCCTTGCAAAGCGCTATAAAGAAGATCACGAATAGGCTCAATCATAGAGTAAGGAATACATACATAGAGAGTACCGCCCTTGTTTCCTAACTCGATATTAAAAGTGGCTGTCACTACGACTTCATTCGGAGTTGCAATTGCGGCAAATTGTGGATTCATTTCCGAACGGAGAAATTCAAATGTGATCGGATACACTGATTTCCATGATCTCTCATAATCCTCAAACACCACGTTAAGCAAACGCTGAATCATGCGTTGCTCTGTTTGAGTAAAATCCCTTCCTTCCACGCGCGAGTGATAGCGACCATCGCCCCCGAATAAATTATCAATAATTAAAAAAATTAGACTCGGATCAAAAACAAGTAATGCCGTTCCCCGTAAGGGTTTCATGTTTACCATGTTAAGATTGGTTGGAACAACGAGATTGCGCACGAACTCGCTATATTTGATCACTTTCACAGGTCCCACCGAGATGTCCACTGAACGGCGCATGAAGTTAAATAGTCCGATGCGGAAATAACGCGCAAATCGCTCGTTAATAATCTCATACGTCGGCATGCGACCACGAACAATTCGCTCTTGCGTGCCGATGTTATACGTTCTTACGCCGTCTCCCTTGTCTTCCTCTTTGGTGTCTTCACTGCCACTATTGGCGCCTCTGAGGAGTGCGTCGACTTCATCTTGTGAAAGAAACTCCTCAGACATGAATAAGCTCGACTATTGAATTACAAATGAAGTGAACAGCACTTCGAGAATATCCGATTGAAATTCTTCCGTTTTGACAGATTGTTTAATTTCTTCAACAATCTGCTGGCTAAGTTGTTGCTTTCCAACAATGCTATTTACTTCTGATGATTTCTTGCTGGATAGCAGCATCAGAATTCGATTGCGAATATCCGGCATTTGTTTGCCTATTTCTTGCTCAACTGGGGTCTCTTTGATTTTGATTGTTAATCCGACTTGTAAATATTGACCGCCCTCATCAGCGTTCAAGTTTACGGTAAACAATTCTAGATCCATGAATTTGGTAGGTTTTGGTTTGGGCGGCGCAGGTTCCTCGGAAGCATCACCATTCATTTTCATGAAATACCATGTTCCACCGGCTCCTGCACCAATTGCTATGAGTGCAACAAGAACGCCAATGATTAAACCTTTTTTTCCTTTTTTCCCTTCTGTCCCAGCAGGAACTTCAGCTGCAGCTTTTGACATATTCACCCCACTCCTATGTTAATGAACCCTATTATCATGGAAGGCATATTGGGATGATGTGGCAAATAACGCCAAAATAATGTCGCTATTTTAGAAGCCAAATAGGGAGTGTAACCTGATTGATAACAGCAAAAAGAGAGAGTGAATTAATACATGCGCTTATCGAGCTGCTTATTGTAGCTCGATAAATTTAGCTATATTTTAGGCATAGATGTTAACAATACCCTGATGTCGAATAGGCGCAGTATGGTTGATTTCATCTCTACCCGTTGTTTCAGTAGCGTGAGTATCCCTATCGAAAGAATCTTTTGGCAGATTGTGGGCTTGTTGCTGATTGCCTTGTTGAAATGATTCGGCACCTACCGTTACATTGCCCAGCTGAATTCCATTATCGGCCAGCATTTCCTTTAGTCTTGGTAACGCATCTTGAATGGCTTCACGAACGGATGCATGCGGAGAAACAAATTGTGCGGTAGCTTGATCTTGAGTGATGCTAAGCATCACTTCAACGGGACCCAAATTTGCAGGGTTTAAGTGAATTTCGGCAACTTGCTGTTGTTGATTGCTCATCCAAACTATTTTTTGAGCAAACTCATTGCCCCATTTAGGCTGGCCAATTCCGGCCTCAACATGGATATCAGGTACAGGAGGAATGTTGCTCGTTGAAGAGGATGCCGTTGATACCGTTGCATTTAAACCGGAGAGTGGATATTCGGTCGATTCGATTGAAGCAGTTAATGAAATATTTTCTGTTTGTATTGTTATAGGTTTAATCACTTCGGATATCACAGGAAATAGTTTACCGAAATCGGCAGAATTTGCCGCATCGAATGATTGCAAAAGATCATCGGGTGCATATGAAAAATGGTTTCCCTCAAAAGCTGATGATGTCATTCTTTTCTGTAACAGTAAATTTGTAAGTTGCGGTGGGCTTTGAGTTAGCTCACTTCCCTCGCTTACTAAGCTGTTTGGAATTGATGTTGCGGAAAATTCTGTAGGAATTGCCAATGAAGTCATTAATGAATTGGGGCTTGTTGCAGTATCAAAAAAATGACTAGGTAGATCCGCCTGATATTTTGTTTCAATGGCAGATAGATTGTCCACTCCGCTGTTATTGGGCGGCATGTCTGGTAATATCTCGGTAGCAGGCTTGTCACTTGTGGGTGCTACGGGCTCGATTGAAGAATCTGTTTGTGCGGATTTAGGGTTTGCATCGCTTTTGCTCGATGCCTCGGAAACTTCACGCTGCAAAATCTTATCAAACTTTTCTGAAGTAGCTGTTGGCTGTTTCGGAGTTGATGAATTCGTATTCGGAATATTGTTTATTGGTGTTGCAGAAGCCAGAGTTTGCATGGTCTTTCGATCTCACAGAGGTTGTCAGCATACTCCCTAATGAGCAATCTCTGTGCCATCTTATTATGTAGACTGAGGCTTTTTTCTTACTGATCTACTGAATCCACTATGTTACGGATGAAATTGCTGGTAGCAAACTCGTCCATTAGCTTTTGTTCAATTTTAACTTGCTGTTGTGCTTCTGCTTGTTGCTGGCGTTTGAGTAAAGCTTCGAAGGATTTTAATTTGCGTTGATAGATTTGAAATTCATCTCTACCGGTATTTCGATTATTTTCTGCTTGCTTCACTGTTTGGCGTTGCTCATCAATAGCGCTCTCGAGCTTTTGCATAAACATCGCAAAATTATACCATTGGGTATGCTCGATACCTTGTTTCATTGAGCTATGTAAGTATATTTGATAATTATTTTGATATTCTTCGAGTAACGCTAGTTTTTTTTCTGCTGCTTGTAAATACGAGTTAAATATGCTGAGTTTTTTCGCGGCAGAATCCATTCGCTGTTGAGTAAGCGCAACTATCGTATACAACGAAGATTTTGACATGATCACATCAACAAAAGTGTATTTCCAGGTTTATTGAAAATTTTCATTACCCAGCAAATCCGTTAATTTCTGTAAGCTATTCTCAAAGTGTTCTTGTTCGGACATGCTTTGATACAAAAATTTCTCAAATGCAGGGTACAGCTGAATAGCCCGATCCAGTTCTGGATCACTACCTGGCGCATAAGCACCTACGCTGATTAAGTCGTAGCTGCGCTGGTAACGCGAGTAGAGGCTCTTAAACCTTCTCGACATCTGAATATGCGTGTCAGAAACTAAATTAGGCATAATACGGCTAATCGAGGCTTCAATATCAATGGCGGGATAACGACCCGCTTCCGCCAGCTTTCTCGTTAGAACAATATGCCCATCCAAGATTGCGCGTGCGCTATCCGCGATAGGGTCATTTTGATCATCGCCTTCGGCTAAAACAGTATAGAACGCAGTGATAGATCCCCCTCCCTTATTACCGTTACCCGCACGCTCCACTAATTGTGGTAATTTTGCAAATACTGAAGGCGGATACCCTTTTGTGGCAGGAGGTTCGCCGATGGCAAGAGAAATTTCCCGCTGCGCCATCGCATAGCGGGTCAATGAATCCATGATGAGCAACACATTTTTGCCCTCATCACGAAAATATTCTGCGACTGCTGTTGCATAAGCTGCACCTTGCAAACGTAATAAAGGTGAAGTGTCTGCCGGAGCTGCTATGATTACAGAACGTGCAAGACCTTCTTTTCCCAAAGTATGCTCGATGAATTCTTTCACTTCACGGCCGCGTTCGCCAATCAAACCGACCACCACGATATCAGCGCTGGTATAGCGTGCCATCATGCCAAGTAAAACACTCTTACCCACACCACTGCCAGCAAATAACCCCATGCGTTGACCTCGACCGACGGTGAGTAATGCGTTAATGGCACGTACGCCAACATCCAACGGCTCGGTCACTGGCATGCGTTCAAGGGGATTATAAGGGCGACTATAAAGCGGAACACTGTGCTCCGCATGTATAGCACCTAAGTGATCCAGCGGTTCCCCCAATCCATTGACTACGCGACCTAGTAATTCGATTCCCACGTGAATATGTTTCGCGTGATCAGCAGCACGTCTACGCGGATGTTGGAGTTCCCCAAATTTTGGTGGGTCAGCGACGAGTTCTGTCTGAATGACTTTAGTTCCGGGAGACAGTCCATACACATCGCTCGAAGGCATTAAATACAAGCGTTCACCAGAAAACCCAACAACCTCTGCCGACACTTTCTGGCCGTTTGATAATAGAACGGTGCAATTACCACCAACCGGCACTTTTAATCCAATGGCCTCCATAACTAATCCAGAGACTCGGGTTATGGTTCCGCTGGTAGTATAAGCATTGACCGGTTCTATGCGTTGCGCGCAGTTGTTCAAAAAACTACGCCAATGTTCGTGACGATGCATATTCGTAAGTTATTCGAGCCAATTATTTTGTTGACCAATGGCGGCTAATATTTTCTGCCAACGTGATTCGATGGTGGCATCAATCTCACTACCATTAGTCACGATACGGCAACCGCCACGTGTTAATTGGTCGTCTTCGCGAATTGACCAGTTTTCTTGTATTAATTGATCGCTCAAATGGGTGCGTACGATTTTTGCATCATCGGGATGCAAAAACAGGCGAGGCTGTTGGACTGAGTAAGGTAATTGCTGAATAGCTTCTTGTACAATAGGCACAATTAACTCTGGTTTTATTTCGAGCGCTTGTGCAGTCATTTTTTTGCTGGTTGTAATAGCCATTGCCAACAAATCATTCGCGATATGCTGTTGCATAGCATGCAAATCTTGCGTGAGATTGGATAATAGCGTTTGCAGGTGTAACACTTCTTCCTTGACTTCAAACTCTGCAGTGTTTCTGCCTTCAGCATAACCTGCCGCCTTGCCTTCTAGAAATCCGGCTTCATATCCTTCTTCTTTAGATTGTTTACAAATGGTGACTGAGTCAACCTCTGTAGATAAACAAACGATTGTCGGATTATCGTTACCTTCTGGCGATCCTGATTGTATTTCATTGGGTGCTTCAGAAGGTATGTTCGCATCATCAAAAGCGCTCATCTCCCATCTCTGGTAAGAATTGAGTTGTTCTTTGGGTACGAAGCTGCCAGTCATGATCGCTTATAAACAGTAATTATGAGAATTCACTCTACCGCACTTAATCTGAACAAGATTCTTAGGTTAGATAAAACTATCATCACCTTTGCCTCCCAGTACAATTTGTCCATCGTCCGCAAGTTGACGTACCACTTTAAGAATTTCTTTTTGCTCAGCTTCAACTTCAGATACGCGAACAGGGCCTTTGCTTTCAAGATCTTCTCGGAGAGCTTCAGCCGCACGTTGTGACATATTTTTGAAAATTTTCTTGCGTAATTCTTCTTGCGCGCCTTTCAAAGCGATAATCAAAGATTCAGATTGAACTTCTCTTAATAACAACTGGATACCATGATCATCAATATCGATTAAATTATCGAAAACAAACATTTCATCCATGATTTTCTGTGCCAGTTCTTCATCATATTGCTTGATGTTATCAATGACACTTGCTTCCTGAGCAGTGGGCACAAAATTTAGGATTTCAGCTGTGGTGCGTATACCTCCCAGAGCTACTTTACGAATATTGTTACTGCCTGCAAGTAATTTCGTCAAAACATCATTGAGTTCGCGCAAGGCGTCAGGTTGTATGCTATCCAAGGTAGCGATACGCAACAATGTGTCATTACGCAATCGCTCCTCAAACAAACTCAGGATTTCACTGGCCTGATCACGTTCTAGGTGCACTAAAATGGTGGCGATAATTTGTGGGTGTTCACTTTTGATTAGCTCTACCACCGAAGGTGCGTCCATCCATTTTAATCCTTCAATGCCGCTGGTATCGCCGCCCTGTAAAATACGATCAATCAAATTGGCGGCTTTTTCATCACCTAATGCGGTGGTCAGAACTTTACGGATATAGCTTGACGAATCTTGGCCGAGTGTAGTTCTTCCCTCTGTCTCACTACAAAATTGCTGAAGAGTTGTTTCGATTTCAGTACGCGTGATATTTTGCAGACTAGACATTGCTTCACCAAGCTTCTGTACTTCTTTCGGCCCTAACAATTTAATCACCGATGCCGCCTCAGCTTCTCCTAATGTCATGAGTAGGATAGCGCTTTTTTTTATACCGTCATCATCCATTATTTTGAAATCCAATCTTTAACAACGTTGGCAACGATAACGGGTTCTTCCAAAGCTAGTTTCTTTGCTTGCTTCAGGTTTTCTTCATAGATCGATTTTTGAATCGCAAGCATAGCTGGACTTGTAGCTTGCTCAGGAAGGGGTTGTCCATCCGGCCCTATACTGACTGCTTCTGCTGACGTACTCATCGCACCGCTATTAGTTAATGCTGGAACGGCAGATGCTGGCTCCAAGCTTTTTAGGAATGGCCGTAAAATCTTAAGAAAGAAAAATAATACTAACGCGAATACTAAAAACTGTTTGCCAAAATCTTTTGCAAGCATAATATTTTCGGGGTCTTTCCAGAAGACGATATCCGAGCTCACATCGTGATCCGAAAATACACTATTAGTTACAGTCAAAGAGTCTCCACGTTTTTCGTTAAATCCCATCGCTTCTTTTACCAGATTGTTAATTTCTTTGAGTTCGTCTGCACTGAGCGCTTCATATGTGATTTCACCGTTCTCATCGACCTTCTTGCGATAATTTACCACCACTGCTGCTGTTAAGCGTTTGATGTTTCCCGTTGATTGCTTGGTGTGCTGTACTGTTTTGTCGACTTCATAGTTTGTGGTCGATTCCTTTTTCTTGTCAGTTGGGATAGGAGGCTCCTTCTTGTTTTTTTCATCGTCACCTTCAGAAGCCGGTTCTCCCTTTTTCTTTTTATCTACTTCAATAGGCGCAGTAGCATTTTCAGGGGGTCGATTGGATAGTGCACCTGGAATTCCGCCATCGAATTTAGAACCAGTAGCGACGGATTCATGGGTTTGTTGGCTACGGATTGACGCCCCTTCTGTCTCGTTATTATTGGGGCGATAGATTTCTTCAGCGCGTTCAATATGAGAAAAATCCAAATCAGCAGCAACTTGAGCACGTACATTGCTAGCACCGGTGATCGGTGCCAATATTGCTTCAATGCGGCGAATATAACCTTCTTCAAGCTCTTTAATGTACTCAAGCTGTTTAGCATCAAAACGTGTATCTTGTTTGGCATCGTTAGGTGTACTCAATAAATTACCATTCTGGTCAACAATGGTTACATTCTTTACAGGTAAATTTGGTACGCTGCTCGACATCAAATGCACAATGGCACTGACTTGTTCCACAGCGAGAATCCTACCTGGGTATAAATTAACGAGTACTGATACACTTGGCTGTTGCTTATCCCTTGAAAAAACCGATGGCTTAGGCATAGCTAAATGTACGCGAGCGCTTTGTACCGCAGAGAGTGACTGTACCGAGCGTGCAAGTTCACCTTCTAAGGCACGTTGGTAATTGATTTGCTCTAGAAACTGACTGGAACCAAACTTTTGGTTTTCCATAATCTCGAAACCCGGCAGACTACCTTTTGGCAATCCCTGACCAGCCAATTTCAGACGCACTTCATGGATGTGTCTTTCCGGGACTAATATGGTACCGCCATGTTCAGAGAACTTATAGGACACGTTCATTTGTTGCAAAGCAGCAATAATGCTGGAACCATCCTGATCCGATACATTGTTATATAACACACGATATTCAGGAGATTGACTCCACATCAAACCGCCAATAATGAGCGCAATCACTGCGGCCAAAGACAATATCAGACCAATTTTCTTTTGGTTTGACAATTGACGCAATTGCTCCAATTTGAATGCCGTTGTGCTCATTGACGCCGCTGCTGTTTTTTTCGTTGCATTAGTTTCGTCCGGAACTGTCGCCACGAACTGTTCTCCTAATTACTTTCAAAGTTCAATCAATTATTCTGATGAGTGTTTCGTATAAAAATATACGCTCAGGCAGCAATAAAATTATTTCTGCTTACAACACAGATTCTTATGAATGATGATTATGGATAATTCTAAGCATTACGAATGCTTGAATAAAATAGATTTGCATGCCTTATTTCAGTCATTGTTGGTGTATGAATAAAGGTAAGCTAGCGATCATTTTGAATAATTGTCAGTAAATTTTGTGCACAATCAATTTAAATCAAACAAAGATTCAATGGCGACCGATCAACAGCAACTACAGATTGCTTTTGCTGCATTTAATGAAGCATCGGAACAACTTTCCGGCGTGTATCAGGAATTGCAACATCAAGTTGCACAATTGACGCATGAACTAGCATTAGCCAATGGAGAATTGCGTAAACAACTCTTAGAAAAAGAGAATATATCCAATCAACTGAGCTTTCTATTAAATGCACTCCCAGGCGGAGTCATCGCATTAACCGCTCAAGGAAGCATCGAACAAGTCAACCCGGCGGCGTTGCAAATTCTTGGAGAGCCCCTACTGCACCTGCAGTGGCAAGATATCGTTGCACAGCGGTTAAAGCCAACTAAAGTAATGAATGAATGGTATTTGCAACCGAGCGAAGCAAAGCAGCAGTTACGTATTCGCATTCTGAGCAGTTTAATGGATTGCGAAAATAGGCAAATTTTATTGCTAAATGATATTACCGAATCTTATGCAATACAGGAAAAGATTAGAAGGAATCAACGCTTAACTGCGATGGGAGAGATGGCTGCAAATCTTGCGCATCAATTACGTACTCCGCTGGCGACAGCACTGTTATATGCAACACATTTAGGTAACGATAACTTAACACCCGATGTGCGGAAAGGTTTTGCCGATAAAACGGTTGAACGCTTGCATCGCTTAGAGCAATTAACTAAAGATATGCTGCGTTTTGTCAAAGGCGAAACTACCCAGCTTGAAAGGTTTTCGATCAGTTATTTGCTGTCTGAATTACAACAAGTCATCGAGCCACAATTAACACTACGTCATATGCATTTGACAGTCCATGATCATAGCAAAGGGGAATATTTATTAGCCGATTACCAAGCGTTATTTGGTGCAATGATCAGCTTGCTGGAAAACGCTATGCAAGTATCTGCCTCAGGCGATTTAATCACACTAACCAGCGGCTTGAAAAAGGATATGCTGGTATTGAGTGTTCGAGACTATGGTCCGGGAATCGATGATGTCGACCAAAATAGGGTATTTGAGCCATTTTATACTACGCGGCAGGAGGGTACTGGATTAGGGTTGGCCATTGTTCGCGGTGTCATTCAGTCCATGAATGGGGTGGTTTGTGTTAACTCGCCATCGGATAATGGCAGCGAATTTGTTGTAACGATACCAAGAACTCAACAGGATTGATCGTATGCAAAAAACATTGCCTATTTTAGTCGTCGAAGACGATCAGGATTTGCTTGAAGCGGTTTGCGCCACCATCAAATTGTCGGGTTATCAAGCAGTCGCGGCTGCAAACGGCCATGATGCACTGATTGTAATCCAAACACAACAAATTGGAATGGTGGTCAGCGATGTCCAGATGAAACCAATGGATGGATTGACGCTGTTAAAGAAAATTAAATCTTTGAGTCCTGAGTTGCCCGTGTTACTCATGACAGCTTATCGGGAAATCGACAAAGCGATAACTGCAATGCGTACAGGCGCTTGTGACTATCTACTTAAGCCTTTTGATCCGGATAGCTTGCTTGTCTATATTAAACGCTATGCGTTGTCAGAATCCGATCAAGATAGTTCAGTAATTGCCAATGATCCAAAAACCCGAGCGTTGCTATCGCTTGCCAAGCGTGTTGCAAAATCACCAGCGACTGTTATGTTGACGGGTGAAAGTGGGTGTGGCAAAGAAGTCATTGCTCATTATATTCATCGACATTCTCTGCGTGCGTCACGGCCTTTTGTGGCTATTAATTGTGCAGCTATCCCGGAGAATCTGCTTGAAGCTACATTATTTGGTTATGAAAAAGGCGCATTTACCGGAGCAACACAAGCACAGCCAGGAAAGTTTGAGCAAGCCGAAGGGGGAACTCTATTATTGGATGAAATTTCCGAAATGCCATTAGAATTACAAGCGAAATTACTGAGAGTACTCCAAGAAAGAGAAGTTGAAAGAGTTGGTGGACATAAAATGATCAAACTCGACATTCGAGTTTTAGCAACCTCAAATCGCGATATGCCGATAATGGTTAAAAATGGCCAATTCCGAGAAGATTTATATTATCGACTCAATGTGTTTCCGATAGAAATTCCATCATTAAGAGAACGCCCGTTGGATATTGAACCGCTGGTGCTCAAAATGATAGGGGAAAATGCTCAGAAAAACGATCAACCACTTTTTCGAATCACAGATGAAGCTATGGAAAAATTGACTCAGTATTCCTGGCCTGGGAATATCCGTGAATTAGAAAATGTCATACAACGCGCCATGATTTTGGCAACCGATGAAATCGACATAGAGCATATTCATTTACCCGAGAATAAGCTTTATCCACTGAAGAACGAAAAATGTACAGAGGAACCTTCTCAGGATATGAGATCGCTCGAGCGCAAACATATTCTTGAAACATTAGCTTCTGTTAATGGTTCGCGCAAATTGGCCGTTAAAAAACTGGGAATTTCTGAAAGAACGCTGCGATATAAATTGCAACAGTACCGTTTGATCAATCAAGAAAATTAAGTCTGTGATGAATGAATTGATAAGTTTTGCATGTAGAGAGGCAAGCTATGGATAAATCAGCTATTGACAATATTCTTCAACAACTACAATCAACTTCAGCCTTAGCTTCAGGAGTCAAGAAGGGCGCAGGCACCGACGGTGTAATGAAAGTTGATTTTTCTGAAAAATTGGAGTCTGCAATTAATCAAATCAACAGTGCTCAGAAAAAAGCAGATGCGTT
This sequence comes from Nitrosomonas sp., assembly GCA_024281825.1. Taxonomy (GTDB): domain Bacteria; phylum Pseudomonadota; class Gammaproteobacteria; order Burkholderiales; family Nitrosomonadaceae; genus Nitrosomonas. The sequence continues at coordinate 244,990 of JAMWZY010000001.1, read as the reverse complement.
AAGCGAGCAATTTATTAGCGATCAGCCTAACATCGATTTGCATGAGGTGATGATTTCATTGCAGAAAGCTAATGTCTCATTTCAATCTATGGTGCAAGTTCGCAATAAATTGGTTTCTGCTTATCAAGAAGTTATGAACATGCAGGTTTAATCAAAAAACCACGGGAAAACGTTTCGGCTGAACATCCGCATCATTTTCCCGTGATTATCTTCAAGAATTATTACACAAAAAAATCTGTATTCGTTAATGCAAGTCCGATACCTACCTTGGCGATTTGCAGCGCAGCACCCGTACCACTGCCATCGGCATCATAAAGAATCGCGCCAGTAGTCTTGTTATAAATGATGAAATCATTGCTATCAAGCGCCTTGGATCCGACTCGGAACTGTTCGTTGGCCAATTCATCCCAACTCAGAGATGTGAAAACATCGCCATCCAACTTAATGATATCGCCACCTGTCACGTTGAAATCAGTGATCGTGTCAAAGGCATCTTTTGAGCCGATGAAGAAAGTGTCTTTACCAGCGCCCCCGGTCAGGGTATCTTTACCAGAACCGCCATTGAGGTAATCATCTCCATTACCTGCCTTCAAGATATCGGAGCCTGCATCACCATTGAGAAAATTATTAGCAGCGTTACCGATAATCTTGTTATTGAGTTCATTTCCGACCCCATTAATTGCATTGGGTCCCGTCAACGTAAGGTTTTCTAAATTAAGCCCCAGCGTATAGGAAAGATTACTGCTGACGAGGTCAGTTCCCGCATTGAACTGTTCAGTGACAACATCTCCGGCATTCTCGACATAGTAGGTATCATTACCTGTACCACCCAGCATCGCATCAGCACCTGACCAGCCACGAATGGTATCGTTACCCGCACCGCCTTGAATGACATTGTCGTCGCTATCTCCGGTCAAGCGATCATTGAATTTACTACCGATCAGATTGTCGATGCCGATCAATTGATCCATACCAGAGTTGACAGTATTTTGTGCAGTTGCGATATTCAATGATACGGTCACCGGACCGGTAGCCGAAGCATAAGTGACCGTATCATTACCCGTTGTTCCAATTAGGATATTGTTACCAGCGGTTGCATTCAACAATGAAGAGCCTGGGATTATAAAAGATTTTATCGCCACCAGCGGTGCCGCCTGGTTATCCGAAACCGTTGCCGTGACAGTGAAATTATCAGTTCCATTATTAGCTGGAATGAATTGCAAGTCAGCCAGCAGCGTATTCACATTGGCCAATTTACCCGATGCAGTCCACATTCCTGTGGTTGCATTGAAAGTTGACGTGACGGTCCCAGACGTAGCAGTGCTCAACTTGCCCACAGCCACATTGGATAGCTTGAGTGTGACTGTGATGATGTCAGCGCTGTCTGAATCTTCGACAATGATATTTTGCAAATTTAGCGGAGCACCTTTTGTATACTGTTCAGGCGTTGCCAGATTGGTAACATTGGGAGCTTCGTTGTTGGCAAAAAAACCACCAAATGGGTAGTAGCGGTCATACACATAGTTGAATGTCATATAGGTATCGAAATCCCCATCCCCATCGATATCGACAAAACTACGGCTACTCATGGATATGCGATATCCGTATCGATCCAGACTATAAAGATCGACCCCATCAACTGGAAACACAGGATTGGTAGCATTACCTTGATTGAGAAACAGCGTACTTCCAGAGATGGCATCGAAATCCCCATCATGATCGATATCCAAAAAATCTGGCGATACGCCCAGCCCGAAAGGGTCGGTTACTGGTGTGCTGAATTTAGCGTTTGTCTGAGTGCCCATATTTTTAAAATACAGGTTGCCGATAAACGCATCCGAATCGCCATCTCCATCGATATCCACGAATGTTGCATCAGAACCACCGCTGACTTTGACTAAACCAAAGGGATTCGTGGTTGGGGCCGCAAAAGTGGGGTTGGTAATGGTACCCGTATTTTTGAAAAACAGCGTATTCCCAGCCGCATTGCTGATGAAAGCATCCATATCGTGATCGCCATCGATATCGACGAAGGTGGGCATGGCGTCCTCTCCTGCATCTTTCAAACCAAAGGGATTTTTGACGGCAGATGCAAATGAAGCGTGATCCTTTGTGCCGATGTTTTTGTAAAACAGCACATTTCCTGTTGCGGCAGGGTCGTTGTCATCATAGCCGAGACCAATAAACGCATCCATATCCCCATCCCCATCGATATCCACGAAAGCAGGTGCTGGTGACCTAGTCAAAGCTTCATCGTTGATTCCGAACTTGCCTATAAATGTTGTGAAATCAGGGAAATTAATAGCCGCACCTGAATTCTGATAAAACACCGAGCCGACAAAGGCATCCATATCATGGTCGCCATCGATATCGGCAAAAGTCACGTTCTCGTAATTGTCACCATACGAGAGTCCAAACCGGGTCGGTGTATCCCGATAAAAAAGTGGATTACTCGCCGTGCCAATATTTCTGTAGAACTCTATTCCATTGAACTGATAATGATCTTTTTGAATAAAAAGGTCTTGATCACCATCCCCATCGATATCGACAAAAGTAGGCGTTTTGTAACCGGAGTATGAGGTAATACCAAAGGGATCAGCGACTGATTTTGCAAAAACAGGATTCGTTGCAGTACCGGTATTTTTAAAGAAATCGATAGAACCTCGACTACCGGAAAACATATCCAAATCGCCATCACCATCGATATCTACGAGAGTAGGAGCACTCGATGGAGACGACGTATTGCTCAAACCAAAAGGATTTTCTAATGCCGCTGCAAACGACGGCTTGCTGAATGTTCCGGTATTTCGATAAAAGAGTATCTGTCCTTCATAAGTTCCGGTGAAGGCATCCAGGTCCCCATCGCCATCGATATCCGAGAACGCCGATCCTCCCCCATTTGCCATGCTCGGTAATGCGAGTCCGAATGCCTTGGAAACAGGCGTTGCAAATACGGGATTGGTTTTACTGCCGGTATTTTTGTAAAATTTGTCGCCAACAAACGCGTCTAGATCACTATCGCCATCGATATCCACATAAATAGGATCGTCCATTCCAAACGGATTGGCTACGGCATTGTTAAAAGTTGGATCTGGCATTACATTTCTCCTTACGATTATATATGTTCAAAGGCTCTGTTTTTATAAGGTCGTACCATTAAAACCGAGGCCATTCATAGTGTAATGGTCAACTAAGACCGGACACATTCTTGAGTAATCTTTCTGTAAAACAAACACTCAGATTTCAATGTTGACTGCGTTTGTTTTTCGTTGTGGATAGCCGCATAGCTAATAATACGCAATTCTGCTCATTTTCTGGTTCTAAATTTCTCATAATCGTGAGAATCAATGAAACGCTGTCATTTAAATAGCGACTTCCTTTTCTTCTGAGAACCACCAATGTGTTCCTTCCTGGGCATAATTCCTCGATCATAAACTACATTTCCACTAATCACCGGGGCCGAGTCCATTGAATTGCAATGCTCAGCAAGCGTTTCATGAGAAATGATTTGGCCATGTTGATTCAAAATGCGGAAAATCGATCAGTAACCAGTGTCATAACAGAAGCAGTGATATAACGATAAGTACTGTAATTAATTTCATGCCTGCCAACAGAAATACCCATTAAAATCGCATTATCGCTTATTCAGTAAATAGACTTGTGAACTAATGGAATTTAACTACTTTGACCACAATGCCACAACGCGTCTTGATGATGCAGTATTGGAAGCAATGCTGCCTTACCTGCAACAAAATTTTGGCAATGCGTCCAGCCGGCACAGTTATGGTATAACCGCGCGGCGTGCTATTGATAAAGCACGTAAACAAGTCGCTGACTCGGTCGGCGTACAACCCGTGCAGGTGATTTTCACTAGCGGGGGATCGGAGGCTAATAATTTGTTTATCCGTGGCGCCGCCGACAGTTTGAAACCCGCCAATATGCTTATCAGCGCTATCGAGCATCCCTGCGTGTTAAAGCCAACGTTGGCATTATCGAAACGAACCACCGACCCATGGAATATCGATATGTTCCCGACTAATACATCCGGGCAAGTTGATGTGGAAGCGGCGGAAAAACTCCTGCAGCGCGATAAACCCGCGTTGGTTTCCGTAATGTTGGTAAACAATGAAACCGGCGTGATTCAGGACGTTTCATCCATTGCCGACATGGCGCGCGCGCAGGGTGCGATGATGCATACCGATGCGGTTCAGGGATTTGGAAAAATTCCAGTGAATTTTTCCGCATTGAAAGTACATGCCATGACGTTGTCTGGACATAAAATTTATGGCCCCAAAGGTGCTGCTGCATTGATTGTCGATAAACGGTTAATGCTCCGGCCACTGATTTATGGCGGCGGCCATGAAAATGGCTTGCGTTCGGGAACGGAAAATGTAGCGGCCATTGTCGGATTGGGCGCTGCCTGTGAATTGGCGCAATCCCGCTTAGATGAAACCACAAGACATCTCCTGCCACTGCATGAACATCTGGAAAAAGGGTTACTTGCACTGGGTGCTGTAATTTTTGGCGCAGAGGTTCCACGTGTAACCAACACCTGTTATTTTGCATTACCCGATATTGAAGGCGATACTTTAGTGGTAAAACTCGATAAAGCAGGATTTGCTGTGGCTGCAGGAGCCGCATGTTCCAGTGTCAACCCAGGCCAAAGCCATGTGTTAGCCGCCATGCAGGTCGATCCGATGCTAGCTCGTTGCGCAGTGAGAGTCAGTTTAGGACGCAGCAACACATTAACGCAAGTAGAGGATTTTCTGAAAGCAACGCAATATATCGCTGCAGAATTACGCCATATGAGTAGCATTACTGTTTAAAATAGCGGCATGACTAACCAAGCCATCGTATCGCCAAAAACCACATGAAAGCCATTATACTCAGTGCCGGTCAAGGGAGACGGTTACTTCCTTTGACTGAGAACACGCCCAAATGCATGCTTGCTGTTGCTGATAAACCCGTATTGGCTTGGCAAATTGATGCTTTGCTTAGTGTCGGAGCTGATGAGATTATTATTATTGCCGGCTTTCAAATAGCCTTAATTGAAGCGCTGATACAACAACGTTATGCGAATCATAAGATCCATATCTTGTTCAATCCTTTTTTTGAAGTGGCAGATAATTTGGCCAGTTGTTGGGTGGCTCGCCACGAAATGAATGGCGATTTTTTATTGCTCAATGGCGATACTTTGATCGAACCCGCGCTTTTGGCTAAGGTCTTGAATTCGCAATCCGTGCCTATTACACTGAGTGTCGATGTTAAAGATGTTTATGATGCGGATGATATGAAGGTACAGTTGGATACCGACGGTTGGGTGAAACAGGTTAGCAAGATTGTACCAACCCATCAGGTCAATGCGGAGTCCATTGGTTTAACCTACTTTCGTGAACAAGGCCCGAAAATTTTCTGCCAAGCAATCGAATCGGCGTTGCGTCATCCCGCTGAACTGAAGTCATGGTATCTATCGATTATCGATGCATTAGCCAAACAGCATTTGGTTAATTCGTGTTCGATACAGGGTCATCGTTGGTGTGAAATTGATTTTATTGAAGATTTGTCGCGAGCTGGCATGATGTTTCATCAAACAAGTTGAATTATGAATGCAACTGTAACTGAGTTACCCTCCTTTAACGCTACCATGCTTAAATTTGGTGCGCCGCAAACCATCATCAGGCAATATCATCACTGGTCTGTTTTGTTGCGCCCAGCGCAAACAACCCTTGGGTCGCTGGTCCTGGCGGCACATGAATCTGCGCAGGCGTTATCCGGTTTAAGCCCTGCAAGCTTTGCCGAATTGCATACCGTAACCGGGCAACTTGAAACCGCGCTAGCAAACGCATTTCAATACGATAAAATTAATTACTTGATGCTCATGATGGTCGATCTGGATGTACATTTTCATGTAATTCCACGGTACGCTCAGCGCAAAACTTTTGCAAATATGGAATTCATCGACGCTGGCTGGCCTGCCATGCCCGACTTAAAGCAAGTTAATTTAACAAATGTAGCTCAGAATAACTTGATTATGCAACATATCCAGCAGTACTGGCTTTAAATTGACAGAAAACATTGATACGAGAAGTTCGTGACTGAACAACAAGCTCCTTATACCAAAGAATTCCCACTCCGTGAGGCACATCACTTAGTGCGTGATTTGATGACGCCCAATCCCTGGATTTATTGGGTTGATTTTACAGTGCATATTACGCTGGGGTGGGCTGCTTTTTTTACTGCGCTGCTGTCGCCTTTATTTTCACTCTGGCAGATCGGTGGTTTTATTGTTGCCGTGTTGGCACTGTATCGTTCAGCGGTATTTGTGCACGAGCTGGCACATTTGAAAAAAGGTACTTTCCAGAATTTTCGTTTAGCATGGAATACTCTCAGCGGTATCCCTTTCATGATTCCGTCTTTTATGTATGATGGTGTACATAATGATCATCATAAGCCGGATGTTTATGGTACTCGTGCAGATGGTGAATATCTACCATTCGCAGTGCGAAAACCCGCAGAAATGATTACCTATGTGTTGCTGTCTTTTCTGATCCCCCCCTTGCTAGTATTTCGTTTTCTGATACTAACGCCTTTATCTTATTTGATCCCGCCTCTAAGGAAAATCATTTGGGAACGCGCTTCATCGCTCACAATTGACCCCGCTTATCGGCGGGCCGAAAATGCCATCCGTAACGATTTAAATTGGCGCCAACAGGAGTTAGCGACTTTTCTATTCGTAGCCACCGTCACAATATTAGTGATAACCGATGTAATACCTTATTCATTACTGATATTATGGTATCTGGTCGCGGTAACGGTATTTACGCTTAATTCGCTACGCACATTGGCAGCGCATGCTTATCGCAATCCAGGCGACCGCAAAATGACATTAGCCGATCAATATCTTGATTCCATTAATATACCCGGAAATTTCTTTACCACCCCTCTATGGGCACCGGTTGGATTGCGTTATCATGCCACCCACCATCTATTCATGAGCATGCCCTATCATAACTTGGGTACAGCGCAACGTCGATTGGTTAGTGGTTTAACCGACAATACTCAATATTTAAAGACGGTTCGTAACGGACTGTGGGATGCATTACAACAAATCTGGCGTGAATCTTCCGCCGCTAATAAATAGGAACTACAACAATGACTGAAAATACTACCAGCACTGCGCTGACAATCACCAAACCCGCCGTGCTCAAAACCAAAAAACTGATTCTTCTTCGGCATGGCGAAAGTACCTGGAACCAACAAAAGAAATTCACCGGATGGAGTGATGTCGCACTGAGTACTAAAGGTGAAGGGGAAGCAGTGCAAGCCGCGCAAATGTTAGAAAAAGCGGGATACCAATTTGATGTCTGCTTTACCTCTGTATTACAGCGCGCTATTGTCACAGCACAAATTGTGCTGGCGGTTATGGAGCAGGCAAACCGGCCGATTTATCAAAATTGGCGTTTAAATGAACGGCATTATGGAGCGCTTGAAGATCTCGGGCGCTTGAATGCTATCACGAAATTCGGCGTTTGGCCTATCCTAGGATGCCAAGTTCAATTTGATGCAGCTCCCCCTGCCATAACTGCCCATGACATCCGTTTTCCCGGCAATAATCCCAACTATGCTGATATTGACAAAAATATACTGCCGTTGGGTGAAAGTATGGAACAAACCGTTGCTCGCGTGGAACCCTATTGGAAAAGCGTCATTAAGCCACAATTAAAAAATAGTCAATGTACCCTAGTGGTCGCGCATCGCAACTCACTGCGTGCTTTGATGATGCTATTGGATGACATGACCCCAGGTCAAGTTATGAAATCCAGATTGGCTACTGGAAGGCCATTGGTATATGAATTAGATGAAAGTCTCAGACCCTTACGGCATTATTATGTGGATAAAAAAATCTGATCATCATTGCTTCAACAAGCCATTTTCATAGAATCGGTCATGGTTTGACGTTCTACACGAACGTTCGCCGTCTTTCTTTTTTACCTAACCAATCGTGACGGATTATCGACTTTTTGCGACCACGCCAAAGGCGATGGAAGACATCCTGGCTAGTGAAATCAAACTTCTTGGTGGCAAAAACGTGCAACTGAAGATGGCAGGCGTTGCTTTCCAAGGTGATTTGAGGCTCGCTTATCAGGCTTGTTTATGGTTGCGCACGGCCAGTCGCATTTTATTACTGTTGGATAGCTTCGAAGTGCGATCGCAGCAGGATCTCTATGCAGGTATACAACGGATCGACTGGTCAAAGCATCTCAATGCCAATGATAGTCTGGCGGTTTCGTTTAACAGTAAAAATAATCCAGCGATTACCCATACACATTTCGGCGCACTCAAGGTCAAAGATGCCATTGTGGATCAAATGCGCGACCGTTTTGGCACCCGCCCCAATGTTGATACAGAACGCCCCAATATTCGAGTGAATGTTTATTTGCACCATGAAATAGCGCAATTGAGCTTGGATTTATCGGGTGAAAGTTTGCACAAGCGAGGTTATCGCGACACACCCGTTATTGCACCGCTGAAAGAAAGCTTGGCAGCGGCGATGCTGTTACGAGCAGGTTGGCCCGCAATGGCCGCACAAGGTGGTTCATTGCTTGATCCAATGTGTGGTTCCGGTACGTTAATAACGGAAGGCGCGATGATTGCGGGCGATATCGCACCCGGCTTACAACGTGACTATTTTGGTTTTTTGGGTTGGAAACAACACAATGAGACCTTGTGGCAAATGCTGGTGAATGAAGCCCAGCAACGGCGCACGATTGGCATCGACAAACTACCTGTCATGGTAGGCTTTGATCAGGATCGCCATGCGGTTGTGGCCGCGTTACAGCATATCGAAAATATCGGGCTGCAAAATAAAATTCACATTGAAAAACGGGATATTGCAGAAGTATCCGCCGCAGAAAGCTGGCCCAAAGGACTGCTCGTTTGTAATCCTCCTTATGGTGAACGGCTTTATGATGAGACTCAGGCTGCAGCACTGTATCGTACTTTTGGCGCGGTATTAAAGCAGCGCTTTATTGGTTGGCAAGCAGCCATCATCATCGGTAATCCAGAACTAGGTTTTCGCCTGGGGATTCGTTCACAAAAACCCATTACGCTGTTTAATGGTGCGCTGGAATGCAAATTGTTGCGTCTGAATATCGATGAAAAAGCCTTTTTCGAACCTAAAGCAAAATCTCAACAAGAACGCATTGAACAAATCAATCTTCGTGCTCAGACCACAGCAGTGGATAGTCACGCCGAAATGTTTGCCAATCGGTTACGCAAAAACTTGAAGAAACTATCACCGTGGCTTAAGAATCATCATGTCCATTGCTATCGCCTGTATGACGCTGATTTGCCAGAATATGCGGTTGCTGTCGATGTATATCAGAGCGAAAAAACCTGGGTGAATGTTCAGGAATATGAACCACCTAAATCGATTGATCCGATCAAAGCTAATAATCGATTAGCCGGCGCACTCAACAAAATAGGCAAGGTACTCGAAATTCCGCCGGAGCAAGTGCTTTTAAAGATTCGTCGCAAGCAAAAAAGCACCGAGCAATACGAAAAAATGAGCGACTCTCGCCGTTTTCACATCATTGAAGAAAGCGGATGTCAATTTTGGGTCAATTTTGAGGATTATCTCGATACCGGGTTGTTTCTCGATCATCGCCCAATACGTTTGATGATTCAACAACAAGCTAAGAATAAGCGTTTTCTGAACTTATTTGCCTATACTGGTAGCGCATCGGTTCATGCCGCTATCGGTGGCGCTCGTTCCACGCTGACCATCGACATGTCAAATACTTATCTGGATTGGGCAAAACGAAATTTTACCCTCAATGGCATTCAAGGCGATCATCAATTCGTGCGCGCAGACTGTACTGAGTGGTTAAATGAGCAGGCCAGAACAGAACAGAAATCTCAGTTTGATTTAATTTTTCTCGATCCGCCGACTTTCTCGAATTCCAAGAAAATGGATGAGATTTTTGATATCCAACGCGACCATGTACAGTTGATTCGTAATGCAATTGCTTTATTGTCAACAAGTAATGGGGAAGAAGAAAAAGGAATACTTTATTTTTCAACCAATTTCCGACGCTTCAAAATGGATTTGGAGGCTTTAGCTGATTTGTCGGTTGAAAATATCAGTTCTGCGATGATTCCCGAAGATTTTAAGCGCAATGCTAGAATTCATTCTTGCTGGAAGATTACACGATAATCTCGCAAGAAAATTTATTGATCTGGCAGATGATAGTCCCAATTAGGTAATTCGTAATTTGCCGGAATCAAACCCCTGCTATCAACTAACGCGTGCGGCAATTTGTCGCATTCTCATTGCTCTTTTTATCAGGGATAATGCTGCCCGAACTACAAGACACCTCGCAATAAATTTAATTTTCTTAGTGGATTCTCACATCAGTATTTAGAGATCTCCTCAGTAGATTACCGTTGTGAGTTTTATTAACTACGAATAGAAGAAAATGATTAGTAAGCATATGATTGCATATATCTTAGCGCTTGCTTCCTTAGTTGTTCCGATAACATCCCTATCCGCATCTGATGTAAGCAGAACGACGAACCCAACAAGTATCAGCGGAACAAATCTTCATGGTAAGGACAAGACATACAGCACAGCAGGTTTCATTGATTTAAATAACCCTTTTTTTAAAAACTTAGGTACCAATGGACGTTCCTGCGTAACTTGTCATGTACCTACAGAGGGATGGAGTATTACCCCCAAAGGTGTAAAAACCCGTTTCAAAAAAACAGGGGGTACAGACCCGGTTTTCCGCTTGGTCGATGGTGCCAATTCACCTCTCGCAGATGTATCTACTGTTGCAAAACGTCGCGAGGCCTATAGCATGTTGCTAAATAAGGCGAATATTCGCGTAGGCATGGGTATTCCCGCAGATGCAGAATTCATATTGCTCGCGGCAGATGATCCTTATGGTTTTGCGAGCGCAACAGAATTATCGCTATTCCGCCGTCCCATACCGACGACCAACCTTAGATTTATTAGCGCAGTCATGTGGGAAGGGCGAGAAACAACGCTTGACTCAAACTCCAGTGATTGCATTTTTAACACCACAACATGCTTCTCCCCAGTATCGTTTGATTTATCTACTCAAGCTAATCACGCCACATTGGGGCATGCCGAAGCATTAGCTGATCTGACTGAGGCAGAGCGAAGCGAAATCGTTGCATTTGAAATGGGTCTTTTTACAGCCCAGGTACAAAGCAAAGATGCTGGTAGTTTGACAGATAATGGCGCGCGTGGCGGACCTAGCACACTGATCAATCAAACCTATTACTTTGGTATCAACGATACGCTTGTGGGAGATTATCGTACCCGTGAACCTTTTAATCCTGAGGTAATGTCGCTGTACAACACTTGGCATAGATATATCACAAGCCATGCATCAGATGGACGCAAACGGGCTAGAGCTGCTATCGCACGAGGCCAAACCTTATTTAATAACAAACTCATCCAAATTAGTGGCGTTAAAGGCATCAATGATGATTTAGGTGTCGGTGTGCTTCCAGGCACATGCACTACATGTCACAACACGCCGAATTCAGGCAACCATTCGATTCCAATGCCTTTGGATATCGGCATATCAGATGCTTCCCGCCGTACTCAGGATATGCCTTTGTATACACTACAAAATAAAGCGACTGGTGAAACCACTCAAACGACTGATCCAGGTCGGGCGTTGATTACTGGCAAATGGAAAGACATAGGTCGTTTTAAAGGCCCTGTCTTGCGTTCTGTTGCATCTCGGCCACCTTATTTTCATGATGGTTCGGCTAAGGATCTGGCAGCAGTGGTAGATTTTTATGATGCTCGTTTTGCGATCGGACTTACCGACAGTGAAAAAGCTGATCTAGTCGCCTTCCTTGCTTCGTTGTAATGCGCTTAACCAAAAAATACAAATACCCTATTATTAACTCTAATTTTCTATCTTCAATACAGGCTAGCAAAATCAACGCATATGACCTTCAACGAAAGTTGTTTCCCGACCAAAATCATCCCAAATAAAGGCCGGCTTCACAAAAGGAGTTGTTGGAATTAAAAAAGTTGCAATATCAAAAGCGCCACTTAATGAGCGTCCTACCGCATTCGCCAGACCTGTCAACAAACCAATCGTCATTGCGTGAATAACACCATCTCTGTGTACAACAATATTCATTGTTTTAGGAATCTCAACCACGCCAGTCACCGCGTTGGCAAGACCATTGCCTAATTTATCCACAACCTTATCTGCATATTGTTCAGCAGCAACCGTTCCCGAGGAAGTAATAAATACCACCCAAACGATAAAAAATAGGTAAATTATTTTTTTCATATACATGTGCCTTAATTAAGATAATTAATTAGTTTATTTTTTAGGCTGTTGCTGTTTTAACAAATTCATGACCTGCTCAACATCTCGTTCGATTTGTTTCTCTGGATATTCCTGATTGGCCAAAGCTGTTCTGAGTCGGTAAGACATTTCTAAAGAAAGCAATTCCATTGTTTTTTCATTCTTTTCTTGGGATGCGGCCAGATACTCAGATTGAAACCTTTTGATTGCATTTGTGATCTCTGGTATGTCAATTTTCAATCCCGCTAGGGTCGATTGCAAGTCATATTTTAAACTACCAGATGTTTCTGTTAACAGTATGGACTTATCTGCAGATTCATAAAAAACATGCTTGTGCAATAAAGCTGAGAAAATGATTAATACAATACCAGAACCAACAGTGATGACAACAAATCGCCACAGTTGATGGCTTTTTCCGAACACTTTTATCGTATTGATGCGTTGCATTCCCAATAGGGCGTAAACAATAACCCCGGAAAGAAATAAGATGACTCCGAGCGACATTAAGATGGGTGTGATCAATTGCACAGTTTACTCCTCTACTCCTGATATCATAAATACCTTATGACTGTAATTTTTATCAATTATGTAGTGAAAACAAAAATAAGTTGAATTTTTTTACTAGTTATCTTTAACGTAACGTTAGCAAATACACGAAATACGCATTCTAGCTTATTTCAGTTTGAAATTTACTTCATTAATTGTTTCATACTTGACTAATTTTTAGCAAGATAACAGCGTTGATGGAGCAAAGCTTGCCTGACGATAAAAATTATGGAGTGCCTTAATAACACTTTAACGCAATGAATACTCCTCACTTGTGTAACGCTGTAATATGGTATGCGCTGTCGGTTATAGAAGACGAGCTATTCAGAATAGCTCGTTGTCGTATTTTGAATTTCCGGTGATGCGTAAATCCCGTTTTTAGTGCCCCTTTGGATAGCAACAATCGTTTTGCTGCTTCAAGTAGAGTCAATCGACTTTCTTTGAGAAACTTAACTGATTCCTTCCTAACTTCCTGATTATATTGGGTACGTGGTAACTTCATCTCATCCCCCATTTCGATCTCTATTTTATGAAGTTTCAGACTCCATCAAAACCAGCATACCTCAGTTTATGCCATCACTGATCATGATAAAATCCATCTGCCCAACTCCTGGCTAAAAGCTTATCCGGATTTATTTACTTCCCATCATGAAAAACAATTATCTTGAAAGAATACTAACCGCGCAGGTCTATGATGTAGCGATAGAAAGTCCATTGGAACTCGTCACCAACTTATCCGAGCGTATCCATAATCAGGTGTTGTTGAAGCGGGAAGATTTGCAACAGGTCTTTTCTTTTAAGTTGCGCGGTGCGTACAACAAAATGATCAAATTGACACCTGCGGTACGCAATCGCGGTGTCATTGCTGCTTCAGCAGGCAACCATGCGCAAGGTGTAGCGCTTGCTGCCAAGAGATTAAGTTGCAGTGCCACGATCGTGATGCCTGTAACCACGCCACAGATCAAGGTGCATGCTGTGATGGGACATGGCGCCACGGTTGCCTTATACGGCGATTCATACAATGACGCCTACGAACATGCTATTACGCTGGCGAAAGAAGAGCAAGTTACGTTTGTTCATCCCTACGATGATCCAGATGTGATCGCCGGACAAGGGACGGTTGGCATGGAAATCTTGCGTCAGCACACGGGAAACATCCATTCTATTTTTGTGCCGATTGGTGGTGGAGGGCTGATTTCCGGCATAGCAGCCTATGTGAAACGCCTATATCCGAAAATCAAAATCATCGGCGTTGAACCGGTCGATTCGGATGCCATGTACCGCTCGCTGCAAAGCGGCCGCCGCGTCAAATTGGCGCAAGTGGGATTATTTGCAGATGGCGTAGCAGTAAGGCACGTGGGTAAGGAAACTTTCCGATTATGCCGCGAATTGGTCGATGAAGTCATTCTGGTCGATACCGATGCCATTTGCGCTGCGATCAAGGATGTGTTCGAGGACACGCGCACGATTCTGGAACCATCCGGCGCACTATCGATTGCCGGCATCAAGGCCTATGTTGCACGTGAAAAAATCCAACACAAGACGCTGATTGCAATCGCATCTGGCGCTAACATGAATTTTGACCGTTTACGCCATATTTCCGAGCGCGCGGAAATTGGTGAGCAACGCGAAGCGGTGATGTCGGTAACCATTCCCGAACAGCCCGGTAGTTTCAAGAAATTCTGTAATTTATTGGGGGCCCGTAGCATCACTGAATTTAACTATCGTTATTCCAATCCTAAAGTTGCCCATGTGTTTGTTGGGATTTCGATTCGTAACCAACAAGAAGCCCAAGCGCTAATCCAGGAACTTAGACAAAACGGTTTGGCTACTGAAGACATGAGCGACAATGAAATGGCGAAGCTGCATATCCGCCATTTAGTCGGTGGCCATGCGCGTGAAGTCACTAATGAGATCCTATATCGCTTTGAATTTCCAGATCGCCCAGGTGCTTTGATGAATTTCCTCAACAACTTAAGCCATAACTGGAATATCAGCCTATTTCATTACCGAAATCATGGCGCTGACTATGGTCGCGTACTGATTGGCATTCAGGTGCCACCTGAAGAAAAATCCGATTTTAAAGCATTTCTTGATCAATTGGGCTATCACTATTGGGATGAAACTAAGAACCCCGCATATAAATTATTCCTTGCATAGCACTCCGGCGATTTCTATCACCACATGCCTGCGGTGATAGAAACAAAGAGAGAAGAGAGATAAAAGAGATCGGTTCACCGAGAGAAATTACACAGTCTCATAAGCAACCGCTCCTGAAGAACGGTTAGAAGTAATTTAACTTCGATTGATCGTACCTAGTGCAGATTAGTAATCAGAGATACCCGCTGATTTCACGCTTGCCACGGTAGCCACAATCATACGGCTTGCTTGGCAAACCTAGCGATCGTAATGAATAAATAGAAAAAACTTCTTCCTAGTACTTTTTAATCACCGTATCGACCGGGAATGCAATCTACATTCCCGATCGATACGAAATCACTAAAGAAGAAGTTAAGACAACTTAGTATTAATTGTTTGTAGAGTTATTTCAGGGGCGGCTATTTACTAAAATCAGGCGCCCTACAGAATCAGAGATTATCGGATTACTGCTTCACCTATCTCAGCTTCTGCTTTGTTGAATTGCCGATCTTGATTTCCATCTGCTATTTTTCTATGCAACTCTGCTTCCTGCAAATCTTCGGCTAATTCCTTTTTGTATTCACGGATATTAGCTTGCAAATGTGATTTAAGATCCTGCCCTTGCCTACCATAGTAATAGGGATGATCTTCATACTCATTCAGTTCTTGCTGATAGTTCTCCAATTTTTCAGAGATCTCTTTTGCTAAACCTTCATAGTAATTTGCCAATGTAGCATGATCGTTTGGATTGATACTGATTGGAGCTGCTGGCACTTCAGCAAATGCTGAGGTCGTAAAAATCCCAAAAAATATTAATGAAGCAACTGCAGTTACTTTCAGTGAGTTCATGGTGAATTTCCTTATAAAATTTTTCAGATGTTGCTATCTTAATGATCGCAACGTGGAATGCATATTGGGGAAACTCTGATTTTCAACTAAGGGAAACCATTAACCATTCATTGAAAAGGTAGAAATCTATTGATGCTAGTATAAAGTTGACTTGATAAATGTTCGCAGGAAAGCATTCATCGACCCTGCTTATATAAGTAAGGATCTCAGTCCCGATGTTTCCGCGTAATCATCAAACAGAGTACGTGGAATACTGTTCAAAATCGAGTCGATATTAACAAGCTTTTTTGTCATTCTTGAATCGGTGCCAATAGTCAGCTATTAGAAGCTTATTTGGGTGCGAAAAGAAAGAACATGCAAATTATCGTCTCGAATTAATGTGCCTAAACCTGTATTGCCGATCATGGCTTCAGTAAGGTAATAGTTCAGCATAAAGCGCACACCTTGGTAAGCGTACCAATTGACTCCCAGTGTGATTACCTGAACCTGGCATTTTGAAGTGCCAGTACTGCACGGATCTGCCGTGAGGCTTTGATTAAAGTTTTCAGCCAAATCATAGCGCCCTGCAATTTCCAACGCACCCCATTTACCATTAGGTTGCGGTTTGCCAAAGGCGCCGCGATCTTTTCTATAAACTGCATTCTCACCAGTTACAAACCAACTTGCCTGTACATAGAAAGCATGAATTGTGGAATTTTTTATATCCCCACCGATTCGATGCGTGTTATCCAACGTTGATATTGCGTATTCTCCTTGTAGCGTCAGTGCCCCGATCGAGTATGCGGCTTCTGCAGAAAAGGTCGATTGGCTATTGCTATTAGGTGCACCAAAGCTTGCCCCTGCGACCCCTAAGGATTGACTAATACCCCGACGCCCCCCATAAATATCCACGATTTCAGTTGCTAAGGAATTTTTATTGCTTGTATCTCTGCTGACAGAGAACCCAAGGTGCAGAGTACTATTTTCTTTATGGATAGGCAACCAAACAGCACGCCCGCCATAGGTGATACCTTCAAACGGCAAACCAAAGTGAGAGAGACTCATTACATCAATCCCTACACCTAAATTATCCCTGATCATTGACCGGTAGCCGATGCCGGTTAGAAACTGCCTTCCGCTATATATTCCGGTGGAAGAAGTCGATGGACGTTCCATGAATGTAATTTCATTGGAACTGGTGAGTTCTTCCAAACCTCGATAGGGTTTAAATTGACCGAGCGTAAGCTGACCTGGACCAAGGTTTTTAGATACCCAGGCTTCACGAAGACTATGTGGAAAGGCGCTGGTTGCATTGATGGCAAAGTCATTCTCAAATTTGAAATTAACCCCATAGATTTTTCCGGTTAGCGTGGCATAAGTTCTGCGCCAGTTGAACCCGTCTCGATCGTTGCCACTCAAAACCTGACTACCAAATGCAGGATAATTTGGATTTGCATCATCTGGATACAATGAATGTGCATCGAAGTGTCCGCGACCATTTAGCTCTATCTCAAAATTACCATCATCGCTCTTAATTCTAGGACCGCCCTTATAGGCAAAATTGAATGCATGGCATGAAGCAATGCTTATATTTGTCAGCATTACAAAACCACAGAGCTTTATCGTGCTCTTCATATTCAATCTGCATTTGATATGTGATGTCATCATTGTAAATAATTCTATTATGTATCAAATAGATATGCTCTAATGAAATCGCATTTTTTATCTATTGCACAGATCAGCAAAAATCTCACCGCCAGTGATTTCAAACTCAAGTTTTTTTGTGATTTGGTTTTAGGAAAAATTAATTACCATAGTAACCTTCATGTATTCCCTGTTGTACCTTGGCATAACCTCCAAAAATTACATACATTGGTGTTGCCTGAAATCAAGAAGCAAAAGACCATTGTTGATAAAAGCCATTTTCTGTCTTTTGGAATGCCATGATGAGAGGATCATAAAGCTTATGATCAGAGCATTAAATCCAAGCTACTTGAACGGTTGTAGGTTCAGCTTCGTTATTGAGATAGCCCACACACGACAAAGTTCTAGTAATTTCAATTAGTGTCTTGCTGATCAAGCAAGGCTGCTAAAAATTGATGCTCTATGTGTTGGTATTGCTGGTTATTATTGCGCATAACCGTGGGCATTTCCCATGCTGGATTTTGGCGCAGCGCGCTGATCAATTGGGGCCAGTGCTCTGGTAATTTTTCGTTGTCAGCTTTGTCGATCTGCACGGTTGCATGCGCTGCATGGCCGCGCTGCATCAGTTTTTGCAATAAATATTTTTGGCGTAGAAATAAAACTTGCAGCGTGGCTTCATCGGCGCACTGCCATTTAGTACCAGTCATTGTGGCTTTGATCTCATCACCGTAGCGTTTGAAAGTTGACCAACCCGCTCCCGCAATGGCACCAAGCGCAGTGGCCGCCCCCAAACTCAAGCCACCCACCATCAGATCAATGCCCGCTCCAGCTGCCGCACCTTTGGCAGCGGCGCTACCGACATCCAATCCATAAGCTTTAAGAATGCCAGGCGCAAAAATATCCAATTCCCAGTGGCCATTGCTGACAGGAATTTTTTGAATCTCGACGTCTTTTTCCGAAAAATTAAAAATGGTCAACAAATCATGCAAACATTGTTGTTCCGCTTTCCGGACAAAATTATGAAAGTGATCTTCTGTTAGAAAATCGGAACGTAGCTTACTTTGATCGGTTTTAATCTCGCGATGACAAGCAACGCTGACGATTAATTCAGTCACTCGTTTGGCGCCAGATAAGCAAAGTTGTTTCCATAGTTGCGCGCGATAATCGATCAGTTTTTGCAGTGGCATGTAATGCGTATCCACTAGTGTTTGAATTTTCTGATACAAGCGCTTTTCTGCCGCAAACGAATAAGCGACGGTATCAAACTCAAGCGTTGCATGTATATTATAAGCAGCCAGGTGTTCTCGCCATGTAGCAAGTGCTTGCGGATTTTCAGCTGTAAAGTTAAAAATTGGAATGATCGGTCGTGCAGCCTGTGTCAGAATTTCGAGTTCTAAACGATATTTCTCGAGAAACGGTTCCCGCACATCAATAATATAAAGCAGAATATCGCTGCGTAATACTTGGCGTATTACTTTGGCTTCTTGTTCTAGAGGATCATCAATAGCAATATTTGCCACAAAATCTCTCAGTATTTGAACTGGAAGCGTTGATTTTGATTTGGCTTGCAGATACTTAATGTGGGAATACAATGCCCTGGAATCTTCCAAACCAGGAGTATCATACACATTTAAAATCGGTTGATTATGAGCAGAGAGCATGGCTTGCTCAACATGCCGCGTCGTTCCAGCAGCATCTTCGACCGCTCCGAATTGCGTACTACGCAGCATCGTACGAATTAAGGAAGTTTTACCGGTATTGGTGTGTCCAACCACAACCACATTCAAGAGTGAAAGTGAATCTTGAGAATTCGGAGCTAAAGCTACCATAGCATCTACCTACTGATTACCTGATCCGCAGGAATACCGCAAGCTTCAGCGAGCCGAAACCAAGCCAGTTCACGTGTACTGGCAATAGGTATTGAGGCGTTTTGCTTCAACAAAATCAGCCAAGGTTTTTGCGCCGCATTATCCACTAATTCTTTGATCAAACGTTGTACACCTCGATCCGGTAGTCGGTGTGCAGCAACACCTAACAACAATGGTTCTTTTAGTTTTCGGATGGTCAAGAGCGCTTGATCCTGTGAATTCTGATCAATAATATTAATGCGGCAACTGATTCCATTAGGCCAAAGCACAGAAGCATCTAATTCAATACCCAATGCAATGGCATTGAGCGGCAAAGTAGATTTTTGAATAGGGCGCCTCACATCGCTTGTTTGTTGAGTGCGAGATTGTTTAGCAAAAGGGTCAGCATCAATCACCGCTGTCTCCATTTGCGATCCCATCAGTTGTTGACGCAACGTAATGTAATAGGGCAAATAAAGATCGAGTTTAAAACGACTCTGATACCAGTGCTGCATCAACAGTGATAGGCCAAGCACCAGCATGCGCGGAACAATGCCATACAACAACAACACTCCCATCAGAAAACTAGCCCAGGCTGTTCGTGTTTCGGTATCTTGGCCTTCGATGCCAATACGGCTAACAATGATTTGTTCATCTTGTGGCACAGGCAATCCAATCGCTTCTAACGGAGCACCTAGCAAACGTGTTATTTGAGGTAGGCTACTGTCCGGTAATAATGTCGTTCCCCAAGTGAAATTATACTGTTTGGCAAGCATCATTAAAATTAATAACGCCAAACCGGAAGCAAGATATACCAACCAGAATTTGTGCGTTAGCACGCTAATGCGCCATTTCCCGATGCGGCCCGTCAAGTATCTCTCCCACCAAGCACGCGATGCGAGCGAAGAAATCGTCAATTCCTTGTGCTGTCGGAAGGGTAACCAGCTCACTAATTGGGCAACAATGCCACTACTGAGTCCTGGTATCTTCATCAAAATGCCTATTGACCATAGCACCAGGGAGATGAAATTAAAACCGAGCAGAACGGCAAGCAGCCAATAGATGTTTAATGTGGAAGACTCACTGACCGCCTGACTTGCAGCCAATCCTCCCAGCAACAAGGCTAGAAACAAGCAAACTCTTTGTGCATACACAAAATGCTGATGCGGATGTTGCAAGGTGTCTTGTAATTTGTTTTCGCGAACAAGGAAATTTGCGCGATCATGAAGACGGTGCACAAAATCCACATAGTGAAATTCTCGCGAAGGGTACGCAGGCATATCCTTGATACTGTCATAGGATAAGCGCTCTTTTTGCATTGCTTCAATGTTACGCAATTGTTCAATACGTACCACATCGGAAAAACTCAGTGGCTTCATTGACATAATGCAATCCATTTCGTATGGATAAGAAGCAAGGCTTTTGGTTTCAGGTAATGAATATAGATCACAGATAATAAAAACTTTGCTTAGTTTTTGGCACATAAGGAGTGCCAAAAACGGTTAAAATTCGTTGCTAGGATATTCAAATAATGGCAGGAACATCTATGAAGCCCGTTGCAATTTTTAGACATTTACCCATCGAAGGGCCAGGCTATTTTGCCACATTTCTCGATAATAATCATATTCCCTGGCAATTGATTAAAATTGATGCAGATGAAGGTGTACCCAGAGATATTCAAGCATTCAGTGGGTTAGTTTTTATGGGCGGGCCAATGAGTGTAAACGATGATTTGCCTTGGATTGATTCATCACTTGCGTTGATTCGCCAAGCGGTCGACATCGATATGCCGGTGCTAGGGCATTGTTTAGGCGGACAACTAATGGCCAAAGCATTAGGTGGTGTGGTCAGCGTCAATCCATTCAAGGAAATGGGATGGGGCGAAGTAAGTGTTCCTGAGAATCCGGTAGCATCGTCCTGGTTTGGTGATCTAACGCATTTTCAAACGTTTCATTGGCATGGCGAAACTTTTAGCTTACCACCCGGCGCAACCAATATTTTATCCAGCCCCTATTGCGAAAACCAAGCTTTTGTAATGAATATGCATCTAGGGATGCAATGTCATGTTGAGATGACCGCACGCATGGTACGCGATTGGTGCAGTGTCGCTGCAGAGGAATTGGCAGCCTTAGAAGGACCCGCGGTACAATCAATCAGTGAAATCGAAAAAAACCTGCCTCAGCGCATTGAAGATCTCAATGCGATTGCTGAACGTTTGTATTTGAAATGGATTACTCATCTAAAATAATGCCGTATCACGTATCCCATTGAATTGAAACTATTCAACTATAAACACTGAGCAGTTTTCTATTGATCGATAGGTTTTGCTCAATCGTTGGATCAAGCAAATAGCCTATCGGCCGCTCTTTATATTCGTTTTATCACATATCTCGATGCTCACTATTCAATCTTTAACTTACCTGCAAAATGGTAATTCCCTGCTGGAAAAATGTGATTTACAGGTTTTCCCCAACCAACGAATCGGCCTAGTAGGGAAAAATGGTTGCGGCAAGTCAACGCTATTCCAATTAATACGTGGCGTGAAACAACCGGATAACGGAGAAGTTATGCTCCAACCTGGGAAAACCATCGCTTTTGTAGAACAAGAAATTATCAATTCGAATTTATCCGTGATTGAGTTTGTACTCGATGGCGATATGGAATTGCGCCAACTCGAGAAAATACTTTCACAGCCACATCACGATGATGCTTGGTTTGAGGCACAACAGCGCTTTGAAATCATTGGTGGCTATACAGCCCAAGCGCGCGCGGCGCAACTATTGAATGGCCTCGGCTTTTCTAATGATGCTTTGCAAAAATTCGTCAACCAATTTTCCGGGGGTTGGCGTATGCGATTAAATTTGGCGCGCGCTTTAATGCATCGCGCTGACCTATTGTTGTTAGATGAACCAACCAATCATCTCGATCTGGAAGCCATTGTTTGGCTGGAAAATTATTTATTAAATTATCCTGGCAGCATCATCGTGGTATCTCATGATCGTGAATTCTTAAATGCTTGCATCAACCGGATTGCTTATATCAACAACCATAAAATCGATACCTATCAAGGCAATTATGATGATTTTGAGCAAGCTCGCGCAGAACGTTTGATGCAACATACACAGGCTTATGAGCAGCAGCAAAAGCACATTGCACACATGGAAGACTTTGTACGACGTTTTCGGGCCAAAGCAACCAAAGCAAGGCAAGCGCAAAGTCGAATCAAAGCACTGGAACGATTAACGCGACTGGCTCCGCTGCATGTTGAAGAGGGTCATTTTGAACTGCGCATTGACGCACCCGAACAAGGCCCTGAAGTCTTAATGCGTATCAACGATTTAAGCTTTGATTATGGTAACCATACGCTATTCGAGCATGTACAGTTGATATTACAATCCGGAACTCGAATTGCCTTGTTAGGGCCGAACGGGTCAGGAAAGTCAACCTTCATCAAACTACTCGTGGGAGAAATTCAACCTACGCGTGGTGTTATCGAACGCTCAGCCAATCTCGATATCGGTTATTTTGCACAACACCAATTAGAGTATCTTGATAGTCAAGCAACACCATTACAGCACCTTCAAAAACTTGCACCGACGCAAACCGAGCGTAATTTACGAACTTTTTTAGGTAGATTCGGCTTGGGTAGCGAGCATGAAAATCGACCTGTTGGCACTTTCTCAGGCGGTGAAAAGAGTCGTTTAGCGCTTGCATTATTGGCGTGGCAGAAACCCCATTTATTGTTATTGGATGAACCAACCAATCACTTGGATTTGGATATGCGCGACGCATTGACGCTGGCGCTGGAGCAATACACAGGTGCGGTATTACTGGTGTCACATGATCGCAGCTTAATACGCGCAATTGCCGATGAATTATGGTTAATCGCTGATAAAGCGGTACAACCTTTTAATGGCGGCTTAGAAGACTACAAAGCTTGGGTAGATGCTTATCAAAGCAAGCGAACCGAGAAACCTTCACAACAAAAAACACAATCTGCGCAACGTCCGGCTAACAAACCTAATAAAAAAGGGTTGCTACAAAAACAAGCAAAATTAGAGGTCGCCTTGGATAAGGCGCAAAAGGAGCTGGCTGATGTTAACCGACGTCTATCCGATCCCAACGTCTATGCAAATCCTTCTCGTACCGAAATCGAAAAACTGAGCGAAATGCATGCAACGCTTGAAAAGAAAGTGATCGAGCTGGAAGAAAGTTGGTTAGCTTTGGAAGTTGAAATGGAGGAATAGTAAAAATTTTTTAGATTTACATCAAACCTGTAGCCTTCGTTATTAGCATTTTATCCCTGAAATATCACTATGTTCTCGCAAATGTGATATCTATAACCATTCTTATCCTAATGATTTTTATCCACATTTTATTAACATTTACCATGCTATTTTGTAATTCACATTAAATAAAATGTGTGTAAGGCTTCTTTCTTATATGTGAGGAAAATATCATGTTAATAAAAACGATCGTATCGATTGCACTCAGTTTAACCATAGTTTCATGTTTTGCGGACTCGGGCGGAAATGATTCAAGGCCATTAATTGATGCCCAGAAAAAAACGCAATCCTCTTCAACCCAAAACAATCCACAATCACAATCGACGCAGTCTAGTACATCTTCTGAAAATAGCGCCACCCAACCTGCACAAGATAGCGATACAAAAGAAAAATCATCCATGGCTGATTACTGCAGACAATACACTTGTTAAGTTGATAACCACTTTATTATTTACGATTGGAACTAATTCATGAATAAAATTCAAGTATTCACAATTGCTATTTTGCTTGGTTACATAAATCTCCTTTTTGCAGCCCCTCCTGAATGGAATCACGAAGAGCAGGCCACCTGGTGGGCAATCGAAGATGCCACTAAAGATTTGCCAATGCGATATCCTTTTGCGGAATGCGGGGTGGGTCAGCATCAATCGCCGATCGATTTAGCGACCGCGAAACTCAATAATACTAAGAAACTGAACAAATTACAGAGTTCGTATCCTATCGATACCGCTCCTACTTTCTTCAACAGTGGTCATGGTGTACAAGTCAATACCTCACTTAATTACAAAGGCGAAATAAAAATAGGCGAGGAGTCTTATCCGTTAATCCAATTTCATTTTCATGAGCCGAGTGAACATGTAATTGACGGTAAGCCTTTTGCTGCAGAATTACATTATGTTCACGTCAGTGATGACGGGAAAATTATAGTGGTAGCGGCTGCAATAGATATTGGTGCAGAAAATCCTACATTTCAAACTGTGTTGGACAATGTACCCCACGAACCATCTGGCAAAAAAACTGATGCCAATATAGCAATCAATCCTGCATCATTACTTCCTGCTTCATTAGATCCCAATGATTTGGATTTTTATTCATTTGCCGGTTCTCTGACCACGCCACCATGCAGTGAAGGCGTGCAATGGTATTTACTATCCCAAGTTATAACGATATCTGCTACACAGCTCGATCAGCTTAAAAGTTTCTATAGCAACAATGCACGATCGTCGCAAAATATAAATGGGCGTGTATTATCGTCAACAAATTAATATATCAATGTGACTAGCAATTTGTAGCGCTAGTCACACTTACTGCACAAGAATTAAAAAATTATTTTGCGCGCGCAGAGTAATGAGCGGTTTTAAGACTATTGCCATTATTCCTAAAAGCGCTACTCCGATTATTTTGGTCAAATGACCGACCGCGTTGTTGTTGTCCATTGCCACTTTTATTGAATGAATTTGCCGCGCCAAAACTCGGTCGATTATCATAATCAGCAAAAGGTGAGCGTTTACGCCTTTGATTTACATTGGATGTATTTTTAGCACCATTACTTTTAAATCGCGGTTTGATTCTTGGTTCTAAACCAGAAATGATATGCGTAGCGATTTTTTGACCGGTATAGCGTTCGATTCTTGTCAAATGCAGGCTATCCTTTTGTGATGCAAAGGAAACCGCAATACCGTCAGCGCCTGCTCGACCCGTTCGGCCAATTCGATGCACGTAATCTTCAGCAAACTTCGGTAAGTCAAAATTGATCACGTGTGTGATATCCGGCACATCGATACCTCTAGCAGCAACATCAGTTGCAACTAATACACGCAACCCACCGTTGCGAAGCCTGGTCAGGGTGCGATTCCGTTCACGTTGATTCATGTCGCCGTGCAGCGCTGCTGCGGCATGGCCTTGCGCATACAAATTATCCGCCAAGGTATCAGCATCTCTTTTAGTCGCTGTAAAGACAATCGCTTGCTTAAGTTTTTCATCGCCCAAAACATGATTGAGCAAGCGGTTTTTATGGGACAAGTCATCCACGTAATGCAACCGTTGTTCAATATTGTCCATCTTGGCTTTCTGCGATGCAACTTGAATTCTTTTGGGGGATTTCAGTAGCTTCGAAGCTACTTTATCGATAGCATCATCCAAAGTAGCAGAAAACAGCAAAGTTTGACGTGTTGCAGGTGTTGCCGCGGAGATAGTTTCCACATCTTCGATAAAACCCATATCTAACATTCGATCAGCCTCATCCAGCACCATCATTTGCAATCGTTTAAAATCGATTCGCCCACGCTGTAAATGGTCAATCAATCGCCCTGGTGTTGCTACGAGTATATCGACAGGTTGAGACAACAAGCGATTTTGTAATGGATAAGGCATGCCACCTAAAATGCTAACCACTTTAACACGCGGTAAATATTTGCCATACTTCTTAGCAGCTTCAGAAACTTGTAATGCAAGTTCACGCGTTGGAGTAAGCACTAGAATCCGCGGTCCGCGACCTTGCATTTTAACCGGCCCTGCAAGCAGATGAAGCGCCGGTAGCATAAAAGCTGCTGTTTTTCCGGTACCGGTTTGGGCCGAAGCCAACACATCATGGCCCGCTATAAGTTCAGGAATGGCTTGCTGCTGAATGGGGGTAGGTACGGTATATCCCGAATCATGAATAGCTTTGAGAATGGAAGAATGTAAATTTAAGGCTTCAAAAGACACGTTATGTTTTCCTAAAGGAGAGTTGAAATTACATCAGCAGGAAAATCTGATCTCCGACTAAAAATAAACCTGCTAGTGCGCTAATACACCGCTACTAACCAGTAGTACTTTACATTTTTCGGAGAAACGTGAAAAAGAGAGGCCAGGAACGATGGAAACTGGTTTTCGAGCAACTTCTTCCAGATATTCATTACATTTCTTTTCAGTCATGTAATGAATATCTCTAAGCTTAAACACAAAAGCCTCGAATTGAACCAGGAGCGGCATTATACTCAACAATGCAAAAGCAAGCAATTTAATCTGCAATTCAAATTCTTGCGGTACTCATTTACTCATGACCTTTATCAGCATACACAACCCCCGCCTACCTAAGACTTACCTAAGGCAGGCATTAGTTTCATGGGCACTTTCCATTCGATATAATTCAAAGAAATAAGATGTCGATCATTGTATAACAACACGAGCGAATTTACGTTTACCTACTTGCAATACCACTGTCTCACCTTGCGCCAGCTTAAACGATTTATCGGTTACTTTTTGTTCATTCAGTTTCACGGCACCTTGATCAATCATGCGTAGCGACTCGCTTGTGCTAGCAGTCAAGCCAGCCAATTTAAGTAATTGCGCCAATGGTATTTCTTTGTCTTGGATAGAAATGGTTTGTTCTGCAATGTTATCGGGTAATGCACCATGTTTGAAGCGTGTTTCGAAATCCCTCAAAGCTTCCTCGGCGTCTTTCTGTCCATGAAAACGTGTAACGACTTCTTGCGCAAATAACACTTTGATATCGCGAGGATTCCGACCTTGCTCAACTTCTTTTCGCCACTGACCAATTGTATCCATGGATTCAAAAGACAGCAATTCCAGATACCGCCACATTAACTGATCTGATACCGACATGATTTTGCCGAAGATTTCTTTGGAGCTTTCTGTAATACCGACATAATTATTGAGCGATTTGGACATTTTGTTAACACCGTCCAGCCCTTCTAAAAGTGGCATCGTAAGAATGCATTGCGGAGCTTGGCCAAAATGTTTTTGCAGCTCTCGCCCCATGAGCAAATTGAATTTTTGATCGGTACCACCCAATTCTAAATCGGCTTTGAGTGCGACTGAATCATAGCCTTGTACCAACGGATAGAGAAATTCATGAATCGCAATCGATTGGTTATTACGATAGCGTTTATCAAAATCATCACGTTCCAGCATACGCGCAACCGTATGTGTGGCGGCCAATTTAATCATATCTACCGCATTTAATGAATCCATCCACGAGGAGTTAAATACCACTTCAGTTTTTTCCGGGTTGAGTATTTTGAAAACCTGCGCGGTATAGGATTGCGCATTTTGTGAAACTTGCTCTCTCGTTAAGGGAGGACGCGTTGCATTTTTCCCGGTTGGATCTCCAATCATCCCAGTGAAATCGCCAATCAGAAAAAGGATATGATGCCCCAAGTCTTGTAATTGCTTCAATTTGTTAATAAGTACAGTGTGGCCTAAATGTAAATCGGGGGCTGTGGGGTCGAAGCCGGCTTTGATTCGTAACGGTCTTCCTTGAGCAAGCTTTTGTTCAAGTTCAGATTCAAGAAGGATTTCAGCACTACCGCGTTTGATGATGTCAAGCTGTGATTTCATTGGGTTCACGTTTTTCAATTTTTATTAATGTTATGATATTTAATGACTTATTAACTTAATATAGAACTTTCTTTAACTTTTAATTGTACTTTAGTACATATTTTGACCTTTTCATGCTAGACTCCCGCCTGTTTAAAATGATAAGTGACTGGGGGGTACTATCTTCATGCTTGATAATTCGCCGCTTCGAAATAAATCGCCTCTTCTTACGAATCAACAGAAAATTTTAGCCCAAAAATCATCTAAGCTCACAAAAAAAACCATTCGCTGGCTAGTCGCATTATCAAGTGTTCCTCTTTTTGGTTTCGTTACCGCATTCGGTATTGCGCCGAATGTACCTACTCTTGAAAATATTCAAACTGAAGATGTGGTTCTTGATTTATCCATCCCTGATGCTATTCATGAAGCTCCGGGAAATCAAATTTTCTGGCATCAAGAGAATATCCGACGTGGAGATACTATATCGGCTATTTTAAACCGTTTAGACATTAGCAACCAGGATTCGAGCGATTTTCTGCAGGCAGTACGGGGTAGTCGTGCTATGCGGCAATTGCAACCTGGCAAAACCATTTATGCACAGACTTCATCCGACGGAGAATTATTAGGGCTGCGTTATTTCTTCAGTAACGAAGAATTATTTTTAATGGAAAAAACCGATGATGAATTCAAAATCACGGAACAATCCATTGAGCTCGATACCCGCATCCATATGAAAGCTGGTGTTATTAGTAGCTCGCTGTTTGCTGCTGTCGATAGTGCAGGAATCCCCAATAACATTGCAACACAATTAACAGAAATATTTGCTTCACAAATTGATTTTCATCGTGACCTGCGTCATGGTGATCGTTTTATTGTTGTTTATGAAACCTTAGCAAAGAATGAAGCTAAGCGGGCTAAAACAGCTCGTGTATTAGCGGTCGAGTTTGCAAATAAGGGAAAAATCCATCAAGCAGTATATTTCAAACATCCCAATGGAAGGGATGGATACTACACGCCCAAAGGGGAAAGCTTACGTAAAGAGTTTTTACTTTCGCCATTAGCTGTTTCTCGTATTAGCTCTGGCTTCAGCAATGGCCGTTTTCATCCGATTCTTAAAGAATGGAGAGCGCACAAAGGAATTGACTATGCCGCACCTGCAGGAACGCCTGTGAAAGCAACAGCAAGCGGGATTGTTGGTTTCTCAGGTTCACAAAGAGGATATGGCAATTTGGTCGTACTAAAACATAACGGTAAATTTGAAACCGCCTATGGCCATTTGTCCCGATTTGCACCTGGAGTTAGCAAAGGGAAACGTGTAAATCAAGGTGATACTATCGGTTATGTTGGGTCCACGGGTATGGCAACTGGCCCACATTTACATTATGAATTAAGAATTGATGGTGTACAGCGAGATCCAACCAGAGTCGTATTACCAACCGCTACGCCGCTGGGTAAAAAAGAATTGATTGCTTTCCAAAAAGAAACACAACCATTTTTATCGCGTCTAGCTATCATGCGTAATATTCATTACGCAGCATCGGAATAAGAAATACTGCAAAGCTTAAGGATCGATTGGAGTTTAATTCGATCCGCTTGTGCCTTTTGAACGCAAGGCTCGAAACCTCCTTGCCATTTTAAAAAGTACATTCATTAAAATGCCGCCTATTTATTATATCGGCCTCATGTCTGGCACCAGCCTAGATGGTATCGATGCGGTATTGATTAACTTCGGTGAACCCAAGCCCGTTCTACTCGCAACGCTATTTTATCCATACGAAGAAGAATTACGCGCCAATTTACTAACACTACATCATGCCGGTTTTGATGAATTAAACCGCGCCGCATTGCTCAGTAACCAACTCTCAATACTTTATGCGCAAACAAGCCTGAATCTATTAAAGAAATCCAAGGTCAACCCTAAAACAGTTACAGCAATAGGTTGTCATGGGCAAACAATTCGCCATTGTCCCGAAAAAGAAAAACGTTACACCATTCAATTGGTCAATGCAGCGTTGCTGGCGGAGTTAACACAGATAACCGTAGTAGCGGATTTCCGCAGTCGCGATATTGCCGCAGAAGGACAGGGAGCGCCGCTAGTTCCAGCCTTTCACAAAGCATTCTTTGGTGATATCCATAAACACCGGATTATTGTCAACATTGGTGGCATAGCCAATATCACTAGGCTTGACCCCAACGATGAAGTGATTGGGTTTGACTGTGGGCCAGGCAATATATTGATGGACACATGGAGTTTGAGGCATACAGGAAGAAATTACGACGACAAAGGACAATGGGCAAAAACAGGAAAAATTGTCCAATCACTATTTGATATATTAATGGATGAAAAATTTTTTTCATTCCCTCCCCCGAAAAGCACTGGAAGAGACTTGTTTAATCTGCATTGGCTTGAGCATAAGATGTCACAATGCACGCCCCAGGCGCCCGAGAATGTGCAAGCAACTCTGTTGCAATTAACTGTAATATCAATAGTCGATGCGATCACGGATTACTGTCCAACAGCAAGTGAAATTTATGTATGCGGAGGGGGTGCCCATAATACGCACCTAATTAACCAGTTATCGAATGCAATGCCGCATTGCACCGTAGCCCTAACAAACAAATTAGGAGTGGATGCAGATTGGGTGGAAGCGTTTGCGTTCGCCTGGCTAGCGCAGTTAACCATACTGCGTAAACCGGGTAATCTCAGCGCAGTCACTGGAGCGAAAGGAGAAAGAATCTTAGGAGCAATCTACCCTGCATGATAAAGTAGCAGTGTCAAAATAGCATCAACTGAATCGTAGAAAAGTTAGTACCAATCATGGATGATCCTTTCAAAAAACTACTTGTACCAACGCCATCAGCAGATAAAAAGCCACGCAAGGCACGCCAGATTGCTTATACCGACTGGGGAGATCCCCAAAATCCTCATGTTGTGATTTGCGTGCATGGATTGACGAGAAATTGTCGTGACTTCGATTATCTGGCGCACGCACTAAAATCCGAATGTAGAGTGATTGCGGTCGATGTAGCGGGTCGTGGCCGTAGTGACTGGCTAGAGCACGCATGTGATTACAATTTTTACC
This sequence comes from Nitrosomonas sp., assembly GCA_024281825.1. Classification (GTDB taxonomy): domain Bacteria; phylum Pseudomonadota; class Gammaproteobacteria; order Burkholderiales; family Nitrosomonadaceae; genus Nitrosomonas. The sequence continues at coordinate 213,935 of JAMWZY010000001.1, read as the reverse complement.
CACTCTACTTATCCGATGCAGCCTCATTGATTACGCACATCCAAGCACAATACGCTATAAAGATTACACTCGATTGGGTGGGTATTTCGATGGGGGGATTGATTGGAATGATCCTATCAATTCAACCGCAAACTCCGACGACGATTCGAAAACTGGTCATGAGCGATATCGGTCCATTGATACCTGCTACTGCACTCACAAGAATTTCAGATTACGTAGGTCTCGATCCGCGTTTTGATACTTTTGAAGCATTCAAGGCGTACATGAAAAAAATTTCAGCGCCCTTTGGGCCACTAACTGATGCGCAATGGAATCATATGGCCATCTATAGCACGCAAAAATATGAAGACGGCACGTATGGGTTTCGTTACGACCCTAGAATTGGCACCAGCTTAAAAGGATTCGAAATCAAAGATATCGATTTATGGCAACAATGGGATCAGGTTACGATTCCAACATTAGTTCTTCGCGGCGCAGAATCGGATCTTTTATCGGCCGACACCGCTGCACAAATGAAAACGCGCGGCCCTAAAGCGCAAATCGTCGAATTAGCAGGCATTGGCCATGCGCCTACCATCATGAATGAGCAGCAAATTCAAATTGTACGCAATTTCATTTGCTGCTAATACACACCAATAATCATCATAACGATTTCTGCACAGTTCCAAAAATAAAGAAAATCCAGAGAACGCTTGTTACATACCTTTTAGTAAACGAAGTGACAATCCGAGAACTTCATTATTTTTTCGGCCAAACCCTTTTCCCATTAACAACTACTGGCATATACGTATTAATTTGCTTCGCAGTCGGCACAACTTTATAAATCTTCTGGTCTTTACAAGATTCTGGAAGTTTGTTGCTAATTAAGTCGCGTTCCACGGTAAGCACCAATTCACCCGTATGACCTGAGCCGGGTATGGCATAGTCTGTATCAACACCATCCGGCATCCATAAGCTAACAACACCGTCCTTAAAACCACTGATAGTCGTTATCTTGCAGACGTCCGCCATCGGTAGCACGAACTGTATTTGTGCTGCGCATGAGTCCGAAACAAATACCCCTGGTTGGAATCTTACCGAAATAAATCCTTTGATCGCACCACTTGCACTATGCGGTACGCCTTCACCACCACCGACCCACATCCCAACAGCTTCATCCGAATCGTTCACTTTCACACCACCCGCAGGAAAAACAGAACGATCGATGACATAGCTAAAAGGCGCAGTGGGAGTCTCATAAAGCATCTCAATAGTATCTTCTGTCGGTTCAAAAACGCTTGAAGATGGATTGAAAACCTGTAAAGTCGGGCTTTCAGAAAAGTTAGGAAAAACAACAGAACTTCCAATAATGGTATTTTCTCCACACCCGTGCCCGAATACTATCGCATTCCACGATGACGGTCCTTCCTTAACGCGAGGAGATATAAAGGAATTATGCGCCGAAACCGTTTGCGCCATTCCCCCTAACAACAAGATAACCCATAAGCTTATCGATAGTTTTATTTTCATCATTTAAAACCTTTTATAGTAACGTTATGAAAATTCAGATGCACAAGCGACGAACCATGATTGAATAATGATTCGATCTTTTCTAGAATCTAGTTTAAGCATCAACAAATAAAATCATTATTAATACAAACATTAGAAAAAACAATGCGACAAAATGTCGCACTCGTTATCAATGACTGTGAAACTGCATTAAATCAGTATTGTGCTGCGGGAATGCGAATCCGATGGATGTAATAGTTGATTGTAGTAGCTTGATCTTTGAGTTACCTATAGATCAAGCTACTACAGAGTGGTACTAATATCAGAATTATTGCTGTTGCCGACTGGTAGTACTGGTTCCAGTATGCACATTGGTAGCGGTCTTGCAATGTAGCTCAACATCGTAACTATCTGTGCCTGCAGCCGTATGCGATACGTATAAATTATAGGTGCCAGCGCCTTGTGTCAACTTGATCAACGGACTGTAACCAGCATCATTATCCGTCGCATCCAAACTAAACCGTGCACATGCATTCGTATTACAATTGGTCGTGCCTTTTTGAATGGTAATGTTCACTTTAGACGAATTAGCCGTCATATCTTTAACGCGAGCTTCAAGATAGGAAGGTGCGCCATTGCCGTCATCTGTACACGAGACGGTATAAAAATCAACAGCTGCTGCGAGCCCAGTGGTAAAGCTACCTGATTGATTATGCGCCAAGGCAAAAACCGAATGGGTTAAAATTACACTGCCTGCTACTAAAGAGATTATCGTTTTTACTGAAATAAGTTTCATATCTGTCCCCTAGAATCGTTTTTGTAATACCGCTATTTCACAGTTCCTGCTGTCGGAAAAAGGCTCTCAAGCTTAACTGCAGCAAGTTCACGAACAGCTTGTTCATCATCCTTTAACGCATTTTTCAACAGAGCTACACTGCGGTCATCGCCCATTAAGCCATCTAGCGCCATCAGGCGTACGGAAAGCTCACTGTCATCGAGTGCTTGCTCGAGCAGCAATAAACTGTCCGCACAATTTTGCTGCACCAATGCATAAACAGCCTGTCCCCTAACACGAGGGTCTGCGTCTTGTAAGGCTGTTTGTATGATTTTTTGCCGAACTACAACATCAATAGGTACTGATGTTGCTAACCGAGACAATGCGGCAACACGCTCTTCAGCAACTTTAGATGCGGCTTGCTGCGTCAATTCATCAGTAACAACTTGATCGACCAATAGCTCGTTCTCACCTGAAAAACATTGGACTTGCACTGATGCAAGACTGTCAAACGCTACATTCGAGCGGTTTGAAGCATCGTTATTTTCTGCATAAACAAACTGCGTAAACCCCAGTATGCTTAACGATAAAACCATGAATAACGACCGATGGAGATGCTTGGGTTGTAATTTCATCATCATGAAATTCCTCTAAAAAAAGAGAGAATAGACAAAAGCGCTCTTCGATCTTCTCTCATCCATTCTCTAATTTAAACACTATAAGCTAATGCAGATTTATTGTTTAGGCCACCATTGCTTGCCTTTGACAACAATCGGCATATCACGATCCATTTGCGCTTTGGATGGGATCAATTCCACAGCATCGCCCGCTTCGGAACAATCTCCTGGCAATGGATTAGCAGCCAGATCTCGTGTAATCGTTAATGTTGCGGGAGAATCATAGCCATGCAAACCTACACCGTCAAAAATCGATCCAACGGCAGGTGTCCACATATTCACAGTCGCATCAGAAAGACCTGAAACATTGGTAACCTTGCATATATCTGAAATTGCAACAACTACTTTGACGCTAGAAGCACAAGAACTCGGTTCAAAGGTATGCGCACTGGCTCTGAATGGTAGGAAAACCGTATAATAAGCAGGCATTTTTCCTTCCCTGACATAGAAACCTACCGTGTTTCCCTGTTCATCATGTTTTTCATCTTCTTGTTTAAACGTGCCAGTATCTAAGACTTTTTGATACAAGTTGCCATAATTGGTCACATAATCGGCAATCGTTTTATCAGTAACGACAGTACCATTCACTTTTAATGTGGAGTCCTGCCCATCCGGGAAAACCACCGAGCTCGCAATGATAGATGTTCCATCACCGCATGCGTGACCAATGACAACATTATTTTTAACTCTTACCCCTTCTGGCACTATAGGCGTGTCCAACCGGGTATGCGCCAAGGCATTGTGTGAAAAGCCAACGAGTGCAGCAACCGCTAACGCTACTTTCGTCATATTCTTAACTTGTTGAATAGATTTCATTTCGAGAATTTCTCCTTTTTCTTTAAATAGCTTTAATAGCTACTTTCATTTTTTACAATTCATAAAAATCCACTTCCTTCACACGCATACGTGAGGTAGAGGCTTATAACTTTCAGAGCATGAAAACATGATGAAAGAAGTCGATTTACAAAGAAATTTGTTTTTTAATGTTCCGCGTCTGCGCTTTATTGCCAAAAATAATTTTTCAAGCACACATTGGTACGATAGAGACAAACTTCGAATGGAATGGTATTTCCTGCATGGATAAAAGACAATGCGGCAAATTGTCGCACCTAACACCCTAAGCTTTACAGGGATATCTTTGCAAAAACTCGCTTGCAAAGACTTAATAGACTCTTCTAATTGATTATTTTTAAGGTAGGGTTTTACAGAGTACTGCTATAGAGATTGCGAAAATGAGCACTTTTAAATTCCGCTACAGATTTAAAAGATACATTTTTCCTTTACGAAAAACTGGTAATAGGCTAATAAACTGCTCGCTCCATACGCACATTGATTGGATACTAGTTTTACAGAGGATTTTGTGTAGCCGAGTTCTCGGCAGCAATTTAGTGCAGAGACACGCACCCGGTCAGGTTAGCAGAATGGCATCACCTGACCCGGGTTAGAAATATGCTTCGTCTATTTCTTAACGAATTCAACGAGTTTTTGGTAAGTAAACAGATAGTCTTGTGCTTGTAACGGTGTATGACATTGAACGCAGTTCAGATCGTTGCTTTTCGCGGTGCCATCCGGATTATAGACTGCAAACCCCCAGTTTCCAGTGCGATCTTCTTTACTAAAAGATGCCTCCCAGTTATCTTTATTTTCCATCACAGCAACTGCCGCCAAAGCATCGATCTCAAAAAGTCCATCCTTACCTGCTACCGGCTTACCGTCACCACCTTTTTTCGTATCGTAGATTTCCATCACGATCACAGAACCCGATCCGCTCTTGCTATCTTTAGTATAGCTATTAACGGCTGCTTCGTTTGCATAGAGCTTGGCCACTTGTGTTTGATTGGCACGATTCATTGTGGCATATTGTTTAAAATCTTTTTCGTAGCCTTGTGGAAACTTTACATGATCGGGATTTCCACCCGCTTGTGTATATAAAGGTATTGCAATCAGGCCCAATACTAATAGTTTAATAAAACTTCTCATGTTTTCTTCCTCTTAGGTAATTTGGATCAAATAATCGTTGAATGACTATGATACCGCATTCAGCCGGTTGTATTCATCGAATGCGTTTCTGTCATTTACAAACACTTGGCAAAATTATTGGCCGAGATCCCAGATTAACCGAATCGACAAATAGATTACCAGTAATGCGACCACGAGGTGAATTGTAAAATTCATCGGATTTTGCTTAATCATATCGATGAAGGTTTTGTTTGCCCCTGTTTGTTTCAATAACAATAATTCGTTCTTGATTCGGTTGGAACGTTCACGTTGATAGGCATCTAATAAAGTACGCGCTTGCTCGAATTGATCTTCCTCTGTCACCCAAAGAGCCGGTATTGAGACTCCCCAATTTCCTGGCGGCGTTTCATAAAAATCAATAGCATGCTGCGTTAATAGCTCGCGGACTTCTTCAATTTCATCGTCAGGAGCACCATTTAATCGAAACAATATCTTTGACATAGGGCATCTTTTCTGGTGTTATTTTTTGTAGAGTGGCATATTGACTAATCCAACGATATTGTTACATGGTATGCATAATCGTGCTGCGAAAAAAGTAATTGTCTTTAATTATTAACAACTAACTAAAAACCGATGAAAAAAACAATATTAATAACAGGATGTTCCAGTGGAATCGGTTATTGCGTTGCGAAAGGATTGCAAGCGCGCGGCTACCAAGTATTAGCAACCGCTAGAAAGCAGGCAGATGTAGTGACGTTAGAAGCACAGGGGCTAGAAAGCTTTCGTTTAAACTTGACTGACTCCAATTCGATCCATTTTGCTTTCGAAGAAACGCTGCGCCGAACCAATGGCCAACTCTATGCGTTATTCAACAACGGTGCATTTGGTCTACCGGGCGCTATTGAAGACTTAAGCCGCGATGCATTGCGTGAACAATTTGAAACCAATGTTTTCGGCTGGCAGGAGCTCACGAATCTGGCAATACCGGTGATGCGCCGCCAGGGATATGGAAGAATCATTCAAAATAGCTCAGTATTAGGGCTAGTTTCACTGCCTTTCAGAGGGGCATACAATGCTTCCAAATATGCCATTGAGGGCTTGAGTGACACGATGCGGTTAGAACTCCGCGGCACCAATATTCATGTTAGTTTAATTGAACCGGGACCCATTACCAGCCAATTCCGGACAAATTCGATGAAAGCGTTATTGAAATATATCGACGTAGAGAATAGCGTACACAGGGAAAAATATCAGGGCGTACTCAACCGCTTAAACAAACCAGGACCTGTAGCCGTTCCGTTTACACTGCCTCCTGAGGCCGTATTGGATCGAGTCATTCATGCATTGGAAAGTAAGCAACCTCAACCGCACTATTATGTGACCTTTCCAACTTATTTATTTGGTACCTTACGAAGGTTACTTCCGACCCGCATGCTGGATTTTCTGTTGGCAAAATCAGGCAATAACAATTAGGCATCGCTTATGCTTAGGTAGCCTCGCAAATGAATTTATGCTAAAAATATCTTTAGTATTTACGGGGTTGGGGGTTGCTCTGAGACTACTGAGGCACAAGATTCAAGTATTTTCCAGCCAATTTCCCCAGTGTAATGATCGCCCTCCAAAGTGGCCATGGTAGAAGCATAATCATTTTTCTCCAGCAACAAGGAAAAAGTGAACGCCATTTGGCTTCTCTCGCTCGCTCTAGCTTCGTAAGAAAGAGATTCTGTGGTTTCTGTATACAGTCCTCCCGATATTTGAACGGCATCGGGATTGGAAGGAGCGTAAGCAGGATATACATTCGATAAGTAACGCGTATCCAGAGCAAGAATTTCTGAAGCTTCTCTGTCTGAAAATTCCCGCTGCTTAAAGTGCAAATTGTGAAGCGCGCGCTTACCGTCAGACCGCAATTTATTGATAACACATTTCGCTAACGCTGTATGTTCACCAGAAAACTGCTGGTTAAAACTTCGAGGCGTTTCCTCGCTGATCTGCAGTGTTTCGGGAAGGTGACTACACGCAACCAAAGAAAACGGAATTGTTAAGGATAAGAGCGTACGAATTTTCATGCTGGATATCGACAAGATTTATCCACCAAAATAAACATACGGTTTCATGGGATCACTGGATTCTTTAAACTTTTTTTGTTCTTCTTTATTGAGTTTTTTATCCCACCACATGTCCCGCGCAGTTTTGCGCTTTTCTTGTAATTCTGGGTTCTTTTCAAGTAATTCACGGATGAATTTCGTATGATCGGATTCGTAACTGTAATCCATTGCTTTGTCTCCCTTTTAAGACCAATCTAAACCCAAGACTTTAGCATAATCAGGGGGCTTTTTCAGAAAATTCACATCACGGGGATTGCCGAATCTTCCGGACAGGTATGCGCCAAATACAAAAAGCCAAAATGCTTCCTAACGTTACCAGCATTATTTTTTGCCACATTTCGGGCACGATAAGTATAGAACTGCCGAATGATAGGGTAATCAGCACATACACCCAGCGTTTAACGCGTTCAGGTATGCTGTGATAAATCAACCATTCGTAAACAATAGGCCCGGTGATTTTATTTTCCATCAATTTGCGATGAAAGTGTTCCGATCCGCGGGCAAAGCAAGCTGCAGCCAAAAGTATGAACGGTGTCGTAGGCAATATTGGCAAGACGGCCCCCAGGATACCCAAGAATAATGCCAAAAAACCACCTACCAAGTAGAGCATCCGAACCATCGGCGAATCATGCAATTTCAGGAGATTGGCGATTTGTGATTCGGTTAATACTTTGGTGCGCATTTCCGGTGATGCTGACAGTTTCAGTTTTGTTGATTTTTCCATTTCCATGGCGTCGTTTAAATAGAAAAACACTAGATTAGCAGAAAAGAAGAGCGAAGGCGGTTTCTCGCATTGTGCGTTCTATGAGTTTATTTTTCACTGCTACGCTGGTAGCGAACCCTCGCACCGATCAACAATAGCCCAGAAATTAACAGCAAATAGGTAGAGGGTTCGGGTATCGCTTGAATCATATGTTGCGCCAGTAGTGCATGACCAGCGGAGGTAGGATGGAGTCCGTCCCAAAATAAGTAGGTAGAAGAATCGCAAGCTACAATAGCGCCACAGGCATCCGTTGCATTCATCAGGCCGGCTGCGGCAGGATTCATCACTGCTTGAGTGACCAAATTAAAATCGTCAAAGATAGTAACGCCGGTCTCTTCGGACAGGCGATTCGATAGTGCGTCGTTCATTGCTAAAGCTACCTGTTCACCGAAGAACGAAGCTTGCGATCCCTGCTGAGTAATTGCAGGCAACAGCCCAATATTTGGCACATTCCAGACCACAACACGCTCAGCGCCGGCCGTTTGTAGTTGATCAACCAGCGAACCAATGGATTGTGCATATAAAGTCGCCGTCGTTTCGATGACAGATTGTGGATCGGCACCTGATGCAATTGCAAGCAACGCATCGCGTGCATCATTGCCACCACCTTGTAATACATACAGCGCATCATGCGGCGCAATGCCACCAGTACTTCCCAAAAAAACAGCGCCTTGCGTGACCAAGCTGGGTGGAAGATTCAAACCGTCGATACTAGTACGCGCTCCACCAAATGCGAAGTTGCCGCCTCCGGCAAGAACAGGCTGCGCAAAAGATGATAATCCTATGGCACTGGCAAAGGTCATCGCCCATACATCACCGTCAGTAAACTGACCAGACGCATACGGGCTATTCGGAATGTAGCCGTTGTCGGTGATGATCTGATTGGGATCAGAACCAATAATCAACGCAATGTTTCCGGAATCAGAAAGACTATCGCCAAACACATAGAGGCCTGAAAAATTCCTTGCAGATACACTCGCAGACAACCCAGTTAAAATCACTGCAATGACAAATCTGCTAAAGCAATCCATAAAAAACCTCCCAAATGAATATTACTTGTAAACAATTAACATTTTAAATATAAAATTAAAGAAACTGTATGACGCACGGGAAAAACATTTTTTCCATATTCCTCATTGGGTAACATGCTCACAGATAATGACGAATTATTCATAACAGTTATAATACTTCGATGCGATTAGCTAAATGTTATTAATTTCTATTGTAAAAATTAAAAGGAAACTATGAGAACATTCAATTTTAAGCACTTATTCAATTTAATCTTCATGCTTTTTGCGCTGACTTTAACATCGCAATGGGCATTCGCGGATGCCAACGAATTACAAAAAATCGATGTCAAACTCGGTCATGGCGAAGAGGCAGAGGTAGGCAAGACAGTCAATGTTCATTATACCGGCTGGTTATATGACGAAAATGCTACCGATAAAAAAGGCAGGAAATTCGACAGCTCGCATGATCGGAAAGAACCGTTTTCTTTCATGTTAGGTGCAGGGCGAGTCATAAAAGGCTGGGATAAAGGCGTACTGGGCATGAAGGTAGGTGGTCAGCGCACATTAATCATTCCTCCATCGATGGCTTATGGATCGGGGGGTGCGGGTAATGTCATTCCTCCTAATGCCACTCTGATTTTTGATGTGGAATTGATCAGCCTAAAACAAGAGGGAGGGCATTATTGATTACTGCAGTAAGATACGATCAGCCTGCTTACTCAGTCTCTTATTAGCAAAATAAAGCCACCATGACATCGACCGAACAGATTCAGCATCCTGAAGGGATTCCGCCGACGGATCAGCGAAGATTTTGGGTACGTAACAAGCGCTGGACGATCAGCTTAAGCATTATTTCCGCGCTCATATTGACCCTAGTTGCGTTGAGTTATTGGTGGTTGCCTGGCTATGCAAAATCGCAATTGGAAATACACTTATCCGAACTACTGCAACGTCCGGTCAAAGTAGCGGCCATTGAATTTAAATTGCATAGCCTTGAATTGATTGTGCACGACTTTAGCATCGGAGAAAAAGCAGGTGATGAAACCGCACCAACCAAGCAGCTATTTTCCTTGGGTAAGTTGTATGTCGATGCCAGTATCGAATCCATAAGACATCGTGCGCCAGTGATTACCAGTATTACCTTGTCAGAACCTAAAGTTTGGTTAAGTCGAGATACCCATGATCAATTAAATATCAATGACTTAATTGAAAAATTTAGTCAATCTCCAGATAAAGAAGAGAAAGGCCCTCCTGCAAAATTTTCAGTCGCCAATATCAAAATTGAAAATGGCTATTTCGAGTTTGATGATCAACTCAAATCAGCCAATCATAAAATCAGCGAAATCAATTTTGGAATACCCGTTATCGCAAACTTTGAAAGTGCGCTGACTAATTGGGTCGAACCGCATTTTAGTGCAAAAATTAATGGCTCTCCTTTTTCCCTGGAAGGAAAATTGCGACCATTTGCTGAGAAACAAGAAGCGACGTTAGCCTTAAAACTAGATAAGTTTGATTTAGCCGAGTTTGATCAATATGTACCTTTGCCGAAAGGCATAAGCTTTAATTCCGGCCTACTAGACATTGATTTGTTAGTCACATTTACCCATGTTGCCGATCAAACCCCTGATGTAGTGTTATCAGGTAAAGCGCATTTACGACGCATCGCAGTAAAAAATAGCGCGGTTGAAGAACCCTATCAAGCTAAATTTAAGCAGATGACCGTTAATTTAGCGAATGTTTATGTAATGGCACAAAAACCTTCTCAACTGGCAATAAAGATCGAAGACATCGCATTAATTCCGAGCGATGAAAAAACACCTGCCTTGTCATTAGCCGATTTAACCATCGATAAAATCGGAATCGATATGAACAAGCATACAATCGAACTGGATGGCATCACATTGGAGCGCTTGCGCACGACGTTGCGTCGCGACACGACTGGTAACATCGATTTGTTGCGATTATTTAAACCAACGGGAGGCGCAGCAACCAAAAAACAACCGATGCAACCACACCCTATTGTGAATGCATCGAAGCAAAAAAACACCCCTGTAAAAAACCAATCTAACAATAAGGCAAGGAATACTCATAAACCTACTATTGCGCTTGCACAAGTGCCGCTGCCAGGACGGAAACCCGATCCCAATAAACCAGCACAGCCCCGGGTCGCTGGAAACGATACTCCTTCAAACGAATCAGAAAAAAAGAATCGGAAAGACACTATAAAAACCGAATCGACTGTCATCACGGATAAAAAACCAGAAAATAAAAAAACAATCCCTAATGATGCACCCTGGAGAGTTCAAATTAAAGGTATCAACCTTGCAAAAGCCGCTATACGTTACGAAGACTTGAATTTGACAAAAACACCACCCATGGTGATGGAACCACTCGATATAACCGCTCGTAACATCGACTTAACTGGCGCTAAGCCAATGAATCTGTCAGTAAAAGCACGCATCAATCAGCGCGGCAACGTTAAGGTAGACGGTACTTTGGCTTGGGCGCCGTTGAACACCGACTTAGCAATGCAGCTCGATTCCGTTGACTTGGTATCACTGCAGGGATGGGCTAACGGGAAACTCCATGCGCTAATCACGAGTGGAGATATTTCTTTTCATGGCAATGTAAAAGCACAGCAAGACACGCAGTTGAATTTCAATATAGTTGGTGATGCAAAACTTGATAACTTGCATGTCTTTGATGAAAAAAACGCTCATGACCTGCTTCACTGGAAAAAATTGGATGTCAGTAGTTTAAAAGTCGTCAGTGATCCACTACGCGTTGATATCAATACCATCACCTTTAGTGATTTTTATGCACGGATGGTTTTATTGCCAAGTGGCAAGCTTAATCTGATTGACATCGTGCAAATCGATAAACCGATCGATGTGGAAGTCTCTTCTGCAGATAATAAAAACGCGGTTGAGCTGAAAGTCACAACATCCGATATCAAACCTATTGATACCTATCAAGTGAATCCTCAAAAAGAAACGCTTGTTCACATTGGCAAGGTACTGTTACAACGCGGCAATATCAACTTCTACGATCGCTTTATTAAACCCAATTACCATGCGAATTTAACAGGATTACATGGACAAATCGGGCCATTGTATCCAGGTAAATTCGGCATTATTGACGTTAAGGGCGCGATTGATAAAACGGCTCCCTTAGAGATCAAAGGAAAAATTGAACCGTTTAGTCAAGAATTTTTCCTCGATTTAACCGCCAAAGTTAAAGACATCGACCTACCCCCCTTTAGTCCTTATTCTGGAAAGTATGTGGGGTATGCTATTGAGAAAGGAAAACTTTCGGCGGATGTGCAATATCATGTTGAAAAAGGTGCATTGACTGCGGATAACAAAATCTTTCTCGATCAGTTTACTCTGGGTGAAAAAATCGACAGTGAAAATGCCGTGTCGCTACCATTGGATTTAGCTATTTCACTGCTAAAAAATCGCAATGGCGAGATCAATCTGCATTTACCTCTTAAAGGCTCCATTAATGATCCAGAATTTAATTTGGGTGGACTTATCTTTGAAGCGTTTGTTAATCTGATAGGCAAAGCAGCGACCGCTCCTTTTACATTAATCGCATCCATGTTTGAAGGCGGCGAAGAGCTCTCTACCATTACATTTGTACCCGGTTTTGCTGAAATTAACGAAGAAGCAGCCAAACGCTTGCAATCTCTTGCGAGTATTTTGGCGGATAAGCCATCGCTTAATTTGGAAATTTCGGGCTACGCGGATGCAGCCGAAGATCATGACGGACTAAAACTGGCTTTATTACAGAATAAAGTAAAAGCACAAAAGCTTGCTGATCAAACGGAAAAAGGTGAGGCCGGTGGAAAATTAATCAACGTGCAATTGACCCCCGAAGAGTACAGTCAATATTTAACAGCAGCTTATAAGAAAGAGCCTTTTGAGAAACCTAAAAACATCGTTGGTTTGACTAAAAGCCTGCCAGATGCTGAAATGGAACAATTGATACTGGCAAATATTCAGATCACTGATAATGACCTTGCTGCACTTGCCGAGCAACGCGCCACGGCAGCGCACAATTGGTTGATTGAAGAAGGTAGTATTCCAGATAGCCGTATTTTTATCGTTTCAGTCTCAGAAGCTGAAAAAATTGAAGAAAAAAAAGGTGGAAGAGTAGAATTCTTACTGAAATAACTTTCGAGTCTGTTTAATAGCTAGAAAACTAGCGCCATAAATTTGCTACAAAATAGGTTCTCAAAACTTAACAGATAGTCCAGGAGTAAAATCATGTATGGCGCAGGTCAAATCATTCAATTTCAGTATATTGCTTGGATATCTTTCGTGTTTTTGGCAAATACAGCATGTACACCCACAGTTAAGGTTGAGCCGCCGCACGAACCAATCACGATCAATTTGAATATCAAATTGGATGCGGATATCCGCGTAAAACTTGAAGAAGATGCAAAAAAAGATATTGCTGCGAATCCTGGTATTTTCTAGGTTACTTGAAGATCTATCGATGGAGAATGGAATGAGCAAGATTATGAATGGTATCGATGCCACTACCTCGATACAAAAATTTATCACAATTTCTTTATTGATTTTTACGCTGGGCAGCTCCCACGCATGGACTGCCTCATTGGAGGAACTTCGCGCATCCGGCACCATTGGAGAAAGCGCTACGGGTTATGTAATCGCACGAGATTCCAGCGCGCAAGCACAGGCAGATTCTATCAATGCGCAACGCCGCGTAATTTACCAGCAGAAAGCCGCTGCACAAGGCATCAGCGCCGATCAAGTCGGTAAAGTTTACGCCCAGGAGATTTTTAATACAGTACCTGCGGGAACCTGGATTCAGATCAATGGGCAATGGACAAAGAAATAACGGTTATAACGCATCCCAGCAAAATATCAGCAGCTTGATCGCTGTTTTAGACTACAAGCCATTCCTCGTAGCAAACTTGCCTAATCGACTTGAAGCATTAATCTTGCCCCATCATGCTAAATAGACATTCATGCGAGCAACATTCGATACTCACGAAACGCTTTACGCTTTAGCACAACGAGTCGGGGCATGCCTAATCCAACATGAATTGATGCTCGTCACAGCCGAATCGTGTACCGGCGGTTGGCTAGGTCAAGTGATTACATCAGTTCCTGGAAGCTCCTTATGGTATGAAAGAGGGTTTATTACTTATAGCAATCTCTCCAAACAGGAAATGCTCGGTGTTCAACCCGCAACATTGGCGCAATATGGCGCCGTATCATCACAAACAGCACAAGAGATGTCATTAGGAGCACTCAACCGAAGCCATGCACAGATCGGCGTATCAATTACGGGCATAGCCGGGCCAGATGGCGGAACAGCCGATAAGCCTGTCGGTATGGTATGTTTTGCGTGGACGACAAAAGCGGGTTGCATTCAGCAGGAAATCTATCATTTCCAAGGTAACCGAGAAGCCATTAGACACCAAGCTGTAACAACGGCACTGAGTGGAATATTAATGTTGATCGACAACATTTCTGTAACCGTTTAAATAATCAACCGAACGATGCTCGTATCTATGTTTCATCTAGCTTTTTCAACAGCTTCCGGTAACTTTATCTGCATGTTTAAATCACGCCTACCACCATCAGTATTTTTTGGATGTGATTTTTCTCACAGATAACTGAAGTTAGTCTGAATATTCTATAGAAATAATTCAGCGTACTTCTCAAGAAGTATCTTAAACAAAGATCCCATAACTTGAGTTGATATTGAATTATAGAGTGGCCAGTAAAAGATTAATTTACGAATAAGGAGCTATATCATGGCAATTATCAATGGAAATAATCTTAACAATAACCTGGTTGGCATCGTTGATCCGCAATTTTTTCCTTTCATTCCAGATCGTCCCGATACATTCAATGGATTCGGTGGTAACGATACTATCAATGCATTAGGAACAAACGATACGCTCAATGGTGGTAGCGGAAACGACATTCTTAATGGTAATGCTGGCAATGATTGGATTGATGGCGGATTTGGTTTGGACGTGATGAATGGCGGAATTGGCATCGATACGCTCGACGTTACATTCTGGGGCGGCGCCTATTCACTTAATATGAATACCGGTCTTACCAATTTTGCTGGGGAATTTGCTTTCAATTTCGAAAATGTTAACACCGGCGCGGGTAACGACAACATCGTTGGTACTGCAGGCAATAATATTATTAATACCAATTCAGGTAATGATGTGATCAACGCAGGAGCCGGTAATGACACTATCAATGCTGGCGCAGGAAATGATTTTGTCAATGGTGGAACTGGGCTGGATGTGATGAATGGCGGAACTGGCATCGATACGCTCGACGTTACATTCTGGGCTGGTGCCTATTCGCTTAATATGAATACCGGTCTTACCAATTTTGCTGGGGAATTTGCTTTCAATTTCGAAAACGTTAACACCGGCGCAGGTAACGACAACATCGTTGGCACTGCAGGTAGTAATATTATTAATACCGGCTTGGGTAATGATGCAATCAATGCAGGATCAGGTAATGACACGGTCAATGCGGGGGGAGGGAATAATGTGCTTAATGGAGAAGCCGGGAGTGACCGTCTTACTGGTGGCGCAGGTATTGATAGATTTAATTTTACCAATAACAGTGCTACTGGAGGCGTTGACACTATTTTTGGTTTTAACGCGGCTTTCGATTCAATCGGTTTAAATGGGCAGGCTAGCGAAGCATTCTCTCTCGGATTGTCTTTTACCGGTGGTATTGGTAGTACTCTAAGCAATGCATGGTACTTTGAGGGAGCGGGTTTTAATGGTAACGGAGCCCAGTTAAGTGGAATATTCGTTGATACAGTAACCGGTAATCTCTGGTATAACCCAACCTCAGGCGTTGTTGGGGATAGTTATCATTTTGCAACTGTCAACCCAGCAACAATCGTAGGTGGGGTTGCTAGCTTAAGTGCAGCGGATTTTGTGCTGATCTAATAATGATTGATTGTTGTTACATAAACAACCCCGTGGCAAGACCACGGGGTATTGTGATACGCGCTAATTATCGATGAGCAGATGCCCAAAAAATGCAAATATACCGATGGCAATGCCTGTAAAGAATTGTGCATGCACCAGATAAGATAGCCTTTTGAGTTCCACCGGCGAATACCGCCACGTCAGAAATAAACCAAAAAAACCTTGCCAGATAACCAAGAACAATAATGCGGGAAAGAACCAAATATCGCTGTATCGTGAGAATCCCATCATTGCAATATGCAATAAGATAATGGCAATGGCGCCAATACCAAAATAAATATGTGTTTTGTTCATCCACGCCAGTAACTGACGCATAAACGTAGATTGGATCATCACATCATAATCGGGAAGTAACCTTTGGGCAAAACTTCCCTGACCCAGAACTAGCTTCAACACAGTGCGCAAATAAATAAAAATCAGTAGTGCCAAACCCAATTTACCGAAGCCTTCGCCAATCTCACTCATGAAGGTTTCCCGTTCATCAGGAATAGGATGAACGAAATAGGCATAAATGAAGTACCCTAACGACATGAATGTTACAAACAGTGTGTATAAAACAATGCGCCAGATTTGTGTTTTTGACGTCAGCATACTAGGAATAGATCATTGATCATGTGTCAGTGAATGACATAGTCGGAAATTATTTCGATTGATTACTCATTACGATGCCAAATAAAGCCAAAGAGCTCCCGCTCTTATGGGTGAACCCCTCGGGTATAAACTTGTAACACAGGCTGGAAAATAATAGCACTTCATCCTATATAGTCACACCGAATATTTTGCCCACGATTGCAGTTAAGCCCATAGCCAGGGTACCCCAAAATGTGATCCTAACCGCACCAGTTAGAATTGATGCGCCTCCCACATGAGCAGCAAGTCCACCTAAAAATGCCATGAATATTAAAGAAGAAGTTGCAACCAACGGAATCAAATGAACAAATGGCACCACCCATACAATAAACAAAGGCAACGCGGCACCGACGGCAAAAGTACCGCAAGAAAATAACACGGCTTGCAGCGGGCGTGCTTTAACATTTTCGTATAGCCCTAGCTCATCTCTAGTATGAGCCTCCAATGCGTTATGCGCCATCAGTTGCTGCGCTACTTTTCTGGCTAAATTAGAATCAAGCCCACGTTGTTCATAAATGCTTGCAAGTTCTTGAAGTTCAAGTTTGTAATTTTCGCCTAGTGATTTTCTTTCTCGTTCAATATCTGCCTTCTCCGTATCAGATTGCGAACTGACCGATACATATTCTCCCGCTGCCATGGACATAGCGCCTGCAACCATACCGGCACAACCTGCAAGTAAAATATCTGCTTGATTAGCTTGAGCGGCTGCAATACCAATAATGAGACTGGCAGTTGAAACAATTCCATCATTAGCACCAAGAACTGCAGCACGCAACCATCCTACCCGATGTGAGTGATGTATTTCATGTTGCGCCATTAAGTTCAACCCTCTTTTGCAGTTACTGGGTTTCCCACCTATCAAATCGATAAAAGCAAACGAGAGCAGATTAAGGAAGTCGTTCACCACATTATGGTATCGAATGATGCGCCTGTTAACAACAGGCCCCGGTTATTTTGATCGGCATATCCATACATTAGCAATCAAGTTTCTTCAACTGAGAGGACAATTGAATATGGCATTCGTCATTTACATATGCCTATCTTATTTGAGAAAAAATATAACGGTTAGTATAAATAATTTTGATTACCCGTAATTGATTTGCTTACCCAATGAGGTAATGTATTTAAATTGCGATTGATGTAGCATAGCCGAATCGAAAACTCGCCCGAATTTCTCATCGATGAGTAATCTGAATTCCCTAGAACAACAAATTCGTCGCACGGTGCTGATTGTAGCTTTAGCTAATTTAGCTTATTTTTTTGTTGAATTTCAGGTGGCCCAACGTATCGGATCAGTTTCCTTATTTGCTGATAGCATCGATTTCTTGGAAGATACCACCGTCAATTTGCTGATCCTCGTCGCATTCGGATGGTCTTTAAAGATGCGCTCATTTGTTGGAATGTTGCTCGCCTTTATATTACTAATTCCTGCAATATTTATGCTTTGGACAGCCTGGGAGAAATTTAACTTGCCCATAGCTCCTGATCCATGGATGCTTTCTGCAACCGGTTTAGGCGCATTAACCGTTAATTTAGGATGCGCTTTTCTGCTAGCTCGATTTCGTGATCACAGTAGTAGCCTGACCCGCGCAGCTTTTCTTTCTGCACGAAATGACGCATTGGCCAACATCGCTATAATTTTGGCAGGCTTCGTTACTTTATACTGGTATTCTGGTTGGCCGGATTTAATCGTGGGAATAGGTATTGCTATCTTAAATGCGGACGCTGCTAAGTCAGTATGGAATGCAGCGCGACAAGAGCAAGCTTCTGCAAAAGCAGAACTCATTTAAAAAGAATCGCCTCATTCTACTGCAAAGATCTCTCTTGTTATCTCCTTGGGCTAGTTTATGCTGCGCAAGTGGCCGCTACACTTGAGGGAAAATCCGCTCAAAATACTCTGCGGAAGGTGCTGAAGCAGAAACAAGAGAAATTCGGCGACAAAATGCCGCCGAAAATCCATATTCAAAAACTAGCGGCCGTACCAAAAAATCTGAAAACCGCTAATTGTTCAACGGCTTCCTAGATTACGAAGATATCGGCATTAGTCATGTCCAACCCCGTACCGACCGTAGTCACTTGAACTGCCGCATTAGCACCATTACCATCGGCATCGTACAGCAATGCACCCGTGGCTTTGTTATAAATGACAAAGTCATTGGCGTCCGTTGCTTTCGCACCCACCTTGAACTGATCGGCAGCCAATACCCCTGTATCCGTCAACGCCTTGAATATGCCATTTTCAAGCTGAATGGTATCATCGATTACGTTGAAGTCAGTGATTTTATCAGCGGGGCCATTCACGGTAAATTTGAAAATATCGCTACCAACTCCGCCGGTCAACGTATCTTTGCCTTGCTGCCCATCGAGTATGTCATTGCCGGTGCCGCCTTTCAGCACATCACTGCCGGCTCCACCGTCCAGACTATTATCGCCATCGTTACCCTTCAGAGTATCGTTGAACTTGCTTCCTTGAACGTTCTCGATATCTTGCAATGTATCGTTACCTGCGCCGCCAGTCGCTGTTCCTGCAATCAGGTCTACCGTCACTGCTGACGTGGCATCACTATAGCTAGCCCAGTCAACGTCTTTGTATCCATTCAATACATCATCCCCTTGACCTCCAGACAACCAATCATTGCCGGCGCCTCCATCAAAATAATTAGCATTGTCATCGCCGATTAGGGTGTCATCGCTAGAACTTCCGTTAATATTCTCGATATTCTTCAAGGTATCGTTACCATCCGCACCGGTAGCTGTACCCTTGACGAGATTAACGGTCACGCTCCCGTAGAAAGTAGCCCAATCAGTGCCCTTTCCTCCATCCAGCAAGTCATCTCCCAAAGAACCAACTAGCCGGTCATCCCCTTGGCCTCCCGTCAAAGAATCATCGCCGCCACCTCCATTTAAGTAGTCAGCGCCACCCCCCCCGATCAAAACATCATTTCCTTCATCAGCATATAGAGAACCGCCATTGTTACCACCAATGAGAGTATCGTTATAAAAGCTACCTTCAATATTCTCAATCCCCTTTAGGATGTCATTTCCATCTCCTCCGGAAGCTGTGCCTACAGCAAGGTTAACTGTCACCGCAGCAGCAGCACCGGAATAATCAACCGTATCGACACCCCAACCATCTCCACCAGCCAGAATGTCTGCTCCTAGCCCACCAACAAGCGTATCACTACCGGTACCTCCGATTAATGAGTCATTTCCTACACCGCCATCTAGCCAGTTATCATAGTAGGTATCACCGGCCACAATCGAGTCATTTCCTTTACCACCCGAGAGGCTATTTCCAGAAAAACTGACTCCCCCAACGAGAATATCGCTGAAGTCGCTCCCGATCACTGCTTCAATCCCTGCAAGCGTATCTTTTCCAGCCCCACCCGTCGCGGTTCCCGTGCTGAGGTTCACGGTTACAGCCGATGTAGCATCAGAATAATCGGCAGAATCATAACCATCCCCACCAGCCAGGGTGTCGTTACCCGCTCCCCCTTTTAAGAAGTCGTCACCAGAATCTCCAATCAGCGCATCATTTCCGGCGCCACCATACAAAAAACTGGATCCGAAACCGGTACCACTGCGTAACGTATCGTTAAACTTGCTGCCCATCACACCTTCGATACCATTTAAAGTATCGTTGCCATCCCCGCCGGTAGCGGTACCTGCTGCCAGATTGACTGTCACGGCGGCAGGTGCGTTATCATAATGCACCCAATCCGTTGCAAACCCATTGCCACCTATCAAAACATCGCTGCCCAACTTGCCTGTCAAATCATCGGATACATCATCAAGGCCCACCAGAGTATCGTTTTTATTTGTACCAATATAGATAGTCATAATATTTCCTTATTAATTTGAGATACTTGATTAATAAATCTAGGGGTGTTTCATTTCAAGATATGCAACTAGTGCACGATTTGTTAATTCATCATCTTCCGACTCCTCCTCTAAGTGGGTTATTTTTAAACTGGTTTTGTAGTAATATCTCGCCCGACCACTCTTTTCGATACGCGCGCGATAACTGAGTTATGGCGAAAATCATCAGCAACAATGCCATTTTCATAGCAGTCCAGCCATTGCCGGGTTTGGGGATCACACAGATGCTGCCGGCGCAAGCCTTCCTGAGTGAACCCAATGGCCACGGTACTGCGTTGCGAATGGGGGTTATTGGCCAGCACGAGCGATGTCAGTTTATGCAACCCAACTTCATTGAAGGCCAGATCCATAATGAGCATCATGACAACAGCCGTTGCTCTTTGACGCTCGCCCTGATCGGGAATGCCGATGAGCAGCTCAGCTCGCCTGTGTGCAATCTGGATATCCACCAGACTCGCTAATCCAATCGGTTTTAGGTTGTATTGAGACGAAGGTTGTTTAGGATCGGAGTGCACTTCTTTTTTGATAATCCGATGCATGCTCCGGTAATGTACAACAGAAAATTCACTTTTCCTGAGTGCATGCTGAATTGCCTCAGCACTTTGTTTTTTTCTCCCCATCGGTAACAATTGCTGCATGAACGCTTCATCGGCATAGCATTGCTGCAAATAGGAAAAATCATGCTCGTCCGGTGTAACGAGATGAATGCCTCGGCTTGAAATCGGCTTACTCCAGCGTGAATCCACCATAAGTAATCGATCGCGAAACACGGCATAGTCTGGAAAAATCGGTACTGCTTGCAGAATCAAATTACGGGCCTGATGGTAGTCTTGCTTGCGAAATTGCTCGTCAATAGCGACCAACCATTGATGCACGCTCCATTTTGGTAGCGCCTCATTTACATTCAGTACATTTAGCTTTTGCATGATTTAGCTCATTTTTCGCGTTGATTATGGAACCTAAGGATACCTGAGGTAGATTAACGAAAAATGAACAGGTTTTAACTGATCTCTTGATCACAAAAAATAGTCAACAGACGCAAAAACGGCCATGCGTGTGATTGAAGTTACGCAACCGTGGATATTGAAGCGCGTTAGGCTAAGAAGGGGGGACGGCAAACCAGTTTTTGGTTATAACAGCGTACACCGGCTGATCACAATGGTTTGGTGCTGACTGAAACTACAACTGCTATTTGCCGTAACAGTAAACCGTTGTTAATGCTACTTGATAAAACCGAGATCAAGCCAGGTGCTCGGATTCATGCTGAAAAGGCGTATAGCAGCCAAAAAAAATCGCGTTGCGCTAAAATCACGCAGCATCAAAAATGTCATTCAAGGCTGCCGGGATTATATACTATATCGTCTTTTACCACGACAACCACAGGCTAGCTTGCATCTTCTAACCAAGAAATGGAGCAATAGCGTCTCTACTTCTTGGTCTTTTGCATGCACTTAGTAATTCCCGAAAAACCCGGGCCGATTCACATTCATCGATAGGAAATAAATAGACAGCATACTGAATGCACAATCTGTATTAATCCAAATGATCCGTTACATCAACGCTGCTGGCATATGGACGCCAATTAATTGGACTGATTCATCCAGAATGCCATTGCTCACAAAATTATTTGAAGTGCCACTATCAGGATTATTTGTTTGAATAACCTCCAGGCTGGCACTCTCATTTGCAAAACTACGGCCAAATATCACATATCCGGCACCAGAATTAATGATGCCGCCATCACCGAAAGGTGCTCCAATAATCAAATCATCAAATCCATCATTATTGACATCACCGGCACTACTAACAGACTTACCGAGCGCATCACCTAAAGCCACTCCATTCAGAGAAAAACCCTCATTGCTGCTCAATTCAGTTAAATTTAGCGAAGCGCTAAAGCCGGATGCTTTACCAAACACCACGTAACTGGCGCCTGAATCTTGGCCATTCGAATCTACTCCATAGGCGCCGATGATTAAATCGTCAAAACCATCACCGTTAAAGTCCCCAGCGGAGCTGACCGATCTACCGGATAAATCTTCAGCGGCCCCACCTTCCAAACGGAAACCATTACTACCATCCAAGTCGGATAAATTGAATGTAGCTTCAAAATCAGATGCTTTACCAAACACCACGTAACTGGCACCTGAATCTTTACCATTAGTATCAGTTTGCCTGGCACCAATAATCACGTCATCAAATCCATCACCATTGACATCGCCCGCACTATCGACTGAATAACCAGCCTGGTCTCCTTCTGCTTCGCCTTCGATGCTAAATCCATTGTCGCCATTTAAATTCGAAGTATCTATAATCGCATCGAAGCCTGACGATTTCCCGAATACGACATAGCTTGTGCCAGCCCCTCCATAATAAGAGCCACCAATTAAATCGCTAAACCCATCACCATTAATATCACCCGCACTGACACCATTGCCAAACTGTGCGCCTTCCAATGATCCTTCAATTTTGAAACCGTTGCTTCCATTAAGACTGGATAAATCTAGCGTCGCATCGAAACCAGAAGTTTTACCAAAAACCACATAGCTATTACCAGCTCCAGTACCATTTGAGTTGGTTGCGGTAGGTGCGCCGATGATTAAATCATCAATGTCATCTCCATTAACATCTCCCGCACTATCAAGAGACCATCCTAATAAAAGACCTTCTCCATCATCGACATTCATGCGAAAACCATTGTCCCCATCCAGACTTGACAAATCTATCGCAGCGCTAAAACCCGAAGCTTTACCAAAGACCACATACGTGTAACCCGTATCATTTTTCGGAACATCAGACATGGCCGCTGAAATTAATAAATCATCAAATCCATCTTTATTGATATCTCCAGCAGTACCTACTGCTTGACCGGCAGCATCGCCACCCGCCACACCATTAAGACGGAAACCGTTACTCCCATCCAAGCTCGATAAAGGGAGCGTTGCGCCAAAACCTGAAGCTTTACCAAATACCACAAAACTGGCGCCGGAGTAGAAATCATCAAAATTATGCGGCGCACCGATAATGAGATCATCGAATCCATCACCATTTATATCGCCCGCACTGCCTACGGATTCCCCCGTATCATCACTCGTAGATATACCATCCAGGCGAAATCCATTACTACCATTGAGATCCGCTAAATTGATCGATCTACCAACATTATTAAGCAGATTATCAATGGCTGTTTTGGCAGTGGCTATCGTAGCAACATCCGCGGTAACACTTGCCAATACTTGTTGGAGTGTCGCAAGCTTAGTTGATGATCCTGCTTTTTCAATTGAATAATAGCGAGACACCTCGATACGGTTATCAAATTGTGTAGCAGCAGCCCCCCATACCGGATCAGTATGATCCATGCCGTCGAGTACTGTAACAGACCAATCGACCATTTGACCAAACGTCAGGCCGGCAGCCTGCTGCGCAAGGATATAGTCGACTGCACCCGTTTTGTCATTCGAAGTGACTGCATCACCCATCAGGTTATCGACTATTTTAGTTGCATTGTTCGTGTTGTACGCTAAAGCTGCAGCCCCCCAGTTCTTATCTGACGCAGGAAAACCCGAAAGGAGCGTTGTAATCTCTGCGATCACTTCATCTTGGGTCGCCCCAGCCGTCATCCGGCTGGCAATATAGTTAGTCGCCAACGTTTTATTAGCCTCAGAAGCGCGATCGCCGATTAAATCACCGACAAGAGTATCTGCAAATGCTTCAGGTGTTAAATTATCAGCATAATTCTTGCCCCAAAATAATTCATTTCCAACCAGAGACTGCGCAATACTGGCCAACGATTGCCCAGCTTCCAATCGATCGCTCAGCGCCCCCAGATAAATTGCTCCAGGCGATGCATTGAACATCGCCTGAACCAATTGGAGGAGAGAAGTTTGTTGTTGTTCTGTCAGTGCCATTACATTATTTCCTTAAATTCTTAGTTACCTACTGTGATCAATCAGGGTTGTGGCCACACTTGGGTGCCATTGAATTGGATCGGCATATCGCGATCCACTTGTGCAGCGGAGGGTCTCACCGATACGTTCAGACCTACATTACAAGATTCCGGTAATGGGTTGACTTCCAAATCACGATTGACTGTAAAAAATACTGGAAAATCAAAAGCGTGGCCTCCAGGAGTTCCGTCATACTTTGAACCAACCGCTGGAGTCCAAAAACTTACCGCATTGTCACTATTGATATCATTCATACCGGTTATTTTGCAGATATCAGCCGCGGCGACTGCAAACCGAATTGTTTTAGCGCACGATTCCGGCTTAATCGTTATGGCACTGGAAACGAATGCAATTCGACCAAACAAGTGAGATGCTATCGTTCGACCGCCACCAGCCCAGAATCCAGTCACATTTCCAAGAGCATCACGTTTGGTATCTTGTTCATTGAAGACTGAACGATCCTGGTATAACTGAATGACATTTCCCCAGTTTGTTACGAAATCGCTTAATGGGCCACTGTAAGGATTACCATTAGTTGTAATGGTTGAATCGACGCCATCAGGAAAAACAATGCTTGAGCCAATCACAGGATTATCGCCACACCCATGCGTAATCACCAGATAGTTTTCCGATTTCTTGCCCTCAGTAATTTGTGCTGGTTCGATTACGGTATGCGCCTGTACGCTCTGATAAGCAATACCAATCAATACGATAAATGCCAAAGATCTTTGAATAATTAATCTTGATAATAAAATGACTTGCACGACTTACACCTCCTTGGTGAGCTGTTTTTGTTGGTAATCCAGGAAGTGAGATAGAACTCACGCGGCAGACAATCAAGGGATAAACTTGAAGTGACGATCTAATTCAGAGAAGTACTATCCAACTATAATAGCTGGATATTATTGGTAATAAGTTCTTTATAAGCAATGCGGCAAATTGTCGCATCGAATGGTTTATAGTCATTCAGATTATTGCCTATGAACTATTCTCAGTGTTTTTCATCTTATTCAGCAAGATCAATAGGATAATGAGGTAGGCGATGAAAGGCAAAGGAATGACTTTGATGGATTGGCAAAAGCAGTATGGAACAGAAGAAGGCTGTATCGAAGCGCTGATAAAGCAACGCTGGCCGGAAGGCTTTCGCTGCCCATGCTGTGGCCACGATAATGGTTATGCTATTAAGACACGTGGTTATTGGGAATGCAGCCAATGTCATAAACAAACCTCGATAACGGCTGGTACCTTATTTCATTCAACCAATCTGCCATTAACCAAGTGGTTCTGGGCGATTTACTTAGTTGCATCTGATAAAGGCGGTGTTTCTGCCTTACGATTATCCAAACAAATTAACGTGTCTTGGATTACTGCCAGCAGAATGCTACGCAAGATTCGTATTGCTATGGGACACCGAGATAGCCTATATCGGTTACAAGATTTGATTGAAATAGACGACGCATTGATTGGAGGGCGTCATACTGGGGGAAAGCGCGGTCGGGGCGCTGAAAGAAAAACATCAGTGCTCGTCGCGATTGAGAGTCGAGAAAAGCGTGCTGGTTTTATTGCCATGCAGCAAGTCTCTAGCGTTAACCGAGAAACGGTGTCACAGTTTGTAAAGCGGCATCTGTCACCTGATCAATATGTACGAAGTGATGCACTGCCAGCCTTAGCTGAAATCAGTAAAACACAGAACCATACTCCTCGTGTGACTCCACCAAACAAAGCTGGCGAATGGCTTCCATGGGTTCATGTCGCAATTGGCAATCTCAAGACATTTTTATTGGGAACATATCATGGTGTGTCATCAGGTTACTTGCAAGAATACCTCAATGAATTTTGCTATCGCTTTAATCGACGAGTGCGGGAAGCAGAACTGCCTTCTCGACTCCTCAATGCATGTTTGAGTCACACCCAGATTAAACTGAGAATAGTTTAGAGGCATATTCAGATTTGTTAAAAAATGACTGCGACAATTGGTCGCATGTTCAAAGAATTAAATTTTGTAGATAATTTACCAACATCGGGTTAATTTTTGCTTCATGTATCATCTGCATGAAGCAATATTATTTACCCTAGTAAGTTGCGTTATTTTCGCAGTAGGTATCGATACTTAATCCTTATCGAACATTAATGAGTGCCATCATGAAGCAACCTAAAATTATTGTTACTTATTTTCTATTCTTGCTATACGGCGTTAGCTGGCCTACTCACGCTGAACAAGCGGATTTGCGGCATTTTACTTCCGGGAGTTATCAGCAATTGCTGAAAGAATATGCCGACAAGCCCTTTGTATTGATGATTTGGTCTATTAATTGTACTTCGTGTTTAAAAAAGATGCCGCTAATGAACGAGCTGCGCAAAAGCATGCCGGATATCAATATGATCATGTTGGCCACTGACGATGCTTCGGCAGCAGATCAAGTTCAATCGATACTGACCGGAAACGAACTCAATCAAGTTGATAACTGGATTTTTGCCGATGCTAACCCTCAAAAGCTTCGATATGAAATTGATCCCAAGTGGTATGGCGAAGTACCGCGCACCTATTTCCTGGATAAAGACCACCAGCGTCTTGGGATCAGCGGCTCAGTACCACGAGAAACTCTTGAAAACATACTCAAGAAAATTTTTAATTAAATCTACTAATTAGGGTATCGAGCTTATCACTTGTAGCGGATGCGCTAGCCTTATCACACTCGATTTGTGGCCAGTTGAATCATTCAACTGAAACCAATTTTTCTAAATATACGTCATCATGAACTGTCTTTCTTTGATTCTCATCGCGGTATTGCTATCGGTTTCATCAGGAAACCTGATGGCCGAATCCGAGAAAATACTCCCCGAACAAAAAATATATACCGCGGCGGCGTTCGGTCCGGATGGACGATTATGGCGAATAATTCCGTCTCAGAAATATGTCTCGGTCGATTATTCCACCGATCATGGAAAAACTTTTAGCCAAGCGACTCGCCTCAATTTAACCGATATGCCGATACATTTATGGGACGAAAATCCTCCCACGATTTCCGTGGATCAAGAAGGAAAAATCTATGTGCTCTACTTCGCCGATGATCAACAATCCAGCACCAGTTTTTTCAGTCATTCCGACAATGGTACGCTGTTCAGCACACCGATCAAAATCAGCTCTGTGGCCAATACCTGGTATCACTATCAAACGGAAATGCTGGTCGATGCAAAGAATCGCATTCATTTTATTTGGCACGATACACGTGACCGGGCTGAATATAAAAAACAAGGCAGTGGAGACCTATCGATTTATCATGCTTCCGCAAAAACCAAAGCAATAGAAACTCCCTTTTTTGAGCAACGTATTGCAAAGAACATCTGTTCCTGCTGCCGCACAGCCATGGCCGAAGATGTCGATGGCAATTTGGTCATATTGGCCCGTTTTGTTTACCCGGGAAATATTCGCGATCATGGTCTGTTTAAATTGTCACCTGATGGAAAAGCGAGCGAATCATGGCGAGTAACTTTTGATGATTGGGAAATTGAGGGGTGCCCGGCACACGGCCCTGCCTTGTCGATTAGCGCTGATGGTCGCTACCATATGACTTGGTTTACCCAGGGAGAGAAGCGAAGCGGGCTTTTTTATGCATGGTCGGACGATCAAGGAAAAACATTTTCCAATCCAATACAAGTGGGCGACCAAGATAAATTACCTGGGCGGGCTGATGTACTGGCTTTGGGTAAACAGGTAGCGTTAGC
Organism: Nitrosomonas sp.; assembly: GCA_024281825.1. Taxonomy (GTDB): domain Bacteria; phylum Pseudomonadota; class Gammaproteobacteria; order Burkholderiales; family Nitrosomonadaceae; genus Nitrosomonas. The sequence continues at coordinate 185,970 of JAMWZY010000001.1, read as the reverse complement.
ATGGAAAGTATTTGATGGCAATAAAACCCGCGTGGAAGCCATGTTTTCTTCTGATCGAGGATTGCATTGGTCGAAAGCCGAATCAATCGCTGAAACAGCCGCTCAGTCTGCTCATCCCGCTCTGATCACAGACGGTAAGCAGATTTTTCTTTCCTGGAATAGTATGGATACAGGCTACCGCTTAATTCCAATTGCACCACTCAACAGTGCCGTCGATACCAAACCTTAATCTGCGGGAAAAGGAGAGGAGGTTTATGGCTGATCAATTTTGGTAACCACTGAGGTATCAGAATGCATATTATCCATGTCTTCACAATGAAAAATTAACTGGTAATTGGCCGCTTTCTCACCGCCCATTGATTGGCTGACATAGACATGATAGCCCCCCACACCTCCTCCTACTCGTAGTACTGAGCTTGTTTTGCCATCTGGATTCATGGCGCTGAATGCTACTTTATCCTTAACAACCACTACATTAAATTGCCTATCATCCACTACCTTGAGATCATCAATCTGCACAAACAAGTGATGACTACCCGCTTCCCCGCATGTTATTAGGAAATAATCTACGGCATACGGCGCGGTAAGGCTATTAATGAGTTGATGCGACGAAGCAATACTTGCATAGCAAATTGCAACAAGAATGCCTGAGAGAATGGCCACTTTTTTAGGTGACTGTTTCTTCATGGTAAAACTCCTAATCTTGTAAATGTTTCATCGAACCTACCATATTGGTAAAACATTTTTTATTTAGCTTGGCGTGCTTTATCTTGTTTCATGTGTTTTCGTAAACTTAATGCACGCATATCCGTCCATATTTCCTTGATGTACGCCAGACACTCATCCTTGTCACCACTTTTACCTGCCACACGCCACCCGCCCGGCATTTCTTTATAGCTCGGCCAAATAGAGTATTGTTCTTGATGATTGACCACAATATGATAAATGATTGCGTCGCCCTCATTTTCTTTCCATTCCATGCTGCTTTCTCTCTCATAAAATAATAAATAAAACGTTCCAAAACGTTTTATTTAGACTAAAACTAGCAAGAAGTGGTGTCAATGTGGCAAATTGTCGCATTCTATTTCTATTATTTAGCATATAGAATCCCATCACGAGCAGTAATCATTAGGCTACCTTATATAAAGTAACTGGATATTAAGATACGACAACGCAGGCCCTGGTCAAATTATTATCAAACATAAAAACAGTTTTAATTCTTACTGATTAAGTTGAATTAATTCGATTACATCTAAAAAAATAAAATCGCTAATCACCTATTGGAATACTGCAATGAATACCAGTGACACTGCCGTTACGCCAGCAGCAACGCCGACACTTGAAATTAACACATCTCGCCAGTTCCTATCTTGGCTGGCAGAACATCGTCTGTCTATTGCCTTTACCACTTATCAAATCGGTAAAATCTATTTTATTGGCTTAAAACCGGATAACACACTTTCTGTTTTTGAGCGCAGCTTCAATCGCTGCATGGGTTTGTGTGCAACAGCCAATGGGTTATACATGAGCAGCCTGTTTCAAATATGGCGCTTTGAAAATGTATTCGAAACAAGACAGCAATCAAATGGCTTTGATCGGCTGTATGTACCGCAAGTGGGGTATACCACGGGTGATTTAGACATCCACGATATGGCGGTGGATAGCAATGGCCGCTTGATTTTTGTGAATACGCTCTTTGGTTGCCTCGCCACCTTAAGCGAGACACATAGCTTTAAGCCATTCTGGCAACCTTTCTTTCTGAGTAAACTGGCAGCAGAAGATCGTTGTCACTTAAATGGTTTGGCAATGAAGAATGGCCAGCCAGCTTATGTCACAGCAGTGAGTCAAACCGATATTGCAGATGGCTGGCGTGAGCATCGTATGCATGGTGGTGTCGTAGTCGACGTAGCGCATAATGAGATTATTTGCTCAGGGTTGTCCATGCCACATTCACCGCGTTGGCATCAAGACAAATTGTGGGTATTAAACTCAGGTACTGGGGACTTTGGCTACGTTGACTTAAATACGGGCCGATTTGAATCGATATGCTTTTGTCCAGGTTATATGCGTGGACTAAGTTTTCAGGGCGATTTTGCCCTAGTAGGCTTGTCTAAACCGCGTGAAAATAAAACCTTCAGCGGTTTGGCTCTGGATGATCACCTGAAGTCCAAACAAGTTGAAGCGCGTTGCGGTATCCAAGTCATCGATTTGCGTACTGGCGACATAGTCCATTGGTTACGAATGGAAGGAGTCGTGAATGAATTATATGATGTCGTGCCTCTTCCAAAAGCCCGGCGTCCAATGGCGCTCGGTTTTAAAACCGATGAAATTCGCCGCACGTTAAGCATTGAAACATAATAGAAAATCAAGCTTCAGTGATAGCTTGTAATGTAATATCAGAAATCTTTCCGCGATGATTAGTTGTGGCTTTCCTTGTCATGTGATAACAATCGATCGCAATAAGCAATTGCCAGAGCGGAAAGTAAAAAAGCAATGTGGATACACGTTTGCGCGATTAAAGTTTTCTCATCATAGGCACTGGCATTGATAAATGTTTTCAATAAATGAATCGATGAAATACCAATAATCGCTGTTGCCAGTTTAACTTTCAAAACAGACGCATTGACATGGGACAGCCATTCAGGCTGATCGGGGTGATCTTCTAAATTCATACGCGATACAAATGTTTCATACCCCCCAATGATCACCATAATTAGCAGATTAGAAATCATGACCACATCGATTAAACCTAGCACAACCAGCATAATCGCCGTCTCACCCAGTTTAGTATGTTTGTGATTACTATCAACCGCAACCGCTTCCATGATGTGTTTCAGCGATTCTTGATTACCCATCACGGCACCGATTAAATCTGCCAGCTCAACCCAAAAGTGATAGACATACACACATTGTGCAAGCACTAACCCCAGATACAAAGGTAGTTGCAACCAGCGCGTGAGGAAGAGAAAACGTGCCATGATTGAAATCTTTTTCGCGGTAACTTGTTTTGAATTGTTTTCCATAAGCCTTTACGGTAAATCGAGAAGCGAAATAACAAAAAACCCGATCACTAAAATGATGCCTAGAAATTACAGTTAAGCAAGGCAGAATTTCTAAGCTGAAGCTGAATATGAATAAAAAATCGATGCCCTCAATAATCTGAGAAGCACCGATCTTTAATTAAAGAATAATGAATTATATTTTTGCTAATACTTCAGCAATTGTCTGCCCCATTAAAGAAGGGGTAGGGCAGATCGTTACGCCTAATTCCTTTAATAGGGCCACTTTTTCTGCGGCACTCTCACCCGCAGACGAAATGATTGCCCCGGCATGCCCCATACGGCGACCCTCCGGTGCTGTTAAGCCTGCAATATAGGCAACCAACGGTTTGCTCATGTTTTCTTTGGCAAAACGCCCAGCTTCTACTTCTTGTGGACCACCGATTTCGCCAATCATCAAGGCGATTTTCGTTTCCGCATCCTGCTCCAATCGTTCCAGAATATCCCGATGCGAGCTGCCGGGAATAGGATCGCCACCAATACCAACGGAAGTCGAAATACCAATACCCAGCAAACGCATCTGATCGGCGGCTTCGTAGCCTAATGTGCCGGAACGGCCTACCACACCTACATTACCACGCATATAGATATGACCGGGCATAATGCCAAGCATGGCACGACCTGGGCTAATGGTTCCAGCACAATTAGGGCCGGTCAGCAGCATGCGTACTTTCTCTGGAAAGCGTCGCAAATAACTTTTTACACGCATCATGTCTTGTGTGGGAATACCGTCCGTGATGGAAACACAGTATTTGATACCAGCATCGGCCGCTTCCATGATCGAATCAGCAGCAAATGCGGGCGGTACGAATACGATACTGGCCTCAGCGCCAACGTGTTGCACCGCTTCTTCTACCGTGTTAAATACCGGCAACCCCAAATGCGTTTGTCCTCCTTTTCCTGGCGTTACGCCACCAACCACGTTGGAGCCGTAGTCGATCATTTCCTGTGCATGAAAGGTCCCGATTCTGCCCGTAAAGCCTTGAACAATAATTCTGGTTTTTTCGTCAATTAGTATGGCCACTTTATACTCCTAAGCTTTTTGTAATGGCTTCGTTACGAGCATGCACAACTTTCTCAGCGGCATCTGCCAAGGTATCGGCCGTAATGATCGGTAAACCGCTTTCTGCAATAATACGTCGTCCTTCCTCAACATTAGTGCCGGACAGTCGCACGACCAAAGGCAGTTTCATATCAATATTTCTAACCGCTTGCACGACGCCCTCCGCAATCCAATCACACCGGTTGATGCCTGCAAAAATATTCACGAGCATGGCTTTAACATTGCTGTCTGCCAATACCAAGCGAAACGCCTTTTCAGTACGTTCTGCTGAAGCACCGCCGCCCACATCGAGAAAATTAGCAGGCTCGCCGCCCGCCAGCTTGATCATATCCATTGTAGCCATTGCTAAGCCCGCGCCGTTGATCATGCAACCAATATCACCCTCCAAACCAACATAGCTCAATCCTGCTTCGGCGGCAGCGACCTCGCGACTGTCTACTTGACTGTTATCGCGCAATTCAGCAATCTTATGTTGCCGGAACAACGCGTTTTCATCAAAAACCATTTTGGCATCAAGCGCGATAATTTCGTGCTTGTGAGTTAAAACCAATGGATTGATTTCCAAGATATTGGCATCAAGATTACGTAGTGCACGATAACAACCCTTAATCGTTTTAACTGCATGATTTAACTGGGAGGAATCTATTCCGAGCGCAAAAGCCATTTTACGCGCTTGGAAATCCTGCAGTCCTACAGCCGGTTCGATATAAATTTTGATAATGGCTTGTGGATTGGTTTCCGCCAGTTTTTCAATTTCCATTCCGCCCTGTGCTGAGCCGATCATGATGACACGCTCACTGACACGATCGATCAAGAAAGACAAGTATATTTCTTTGGCGATTTGTGTGCCGGCTTCGATATACAACCGTGAACAAACTTTCCCAGATGATCCGGTTTGATGGGTAACTAACTTTCTTCCAAGCAATTCTTCGGCAGCTTTTTCGACTTCCACGTGCGATTTGCAAACTTTAATACCACCCGCTTTGCCTCTTGCCCCTGAATGAATTTGCGCTTTGACCACCCACACGTCACCATCGATTTCACGGGCGCGTTGCACGGCTTCTTCGACACTGTAGGCTAAGCCACCTTCAGCTATCTTGACGCCGTATTCTGCTAAAATTTCTTTAGCTTGATATTCATGAATATTCAATTCAATTCCCTCTTTTTATTTTTAAATCACCAAGCATCAGGATCGCTTACAGCAGTCCTAATACCTTAATGCTTAGCTGCAATAGCTTCGGCAATTTTCATCACATTATTGGCCATACGCTCGGAAGCCGCATCGATTAAACGTCCATCTAACGCAGCAGCGCCTTTCCCTTGTGAAGCCGCATCTTTGAGTGCTGCTATAATGCGTTTGGCCTTTTCAATTTCACGCTCTGGCGGTGTAAAGACCTGGCTGGCGAGTTCTATTTGGGTTGGATGAATCGCCCATTTGCCTTCGCAACCCAATGCCGCGGCACGTTTGGCCGCTAATACATAGCCTTCAGGATCTTTGATATCACCAAAAGGACCATCAATCGGCCGCAAGCCGTAAGCCCGGCAAGCCACGATCATGCGGCTAATAGCAAAATGCCATTGATCGCCAGGATAATCGGGATTCAACCCCCCGATGTTGGTCGTTCTGGCACGATTACTGGCGGCATAATCCGCAACGCCAAAGTGCAATGCTTCTAATCGTCCAGATGCACCATTACGTGCGATATCTTCGACGTTGGCCATACCTAATGCAGTTTCAATGAGCGCTTCCAAACCGACCCGATTGGTTAGACCTTGTTGCTTTTCAAGCTGCGTTACCATTGCTTCGACCATATAAATGTCTGCATAGACACCCGCTTTAGGGATTAACAATGTATCGATTTTGCTGCCTGCCTGTTCCATCAGATCAACCACATCGCGTGTCATGTAATGCGTGTCCAATCCATTAATCCGCACCGAAACGCTGACGCCATGGCCTTTCCAATCTAAATCATTAAGTGCCTGAATGACGTTTTTGCGAGCCTGTACTTTATCATCGGGTGCAACAGCATCTTCCAAATCCAGAAAAACAAAATCAACGCCGCTATTCAGGGCTTTTTCAAACATTCCAGGATTAGAACCTGGCACGGCTAATTCACAGCGTTGAACCCGCTGAACGTTTGTTTCATATAGCGTATGACTCATTATTTCTCCAGAGTTAGATAATCAACAAAAAAGTATACAAGCCCACATCAAGAACAAGTGATGAGCCGATACACAATACACACTCCGATTAGTCATAACATTGATACGCAACAATATGCCAGAAAAAAATTATTCCATATATTGAAAACAAACAAGGCGGGTAATCGTGATGAGATGAATGATTTGATAATATGTATACGGTTTATTCTTGTTCTAAAAGGCGAATAATCCAGCAAATTATATCGATTCCGCAGGAATTTATCCACTAACGACCAGTTTTACACAAGCATCTGCCGCAACAGACAACTTCCGGTACCGCGACAGCCATTCCAATGGAATGGCCGCGTTATTGTCTTGTTGTTGCGCGGCATAGGCCGCCATAATTGCACCCAGCATAATACTCCGGCCACAACTATCTCCACCAATGCGAATATTTTCTTGCACAGCCGAACGATAATCAGAAGTATGCCGTACGATATGCACAATCAGTGGCAGCCCATCCTGGACATGGCAGCTTGACCCAAAACATTTAGCTGCATCGGCGCTGCTCAGCACAGGAGTTTGTAGCGCATGCTCGATGCGCGGTAATAACTTTCCCCTAGCCTGCGATAATGCATTAGATAAAGCCTGATGGATGGTTTGTCCTTGTAATACGCACCACAGCACGCAGCCAGCATACTGCGCAGCTGAAACCGCATCATCGTTATGATTAGTGATCCGTACGATTCGTTCGATTTGCAAGGATAGCGCTTCTGACGTGCCATGATGTGTTGCGACGATAGCAGGTAAGCTTGATAAAGCAGCAAATTGATCATCATCCGCACCCGACTGCTCGGGAAATTCTTCCATTTTCAACGGCAATAATGTTTGCAATGTTTGCCGCGTCGGCGAATCCACATAACCTTGGTATGAACCACCGGGACCAAAAAAACTACGGTATTCGGTTTGATAGGATACTCGATCAAACCGACCATGCCGCGCCAAATGACGCAACATGAGTAAACTGGTTTCTCCATATCCAGAGGAATCGCCGGGCATTTTGCCACTGTGCGCGAAATAGCCACTTACACCACCATAATCAAGCGAATCTGGCATTAAAAATACTAAGCCCTTACTTTTCTCGATGCCTGCAATACGTTCAGGATCATAAAGCCAATGCAAGCCCAGTGCGGCAGCATCCGCAACCAGTGCACCGATTATGGCTGCTAAGCGAGGCGCCATTAATACGTTACAATTCATGAATGTTTTCTATACTATTTGATCTCAATTTCATCGGGTATACGACGTGCTTCATCAGCCAGCATCACCGGAATGCCATCTTTGATGGCAAATGCTAGGCGATCAGGCTTACAAATCAATTCCTTATTTTCTTTTTTATAAATTAGCGGGCCTTTGCATAACGGGCACACCAATATATCGAGCAATCTTGCGTCCATAACGGTCCTTGTTTACTTGAACTAACGGTTAATACGATAATTAAAGCTTGTTGAGAATGTCGTCCAATTGATCTAAGTTACTGTATTGAATTACGATACTACCTTGGCCATTCTTTCTAGCTTTGATGGTGACTTGTGTACCCAACCGCTGAGAAATTTCCTCTTCTAATCTTAGCAAGTCCCGATCCATTTTTTTTACTATTTTAGCCAGCGGCCGGCTGATCCGGTTAACGATTTTCTCCGTTTCGCGCACCGATAGCTGTTTTTGCACAATAACATTGGCAATCTTAATTTGTTCAGCGGATGATAATGAAAGCAATGCACGGCCATGCCCCATTTCAATTTTTCCAGCCATCATCATGTCTTGTACGGGTGCAGACAAATTGAGCAAGCGTAGCAAATTAGAAATTGTGCTGCGCGAATTACCCAGCGCTTCACCAGCGGATTCATGCGTCATGCCAAATTCGTTAATCAAACGTTGGATACCCATGGCTTCTTCCAACGGATTCAGATTTTCCCGTTGAATGTTTTCAATCAGTGACATCGCTAACGCGGACTCATCCGCTACTTTCCGGATGAGTGCCGGTACCTGGCTCAAACCCGCCAGTTGGGCTGCCCGCCAGCGACGTTCGCCAGCAATAATCTCATATTGATCGACGGTAATAGGGCGTACCAGAATGGGTTGCATAACCCCTTGCGCTTTGATAGATTCAGCCAATTCTGACAAAGCGATTTGATCCATATTCGTACGGGGCTGGTATTTACCCGGTTGCAACTGTGAAATATCGAGATTTTGTAGCGACTCTTCGATCGTACCGCTGGTACCATGACCGGCTAATAAGGCATCCAGTCCTCGCCCTAATCCCTTTAGTTTTGACATTTTACAGATTCCTTAACTTCGTAACTATCAACATCAATTGCTTAAAATCTCTTTTGCAAGATCCAAATATGCTTGCGCGCCTTTAGATTGACCATCGTGATACAAAACTGGCGTGCCAAATCCCGGCGCTTCCGCTAACCTCACATTACGTGGAATTACCGTGCGGTAGACCTTATTTCCAAAATGCTTTTGTAATTGCTCAGAAACTTGTTGTGCGAGAATATTGCGTGGATCAAACATGGTACGCAGCAACCCTTCTATACGGAGCACAGAGTTGAAGTTACTCCGTACACGTTTGATGGTATTCACCAGATCGCTTAAGCCTTCTAAAGCATAGTATTCGCATTGCATCGGGATCATTACTGCTTGCGCCGTGCACAATGCGTTCAATGTCAACATATTTAAGGCTGGCGGACAGTCGATCAGAATGTAGTCGTATTCGGCCTCGATTTGCTCGAGTGCTGACTTTAAGCGCATTTCACGATGCGGTAAATCGACCATCTCAATTTCTGCGCCAGCTAAATCACGGTTGGCCGGAATCAAATCATACTTCCCTTGGGGGCTCGTTACGCGTGCCTGCAAAATAGAGGCTTCACCTAACAAAACATGGTACACCGTCAGTTCAATACCTTGTTTGTTAATGCCACTTCCCATGGTAGCATTGCCTTGTGGGTCTAAATCGATCAATAGTACGCGCTGCCCGGATGAAGCAAGGCTGGCAGCCAAATTAACGGTCGTGGTAGTTTTGCCGACCCCGCCCTTTTGGTTGGTAATGGCAAGAATTTTCGTCATGATAGGTTCCCCTGCGATTACTTTATAAGCTATTAATGGATCAAATTCCGGCTCAATTGCGCGTCATATTCCTCTGATAATTTTCTGACGATTATCAAACGCCGAGTTGCGTCTAAACCCGGAACCTGCAGTAAAATATTATGTTCGATGACATAAGGTTTTTGCACTTGATTGAGTTCTTCTTCCGTACAATGCGCTTTCATCGCTATCCACCTGCAGTGTAAGCCATGTGTGTCTGCCAAGTGCTGGCTAATCGAAATAAAATCCCGCAGGCTGGCAAATGCACGGGAAATGATGCTATTAATTTCTCGCTTTGGATGAAAATGCTCAACACGCGTTGTAATGATCTCTAGGTTTGTAAGCATGAGTTCAATTTTAACTTGCTTTAAAAAAGTCGCTTTTTTTTGATTAGCTTCAACCAAACTTATTAGCCAATCCGGCTTGGCTAATGCGAGCAGCATACCGGGAAATCCCGCGCCGCTTCCAACATCAACGACAGATGAACCTTGGATATGTGGCAACACCGACAAGCTATCCATGACATGTTGCTGAAAAACTTCGCGCGAAGTCTTGGCTGCAGTTAGATTGTAGGTGCGATTCCATTTTTCGATCAACAATACATAGCGCAATATGGATTCTGCAAGATTATCGTTTGATATGGTTATTAAATTACTTTTCAACGCTATCAAACCAGCAACAATTTCATCCTGTGTAATCATGCGCGGCATTGTTTATGCTGGGTTGAAAATCCTCGTTTTAAATGTACTAATAACAAAGATATGGCTGCTGGCGTAACTCCGGAAATTCTTGTCGCTTGCCCAATGGTTTCGGGCTTATGTTGATTGAGTTTTTGCTGCACTTCGGTCGACAGGCCTTTAACGACCCCATAATCAATATCACTCGGCAAAAGCGTATTTTCAAATTGCGCTTGACGTAAGACTTCTTCGCGTTGGCGCAGAATATAGCCATGATATTTAGCTTGGATTTCGACTTGTTCAGCCACTTTGGAATCAACAACCGCATCACCTGTTCCCGGTAACGTCATCAGCGAGTCATAAGTTACGTTGGGACGACGCAAGAGTTCAATCAAAGTATATTCACGCTCGATTGTTTTTCCCAGCACACGTAGAGCGTCTACTTCCGGCAATGTTGCTGGAAGTAGACGGACAGCATGCAATCTTTGTTGTTCGTATTCTATTGCTTGTTGTTTCTCGGTAAAGATACGCCAACGAACATCATCCACCAAACCAAGCTTTCTACCAATTTCGGTCAACCGAAGATCGGCGTTGTCCTCACGCAATTGCAAACGATATTCCGCGCGGCTTGTAAACATGCGATAAGGTTCGGTAACCCCAGAAGTAACCAAATCATCGATCAGAACGCCCATATAAGCCTCATGACGCTGTGGAATCCATGCCGCTTGTTCGCGAATTTTCTGTGCCGCATTGATTCCGGCTAACAATCCTTGTGCTGCAGCTTCTTCGTACCCCGTCGTACCGTTTATTTGTCCAGCAAAAAAAAGATTTTCGATCGTTTTGATTTCGAGTGAGCGCTTTAAATTGCGTGGATCAAAGTAATCATACTCGATCGCGTAGCCTGGGCGAATAATGTGCGCATTTTCAAGCCCTTTGATGGAATGCACCAAGGCTACCTGAACATCAAAAGATAAGCTGGTAGAAATTCCGTTGGGATAGATCTCATGCGTACCAAGACCTTCCGGTTCCAGAAAAATTTGATGCGATTGTCGTTCAGAAAAACGCACAACCTTATCTTCAATCGATGGACAATACCTTGGGCCGACCCCTTCAATTTTCCCAGTATAGAGTGGAGAATCAACTAATCCACTGCGGATAATTTCATGCGTTGCATCGTTGGTATTAGTGATCCAACATGAAATCTGTTCGGGATGCGCAATGCCGTTACCCATAAATGAAAATACGGGGGTAGGAAAATCTCCCGGTTGTTCCTGCAGTTGGGTAAAATCCATGCTGCGCCCATCGATTCGCGGTGGCGTGCCCGTTTTTAATCGTCCCGCAGGAAATTCCATTTCTCTTAAGCGCTGCGCCAGAGCCAGAGAGGGTGGATCGCCAGCACGTCCAGCCTTGAAATGTGTTTGCCCGATGTGAGCTAGCCCGGATAAAAAAGTACCTACCGTGAGAATTACAACTCGCGCGCGGATGCGTATATTTAATTGCGTCATCACTCCGACGACACGATCCTGTTCAAGGATTAAATCGTCGACCGCTTGTTGCATCACCGATAGGTTGGGTTGATTTTCTATACGTTTTCGAATCGCCTGTTTATACAGCAACCGATCCGCTTGCGCGCGCGTCGCCCGAACTGCCGGGCCTTTGCTCGCATTCAGAGTACGAAACTGAATGCCGGACTCATCGGTTGCGATGCCCATGACACCCCCCAACGCATCAATTTCCTTGACCAAATGGCTCTTGCCAATGCCGCCGATGGAAGGATTACAAGACATTTGCCCGATCGTTTCGATATTGTGTGTTAAAAGCAGTGTTTTGCAACCCATACGCGCCGCAGCCAAAGCAGCCTCAGTGCCTGCGTGCCCGCCGCCGACAACGATAATTTCGTAGGTTGATTGAAAATTCATGATGAACTCAGGAAAAATTTTTCTGGCCTAATATTACCTTAAGTTTAGAACCCGTTGCGAAATTCCTTATATTTCCCTGAGATCGCATCACAACCGTCAATGATAATAAATCGATGTTTCACGTGAAACACATTTTGAAATTTCCCTCTGCCACTACAGTAAAAATCCCAGCCCCGTGGAAATCATAGTATTGGTATAATGATCCCTCAAATTTTACTTGCAAAGCTATTTTATGGAAATAATGGTTGCATTACTAAAAAAAGCACAGCAACGCGCTCAAGAGCTAGGGCTGCCTTATACTGGGGCACTATTGCCCGTTGAAGCCATTCAAGTATTACAAAAAAATCAGTTCGCACAATTGGTCGATGTACGCTCACAAGCGGAATGGGATTGGGTTGGGCGAATTCCGGATGCAATTGAAATTGAATTACGCTTGTATCCCGGCATGCAATTGAATCCACATTTTCTAGACGAGTTAATCCAGCAACTGGATAAAACAAGACCGGTATTATTTATTTGTCGAAGCGGGGTACGTTCCAATCAAGCGGCAAGTATGGCAAGTGAGGCAGGCTTTAACGAATGTTATAACATTTTAGAAGGCTTTGAAGGGGACAAAGATAACAACAATCGCCGTGGAAGTATTTCGGGATGGAAAGCGGCTGGATTGCCATGGGTACAAAGTTAGTAACTCTTGGGTTGCTTTTATCAGTTTATAGCCTATTAGTTGATCGTATTCCCATCGCTTAACGCTGCTCGGGCGGTATTCGTATTGATGTGCCTTAAAGCATTTGCAGCTTCTTCCTGTAAACCCGAATCCGTTTGTTCATTATTAAGAATATCGATCAATCCCGCAACAGCAGCTTCTCCAAGATTCGCCATTGCACCAATGGTTTCATATTTCGCTATGAAGGCCTGAGATTACCATCAATTATAATCATGTTGGGCTTGTCGGAAAATTCAGAAAAATTGCTAGAAACAAAGAATCCAGGAAAATAGGCCAAAAAGATTACAAAATTAACAAAAGCTTTATCTAACAAAAATCGATCAGAATCAATTACAACAATTTGGTATGGTCGCTTCCATGAGCCGCAAGAGTGACTGCTATAATAATGCCCCGATAGAAAGCTTCCGGGGGATACTCAAAACCGAACTGGTACACCATCAAAAATTCAAAATGCAACAGCAAGTCATTGCCTAGATTACCGAATACATAGAGATCTTCTATAATCTGCAGAAAAAACAAGGGGAAAATATGTCCAACGCACTCGATTTAATTTTTTTTAGTATTGCTGCAATGCTGGGGATAATCGCAGTCGTCTTAGTTATTGTTTGGTTCATTCAAGATGTAACGCAGAAGAAGCATTCGATTCTACGCAATTATCCAGTCATCGGACGTTTACGTTTTTTTTTTGAAACTCAAGGAAAATATTTCCGGCAATACTTCTTTGCCAACGACCGTGATGAAATGCCTTTCAATCGTGCCACACGTACTTGGATCTATAAAATCGCCAAGAACAAAGGCAGCTTAGTCGGTTTTGGCTCCACTAACGATTTACGCCAGCCTGGTTCCGTTATTTTTGTCAATGCTGCTTTCCCAATTCAGGAAGAAGACCAATTACCCACGCCGTCACTGCACATCGGCGCAGGTTACTGCGAACAGCCCTTCGAAGCCAAATCGATCATTAATATCAGCGGCATGAGTTATGGCGCCATTTCCAAGCCTGCTGTACGGGCATTATCACTCGGAGCAGCACAAGCCGGTTGCTGGTTAAATACTGGTGAAGGTGGTTTATCGCCGTATCATTTGGAAGGCGATTGCGACTTAATCATGCAAATCGGTACCGCGAAATATGGAATTCGCGACGAACAGGGTAATTTCTCGCCACAACGTGCCAAGGAATTGAGCAAAGTTGTCAAAGCGTTTGAGATTAAATTATCACAAGGCGCAAAACCTGGCAAAGGCGGATTGCTTCCTGCCAGTAAAGTACATCAGGAAATTGCTGCAATCCGCGGTATTCCTGCCAATCAAGATTCAATCAGCCCGAACCGCCACAAGGATATCAACAACATCGATGAACTGCTAGACAAAATCAATCACCTTCGCGAATTGACCGGGCGACCAGTCGGTATCAAAACAGCCATCGGGGGATGGAATTTCATCAATGAATTATGCGATAGCATCAATCGTCGCGGCTTGCAATACGCTCCAGATTTTCTCACCATTGATGGCGGCGAGGGTGGCAGCGGTGCGGCGCCTCAAAGCCTGATGGATCACGTTAGCCTGCCCATTTCAGAGGCGCTACCACGTGTGATCGATGCACTCATTCAATCCGGCCTAAAGAACCGCATTTATGTTGTTGCCGCCGGAAAATTGGTTACTTCTTCAGAAGGTGCATGGGCGCTTTGTGCCGGCGCTGATTTTGTCAATACCGCACGAGGCTTCATGTTCTCACTTGGCTGCATTCAAGCAATGCGTTGTCATCTCAATACCTGTCCAACCGGGGTCACAACACATGATGTACGTTTGCAGAATGGCTTGGTAGTCGAAGAAAAATATCTGCGCGTGGCTAATTACGCTAAAAATGTTAACAAGGAAATCAATATGATTGCCCATTCCTGCGGCTTACACCACGCTCGTCAATTTAAGCGAGAACATGTGCGTATCGTTGAAACGGCCGGAAAAAGTATTGCATTGAACATGCTTTATCCTTATCCGGAACCACTAAACAACAACATTCATGAGATGTGCAAGTAAGACATCGGAAGAAGCACAAGGTAACTACTGTCAACAGCAATTGAAATCTGGTCCGCTTATCGAGACCTTTACACGGTTACAATCCTAGAACAATAAATCGGATGATATCATTACGTTTCAAGTCGATATCATTGATGATCTGGATATGAATTTTTCAAACTATGATTCAAAAATAAATTATATCGCCTCGTGCAGCTAAATCTACTTTTTACCAAAGGTCTCTTGAAGTGTTTCCATCGGCTTAATCTAAGCCTTAGCGCTTATACTCCCATCGTTTAACAGCTGCTCGCGCGGCATCCGTATTGATGCGCCCTAGAGCTTTTGCGACTTCTTCCTGTAAACCCGAATCCATTTGTTCATTAATAAGGATATCGATTAATCCCGCAACAGCAGCCTCTCCAAGATTCGCCATTGCACCAATGATTTCATATTTCGCTGAAAACCAGAAAGTACCATCCATTATAATCATGCTAATAATATCTGGAATAACTGTACTATCTCTCAAGTGTAGTAATGATACTGCCGCAGAGCAGCGTGCACCATGTGTATAAGTGTCACTGTATAAAATTTCGCGTAAATCAGGAATTGCATTGGAATTACCCAAAAATCCGAGCGCCAAAATAACTTCCTTCTCGATCGCTTTATCTTTTAACGCTGCCCGTAATGCGGGCAAAGCTGTTTTCTCACCAATATAACCTAATGCTGTTGCTGCTTTGCTACGGATATCGGAGCGATCTTCTTGCAACAGCCGTATCAACTCATCTACCGCTTGCTTAGCTTTAAGCTTACCCAGCGTTTCCACAGCAACCTCGCGAAACTGCTTATCGTCATCCTGTAAAAAGAGCTGCAAATGCTCCGCTATAGATTCATTACTGAGTAAATCAAAATTGCCTAAGGTACGAATGGCATAGATTCGTACGTATTCATCCGTGTCCTTTAACGCATCAAGCAAGGGCTGAACGCCATCTGCAGGCTTCAATAACCCAAGCGCAGCAATAGCTTCACATCGTATATCGCGGTTATCATGCTGCAAAAACTCTAGCAGGATCGGAACCGCAACTACTCCCATTTGCTCAATAGTATCGAGCAAGCTTTTCTTTTTTTGGTAATACCAGATTTCTACCATCCTATAATCGTTATACACCTCAAACATCCCTGGAAGTATGCGTGGATCTTTCCGATCGGGATAATTGAACGCCGCTGCAATGCGGATAGATTTGTTGGGATGATTCAGGGCTTTTGCCAAAGCCGCTAGAGCCGCAGGATGGTCCATTTGCGCAAGATTCTCGATCGCCAAAAGGTGTTCCTTCGCGTCTAGGTTATCTAGGGCTGCAACAGCTCGTTTAACAGCGGGTGGAGCAATTTCTGCAACGGGGATTGTCGTGGCTGTGCTGGTGGTGCCTGCTTTTTCCAATTCATGCAACAACTTTTCCCAAGGACGGGATTTGCCGGTAAAATCCAGCCGCTGCAGTACATCGAGTCGCGGATGAAAATCCGTTGCTCGCAATTCCAGTGGAACCACCGTCACCCCCGCACCTAATGCAAATGCCCACTCATAATTGACGTATGGAGACACGGCTGCCTCGGGTGTCATGATCACAATGAGCGCCTGAGAGTAGCGGATGGCTTGATCGATCTTTTCTCGCCAATTATCGCCTGCGTTGAGTTGCTCCTGATCCATAAAAATCTCATAACCGGCTTTGTGAAGTTTAACCTGCACGACCTCACTGAAATCGGTATCTTCACGATCGTAAGAAACAAAAATATTCAGCACAATTATTTTTACCTAAATGTTCAGTCATTTGGCAACGCAAAAAACCAGCAATATTTGAAACGTCATCAATACAAACCTAAATAACTGTTTAACAACAAAACAATCTCATAAAATAACGCTTTCCGGTAGTTTCAATAATATTGTGTTTGAAAGGAGGCTATAAAACTGACAGCCTTTATTATTCCGCACCCCCTTTGAAAGATTTTCGTTCGAAATTCACTAAAAAGGCAACATGAAATCCAGTGAAAACAATATCTGATCCTTATTCCCGGCAAATGGCCTATAGGCAGGTGCACCGAGAGCGTCAACACGGTCATAGCGAATATTGGGTCGAAGATTAAGTTTTTTTAACCAATCCCATTTAAGCCGCAACGAACGAGCTATTTTCCAATTCAATCCGATTGTTGCAGCATAATAATCAGCGGGGGTGGCTGTAACGCTGCTCAAATTACCCGCATAACTGATTGCTGTGCCATTTACATTGTTCGCGGCAGCCGCGATGCGAAATGGCGATGGATTACGAAAACCTGCATCATCACGGTACCACTCACCGCGGAAACCGATTGATACATTTTCGGTTAGATCGTAGTATAAATGCGCGATTGCACTCATCCATTCTGCATCTTTAATGACATTGGTATATTTCAGATTATTCAGCAATACACCGCCGGCATATCCATAGACATGGTGTAAAACAAACAGCGTTTTAGGGGTAATTCGGTGCTGGAATACGATATTATAAAAGGCCCATATTTCGCTGCTACGCGTCGAGGTTTCACCATAGGTACCGGAAAAATGCAAGGAAGTGGCTTTATTATTGCTGCTCCATGTAAAACCGGCAATACCACTCCAGTTCCCAAGCTGTTTGTCCCAACCACCATCCCAGCCGCCATTGGCGCTACCGGTAAGTGTTCCCGCCAAGACAGTCCAGTTACTGTTGAAGTTATAGTTTGCAAGCATCCCGGTATGCGTAAAAGGTTCGCCGACATTTAAAGTATAAGCGCGGGTATAGAAAAAATTATCAGGCGCCGGAACTGTCTCAAATCCAGTCGGGGTATAGAAATGGCCAAGCTTGACATTGAATCCATTACCAATTGGTACAAACGTTTCCAAATAGGCTTGCGGCAACGCAATCCCATAAGTTCTTGAGGAAGAACAACATAAGTCCAGATCCCAGTTACTTCTTTTTAACAGTTCTCCGGAATTGACATCAAAAGTTGGCGTACCGAATGCCTGCGTAAATATCGCGTCGGTCCCAAACATAAAATCAAAACGCCCGCCCCAATCGAAGGTATTGCCGATGGTTCTAACCGGTCGCTGCATGAATAAATTTAATTGGTTCAATTGAAACCGATTGGCTTGGTCGGCAAAAATGACCGGACCATTAAAACCATTGCTTTGACTGGGATTAAATGTTGCTCCGCCATGAATCCAACCGCCAAATTCCAGCCTGCTGCTACTTAACAGGTTTCTAAAACTATTCGCATAAAGGCTATTCGGTTGCATGGTAAAAATAACCGTGCTTGCAATGGCAAAAAGAAGCCGAATTGCAGGTTTCAATATATTACATTGCATTAAAAAATGATGAGACTGTAGTAGATTAATTTAAACTTTAGACCACTCGATCACACCGCCATACGCTGTAAACAGAATAACGATGCCGAATACAATACGATACCAAGCAAAAATCGTAAAATCGTGATTGCTGACGAAACGAACCAGCCCCCGTACCGCGATTAATGCACTGATAAAAGCCGCGACGAAACCAACCGCAAACATGCTGAAATCACCCCATTCGAGGAATTCACGATTTTTGTAGACATCATAGACCGTTGCAGCGAACATCGTGGGAATCGCCAGAAAAAAAGAAAATTCCGCAGCAGTTTTGCGGGATAAACCAAAAAGTAACCCCCCGATAATGGTAGCACCTGAACGCGATGTACCGGGAATAAGCGCCAAGCATTGCGCACAGCCAACCTTAAGCGCATGTTTCCAATCCATGTCATCAATACTTTCAACTTCGATGACGTGTTCTCGGCGCTCTGCCCATAAAATCAACAAACCACCGACAATCAATGCGATCGCAATCGGGGTAGGGTGAAATAAATAATCTTTAATGATTTTAATAAAGAAAAACCCCAATATTGCAGCAGGCAAAAATGCAATCATGAGGTTCATCACAAATTGATTCGAAGCAGCATCACGACCAACACCACTGATCACTTGCATCACTTTGCTGCGATATTCCCAGCAAACAGCCAAAATAGCTCCAAACTGAATCGCAATAGTAAAAACTTTACCGCGTTCATCATTGAAATCCAATAAACTCCCGATCAAAATTAAATGACCGGTAGAAGAAATGGGAAGAAACTCGGTCATTCCTTCCACTACGCCCAGAATGAACGCTTTTAATAATAAAATAAAATCCATTGCGCTATTGGTACGCCTGTAAAATTAATTGGATACGAAAAAAGAACTTACAATTTGCCGTAAATCTCCGCCCCTTTTTCCTTAAATTCCGCTGATTTTTGCGCCATTCCCAGTTGTAAAGCTTCGTCATCGGCAACACCTTGGCTAGCAGCATAATCACGAACATCCTGCGTAATTTTCATGGAACAAAAATGCGGCCCACACATTGAGCAAAAGTGTGCAACCTTAGCACCTTCTTGTGGCAAGGTTTCATCATGAAACTGTTGTGCTTTATCAGGATCGAGGCTTAAATTAAATTGATCTTCCCAACGGAATTCGAAGCGCGCTTTCGATAACGCATTATCACGGATTTGCGCGCCAGGATGCCCTTTTGCCAAATCGGCTGCGTGCGCAGCGATTTTATAAGTAATGATACCGTCTTTGACATCATCTTTATCCGGCAAGCCGAGGTGTTCTTTGGGTGTAACGTAACACAACATTGCAGTACCATACCACCCGATCATCGCAGCGCCAATCGCTGACGTAATGTGATCATAGCCAGGCGCAATATCCGTTGTCAGTGGGCCTAGCGTATAGAAAGGCGCTTCATCACAATATTTCAGTTGCAAATCCATATTCTCTTTGATTAAATGCATCGGCACATGGCCAGGGCCTTCAATCATGGTTTGTACATCATGTTTCCAAGCAATTTGCGTTAGTTCGCCGAGCGTTTTGAGTTCCGCAAACTGCGCTTCGTCGTTGGCATCGTGAATAGAACCCGGACGCAAACCATCTCCAAGTGAAAAGCTAACATCGTACGCTTTCATGATTTCACAGATATCTTCAAAATGCGTATACAGAAAGCTTTCTTGATGATGCGCCAAGCACCATTTTGCCATGATCGAACCACCACGAGATACGATACCCGTCATGCGCTTTGCCGTCATCGGCACATAGGCCAAGCGCACACCTGCGTGAATAGTGAAGTAATCCACCCCCTGCTCGGCTTGTTCTAGCAAGGTATCGCGAAAAATTTCCCAGGTTAGTTCTTCGGCTTTGCCATCGACTTTCTCCAACGCTTGATAAATCGGTACAGTGCCGATCGGCACTGGACTGTTACGAATAATCCATTCACGGGTTTCATGAATATTTTTGCCGGTAGACAAATCCATCACCGTATCACCGCCCCAGCGAATCGCCCAGGTCATTTTTTCAACTTCTTCCTGGATACTGGAGCCTAGCGCGGAGTTACCAATGTTTGCATTGATCTTAACCAAAAAATTGCGCCCTATGATCATGGGTTCCGATTCTGGATGATTGATGTTGGCTGGAATAATGGCGCGTCCACGTGCCACTTCGTCACGTACAAACTCTGGCGTAATCATTTTAGGCAAAGATGCGCCAAAATCGTGCCCCGGATGCTGACGCGTCAGCAGTGCATGATGTTGTGCATTAAAGGCTTCCACACGTTGATTTTCTCGAATAGCGATATACTCCATTTCTGGCGTAATGACACCACGGCGTGCATAATGCATTTGCGTCACATTCAAACCTGCCTTACTGCGACGGGGTTGCCGCTGTAAGTTAAAACGCATGTCAGCCAATTTAGGATCATTCAAGCGTGATTGACTGTAAGTTGAATTATGGCCGGATAATATTTCTGTATCGTTTCGTTCAGTAATCCAATTTTCACGCAGTGCAGGCAATCCTTCGCGAATATCGATCTTCATGGAGGGATCGGTATAAGGACCGGAAGTATCGTACACCCAAATAGGTGGATTCTTTTCTGCATCCTTACTCGTGGTCGTGCCGCTCTGGCGAATTTCCCGCATAGGAACTTGGATATCAGAACGCGATCCTTGCACATAGATTTTCCGCGAGTTCGGTAACGGCTTAATTGCTGCGGCATCGACTTGCGCAGAAGCATTCGAAAAAAGCTTTGGGTTTAAAATTGAATTCATAAAATAATTGCTCCTTAAAAAATGCCATAAAGAGCGGGGGGCAATCCCAGCTTCCCTACGGCGGCATTATCCGCGTCAGGTATTAAGGGACTTTCTCACCAGAAATCAGATAATTCTGAAAACGGACCCCTAGCCGATGCTGTGAAGCTAATGGAAATATGAAATAATTGCAAGTCTTACTCTATCGAATTAAAAAAAACGGATGATTACAATGAATCTCGAAGAAACTCGATCTATTATGGTAACGCAGCAAATTCGTCCATGGTATGTTTTGGATGATAGTGTTTTAGATATGTTATACAAAATTAAACGGGAAGATTTCGTCCCCTCTGAAAATCGCTCACTGGCTTTTGTTGATATGGAAATTCCTTTGGGATATGGGCAAATCATGCTTGCGCCCAAGGTTGAAGCACGTATTCTACAAGAACTTAAAATCACAAAAAGCGATAAAATTTTAGAAGTGGGCAGCGGCAGCGGCTATATGACTGCGCTACTAGCTGAAAAAGGCAATCACGTATACAGCGTGGAAATCTTGCCGGAACTTAAATCACTGGCAGAGAAAAATCTAAAAGGGTATAACATCCAGAATGCCACGCTTGAACAAGGCGATGCTGCGCAAGGATGGACTAAACATGCCCCTTATGATGTTATCGCACTCACTGGATCGACTCCGGTATTGCCGGAAGTTTTTAAACAAAGCTTGAATATTGGCGGCCGCTTGTTTGCGATCGTCGGAGAAGATCCTGCCATGCAAGCGTTGTTGATTACGCGTACCGGATTAACAGAGTTTACAACTCGTAATCTTTTTGAAACCAGTGTCACTCCCCTAATGAATGCACAACAACCGGAAAAATTTTTATTTTGAATCTCAAAAAAAACTTAGCGGTGATCATTATCACAACGAGCCTACTATTGGTACTGTCTCATTGATTCCGAAACGATCGGAAATCAGTATGAAATCGTGGCAATTGGTTCTAATCGCATTCATCACTGCCTTTTGGCATCCCCCACTCACAGCGGCGGATTTAATGGGTGTATACCAAGATGCATTGGCGCACGATGCACAGTACCGCTCAGCACGAGCTGCTTATGAAGCAAGCCAAGAAAAAACCACCCAGGGTCGGGCCGGTTTTTTACCGAATATTGCATTCTCTGCCAATCGTAATATTCAACAAATCGATGTAGGAAGAATTTCTGCCGCGGGAGGATTAACGACCAATCCTCCTGAGAATACTATCCATACGGGAAGCCTCGTTTTGACGGCAACACAGCCGTTGTTTCGCATGGAAAACATCATTATCTATCAGCAATCCAAAACAGAAGTCAGTAAAGCCGATGCGCAATTTATCGTGGCTGGACAGGATTTGATCCTACGCGTTTCGCAAGCCTACTTTGATGTGTTGGACGCACAAATCGATGTGGAAGTCGCCGAAACACAGAAAAAGGCCATCCAAAAACAATTGGAGCAAGCTAAACGCAATTTCGAAGTAGGTACTGCCACCATCGTTGACACTAATGAAGCGCAAGCGCGTTACGATTTGACGCTATCGCAAGAAATTGCCGCGCGAAATGCACTGGAAATTCGGAAACGTACGCTACAAAGCGTCACGACCCGGTTTCCTGAAAATCTAACAGGCACAAAAGAAATCATTTCTGAATTGACTGGGTTGAAATACAAGACCATGGATGAATGGGTGCAAGCCGCCGAAGCGCAAAATTTTACGCTAAAAATACAGCAGGCCGCTTATGAATTAGCGCTCCAAGAGGTGAAAAGAATCAATGCGCAGCATTATCCAACATTAGATTTGGTTGCCCAATATAGTGACCAGGCCAACGTTGGCGCGGCAATTACTGGCCGTGGTATTGATCTCACATCAAAATCCATCGGTGTACAACTCAATGTCCCGATATTTCAGGGCTTTTCAGTACAATCCCGGGTCCGTGAAGCGGTCGCATTAAAAGAAAAAGCCTATCACGATTTGGAAAACACCCGGAGAAACATTACCTTACAAGCACGCCAGCAGTTCCTGAATGTTACTAACGGTATCGCTCAAATCAATGCATTGAAACAAGCTTACAAATCCAGTCAGACGCAACTGGAATCAACAATGCTGGGCCAACAAGTTGGCGTCCGCACAGAGGTCGATGTTTTAAATGCACAGCAACAAACATATGCTGCCAAACGCGACTTAGCCAAAGCCTACCATAGCTATTTAATGTCACGATTACGTTTAATCGCAGAAACCGGGGAGTTGGACGAGGACGAATTAATACAGATTAATGCTATGCTGGTTAAATAGCTGCTTTTACCAAAATTAAATTCATAAAATCTATAGATTCTTTTGCTCGTTTATTGGATTAATTGCTGATAAATTATGGGCAATACATGAGAAAGTCGATCTGGCCGGGCTACTATGGTATAGCCACCTCTGCCGAATAAATAGGGAAAGTAATCCTGCGCTTTGTGGTCTATCGTAATCCCAAATACGGACAAGCCCGCATGGCGGGCTTCAATGATAGCCTGCCGAGTATCTTCAACACCATAACGACCTTCATAATAATCGAGATCATTTGGCTTGCCGTCGGTTAATAGCAGAAGCAGGCGATGGCGCTCCCCGCGATGCTGTAGAAGCTTGCTCGTATGACGTAACGCGGCGCCCATGCGTGTGTAGTATCCGGGGCGTAATGCTGCGATACGTCGAAGTAAGCGGGCATCAAACGCTTCGGTAAAGTTTTTCACTTCAGTGATACGTACATAATCCCGCTTGCGTGACGTAAATGTGTAAATAGCGAATGTATCTCGGCAAGCGGCGAGTCCTGTTGCAAACGTGATTAATGCTTCTTTTTCGATATCAAGAATCCTCCTGCCACCAATCCAACTGTCTGTTGATAAGGAAACATCCATCAGAATGGCGACACTCAAATCACGAGACTGTAGTCGTGTATCAAGATAAACCCGGTCTGAGCTATTGCCGGTTGCATGCAGGTCGCATCTTGCGCGTACTAGGGCATCCATATCGAATTCTGCTCCATCCAGTTGGCGATGAAGTTTTTCACACTTCGGTTGCAGCGCCTCGAATTGACGGCGAATTTTACGAAAGCGCTTTCTCGCTTGAAAATCAGGTTCCCATCGTTCAGTGCCTTCAGTTGCATGCTGGAAAATAACTCGGCATTGTTGGGCATGATACTGCTTGCGCCTGAAATCCCACTCTGGATAAACAAGCTCAGAAATCAATACCGCCGGATTAACATCGTCTGGCGAAAGATCCAAATCAAACTTCAATCGGGTCGCTGCGCGTTGCTCATTAGGACTCAGTGTGATTTCTTCCAACGCTTCCGCCGCGTCTTTAGCGCTATCTTCATCGTCGTCTTGTACTGCTCGATTGACATTAACCATTTCGGACCAGCTCATCAATTTCTCAAAACGGTTCAACAGCAGTGGATCATCGCGTGTGCTTTGATCTTGTCTTTCCCGACGGCTTTTTTTGCTGTGCTGTTTTGTATCAGCCTCGGTATTATGTCCCGCCTCATCATCAACGATGTCCGGTTTAGCATTCACGGACTTTGAATAAATATTTATTTTCCCCCACAACGGTACTGGCAGAAAAGTGCGATAATTTTTAGTAGCGCTCCATTGCGCAAAGTTGGGTGCCTGTTGCTGGATAGCCTGTAAAAAAAAGCTTCCCGACGCATTCATACACGGTTGCCCGCCCAGCATTACCTGAATCACATTTTCAACGGCTTGCTCTTGCGCCGTCAGTGAGCGGCGTGGCCGCAATTCGAGAATAGCTGCGCAAAGTCTGCGGTAGCTTTGAGCTAGTTTTGGGTAGCGCTGATTAATATGGATACTTATCCAATAAGCCTGGTGTAAAAAAGCAAGATCGGCTTGTAAAGGATCAAGGGACTTTAACGGTGACGAATAATCGAGATCGTTCGCCGTGGCAAAAAATGCGGCGAGCCAGAAATAATGTTGCCGATTGAGATCGCTATCCGGAAAATAGCCGAGTATCTCCGGAAGTAGTAGGCGTTCCGCATTGCACTCGATTGGAGCAAGCGATTCTTGCATCAAACCCAGGCGCTGACGTAACGTCAGCCGATGTTCCGACGATTGCGGCGTTCCTGCAATAATACCGACACCTGGTGCGCCGCCCAATCCACGAAAAAAAATGCTGAGTGCAACGCGCATGCTATCCAGCGATACCGCTGCCTCCTTATAATGCCGATAGCTCGGGGATTTACCGACTATTCGGTGCCATAAATGACCAGTTTGTTCCTCCAGTTCCGTGAATTCAAGCCATTTCATTATTGGCCGAATGTCGCGCTAATTAGTTCCAACAATCCTTGCTTCACTTCTGGGTCGTCACATAGTGGCTCTACTAAGGCCGCTTCGGCAGCTTGATAGGGATCGAGACCATTCTTCAGTAACGTGGCACAATAGATCAGCAAGCGTGTCGATACGACTTCTTCCAGATCAACATCCTTCAACGCACGTAATCGTTGCGCTAGCGCAGCGAGAGAAATACACTGGGATTCGGGCAAACCACTCTCAGCGGCAATAATTTGAGCTTCGATAGCAGGTGAAGGAAAATCAAAGCTAATGGAAACAAAACGCTGGCGTGTACTGGGTTTCAAAGATTTCAGAATATTCTGATAACCGGGATTGTAAGATACTGCCAACATAAATTCAGGTGGAGCCCTAAGCAACTCTCCAGATCGCTCCAAAGGTAAAATGCGTCGATCATCTGTCAATGGATGCAACACGACCGTCACGTCTTTACGCGCTTCCACGATCTCATCCAGATAACAGATACCGCCTTCGCGTACAGCACGAGTCAGCGGTCCATCAACCCATTTTGTTTCACCACCCTGCAGCAAATAACGTCCGGTTAAATCCGCCGCGGTTAAATCGTCGTGGCAAGAGACTGTATACAACGGTCGCCTCAGGCGAGCAGCCATGTGCGTAACAAATCGAGTTTTACCGCAACCGGTCGGTCCTTTGATCAGCAGCGGTAAACCTTCGCGATAGGCCGTTTCAAACAATGCGCATTCATGACCAATTGATCGATAAAATGGAATTTCCTTAATCTGCGAATCATGCGTGGCATCGGCATCTCTTTGAGCGGTTCGATGATCGATCATCGAATTAATGCGTATGACTTGATGTCAGTAATTGTTCGCGTGCAGGCCCCAATGCCGAATAAATGAACATCAACGCACCGATGATAAAAAATACTCCGGAACCCAGACGTAACCAGTAAAACAATTCAATTTGCGACTGTACCTGCATATATCCCATCTCCAATACGCGTTGTAGGTGCGTTTGCAGGATGCCTGCGAATACCAACGCAAACGTAATGCCGATCATGGCAGCGTTCATAAGCCAGAAACTCCAAATATTCAAGGTCTGATTGAAAGGTTGCAGTTTACGCAGTGCGGGCAGCGCGTAAGTAAAAAATGCCAGGTTCAACATCACATAAGCACCGTAAAAAGCCAAGTGACCATGCGCAGCCGTCAGTTGTGTGCCATGCGTATAAAAATTAATCGATGGAAAACTGTGCATAAGACCGAGTAATCCAGCACCGATGAAAGCCATGACTGGACAACCCAGACTCCAGAGAATGGCTGCTTTGTTAGGATGATCCCTGCCACTTTTCTTGACTAAGTAAAAAGCCCACAGCATCATGGCAAAAAATGGAACGACTTCTAGAAAAGAAAATATGAGGCCGATCCAGTGCCAGTATTCTGGTGCACCAATCCAGTAGTAATGGTGACCCGTTCCAAGTAAACCACTGAACAATGAAAAACCGACAATGACATACAACCATTTTTCAATCACTTCGCGATCAATACCGGTTAGTTTGATTAACAGGAATGCCAGCATAGCTGCCATAATGAGCTCCCAAACGCCTTCCACCCATACATGTACGACCCACCACCAATACAGCTTATCGACAGCGAGATTATCGGGGTTATAAAACGCGAACATAAAGAAAATGGCCGCGCCCCATAAACCCAGTAACAATACAACAGATACTACCGTTTTGCGGCCTTTGAGCACAGTCATGGTGACGTTGTAAATAAATATCAAAAAAGCAATAACCATTAAGATCTTTACCCAGAAAGGCTGCTCTAGAAACTCCCGTCCTTCATGCACACCTAAAAGGTAACTAGCTACTGCAGCCAGCGCGGCAAAAACAAAAATACCCAACTGCAACCAAGCCAGTTTAGGACTATGGATCTCCCGTTCACTTTCTTCTGGAATCAAAAAATAACTGGCGCCAAAATAACCCAGCAGCAACCAAACCAATAATGCATTAGTATGAATCATCCGGAAGATGTGAAAAGGCACAACCTCCGAAAGAAAATTTGGAAATACGTAAACGGTGCCAGCCAATAAACCAGCTAAGATCTGAACCAAAAATAAAGCAAGAGCGGCTATAAAATAGGGGAAAGCTAGCCCCTGCGAGTGGTATTTCATTGACATTTCTCCTAGAGTACATCTAAGTAAATAGAATAGCTTTTCGAATGATTCAGATGGTTAACCAGAAATATTGGGGGGCCAGCCGAGAGTATTGATACGACTTGTCCATTCGAAAAAATCTATTAGGTCATCCAGTTCCTGCTCGCTTAAATTGAATTGGGGCATTTGTCGCCGCCCTTCTATACGAGTTGGTTGTGCACGCATCCACGCCTTAAGTCCTAAACGAGCTCCTTCCGGACTTTGTTTGCCGCCGTATCGAATCCAGACATTACCCAATTCGGGAGCAAAATAAGCACCTTCTCCAAGTAAGGAATGACAATTAATACAGGAATGGCGCTCCCACACATGCTTACCTCGTGTAACTGATTCTGTTAGCGTAGATTCATCAGTCGCCACGGTAACCATATAAAAGTGGCTGTGAATGGTTAAAATCGTGAAAGTTACTAGAAAAAAAATGGAGCCGCCATAGAAAATATTGCGTGCAGCTGATTTGGTTAAATATTCGGCCATATAGCGTTACTCCTCCTTGACAGACAGTAAAAACTTCTAGGCATAAATGAATTATCCATAACTATCAAATGGATATATGATTTTTATCGAATATGGATCCGATTCTAACTTAAATGATATGAGAATAAAAGCTAAGGAAGCATTGATAAATTCATTAAGCAAGCAAGATACAAAACAAATGGAATGCAAGAAACGATATCTACTATAGAGATAGGTAAATTTTCAAACATCGAGCAAAACAATAATCGTAGTCAAAAATTCGCCAATTTATAAGTTTCATTCTACTCTCAGACTCCTAGGAGCGACCGGTCTTTGCTTGATACCCTATACTTCTCAAAGAATCACATGCGGTTTTGTTTCGGGGATATCACGTATATGTAAATCAAGTTGTGGAAAGGCAATTTCGATATTGTGCTGGTTAAATAACTCGAAAACCCTCGCGTTGATTGCATCTTGAACCTCCACACGCAGATTAACCATATCAACAAAGACACGCAATTCAAAATCAAGCGTATTAACACCAAATGCCATGAACCAACACGATGGCTCCGGCTCTTTTAATACCCGTTCATCTTCTTTTGCGGCTTGTAGCAATAATGCACGCACTTGATTGACATCGGACTCATATGCGACACCGACACGGATAATAAGCCGTGTAATGTTATCGGTTAAAGTCCAATTGGTAAGTTGCCCGGTTATAAATGTTTTATTAGGAATAACGATTTCCTTATTATCAGAGTCTAAAATCGTTGTTGCCCTTGTTCGAATTTTAGTCACTCGGCCAGAAAATTCACCGACTGTAATAAAATCTCCAACACGAAATGGCCTTTCAAACAATAGAATAATACCGGAAACAAAGTTAGCAAAAATTTCTTGTAATCCAAATCCAAGTCCAACTGACAACGCAGCAGCCATCCACTGCAATTGTGACCAACGCATTCCGAGAAAACTCAAACCCAGTACGGTTCCACCAATCACAATTGCATAACGTAGCACGCTCGTTATCGCATATCGCGAGGCAGCATCAATACGGATATGCGATAACAAACTGATTTCAATTAATCCGGGCAGATTTCTTGCACTGGCCGTTGTTACCGCCAATGCAATCAATCCAAAAATCAACGTCATTAAGGTCACAGGCTTCGTCGTGGTTTGCCCGTCCGAACCGGTCTCGCTAAAATGCCATAACTCAATCTCATCCAGTTTAGTGACCGCGGGCAAGATTGCAACCCAGACCCAAATCAATCCTACAATCAGCAAAGTAACGCGTAATGCGCGCAACAAACGTCGTGTTTGTGTATTAACTTGTTCCAAAGTAATATTCTCTCCCAGTTCGGGAGTTACAACACTACTGGACTCCTCAGCAGCCTGGGCTGCCGCCAGGCGCCGCTCCTCTAAGCGATGCAATGCTAAGCGTCTTTCTCCCAACAAAAACCATCGTGCCAGCATGCCCCCAATCAATGCAACCGCAACGATTAAGCTAAAACTAGCCAAGGCAGACTGCAATATAATTCCGGCTGAATAGATATAACCCATCATCGCCAGTATCGCCACGAAGATGAAAGCAAGCGGCAATGATCCCCGTAAAAATTTCCGTAAACTCGATGGTTCACTGGTCACGCCTCGAATCACCCAAAGCCGGCCAACATCCAGTACACGCCAGAGAACCAAAGCCAGTATGACGCAGCACGCTACAATCACTATACGTGCTTGCACATCAATGGCTAGATCAACGCGACGAACAAAAGCTAAGACATTGATAAAATAGAGTGGCAACACAATGGCTACAGCAAAAGGTAGCCATTGGCGCAATACCGTTCGCCTTTGTTTAGTCCACCGAAAGTGCGCATGAGCAAGGCCCTTTTCCTTACTTACCCAAAACAGTAGCATGGCGGCAAATAACGGTATCACCAAATGCATGCACGCTAGGCCCAAAGAATGGCTAAAACGTCCTGGGCTGCCAATGCTTTGCAACAATAATCCTAATAACGCTAAAGTAATGGGGCCGGGTAAAGCCCCCAAAATACTCCAAATCAATACTTGTATCGTAGCCGTATAGCTATCTTTACGAATTTGATAGGTATTTTCAGCGAGTGCTTCAATATGTGATGGCGCACGCCGTCTTAATTCAAATAATACAATAATGATCAATAAAGAAATCAGCCAGGGCATCGGATATAGATGAAAACTCTGCAGGCTTAACTCTAGCGTCGTAACATAACGTGAGGGTTTAATTAAATCGTAAAAACCCTCAGGTACTCTCTCCAACCACTCGGTATCGACAATGCCATGGCTTGGAATCCACAACAAATGTCGACTCAGCATTTGCTGTAAATCTTGTGTGACACGAATCTGCTCTTGTAATTCATGCTCACTCTTTTCTAAAGTCGAGATACGTTTTTGCAACAACGACTCCAACATCATTAAAAGTTCAGCGCGCTTTTGCAATAATAAAACCAGTGCGCGGTGAACATTAATGTCTGTTTGCTCCAGGCTATTTGTATAAGTAACTTCATGGATCATAGTACGCGCAGCCACATCAAAATCGACCAGATCCCGTTGTTTTTCATTCAACACAATACGTTCCAATCTCAAATCCGCCAAATTATTACGAATTGTCTTTAAACGTAGCTCTAAGCGTACCGTCGGTTTCAACCGCCGCTGCTCTCCCCAAAGCCAGCGACCTACACGTTCATTGATACCTCCCACATCCAGTCTTACGCGACTATCTTGTAAACTGTCTGCGATACGTCTACGCGCATACTCAATACCCGTCAAATCACTTCGATCTTGCACCAAGATTTCATTTTGTCGCAGCATCGTCTCACCAATAATGAGATTCTCATGTGCGGATGAAACCAAAATCGGAACGGAGCCAATCAATTTTTGCTCGTATTGCGTTAATTTATTGACCAAAGACTCCAATTCAATGCGGCCACGATCCGAAATACGTTGCTGCAGATGTTCTACGCGTTTTTCATGCAAACCTTGGCGAAAACGTAATTCCCGCAAAAATGTTTCATGGAAGCTCTGCCGCTGTGAAGCTGTGCTTTGTTCCACGCTTTGTAGATCCATTGTCGCTTTTAATAAGCGTTGTTCACTGATACGCCGTAACCGTCGCGCCTCGAACAAAGCCGTGGGTTCATCTTTCTGAATCACTACAGGCAACGACACATCATCCAGCATACGATGCAAAAAGGCCGCATCCTCACTCGTTTGGGTAGAATGCGATATCAATAAAGTCAGCTCATGTGTTGTTGCTTGTATTTTTGCTTGTATTTCTACGATAACCGTACGCTCTCGCTCAAGAAATTGCTCCAGCATAAAACCTTCCGCATCCGCGGGGATTCGGTTCGACCATTCTAAAAATTCTTGCTCTCGATTAATGGCTAAAGCTTTTTGCAACTGGTTTATTTTTTCTGGTTGCTCCGCCATTTCGGTTTGCAACGCGGTTAAACGTTCGTTGATCGCTATGATCTCTTCTTCTTTGGTTCTTGCACTCTCCAAATGACCCAAGGCCATCTGTTTTTGAGTTTCGTCCATAGCACTACGCTCCACCGCTTTCTTTGCCGCAGCAATATCTTTTATCAGCGATGAAGGCTGTTGTTTCTTAGCGACTGCCGAATGCGGGGAAAAAACCATCAGTGTTAACGAACTATATATGACTAAAAACAAGAAAAACGTTCTGAACCTGAGCATTGATTGGACTAACATGAGTTCTTATGTTTGAAATGTTCTGAAGGGTGCTTGTTTTAAAGATACCTTAATTAACTCAAATACAAAAGCCATTTAAGCAGTTAATATTATTGGCCAAGGCAATACAGCATCGTTTAAATCCTGATAAATTGCTATCGTGATAATTGCCTATATTTGTTTTACAAAATCTTAAAAAATCGATCTAATAGCAATGAATCATTCAACAACTACTTTTATTGTTTTTTAAGTTTCAACTTCTTATGCCTAGAAAACCCAAAAAGAAAATATTTGTCTTGGATACGTCGGTTATCTTATACAACCACAATGCCATATATAGTTTTGAAGATAATGACATCGCGATTCCCATTACGGTATTGGAAGAACTCGATCACTTTAAGAAAGGCAATGACATTAAGAACTTTGAAGCAAGAGAATTCATCCGGATCATAGATAAATTGTCGTCCAATCACTCATTGCGACAATGGATTCCCATTGATCAACCGAACCACGGGCATTTTAAAGTGTGCATGCAAGAAAAAACCAGCGGATTGGATGCAACCCAAGTATTTGGAGAAAATACAGCCGATCATCGTATTCTGAATGCAGTCATTTCACTCAGTGAAGAATATCCGGGCAATAAAATAGTTTTGGTTTCAAAAGATATCAATTTACGACTCAAGGCAAAGTCGCTGAATATCCCTGCAGAAGACTATGAAACGGGGAAAATTAAGGATCTCGATTCGTTATACACCGGTAAAACGGTCATAGATAAACTATCTAAAGAGATTATAGACAGCGTCTATGCCAACAATTTTTGCATGCCCGCTGATATAGGTTTGCACGACCCTATACCCAATCATTATTTTATTCTAAAAAATGCTCGTGCTTCCGTTTTGGTTTTTTATAACCCGGTTTCACAAAAAATCGAACGCATCCAAAAAGAATCCGCATTCCGGATTACACCTCGAAACGCCGAGCAAGTGTTTGCTTTGCATGCAATTACGAATCCACATGTCAAACTTGTTACTCTGCAAGGCGTTGCGGGTACGGGAAAGACATTGCTTGCCCTTGCTGGGGCGTTAGATCAGAAAAGACATTACAAGCAAATCTATCTGGCACGTCCAATTGTGCCCCTTAGCAACAAAGATATTGGCTTTTTACCAGGTGATATCGTTTCTAAGCTTAATCCTTATATGGAACCCTTGTGGGATAATCTTAAATTCATTAAAAGCTTGTTTACCGAAAAAGATAAGGAATTTAAGCAGATTACGGATGCCGTTGATCAAGAGAAATTGAAGATTACGCCTCTCGCCTATATCCGCGGACGCAGTATCTCGAATGTTTTTTTCATTGTCGATGAAGCGCAGAATTTGACTCCACACGAAGTAAAAACGATCATTACCCGTGCAGGAGAAAACACCAAAATCGTCTTTACAGGCGACATTTACCAGATAGATACTCCTTATCTTGATTCCCAAAGTAATGGATTGTCTTACCTCATCGACAAAATCAAGCATCATGACATTTATGCACATGTACGATTAGAAAAAGGTGAGCGATCTAATCTTGCTAACTTAGCTAATCAATTGTTGTAAATTTACTCGCTGTTGAGTCCAGCAGAAATGACACTCAAATAACCGGCTGCTAATGTTAAAATATCTCTTGAAGCTGGCTAGACAGTCGCCGCTTGCAGTTTTATTAAGCAAGGGGAGGAAAGTCCGGGCTCCATAGAGTGAGATGGCGGCTAACAGCCGTCTGCCGTAAGGCAAGGAATAGGGCCACAGAGACGAACGTATTCAGTTACGGTGAAACGCGGTAACCTCCATCTGGAGCAAGACCAAATAGGCAGGCAATGACGCTACTCGCTGAGCCTGCGGGTGGGTTGCTTGAGCGTGTAAGCAATTACATGCCTAGAGGAATGACTGTTCACGACAGAACCCGGCTTATCGGCTGGCTTCACTTTCAAAATCTACGATCAAGGTCAAGTATTAATCACCAAAACGATATAAAATCAAGCATAGTGTGAATACCAAACGATGGATATGGCCATTTATAATTATTAGTAATGATTTTAAAACTCCTCAATAAAGTATTTAATCGTAAATCATCTCATTACGAATCAGCCGCCCAACCATTCATTATCTCACGCCAACACCACGGAATTCAGCGCCTTCAAATCGCTTCTTGTGCGTTGAAAATCGTTACACAACTCCAACAAGCTGGTTATAGCAGTTATATCGTGGGTGGCGCAGCTCGCGATTTGCTATTTGGTTTTACCCCGAAAGATTATGACGTCGCTACCAATGCGACACCGGAGCAAATAAGGCGTATTTTTCGTCGGTCACGTATCATCGGACGACGCTTCAGGCTTGTTCATGTCATGTGCGGTTCTGATATTGTCGAAGTATCAACGTTTCGCGGGAGTTCAAAAATTGACGATGCGGCCCAAACCGACCCGCATGGCCGGTTACTTCATGACAATGTATTCGGCACTCAAGAAGAGGATGCTGCACGACGTGATTTTACAGTTAATGCGCTTTTATATGACCCCAATAAAGAAGAAATTATTGATTATGTGAATGGATATGCAGATATCCAAGCCAAAAAGCTTCGTATTATTGGAGATCCTACACAACGTTACCGTGAAGACCCTGTAAGAATGCTACGGGCGATCCGGTTCGCGTCCAAACTGGGTTTGCAAATTGATGATAGTACCGCGCAACCAATTAGTGAATTGGCTCCTTTATTGCAAAATGTCCCAGCATCACGATTGTTCGATGAAATGTTGAAGCTATTATTATCAGGCCACGCGTTAGCATGTGTTACCGAATTGCGCACACGCGGCCTGCATCACGGTCTTCTACCTATGTTGGATGTGATTTTAGAGCAACCCCTTGGTAAGCAATTCATCACCCTCGCATTAAAAAACACTGATGAACGCATCCAACAAAACAAACCAGTATCAGCAGGATTTTTATTTGCTACATTGCTGTGGCATGAAGTGCTATCGAACTGGAATACCTTACGTAATCGAGGCGAAAAAACCTTTCCTGCGCTATTTAGTGCGATCAGTCAGACACTTGCAATACAACACAAAAAACTTGCGATCCCACAACGCTTTGATACGATTATGCAAGAAATTTGGACCCTACAACCCCGTTTTGAAATGCGTGTAGGCCGTAGGCCTTTTCAGCTTATTGCTCACCCGCGTTTTCGGTCCGCATATGATTTTATGCTGTTACGTTGTGAAAGCGGTGAATTCGATATTGAGTTAAAAACTTGGTGGGAGGATTTCTTAAACGCCGATCCTGAAAAACGTGAACAAATGCTTGTCAAATCACCGTTAACAAAAACTAAAAGACGGCGAAGGAGAAAAAAAGCTGTAACACAAATAAGTACTTCCGTGATTACTACTATGGGTATTAATCAATAGCCCTAGATGAACAGCGAAAAGAAATTGAGTGAAGCTTTTATTGCATTAGGAAGCAATTTAGAAAACCCTATCCTACAAATTCAAAAAGCATTTGAAGAACTGGCTCGTACTCCAGGAATACAGTTGACGAAACAGTCGTCATTGTATCAAAGTGCACCCGTCGGGCGATTGGATCAGCCTGATTTTGTCAACGCAGTCATAGGAATCAGAACGCATTTGACGCCACACCAATTATTCAATGAATTAATGGCCATTGAACAAATACACGGCCGCGTTCGAGAATCCATGAACGCTCCGCGTACGCTGGATTTGGATCTTTTGCTATACGATGCCTTAACATTCCAAGATAAACAACTAACCATCCCTCATCCACGCATGTTTCAACGTGCGTTTGTGCTAATCCCATTACAAGAAATCGCACCAGACTGTTTTATACCTGGCCATGGTCCAATTTCTCAATTAGTTGCCATTTGCATGGAACAGAAAATACAACGCATCCCGCTAGAAAATTCATTTTTTCATTAATTCCTGACGTTAGTACGCTATACAACGGAACACAGAATTAATTTGTCTGCGATCCATAGCTTGTTTGATAACGACCAATAACATATGGGGATCATCATGATGAAAAAATATATCATTGCTGTCTTGATTGTGATTTATGCAGTACCTACTCTAGCAAATAGCACGAGGGCTTCAGTCAATATTGGACAGCCGGGGATTTATGGTCAGATTAATTTGAATAATCAGCACCCCAATCCACAATTGATTTACCCAAATCCGGTTACAGCGATACATTCAGCTGCCAGTGTTCCACAACAACCTGTTTATCTTCATGTTCCTCCAGGTCACGCTAAAAAATGGAATAAACATTGCCATCGATACAATGCTTGCGGTCAACCGGCCTATTTTGTTCAAGAAAAATGGTACAACAATGTATACCGACCGCATGATCATAATCAAAGCAGCCATTCTGATCAACACATTGCTGTAGCGAATCGTCATGGCCATCACAAACCATCCAATATTGCTGTACGCAATAGACACACCGATCAAAAACATTTAGGTCGTACTAACAACAAACAACACAGAAAACACGAGCAGAGGCAGCATCATCGGAAGAATCCTAACAAAGGCGACCGAAAAGATCGATAGCTTAAGGGCACTCAGGTTTAATTCCTCGCCCGTTAGGGCGAGTTCTACACCTGCAAAAAAATGATCGTTTTACCTTGCCATTCAAAAAAGAGTCTCGCCACAAATCCACTACCGCATAAAATCTTTAATCCAAACTGCTCATTTCCTGCTTTAGCTTATTTTTGCAGTGTGTTTCTTTACCCGACAGATCAAGCATTCCGGCTGCTCGCATACATTCATTATAGTCAAACAGAATATCGGTCTTTTTTTGTGCATGATCCATTGAAATGGTCAGGTTATTAACATATTTAGCGATCTTTTTGAGATCAGCTTCATCGATACGTGCACCGATACCTTCGACACTCCGTTTAGTCGCGTCGAGTTTTTGTAATGATTCTTTATTGGTTTTATTGACTTGTTCTGTAAAAGCTTGATTAGCTTTATTAGAGTAATCTCTTAATTCATCAATATTTTTTTGTGTAACACCGGCCAATTTTTCTTGATAATTATTCAATTCGGATTGCACAAAATTATTTACGTTATCTTTAAAATGATCCAGTGATTTATCGATTTCCAGTTTGAAATTCTGCATTTTTTCAGAGACCATTTGATTGATTTCATTATCCAATCTTTTTTCTAACGATTCAGAAATTTTTTCGACAGGCGGCTGTGATGCAATAATTTGCGTCTTTGTTTCGTTCAAGCCCGCTTTAATTTCACTGGCAAGCGATTGTTGAAATTGCTGTTGTTTATTATCCATTTGATTCTGAGAATTTTTTTCATTTTCAGAAAGCAACCAAGACACTAAAATTAAATCCCTTTTTTTGTTAGCATCCATGCCATGCAACATATCGTCCAAAACATTAGCTGAAACATCCGTATCCCCCGCCACCAAGATGTTTGCATGATGTAAATTGGCCGAATTTAATAAATCCTGCAACTTAATTTGCACTTCCTTGATATTCACATTGGCTCGATCAATCTGCTTGGATTGACGAAGCAATTCATACGGCAAGTAAATCAAAGCAACAATGACACACGTTAACAAAGCAAATTTGCGTCCATTTCTATTTCTTATTCGAAAACACAGTATGAATACAATCACTAACAATGCTATGGCAGGCGCGAGAATCAGCAATACTTCGAGCCAGTCTCGCCCCATTAAAATATCTGCTGAAATAAAATTCAACGCTTTATTAATCAATTCACTCATTTAAAATTTCTCCAAACTTCAATTCGATGTATTTGTTCATTAATTTCTTAAGATGCCAAAACAACTTTAAACATCAATATTCATCGCTCGCAATGCATTTTTCTCGATAAAAGCTCGGCGTGGTTCGACCACATCGCCCATGAGTGTAGTAAAAATTTCATCAGTCAAAATGCTATCATCAATTTGTGCGCGAAGTAGGCGGCGATTTTGAGGATCCATGGTGGTTTCCCAAAGCTGTTCTGGGTTCATTTCACCCAGACCTTTGTAGCGTTGCACATTGATGCTTTTTTTAACTTCTTCCAGCAACCACTCTAGCGCCGGCTTAAATTCATGTACGGCTTGCTTGCGCTCACCTCTTTGGATATAGGCGCCTTGGCCAAACAAGCCTTGAAATAGCTGTGCTGTTTTTTGGATCTGCGCATAGTCAGCGCTTTCAAGAAAATCATTATCCAAATAACTGGTAAGTACATTGCCATGCGACATGCGCAAGATTTTAAGTCGAAAACGTTCGTGAATTTGATCAAATTCCGCAACGATTTGTACATCCTTAACACGTGCTGCTAATTTCGCCGCACTATCATTGGCCGTTTGTTCACTACTCAAATTCACATCCGGTTGACGCAACAAAGCATGCATGATATGACTATCAATAACTTGACTCATGCGTTCGATCACAGCCTCGGCTAAAACATATTCTGTCGCCATTTTTCCCAGTGTATCGCCTACCATCGGTGGTCTTTCTTCATGGACAAAAAGCTCTGCGCCATCTAAAGCCAAACTCAACATGTATGCTTTAAGTTCATTATCATCTTTGACGTAACGCTCTTTTTTTCCCTGCTTAACTTTGTATAAAGGTGGCTGCGCAATATACACATGACCCCGTTCAATCAGTTGTGGCATTTGCCGGTAAAAAAAAGTCAATAATAGCGTACGGATATGCGAGCCATCCACATCAGCATCAGTCATGATAATAATTCGGTGATAGCGCAATTTATCCGGATTAAATTCATCTTTACCAATACCTGTACCCAATGCTGTAATTAAAGCAATAATTTCCTGCGATGAAATCAATTTATCAAAGCGGGCTTTTTCAACGTTCAAAATCTTGCCCTTAAGCGGCATAATCGCTTGAAATTTACGATCCCGGCCTTGTTTTGCAGAGCCTCCTGCAGAATCACCTTCGACTAGGTAAAGTTCACATAATTCCGGGTTCTTTTCCTGGCAATCAGCTAACTTACCTGGTAAGCCCATACTATCCAGTACGCCTTTTCGGCGTGTTAATTCACGTGCTTTTCTAGCTGCCTCACGAGCTCTAGCAGCCTCAATGATTTTATTGCAAATAGTTTTCGCATCGATGGGATTTTCCAACAAATATTCTGAAAATTTTTGTGAAACAACCTCTTCGACCACAGGACGAACCTCTGAAGAAACGAGCTTCTCCTTAGTTTGCGATGAAAATTTAGGTTCAAATAATTTTACCGACAATACGCACGATAATCCTTCGCGCATATCATCACCGGTAGTTTCAATTTTGGCTTTTTTGGCTAATTCATTTTTCTCAATATAGTTATTGAGTGTACGTGTCATTGCTGCACGCAATCCGGTCAGATGTGTTCCACCATCCTTTTGAGGAATATTATTAGTAAAACACAATACTTGCTCACTGTAACTGTCATTCCATTGCATAGAAACTTCTACAGCAATATTTTCTTTGGTACCAATGGTATAAAAAATTGTTGGATGCAATACTGTTTTACTGCGATTTATGTATTCGACAAAATTCTTGATACCACCGGTAAATGCAAAAATTTCTTCTTTACCAGTACGTTGATCGATTAAGTGAATTTTTACGCCATTATTGAGAAAGGATAGTTCGCGCAAGCGCTTAGCAAAGATTTCGTAGTGATACTCGACATGACCGAAAATTTCTTGACTGGCTAAAAAATGAACTTCCGTACCATGCCGCTCACTTTCACCAGTAACTTCTAGTGGCTTCACCGGAACACCCATGCGAAATTCCATTTGGTGGGTTTTTCCATCGCGACGAATAGTTAGTTTCAACCATTCAGACAGTGCATTAACCACCGATACACCCACACCGTGTAAACCACCTGATACTTTATAAGAATTATCATCAAACTTTCCACCCGCATGTAGTTCCGTCATGACAATTTCCGCGGCAGAGCGTTTTAAATCATCATCTTGCTTAATACCTGTTGGAATTCCACGGCCATTATCCAATACGCTGATAGAGCTATCTGGATGTAAAGTCACTGTGATTTCATCGCAATGACCTGCGAGCGCTTCGTCAATCGCGTTATCAACCACTTCAAATACCATGTGATGCAGTCCAGTACCATCGCTAGTATCCCCAATGTACATGCCAGGACGCTTACGTACAGCATCCAAGCCTTTTAATATCTTGATGCTGTCAGAACCATAATCATTCTGCGCTTCTTTCGATTGATTACTATTTGGATCGCTCATTGGCTTTGTCTTAAACGCTATTGATGAAAAGATTAAATGAAATACATGAAAAAAATCGTAAAACTTTTTAGTTTAATTAAATTCTCATGGGCATAACGATATATTTAAAAGTTTTTTCTTCTGGAATCGTCATTAGTACACTAGTATTAGCATTTTCGAAAGCACATTGAACTGTTTCACTACTGACATTGTTTAGTAAGTCCATCAGATAGTTTATGTTTAAGCTGATATCGATTGATTCGTCATTATACTGAATTGCTAATTCTTCTTGCGCATCTTCTTGTTCATTGTTTTTACAGGTAATACATAAGTTGTCTTTATTGATAAGTAATCGTACACCACGAAATTTATCACTTTGATTGGATAGTATGGAAACACGCTGAAGTGCTTGTAGAAAAGCGATACGATTGATATCAAAAATTTTTTTATTTTTAGTAGGAATTACTCGATTGTAATCAGGAAACTTACCATCAATGATCTTCGATATTAATGTGATATCACTAAATGTGAAACAAATTTTGTTCTGAAAATATTCAATATGGATAGGATCATCGGTGTCTGTGAGCAGTTTTGATAATTCCAAAACAGTTTTGCGTGGAAGAATAACTTCCTGTTTCGTTACTTTTTGTTGTAATGGAATAGCTGTATACGCTAAGCGATGGCCATCCGTACCTACACAAATGAATTGATGATCTTCTGCCAATAGCAGTAATCCATTCAGATAATAACGAATATCTTGCTGTGCAATGGCAAACTGTACGTGATGTAGAAGTCTTTTTAATTCTTTTTGTTTGAGCGTCAAAGAAGTCGTTACATGACTTTGTTCCGTCATTTCGGGAAAATCTTCAGCCGGTAGAATTTGTAGATTGAATACACTTTTACCCGATTTAACATGTAAGTGATTGTCTTTACGTGTCAAAGAAACTTCAGCGGTAACATCTAATGATCTAAGAATATCTTGAAGTTTTTTAGCAGCAACCGTCAAAGAAAAGATTTGTATATTTGCCTTATCTTTAGATACTGCTGTTTTAATTTGTATTTCAAGATCAGTCGCTAAAAAATAGGTCTTATCTTCGCTTTGACGAATTAATACATTCGATAGTATGGGTAGTGTTTGTCGACGCTCTACAATTCCAGTGACCGTTTGTAATGGTTTTAGTAATGTGTCTCGATTAGTTTTTATTAATAGCATTTAAATATAAAAAAATAATAATTAAACTAAAGTACTGGCAGC
This sequence comes from Nitrosomonas sp., assembly GCA_024281825.1. Classification (GTDB taxonomy): domain Bacteria; phylum Pseudomonadota; class Gammaproteobacteria; order Burkholderiales; family Nitrosomonadaceae; genus Nitrosomonas. The sequence continues at coordinate 144,876 of JAMWZY010000001.1, read as the reverse complement.
TTTTGTATAGTTTAAAAAACACTATTTTTATCAAATAGGTAGCTTTAAAAAATAGCATGTATAGTTGTTGTAAAGCAATTGGATAATTTGTGGATAAATAAACGAGGATAATTTATTCTAAAGTTATACACAAATTATCAACTTGATATTCACTAACCTCGTAAAATAAGAATCAACGCATTAAAATCCCGGCTTATCGCTGGATCTGACATGCGTAATTCATTGATTTTCTTACAGCCATGCAAGATAGTCGTATGGTCTCTACCACCAAAAGCTTCACCGATGTCTGGTAAACTTAATGAAGTCAATTCCTTAGCAATAGCCATCGCCATCTGCCTTGGGCGCGCGACAATGCGAGAGCGCTTCTTAGAGTACATTTCAGAAACCTTGATTTTGTAATAATCTGCGACGGTTTTTTGAATATTTTCTACCGATATTTGCCGACTTTGTACTGCTAATAAATCTTTGAGCGCTTCTTTTGCTAGATCTAATGTGATTTCTTGATTGATAAAACGTGAAAAAGCTAACACACGTTTCAATCCACCTTCTAATTCTCGAACATTGGAGCGGATATGCTTAGCAATAAAGAAAGCGACATTTTCATCAAGCTTGATTTTTTCCAGTTGTGCTTTTTTAAGTAAGATTGCTACGCGCATTTCGAGCTCTGGTGGCTCAACTGCAACGGTCAAACCCCATCCAAAACGTGAAACTAAACGCTCTTCTAAACCGGAAATTTCTTTAGGGTATGAATCGCAAGTAATGATTACTTGTTTATGTCTTTCCACTAGTGCGTTAAATGCATAAAAAAACTCTTCTTGCGTACGATTCTTGCCACCAAAAAATTGTACGTCATCCACTAATAGCACATCGAGTGAATGATAATACAATTTAAATTTGTCAAAAGCTTTATGTTGATAGGCACTGACTACATCGGAAACGTACTTTTCTGCATGTACATAACGAATTTTGGCATCTTTGTTACCACTAATAATATGGTTTCCAATTGCTTGAATTAAATGAGTTTTACCTAACCCTACACCACCGTAGATAAACAGTGGGTTATAGGCAATGCCAGGAGATTGTGCGACTTGCATTGCACCAGCCCGAGCAAGTTGATTAGCTTTTCCGGTAACAAAATTATCAAAGGTGAAATTTGGATTTAAGCGGCTCAGATTCTTTTTATTTGCACCATATGGACTACTGGATGGGTCTGTGTCGTTGGGGTGTATTGCAGACTCAGAGGGTGCGGAAATGATTGGCTGAGATAAAGGTGGTAGCGTTTGAAATGCGTTATTTTTTACTTCAGTGGATTCTGAGAGTTTTAAATTAAAGGCAATTTCTTTAGCAAAATAACTTTGTGCCATTACTTCAATGTGATGAATAAAATTATCCCTTACCCATTGCGATACAAAGCGATTTGGTGCAATTAATACAACGCCTTCATCACTGTTTGAGGTGGGATCGATTTGTAATGGCTTAATCCAAGTATTAAATTGCTGCGCATTTAATTCTTTTTTGAAATGATCAAGACAAGAAATCCAAAAAGTATTCAGCGATTGCATGATTCTAAGATATTGATTCCATATAACTTACTATTAGATGAATTCATAAACAGAACAAAGAATCGAAAATTTCATTTCATACCTCCATATTGTCTATTAATCGAGTTTTAGCGAGCCATGCTGCTACTAATATTACTAAAGGTTCGGTACGATGACAGGCAGGTGATAACGAAGCGCGATTACAAATTTGAACGTAATCTACTTTCCATCCACGTCCTGTCAAACTCTGTGTAGCTTCTTCCTGCAATGCTCGTAAATCTTTACTGCTCGAAATAATTTCTTTTTTAATGTGAAGTAGTGTTTGGTAAAGATTACTTGCTTCAATGCGTTGTGATTGATCTAAGTATTGATTTCTTGAGCTAAGCGCTAACCCATCTGATGCACGAACGGTTTCTCCAGCAATGATTTCAATCGGAAAATTGAGCTGCTTGACCATTTCTTGCACCATGTACAGTTGTTGATAATCTTTTTTACCAAAAATTGCCAGGTCAGGTTGAATAATATTGAATAATTTCAATATTATTGTCGTTACGCCGCGAAAAAATCCGGGGCGAAATTTACCTTCCAAAATATCTGCGACAGGGGGTAATGCTAACAAGAATTCCTGGTGTGTAGGAAAAAGAATTTCTTCATCCGGAATGAAAATAGTATTGACATTTAATTCTTCAAGTAATAGGCAATCTTGCTCAATGGTTCGAGGATATCTTGAAAAATCTTCATGAGGTAAGAATTGCAAGCGATTGACAAAGATACTGACAACTACTTCACTGGATAATTGTTTAGCTTGTTTTATCAATGCTAAATGACCCGCATGTAAATTACCCATGGTTGGAACAAAAGCAATCGATGGCAAGTTCTGCAAATGTATGCGGATAGAAGGAATATCTCTAAAGATTTTCACAATGCAATCAAAATACTAATATTCGTGCTCGTGATCAGGAAACTGCCCTGATTTAACAGCAGTAACATAATTCGCAATAGCTTGTTGAATACTGCTTGTACCCGCCATAAAATTTTTCACAAACCTTGGTTTTTTATCTGTATATAGACCTAACATGTCATGAAGTACAAGTACTTGCGCTGAACAATTCTTACCCGCACCTATTCCTATGGTAGGAATTGAGAGCGATTGGGTAATTTCTTGAGCCAATTTTGCCGGGACGACTTCCATTAAGAGCATTCCTGCACCGGCTTTTTCCAATAGTAATGCGTCTTCAATCAGCTGCTTTGCAGATTGTTGTGAAGCGCCTTGTAATTTATAGCCGCCTAATTGGTGAATGGATTGGGGCATCAGTCCGATATGAGCGCAAACAGGGATTCCTCTTTGTGTGAGGAATGCGGTGGTTTCGGCCATGACTTGACCGCCTTCTATCTTAACAATGTGTGCACCTGCTGCTAGGATTTTGCTAGCATTGTCAAAGGCCTGTTGTGGTGATTGTTGGTAGCTGCCGAATGGCATATCTGCCATGATGAGTGCTTTGTTTGAGCCGCTTGAAACACACAGGGTGTGATAGATCATGTCATCTAAGGTTACCGACAGTGTCGTACTTTCACCTTTTAAAACGTTACCGAGTGAATCTCCTACCAGTAATACATCAACCCCTGCATCTTCCAATATTTTGGCAAAAGTTGCATCGTAACAGGTTAAAACAGTGAATTTATCCTTGTTTTTAACGTGTTGCTGTAAAGTGGTAAGAGTGATTCGCATCAATTAAGAAAAATGTTAACGCCGAGTTCATGGTTTTGATGAAATTATGATAACGCATTTAACATAGAAGATTGAAACAATGCTTGGGATTTATTAATCGCCTTGGTTTAGTTTCTTCAGAAGTTATTCTCCTTCTTTAAAGTTTATAATATATCTTTGGGACAGATCCATTTATTGAGTTAATAGAGTTGCTTTTGCTAGAATCTCGACCAGTGGTAATGAACGATTTGTCCATTGATTATGGTAAAACGATGGTTGTACTCATCGACACGATAAATCCACATTTCTCGTTGGAAAATGAACCCACCTGCAGCATTGTAGATTGAGCCTATATTTATTTTTACGTGCGGTTTTCCCATATTGAAAATTAACTTATCGATAAAATCGCCATTTGAAATGATGGCGTCATTCGGAGCGCGAAATCCGCTTAATGAAATGAATAGTATTAAGATAAGCAATATTTGCAGTAACTTTTTCATGGTGTCCTCCCTTTGTCGAATCAGTTTGATCAAAATAAGTTTTGATATGAAACCACTATAAAGCTAAGGAAATTAATACAAGCTGAACAAATAAAAGTTATATCAATCACGTTGAAAACGTCTTGATAGGAATGTAGCAATCCAGAGAGAATCGACCCTTCAGCCAGTACAAAAAACTAACACTTATGGATAAAATAGTCTGCGTGATTGAATCTGATACTATTTGTTGTTTAAGTACCTAGAAAAATTATGCTCATTGTTATTTCACCGGCTAAAAAATTGGATTTTGAATCTTCCGCGATTTCTCATTCCTATACACAACCAGATTTTCTTGATGATTCGGCTGAGTTGATCGATGCACTGAAAAAATTGGAGCCTGATCAAGTTGGCCGACTGATGTCGATCAGTCCCACCCTGGCAACGCTCAATTCCAACCGATATATCGCCTGGAAGCGGCCATTTACAATAGATACCGCTAAGCAAGCTTTGCTGGCTTTCAAAGGGGATGTGTATGTAGGACTCGGCGCAAGTACGCTCAGTGCGTCAGAACTTACATTTGCACAAGATCATTTACGTATTTTGTCTGGATTGTATGGTTTGCTGCGCCCGCTAGATTTGATTCAACCTTATCGGTTGGAAATGGGTACGCGGTTTAAAAACCAACGTGGTGATGATCTGTATGAATTCTGGGGTAATAAAATCACCCAGGCTTTAAATCAAGAGATGGAAAAACAAAAAATCGATGTCTTGATTAATCTAGCATCGAATGAGTATTTTCAAGCAATACAAACGCACCAACTTAATGCGCGTGTTATTAGGCCAGTGTTTAAAGACCAGAAGAATGGGGTATATAAGATAATTAGCTTTTTTGCTAAAAAAGCGCGTGGCATGATGAGCCGCTATATTATTCAGAATAAGCTGACCAAACCGGAGGATATCCGCTACTTTGATAGTGCTGGTTACCAGTTTAGTCAAAATGACAGCAGCGTAGACCAATGGGTTTTCTACCGTGCAGAATCCAAAGTAAATTAACGAGGCACGTTATTATAATTTATGAACCCCGATCTACAAATATCGAATGCGACAATTTGTCACATTCTCAGTTATTTATGTATCGGGCATAATGTACTTGCTTTCAGTGATTCACATGAACCAAATTTAGTATTCCGACTGTATCCCTCCCTCCTAACTTGTTTATAGTCGAAAAACACAGACCCTACCATGTTCATATGGAAACACTGAAAGCATTTGATGTTTTCAGTTTGCTGTAGGTTGTTTATAAGCAATAATTGCTTCTTTATCGAGCGCGCGGAAACTACGGAAGCCGATTATCAGTATTTAGTATAAAACTACCAATAATGCCTCCATTGACGACAAATTCGTATCCACCCTCACTTAAGCCATAAACTGACAAAGCAATGATTTCTTCATACGGAGCGCAATCAACCAAAGGATCGCCTGTAAATGTATTGATGATATCAATCGAAACTACAAAACGATTTTCAATCAAGCGCTGATTGATCTGCCCGATTCTTTGGCTGCAGATAGAGGTTCTATCCAGAACACGCAAGAATACCTGCGTTGGAAAGGAATCGGTTATGGTTACCTCAGTTACATCCAAATCAATTTTTGGTGGTGCTATACGATAGCTCAATAAGTTCCACGCATTCTTGCCGGGATCAAACTGCAACAAAGCATCCTGATACAAACCAGCTTGATCAAGCGTATCAACCCGCGGGATTTGTAAGTTACCATTCTGGTACAGTGGAAAATTCTTCAGATCAACCAGAGTTTCGGCGGTAACAATCGTTGCAAACAGCGACGCTATTATTATGTTGGCCGAACCCCAGAGCAAAAACGCTGAGTGCTTGTTGCAATTAAAAATCACTGTAGCGCGACGATCTTTTACGAGCAAAACGGGGGAGAATCAAGCCCAGTATCAGGCCACCAAATAAAACTAAAGCGCCGGTGATAAACCAATCTCTATTTTTGCGCGCTTCTATTTCACTACTTTCATTTTGCAAACTGTTTAAGCGCTCTTCCGTATCAGCTAGCTTGTGACGGAAATCTTTGTTTTCTGCTTCAATATTTAAAACATTCGCAGCTGTGGCTTTCAATGAAGATAGCTGCTCGGTTAATTTTCTATTTTCACTTTCTAGTTGTGTAATAAGCCGTTTGGCGGCTTCATGCTCGTTTCTAATAGTTTTTAACTGTTCCACCACAGAAACATTAGCATCTTCCTTCTGGTTCATGCTTTTAAGCAGTTGTTCCAACTGAACCCGAGCGGTGGGTTCTGCACTTAGATAGCGTGTTAAGATCCAGCCTTCCTGTCCATTGCCCGTCTTAACCCGGCTATGCCCACTTTCTTTGTCAACTTCTAACACTTCAACAGGTGTGCCGCTTTTAAGCATTCTTAAAATAGCATGACTTAACGTTGGACCGCGGCGCAATGTTACTTCTAATTGATCGGACACATAACGTGTTTCCGCAAAAACCGAGGTAGTAAACAAGAGACCTAAAAGAAAAAAAAGAAAGGCGCTGCGATCAATATAGTTTTTCATTATTTTTTAAAATTCCAAGCTAATAAGTTCTGGCTTTTGGTGGAAAAGATTCCACAGTAATAGGCTTCAGTCGCACAGGTTTATAATCCAGCCGATTGTCCTGACTGAAAAACAAGGTGTGTTTTAACCATTTGACGTCATCGCGGTGTGGATAATCATCGCGTGCGTGTGCACCGCGACTTTCACGCCGAGCCTCGGCAGAAAACATAGTCGCAGTGGCTACTTCCTTCAAGTTGTCCAACTCCAAAGCTTCAATGCGGGCGGTATTAAAAATTTTACTTTTGTCTTTGATTTCCGTGTGCGCTACTCGCTGTCCGACTTCCTGTATTTTCTTTATCCCTTGTTGCAGGGTATCTTCAAAGCGAAAAACACCACAATACGTCTGCATGGTTTTGGTCAAATCAGCCAATACTTGCGCCACGTTTTCACCATCTTTTTGATTTTCCAAGCGTGTGAGCCGTGCCATTGTTTTATTGCTAGCATCTAAGGGTAAAGGCTTGTGGTGCGGATGAGTCTTCAAATCTTCAATGATTTGATTGGCTGCGGCGCGTCCGAATACGACTAAATCTAGCAGAGAATTCGTACCCAAACGATTGGCGCCATGCACTGAAACACACGCGCATTCGCCCACGGCATAGAATCCCGAAACGACTTCTTCCGGTCCTGTACCATAAGGCGCCACGACCTGTCCTAAGTAGTTGGTTGGAATTCCCCCCATCATATAATGCGCAGTCGGCACCACTGGAATTGGTGCGGAAATCGGATCGACATGCGCAAATTTCATGGCCAATTCACGAATACCAGGCAGACGAGATTTGATAACTTCTGCACCCAAATGATCTAATTTTAGTAACAAATGATCGCTTTCTTCTCCGCAACCGCGGCCTTCCTTGATTTCCATCGTCAGTGCTCGCGAAACGACATCCCGGCTTGCTAAATCTTTGGCATTCGGCGCATAGCGTTCCATGAAACGCTCACCGTTTTTATTTAACAAATAGCCGCCTTCGCCGCGTACCGCCTCGCTAATGAGTACCCCGACACCATAGACACCGGTCGGATGAAATTGCCAGAACTCCATGTCCTCAAGCGGAATTCCCGCCCGAGCAGCCATACCTAAGCCATCGCCGGTATTGATCAAAGCGTTGGTGCTGGCTTGAAAAATGCGCCCACCGCCACCCGTGGCAAACAGTGTTGCTCTAGCTTGTAGTAACATCACTTCACCGGTTTCCATTTCCAGTGCAGTAACGCCCAATACATCGCCTTGTTCGTCGCGTATCAGATCCAACGCCATCCATTCGATAAAAAACTGTGTATTGGCGCTGATATTGCGTTGATACAACGTATGTAACAGTGCATGTCCGGTTCGATCTGCTGCAGCGCAAGAGCGTGTTGCTTGCGCACCACCGAAATTCTGGGATTGCCCGCCAAAGGGGCGCTGATAGATTTTGCCATTTTCCAGGCGGTCAAACGGCATACCAAAATGTTCCAATTCGTACACGACTTCATTCGCCTGGCGACACATAAATTCAATGGCATCTTGATCACCGAGGTAATCGGAGCCTTTTACTGTATCGTACATATGCCAGTGCCAACTATCTTCGGTCACATTGCCTAAAGCTGCAGCGATGCCACCTTGCGCCGAAACGGTATGTGAACGGGTTGGAAATACCTTGGAAAGCACAGCCACCTTCAATCCGGCTTCTGAAAGTTGTAATGCAGCTCGCAAGCCTCCACCACCCGCGCCAACAATTACCACATCAAATTTTCTTTGTGTTATCGCCACGCTAATTTCCTGTATTCCATAAGATATCTGCGGTCCAAACGGTATAAAATAATAAGGAAACGATTACCAGAATCTGTAACGTTAGACGAACTGCGGTTGCATGCACATAATCCATCAGAACATTTCGCAGGCCGATCCAAGCATGCCAAAATAAGCAGATGAAAAAAATCAGGGTAGCGAACCGTATCCATTGTTGATTGAATAAATTTTTCCATGCGGCATAGTCTTGATAAGGACCGGTAACCAATATCGCGACTATCATTAAAGCCAGATAAAGTACCATCAAGATAGCGGTAATACGCTGCACTAGCCAGTCCTTTAAGCCATAATGCGCGCCGGTTACTGCAAGTTTGCTTTGCTTTACCATAATAGCCATCCAGTTAAAGCAGTCAGCATGACACCCATGATAAATACTAAGTAAGCGCTGGTACGTGCTTGTTGCAACTCGACACCCATATGCTGATCCAATGCCAGATGCCGAATCCCCGCGCATACATGATGAAAAAAGAACCATAGGGGAAGTAGTAATATCAGCACTATCAATGGATTTCGTAGGTTGTCCTGCAAATGATCGAAACTTTCTTGAGAGCCAAGAAAATCTTGCAAGATACACAGTAGTATTGGAATACCTGGGAAAAAAAGCAATACACCCGTAATCCTGTGAATAATCGAAACCACAGCAGGAAAAGGCTGCTTAATTTTCAGAAGATTTAGATGCTTAGGGCGCTTAGAATATGTTTTCGCTACCATGCTGGAAGTTTTTATGTAGAAGTTTTGCCACTAAAACTTAATTCCTGCTTAATATCTGAACAAAGTTCGAAGTAAGTGTAGACGGTTATGCCAAATGACACAAGCTTTGCCAAGGCAAGTTCTAAAATTTTGACAAGTGGAATGGATGTGCGGGTAAAAATGTGTGACGGTTTTATTAACGGGAGTTACTGGCGGTTAAATTCTATAGCTTGTGAAATATCAACCACAGCAAGCCACCCATCGATAGCAAAAGGATTGTCAGCGCAATTAACGCATTACGTTGATAGTTCTGGGAGAGTTGCTTTTGAGGGTATACCGAAATGATAAAAGGGTAGCCGCTCTTTTCAGGTTTTGCGATGATATTGACGTCGGGTTCTAGTGCTAGCTGACCGTGGATTTGTTGTGCTTCCAAGCGCGCTTTCTGTCGCGCAACCTCCCATTCTGGCTGATCGATAGCACCATCGCGATTGCTATCAAAGCGTCGCTTTAAATCCGCTTGGTCTTTTTTCCATTCGTTCAACAAATCAATCATGATGGTGCGCTCGCTGTGTTGCGTGATAGCCGAGGCTGTAGTGAATTGACCTAAAATATAGAGTGATTGCCCCGGCAAGATAAGTGATTCGCTATAACGGTAATTATTGGAAAGCCCATGCACAGGTGATTGGCTCTCTAATAAAAGTGTTTTGGTCGGCCATTCCGTGTTTCCGTACCAGGCCAAGTGTTCGTTGCCATTCACTTCTGCATGCGTTGGATCGACATAGCAACTGCTATTAGCATCCATCAATTTAAACCGATGATCACTGATATTGTTATAAACAATCCGCCAGCGCGATTGTTTGCGACCATTGTCGATGATCGATTCTTTTTGTTCGATTTGACTGCGATACCAAAGACAAGGGTGATTCGATAGCGGCGCATAAATCACTTGGTCATCGATGAATTGGCCTTTTCCGTTGACTTCCACATAACCTTGATGGGCGGATCGCAACTTGGCGGTGGGAGTATCTTCGATAATCCGCGATCGCTTCCAATTTCGCATCGTCAGGTATAGGCTGATGATAGCCACAAGCAAGCATGACAGTACAGCAAATTCCCAGTCCTCACGCGACATGTCAGAAAACAGGTAATCCATGCTGAATCGTATTATCGAAATAACTGACCGATATTCACGTCCGTTGTCTCGGCGGCGTTGAATTCCAATAAATCCCGCGGCGTAAAATGGAACCAGCGCGCAATCAGGACATCTGGAAATTGTTCAATGCGCACGTTATTGATTTTGACCGCTTCATTATAGAATTCCCGGCGATCTGCAATGGTATTTTCCAGCCCGGTAATCCTGATTTGCAGGTGCTGAAATTTCTCGCTGGCTTTGAGTTCAGGATAATCTTCCGCAACCGCAAATAAATTGCCTAATCCGATGCGCAAACTATTTTCTGCCGAACCCAATGCACCCATATTACTGGCCTCTCTCGCGGCAGCTACTTGCGAACGCGCTGCAATCACTTGTTTCAACGTTTCTTGTTCAAAGCCCATGTATTGCTTGCATGTTTCCACCAATTTAGGAAGCTCATCATGACGCTGCTTCAATAGTACATCGATATTTGACCAGGCTTGAGACACATTGTGTTTGATGTCGACCAAACGGTTATAGATCGAGACGCCATAGATAGCAACGATGACGATCAATGCCAATAATATGTAAATGAAAGCTTCCACAGTATGAATTCTCCTTTTATCAGTCAGGCAATGGTTAATATACCTGATCCATCACCGTATGAATGGTGTAAAAAGAAGGCCTATCAAAGCGGTATTTTTTATCATGAGACATTGGCTCGGTTCGGATTTTCAATCCTATTGACGAGGACTGGCGAGCTTTATACTATGCTATTGATTATTGTAAGAATCAATCACAGTGAGGAGAAGACGTTGCGGGTACACCATAGGAATCGATTTGAACGAGTTACACTTATTAAGTTATCAACACTGTTGTTTTGCTTGGTTGTTTCTGCAAATGCCCTGTCACAACCCCAGGAAGCAAAAGGTGTTGCCATCCACATGGGTGAAGAAGGTCCCGGTGGATGCGAATTGCTTGGCAAGGTTAAAGGTTCTTCGAAAGAAGATGATCAGCAGGATGCTCATGAAGATAAAACGCCTTATGTCGACCGGTTGATTAAAGCGAGGAACCGTCTTCGAGAAGAAACCGCGAGGCTGGGGGGTAATACGGTGCATATTCTTCGTGCCAATAATTCAGGAAAATATGAAGTACCCGGCGCAGATAAGGAGATTTTTTACATTGGCGATGCTTATCGGTGTAACTGAGCGTAGTTAACCGGTCGAGAGCAAAATTAATCAGCGCTTTCTTAAATAGGTAAGGGCAATTCTTACGTATATTTTCCGAGGACGGATTGTTTGGACGCAGCAAGCATGTGCTGCTGTAACAGGGGGTTTGGGTAATCTTTAAACCCTGCTAGGCATTGCTCAGGTGAAGGCCGGTTTTCATGCCTCAGCAAATGCGCCCAGGCTAATACGGCAATGGGCGCGATGATAAAAGCGCTGGCCATGAATAGCTTGCGAGTTTCGGCGCTAAAATATTCCTGCTGCTCGTCGGGTACTTGGGCAAGATCATAGCCCCAACCTAACCAAGCGGTGATGGCTAACACAAAAGCCGCAATACCAAACCAGAATAAAGGCGCGAGTAATCCTTTTCCGGGTAAATACACCAGCTGCAATGATCTATCGCGAGACATTTCACGTTGAGAGAGCAACTTATCTACTTGCTGGTTGATGAAAATGATGACCCATCCGACGATAAACCAGCCGATATAATTTGCGAATGTCACATCAAAGTGCCAGCCCGCTTCCGGGTAGTGATAAATATCACCGAGGAACCAGTGTTTTCCCAAGTGCGCCACAGGATCGGTGATCCAATCCAACACCATCATGAAAAAGGCGCCCACGAAACAAGCCAAGTGACTATTACGAGTAGCGCGTAGTGTCACACGCTGCACATTGAATCCAGACCGCCAATGCGTGGACAAAAAAAACTGCGCAAACGAAAAACTGGCATAGCTGAGGAAAACAAACGATAACGAATCAAAGAATGGTACGCCGAGAATCAGCAAATCCTGTTCCAACACGTCATAGTGATACGCGTAATAGCCAAAGGGAATACCATGGTTAATGCTTCCCCATTCGGCCATTAGGGCGACCAGATAACCCGAAACCAACCAAATCACCGTACGAAGCTTTCCCTGCTCCAACCAGCTCAGCGCTAGAAACGCTAACAGGAATAGAACAACATAGGGGCGAGTGACGAGGCTATAGAGCAGTTCAGACACAAGTGAAAGTAAAACAGGGGTGAATCATCACGGCGCAGCTATATTTCAGTAGATTAAGGCGTTGCATGGCGACCATCATGGCATAAAAACATAAAATTTTCGATGGTTTTGCGATGGCTTTAGTTAGGGTGATAGAATTTTCAGAATAAATCGATCATTTCGGCAAAATAGGCAGAAAAAGCATGGGTGAATTGGACAATTCTGAAATTAATTGTGTGTGAATCGTCGTCACTTTATTATGCCAATAAATAGCAATCGGAGAAAACATATAAGCTAGCGTATAGTCCATACGAAACTCTGGGTCATTATGGTCGTCGTGGCAAAAATATTTGTATTCAAATATACCCATATGCGTGCGACTATTTCTATCAATTAAACTGATCGAACTTTCAAGAGATTCTATCAAACGAATATAGATATGCTCGTAATCAAAATGAGAGGGTGGGATTTTTTCGGAAGGTGCTAGTTCTTCATCTAAATCTAATAAAACTTTTTGTATCAAAAAAGAAATATCTCTTATCGAATTTAATGGCACATTGGCACCACTTATTTTCCCTTCTTTTTTCCCCGCAACAATAGCAGATATTAAATTGGATAATAATTTCCATTGAGCTAAATATAATTGGGGCGTGCGAGGAAAGATGAGATCAAGGTTTTTTCTTGAAATAATGCGACTGGATTCTTGAGCTAAGTATAAATGCCTCGAAACTTCACAAACTTTATTAAGTATTTCAGGTGTTGATGTGTTCGAAGATTTTCGTCTTTTGTCGTAATTAATAAGATAATTAACTATATCTTTTCCATCGTCACTAAGCTGGCCAGTGTTGTTTACTAATTTTTTATCAACATATTTTCGACATAAATTTCGAGCATAAGTCCAGCGCATAACAATTGATGCTCTAACAGAAAGCATACTTAGTTCTTTGGGTAACGGTATTGCTTTTTCAAATTGATGATATTCTTCTTCAAAAATTTTATTTAAAACATAATCTGTCCAAAATAATGAGGAAGCTAGTTTATGCGACCAAAGTGATTGCTGCCAAAAGATTCCTTCACTTAAGTGTTTATAATTATCTTTATTTGGTGAGAGGAGAATATCAAAAAGTGATGTTATTTGTGATGAAATCACATCGTGATCTTTGCTTATTATATTATAGGCTAATAGAGTTTTATTACTTTGATTAGACTCCAATTGTCTAGCCTTATTGATGCAATTTATAGCTCCTATTGTACGGGCTTTAATTTGTTTAATGATCGTTTCACGCAGATTATTTTTTTTATCGCTAAAATGTTTCAAATCTTCGTTAGATGATGAAGCTTTAATAATTTTATCTAAATCACTAAAAATAATATTGTCAAAAAGATCCAACAAAGAGGTTTGATAATGAATAGCCTTGATATGTACTATAGCAGCGCTAATGTATAAGCGATTTTTTTCAAAAATATCTACTGCATCATTTAACAATACTTCAATCGATTTAGAAGAATTTAATGAACTGATTGATAATTCATGAGGGCTAAGAATAAATTCAAATAATTTGAGTAAAAATTTATTGGCATTAAGATCTTTATCTTCTTTGTCTTTTCCATTAATTATTTCGAATAATTCACGCGATTTGTGTATTAAAGTGCTTTCGACTTTTCCGACTATTGCGTTTCCTATCGTATAGGCATTACGTTCATCGATATTAGAATCTAGATTATATCCAGTGTAACCTAATGTTGCGTTGTAAGATTCGATAGCATGCTCTGCTTCACCTAAAAAGAAATAATGACTAGCTGCACGGTAATGAAATCTTGGATCACTAGATCGGTATAAATATTCAGGTGGTTGAATATTTTTACTTATATGCGGTGTAAATTTCTTATAAGGGCGAGGGCTACGTTTCAAATCCAGATATCGACCTGCCCAGAAAGGCAATTTCAATAAATCCCACTTTGAGTCTCCTGATTGAAGATGTAAGCTCAATTCTTTGTCACTACTCAGGCGTTGCACAATGTGGTCAGCTTCTGAGTAAATTGCTGCTGCGTGATTATAATTTTGTCTTCGTTCCTCAAGATCACCATGCTTGAGTAAAACTTCAATATATTGCATTAAAGTTTCTTGATTGGTAGTAGTTCCTTCATTTTTTAGAATGTTTGCTAGAAGTCTGCTGGCAGTGTGATAATGTATGGACGCAGCATTATATGACTGTTCAATTGTACACATATCTCCCAAAGAAATATGTGCTCTGGAAATCACATCTGTTTCCAGACTGTTGGTGTTAGAAAGAATGATCTCGAAAAACCTCTTAACATATCTCATAGAATCCAACGAGAAATTAAAAGAAGCAGATTCCAAACCGCTTACATGACTAATATAACGGAGTTCTTGCTCAAATGCGCTGTGAAAACGATACCGATAGAGTCCATTTCGCACTCTCCTAATATAAGATTTAAATATATTAGTCAGTAAATCATCAACAATCGTATTGAGCTCAGGAGAGCGATAGATATTGATGGCTTCTGACATGAAGTGAAGAGTTTCTCGTTTAAAGCCATAGGAATGAAGTTTAAGAATAAAATGGAGGGAAGAAAAGGAAGAAACAGTCAATTTATCACTGATCTGTGAAACTTCACGACTAAGTTGATGTTGAAAAAGTGTAGTAATTTCTGATGCAAGAGAAAAACTTCGTAGGTGGTTGGAACTAAAAACTAGACAATATTTTGGATCATTTGAATCATCTGACTTTGTACCATTCAAAATTATGCATAAACTTTTGTAAGTTTTTTCTTTTACAATAGGTTTGAATGGATAAACAAAACTTTCAAATATTGAGCAGAGTTTTTTCGGATTTCCCCAAGAGTGAAAAGTAAGATACAAAATAAAATCCATCAAAATGGAAATTCCGTATCGGAGTTCTTCGTTAACTATACTTTTATTTGTCAGAGATTCACTAAAATTTTGCAGTGTATAATAATTAGAAATTTCGTTTTTAACTTGAGGTATTCTGATACACCGACATACATATTCCTCGATTGCTGCGTAAAGTTGTATGTTTTTTGCAGGGCGTTTACCTTTATCAGATAAAAAACTAGGCACTTCGAAGACTTGATCAAAAAGACTGCCATAAAGAGAATTGGGACTTCCTTTTTCTGAGTAATATCTATCTAATGTTTCACGACCTGATATAAAAAAGAATACAGCAGGGGCATTAGTAATAAAATTTTTTAAAGAACCTAACAAAGTATTAATCTTTTCGCTTTTACTGACTTCTTGGATGTAAGTTTTATCATGGTGATTAATTTCCAGAAGTTCTTCATCATCAGATAACTTGTCTATTTCATCCAGTACAAAAACTACCTTATATTTAGGCTGTAAATTCCATAGAATCTTAATAAGTAATTCCTCAGCTTCTCTAGAATTTATTGGAAGAGCCTTTTTACTTCTTGAGAATCCGAGATTAAAAAACTTATATTTGAGGTCTGCATTACGGCTTTCGCTGATTTCATAGCTCATTCTTTCTATTAGAACTTGAATTTGATCTAATGAACTATCTAATGAATTTCTTCTTCCATATAAGATTATCCAAATTAATAAAGTAAGAAAATTAAGTGAGACTAATGTCCATGCCATTATTGAATTATTTAATACGGCAATAAACATTTCTGGGTACTCTAGAATTATAGGAACGAAGCAAGCAACCAATATCAATGAAGAAAAGAAAATATTTTTTAGATTGACTGTGGGGGCTAGAAAATCCTTAAAATATAACTGCAAAAATGCTTTAATTTTCTCCGAGAAATTTTTCGATGGACTACAGGAATTTGTTTTAGGATTTTTGTTAGTTAATGTATCCAATAAAATAGATGTCATAGAATAAAATATATTCAATGACGTAAGCTGGCTATTGTCCCCAAGATTAATATCAATTTCCAAAAATTCTGTACCTTTCTTATCCTCTTGATCAGATTTGGCTTTTTGTAGCACTTTGCCGATTAATTTACTCTTTCCAGAGCCGCGGTAACCCGCAATCAAATAGCTCCCTCTTCTGTTTTTTCTTTCTAAAAGAAGGGTTGTCAGTTTATCTAATAAAACTTTCCGGCCAACAAAAAGATGATCAGATATGCAGTCTTGATCGAACGAGTTTGAATTGTATTCAAAACCTTGAAGAGGAATTGCTATGGTGCTTGGCTTAATAATATTTTTATTTTTGTTTGCTTCGACAGAGTTATATTCAGATTCTGTAGATGTCATTTAGATGTTCACTTTATAGAATTACATATTAGCTAAATAAAATAGTTGAAATTTTTTTAACCGCATAGCAAAAATCTCAGTGGTAAGCCCCCCAGATGGATAGTCTAAAATGGCGATAGACCATTGTAGACTATCGGTAATCCTCTCCTTATTAACCGAAGTTAAAAGTAGATATTAATGGGCTAGTTGAGCGAGTTTTTGTTTTGATGCTATTCTTTCAATGGCCGTTTTGGGCCGTTCGTGATTATAGATCCACAACCATTTTGTTGCATAGTTTTGAACTTCGGTGATTGATTCAAACCTGAGACATGATTACATCCATGAGTCGCAAAGGCGACTGCTATAATGCTCCAATGGAAAGCATTCTGTAAGAATTTCTAGCGTTGTTTACAGTATTCAGGAGAATACTGTAAATGAACATCCACAAACGTACTCGACTAGCTTTATTGGATCGCCAGGAAATCTGGCGGCTTTATCAAACTCGGTTGTGGAAGGTATCGCATTTGGCGGAACGCTTCCACGTCAGCCAGCCAACGATTTATGATGTACTGAAACGCGCGCGGCTTCAGGAGTTTACTCCACGTGATAGTACCAACCAGCGGTTCAAGACGTTGCAGTACGGTATCAAGCGCCTAGCCAAGATCGAGCAAACGATTCAGGAACGGCTCAAGCGCGCCGCCCGGCGCTATAACAAGCCTTACCCGGGCGAGCTTATTCACTTTGACACCAAGCGGCTTCCCTTCTTGAAAGGGCAATCCGCTCGCGACCTTCGCGAGTATCTGTTTGTGGCCATTGATGATTTCTCCAGGGAGTTATATGCCGATATTTTTCCCGATAAATCCCAGTACAGCGCAGCTGGCTTTCTTATCGGCACTGTCATTGCTCAGTGTCCGTATCAGATCGACTGCGCTTATTCCGATAACGGTACGGAATTTAAGGGGAATCACGGTCATGCTTTCGGCAAAGCTTGCAGGCAACACGGTATCGGCCAGAAGTTTACCCGCGTCAACCGTCCGCAAACCAATGGCAAAGCCGAGCGGGTCATCCGCACCTTGATGGATATGTGGCACAGCCAAATTCCCTTTAAAGACTGCGCCGACCGGCGCATTCAGCTTTTTCGATTCATTAACTTCTACAATACCGTGAAAC
This sequence comes from Nitrosomonas sp., assembly GCA_024281825.1. Classification (GTDB taxonomy): domain Bacteria; phylum Pseudomonadota; class Gammaproteobacteria; order Burkholderiales; family Nitrosomonadaceae; genus Nitrosomonas. The sequence continues at coordinate 127,309 of JAMWZY010000001.1, read as the reverse complement.
CCCATAAGAGTTTGAACAATGCAACCCCTTATGAAATACTCAATGCTTATTTCAATCAACCTCTCTGTAAACAACCCTAAGATTTCCTACAGGCCTATGTTTAATCCGTGATCCATATGGATTTTTTCATGAGCGGGCGCTTCATTGTACTGGCAGAAACCATTGTAAACCCATTGGTTAGTGATAGCGCCGTTCGTTTGATCGATGGTATGGCGGTATATATATTGGTCGCCCACTGGGTTAATTTCGATGCGAATAACGGTTGGCAGCATTGCCTTAATGACGCCATCCAAAGATTCCATGGTAGTGTTTTCGATATAAGGAACGTTCGGGCGGACTCCGTTTTTACCGTCATACTCAACTACAAATTCTCGGCAGGGTGGCGCAGAGTATTCCGTATTGGCCCGGCATCGAGCGGTTTGATGTTTTCCGTTCACCCAAGAATCGTAGGATGAAATGGCGCAAGTCCAGTATCGATGGATTGCATCAGAATTCTCGGCTGACAGCGGCTTGGGGGTTGTTAGGATGAGTACCATAAATAGGGCTACTGATGTTTTCATAGACATAAATTCGACAACTGTTTTTACGACTTCGTTTTCAAGAAAATTTCATGCGACCTAAAACGATATGGTTTTAGGTCGCGGATAACGCCTATTTATCTATACGTATAAAAAAGTTGCCATGGTTCAAGTTCTTCTAACCGAGATGCCATAGTTTCCCGTGCCCGTTGGGCTGTAATGCCTGATCCGAACGTAGTAAATGCCAGGAGTCAGAACACGGATTATTTGCGAGTTGCTACCCGGACCACTATCATCATCTTGGCTGATAAATGCGTTTTGGTTGTCGGGGCCGTTCAACGTCAAGAATGTATCGGTACTTCCAGAAGTTACGATCGTGTAAGTCGCCGTTTGCGACGCATTAAACAAATAAACATCGCTTTCGTTTGCCGCTGCAATGCTTCCTTGAATTTCTGGCCCGTTCGCGACGATCTCTGCTGGGCCAGGCTGCGGTTGTGCGTTTCTGTTTACCGATAGGCTGTAGTTTCCTGTCCCTGTCGCTTGATAATGACGAATCCGGATAAAATACGTACCAGCAGATAGGTTGCTGACGATTCTTGAGTTACTGCCTTCACCGCTGTCGTCATCTTCGGTTACCAAAGCACTTTGGCTATTAGGACCATAGAGTGACATCCATGTGTCCGAGGGACCTTGTGTTTCTAAGGTATAGGTTGACGCCAAAGGCGATACAAACCGGTACCAATCAAATTCTCCAGCTTGGCCAATATTGGCTTGATGGGATGGCGCGCCTACAGTCAAATCAACGATTGGCGCTGGAACTACCTCATCAGGACCGTAATGATATCCCATGGCAATATGGTCTGAGACTCTCCCTGGCGTGGGTGGCGTAATTTCATTTTCCCAAGGTGGCATAGGGCTATTCACATTAAATTGCCCATCCCCCTGAAATGGTGATTCAGTGGGATGCAGCTTTTGCCATTCAGCCCATAGCCGATCCACATTGCAATGCAGCAAGAAAAATGCAGGATCATTGGGTGAGCTTCGAGTACCCGCTGAGCCGCCAATCCAAACATGCACAATATTATGAATGAGATTTTCCAGTTCAACGGTGAACGACGAGAAAGGTACCTGGCTCAGCGCTCGGAGTACTGCATTGGTCGTCGGTAAAGATGAGCCTGATCCTATCGCTCGTGTCAGCTCCACCCTTGCAGCCGGGTTGTCACGAATGGTCAGCGTCCACCGCCCATTGCTAAATGCAAATGGCCCGGTTTGTACGGCACCACCCGAAGGTACACCGTTGCCGCCCATAAAATCATTGCCCCAGAAGGAGGAGGTTAACGCCCTATCGACTGTCCAATCCCAATAAGGAAGGTTTACGGATGGATCGATGGCTTGAAGGTCTAATTCAAGTCTGCGTAGAAATTCTCGGTGCCAAGGTAAAAACAAGGCAGAGTTATGAATCCCATTGTTAAAAAGATCGCGGTGATGTTGTACATAACGGTCATAGATTCCGTTTGCTTTCAATTGCAAAACGGCATTGATGAAACGTGATTTTTCATCAGCCGTCAGCGTCGATTGATTTTTTCTCATACCCATTTTGCTCTCCCTTATAGAATCGCATTAAAAAGAATGATTAGAATATTCGTCTGTTAGTGTTCTCCGATGTGATAAATCGCACTATTTTGTGGTCGATGATAGGCTTTGAGTGACTTGAGGTGAAGTTCGGTGGACACATCGAGCATACTAAAGTCATCCCACATCGACAGTATCTGTGAGAACGCCATTTGGAACAACAAAAACTTAAGCGCAATTCAACAAAGAATATCCAATCAACTTGACTATGGTTCGATCTGATTGAGTGAATTCGGTTGAACTCATAGCCCGAATCTCGACGCTTTGAGTTCTATATCTGCACGCTGCCAGGTTTGTTCAAACCTCTCTCTAACAATTGCCGCACGCTCTGTTTTGTTTTGTGCGGTCAACGCTTGCATGAGTCCGAAAAGTGCCCAGCCATTGTTACGAATGCGTTTTAAATCTTCCCAATAAATGGTTTCTGCTTCATTGGCGCGGCCAGCTTTTAACAAAATGGCGCCGAGTGCCAGGCGCGGCGGGAAATGAAACTCAGGAGGCTCAGTGTACAGTAAGGCATCATCCAGCCTAACCGCTTTATCGAGATGTAAAATTGCTTGGTCAAATTGATTTTTTGCTGCGGCAATTTCTCCAGCGAGTACTTCGGATGCTATGTGAAGAATACTGCTAGCGGAGTTTATTGAAATCACCGGACTGTTTGTCGAAAGCTGGTTAAGAGAGTAGTGTAATTTTGTTAATTCCTGCTCAGCTTGTTTTGTTTGATGGGTTGCGACCCATGCAAGGCCTCTTACATAGTGCCAGCTACCTGTTAAAAAAGCATTGGAAGCAGGTGGCGCAGGCTCTTGCAAAATTTCCTGCCAGTGACCAAACCGCGCTAATGCCCAGTAAGGGGTGACTCGGAACAATGCAGCAATGGGTATTTCATTCAGCATGGCATCATCAACTTTGCTGGCCGTTTTGCGCGCGGCTTCAATGGCCAATTTACTTTGCCCATCGAGTGTGGCTGCATGCCAAAGAAAATGGATGTTATGGGGATAATAGACGCTTGGATAGGTGCCTTTTTCAGGGCATTGAGCGAGATAATTTTCATCGGCCGCAATGGCCATTTGGTTGCTTTTGATGGCGTCTGCATAGCGCCCGACACGTTGGTAGATATGCGATGCCATATGCACCAAATGTCCTGCTTCCGGTGCCAATGATAATAAGGTATCGGCGGATTGTTCAGCTTTTTCAGGATTCTTGGTCGATTCCATCAAGTGAATATGTACGTGCACTGCGCCTGGATGTTTTGGATTCACTGTTAGAATTTGCTCAGTAACGCTTACGATTTCAGCAATTCCTTCGTAAGGTGTGTCATCAGGCATCCAATAGCCCCACGGGCGTAAATCCATTACCGCTTCGACAAATAATATCGCAATATCTTGGTCATCTGGGAATCGTTGATGGGCTTCGCGCATAGCTTGCGCATAGGCTTTATTGTTCGTTGACCGGTCCTTGGCGTGACCCGTATAACGCTTTTCTAAAGCATTGATGAGTGCTTGCTCACGTGATGATATATTTTGCATCAAAGATTTAGCTTGCTGCACCAATTGCTGAGCTTGCATTTCCAAAGCGGCATCCATTTCTGCATTAATATTGGGTCCCAATACCAGAGCTTGTCCCCAGTAGGCCATCGCAAGATTGGGATCAAGCCTCGCAGCCTCTCGGAAAGCTCGTCCCGCTTCGGCGTGATTAAATCCATACGAAAGATTTAATCCCTGATCCATATATCGCTGTGCATCGGGGTTGTGCGTGGATACAGGAAAGGAATGCTGTCCTAGTCGATATAATTTTGTAGCCAACGGCTCATCTAAACACGCGGCCTTCGCGTTCGACACAATGTGCTGGTGTGTGTTGTCTGTTATTTGCGATTTTTCGGAGCGGTTGGCTGAAATGGTGTCATTTGTGATTGCACAGGATTGTAATAAAACGCCTATCGTCAGCGCTAAATAAATTTCTGTAAATTGAATATTTCTCAACGGCATGTATTTCCCCTTTGTTTTTACAATTTGCTGCGCGAAGTAAAGAACGTGAAAGTCCTTTTCAGTGAATTGCAGCATTGATGGATTTGAATTTATATTTCATTATTTTCAATAAGATAGATAGATCCGATCAGTTTCCCTAAGAAATCTATTATCTATATAGGGACTTCAATGAAGATCAGCAAAATTTGATTAAGATCAAAAATACATACAGCAGAATTCAGTATTGTGTGTTGACCTTGATAAAAAATTTAATTTTTAAATAATAAATATAAAGGATTTATATGAACATTAAACATTTGTTGATCGTATCGTCTGTAGTGATCGTTGTGGCTGCTTGCGGCGGTAGACCGACAGCGCCTGAAACACCTGATCCCGATGCTTATGGAAAAACCATCCAGCCCTTCCACCAAATTCCTTCAGGTGATCAAGAAGGTGGAGGCAAGGCCCGATCTACAGAAGAGAAATCAAACTACTAAAGCTGCTACAGGTTTCATTGAGCTCAGCATTGAGCTATCTTGGTGCTCTATAATCGGAACAGTCGGTGAACTGATTATAGAGCACATTTTTAAACTCCAGCACCGCGTATTTAAATTGAAGGATGTCATGGCGATAATCATCTGCCGCTATGCCGACTATCTCAATTTCCTGAAAAACTATTAAGACCAAGCACAACGTTCGAAGAGTCCGATCAAAAGTAGGGTGCTGGTATCTACGTTTCTACAACTGCTTCCCATTTCTGAGCTTTTAACTGGATGATAATCAACCTTGTCTGATCGGATTAGCAGGTAGGCTTATTTTGAGCATATAACCGTGATTCGCATACTGAGTACGTTGCTTTTCCTCGCAACATCTATTCAGGAAAGGAAACTCCTATTGGGAGGAGCGCAAGCATTAATCACCGCTACTTTTCTACTTGTGTTCTTTCTTAATTATTGCTTTGCCATCCCGTTAACTAGGAAGGCATTTAAATTCTATAGCAATCGAAACCTGTTTGAGTGCTGGAAGCTTTTTATTCAATATAATCAATTGGGATTACGATATGAGTATACTGGAGCTACTGGCTTTTGTAGTCAAAAACGGCGCATCAGATTTGCATCTTTCATCCGGTATGCCTCCTATGATTCGAGTGCATGGTGAAATTCGTCGAATCAATTTGCCTGAAATGGAGCATAAAGAAGTACACAGCATGGTGTACGATATTATGAACGACAGTCAAAGAAAAGCTTATGAAGAACATCTTGAGTGTGATTTTTCGTTTGCTGTTCCTAATCTGGCACGCTTTCGTGTTAATGCATTCAATACTCAGCGAGGCGCAGCTACGGTAATGCGGACGATTCCTTCCAAAGTACTTACTTTAGAGGATATTAAAGCGCCAAAAGTTTTTGCAGAAATTGCCAAACAACCGCGTGGTGTGGTTTTAGTAACAGGTCCAACAGGCTCCGGTAAGTCGACAACTTTGGCAGCCATGATCAATGACATCAACGAAAATGATTATGGGCATATTTTAACGTTGGAAGATCCAATCGAATTTGTGCACGAAAGCAAAAAATGCCTGATTAACCAGAGAGAGGTTGGAAGAGATACATTAAGTTTTTCGAATGCCTTACGCTCGGCCTTGCGTGAGGATCCCGACATTATCCTCGTGGGTGAGCTGCGGGATTTAGAAACGATACGTTTAGCCATGACTGCAGCGGAAACTGGACATCTGGTTTTTGGTACCTTACATACTAGTTCTGCTGCTAAAACGATTGATCGTATTATTGATGTGTTTCCCGCCGAGGAAAAAGAAATGATTCGCGCGATGCTATCTGAATCATTGCGTGCGGTTATTTCGCAAACATTGCTCAAAACGAAAGATGGCAAAGGTCGTGTTGCGGCACATGAAATCATGATTGGCACTCCAGCTATCCGAAATCTAATAAGAGAAGGCAAGGTGGCACAAATGTATTCGGCCATTCAAACTGGGCAGGGTGCAGGTATGCAAACGCTTGACCAAAATTTAACAGATTTAGTGAAACGTAACGTGGTTTCAACTGCTGAAGCGCGTACGCAGGCGATGAATAAAGATAATTTCAGAGTTTAGCAAGTGGAATATCGATAAGCACCATTTTGATAAAAAATTTTCGGTGATACTATGGATAAAGATCAAGCTACAAAATTTATGCATGATTTATTACGCTTGATGTTGAGCAAAAAGGCGTCGGATTTATTTATTACCGCCGGGTTTCCACCTGCGTTTAAGATTGATGGAAAAATGACGCCGGTTTCTCAACAATCATTGTCAGCACTGCATACTGAAACACTTGCACGTTCAATTATGAACGAGAAGCAAGCGGCTGAGTTTGAAGCAAGCAAAGAAGCTAATTTCGCGATTAATCCCGCGGGCATAGGACGTTTTCGTGTCAATACTTTCGTGCAGCAGCAGCGTGTTGGGATTGTGCTACGGACTATTACTACTAAAATTCCTGAGTTTGATGATTTAGGGCTTCCGCAGGTACTGAAAGACGTTGTTATGAGCAAACGGGGTTTAGTGATTTTTGTTGGCGGTACCGGTTCTGGAAAATCGACCTCAATGGCGTCACTCATTGGTCATCGTAATAAAAACAGCTATGGTCACATTATTACCATTGAAGATCCTGTAGAGTATGTTCACGAACATATCAACTGTGTTATCACACAACGTGAAGTTGGGGTTGATACTGATTCATGGGAGACAGCCCTAAAAAATACCTTGCGACAGGCGCCAGACGTTATTTTGATCGGTGAAATACGTGATCGTGAAACGATGGAACATGCGATCGCATTTGCAGAAACGGGGCATCTATGCATGGGTACCTTGCATGCCAACAGCGCAAATCAGGCATTAGATCGTATTATCAATTTTTTCCCGGAAGAGCGACGCATGCAATTGTTGATGGATCTATCTTTGAATCTTAAAGCGCTTGTCGCGCAACGATTGATTCCCGCAAAAAGTGGCAATGGCCGTGTAGCCGCAATTGAGGTGTTACTTAATTCGCCGTTGATTGCTGATCTGATTTTTAAAGGCGATGTGCATGAAATCAAAGAAATTATGAAAAAATCTCGCGAGCTTGGAATGCAAGCGTTTGATACAGCTCTTTTTGAATTGTATGAGGCGGGGAAAATTGGTTATGAAGATGCCATGAGAAATGCGGATTCTATGAATGAACTTCGCTTACAAATCAAACTAAGCGGTAGCGAAGTTAAAGAAAAAGATTTCTCGGCTGGAATAGAACATCTGACGATAACTTAGCGGGTACTAATCCAGATCGTGCAGTAAGCGAAGTTTTCGCAAAAAGCCATTTTAAGAACCTATCAATAGATATCCAGCAATAGTCGTGGCCATTATTGGTTGCATCGCATAATTCCATGTGAGGACATGCTATTTTTTGCTTATGCAAAGAGATAAATTATTTGATGTCTTCTCTTCAGAGATTGCAGTTTAAGTGATAGTCGCCAATAAGAGTGCGAATAAGACAGCTTCTTGGCGACTTTGGCATAGACAAGTAATTCTGTATTGTTTTACATTGCAGATTTATTGACTGACTCTAAGCGACTATCAGCCTTTTTCTCAATGGCGTTGTCTTCTTTAGCTATTTGCTCTGTGGCTAATTTTCTATGAAAATGCGCTAATTCGGTGCTTTCTTTTACTTCTTTTTCATATTCTCGTATATTGGCAGTAGCATGCGATTGGAACTCTTGTCCACCCCTTCCGTACAGATAGGGCTTGGCTTCGTATGTTTTCAATGCTTGTTTGTGCTTTGCTAATTTTTGCTTAGCTTCTATCGCAGAATTTTCATAGTACTTGACTAACGCAGCGTGATCTTTTTTATTAATTTCCGATTCGCTAACAATCGTTGGATTCATTTGTGCGCATGCGACCAGAAGAGTCAGTGAAGCAGTGGAAATAATTAGTTTAAGTGTTTTCATAATTTATGCTCCTCGAAAAATTAATGATTCCATAGTACTTTTACTCTCGATATGTGCACATTGGGGAAACTATGGTTTTTATCTAAGGGAAACTATGAAATTTTTATGATGATCGAAATCTTTTTACTAATTTTTATTGAATAAAACGTAAAAATGCAGTGCGTTAGGTGGATTTATTTGGCAGAATTGACTTATTTGAACTAACTGAAAATAAGTGGCCTTTTACCGATCGGGGGAATAATGAGATACAAATCTGTGCAAGAGTTTAGTAATTATGTTGCTGAACGCAATCCAAATCAGCCAGAATACATGCAAGCGGTTACTGAAGTCATTGAAAGTTTGTGGCCTTTTATTTCTGAACACAAACGTTATGCTGAACATGGCTTATTAGATCGACTCGTCGAACCGGAGCGTGTCATCATGTTTCGAGTATCATGGATTGATGATTGTGGCGAAGTGCACGTGAATCGTGGCTATCGAATACAACATAGTTCATCCATCGGACCTTACAAGGGCGGTATACGCTTTCACCCTTCGGTCAATTTGTCTATTCTTAAATTCTTAGCATTCGAACAAACCTTCAAAAATGCCCTGACCACTTTACCGATGGGGGGTGGCAAAGGTGGATCTGATTTTGACCCTAAAGGTAGAAGTCCTAATGAAGTGATGCGTTTTTGCCAAGCGTTCATTAGTGAATTGTTTCGTCACATTGGTTCCGATACTGACGTACCTGCAGGTGATATTGGTGTAGGGGGGCGGGAAGTCGGATTTATGACAGGGATGATGAAAAAATTATCCAATCGTGCCGACTGTGTATTTACAGGTAAGGGACTCAGTTTCGGCGGTTCATTGATGCGACCCGAAGCGACAGGTTACGGCACAGTATACTTTGCAGAAGAAGTACTGAAACATGCTGGATTTTCTCTCCAAGGTGCGCGTGTTTCTATTTCTGGTTCAGGCAACGTAGCGCAATTTGCTGTTGAAAAAGCCATGGCGAAAGGTGCTAAAGTTGTTACTGTATCAGACTCTAGCGGAACCATTGTCGATGATCAAGGTTTTACGGCTGAAAAACTAGCCGTTTTATCGGAAGTCAAAAATCACCTGTACGGACGTTTAGACGAATATGCTAAGCGAGTGAATGTTCCTTTTCTGCCAGGTGTTAAGCCTTGGCATGTTCCAGTGGATGTTGCATTACCTTGCGCTACTCAAAATGAAATTACGGGAGAAGATGCGAAAATCTTGGTCAAAAATGGTGTAATCTGTGTTGCAGAAGGTGCCAATATGCCATCAACCGCTGATGCGGTAGAGTGCTTTCAGCATAACAAAGTACTTTATGCGCCGGGTAAAGCCAGTAATGCAGGTGGTGTAGCAACCTCAGGTTTAGAAATGAGTCAGAACGCAATGCGCTTATCTTGGACAAATGAAGAAGTCGATTCACGCTTGCAGGAAATTATGCAGGCCATTCACAAATCGTGTTTGAAATACGGTACGCAAGCAGACAAAAGCATTAACTATGTGAATGGTGCGAACATAGCCGGTTTTGTGAAAGTAGCAGATGCGATGTTGGGGCAAGGCGTTGTCTGATTGGTTTGTGAATGAATACCCTGATACTCATGCTTTAGTAGTCTATGTGATACCGCATTGTTTTTATCGCAACCATTCGTGATGAAGTGCTTTCTTTTTGCGTTAATGATGTTGCTTTTTGCCGCAGTTTCTTCGGCAAATCAAGACAATGATTTTCTATCTGCACGAGAAGCTTTTCAGAAAGGGGATCGTCAGCGTCTGAGTCATTACGCTATGGCACTGCAAAAGCATGAGCTGTGGCCTTATGTGGATTATTTTCAGCTACGCAGTATCATCAACACGACTGATTCGGCAACCATTCAAAATTTTCTATCGCGCCATGAAGGCAGTTTAGTCGCGGATCGATTGCGCAGTGACTGGGTAAAAATATTAGGCAAAGGTCGCCAATGGCAGTTCTTCGATAATGAATACCCAAGGGTAGTCAACAAAGACACCGAATTGCGGTGTTACTACTATCAACGTTATTGGGATATCAAAAATGTTGCCGTCACCGCTGAAGTACGCACTCTATGGTTTTCGTCAGCCAATATACTAGATAGTTGCTCACCAGTGTTTCAAGCATTGATTGATAACGGGCAGATCTCTCTGGACGAAATCTGGAAAAGAATACGCTTGGCTTTATCAGATGCTAAAACAACTACGGCGATTCGTATTGGTCGGTATTTATCAAATAGCAATGAGGCGCTTAATGCTAAAGAGCTCGATCGTGCTGCTAGGAATCCGAAAAAATATCTTGATACCATCCATGGCCCAATAAATTCACGAAGTAACCGGGAAATTGCCTTGTTTGCGCTGTTACAGTTGTTGCGTAACGATACGGATCAAGCACTTGCACAATGGCATAAAGTAAAAAACCGTTTACCAGCATCAGATCGATCTTATTTTTTAGTGAAACTTGGTTACCGAGCCGCGATGCGGCATGATCCCCGTGCTTTGGGCTGGTTTAAAGAAGCGCAAAATAGCCCTCAATCTTATCCAGCTTCTGATAAAGCATTAGGGTGGCATGTTCGTGCAGCATTGCGTGCCAGAAACTGGGACGAGGTGCTGGCTGCGATCAAGCGAATGTCATCGGCTGAGCAGCAATTTGATAGTTGGCGATACTGGAAAGCTCGCGCACTCTCAGAAAAAAAACAAGTTTCTGAAGCCCGGCAGATTTTTGCATCACTCAGTGAAGAACATAGCTTTTATGGTCAATTAGCCAAAGAGGAGCTTGGCAAGGAGCTTTATTTTACTGATAAAGCTTATCAAGTGAATGACCGTGAAGTTTTGGCAATGTCGCAAAAGCCAGGAATAAAAAGGGCATTGGCTTTTGCACGTATGCAATTACGTACCGAAGCCTATCATGAGTGGAGTTGGACGGTACGCGACTTTACCGATGCCGAATTGTTGACAGCAGCTGAAGTGGCGCGACGACACGGGCTGTATGATCGAGCTATAAATACGGCGAATCGCACGGAGTCGCAACATGATTTTAAAATGCGCTTTCTCTCCCCACATCGTGAAATCATGAAAGATATCGTTCGAATGTATGGTCTTGATGAAGCGCTGGTGTATGGGTTAATTCGACAAGAAAGCCGCTTTATTGCGGATATTAAATCTCATGCAGGTGCTGCGGGTTTAATGCAACTCATGCCTGCGACAGCCAATTGGGTTGCCAAAAAATTAGGCATGACCGATTTTCATCAATATAAGCTTGCAGATGTCAGTACTAATTTACAATTAGGAACATATTATCTACATCATGTATTGATCAGTTTGGATAATCAACCTTTGCTTGCATTGGCCGCATATAATGCTGGGCCCAGTCGAGCTAGACGTTGGCGGGATGATAGCAAAACCTTGGAAGGTGTTATTTATGCAGAGACTATTCCGTTCAATGAAACGCGCGATTACGTTAAAAAAGTCATGGAAAACGCCATGTATTATGCAAAAATACTTAACCCTGAACAAAACGCACCCACACTAAAGCAACGTCTGGGTGTTATTTCATCCAAATAATCAGTTAGTAAAAAACACCTCGTATTCCTTTTCTTAAAGGTGGAAAGATGAAAGATGTGGTTATCTTAAGTGGTGTCCGTACTGCAATCGGTGAATACGGTGGTTCTCTAAAATCAAACGCACCGGCTGATTTAGCGGCAAAAGTAGTCCATGAGGCGCTACTACGTGCGCAGATTGATCCCAATGAAGTCGATCACTTGGTTTTTGGCAATGTTATTCACGGCGAAGCGCGCGATATGTACTTGGCACGAGTCGCCTGTATCAATGGTGGATTACCGCAACATACGGCTGCGTTGACGGTCAATCGATTGTGCGGAAGCGGCCTGCAGGCAATAATTTCAGCGAGTCAGAGCATTCTATTGAACGATACGCTAGCAGCCGTCGCCGGTGGTGCGGAATCGATGAGTCGAGCAGGTTATCTATTACCGGCATTGCGTTGGGGGCAACGGATGAATGGCGGTGTGACTATCGATATGATGGTAGGTGCTCTGACGGATCCTTTTGATCATGTGCACATGGGGATTACTGCAGAAAACATTGCTGAGAAATGGTGTATCGACCGAGAACAGCAAGACCGATTTTCAGCAGAAAGCCATCGCCGTGCATTACATGCGATTGAAAAAGGTTATTTTAACAGTCAGATTCTACCGATTGAGATCATCGTCAATAAAGAAAAAGTGCTTTTTGATACCGATGAGCACCCTCGTGCAAATACCGATAGCCAACGTTTAGCAAAGCTAGCCCCGGTTTTTAAGAAAGATGGGACAGTTACAGCAGGTAACGCATCGGGTATTAACGATGGTGCTGCAGCATTAGTTTTGATGGAAAGTAAAGCAGCGGAGAAGCGTAACTTAAAACCGCTGGCGCGATTGGTTTCGTATGGGCATGCGGGAGTTGATCCGAAGTTTATGGGGATTGGGCCGGTACCGGCCGTTCGGCAAGCATTGAAACGTGCAAAGCTTAAACTATCCGATATTGATGTAATCGAATCTAATGAGGCCTTTGCCGCGCAAGCGTGTGCAGTGATGCAAGAATTAGATTTTGATCCTAAAAAGACCAATCCAAATGGTGGTGCGGTAGCGTTGGGCCATCCGATTGGTGCGACTGGAAGTATACTGACGATCAAAGCGATTTACGAATTGCATCGCTGCCGTAAACGTTACGCGTTAGTCACAATGTGTATTGGTGGCGGACAAGGCATTGCAGCCGTTTTCGAACGACTTTATTAAGTATGTGCTGCGCCAATAGCACATTTGTAATTCATGTAAATGGATAGAAAAATCGATGAGTATTTTGCGTAAAAAATTATCTAAAATCGTGCATTATTTATTTTTTCTTATTTTCTGGCTGACTGCGACGCTAACGCTGGCTGAACCCAGTGACAATCGAGTACTCACGCCTGATGAAGCCAGGAATATAGAAATTCTTCAACTAGAAAAAACCATGGCACGCCTTTCTCAAGAATCTCAGGCTGCGTACCAGCAATTTTTGATGACACAAGAAATGCGCCGCAATGAAATGGCGCAACCGATCGATCCTGTTCCATTTAATCCTACGGGTAAAAGCATTCCAGTACCGAATTATGAGGATATGATTCAACGTAGAAAAGAAAAGGATGAGCGCTTGACAAAATATGCGGAAGATTTGGATCAGCTTTATTCCCGTTATCAGTCTTTGGAAATGGAAAGGGAGGGAATCTTCCAAAGAATTAGGTCACTTGAACAAAAGAAAGCTGAGGAATAATGCCATGATTTTGATTGAAGGCGGCGTTTCTTAAACAGGTTTTCTTAGGTTTGTGTTTTTGTTGGGAGGAGATTGGTTGGCGAGGTATTGTCAGTTGGAGTAAACCACGCCAGTTTCTCGCGGAGTTGTACCACGTTGCCTACAATAATTAATGTGGGTGCCCTAAGTCTAGCTGTCTCTGCAGTTTCAGGTAGAGTTCGTAACGTGCCGGTGATGATTTTCTGCTGTGGTGTTGTTCCTTGCTGGATGATTGCTGCAGGCGTATCGGCAGCTAAGCCATGATGAATGAGTTGTTGGCATAAGATGGGCAAGCCTAACAGCCCCATGTAGATCACAATGGTTTGATTCGGTCGTGCAAGGGTTGGCCAATCCAAGTCAATTATATTGTTTTTTAAATGACCGGTGACAAAAATGCAAGACTGCGCATAATCGCGGTGTGTCAGTGGAATACCCGCGTATGCCGCAACACCCGACGCGGCAGTGATGCCTGGCACTACTTGGAAAGGTATTCGATGTGATGCCAGTGTTTCAATTTCTTCACCGCCACGACCAAAAATAAATGGATCACCTCCTTTTAGCCGCAGCACACGTTTTCCTTCTTGCGCCAACCGCACTAGCAATTGGTTAATAGATTCTTGTTCCATCGTGTGATGGTTGCGTTCTTTGCCTACATAGATGCGAGTTGCATCGCGTCTTACCAGATCGAGAATATCTGCAGAGACTAAGCGGTCGTAAATTACTACGTCGGCTTGTTGCATTAAACGCATGGCACGAAACGTCAATAGATCGGGATTGCCAGGACCTGCGCCGACCAAATATACTTCACCACTCGGCGGCTCATCTTTTTCGCACTGCAACGATTGTAATAAAAAATCTTCTGCGGCTTGCTCATCGCCTGCCAGAACCCTTTCTGTAAAAGATCCCTGTAGCATTTTTTCCCAGAAAATGCGCCTGTTTTCCGCGCGTTTGAAATGCGCCTTAACTTGGTGGCGAAATTTTCCGGCGATTTGTGCTAATCGCCCATAAGCTGAAGGTATCCACGTTTCCAATTGTGCTCGCAATAATCGCGCAAGTACAGGTGACTGCCCGCTACTCGAAATGGCAATCAGTAATGGTGATCGGTCAACAATCGAAGGCATGATGAACGTACATAATGCCGGATGATCAACTACATTGACGGGAATATTGCGCGTTTGTGCTGCACTGGAAACGAGTTGATTGGTGGAAAAATCATCGGTAGCAGCAATGACCAACGCGGCATTATCCAATAATTTAGGATGAAAGGGTTCAGCGATGTATTGAATCTCTGCTCGATTCCATGCATCTTTGAGCGTCTCAATTAATTCGGTTGCCACGACAGTAACCTGCGCGCCGGCATGAAGTAGCGCTGAAACTTTACGTGCAGCAACCTCTCCACCGCCGATCACCAGGCATGTTTTGTTTCTGATATCGAGAAAAACAGGTAAGAAGTCCATTGTAGAGAACTGTACCTGAGCGGCCTAAATAAAGGAAGCACCTTAAAATGACCAAGCTTTTTAAGGTGCTTCCTGTTACAACACAAAGAATTGTAGGTTATAGGCTCGATTCCATTTTTAAAATATCTTCGAGTTTGATGTTGACACCAGAACCTTTAAATACTGTACCGACTTTGCGCTTTTGCAGATGTTCTAGGTTTAATTGATAGACTTCTTTGGAAAGTGGGAAATATTTCACTTCATCGACAAGAGTTGCTGCATTAGCCATATAGAATTTAACAAATTCATCAACTTCAGGCTTATCCGCAGATTTTGCATTGATGTAAATAAATATGGGTCGGGAAAGCGGTTTATAGCTATTGTTTTCAACCGTTGCGGCAGAAGGTAATACGCCGCCATTACCGCTATCGATCGCAGCAGCGGTAACGCGTTTGCTATTTTCGATGTAATATGCAAAGCCAAAAAAGCCAAGTGCATAAATATCACTTGCAACGCCTTGGACTAAAACATTGTCATCTTCCGAAGCAGTGAAATCACCACGGCTTGATTTAGCTTTGCCGACAATTGCTTCAGTGAAGTATTCAAAGGTACCGGAATCTGCACCGGCGCCATATAATTTGATTTTTTTATCGGGCCAGGCAGGATTGATCTGATTCCATTGGGTAATTTTTCCTTGCGCTTCAGGCTGCCAAATTTTCTTCAATTCTTCAACTGTAATAGTTTGGCTCCAGTTGTTTTTGGGATTAATGACCACGGTCAATGCATCATAAGCAATGGGCATTTCAATAAACTGTACCCCTTGTTGCTTGCAGGTTTCTATTTCTGCATCGGTGATTGGACGAGAAGCATTGACGACGTCGATTTCATTGCGGCAAAACTTCTTGAACCCGCCGCCAGTACCTGAAATTCCAACGGTAACGCGGATCGCGCCCTTTTTAAAGGCTTGAAAATCCTCTGCCACTGCTTCGGTGATAGGAAACACCGTACTCGATCCATCCACTTTAACAAGAGGACTTGCGTTGGTGGAAGTGGCCAATACAAGTGCGGCAAGAACGGTACCGGCTGCCAGTATTTTTGCATGAACTATAGAAAACATACTTCTCTCTCCAATAAACAAAAAGATTAAACGAGCAAATTGCGTAGTAACGATGTTATTGCAATATTATTACAGGATTGTGACACGGATATTTAAGTTTGCTGTTGTAGCAAGAAACAACACCAATTTCCTCTAGTCTTTCTGAGGAGACTGTGCCTCAGCTTAATCGGGGAGCACACGATGCAATAAAAAGCCTCCACAGAGGTTAAAGTCGACGTCGCATCCGTAACCGGTCATGTCTCCATGGTTATTGATGTCGACCACCGCAGCTAATTGCACATCCGCATCAGCTGGGTTATCCAATAAATCCATTATATTCAACCGTACACCAGGGCGAGGCACAAGGTAGCTGTCATTGTCTGTATCGAAATTCTGCGTCAGGACAATAAGGTTCTTTTTGTTAAAAAATGCGAAATAATTAATGCCCTCAAAATAGGATTTGAAATTTCCCTGCCGATCCCATATCCCGTAATGGTTCTTAGTGGAATCTCCTAAAAAGACGTATGACACCCCAATGATGTCTCCGGATTTGCTAATGCCAAAGGAAGTTGTGTCACTGTCTGCCGGGAGAGGATTAAGTAACTGAGGCTTATTATACGGAGGCAGAAATCGAATGGCGCGAAAAGCGTTTAAATTCGAATCGAAAATAGTTCCAACCACGGCTCCTTTATTGTTAACTCCCCAACATCCTGGGCAATCGCTTCCTGTCGGAAGCTGATAGTTGAAGAGTATTTCACCCTTCTTGTAGAGCTGGTAGGTATTAAGGGCTGAAGGGTCTTCTGACCTAATCAACGCAGTGTCGGAATCGTTAAGTGACTGGACAAAGGTTTTAGTTTCTCCAGGCAAAGGTGGAATAATTTCCACCTCGTTTCCACGAAATAGTGCTGCTTGAAAGTTTCCGGTTTGAGGATCTGTGACATAGCCGCCTATTGTTCCACGAGCGTTGACCGTAAGCACATTACCAGGCTGGAGGACATGCAAGATGCCATCTCCGTAAACGGCGATGTGGGCAACTCCAGACGAATCATAGATATCCCCGTAAACTTTTCTTTTATCGTCGATTGCGACGGGGGTAAATTGAGCGAATCCTGATGGTAACGTTACCTTAGAAAGCGAAATATAGCGGTAATGATATTCATGCGATTGTTCCGCATGCGTTATTGGTATCCACCATGCTAGTGCCAGTCCAAGCATACAGCCAAACCACTTACTGTGTAGTATCTTGATTTTTGACATAGCGATCTTGTTGCAACGATTAAGAATATTATTATTTTCAACCGGTACTAGGGTTGTGCAATTCGTTTGTTTTGGTTTTTTCATTACTTTATCTTCCGCTTTAGGTTTGATTATGAATAGTACCTCATTGACTGGCGTTAAGAAGTATCCAGCTAGGGCAGGGGGCAATTCGTGGCAGGGTAGATCATAATTCCTGTACGATTGCGAAGATTTTTCTCTGCTACAAATCTACAGTCGACTGATTTTATCAGCAGCAGATTTCTCGAATTAGGAAGATGCCACACCTGTTTGGAAAAACTCAAATGCAGCCCAACATTTAAAATAGTAACACCATTTACTATAGCGCACCTTTCAATTACATTTTAAGTCGAAGAATATTAACAAACTGGATTTTGAATAACTGCAGGCGACACTGAAGATGCGATTTAAAGAAAAATTGAAAGATAGAAATAGACGCGTGCATCCTAAGATTTACTTTGTAAGAACTCAACTCTCAAAACCAACTGTTCACGTGAACAGTTTATAATCGTATCAATGAATCCCATTTTTACATCAGGCACTTCATTTCCACCCCTGGATCGGGCGCTTAAGGAGCCTAACGGATTGCTGGCAATGGGGGGAGGTCTTACGCCACAACGATTACTGGAGGCTTATTGCAAAGGAATTTTTCCGTGGTTTAATGAAGGTGAGCCTATTTTGTGGTGGAGTCCTGACCCAAGAATGGTATTATTTCCTGATGAATTGCGAATTTCACGCTCTTTGTCTAAGGAGCTTAAGAAGAGCAATTATCAGATCCGCACGGATCATCGTTTT
Source organism: Nitrosomonas sp. (assembly GCA_024281825.1). Classification (GTDB taxonomy): domain Bacteria; phylum Pseudomonadota; class Gammaproteobacteria; order Burkholderiales; family Nitrosomonadaceae; genus Nitrosomonas. The sequence continues at coordinate 109,284 of JAMWZY010000001.1, read as the reverse complement.
ATTGAAGTGATGCAGGCTTGCGCTGCACCACGTAAAGGGCAAACGGGAACCTGGATACACCCCGAAATGATTGCTGCCTACGCTACATTGCATGAAATGAAATTCGCGCACTCAGTAGAAATGTGGATGGATGGTGAGCTGGTCGGTGGACTGTATGGGGTCGCATTGGGCCAAATTTTTTTTGGCGAGTCGATGTTTTCTCGTGCACCGAATGCGTCTAAAATCGCTTTTGTCCATTTGGTCAAGCAAGTGCAGGAATGGGGATTTGGTTTAATCGATTGCCAAGTCAAAACGAATCATCTTGCTTCGCTGGGTGCGCGCGAAATACCCAGAGCGGCATTCGCACAGTACTTGAGTGAGTTGATTTCAGGATCGCCGAATGGTGAGCATTGGTGTTTTGAGCAATAGAACAGCATTTACGTCGATAATAAACGGTCAAGATGTTTAAATTTCACACAACCGGGGTTTATGATTGTAGTTATCTACCAGGGAAACAGGCGTGCTCTGAAGTGGTTACGCCAGAGCATCAAATTGATACGCAGGTGTATAGCAAATTAATTCAAGCCGGGTTTCGCCGCAGCGGACACTACACTTATCGTCCCAATTGCGCGCACTGCCGTGCATGCCGCTCAGTTCGGGTGAAAGTCAGTGATTTTTCGGCTAACCGGACGCAACGACGGGCTTGGAAACGTCATCAACATCTCAGTGCTAAGCTTTTGACTCTGCATATAATCCTGAACACTATGCGCTCTATCAGCGCTATCAAATACAACGCCATGCAGGTGGTGGGATGGATCATGATTGCTTGGAGCAGTACCATAATTTTTTGTTACAAAGCCATGTTGACTCCCAATTAGTTGAATTTCGTGACCATGAACAGCTTTGTATGGTCAGCATTATTGATGTGTTGCCGGATGGATTTTCTTCTGTTTATACATTTTTTGATGCGGAAGTGATTCAAGCCAGTTATGGAACTTACAATATCTTGTGGCAGATTGAGCAGTGCCGCTTACGTGCTTTGCCTTATCTTTATCTCGGTTATTGGATTAAAGAAAACCATAAAATGCGTTATAAAGCTAACTTCCAACCATTAGAAGTATTGCAAAATAATCGATGGAAGTTATTGGAAGATTCCGATAGTTTTTAACTTTTTGTTATTTTTAACTACACATCTTATCGAATGTTGTATCAGTTTCTTCGTCCGTTGCTGTTTAAGCTTGATCCAGAAGATGCTCATTGGCTTGCATTTCGTGCGCTGGATCAGATACAACAGCTAGGGTTGTTGAAGAAACCGCCCGTGAGTTGCAAATCTCGCACCGTGATGGGATTGAATTTTCCCAACCCCGTTGGATTGGCCGCAGGTTTGGATAAAAATGGTGAGTACATCGATGCATTAGCGTCTTTGGGGTTTGGATTCATTGAGATTGGCACTGTTACACCGCGCCCACAACCGGGCAATCCACGCCCCCGCATTTTTCGCATTCCGGAAGCAAGCGCAATTATTAATCGACTGGGTTTTAATAATTTGGGTATCGATTATTTACTGAATAATGTCAAAGAATCTAATTATCAAGGTATTCTCGGCATCAACTTGGGGAAAAACTTTGATACGCCACTGGAAAACGCAACCGATGACTATTTGATCGGATTACGAAAGGCTTATCCCTACGCCAGTTATATCACCATCAACATTTCATCACCGAATACCCAAAATTTACGACAATTGCAAGATGCTGATGTGTTAGATCAACTACTCAACCGACTCAAGCTGGAGCAGAGCAAGTTGACGCAAGCTCATAGTAAGTACGTGCCATTGGTGATAAAAATTGCACCGGATCTCAGTAATGAAGCAATAACTTCGATTGCGGATTTGCTCTTGGAGTATCAAATCGATGGTGTTATCGCAACCAATACTACCATCACTCGTACAGGTGTTGAGCAGTTTAGCGTATCGAAGGAACCCGGAGGACTCAGTGGCGCTCCTTTAACCCAGCAAGCAAGCAAAGTGTTAGGGCAATTACATGCGGTATTGAACAATGCGATCCCGATTATAGGTGTGGGTGGCATTATGTCTCCTAAAGACGCGCAGGATAAGATTGATTTTGGTGCAGATTTGATCCAATTGTACACCGGCTTGATTTATCATGGGCCCGATTTTGTGTCTGAAATCGTAAAAGCGGTTTGTAACAACCTTGTACACAGCAATTCAGCTAGATGATATGACTGATCGATCAATTAACCCATATCTGGTCGAAAAAATAGACGCTATTTTGCCGCAAACGCAATGTAGAAAATGTGGTTTCTCTGGCTGCAAACCTTATGCCGAAGCGATCGCAATGGGTCAGGCTGACATTAATCAATGCCCCCCGGGTGGTAATGAAGGAATTCGGCAGATTGCACAATTATTAGACATTCCTTTTAAGCCACTCAATGCCGCGTATGGTGTGACCAAACCGAAAGCGGTGGCATGGATCGATGAAGCACTTTGCATTGGCTGCACCTTTTGTATACGTGCATGTCCGGTTGATGCCATTGTGGGGGCTGCCAAGCAAATGCACACAGTGATTACTACGGAATGTACCGGTTGCGAACTTTGTATCGTACCTTGCCCCATGGATTGTATTGTTATGATCCCGGATAGCGTAAATCAGCATGATGATCCGAAGCATGCGGCGGATCGGGCGCGTATGCGGTATGAATTCAAACAACGGCGACTTTTGTTAGCAAAAGATCCGAATGTTCAGTCTCCAAACAGCACACTCGAGGCTGAAAGTAATCCACCAGAACAAGCCATTGTACAAAAAGCCGAGCAACGGAAAAGAACCATCGTTCAAGCTGCACTTGAACGTGCGGCTGCAATTCGCCTTCAAGCATCGAAGCACATTGAATAAGTTTCTTGTTATCAAGTTATGAATGCTACAAAGCGCTACGATATTTTTGCTTGCTTGAGAAAAAGCAATCCGCATCCAACTACCGAATTGGAGTACCAAACAACATTTGAACTATTGATCGCGGTGATTCTTTCGGCGCAAGCAACGGATAAAAGCGTTAATCAGGCGACTCGAAAATTATTTCTGCATGCGAATTCCGCAGAAAAAATTTTGGCTTTAGGTGAAGAGGGCTTAGTCAGCTTTATTCAAAGGATTGGTCTGTATAGAAGCAAGGCCAGAAATATTTTAAAAACTTGCCAGTTGTTAATCGACCATTATCATGGCGAGGTGCCGCGTTTACGTGAGCAATTAGAACAACTACCGGGTGTCGGACGCAAAACAGCCAATGTCGTATTGAATACTGCCTTTGGGCAACCAACGATTGCCGTCGATACGCATATTTTTCGTATTGCCAATCGTACCGGTTTGGCGCCAGGAAAGACGGTTTCCGAGGTTGAAAAAAAATTGCTGAAATGGGTGCCTAAAGAGTTTAAACAAGATGCACATCATTGGCTGATTCTTCACGGCCGTTATGTATGCAAAGCTAGAAAGCCGGAATGCGGGCATTGTAGCATTGTGCATTTGTGTGAATATAAAGGAAAAATTTTGCCGCCTAACAACCCATGAGAGCCCATGAGTTTTTTATTGGACGATGAAAAGTTCTATGATCAGTCACCGCAATTTAATCGATTAAAAAAATGCACAAAAAGAATTTTGTAAGGTGGGTTAATGTTTAATCCCACTCGCGATCAAGCACGGCAGTTGTTTTTTTATACCTGGGAGAAATACAACAAACAGGAAACATTATCAGGTATCGAAACAATAGCACTAGAGATTATTTTATTACATCCCGAATACCATTCCATTTTGGACAATCCAGAGCGATACCTGGATCGTGATTTTTCGCCAGAAATGGGTGATACTAATCCCTTTTTGCATATGAGCATGCATGTGGCCATTAAGGAACAACTATCAATCAATCAACCCGTTGGAATATGTGATCGATTTGAGCAATTACAGAACATAACTGGCAACGAGCATGATGCCGCGCATCGTGTTATGGAATGTCTCGCAGAGATGATTTGGCAGGCACAGCGTCATAATACAGCGCCTGATGCAGCAATTTACTTGGGTTGTTTAGATAAGCAAACGAAATGGGGACACAAAGAGAGAAAATAATAACGGGACAGTGATTAGCCATCCCGTTCAAGTGATACCTTATTACTAATAATACAAAGTTATTAGCGTTAATATCGGATGTTTTTTTATTATTTTTTAGAATTCAAAGTGCCAGGCTGACTTGAGTAGTAAAAAGCCAAATTGTCAATATCGGCTGGTGTCAAACCAGCAGCCATTCCCGCCATGATTGGGTCATTACGCGTCCCAGATTTGTAATCTTTCAAGACTTTTTCTAAATAGGTTCTATATTGGCCGCCAATTTTTGGGAAAGCCGGTGCTGGGCTATTACCATCAATACCATGACATGAAGCGCAAACTTCCGCTGCTTTAGTTTTTCCCGCTTCGATATCAGCAGCCATAACTTGACCGGAAAGTATTAAAGCGGCTCCGCTCAATGCGGCTATCACATAATTCTTCATAATTTCTTCCTTGCAATTATAGACGAGACTTAATTAATTTTGGCGTAGTAAGCAGCCAATTCTTCAATGTCTTTTTGCGACAAAGTTTTGGCTAAAGCTGTCATGGTAGGGTGACTACGCGAACCATTTTTATAACCTTCTAGAGCTTTTACTAAGTATTCGGCATGTTGCCCGCCTAGTTTGGGAACATGATAGGCGCTTGGGAAAGCGGTCTTATAGCCAGGAATTCCGTGGCAACCTACACACATTGAAGTTTTATCGCTAATGGTAGATTTGTCATTTGTTTCAGACGCTTGGGCGGTACCAAATATCAAAAAAATACTTAGAGCAAGCATCAATTTCATCATATTCTTGTGTTTCATCTATTCCTCCTTCTCTCAAAAGTTGAACTTTAAACGATGCGCTTGATTTGGTCAATGAAATATGTAAGTATCCCCCTGTTGTTTATAGGGAAATGGGCTATATAGCGTTTCGGTCTAAAGTTGGTTTTTTATCGATTTTGATTCTAATTCCTCCCATCTTGCAAAACAGGTGATTAACTCCTCATCAATGACCGAGCAACGTTTCTGTAGTGCTTTTGCTTCCTCTGGAAAGTGCTGATATAGCGTCGGTTTGCTTAACTGTAGCGAAATGTGCTTCTGCTCCTGCTCTAAGGCTTCGATTTTACTCGGCAATGTTTCCAATTCACGATTCTCTTGATAACTTAGCTTTTTGCCTGAGGATGCAATATTTTTAATAGGAGAACTTTTGATGGAGATCTCGGATTGTTTCGGCAATATTTTTTCCTCGGAAGAGGAAGATCGCAGAGCGGTTGTTCTTACCCAATCCTCGTATCCGCCAATGTATTCGCGTAGTTTGCCGTCTCCCTCAAATGCAATCACTTGTGTCACAATATTGTCGAGAAATTCTCTGTCATGACTCACCACAAATAACGTTCCATCGTAATCTTGCAACAAAGCTTCAAGCAATTCTATGGTTTCAATATCCAAATCGTTAGTGGGTTCATCCAATACCAAAACATTAGCAGGACGGGTGAATAACCTTGCAAGCAGTAGGCGGTTGCGTTCTCCGCCTGAGAGTGAACTAACAGGAGAATGCGCGCGCTCCGGAGGAAACAAGAAATCTCCCAGATAACTGATAACATGCGTACGTTTACCATTGATCTCGATAAAATCTGATCCTTGATTGATGGTGTCGACCAGCTTCATTTCATCATTCAGTTGTTCGCGCATTTGATCGAAATATGCTACTGACAATTTTGTGCCTTGTTGAACATTTCCCGAGTCCGGTTGTAACTCTCCCAGAATCAATTTCAACAAAGTAGATTTTCCAGCACCGTTGGGTCCTAATAGTCCAACCCGATCACCACGTTGAATGCGGCAGGAAAAATTGCGGATAACATGCTTATCGCCAAAGCTTTTGTACACATTTTCCAATTCAGCAACCAGCTTACCTGATCGTTCGCCCACTTCTACGTTGATGTTTGCTTTGCCAATCTTCTCGCGCCTAGCTGCACGCTTTAAACGCAGAGCTTCCAATCTTCGCACTCTTCCTTCATTACGCGTTCGTCGCGCTTCGATACCTTTACGTATCCATACTTCTTCCTGGGCGAGGAACTTATCAAATTTTTGTTGGTGAATGGCTTCCACTTCGAGCATTTCAGCCTTCTTTCGCTGATAGTCCGTGAAATTGCCTGTGAAGGTTTGTAATCCGCCGCGGTCCAGTTCGATAATCCGTGTTGACACGTTATCAAGAAAACGCCGGTCATGTGTAATCAATAAAATACTACCGCTAAAATCTCGCAGCAAGCCTTCCAACCATTCGATCGAAGATAAATCCAGATGATTGGTCGGCTCGTCCAGTAATAATACTTCTGGCTCAGTGACTATAGCCCGGGCTAATGCAACTCTTTTTTTCATGCCGCCGGAAAGATGCTCGATCAACGTATCTGCGGGCAAATTCAATTTATCAATTACGGTTTCGACTTTTGCTTGGAGATTCCATCCGTCTTGCGTTTCCAACAAACTTTGCAAATCTTGTAAGCGCGTTAATAGTGCTTCGGTATCCTCATGCTGTTCGCTCAATGCGTGAGAAACTTCATGATACTCCAGTAATACTTTGCTAATCGTTCCTAAGGCGTTGGAAATTTCCTGGTATACCGTATTACTGGGTGACAAAACGAGTTCTTGAGGTACATAGGCTAGCTTTAAATGCGGTGCGCGCCAATATTTACCATCGTCGAGTTTTATTTCGCCGGCCAATATGCGTAGCAAGCTGGATTTTCCACCGCCATTTCTACCGATTAGACCGACTCGCTCATTCGGATCTAGTTGCAGGTGGGTATGATCGAGCAAAGGGTGATGGCCAAAAGCCAGGCACGCGTTTTCGATGGTAATAAGAGGCATTTATTAATATGAGGTGCGGTGAAGAAAACAAATGGATTGCTGAGTGGAATTATCTCACAATCAACGAACTGGGATGTTGAATTAGCATGGTGTAATGATCGTTATTGCGTGATACCCAACCACGGATTTCCAACGGTTTACCGAGGTATTTAGATAATGGAGGAAACGCTTTAAGATTTTGATTGGAAACACGTATATCAATTTTATCGTTAATCAGCAAGCGTGTATATTTGCGATTTTTTTTGATGGCGTGAAAGGTCGCACTAAATCGCTGCCAGCCTTTGGTATGATTTGCTACCTGGGCAATAGGCTTAAGTTGGTATTCAGGCATAGCCCAGATACCCAGCTGCATTTTTTCTGCATGTTGTTGCGCTTGTACTAATTTATCGCTGTATCGTACATTTGGTGGAATAATGCTGACAGCTCCTAAGCCATTTTCCAACAATGCGAGGTTTAAGTGCTTGCCATTGGACAAGAACACATGCGCTAATTGACGCTTATATTTGTCGAATTTCACTTCATCGTATTCGAGATAGACTTTTTTGTCCTGTAGTTGCGCTTGTAGCCATTTTTTTGCTGCGACACCACCTGGTTCTTCAGCGCGTTGACGACTTTCAATTTCGGGGGTATTGATGCCCAGTAAGCGAATATGTTTACCGTCTTCTAAAATGATCGTATCGCCATCGTATACTTTACGAACATGACGCAGCAATCGGCTCGGCTGATTATGAATTGCAATCGCCCGAGATTTTTCAGACGGTTGATCAGAATAAGTGACACGTCCCTGGTTATCGATACTGCGATAGATCTCTTTGGCTAACGATATTGTCGATACGAAAGACAATATCGTTAGTATCAGAATGTTGGCTTTGGGTCGGTTGGCTGGCATAAAAGGGCGATCAGCAGAATGGATCGAACAAAATACACGAAACCGTCGATATGCGATATTGCATGAAATATGGCAAAATGAAACCTTTTATATTTTTGATGGAATCTATTGTGGTTTTTTATTTAAAAAAACAAAATATTATCAGTTAAATGTAGGTTACCAATGATGAGATAACGCTCATTTCTGCCCTTTTTCAATTCTGTACAAGTGGGCCCTACTTGTGCAATAAAATTCGTAAATCTTTTTGAACAAAATAGCATATAAGTTATTGATACTAATTTGCTCGGGCATATTACAAGGATATTTTTGATGCATGGAAATTGACAAACTGATTGATTCCTCGATTGAACCTATTGCAAATGCAGTGGCATCTGTCATTTTCTATAGTGTTCAGTTATTTGATTTAGAAATTAAATTTATCTTATTTTGGCTCGTAATAGCTGCTATTTTTTTTACTTTCTATTTAGGTTTTATCAATGTGCGTTATTTTACGCACGCTATTGACGTGTTACGTGGGAAATTCGATACGAATGGTTGTAATTGTGGAGAAATCAGTCGCTTTCAAGCGTTGATGACTTCTTTGTCGGCAACGATTGGATTAGGCAATATTGCGGGTGTCGCTGTAGCGATTTCTTTGGGTGGTCCGGGCGCGGCCTTTTGGATGGCAGTCATGGGTATTTTCAGTATGTCAACCAAGTTTGTGGAAGTCGCCTTGGGCATTAAATATCGCCAATATGCGCCGGATGATAATTGCAAAGTATTATCGGGCGGACCAATGCATTATTTGCGCGCGGCTTTCGAACAGTTGCAGCATCCCCGCATGGGTAAATTCATGGCAGGATTATTCGCAATTTGTTGCATAGGCGGTACTATTGGTGCAGGGGGATTGTTTCAAGCGAATCAAGCCTATCAGCAGGCCGTAGTAGTGACGGGTGGAGATGTCAGTTTTCTGGCGGATAAAGGTTGGTTGTTTGGGTTATTCATGGCTGTCTTGGTTGGGTTGGTAATCATTGGCGGTATTCAATGGATTGCAGCCGTAGCCGGGCGAATTGTGCCGGTTATGACCATCTTATATATTATCGCGGGTATCGTTGTAATGGGCGTTCATTATCAAGCAATTCCCGGGGCTATTGAAAAAATTTTTGAAATGGCGTTGTATCCGCAAGCTGGGGTTGGTGCACTGCTAGGTACGCTATTGATGGGTGTTCAGCGCGCAGTTTTTTCTAATGAGGCAGGATTAGGATCCTCTGCAATTGCCCATTCTGCAGTAAAAACAGATGTACCCATAAGCCAAGGAATGGTTGCCATGTTAGGGCCGTTCATCGATACTGTAATTATTTGCATGGTAACAGCATTGGTCATTGTAATTTCCGGGGCTTATGTCGATGGTAGCGGAATTGAAGGTGTGGAATTGACTTCGCGAGCCTTTGCTTCGGGTATCTCATGGTTTCCTTACATATTGTCACTAACCGTTTTTTTATTTGCTTATTCGACCATGATTTCTTGGTCCTACTATGGATTAATATGTACCACCTATTTGTTTGGCGAACATAAAGCGGTCGAGATTATTTACAAATTCCTGTTCTGTTTATTCATTGTTGTGGGTGCATCGGCGCAATTATCCAATATTATTTTATTTACCGACGCAATGGTGTTTGCTATGGCCGTGCCCAATATCATTGGTTTATATATCCTTGCTCCCGAGATCAAGCGGGATCTCAAGGAATATCTAAATGCTTTACAAAAAAAGCAACCCATGTAATTTAATGCATGGATATGAAATTTTTACGCTTTACGGTCTAAAGTAGTTTAGAATGCATCGCAGATATAGGCCGTATTTAATTTAATGACGTTCATCAATGTGTTTTGCCGTCTTTCATTATCATTCCATTATTGAGTCGTAAAACCGGCTGTCATGGGTGTTTCTCTTTACTGATTTAACCATTTTGCATGAGTTCCGAGAACTTAATTGAAATCAATGATCTGAATTTTTCCTATAGTACACGCGCAATATTAAAAGGTATCCATATGACCATGCCGCGAGGCAAGGTGATTTCTATTATGGGGGGCAGTGGGTCAGGAAAGACCACTTTGTTGCGTTTGATCAGTGGTGAAATTAGGCCATCTGCCGGTTACGTAAAATTTTCCGGAGATGTGGTACATGAGTTGAGTCGCGACAAGCTGTTCAAGCTGCGACGTAAAATGGGCATGTTGTTTCAGTTTGGTGCATTGTTTACGGATCTATCCGTTTTCGATAACGTAGCATTTCAAATGCGTGAACATACCGATTTACCCGAATCGATGATTCGCGATCTAGTATTGATGAAATTAGACGCAGTAGGCTTACGCGGAGCGCATCACTTAATGCCTAATGAGCTTTCTGGTGGCATGGCTCGGCGTGTTGCACTGGCACGCTCGATTGCACTCGATCCGAGCCTCATTATGTATGATGAGCCTTTTACCGGGCTCGATCCCATCTCTTTGAGTGTTATTGGCAATTTAATCCGTCGGCTTACCGATACCCTGGGTATGACCTCCATTGTGGTGACACATGATGTACAAAAGTCTTTAAAGATCGTGGATTATGTTTATTTCATCGCCGATGGCGTAATTGCAGCGGAAGGTACTCCGAAGGAAGTCATGGAATCGACTGCGCCGTTTGTGCATCAATTTATTCACGGTGAAGAAGATGGCCCGGTACCTTTTCATTACTCTGGACAAAGTTATCGTCAAGATCTGGATCTAGGGGATGCACGTGTCTAAACATATCGTTTCGGTTATTCAGAATATTGGTCACCGTGTTATTGAGAGTGTTTGGCGCCTTGGTGTTGGTAGTCGTTTCTTTCTCTTGGTATTGTTAAAATCCGGTACTAGTCTGCGTCGTTTTAACCTGGTGATACGGGAGCTATATTTTACCGGCGTACTTTCCTTGATCATTATTGTGGTTTCCGGTCTTTTTGTTGGTATGGTATTAGGATTACAAGGCTATGAAACCTTACAGAAATATGGCTCTGAATCGGCGGTAGGTACTTTGGTCGCACTATCTTTAGTGCGAGAATTGGGGCCTGTGGTTGCGGCATTGCTTTTTGCTAGCCGTGCCGGTTCTGCAATCACTGCGGAAATCGGTCTGATGAAGGCCACCGAGCAATTAGCAGCAATGGGTTTGATGGCAGTAGACCCAGTGGCGCGTGTAGTTGCACCTCGTTTCTGGGCGGGCGTCATTTCCATGCCGTTGTTGGCAGCAATATTTTCCGTGATGGGGGTTTTGGGCGGTTATTTGGTGACAGTGGTGTTTATCGGCGTGGACCAAGGCACATACTGGTCACAGATGCAAAGTGCGGTAGATTTTCGCTTTGATATTCTGAATGGGTTTATTAAGAGCTGTTTTTTTGGTGTAGCCATTGCTGCGATTGCAGTATTTGAAGGGTATGATGCACCGCCTACGGCAGAAGGCGTATCGGGCGCGACCACGCGTACCGTGGTTACTTCATCGCTTGCCATTTTGGGATTAGATTTTATCTTGACCGCTTTCATGTTTAGAGGAGTAAGTTAATGCAGCGGACAACTTTGGATTTATGGGTCGGTATATTTGTCATCATTGGCATTGCCGCATTAATGATACTGAGCCTTAAGGTTGGTAACTTGAATTTGAGTGGTTCAACACAAAGTTATGTGATCACTGGGAATTTTGAAAACATCGGTGGCCTTAAAGTCCGCGCGCCTGTTAAAAGTGCTGGTGTAGTGGTCGGACGGGTTACCAATATCCAATTTAGTACACAAACCTATGATGCCATTGTAACAATGGATATGGACAGCCGATTTCTTTTTCCAAAAGACACTTTTGCAAGCATTCTGACATCCGGGTTACTTGGTGAGCAATATATCGGTTTGTCTGCTGGAGGCGAAGGAGTAATGCTAAAAGAAGGCGATAAGATTATGAAAACCAATTCAGCGATGGTGTTGGAGGAATTGATTGGGCGTTTCTTGTTTGATAAAGCATCAGAATAAAGTTTAGCAAGAGAGTCCCTTTTTCAGTGATACCGAACTGCTTCAGCAATGTGTTGATTATTGATTTTCTTAATTTCTGATAAATTCGCAATCGTTCGCGCAAATTTCAGAGTGCGAAGATAGGCACACGGTTAGACTCAAGCGATTGATTAGATTTCTCAACATACACTGCTTTTCTGACCAGGCATGCGCTGGCACATCAATTTCCACTTACAAAACTCAGTTTTTTTGTCTTTTATATATACTGCCTAAATTCTATACCAGTAATCAATTATTGATGCTATTACAGTAAAAATCCGAGAGGCTTTTACAAAGTTTCATTTTGTTTTAAATTTAACAAAGTGTCAGCAGAAGTTTAGATTTTCATCTAAAAATTCAACAAACTTTTACCCCACATCTCAAGTGCATCTAATATTTGACCAGCATTTCCATTCGTTTTATGTGTCTCTCGCAATAACGCGATCTGTGTGGAAAATTCATCAAAAGTAATACTTCCACCACAATCATTTTGCGTCAGACGTTTTAGACGTATGTGTTTCCAATGTTCTATTTCTTCAAGCGTCAATGTTTCAGGCCAATTTCGAGCACGGTAACGGAATAGCAATTTGGGAAGACGTTCGTCATGGAAATTAAATTTGTATTTTGCCAGTTCTTGGGGTGAGGCTCGTCGTATCTGTACTAATAACGCAGCATCTGCACTGTCCAGAAAGCCTTCATACAGGGCTAAATCGACATCACTGGAAGGTTCAAATTCATGATTGGTGTATGCGGCGGCTACACGCTGGAAAAAATCTGGGGCTGCGCATAAGGCTTGCCAATGATTGTGGCACTTATTTAGATCAAGTGCGATACGCTCTATAGTCTTATGATCAAGCGTATTGCGCGGTGCCAGTGCAGGACATTTGTTGATCTTTATCGATTTGACTGGCAATCGTTGCATTCCTTCGGGCAATTTGTCGTTGCGGGTAAACAGTAATTTGCTCAAGCTATCTACATCCAGCGATAAGAATATGTCTGGGTTATGGCGTAAATCGTATACGAGCACGCTGTTACTGTTGCCGGGTTCCAGAATCAACGGCATGATCAGCGAAGTACAACCTGTTTGGGTTGGATACATGCGCGTTGTGTGCAATACGGGATTATGGGTAGTTAAGTCAAGCTGGGCTGCGGCTTTGCGTTTATCGCGCAGTTGCAACAACCAATCGTACAGACGTGGTTGTTGCGCACGCAACAGACGCGCTAAGGCAATAGTGGCACGTACATCGGACAAAGCATCATGCGCGGATTCATGTAGAATGCCGTTGGCAGCAACCAGATCCTCCAGGCGAAAACTGGGTTGACCGTCTTCATGTCGTGGCCAGGTGATTCCATCTGGGCGAAGTGCATATGTCATACGCACCAGATCAATGATATCCCAGCGGGAATTGCCTTGCTGCCATTCACGTGCATAGGGGTCATAGAAATTACGGTACAGCGTAAAACGCGTAATTTCATCGTCAAAACGCAGTGAGTTGTAGCCGATACCACATGTGTTCGGTTGCGAAAATTCGGTATGAATGCGTGCAATAAATTCCGGTTCGGGTAGCCCTCTTTGATCAGCTAGCTGCGGTGTGATGCCGGTGAGCAAACAGGCTTCGGGATGCGGCAGGAAATCGCGAGCTGGCTTGCAGTAAATGACTAGCGGCTCGCCGATTTCGTTTAGCGCTTCATCAGTGCGGATTCCGGCAAACTGCGCAGGCCGATCACGTCGAGGATCGGCGCCAAACGTTTCATAGTCATGCCAATAAAATGTGATGGGCATTGTGCTTTCGAATTAGAGAAATTACAGCCTAGTAAAAACGTATTGTGCAACTAGCTTGTTGTGGAATTATAGTGGTATCTTACGCAAAATTTTTTAAATCAAAAAAGGAAAATGCATGATGGCACGTCAGCTCATTAGCTCAGGTTCTACATTTGAACAGGAAATCGGCTATTCGCGCGCGGTGGTGGAGGGAAATTGGGTCCTGGTATCTGGCACCACCGGTTTTGATTACAGTAAAATGACCATTTCTGATGATCTGCTCGAACAGGCGGAGCAATGTTTCAAAAATATCGATACGGCATTGAAGCAAGCTGGATCCGAAATGAAAGATGTTGTGCGTGTTACATATGTGTTTCCAAATGCTGAAGATTTCCCCAAATGCTGGCCGGTTATGCGTAAGTATCTGGGTGATGTCAGACCATCGGCTATGATGTTGGCGGCTGGTTTGTCTGATCCACGCATGAAAATTGAGATTCAAGTCACAGCATATCGTGATCGCGGCTAATCATCTAATACGAGTATAGTGATTAGAATCTTCTAAAGTCCGCAAATTTTTCTCGCATGTTGTTTTGGCTCACTGCTCTTGAAATCTTCCGCCTAAGAATTTATCCAGCTATGCCGTTAAGTTCTTCATGCTATTCAAAACAACTTGAAGCTTTATTTCCATCAACTATAAAAATAGAGCTTCAAGTTGCTAAATTTTGAAAAAATTACTTTTTGAATTGATCTGGAGCCGATTAACTATGGCAGCAACTATCTCCGCGCGAGCAGAAAAGACAGAAAAGAAAGTCAAGCAATATAACTATTTGTGGGAAGGTAAGGATCGATTCGGTAAAGAAGTCAAAGGCGAAATGCGTGCCGCTGGAACCGTTATTATTACTTCCGCACTGCGCCGTCAGGGTATTAAAGTCACTAAAATTAAAAAAGCACCTTCTGGCGGAAAGATCACTGATAAGGATATCACTTTATTCACGCGTCAGTTGGCAACGATGATGAAATCAGGAGTGCCATTATTGCAGGCTTTTGATATCGTTGGAAAAGGGCATAGCAACCACGCGGTTGCCAAGTTGCTTCTAGATATAAAAGCAGAGGTGGAAACGGGTAGTAATCTGGCGAATGCGTTCCGGAAATATCCACTCTACTTTGATTCATTATTTTGTAATCTGGTCGAAGCGGGGGAAGCAGCAGGTATTTTAGATGGTCTGCTAGACCGATTGGCTACATATAAAGAAAAAATCCAGGCGATTAAGGGGAAAATTAAATCGGCACTTTTTTATCCTATTTCAATTATTGTTGTTGCGTTTATTATTACCGCAGTCATTATGATTTTTGTAATTCCCGCGTTTAAAGACTTGTTCGAGGGATTTGGTGCTGATCTACCCACACCGACACTCGTAGTGATGGCTGCTTCAGATTTCTTTGTGGCCTATTGGTGGGCAATTATTGGTGTTTTAGGTGGGGGAGGGTATGCGTTTTTTTATACTTGGAAGCGCTCAATACCAATGCAGCGTTTTATGGATCGTTTGTTACTAAAAATCCCTGTTTTTGGTGAAATCATTCGTAAAGCGACAATTGCACGTTGGTCTCGCACACTTTCAACTATGTTTGCGGCAGGGGTGCCTCTAGTGGAGTCATTAGATTCTGTGGCTGGTGCAGCAGGTAACTATGTTTATTATGAAGCTACAAAAAAGATTCAACTAGAAGTGAGTACAGGTAATAGTTTGATGTCCTCCATGACGAACAGTGAAGTATTTTCTAGCATGGTTATACAGATGGTTGCGATCGGAGAAGAATCTGGTTCTCTTGACTCAATGCTGGGTAAAGTTGCTGACTTTTATGAAGCAGAGGTCGATGATGCGGTGGCCGCGCTTTCCAGTTTGATGGAGCCGGTTATCATGGTAGTGCTGGGAACATTGATTGGTGGAATGGTCGTTGCGATGTACTTGCCCATTTTTAAAATGGGTATGGTGGTTAGTTAAATCAATGCGAATTCATTTTATAATTTTGCTGCGTTAAATATTCATGATGACCTTTACTACTCAGCTACAAGATTCTCCTTTTTTATGGATCTCGTTGGCTTCTATCACTGGGTTGATGGTTGGAAGTTTTCTCAATGTCGTTATCTATCGATTGCCGCAAATGATTAAGAGAAACTGGATGCAACAATGTGCGGAAATACGCGGAGAAACGGTCCAAGTATTTACGGAACTTAACCTTATGGTCCCGCGCTCCGCGTGTGTTCATTGCGGATATAAAATAACTCCCCTAGAGAATATTCCTATTATCAGCTATCTTGTATTGCGTGGGCGCTGTAAACAATGCAAAAAACATATTTCTTTACGCTATCCTGTTGTTGAGGCTGCGACAACGTTGATGAGTGGTCTTGTGGCCTGGCATTTTGGTTTTAGTTTATTAGCGCTAGCTGCATTGATTTTTGTTTGGGCGTTAATCGTGCTAGCGATGATAGACCTGGACACACAGCTATTACCAGACGATATTACATTGCCATTGTTATGGTTAGGTATTCTGATTAATTTGAATAATGGTTTTACTGACATTCATGGTGCAGTTATAGGTGCAGTAGTTGGTTACTTATCACTATGGTCGATTTATTGGTGTTTTAAGTTAGTAACAAGTAAAGAAGGTATGGGATATGGTGATTTTAAGTTACTGGCAGCGATCGGTGCATGGCTGGGATGGGGAATGTTACCAATCGTTATTGTTTTCTCATCGCTGATGGGTGCCGTTGTAGGTATTGGTTTAATCGTGAGTGCTGGGCGCAATAAGAATATGCCTATTCCATTTGGTCCTTATTTAGTGAGCGGAGCCTTGATTGCCTTGTTTGTGGGTAATGATATTAATCAACTATACCTTGGTTCATTTTGAGCTATGACCTTTGTGGTTGGCTTAACGGGTGGCATTGGGTGTGGTAAATCTACCGTTAGTAGATTGTTTGCCGATCTAGGGATTACAATTGTTGATACTGATATCCTTGCAAGGAAGTTTACTGAAGTAAATGGACTGGCCGTCAATGCAATTCGAGAGGCTTTTGGAGGCGATTGCATTGATTCTGTCGGTGCGGTTGATAGAGTTAAAATGCTTAACCTGATTTTTTCTGATAATAATGCGCGAATTAGGTTAGAGAAAATCCTGCATCCTCTTATTCTTAAAGAAGTAAAAGTTCAAATCAAACAAATTACCGAGGCTTACATTATTATTGTCGTACCATTACTATTTGAAACGCATGATTATGACAATACTGTTGAGCGTGTTTTAGTAGTAGATTGCAGTGAATCTCTGCAATTGTTACGCACGATGACGAGGAGTCGATTGTCAGAGAAAAAAGTGAAAGCGATTATGGCAACACAAGTAACAAGACAGCGACGTTTGCAGTTAGCTGATGATATCATTATCAACGATTATGATATTGATTCTTTAAAGAAACAGGTACTTACTTTACACAAAAAATACTTAATTCTTGCCAAGAGTAAATAGATTTAGGTTAGAGTTAATAGCGGAAAGAACGGGTATCTTAGGTTTAAGCAAGAAATTTTTGAAAAATTATTCAAAATCAATTTGTTATTTCTTGTAAGTCCATAGCCTATGGGCAATAAAAGTTAAGAATGGCATGATGCAAAAGGAGATAGCAACACCGATGAGGTAATGCCATTTCAAAACCTCGCTGACAGCAATCGCCGAAATGGAAACGAGTAATCCTATCAGAGATACGATAAAAAAACGTAGATATCGTTGACGCGTTAAAGTGGTTTGAAATGACCAGCGACTATTTGCCCAGAATGAAAAAAGGTTGGCACAAATAAAAGCAATCGCATTTGCTGGCATTGGGTGGACGAAGAAAATTTCCACTAAACCAATAACAATTACCAAATGTATGATCGTGTTAAAGACGCCAATTAAAGAAAATCCAGTAAGTTGCCGCCCTGTTTCCCGATCAATCATGCGTGTCTTGTTTACCGTAACATTGTCTGACAATATAAATGGGTCTTTGCTTGCTTTCGCTGTATATTCGCCCGATATATTCACCCAAAACGCCGATTCCCATGAGCTGAATGCCACCGAGAAAAAGTACTGCCGTCAACAATGAGGCATAACCTGGTACATCAACACCAAATATCAAGGTTTTTAAAACAATCCAGCAACCGTACACAAATGATAGAATGGCTACAGTAAGTCCGGCATAAGCCCATATGGCTAATGGTGCGGTACTAAAACTGGTAATGCCTTCTACTCCTAGTGACCACAATCGACGTCGATTAAAAGTTGACTTTCCAGTTCTACGCGGCTCAACGACAAAATCGACGATAATTTGATTAAATCCCACCCAAGCGAACAAACCTTTCATAAAACGTCGACGCTCTGGCAATTGTTTGAGTGCTTCTACAACTCGCTTATCCATTAAGCGGAAATCGCCAACATCGCGAGGAATAGTGCACTCCGAGATGCGATTATGTAAACGATAAAATTTCTGCGTGATATACCGCTGAAGCGGATGATCTATTTCGCGTGTAGTGCGCCGTGCCAATACAACATCGTAACCATTTTTCCACTGCCTTACCATTTCAATAATTAATTCAGGTGGGTGTTGTAAATCGGCATCGAGTGGAATAATGGCATCACCTCGTGCAGTATCTAGGCCTGCTGTCAATGCTGCTTCTTTACCAAAATTACGTGAAAGTTCTAAAACAACAATATTTCGATTGCGTGCTGCATGTTGACAGAGTATTGCTAGAGTGTTATCCCGACTACCATCATCGACACAAATAATTTCATAATGAAACTCATTGAGTTGTTCCAAAGTATTTTCTAGTCGCGCAAATAATGCATCAAGCCCTTCTTCTTCATTGAAACAAGGAATAACAATCGATAGATACTGGAATGATGTCATTATTGGCAATAATAGAGCGCTTTTACTTGCTAATATTCTACCGGTAGTGGGTCAAGTGCGCGCCACAAATACCATGTGGCTACTGAGCGCCAGGGACGCCAAGGCAAAGCGATCTCATTCATCTTTTTTTTGTCAATCGGTTGATTATCATTGTAGTAACGACTGATTGCACGCTGCAAGCCGATATCGTCCAACGGTAATACATCGGGTCGTTGCATGTGGAAAATCAGAAACATTTCTGCGGTCCACCGACCGATGCCTTTGATTTTGGTTAACTCCGTGATCAATGCTTGATCAGTAAATGTTACCCAAGCGCATTCAGGTTGTGGCGTATTGGTAAAATACTGAGCTAAATCTCTTATATAGGCCACTTTTTGTCTCGATAATCCGCACGACCGCAATAGTTCATCTTGCGATGCAAGGATTGTAGCTGGTGAAAATCCAGCCATATTACTAATGATCTTTTGCCAAACACTTTCAGCCGCTTTAACAGAAATCTGCTGCCCCACGATTGAGCGTGTTAGCGTAGTGAATGCGCAGCCGTGTGATACAAATTTTTCTTGCTTAAAACAACAAATCAGATCCCGCAATACAGCATCGTTTTGCGCCAATTCCTTCGTTGCTTGTTTCCAATAGCTGGGTGTCATTTGACAAAATGCGATGTGTGAAAAAGCTTCAGTATAGCAAGGTTAAGTAAGTTTAATGACTACATGTACTCTCATTATCAATTTAGTGCGACAAAAACCTCACATTAAACATTCAATTATTCTTCTATCCTATTTATTTATCTACAAAATTACAGTTACATTGTTCTGATCGATACGCTCTTAAGTTGTTGTCACATAAACAATAAATGTCCCAATATTTGCTTGACGAGATCATTTTTTTTGATTAAAGTGGATATTGGTGGAGAAATGTGGGGATTTGTGTATTTCTTATCGTTTCTGAAATAGAAAGGGGCGTTATGTTTCGTGGTGTTGCGCAACTCAACTTGGATGCGAAAGGGAGGATGGCTATACCTTCTAAATACCGTGACGAGCTCATGTCTTCATGCGAAGGGCAATTAATCGTTACTGCCGATCCTTCAAAATGCCTATTAATTTATCCGCTACCTGCTTGGGAACCCATCGAACAAAAATTCAATAGCCTCGGTCTTGACGAGAGATCTCGGAATCTACAGCGATTGCTGATAGGTATGGCCAGCGAAGTCGAAATGGATAACACTGGTCGTATTCTAATTTCGGCACCACTACGTCAATTTGCCGGATTAAACAAGGAAATAGCTTTGGTCGGCCAAGGTGCCAAATTTGAGCTATGGGACGATGCACAATGGAAATTTAAAATCGCCAGCACTACTTTTATTGATGGAGATATGCCACCCGAATTAAAAGGCTTTTCGTTGTGATACAGCAATAAATGCACATTCCTGTATTGTTGGATGAAGCAATTGACGCGTTAGCAATAAAACCGTGCGGCATTTATGTGGATGGGACGTTCGGAAGGGGTGGGCATAGTGCGCGCATTTTGTCGCAACTCAACGAACAAGGTCGGTTAATAGCTTTTGATAAAGATGTCAGTGCAGTTGCGGTGGGGAATGTAATTGAAGACAAGCGATTTTGCATCGTACACGCGAGTTTTTCACAGCTTCAACAAAGATTGCAACAAATGCAAATTACGCATATTGACGGGATATTGTTGGATTTAGGGGTGTCGTCACCGCAATTAGAGGATGTCTCACGTGGATTTAGTTTTCAATCCACCGGACCTTTAGATATGCGCATGGATGTAACAAGGGGAGAGTCTGCTGCGGGATGGATTGCATCAGTCACTGAAGATGAACTGAAATGGGTGATTAAAGAATATGGCGAAGAACGGTATGCTCAGCAGATTGCAAGAGCGATTATTGTGGCAAGAGCGCGGCAGCCTATTGATACCACATGGCAACTTGCCGAAATTGTCGCAGGTGTTGTGCGCTCGCGTCAGCGCCAGCGCGAAATTATGCGGCACCCGGCGACGCGCACTTTTCAGGCGATCCGGATTCATATCAATCAGGAGCTTAAGGAATTGTCGGTAACGCTGCCGCAGTCTGTTGAGTTATTGTCCGTTGGGGGGAGGCTGGTGGTCATTAGCTTCCACTCTCTGGAAGACAGGCTTGTCAAGCAGTTTATGCAGCGAGAGACAGGAGCACCTTCTTTGCCTAGGCAAATACCGCTCACGCAAGAAGAGTTGCAGCGTTGGGGCAAGCAAAAATTGAAGCGGATTGGGAAAGTACGTCCGGGGCCAGATGAATTGAAAAATAACCCTAGAGCGAGAAGCGCAATCATGCGTGTCGCGGAAAGAATTGCTCAATAGGAATGATCAAGCTTGTTCAGAGTAAATGTATTCTTTTTGGTGATATTAATCATTTCGGCGCTAGGTGTAGTTAATGCGCAGCACACTTCGCGTAAGCTTTTTATGGCGCTCGAAAATGAAAAACAAATAGAACGTAAACTGGATATTGAATGGGGGAAATTGCAATTAGAACAAAGTACGCTGATTATGCATGGTCGAATTGAGAGCATTGCACGGGAACATTTGGATATGATTATTCCGCCTACGTCAACAATACAAATCGTCACGATAGAAACGGCTCCGGCAGACGTGGATTCGAGGTTGCAGCGTGATTAACCATTGCATTCAGCCAATCGATTTGCCGCCATGGCGTTCACGGTTGATATTGTTTGTTTTGGTATTGGGTTTTATTGCATTAATGGGCCGCGCAGCTTATTTACAAGGAATGCATAATGATTTTCTACAAGAAAAGGGAGAGTCTCGTTATAGTCGTGTAGTCGAAATGAATGCCAACAGAGGCATGATTACGGATAGAAATGGACAGATTCTTGCAATCAGTTCTCCCACCGCTTCTATTTATGCTGATCCTCAGTTAGTAGAGATCGCACCAGAAAAACTAAAAAAACTATCAACATTGCTTGCAATGCCTCCGGATCAAATTGATGAACGGCTGAATCGTAAAAACACCCGTTTTGTTTACTTAAAGCGCCAGTTGGTTCCAGATTTAGCAGAAGAAACCATCAATTTAAAAATACCTGGTATCTATATTAGCTATGAATCCAAGCGTTATTATCCGGAAGGCGAGTTTGCCGCACATGTGCTGGGTTTTACCGATATTAACGACGAGGGGCAAGAAGGTGTAGAACGTGGTTGGCAAAGCATGCTCGACGGAGAGCTAGGAAGTCGCAAAGTAATCAAAGATAACAAAGGGCGAATTATTGAAGATGTTGAAAAAATTCGCATGCCCAAGGAAGGTCAAGATATTTTTTTATCGATTGACCGAAGAATTCAGTATCGTGCTCATGCTGAGTTAAAAGAAGCAGTAAAACAACATAAAGCTAAAGCAGGCAGTATCATCGTTTTAGATGCGCAAACAGGTGAAATTCTGGCACTGAGTAACTTGCCGACCTATAATCCGAATAATCGATCTACCATCTCCCATGACAGAATCCGAAATCGAGCATTGATCGACACGTTTGAGCCTGGATCCACTCTAAAGCCGTTTACGGTCGCTATTGCAATGGAAGTAGGTAGAGTCAATGCCAACACGTTGATGCAAACAGCGCCAGGAAATATGCAGATCGGGGGGCGTACTATCCGTGACGTCGGCAATAAAGGGCAATTGACGGTAGCTCAAGTCATTCAACAGTCGAGTAATGTAGGAACCGCAAAAATAGCGCTGTCATTAAAATCCCAAACCATGTGGGAAATGTTTAATCGTTCAGGATTTGGAATATCGACAAATTCGGGATTTCCGGGTGAAGTCAGTGGGCGGTTAAGGCCCTACAATACTTGGAAACCGATAGAGCAGGCTACCATGTCCTATGGTCATGGTATCTCTACCAGTTTGATGCAACTTGCGCGCGCCTATACGATTTTTACTGCAGGTGGAGAACTGAAGCCCATTTCGCTATTGAAACAAGACATGCCTTTAATGGGGTATCGTGTAATTTCTCCGAGCACAGCAAAAACCATGAGCGATATGCTAGAAATGGCGACAAAGCCCGGAGGAACGGCGCCTTTGGCACAAATAAACGGTTACCGTGTTGCCGGGAAAACAGGAACAGCGCATAAGCTCATTGATGGCCAGTATGCTAAAAAGCGTTACATTGCTACATTTGTAGGATACGCACCCGCATCCAACCCTCGTCTCATTATCGCGGTGATGATTGATGAACCTTCTGCTGGCCAGCATTTTGGGGGCGTCGTAGCAGCACCTGTTTTTAGCAAAGTTATGGCAAATGCTTTGCATATCTTAAATATTCCACCGGATGCGCCGGCAAATAACGTTGTGACTTTCACTGCGGTTCCCGAAATCGATGAGGAGGGATAGCCGCCTATGACCACCAAAAGAAAGCCTAGGAAATTGTTTGATCTTAATGGGTTGAATAATTTAGGTGCAGCTATCACAAATCTTGTTTCGGATAGCCGCGAGATAAAACCAGGTGATACTTTTGTGGCTTATGCAGGAGAAGAAGTTGATCGACGAAAATTTATCCCTAATGCAATTGCAGCTGGGGCCAACGCTATATTGTGGGATCCCCACGATTTTTCTTGGAATCCAGCGTGGGACATTCCTTCACTTGCTGTTCCAGAGCTAAAAGCCAACGCAGGCTTCATCGCCAGTCACGTTTATGAAAACCCATCACAGCGCTTATGGATGGTAGGGGTAACGGGCACCAATGGCAAAACATCGTTTTCTCATTGGTATGCACAGGCTATGCTCTATCTGAATAAAAAGATGGCTGTCATTGGGACATTAGGAAACGGTCTTTATGATGATCTTGCCCCAGCGGAAAATACTACACCCGATGCTTTGGTACTACAGCGCTTATTAGCAGATTTTGCACAACAAGGCGCCGATGGCGTTGCCATGGAGGTTTCTTCTCATGGCATCGCGCAAGAAAGGATTAATGGAACAACATTTTCAATCGCCGTGCTGACGAATTTATCACGTGATCACCTGGATTATCATCAGAGCATGGATGCCTATGCAGAGACTAAAGCGCGTTTGTTTTTTTGGCCCGAGCTTAAGTACGCTGTTATTAATCTGGATGATGTTTTGGGAGTTGAGTTATCACGTCAACTGAAGCATAAAGTGGTGCAAACCATAGGTTATGGCCTCAAAAATTCTGAATACGTCAATACGGCTAAAAATGAGCTCGTGGTTCTTGGTTCAAATCTTCATGCAGATATGCATGGCATCGAATTTGATATCGAATATGGGGGCTCATATGAACACCTAAGGGTGCCCGTGCTGGGAAGGTTTAATGCTTATAATCTATTGGCAGTTATCGCAGCTTTGCTGGCCAGTGGTATCAATTTTTCCGAAGCAGTACAAGCGGTGCAACATGTACGCTCTATACCCGGTCGTATGGAGCGATATACCAACAATAACCAAGTTACAGTCATTATTGATTACGCGCATACGCCAGATGCATTAGAAAAAGTGCTGAATACACTGCAAGAAATATTGCGTTCGAGTCCTCCTGATACAAGCAGTAGAGCGCGCAATCCTTCCTTGCACTGTGTAGTCGGCTGTGGCGGAAATCGTGATAAAGGTAAGCGCGCAATGGTTGGCGAAGTAGCAACGAAATTGGCGGATAATGTTGTTTTTACCAGCGATAATCCGCGCAACGAAGACCCATCATCGATTCTTCGTGATATCACCTCCGGTGCGCGAAAGAATAACTATCAAATTGAAGTTGATAGAGCGCTTGCAATCTATCAAGCTATTGATAACGCTTACGCGGGTGATATTGTTCTGATCGCCGGCAAAGGCCATGAAAGATTTCAAGAAATAAAAGGGAAAAAAACCCCTTTCAGTGATGCGGAAGTAGTGCGTCAGGTGCTACACGATGTCAGTAAAAAAACGCAGGTGCTGTCATGATGACGGTTAAGCAAGCCGCTGCCGCGCTGCAAATTGATTGGTTCGAAAAGGATGTTTCTTTTACTGGAGTTAGTACCGACAGCCGTACTTTAAAAAGTGGAGATTTGTTTATTGCTTTGTCTGGAAAAAATTTCGAGGGTGGCAAATTTGTTTCCAACGCAATCAAGCAAGGTGCTGTTGCTGCGGTCATCAATGAAAATATCACGCTCGATCAACCTGCTTTCAATGTTCCTATTTTAAGAGTCAAAGATACACGTTCCAGTTTGGGGCAATTAGCGGCTTTCTGGCGCAATCAATTTAAGTTGCCAGTGATCGGAATAACCGGTAGCAACGGTAAAACAACCGTCAAAGAAATGGTTGCTGCAATACTGCGTAAAGCTGCGTGGGTCAAGGAGAGATCGATCGTTCCATCAAACGACCCCGTATTAGCTACCGAAGGTAATCTTAACAATGAGATCGGTGTTCCATTAATGTTGCTACGACTGCGCCAGCATCATCAATATGCCGTGTTTGAGATGGGGATGAATCATATCGGTGAAATTGCCTATCTGACGCAATTAGTAAAACCTGGTGTGGCTTTAATTACGAATGCTGGGAATGCGCATATCGAGGGCCTTGGTTCAATTGAAGCGGTAGCGCGCGCTAAAGCGGAAATTTTTCAAGGATTACGTCATCAAGGCACAGCTATTATTAATGCTGATGACACTTATGCGTCTTTGTGGCGGGATTGTACTAGTTCATGCCACCAAATTGATTTTGGTTTACATCAATCAGCACAGATCGGTGCAACCTACCAAATGAATGTCTTAACCAGTCAAGTGCAATTAAAATTACCGGATGGCGAGGTTACTGTGCGCTTGCAAGTCCCTGGTGTCCATAATATCTACAATGCGCTGGCTGCGGCAGCTGCGGCAGTCGCTTTACGAATCGATAAAACGCAAATTGCTACTGGATTAGAGAGTTTCACGGGTGTCAAAGGCCGCATACAAAGAAAATGCGGCTTGCATAATACCTTGCTTTTGGATGATACCTATAATGCTAATCCGGATTCAGTAAGCGCTGCACTGGCTGTTTTAGCTGCATCATCGGGGAAAAAAATTCTAGTGTTGGGGGATATGGGTGAATTAGGTGATTCTGCCATCAGATTACACCAAAAAATCGGCCAAGATGCACGTAATGCAGGGCTTGATCGATTGTTGACTCTGGGAAAGTTATCCGCCTATGCGACAGAAGCCTTTGGTAAAGGTGCGCAGCATTTTGATTCAATTGATGATTTATTGAATGCCGCAGGTAGCCTGCTTGCGAATGATGCCACCTTCCTGATCAAAGGGTCGCGTTTTATGCAAATGGAACGTGTTGTTCAACGCCTTGAGATTCCAAGCGCATGAATATTGTAAACATTAATAAGTTGAAAACGACATTCCGTTGGAGAGCAGTATGTTGTTAATCTTATCCCAATGGCTTGCGCAAGATATCCGCGCATTCAACGTATTTAGCTACATTACTTTGCGTGCAATGCTTGCGGTGGTAACCGCATTAATGATTTCGTTTGTTGTAGGTCCCATGATGATCCGTAAGTTAACGGCTTACAAAATCGGTCAATCGGTTCGTGACGATGGTCCACAAACACATCTGATTAAAGCCGGAACACCTACTATGGGAGGTGCTTTAATACTCATTGCCATTGTGTTAACTACCTTGCTATGGGCGGATTTGACGAACCGTTATATCTGGGTCGTGCTGATAACAACTTTAGGGTTTGGTATCATTGGCTGGGTTGATGATTATCGTAAAGTCGTTCACCGTAATCCGAAAGGATTACGCGCTAGGACAAAGCTTTTCTGGCAATCTGTCATTGCAATTGCTGTGGCCTTATATCTGGTTTTTACAGCTGAAATACCCGCGCAGACCGAAATGATCGTACCTTTATTCAAGGAAGTCGCCATTCCACTTGGCGTAACTGGATTTCTCATTTTGTCCTACTTGGTTATCGTTGGCACCAGTAACGCCGTGAATCTCACAGATGGATTGGATGGGTTAGCAATCATGCCTACGGTCATGGTGAGCAGCGCATTAGCAATATTTGCTTATGTGGCAGGGCACAGCGTGTTTGCAAAATATCTGGGAATTCCGTATATACCCAATGCCGGAGAATTATCCGTATTTTGTGGTGCCTTAGCGGGTGCCGGACTAGCTTTCTTATGGTTCAATGCGTACCCCGCTGAAGTATTTATGGGCGATGTCGGTGCACTTGCATTAGGTGCTGCTTTAGGGGTTGTTACCGTGATTGTGCGACAAGAAATTGTATTGGTCATCATGGGAGGTGTTTTTGTTGTTGAAGCGCTATCGGTAATGCTGCAAGTCGCTTCGTTCAAAATGTTCGGAAAGCGAGTGTTTCGTATGGCACCCTTGCATCATCATTTCGAATTAAAAGGATGGAAAGAAAATCAGGTAGTGGTGAGATTCTGGATCATTACACTGATCCTGGTATTAATTGGATTGTCGACACTGAAACTGCGATGAACTTACAAGGAAAAAAAGTGCTGGTATTAGGGCTCGGTGAAACGGGGCTATCGATGGTAAAATGGCTATCGCGTCAAAATGCAATAGTTCATGCCGCCGACACTCGCAATGAACCACCCGGATTGAAGGCAATTTGCACCCATTTTCCGGCACTCATGGTACATACTGGCCCCTTTAACGACGCTATTTTTAGCACCATCGACTTAATTGCAATCAGTCCTGGCGTGCCCTTGACAGATCCTCATGTACAGAGGGCCATTCGCCGTGGCATCACAGTGGTGGGCGATATGGATTTGTTTGCATGGGCGCTACAGCAAGACAACAGGCCACAGCCAAAAATTTTTGCAATCACCGGATCGAACGGTAAAACAACGGTTACTGCAATGACCGGCGCGTTATTGAAAAAAGCAGGTTGGAATACCGCAATAGCTGGCAATATCAGCCCATCTGTGCTGGATACGCTGATGCAACGAATCGACACGAATAATTGGCCACAAGCTTGGGTTCTAGAGCTATCAAGCTTTCAATTGGAAACCATGCAGTACTTAAGTCCGGATGTTGCGACGGTTTTAAACATCAGCGAAGATCATTTGGATCGTTATGCCACCTTAGACGATTATGCCGCAGCCAAAGCAAGAATTTTTAGACATACGCAAAACCAAGGCATACAAGTATTGAATCGCAATGATTCACTGGTAAGCAATATGGCATTAGTGGATCGCAAACAATTTTCTTTTGGCTTGGATAAATCTCTGGCAGCGACTAGTTTCGGTTTGTTATATGAAGAAAATGGTGAAGCTTGGTTGACCGAAGGCGATACACGCCTAATGAAACTCTCTGAATTACCTCTGGCTGGGCTCCATAATGCAGCTAATGCATTGGCTGCATTAGCTATGTGCCGTGCACTAGATATAGCAATTGATCCACTGGTATCCGCTTTACGAGAATTTCGTGGATTGCCGCATCGCATGGAAAAGGTTGTAACCATTAACGGAGTCACATTCTATGATGATTCGAAAGCCACCAATGTTGGTTCAACCATCGCTGCATTGACTGGCAGGAATGGCAATGTTGTCTTGATTGCGGGTGGAGAAGGTAAAGGACAAGATTTTTCTCATCTTAAATCAGCCGTTGCGGATGGCGCGCGCGCTGTAATATTAATCGGCCGTGATGCTGAAATCATTGCAAACGCATTGGAAGGCAGTGGTGTACCGATGTATTTTTCTAAAACCTTACAAGATGCGGTACAAAAAAGCTTTTTGCTATCTGAAAAAGATGATGTGGTGCTGCTTTCCCCTGCGTGTGCCAGCTTCGATATGTTTAGAAATTACATACATCGGGCAGAAGTATTTGTTGCAGCGATAAAAGAAATTGCCGGTCAGTTTAATAACGTATCAATGACAAAACAGTAATGATGATTTATCAAACGCAGCATTCATCCATCAGGCACAAAGTTGATAGTGACTTTGACCAAGCGCTGGTTTGGTCTGCTTTGTTATTGTTGAGTATTGGTTTAGTTATGATTTATTCTGCGTCAATCGCGATTGCAGAAGCACAATTTGGTCCAGAAAGATCTGGCCATTACTTAATTAGGCATAGCGCTTATCTCATGGTTGGCGTGCTTCTTGGGGTGATTGTGTTTCAGGTGCCTTTATCGGTATGGCAAAAATACAGTAGTTATGTATTCATAATCGCAGTGGCATTACTGGTAGTGGTTCTGATCCCCGGAGTTGGCCATACGGTTAACGGCAGTCAACGATGGATCCCACTTTACATTGTAAATTTCCAACCGTCTGAATTCATGAAATTCGCAATGGTATTGTATGCGGCAGACTATGTTAATCGTAAAGCGATTGACCTGGATCACTTTCTGCGAGGGTTTCTACCCATTACCGCTATTTTAGCGATTGTGGGCTTCTTATTGCTCATGGAGCCTGATTTCGGTGCGTTCTTTGTGATCACTGCACTAGCAATGTCGATTCTATTTTTAGGTGGCGTTAGTCTGAAAATATTTATCGGGCTAATCGTTATCCTATTAGTCGGTTTATATGTGTTGATTACATTCTGGAATTATCGTTTAGTCCGCGTTGTTTCTTTTTTGGATCCTTGGGCTGACCCGTACGGAAAAGGCTATCAGTTGAGTCACGCGTTAATCGCATTTGGACGCGGTGAATGGCTGGGCGTTGGCTTAGGTGGCAGTGTCGAAAAATTGTTTTATCTCCCCGAAGCGCATACTGATTTTCTACTGTCAGTTTTGGCCGAGGAATTGGGTTTTGTGGGCGTTGCCATAGTGATTGCTTTATTCATTTGGCTTATTATGCGTGCTTTCATCATTGGTGGATTAGCGGCAAAACTCGAGCAACCTTTTTCCGCATTAGTAGCAAAAGGCATAGCCATTTGGATAGGATTGCAGGCTATGATCAATATAGGCGTCAATATGGGTGTTTTACCGACCAAAGGATTGACACTGCCTCTGCTAAGCTTTGGAGGCAGCAGTATCACGGCGAACTGCATTGCTTTGGCAGTATTGCTGCGGATAGATTGGGAAAATCGGAAAAAATTACGTGGATTGAACGTATAAATGTACGGCAATGATGCAGGAATGAAATGACTGAGCAAAATCGCGTGATTCTGATAATGGCAGGCGGTACTGGTGGGCATGTATTCCCAGGATTAGCCGTAGCGGACTATTTAAAACAATTGGGTTGGCGCATCGTATGGTTAGGAACAATAACGGGGATGGAGCGTAGATTAGTGTTGCAGTATGGATATGACATGGAATTGATCAATTTTTCCGGATTGCGCGGTAAAAATCTGACCACATGGCTCATGCTGCCCCTGCGCCTAATCAAAGCTTTTATGCAAAGCATGCAAATCATTTTGAAAATAAAACCCAATGTGGTTTTGGGAATGGGCGGCTATCCGGCTTTTCCAGGTGGCATGATGGCATCCCTATTAAATAAACCACTCGTCATTCATGAGCAAAATTCATTACCAGGGCTCACGAATAAAATTTTGGCAAAATTAGCGGATAAAATTGTGTTGGGATTCCCCAACGCGATTGATGGGAATGAAGATAAAGTTGTTTACTCAGGCAATCCCGTGCGTCCAGAAATTACGCAATTAGCACAGCCACAAGACAGATTTCACAATCGCCAAGGAAACCTCAAATTATTGGTGGTCGGTGGCAGTCTCGGTGCGCAAATTCTCAATACGGTTGTACCACAAGCCTTAAAAAAGATGCCCGCAGAATTGTATCCGATAGTTATCCATCAAACTGGAACCAATCATTGTGAGGCAGTGCAAAAAAGCTATGTAGATTTACAGTTGATAGGTGAAGTCATTCCTTTTATGGATGATATGGCGAAACAATATGCGCAATGTGATGTAATCATTTGCCGTGCCGGTGCATTAACTGTCGCCGAGTTATGCGCTGCTGGCGTTGCCAGTATTCTGGTGCCTTATCCACATGCCGTCGACGACCATCAAACCAGTAACGCAAAGTTTCTTTCCAATCAGGGTGCTGCAATTTTACTGCCACAAAGCGAATTGACAGCCGACACATTAGCGCAATTGCTCACAAACTTAACACGAAAGCAATTATTAGATATGTCTATAAAAGCTCGTAGCTTGGCAAAACCACAAGCTACCCGCGTCGTTTCTGAAATCTGTATTGAACTGAGTCGGAGGGTCGCATGAAACATAAGGTTAAACATATTCATTTCGTCGGTATTGGCGGCGCTGGGATGAGTGGCATTGCCGAAGTCTTTCTCAACCTGGGTTATCGTGTAAGTGGTTCTGATCTTGTCGACAGTCCTGTGATTCAACGCCTGCGGGAGTTAAATGCAACAGTGTTCGTTGGGCACGAAAGTAGCCAAATCAAGGGCGCAGATGCTGTGGTGACATCGACTGCGGTTAAATCAGATAACCCAGAAATCATTGAAGCCAAAAACAAAAATATCCCCGTCGTTCCTCGGGCATTGATGCTCGCTGAATTGCTCCGGTTGCGTAGTGGTATCGCAATTGCCGGTACCCATGGCAAAACCACTACTACCAGTCTAGTCGCCAGTATATTGGCAGCGGCTGAGATGGATCCAACATTTGTAATTGGTGGGAGATTAGAATCAGCGAGCTGCCATGCCAAATTAGGAAAAGGTGAATTCATCGTGGTAGAAGCGGACGAATCAGATGCATCGTTTCTTTATCTCCAACCGGTACTCGCCGTGGTAACGAATATCGATGCCGACCATATGGATACTTATGGACATGATTTCAACCAACTGAAACAAACTTTTGTCGAGTTCATACAACATTTGCCCTTTTATGGTATGGCGATGTTATGTCTTGATGATGCCAATGTGCGCGAAGTCATTCCTTCGATTACCAAACCGATCACGACCTATGGGTTGTGTGAAGATGCACAAGTGCGCGCTATGAATATTAAACACTCTGGAGGTCAGATGGAGTTTACAGCCATTATTGGTGTTAATGGTACCGCGCGAAACTTGGATATTGTATTGAATCTTCCCGGTTTGCATAATGTTCAAAATGCTTTGGCAGCAATTGCAGTCGCCAATGAAATCGGTGTTGCAGATAGCGCCATGGTTAAGGCATTAGCTGAATTTCGTGGCGTCGGTCGACGGTTTCAACAATACGGAGAAATTCAATTACCTACCTCGGGAAGCTTCTTATTGGTTGACGATTACGGCCATCATCCTGCAGAAATGGATGCTACCATGAAAGCTGCTCGAGGCGCTTTCCCAGGGCGTAGGTTAGTCGTGGCATTTCAGCCACATCGTTATACGCGCACGCGGGATTTATTCGAAGATTTTGTCAGAGTTTTGTCGCAAGCGGATACGCTATTACTGACAGAAGTTTATTCCGCAGGGGAAGAATTTATTGTGGCAGCAGATAGTAAGTCATTGACACGATCGATTCGTGTGCTAGGTAAGGTCGAACCGATTTACGTAGAAGATGTGGATAGATTGGCTGAAGCTATTGTGGATGTAGCGCAAGACGATGATGTGGTATTAGTGATGGGGGCAGGTTCGATTGCAAGAGTACCCGCTGCACTCACGCGAATAAAAAATAGATTGTCGGTGGTTAATGGTCATAACTACTAGGAATGAGCCATCCATGCTTAATTATTTACATAGCCGGAATGTAGCGATGCCAATGGTTGACGCGATGAAAGATAGTTTGCAGGAATCGATGCTGCGCGGTGAGTTGCGCCTCGATGAGCCAATGAGTCAGCATACTTCCTGGCGAGTGGGTGGAAATGCACGGCGGTTCTATAAGCCGGCAGATCTAAAAGATCTGACAGATTTCCTGCGTTCATTACCTATTCATGAGTCCGTCTATGTCGTGGGCCTAGGCAGCAACTTGTTGGTGCGCGATGGTGGAATTCCAGGGACTGTGTTAGCCCTGCATGGACAGCTTGATGATTTACACATCATGGATTGTAACGAATCAAATGGATTGATTTATGCCGGTGCCGGTGTTGCTTGCGCGAAACTGGCTCGCTTTGCGGCCAAAAATGGTTTAGTTGGAATGGAGTTTTTTGCAGGTATTCCAGGTACTGTTGGCGGTGCACTTGCTATGAACGCAGGTTGTTTTGGCGAAGAAACTTGGAAAAAGGTTGAATGCGTTCAAATCATACACCGCAGCGGACAAAGCTATCGTCGAGAGACAAGTGACTATGCCATTGGTTACCGTAGCGTAAAACTATGCTGTGAAGATAAGCAAGAATATGGTTCGGAATGGTTTGCAGGCGGGTATTTTAGATTGTTACGAGGCAATACGATTGAATCGCAACAGAAGATAAAACATTTGCTGGCACAACGAATCAATAGCCAGCCGCTCAATCAACCGAATGCTGGGTCCGTGTTTCGTAATCCACCCAATGATTATGCTGCTCGTCTGATTGAATCGTGTGGATTGAAAGGAAGAGCGATCGGCGGTGCAATGGTATCAACCAAGCACGCCAATTTTATTATCAACACGGATAATGCTTGTGCGGCTGATATTGAAACGTTAATCCAATTCGTACAAGAAGCAGTCAAGAAAAAATCCGGTGTAGAGTTGGTTCGTGAGGTCCATATTGTGGGTGAATTCGGAGAGCATGCTTAATGAAAGCGCATAGCTTTGGCAAAGTAGCAGTCTTGCTTGGAGGGCGATCTGCCGAGCGTGAGATATCTTTGCAAAGTGGGCAAGCTGTTTTAGCCGCATTGCAAGAAAGTGGTGTTGATGCGCATCCTTTTGATCCCGCCAAGGAATCTTTGGATGAGCTGCGGCGGCGGAATTTTGATCGAGCTTTTATCGCGTTACATGGCCGTTTCGGTGAAGATGGAACCGTACAAGGTGCGTTGGAGTTGATGGAAATGCCCTATACCGGTAGCGGTGTTATGGCCAGTGCGTTGGCGATGGACAAATGGCGCACCAAGTTAATCTGGGAGGCTGCCGGCATCCAATCGCCTCGTTTTATGCTTTTGAACGCACACAGTGATTTTATGGCTGTAGTGGAAAATTTGGGATTACCGCTCATTGTTAAACCAGTGCGGGAAGGATCGACGATTGGATTGAGTAAAGTACACAACGCGCAAGATGTAGCTGCTGCCTATCAGTTAGCGGCTAAGCATGATTCGTTGGTTATCGCGGAAGAGTTTATCCGTGGTAAAGAACTAACCGCTGCAATTCTCGGTGAAACAGCATTACCCTTGATAAGAATCGAAGTTGCTGGTGATTTATATGATTATCAAGCGAAATATGTATCGAATGATACGCGCTACCATTGCCCTAGTGGCTTAACCGAGAGCTTGGAAAAATCGATACAAAAAGAAGCGTTAAGCGCTTACCAAGTTTTAGGGTGTGCAGGCTGGGGGCGAATTGATTTGATCGTTAATCAGCATAATCAATTTTATTTTTTAGAAGCGAATACCTCACCGGGTATGACCAGTCATAGTTTGGTGCCAATGGCCGCAAAGGCAGCGGGTATTTCTTTTCAAGAATTGGTGTTAAAAGTATTAGAGTTAACACATGTGGGATAATCATCATTTTCTGAATTTAGTTTCAAACATATTACTAGTAGCGGTAGCGGGAGCCACCGCATACGTTATTGGATTACGCTTGATCGAACCGCCCTATTTTCCAATTAAGGAAATTAATATCTATACAGCAGATTCTGAAAATGCTGGTGATGCTCGATTGAGCAACATTAACCTAGAACAAATTAAGGCTCTTTTTAGCAATGGAATTAGAGGGAACTTTGTATCAGTGGATTTAACAGAATTGCGCAATGAATTTGAAAAACTACAGTGGGCTCGCGAAGCTAAAATCAATCGAAAATGGCCGAATAGCTTGGATGTGATTGTTGAAGAGCATCAGCCACTTGCACGCTGGGGCAGCCATGCGCTGGTAAACACGTTTGGTGAAGTATTTCGAGTTTCCAGTGACCAGAGTTTGCCAACTTTCATGGGGCCAACTGAAGAAAGCGCACAAGAATTGATGAAACAATTCCATCAATTCAATCAGATTTTAGCACCCTTGCATCAATATGCCGTGGAGGTCACTTTGACACCACGATATGCATGGCGAATACAACTCAACACGGGTACCGTTTTGGAACTGGGGCGTGAAAACATTAAAGAAAGATTGGAGCGTTATGTGCTGGTTTATGGACATAGCATTGCGCGACTCAGTCAGGATGGTCCATTGGCTTATGTTGATCTTCGTTATCCCAATGGTTTTGCCATCCGTTTGACGGAGCAAGCGCAACAAACGCCCAAAAAATCCAGTTTACGAAAAGAGACTTGAGGCCAGGAGATAATGGGAGATGAATAAGGCTAGGGAAAATAGAAACTTGGTGGTTGGCTTGGATATCGGTACTTCCAAGATTGTTGCCATTGTGGCCGAGGTATTGCCAGAAGGCGGATTTGAAGTGATCGGTTTGGGTAGCCACCCATCACGTGGATTGAAGAAAGGTGTTGTCGCTAATATTGAGACGACCGTCAACGCGATCCAAAGAGCCTTAGAAGAAGCCGAACTCATGGCTGATTGCAAGATTAATGAAGCGTTTACCGGAATCGCTGGGAGTCACATCAAAGGATTTAATTCGGATGGTATGGTTCCGATTAAAGACAAGGAAGTGACAGAAAAGGATGTGGAGCGTGTCATGGAAGCGGCTAAAGCGGTTAATATTCCGGCCGACCAGCAAATCCTCCATATCTTGAATCAAGAATTTATTATCGATGGGCAAGAAGATGTACGTGAACCTGTTGGTATGAGCGGCATACGACTGGAAGTCAAAGTCCATATAGTGACTGGCGCAGTATCCGCAGCGCAAAACATCATGAAATGTGTGCACCGTTGTGGTCTTGAGGTGCGTGATTTAATTTTGCAACCGCTGGCATCCGCCATGGCTGTTTTATCGGATGATGAAAAAGACTTGGGCGTATGTTTAGTGGATATTGGTGGCGGTACAACGGATATTGCTGTATTTACCAACGGCGCCATTCGGCACACGGCCGTGATTCCTATTGCTGGTGATCAGGTGACCAATGATATTGCGATGGCGCTTCGCACTCCGACGAAAAGCGCTGAAGATATCAAGTGCCGCTATGGATGCGCTTTGAGAAGTTTGGCGGATACTCGGGAAATGGTTGAGGTACCCGATGTTGGCAATCGTGGTTCGCGCCAATTGTCGCGCCAGACGTTGGCTGAAGTCATCGAACCTCGAGTAGAAGAACTCTACAGTTTGATCCAAGCGGAATTACGTCGCAGCGGATTCGAAGAGTTGTTATCGTCTGGAATCGTCATCACGGGCGGGTCTGCATCACTACGCGGTATGGTCGAGTTGGGTGAAGAGATTTTTCATATGCCGGTTCGATTGGGGTTACCGAATTATCATGGCAATTTGAAGGAGGTTATTCATACACCGCGATACTCAACAGGAATTGGTTTAATAATGGCTGGTATTCAACAAATGCAACATCAACATGGGGCGAAGTTACAAGGAGGTTCTGCAAAACAGATTTTTACAAGGATGAAAGGTTGGTTCCAGAAGAATTTTTAACTGGATTTTTTCAGGGCTGGTGTTTGGGTGATTTAAATTTTTTGTAATTAAAGGAGAAATGCTATGTTTGAAATCATCAATAACGAATCGCAAGAAGCAGTCATTAAAGTAGTCGGTGTAGGAGGATGTGGTAGTAACGCGGTAGACCACATGATTCAACATGGCATGAAAGGCGTCGAATTCATTAGTATGAACACAGATGCGCAAGCGTTGAAAAGTAATAAAGCGCCGACCATACTTCAGTTGGGTACGGGTATCACTAAAGGACTGGGGGCCGGCGCGAATCCGGATGTAGGGCGCGAAGCTGCGTTAGAAGATCGTGACCGTATCGCCGAATTAATTCAAGGTTCAGATATGTTATTTATCACCGCTGGTATGGGCGGTGGAACCGGAACCGGTGCCGCTCCGGTGGTAGCTCAAGTGGCTAAAGAAATGGGTATTCTGACAGTTGCCGTAGTTAGTAAGCCATTTGCTTTCGAAGGCAAGCGCTTGATTGCGGCTAAAGCAGGCATGGAAGCGCTCGGGCAGCACGTCGATTCATTGATTGTAATTCCTAACGACAAGCTGATGATGGTGTTAGGCAACGATATTTCTATGTTGGATGCATTCAAGGCAGCCAACGATGTGTTATACGGTGCTGTTGCTGGCATTGCTGAAGTAATCAATTGCCCCGGTTTGGTCAACGTGGATTTTGCTGACGTCAAGACAGTCATGTCAGAAATGGGTATGGCTATGATGGGCTCCGCTATTGCAGCCGGAGTGGATCGCGCGCGCGTTGCGGCTGAACGTGCAGTTTCAAGCCCATTATTGGAAGATGTCTCGTTATCCGGTGCGCGCGGTATCCTCGTCAATATCACTGCAAATTCTTCATTGAAAATGCGAGAAGTGCATGAAGTTATGAGCACCGTGAAAAATCTTACGGCAGAAGATGCAACGATTATCGTGGGTACCGTCATTGATGAAGACATCGGTGAAGATTTACGCGTTACCATGGTCGCTACTGGCTTGGGTAACCCAGCACAAAGCCTAAGCACTCCATTGAGTGTCGTGCATAGCCGTACTGGAACTGATGATCGTGATTCAATATTCTCATCTGAAGAACCTGCAGTGATGCGTACTGGAAGAAGAAGTAACGCAACTGTTGCTGCAATGCGTCAGTCGGGTGTAGATCCAATGGATATTCCAGCTTTCTTAAGAAGACAAGCTGATTAAGCATAGCCCGTAATAAACTCAAGCCCACACAGCTTTCATTGCTCCTTTCAATGAAAGCTGTGTAACTACAAGTATAGCTTTTACAGGCTATCTTTCAGTTTTAACCGATCACACCACCTTAGCTATTTACTTTGAATGACTACCCTGTAATTGCTTGGCATGAATGTAACCAAGAGCAGATTGTGCGTTGGCGCTCGGAAAAAGGCTTGCCATCACCTAAGCGAGTTGAGACTATTGATGACCGCACAACGGCTGACACTGCCTATCGATTGGCATGCGAGGGTACTGGTTTAATATGGCGAGGCGATTTCCAGAACGCTCGCCAGCTACTCAAGGCTATTGCCAAGCGCATCGATAAAAGATTTGCCAGCAAGTTGCGTACAGCCGTAACATCCCGGGAAACCTTCAATCTGTATCGTCAGACACAATCACAACGTGCCCGCACGCTCGACAAGCTACTCATAGCTTTCGAGGCAGATCATCGGATTCTTTTACGACGTGCGCCCGATGTACATTCAGCTTGCGAAAAAGTATACGGTATCAGTAACGAGCCCTATGTGACCTCACTGAGGGAGTTACTGGGACTCATCGGCGCCCACGAATGGTACAAAAAAGGTATTGATATTGCAGCATTAGGCGCAAAAATTTATCCGCATTACGGTGTGTTTGCGCCAATTCGTCAAGAATATATTCAATTATTAGCAGAGACACCTTTTCCTAGTGATATCACAACGCATACGACTGCTTTCGATATAGGTACCGGAACCGGTGTGTTGGCAGCTTTATTGGCGCAGCGTGGTATTCAACACGTAATCGGCACGGATCAAGATCTACGCGCTGTAGAGTGCGCGCGTGACAATATCGCGCGCTTAGGACTGCAACACCAGGTACAAATCCTTCAGTGCGATCTTTTTCCGCCCGTAGATCCAGTGGATTTGATCGTTTGCAATCCCCCTTGGATTCCAGCGCGTCCCAGTTCTCCGCTAGAAAGAGCCATTTATGATCCTGATAATCAAATGCTCCGCAGTTTTTTGGCGGGGGTAAGCGATTATCTAAAACCTAATGGAGAAATTTGGCTGATCATGTCAAATTTTGCTGAGCAATTAGGGTTACGAACACACGAACAATGGTTGTCGTTCATCGCTTCAGCGGGATTGAAGGTAGTGGACAAACGAGATGCTAAACCCCATCATCCACGCACATTGGATACGAGTGATCCATTACATGCGGCACGAAAAGCAGAAATTGTTTCTTTGTGGCGTATGAACCGCGCATAAAGGTTTAAATTTTGATTGCGCTCGCCTGCTCAGCCGCAGCGATGACTTCTTCAATAATCGTGTCTTGCATATTCGATTCGACGCCGATTGCATTCCATTCTTGTTGGGTTATTTCTTGCTGTGTGCGTTCAAGAATACCAACATCCGGCACCATTTTTTCTGTGATATGAACCAAATGAATAAGAGGTTGCGCTACATCCGCATGAGCGGCATTGGGTAGGTGATGGTAGCGTATCACGTCAACGATTTCGTCAGGCAATCCCCAATGCACGGCAAGTCGTGCTCCGATCTCACTATGATGAGTACCCATTAGTTCTTGTTCCAGTTCAAGTATGGGTTTGTCATTAGCCATATTTAGCTGATCAAGCAATGTGTCACAGAGTGTGGCATCAAGGAAACTCAATGCATTGAAACCGATATCATGCAACAATCCGGCCAGAAAAATCTGATCGTCCATAGGGCGTATGCGTGACGGCATATATTTAGCGATAGCTCGCATTGCAATCGCAATGGTCATATTGTGTAGCCACAAATCGCTGGTTTTAAGTTTGCCTTCAACGGGTTTTGTTAGCGTGGACATGGTAGCAATTCCAATCGCTACGGACTTGACACGGGTTAATCCTAGACACATGGCCGCATCACTGACCGAAGCAATCTTGCGGGGAACACCAAACAATGTACTATTGGATAATCCGATAATTTTTGCGGAGATTTGTGGATCTTGCCCGATCAATTTCAGTAACTGAATTTCCCCTTCTTCCGTGTCGAGCGGCAAAGTAAGCAGTTTTTGTACAATGACAGGCATCGCTGGCAATACATCGATACGCTCTAAAGACAGCTTCAACTCAGTATTTACCATTATCTCTCCATTAAAAATTTTCGCATTTAAGCTTAAATATGCTGGGCGTTATAACTCATCATACTTCTTAGCTGTTCCTTTGGAAGCTGAGACCGGATACTTTAACGCATTCTTTGCCATTTTCATAAGCACGATTTCAGTCACATTCCAGCCGTATTTTTCAGCAAGCAAAAAAGCGAAAGCGAAGACATCGGCAAGTTCTTCCTGGACGGCTTCTAGATCAGCCTGTTCGGAAGATTTCCATAAAAACGTTTCTAGCAGCTCTGCAGCCTCGATATTTAACGCTAACGCAAGATCCTTAGGGTTGTGGAATTGCTCCCAATCGCGTTCATCGCGAAACTTTAATAAAGCCTCGGTAATTTTTTGGATTTCGCTCATTTAGAAAGATTTAGATCCATAGGGAGTAAAGTGCTATAAATTCAGTGTTTGATTAGGTTTGTATAAAAACTATTTTGAGAGATTAAATTAAGATTAGCCTGGTTTTGCTAAAATTTAACCAATCTGATTGTAATAACTATTGTAATCGGATTAACCATTTTTTGAATTCCCCAGAATATTGCTGGTGTTTCTTACTCATCTCACTGTTCCTTCTATTAGGTAATAGCAGAGCTTAACAACCTATCCAGTTTTACGATACTACTTCAACCATCAAAGTGGCTTCATTTAATTCCCGCTGCATTATGAAAGATTGCGTGAGATTCTTCTCTAATTGATAAACAATCACTTTCAATATATCGGCTGATGATTCCGCTGTAACTTCTGAACAAAATATTCCGGCATAATCCGGTATATATTCAGGTATGATAAAAACCGACACCATCCAAATTACGCCTGAATTGCTGGCTATGCCGAGGCCATGGAAACGATTTTCCAGGCCTGGCAGGATATTCCCATTACCGAGAGATCATACCAAACAGATTCACCGCGACCTTTTCTGCACTATAGTGAGAAGGATGAGCGGCATCGCGGTGAATATAAAGCCCTACGTAATGACGTGGGCGTTTTTGACGCAGACGGAAAAATGATTGGTATCGTGTTCGATATGCCGCGCCGGATGGCAGAAGCTCAGCTAACATGCAGTATTAGTGTGATGTTATTATTGATAAGGTTTGCTGTGAGCTGTAGATCTCATGTGATTAAGAAATTTTTACTGTAAATTTCACCATTCTAATTAGGAAAGCAAAAATGGGTCGCCACATTATTCTCTGTTCGGATGGAACGTGTAATGCATTTGGAGGAAAACACTCCAATGTAGCTAAACTACTTCAGTTAATTAAATTGAATGCGCCAGAAAAACAAATTGTAATTTACGATCAGGGTATTGGCACAAAGAAAAGTGAATTCGAAAGAATTAAAGAGTGGAAAGATAAGTTGCTCCATACTGGAGAGGTTCATAACGATGCATTTTGTTTGCTTCAGCCACCTGATTACGGGCATTTCTTTCCAATTTCGACATGCAAGCGTATTCGTGCAATGGTTTTTGGAGATGGTTTAGAAGTCAATATCAAGCAACTCTATATAAAATTGGCAGAGATATACGAAACTGGAGATAAGCTGTTTTTCTTCGGATTTAGCAGGGGTGCTTTTACAGTTAGAGCATTAGCTGGATTGCTGTGGCGTTATGGATTGCCAGATAAATGCCAAGCTGATAAAGTTTTTAACGAAGCTTGGAAACTATTTCGTGATGAATTTCCAGATGAAAAGGGAGAAAATCGCAACAAAGCGTTAGAGTTTCGTAATAATTATGATACCCGTGATTATCCTGTTGAATTTCTTGGCCTGTGGGATACCGTTAAGTCGTATGGCGGGATGTGTCCTGTGATGCTACCGCATTTGCGACACAATCCCTCAGTTAGTTGTGTTCGTCACGCGCTTGCGCTTGATGAAGAGCGCGGTTGGTTTGACGTAACCCAGTGGGGATGGCTTGATAGCGATCGAGAAGATGCCTGTAAAAAGGCAGCGGTAACTCGGTTAGACCCAGCTGATCGGAATATTATTTCATCGCATCAAGATGTAGAAGAGGTATGGTTCGCTGGCACACACTCAGATATTGGGGGCGATAACAATAATCGCGATACTTCAGATATTGCGTTGCGCTGGATGCTTGGAGAAGCAAAAAATAAAGGTTTATTGCTTGATAGAACAGGTGAATGCTTCCTTTCTTTTCCTGTTTCCAGGGAGCACCCAGATATTCAGTCATCACGCTCATTTTGGTGGAAGATAATAGATTCGATACCGCGACGAACTATTGATAATAGCGGAAAATGGCCAAAGTTGATTCGCACTCGAGGCGCTGCTAAACGATTACAAAAACTCACACAAACTCGTGACAATAAAACACTAGTACATGAAAGTGTCCCGGTTTGCCGTCGCCCACCGCTAGCATATGTATCTCAAACTAAACGATTCCCGATAAAAGAGTGAACTATTATCAAGCTGAAATTGTCGTGGAAGATTTAGAAAGAAAATAGATGTGTTTCACTCTCTTGCATCTGGTATTGACTTCGACTCAATCCAATTCCGAAGGTTATATGCCATTTTCTTGGCTTTCTGCTTTGCACCTAGGCGAATTAACCAGGTAACTACTACAGATCCTAAATCAACATAGGATTCATAAATCAGAAGTTTTTTTTCAGAACCTTGAGTTTCTCTGATTTGCCAGCTACCTTGAATATCTCTAAGATCACCAGAAACTTGGTTCCAAGTTAAGTGATATCCTGGTTTCACATAATTCCTCTGTAAAACAAAATGTAACTTCTTAAGAACTGCGTCTACCCAGAATTCGACTCGTGCACCATTGCTATCGGTACTGATTACCTTCATTTCATCGATATCATAGAAAATTTTTTTAAAATTTACATAGTCGATTAAAGTTGTCCAGATATCTTCTCGTGATGCCTCTACGATGAAGACTGCTCGAATGCCTGGAGTACCTTGATTATTCTCTATTTCTTCAATTATGACTTCGCCTGCATTTAGGATATTCCAGTCAGAATTTATATTTTCTGAGATAGCATTAGATAAGAAGCACCAAAAAAATATAATCCCAATTGATGTATTCGTTAGGATAGAGTGCATATTTGTATTCCTTACTGCGTCAAGCTTTTTATTAATTCCAAAGCATGCTGCAAGTTAAAATTATTTTTTGCAAAATCCCCTGCTAATGGAATAAATAACAGTAGATTATTAAGTTCAAACTTGCGCCGCGTCTTGATATCTACAGGCCAAGTGGTGAGATTTTCAATTGTCCAATAACGTTTTGTCATTTCTTCTATCTGAGCGAGCTGAACTTTCTTTTTCTCTTCATTTTCTTCTACATTTACCTGTTGTTGCAAATCATGAATATGATTACTCATCGCATCAGCTTCCTTGATCCATTTACTTTTCTGATCGAGCATTACGTTGTGATAGATCAGCATAGGTATTACGAAGGACAAGATTTCCATTAGGAGAGCACCTGTGAGCAGGAATAAATATGAATCTCCCCAATGATGGTAATCACGGGGCCAAAAAGGAAAAAGGAACCACCAGATTGCCAGGAAAATTGCAGGAATAGCCACTATCATTGCTTGATGAAAAAGATAATCACCGAGGGGCTTAAA
The DNA here is from genome assembly GCA_024281825.1 of Nitrosomonas sp. Classification (GTDB taxonomy): domain Bacteria; phylum Pseudomonadota; class Gammaproteobacteria; order Burkholderiales; family Nitrosomonadaceae; genus Nitrosomonas. The sequence continues at coordinate 66,263 of JAMWZY010000001.1, read as the reverse complement.
GCCGCCGCAGCCATCTAAATGAAAAGGGTCAATGTTAAATTCTACGGAACCATTAACTGGTAATCACCTAATAGACTGTAACAAACCATCTGACCAATGTAAGCTCCAAGTGTCTCAGCAATTCCCAAAAACACCCTTGACCATTTAAAACTTTCTTCTAATGAAATAATAAAAGCAAGTGCCATTAATAAACATGCGGTAAGGCCAAGAAATCGTACCCAAATTTCTGCTTTTTTGTGCAATTGCTTGAAAAAGATTTCTCGTGTAAGTTGTTTATTAAAAACGAGAATCTTTCTATCGATAAGCCTCGATAAAGTTTTCTCAACTTTATCGGGGATACCGGCGACCAAATATAGTCCAACAATAAATGCAACTACGCCCGAAAGTAACAATAAATCCCATTGGCCAAATGAAAAGCGAAAAGAGTAATACTGATAAATCAGGTATAACGCAAAAAATAGCCACAATAATATGATGATAAGTTTCCGACAATTGCACCCGCAAAGTGGAATGAAACTAAGGCTATGTTCTTTATCTTGAACCATGATGTGCTCTAAATGAATTTAAGTTCCAAAAGCGCTTCATATTGAAAAGCGGTAACCTTAGGGCTTGTCTTCCACAATCCCAAGGGTATTTAACCGTGTTGTCATTTGTGAGATCAATTGATGAGTTTTCTCGTTTCAGTGCTTCTTGCACTCAGCATGCGTACAATTCGATATGCCGCATAGGCTGCGATCAAGTGTTTGAGGGTGTGCCCGCTGATCCAGTGATGGGTCCAGGTGAAAATTTTTCCATCGAGCGTTTCAGCTACTTTCGCCAGTCCATACAAAGCAATGACGACGTAGATAAAACTGCCATGCGTATAACGCGATGGAAATCGGAAGCTAATCCACAGCATCAATAGAATCGAATAGAATTGTGTGACGATGTATAAGTTTAAATCACCAACGCCTTGCAGTTCGGTCCAATACCAATATAGCACGCTTACTATGGCCAAAAGAACAAGCGGTGGCAATAGCCATAAACCGATTTTGGCACTGATGCGATCCATGAATGTTGCAGACAATAAGGCAACGATACAGATGGCGATTGGTAATCGATCCCACATTAAACGATCATTATCCGGTATCCAGTGGTAATAACTAGAGCCGAATGTCGTTGCGATCACGCCTAAAAACAATAATCCATAAGGGACACATTCCTCGCGTTGCTGGAATGTTTTTTGTGAAGGACGTTGATAAATGCGCAGCAGCAACACTAAGCCAGCTCCGCCGCTGAATAAAAAAGCTAGGTTGGAAACGACATCATTGAAGTTGGGAATGCCCATAAAGCTGCGTTGATCGGCAAATTCATGGTAATGCAGGGATTGTGATATGGGCGGTAGCGCCAATGCAGCGCTAATCACTATGAGCGATATTATTGTGACTAGCCAGAATTGCCGATTCATGGGTATCGGTTGCTGATGGGGCTTGTGGCCGTCAATGCATGTGTGTTACGGCATCCCTAATGCGTGCTATTGGGATCACCGTAATGCCTGCAATCGGTTGTTTAGGATTGTTAGCCATTGGTACGATCGCCCGCTTGAAGCCGAGTTTTGCGGCTTCTTTCAATCTTTCCTGGCCTCGTTGTACCGGGCGAATTTCACCGGCCAAACCAATTTCGCCCATCACAACGGTCTTTTCAGCGATTGGTTTGTTTTTCAAGGAAGAGACAATCGCCAGCACAATAGCCAGGTCAGCACCGGGTTCATTGATTTTCACGCCACCGACTGCATTGACAAATACATCTTGATCGTAACAAGGGATCCCGGCGTGACGGTGTAATACCGCAAGCAACATTGCTAAACGGTTTTGCTCAAGCCCCACGCATAAGCGTCGTGGGCTTGGAGAGTGTGTTTCATCGACTAATGCCTGAATTTCAACTAATAATGGGCGGGTGCCTTCTTGTGTCACCATGATACAAGATCCCGTGACTTGTGCATCGTGATGCGAAAGGAACAATGCCGAAGGATTTTTAACTTCACGCAAGCCTTTTTCACCCATGGCAAATACACCAAGCTCATTGACAGCGCCAAAGCGGTTCTTGAATGCGCGAATCATGCGATAACTAGAATGCATGTCGCCTTCAAAATACAATACGGTGTCAACCATATGCTCGAGTACGCGCGGTCCAGCCAATGCGCCTTCTTTGGTGACGTGCCCAACCAGAATAATGCAAGTACCGCTGGCCTTGGCCAATCGCGTCAGTTGTGCCGCACACTCACGTACTTGCGCGACTGAACCGGGTGCCGATTGCAATGCTTCGGAATAAATGGTTTGAATCGAGTCGATCACAGCCACTGCAGGTTTACGTTCTACCAGCACGGCTTGTATTTTTTCCAATTGAATTTCTGGGTACAAATGTACAGCTTGCACATTCAATGCCAAACGCCGAGCACGCAACGCAACTTGCTGTGCTGATTCTTCACCGCTCACATACAACACTGAATGGTGTGCCGACATATTCGATAGGGCTTGCAGCAGCAGCGTTGATTTGCCAATTCCGGGATCACCGCCCAATAATACAACGCCACCCTGGACTAAACCGCTGCCAAGCACACGATCCAGTTCATCGATTCCAGTGGGGAAACGCGGCTCTTCACGTGCTTCTACCGCGCCTAAATTCTGTACTTGGCTGATTGCGGCGGGAGGACTAAAGCGCGATACGGATTTTTCAGCGATCGTTTCAATTAAGGTATTCCACGCTTGGCAATGCATACATTGCCCTTGCCATTTAAGCGTTTGTCCGCCGCATTCGATACAGGAGTAAATTGTTTTTTGCTTAGCCATTCAAGGGATTAATCATAGACTTCGGCAATGTCCAAAGTAGCGCCTCGAGTGTCTTTATCGGAAAGCACCGGCGCGGCGTTCATCATCGGCCATTGAATATTCAGCGTTGGATCATTCCACACAATACAGCGCTCATACTCGGGTGCCCAATAATCAGTCGTGTTGTACAAAAATTCAGCATATTCTGATAACACAACAAATCCATGCGCAAATCCGGGTGGAACCCAGAGCTGTTTTTTGTTCTCGGCACTGAGGTTTGCGCCCACCCATTGCCCAAAGGTCGCTGATGATCGACGGATGTCCACCGCTACATCAAATACTTCCCCGATCACTACGCGCACCAGCTTTCCTTGTGGTTGTTTGATCTGATAGTGCAAGCCGCGTAATACGTTTTGTACAGAGCGTGAATGATTATTTTGTAAAAAGCAGACGGATTGGCCGACCGCTGATTCAAATTGACGTTGATTGAAGCTTTCAAAAAAGAACCCCCGTGCATCACCAAAAACACGCGGTTCAAACAATATGACTTCAGGAATGGATAGTGGCGTTGCGTTCATTTTATGGTTTGACTATCAGGCTAGAATTCACGCCTTGAGACTGCTAATAGGTATTGTCCGTAACCGTTTTTAGCCAATGGTTGTGCTAAGCGGTCCAATTGTTCGGCGCTTATCCAGCCTTGCTTAAATGCTATTTCCTCGGGACAGGCAATCTTGAGACCCTGCCGGTTTTCAATCGTGGCAACAAATTGACTCGCATCCAGTAAAGACTCTGGCGTGCCGGTATCTAGCCAAGCATAACCTCGCCCCATGATTTCTACATGCAAAGCCGATTTTTCAAGATAAATTCTATTCAAGTCGGTGATTTCCAGTTCTTTACGCACGGATGGCTTAAGGCTCTTGGTATACTCCGATGCATATTGATCATAGAAATATAAACCAGTTACGGCATAGTGTGATTTGGGTTTCTGGGGTTTTTCTTCCAGATTAATGACATGACCTTGTGTGTCAAACTCAACCACACCATAACGTTCAGGATCATGCACATGATAGGCAAAAACACTGGCGCCCGTGGTACGTGCCATGGCACGTGTCAGTAAATGATGAAAATCGTGTCCGTGAAAAATATTATCGCCCAATACCAATGCGGAACAATCATTACCAATAAACGTTTCACCAATGATCAATGCTTGCGCAAGGCCATCTGGTGATGGTTGCTCGGCGTACGAAATGTTCAACCCCCATTGATTACCATCGTTTAAAAGCCTTTGGTAATGGCCAACATCGTGTGGTGTTGAAATAATCAGAATATCCTGAATACCCGCCAGCATCAGCGTGCTCAAAGGATAGTAAATCATCGGTTTGTCAAACACCGGAAGCAATTGTTTTGATACCGTCTGTGTAATGGGATAAAGTCGTGTTCCGGTACCCCCGGCAAGTACAATGCCTTTGCGTTTTGGAAGAATGGATTCCTGGGTATTTTTTGCGGTACCTAAATTATTCGGGATGGACATAAATAAAAATTCTGATATTTACTCATTGATCGATCAGCTTTTGTGTGTTGAATAAATCATTAAACAAGCCAAGCAGTGATGAAGGATTGTACTATATTTGTACTCGCAACCAGGATAATTGCGAAACTGGGTTTTACATCGTGTTAATGTAAAATTGTCGCATGATGAATTTACCACAAGCGTATCAGCGGCTAGTAGAAAAACTCACAGTTCAGTGGAAGCTGCTTGCATGCCTGTTATTAGTTTTTTTTATAGGCGCTACTGTAATAGCGTTATTACCTATTGTAATTAGACGCTTATTAGACAGCGTACTGATTCTGGAAGATTGGGCGCTAGTACAAGAGGCATTATTTGCAATGTTGGCGCTATGTCTGGTTCGATGGGTAGCTTGCTATGCGGGCAGTCATCTTATGCATATGTTGACCAGTAGACTAGGCATTGCTTTTTATGGTGAAATTTTCACCAAGCTTCTAGCATTACCGGCGAGTCAATATCGTCATTTTGCAGATCATAAAAGGATCGATCGTTTATTTCATCACGCCTCCCATATCAGTTTGGTTACGATCGAGAAGCTGGTACTGGTGATCAAAGAATCCTTGATCATTCTCGGATTATTTGCCTGCCTGTATTATTTGCATCGAGATTCATTGCTGTTGGTGTTATTACTGCTATCAGCAACCATTTTGCTCTATCAAATCGCCAATGATCAGTTCAGCAAACTCAGCCAGAAGAGCCGAAAGTCTTTTAGAAATTTAACACAACCCATCGTTGAATCGATTCAACACCATAAAGAAATAAGGCTAGGCCAAGGGCGGGAGCGCGAAAATCAACGTTTTGAAAAAGCAGTTGCAGCCGTTTTTTTGAGTAATCGACAAAAGGTGGTGATGCAGACAGTCATCCAGTTAATAATCGAAATCATTGTGATAGGGATCGTCGCTCTGAGTGTCTATTTGTTTGGATTGCAAATATTGCATAACCAAATGTATCTGGGCCAAGCACTGGCCGTGATTGTTGCAATTTCAATGGTATGCGTCAGCATGTACCGGATGGCCCGTATTTTTGTGAGCTTAACGCATGATAGAAGGCATCTGGAATCCGTTTTCTCTTTTCTCGATCAGGCATCTGACGAGGATATGGGAATTCTGCTAGTACAGCCCGTCCGAGGAAAATTGCAATTTGAGCATATTTCGCTTGATCACAAAAAATGGCATGAGTTTACCTTGAACCTTGTTATCCAACCGGGCGAGAAAATTGTTTTCACAGGGTATTCCGAGCCTGTGAAAGATAGGCTCATTGATTTACTGTTACGTTTAGAGCAATCTTCATCGGGAAGAATATGGCTGGATGATTACTTGCTAAACGATATCAAAATTGACAATCTCTACACCAACATCGCCTTAATATCTCAAAATAGCGTGCTTCTCGATGAAACAATCGCTGGTAATATTGCTTATGGCGCGATGCAATCTGCAAACGAAGCCCAAATAACATCCGCCATGCAAGCCTCGGGATGCAATGCTTTCGTTAAAGAAATGCCCGATGGTTTGCAAACCAAAGTGGGTAATCATGGTATCGAAATCGGAAAAATGGAGCGCTTGCAAATCGCAATTGCGCGCGCGTTACTTAAAAGTCCGGCCATTATTATCTTGGATGAGGTTTTTGATGCCAATGAACTCAAGACAGAAGCAACGTTATGCGCATTCAAAACGCTCATTGAAAACCGCACTACTTTGATCTTCAGTCAAACCGGTTCGTGTTGGATCGATTTCGATAAAATGATCGTGCTTGGCGAGGAGCTTGGCAAGAAATTTAGTGAAGAATCCTGATATTGCCTAGCAGCTTGCGCATGAATCAATTAAGCAAACATTCATCAGGCTTTTAATTCACGTAGTGCGCAGTAAATCCACCGAACTGTCCTATAATAATAGATTTAACCCGCAAACATTGTTTCTTGCGTAGTATTTTTCCGTACAAGCAACGTCATTATTTATCATGCAATCATTGCAATTGCCCCCGATTGGCACCGTAACGCGTTACACCAATTTTTCGGGTTCCGCAGACGCGTTATTTTTTGCCCAAATTGCGCAGAAAGCTAAACCCATTACCATCATCACGGCGAATGCTCTGGATGCGCAGCGATTATTGGAAGAAATTCCCTACTTTGCGCCGCAACTCAAAATACATTTGCTTCCGGATTGGGAAACTTTACCTTACGATGTTTTTTCGCCGCACCATGATCTAATATCGGAGCGCTTGGCAACCTTGTATCAAGTCATGAATAGCGCATGCGATGTACTGATCACACCGGTGACGACAGCGTTGTACCGCATGTTGCCGCGTGAATTTCTGGCGGCGCATACGTTTTTCTTGAAGCAAGGAGAAAAACTGGATCTGTCCAAGCTGCGTAGCCAACTGACGTTTGCCGGTTATACGCATGTGACACAAGTATTCTCACCGGGTGAATACAGTGTTCGAGGCGGCTTGATGGATTTGTTTCCGATGGGTAGCTCGCTGCCTTATCGTATTGATTTGCTGGATAATGAGATCGATACTATTCGTACGTTCGATGTCGATACACAACGCAGTATTTATCCGGTCAAGGAAATTCGCCTATTACCTGCGCGGGAGTTTCCGCTGGATGAGGCAGGCCGAACTTTTTTCCGCGGCAAGTTTCGTGAGCAATTTGAAGGCGATCCTTCCAAGAAACAAATTTATAAGGACATCAGCAAAGGCCTAACACCCGCAGGCATCGAATACTATCTCCCTTTATTTTTTGAGAAAACCGCGACGCTGTTTGATTATCTTACCCAAGAAACTTTGCTTTGCTTGCATCAAGATGTGCGTTCAGTGATTGATGAATTTTGGCGCGATACGCAATCCCGTTATCAGTTGTTGCGAGCCGACATTGAACGCCCTTTGTTGCCTCCGGCTGAGTTATTTTTGCCCAGCGATGGTTTTTTTGCGCAGATAAAACCCTATGCCCGCATCGAAATACTTTCACGAGAAACGGATGCCAAGCAAACAAAAAGCTTTGCCAGCGAAGCGCTATCCTCCATCCAAATCAATCGGCACGCGGAAAACCCGCTGGAGAAACTGGCGGCATTTATTACACAGTTTACGCACAACGGCGGACGCGTTTTGCTATTGGCTGAAAGCATCGGTCGACGGGAGTTAATCGCCGAATACTTAAATCAATATGGCCTGCATCCTGTTAACTGTCAGGATTACCAAGAGTTTGTCGAAAGCTCGCAATCTTTTATGCTGAGCGCTTCATCGTTGCACAGCGGGTTTGTTTTGTCACAGCAGCGCTTGGCCTTTATCACTGAGAGCGAGTTGTATGCCACGCATATACCGGGTCGCCGTGAGCGGGAATCGCGCAAGATCACTTCAACCGACAATATTTTACGCGATCTGTCCGAAATCAAACCGGGAGATCCGGTGGTGCATGAGCAGCATGGCATTGGCCGTTATCTCGGCTTGGTGAGTATGGATGTCGGCGAAGGGGCGCCTGGGGAATTAAGCGAATTTTTGTCGCTGGAATATGGAGGAGGTGACAAACTTTACGTTCCGGTTTCACAATTGCATTTGATCGGACGATATAGCGGTGCGGCACCCGAATCGGCTCCGCTGCACAAGCTCGGCAATAGTCAATGGGACAAGGCCAAGCGCAAGGCCATGCAGCAAGTGCGCGATACTGCTGCAGAGTTGTTGAATTTGTATGCTCAGCGCGCAGCGCGCGAGGGTCACGCGTTTACGATCCAGCAACATGATTACGATGCGTTTGCCGAGGGATTTGGCTTTGAGGAAACCGCAGACCAGGCTGCAGCCATTCATTCGGTCATAGCGGATTTAACGTCTGGCAAACCGATGGATCGATTGATTTGCGGCGATGTGGGTTTTGGTAAAACAGAGGTGGCGCTGCGCGCAGCGTTTGTCGCAGTAGCCGATGGAAAGCAGGTGGCTGTTTTGGTTCCAACGACGTTACTTGCAGAACAGCACTTCCAAAATTTTTCCGACCGGTTTGGCTTGATTGCCGAACAGTGGCCGGTCAAAATTGCCGAGTTATCGCGTTTTCGTTCCGCAAAAGAACAAACGCAAGCAATCGCTGGCCTAGCCAAAGGCGAAATCGATATTATCATCGGCACGCACAAATTGATTCAGAAAGATGTGCACTTTAAAAATCTCGGGTTGGTCATCATAGACGAAGAGCATCGTTTTGGTGTGCGGCAGAAAGAGCAACTGAAGAAACTGCGCGCTGAAGTCGACATATTGACCTTGACTGCGACACCGATCCCGCGCACTTTGGCGATGTCGTTGGAAGGATTGCGTGATTTTTCCATTATCGCCACAGCACCGCAGCGCCGCTTGGCGATCCGTACTTTTGTCAGCAGTTTCTCACTCAGCATCATCCGCGAAGCTTGCTTGCGCGAACTGAAACGCGGCGGACAGATTTATTTTTTGCATAATGAAGTCAATACCATTCAACTGATGTATGAAAAACTGGCGAATTTGCTACCAGAAGCGCGTATCCACATTGCTCATGGGCAAATGCCGGAGCGTGAGTTAGAGCATGTCATGCGCGATTTCTATCAACAGCGTTTTAATATTTTGCTATGCACTACGATCATCGAAACCGGCATCGATATTCCCAGCGCTAACACCATCATCATCAACAATGCCCACAAATTTGGTCTGGCGCAACTGCACCAATTGCGTGGCCGCGTCGGTCGATCCCACCATCAGGCTTATGCTTATCTGCTGACGCCGCCGGAAGAAGCGCTCGGATCGCAAGCCAAAAAACGCCTGGAAGCGATACAGGCGATGGAAGAATTGGGTTCCGGGTTTTATCTGGCGATGCACGACCTGGAAATCCGCGGCGCCGGTGCGGTACTGAGTGAGTCGCAAAGCGGCGAGATGCAAGAAGTTGGTTTCAGTCTATACAGCGCCATGCTGGATTCTGCCATCCAATCGTTGAAACAAGGTAAGGAACCGGATATGCAGCACCCGCTCGGTGTTGCGACCGAAATCAATTTGCATGTGCCGGCATTGCTACCCGAAGATTATTGTCACGACATCCATGAGCGCTTAGTTTTGTATAAGCGTATGGCCAATTGTAACAATGATGAGCATTTGGATGACATGCAACGCGAATTGATCGACCGCTTCGGCCTATTGCCCAATCCAGCGCGTGCTCTGCTCGATTGCCACCGCCTACGCATCGCTGCCAAGCTGCTCGGTATCATCCGCATCGACGCCAGCGCCGACAGTATCCAAATCCAATTCATTCCCAATCCACCGATTGATCCGTTCAAAATTATCCAATTGATTCAAAGTGGTCGAGAATACTCGCTCGCGGGACAAGATCGACTCAAAGTTCAGGTGCAGGTCGAGGACGTGAATAAGCGGGTGATCAGGATCAAGGAGTTGATGCAGAAGTTGAGATAAGGGGTTGAGAATAAAATTTTTCTCCGACTTATGAATTAAGCGAGGTATGCTATATTGAAAATCGAATTGACGTATTTTTATGAATAGAAAGGAGTCAGTATTCTGATTTTTCAGATAAATTTCATTCTTTGCGTATTATATCGTGTTATTTCAGCTGCTTAATTCTAGTTAACATCTCAGAAGCCTAGCCCGTGCTATTCCTAGAAAAAACCCGCACCGACAGTAGTCACAAGTCCTATATTGAGAGCGAGTACGAATTTCTTGATCGCTCCAGTAGAGCTGAAATTTCGAAGGTTCGCGACTTTTTGAATTTTTGGCTTTCGAAAATTCCTGGGGACGAAGTGCGACAACTCATTTCTAGAATGAAGTTGCAAGATAGAAGATCATTCGAGTCAGCGTCTTTTGAAATCGCCCTATTTGCAATACTTAGCAGCCTTGGCTGCAAAGTAGAGATTCACCCAGACTTGGAGAACGGAAGCAATAAGAGGCCGGATTTTCACGTTACTACGCCTGACGGCGAGGGGTTCTATGTGGAAGCGGTTCTTGCATCAGAATTCGATGTAAATGAAATGGCCGCCGAGAAGCGCAAAAATGCCCTGCTACAAGCAATCGAAAAAATTGATTCGCCGAATTTCTTTATTGGAATAGAATCTGGAGGCAGTCCTGATACTCCACCTCCAGGCAAAGCGTTGAGAGGAGACTTGTATAAGTGGTTGAGCGAACTTAATCCTGATGATGCTATTCGTGAGTATGAGTCTAAAGGAAGTGACGCGTTGCCAGTTCTAAAATGGCAATATGAAGATTGGAGAATCAAATTTCAAGCAATACCGATAAAACCTGAAAGGCGCGGCCAAGGGCAAAGAGTTATCGGATTGTATTCTGAAGGAGCGCGGTGGACAAACAGCTGGGAGCCAATTCGTAACGCAATATTGTCTAAGGGTGGAAGGTATGGAAAGTTGTCTAAGCCCTATGTTGTTGCGGTAAATGTTGATTCATCTGCATTGAATCGTATTGATGAAATTCAGGCACTATTTGGAGAAGAACAGTTTACCTTCAGTCCTGATTCTCAGGAGCTTAGAGTACACCGAGCTACGAACGGCGCTTGGGTTGGCCCGAAAGGGCCCCAATACACGAGGGTAACTGGCGCATGGTTGTTCGGCAATTTGAATCCGTACAATATAGTTTCGAGGAAGAACAATCTATATGTCAACCCTCACTCCCCGATAGCTATTCCCAAAGCTCTAATGCATCTTAACCATAGTATTGTTTCAAACGAAAGGATGGAGTCGATTAACGGACGGCCACTTTGGGATTTGCTAGGACTCAGTCCTTCATGGCCAGAATAATGATAACAATTACTTCAATGAACCAAAGCGCAGCACGGTAGGTTGAGGTGAGCCCGAGAATCCCAACATCAAAAAATGGCCTGAGGAGATGAACAACCATGCGAGTCGACGTACTGTTTTAAAAGGCAGAATCTATTTTTTTACGGTAAGTCTTGCTCAACATCACCTGCGCTTGTTATCGGATCATGTGGAAGTTTTGAGTGACGTTGTCAAAGTTGTGAAACAAGAGCATCCACTACATCAACGCCAGTACCCAAATACAATTCATCTGGAACCCGTCGACTAGCGCACTAAAAATTATCTAGGGAAACACTGATCTATTCGATCACATCGAATAGATTAATAGACTTGCAGAGATTAGATAAAATACCTTCTCTATTGATAAACATGGAATAGAGCGATGCAATCAAGCTTTTCTGACCTGGAATATGCGGCGAAGAAGAAACAAACCCGGTGTGATCGTTTTCTGGTTGAGATTGAAGCTGCAACACCGTGGACATCGCTGTTGAATGTTATTGTTCCGCATTATCCGGTTAGCGGTAGGCGAGGTCATCCACCGATGGGTCTGGAACGGATGCTGCGGATGTATATTGTGCAACAGTGCTTTGGTTTTTCGGATGAAGGCACGGAAGATGCTGTATACGATAGTCAAGCAATTCGCCGCTTTGTTGGTATTGATTTGAATCGGGAAGGGGTACCGGATGCAACGACTCTGCTGAAATTCCGCCATTTGCTGGAAGCGCATCATCTGACGGAATCGATCTTCGCTGCAATCAACGCGCACCTGGCTGAACGCGGGCTATTTCTTCGCGAAGGTACGATTGTTGATGCCACGCTGATTTCAGCACCGCCTTCGACCAAGAATAGAGGAGGAAAACGCGATAGCGAAATGCATCAAACCAAGAAAGGCAAGCAGTGGCACTTCGGCATGAAGGTGTACATCGGTGCCGATGCGCAATCAGGGCTCGTTCATACCCTGATCGGAACGGCAGCCAATGTTCATGATGTTACTCAGGCACAGGCGCTGTTGCATGGTGATGAAACCGATGTGTTTGGTGATGCGGGCTATCTGGGTGTTGAAAAACGAGAAGAGAATCTTGCATTGCCCTTAACCTGGCATATTGCGATGCGCCCTTCCAAGCGCAAGACATTGCCCAAAACAACAGCTGGTGAACTGATGGAGAAGCTTGAACATGCAAAAGCCAGCATTCGCGCCAAGGTTGAGCATCCCTTTCATGTCGTAAAGAATCTGTTCATGCATCGCAAAACCCGCTACAAAGGAATGGCCAAAAATAATGCTCAGATGTTTTCGCTGTTTGGCCTTGCCAACTTGCTACTGGCTCGCCGGTGGTTAGGTAGCTCTGACAGCCAGATTGCGTCTTAAAGACAAGATATGAGCGGAATAAGGCAAGAAATAGCGCAATTCAAGCCAGAATATGGCAAATTTTAACCCAATATCCCTGAGCCGCTCGCTTTGCCCTTGGGGTGCGGTGAATTAATCAGCGTTTCCCTAAGTTGTACTAAATTTAAGCCAGAGCTTGTTAGATGCGATCACAATTTAGTTCGTAGCTTAAACGCGACGGCAGATGTTATCTGTCACATGAATAGAACGGAACCGCTATCTAGCTTCGTTGCTGAACTAGTTACCACATATCCCCAAGGAATAATGACGATGAAATATGTCGAGATAGTCGCTTTGGCCGGTAGTTCGGATACCATTGCGGCAATTGCTGAGAAAGTAAAAGCAGTGGATTTCAGGCTTGGCATCGTAGGAGAAGATGGCATGCAGCAGATGCGAATGCTGATAGATGAGGATAATCTTCAGTCGGCTCTCGACGCAATGCAGAATTTGCTGGGTGCGCAAACTACTGTTCGGATCGTAGTATTGCCTATTGAGGCATCATTGCCTAAGCCAATTGAGGAAAAAGATAAGAAAAAAAATCTGCGACGGCTGCGCGAGAATTACTTTATGAAGAGGTGGTGACAGGTGCCCGGCTCGACTTGAATTTTTTTTTGTTAGTCGTTTTATCCACGATAGTGGCCGCAATTGGACTGATTGAAAACGATGTCGCCGTTGTGATCGGTGCAATGGTTATCGCTCCATTGTTAGGTCCTAACCTTGCGCTAAGCCTTGGAACCGCTCTTGGTGATGTCACTTTGATGCGACAATCGGCACAGACTCTATTCGCCGGCATTTTACTGGCTATTGCTTTATCAGCAGTTTTTGGTTTGCTGTGGTCATCAGCTTTGTCTAGCCACGAACTGATGTCGCGAACCGATGCCGCTTTAGATTCGATTTTGTTGGCGCTTGTATCTGGCGCGGCAGCAGCCCTTTCGTTGACTACAGGATTGTCGGGAGTGTTGGTGGGTGTCATGGTTGCTGTGGCGTTACTGCCGCCTGCCGCGACACTCGGAATCATGCTTGGCGCTGGCCATCCGGAACTTGCCGTGGGTGCGGGTCTGTTACTCGCCGTAAACGTTGTATGTGTCAACTTGGCGAGTAAGATTGTTTTTTTCTTAAAAGGTATTCATCCGCGTACCTGGCTGGAAAAGGAAAAAGCAAGTCGCGCGATGGTCCGATATGTTTTGGGGTGGATCGTTACATTGCTTGTTCTTCTGTTGCTCATGTATATACGCGGTTCTTAAGGAATGCTTTCCTGGCAACCCTAATCTACAAGCTGCTCAATCGAAATTATTTCAACAATTTGATATAAACTCCTGATCTCCTTGATGGGCAATCTCGTAATAAGCAGCGTTGAATATCCTTATTTAGCCGTAACGCACCTACCCGAACGATAGTAAAATAATGGTCCATTTATTCGATCTGTATGCTACTTATTAAATCTTGAAATCGCAAAACGGGATTGCTAAGTTAAAAAATAAACAGCCAGTATTTTGTATTGGCCTTGATTTTATTCAGTTAAGGAATTGATGCATGCAGTATTTACGAGTTAAATCTCATGGCTGGTTATTACGCTTTACTTGCTGCTTATTGTTGCTGGGTAATCCTTGCTTGTTGAAAGCGTTTGCTTTGGATAGCAAAATGCTGCAACAAAAATTATCTACAGAAACCCGTATTAATTCAGCAGACAAAAATGATGCGGTTGATTTGCTGCGTTTTTACAAAGCACGTAATTTTCAGCCAGTCTGGTTCTTGCATGAAAAAACATCGCCTTTATTAGAAGCTGTACTGGAATTTATTGGAAATGCAGATAAAGAGGGATTAGATAGCCGAGACTATCAATTGCCAAAATTGCTGCTATTGAAAGAACAAGTAGCGCATGCCTCTTCAGAGGCACTTGCGTTAGAGTTACAAACGACGCAATCAATTCTCATGCTGGCAAAAGATTTGGCACGTGGTCGGCTGACAGCAAGCAGCGCCGACCCGGATTGGCATATTCCGCAAGCTACATTTGATGCGGTGGATTTTTTGCGGAAAGCACTTCAATCTGATCTGATACAAGCATCAAATGATTTGATTCCGCAGCACGCGAGTTATCAACAGCTCAAGCAAACGTTAATTCGCTATCGGCAGATTAGCAACAACGTGGATTGGGTAAAAATTCCAGATATACCGTCTTTACGTCCGAATACAACCGATCAAGTGGTTGGACTGCTACGCCAAAGGATTGCGCAAGCGTATGAGGTTGAGGGAAATGAAGCCTACAATGTGGCGCCTAGCGACAGTCTTGTTTACGACGAGGGATTAGTCAATGCGATCAAAGCATTTCAAATCCAACATAGTTTGAATGCCGATGGTGTGGTTGGGAAAAATACGTTAAAGGCGTTAAATCTGCCACTGGAATGGAGAATTCGCCAATTGCGCATGAGTATGGAGCGTCTGCGATGGTTACCAAGAAACTTAGGGAGTCGCCACATTTTGGTTAATCTTGCTGGTTTTAGGTTGACTGCTACCGAGCAGGACAAATCGCCGCTCAATATGCGCATCATCGTTGGGATGGGGTACCGTTCCACGCCGAGTTTCAAAAGTGCCATGTCACATATGGTCGTGAATCCATACTGGACCGTCCCCGTAAAGATCGCGCAAAAAGACCTATTGCCAAAACAACAAAAAGATCCTAATTTTTTCGCTGATTCGAATTTTAAAGTGTATACCAGCTATGATCGGAGTGCTGAGTCGATTGATCCGTCGTCGGTTGACTGGAATTCTCTAAAAAATTTCCCTTTCTTGCTACGGCAGCAGCCTGGGAAAAATAACGCACTAGGTCGGGTGAAATTCATGTTTCCGAATTCATTTGATATCTATTTGCACGATACGCCTTCAAGGGCATTGTTTCAGAAAGATATCCGTACTTTTAGTTCCGGTTGTATCCGGCTTGAGAAACCATTGGAATTGGCTACTTTTGTGCTTGGGAGAGAAGAATTATCAGAAAATTTCACGACTAAATTGGAGGAGGGCAAGACTGCCACCATACATTTACCTAAACAATTACCTATTTACTTGGTGTATATTACGGCCTGGGTGGACGAGCAACAAAGCGTGCATTTTTCACCCGATATATACGATCGGGATATGCGAGCACTGCGTTATGCCGGCTGGTAAATAGTTCTTACAAGATCAGTTGTATTTTTTGGGAGAAAATATACGATGCCGATCCAAACAGACTTGGATTTAAATGTTTCAAATCAAAATCACGAGGCGCAGAGTCGCCGTCGTTTATTAAAAGCAGGCTTGGGTGCTTGTGCGATGTTAGCACTGTCCATGGCGGCACCTGCTGTTAGCGCCAATATTAATCGAAGGCCTTTTGAGAAAAAAATCAGCTTGCTCAATTTGCATACTGGCGAACGAGTTCATTCTGTTTTTTGGGCCAATGGACGGTATGTCCCTGACTCATTGCATAGTATCTATAAAGTGCTGCGTGATCACCGTACCGGCGACCGTATGCCGATCGATTTAGATTTGTTGGATACGTTGTATATATTGCAACGCAAGCTGCAAACTAAACAAGAATTCCATGTGATTTCTGCTTATCGGTCGCTACAAACGAATCAAAAGCTTGCAGCGCAAAGCGATGGCGTGGCGAAGTCAAGCCTGCACACGCTCGGTAAAGCAATTGATATTCGTTTGCCTGGCCATCGCTTGAATAATGTGCATAAAGCTGCTTTGGGTTTGCAAATGGGAGGCGTTGGCTACTATCCAGGATCCAATTTTGTGCATATTGATACCGGCCGAGTTCGATTCTGGCAAGGTTAAGCTTAATATCTTATTTAACACCATACGCATCACGGTAATGCTGTATCGCGCTTAAGTGATGCGTCAGATTTTTATTGTTGAGTAAATATTCGATCAAGTGATCAAGATTAATAATCGAAGCGACCGGTATTCCGAATGCTTTGTGCGCTTCCTGTACGGCTGATAATTGCCCCGCACCACGCTCCATGCGATCCAGTGCAATCATGACACCGCTCGGCGTTGCATGGGCTGCACGAATCAAATCTACCGATTCGCGTACCGAAGTACCTGCTGAAATGACATCGTCGACGATGAGTATTCGTCCAGCGAGTGCTGTACCGATTAGTGCACCGCCTTCTCCGTGATCTTTGATTTCCTTGCGATTAAAGCAGTAAGGGTAATTATGCCCCATACTGGATAACGCTACCGCAATCGTGCTCACTAATGGAATACCTTTGTATGCGGGGCCAAATAACATATCAAACGGTAACGCTGCAGCAAGGATTGCTTTCGCGTAGAATTCTCCTAATAAACGCAGCGAGTCACCATCATTAAATAATCCCGAATTAAAGAAATAGGGTGATAGCCGTCCTGCCTTGGTTTTGAATTCGCCAAAGCGAAGTACATTACGGTCAATGGAAAATTGTATGAATGCTTTCTGAAAATCTAACATACTTGAATCGGTTATAAAATAGAATGCAAATTATAACGCTTAACCTAAATGGAATTCGTGCAGCCGCGAAAAAAGGTTTTCTGTCCTGGCTGGTAGAACAACCGGCAGATATCGTATGTGTGCAAGAATTAAAAGCGCAAATGCCGGATCTGGTTGGAGACATGCTCGAACCGAACGGTTATCGCGGTTATTTTCATTGCGCAGAGCAAAAAGGATATAGCGGTGTTGGCATTTACTCTCGTATCCAACCAGATCGCGTCATAGAAGGTGTTGGTATTGCTGAAATTGATGCCGAGGGCCGTTTTCTTCAAGTAACTTATGGCCAGCTAAGCATTATTTCGTTGTACCTTCCTTCAGGTTCTAGCGGTGAACATCGCCAGGCAGCAAAATTTTTCTTTATGGAAAAATTCTTTCCAATTCTAAAGACACTGAAGAATAGCGGACAAGAGATTATTTTATGCGGAGATTGGAATATTGCGCATCAGGAAATTGATCTGAAGAATTGGCGCGCAAATCAGAAAAATTCTGGTTTTCTACCCGAGGAACGAATGTGGTTATCCAAGGTGTTGGATGAAGTAGGTTTTATCGATGTATTTCGTTTGTTGAATAACGAGCCAGATCAATATACCTGGTGGTCAAATCGTGGTCAGGCTTGGGCAAATAATGTGGGATGGCGCATTGATTATCAAATTGCTACATCCGGGATCGCAAGCAAAGCGCGCAAGGCGTCGATCTATAAAGCAGAGCGCTTCTCTGATCATGCGCCTGTAATCATTGACTACAATCATACGATATGATTAGCCAATGAGTTCTGGTGAAATTTCCAATTGGTCGAGTGCGCTCCGTATCTACACGCATCCGCGTGTGCTTGGCATGCTGTCGCTGGGGTTTTCAGCTGGATTACCATTGCTATTGATTCTGGGAACACTCTCATTCTGGTTGCGTGAAGCTGGCATTGATCGAGCTACGATTGGTCATTTGAGTTGGATCGGTTTGGCGTACAGCTTCAAATGGCTTTGGTCGCCATTGGTCGACCGTATGCCATTGCCAGTTTTAACACGACTTCTCGGGCGTCGGCGTGCCTGGTTGCTGTTATCGCAGATTGTCATAACGATTGCTTTGGTCGGAATGGCTTTTACCGATCCATTGTTGAATTTGACGCAATTGGTATTTTTTGCACTGGCGGTCGCTTTTGCGTCAGCAACGCAAGATATCGCGCTGGATGCTTACCGCATTGAAGCTGTTGCCATTGAATTGCAAGGCGCCATGGCTGCTACGTATCAGGCTGGTTACCGAATTGCAATGATCCTGGCCTCGGCAGGAGTATTGTGGATAGCTGCGGCAATAGATTTATCTGAAGCAACTTACGAGCATTTTCCGTGGCAAATTGCTTATCTCGTTATGGCTTGCAGTATGATGGTCGGCATTATTACAACCCTTATCATCCGTGAACCCCATGTGCCTTACAGCCACCATATCTCTCAAAATGAGAAGCTTGCGCTGCAAGCAGTGGCAAAATGGAATCTTTCTCCGCGTATCAATCGATCATTGGCATGGCTCTATAGTGCGCTAATTGCACCTTTCAGAGATTTTATTGTGCATCATGGCCAACAGGCTTTGCTGATTTTGGCGCTGATCGCTGTTTATCGAATATCGGATGTGGTGATGGGGGTGATGAGTAACCCTTTTTATGTCGATATGGGGTACACAAAAGAAGAAGTTGCTACCATTTCAAAAGTGTATGGCGTGATTATGACCATTGCTGGTGCGGCTATTGGCGGAGTATTGACGGCAAAAATTGGTATTATGCGTACCTTGTTTTTAGGCGCGGTACTATCGGCAGCCACCAACTTATTATTTGTTTGGCTGGCAGGTCAAGGCCATGACGTCAGTGGTTTAATTTTTACCATTTCAGCAGATAATTTATCGGCTGGGATCGCTTCCAGCGCTTTTATTGCTTATTTGTCTGGTTTGACCAACTCTGCTTATTCGGCAACGCAGTACGCCTTGTTCAGCTCGGTCATGCTGCTATTACCCAAGTTTATTGCGGGTTTTAGTGGGCAATTCGTTGATGCTTATGGTTATGAAAGCTTTTTTATTGCTACCGCGGTATTGGGGCTGCCAGTTTTGGTATTGGTGTGGTTAGCCGGGCAAGCAAAATTCGATAAAATTAACCAGTAATGGGAGTTGTACAGGAATCTTTGCGCGATGGTGCTGAATCTCAACAAATGATGATTCACTCGCCATCTTTTGCATATCACTTTATTGATAACTGAATGTACAAGGGAACTATAACACTGTACGGATCAGAATCGTAGCTCACGTTTTAGGCGAGAATAAGAAAGGAGGACCCCGCATATGCCGTCAGACTTTCATCTTGAACCATAGGTTCAAGGCGGCTGCTTCACGGATACATCAGGTACATCCTATAAATAGGCGCACACAACAGCATCACTAAAGTCCACAGCCATTTTCTAACAATTGGTTCAAAGAATATAAGTCTTAAACGAACACCGCAGGGAGTAACCGTGTAAACAATTGCATATTTTTACTCTTCTCTGCTATTGATAGCTTCATCAACTTGCTTATCTATCGACTTAATTGTACGCTTAAACTCGTCTATGTCAAAACCTGTTTCGTTACGCAACATTAATAATTCGTGTGCAATGCCCAGTGCGACAATCAAAGCTATTCGGTCGGAATCAACAATCTTGCCTTCGGTTTTAACTTCCCGGACTTTTTGATCTAAATAAGCAGCGGCCAATTGAATGTCGTCTTCTTCATCGTCTGGGCAAGTAATGCAAAAATCCCGCCCCATAATCCTGAGGCTTAATGTTTTGTTAGGATTCATTGTCTGAAATATTTAACAAAAGCTTTTCAAGCCGTTGAGTCGCAATCGTTATTTTCTCATTTAATTTCTTATTCTGAGATTGTGTATCCGCAAGTTCTTTGCGAAGTCTGGAGTTTTCCTGGCGAGTCTTTCGATATAAGACAATAAGTTTAAGCGTTTTCTCTTGTAAAGATTTTAGCTCAGCCTTCATATTCACATCACTTTCTAAAGTGATTCATTGTTAAATGAAAATACAGCTAAATAATTTCTTTCCAGCTCCGGTGCTTAAGAATTCGGCGCAATACTCAGTGTTACAACGCGCACGATCAAATCCCGCAAAGTATATTAGACGCTTAAACAAATAAACGCAATGCACTGGCACTGCCGGCGTGAATATGGTTTTTTTTCATCGCTGACTGTATATCTATTAATTGTTGCTTGCTTCGTTGTAAGCCACTTTCGCTAAGTGGAACGCGATTATCGTCAACAATAATACCCCCTAGCGTGTTAGAGAAGATTTTAGCTAGATGCGTCATTTGATCAAAAATTCGCTCTCCATGTGCAACTCTAGGGACATCAAGTAGGAAAGTAACGCCGTGTGTATTAAGGGATCGCATATTTTCTGGCAAGAATGGTGACGATTCATAATTGCTTAAGGTAAATAGTACATGATTATTGTCATCACGATATTTAAAAACCCCATCTGTATCCAACTTGAAACCTGATGCCTCAGCCAGCGCTCTGATCTTGGTGCCGACAAAGGCGCCATCATCTTTGCTGATAATGTTGATGCCAATCATGGCATCAACGTCAACACAAAACTTGTCCAAAGCGACAGCTTTCTCATGCGTTGATACGATGTCTGGGCATTCCGCGGTTGCGTGAATTTGTGAAGCGAATTCTTCAACCAGATCCCGAAATTTCGACAAATTGACTTCACTGATAGCCCCGGCCCTATCTGCCAATTGCAGACAACCTTTGATGTGCCTGTATCCGTCACTTTCAATATTTGCTTCATTGGTTATTTCTTCCCAAGGCTCGTCACTATTGCGTTGCCCTAACCACGCAACCGTTTTACCAAAATCAAATTTTCTTTGTAGTAATTTTGCAATATATGTGTTGGCAATTGGAGAGTCCGATCGGATGTTAACAATATAATTGGTGGAGCTGTCGTAATCTATTAATACCGATGTAGGTGTCGCTGAATTACTCGTGGCATTTGATGGAGAGGTCGATGGAGTTGGTGATATCGGCGCATTTTTTCTAACATCCTGTGCATGTGAATGATAAGCATCCGGTTGTGTGTGCGACTCGAAGTCAGATTCGTACAGCGGTGATTTGTTAAAAACAGGCTCGATTCTTTCTGACATAGATTCACTTGAATCTGCATCCAGGAGAACATCATCATGTTTGTATTCAAATGCTGCTTGTACTTTGCGTTGATAACGTTGCTGCTGAATCCAATTGAAAATTGCTACCCCCACAATAATAATAGCGCCAATGATGATGAGGCTTAGTTGCAAGTCACTCATGTCGGTAAATATATCCATTTCGTCTCCTAAAAATCCTGATGCACAGCGTATAGATTAGATCATTTTAATGCTAACCGATCAACAGCTACACTAGATCCGGCTGCTTAATTTGTTTGCCCATTTTAATGGCATCAGCGATATCCACCGCGACTATTTTTGATACTCCCTGTTCCTGCATTGTAACTCCGATTAACTGCTGTGCCATTTCCATGGTGATTTTATTATGACTAATGAATAAAAATTGTGTTTGTAATGCCATTTTTTTTACTAATTCACAGAACCGTTCAGTATTTCGATCATCCAAAGGCGCATCCACTTCATCTAATAAGCAAAAAGGCGCGGGATTGAGGCGAAACAATGCAAAAATGAGCGCCAAAGCGGTCAAAGCTTTTTCTCCCCCCGAGAGCAGATGAATTGAGCTGTTCTTTTTTCCTGGAGGTTGGGCGGTTAAAACTAACCCGGAATCAAGTATTTGATCGTTGTTTAATTCCAGCTTTGCTTTACCACCAGAAAAAATGATTGGAAAAATCTCTCCAAGATATTGATTAACTTGATTAAAAGTTTCTTTTAAACGCAATTCGGTTTCAGCGTCGATTTTTTGAATAACGTTTTCCAGGGTTGCGATGGCTTCGTTGAGATCTGCTATTTGGCTGGTTAGATTCGATTCACGGCTTCTGGCATTGGCCAATTCTTCCAAAGATGCTAGATTAACTGTACCTAGTGCAGCGATGTTTGCATTAAGCCGATTGATTTCAGATTGTAAAGTGGAAATATTTTTTTTGTTTGCTAAAAGCGATAATTCTTCAACGTTGTGCTTTGCATTGCTGATTAATTCATTCAATTGTTCAATACCAATCGCGGCTGCTTGTTCTTTTAGGCGAATTTGATTAATTTCGTCTTTGATTTTATGGGTTTGATGCTCGCAAGTTAAACGCGTGTTTTCGGTTTCGCGTAGATGGTGCATGATGGTTTCAATTTCTTGCCGAGCTGCTGATAAAGTTTGCTCGGTCGATGTTCGTTGTGATTGTAGTGCATTGAGTTGTTGATGCAAGTTGTCTTCATTTAAGGCATGGATCTCATCGTTCAAGCGCAGTTGCGTATCAGCTAGTTGCTGTAAATTTTCTTCGATTGACGTTAGCTTGTCATTCGTTTCATTAATTTTATTATCGCAAGTATTGGCGTACAGCACGGTTTGTTGCGATTGTTGCGATATTTCGTGCAGTTTTTTTCGTTGCTCCGCAAGCAATTGATTCGACGCTTGCCAGGTTCTTTGATACTGTTCGGCACGCTCTCTGAGCACATGAATCTGTTCCAAGGCTTCTTCCTGTTTCGCTTTTGTTAGCTGTTGCAATTCATACTCTTGTTCAAGCGATTGTTTGATTTCTATTAGTTCAGAATCTATCTGCTGGTTTCGATGTAGAAATTGTTCATTTAGTTGTGAAAGTTTAGCCAATTGAAGTTCTAAATCATGCTTGTTTTTTTCGTTCTGCTTACGCTCATCCATTGCAATTTCAACGGCGCTACTCAGCTTGGCAAAGTCATTCTCAATCAGCTGCAACGTATCTTTTTGTTGATTTACGAGTGGTTCGAGCCGATTTATTTCTTGTTGTGTTTTCTCAAGTTCATGCTGTCGCGACAGAACACCATGTAACTCTGAATCCGGTGCATAAAAGAAGAAACTAGATTGCGTGAAGATATGTCCTTGCGGCGTTACTAAAATTTCACCATGATTCAAATACCCGCGTTGCTGAAAACCCAGTTCAATATTTTCGATCATATAGACGTGATTTAGCCACTCTTGTAAGACCAATAGCATTTCAGGTTCTTTGGTGTTCACCAAAGTCAGTAGTTGCTTAAAATTAATGTTGTGATTTGCGGTATTACCTTCGAGGCATGATTGAGTGTACAAAGCGTTACTTGGTTTTTCGTAAACGATCCATTTGCTGTTAGGAGCGCCATCAATACTACTTTGAAAATGGTCTAGTTTTTTCAATTCAATACTATTCAGTTTTTCCCGCATAACCGACTCAAGCGCACTTTCCCATTCGACAGGAATACTTATTTTTTGCCATAGCTTTGGTACGCGATCAAGTTGATTTTTGCGAAACCAAGCATCCGAATGATTAGCGTTTTGAAGTTTTTGTTGCAGATTGTCGATCGCTTTAAGTCGTGCTGTAGCTTGGGAGAGTGCGTCTTGTAATTCTCTGATGCTGTGACTGGCTTCTTGTTTCTGATGGGTTGTTGCCGTAAGTTGCTGCATCCTATTTTGTTGCACAAGGTTGTTTTTTTCCAGCGCCAGTTCGATTTGTTTAATTTTTGATTGTAATTCGTTTAATTTTGCAGAATCAACTTGCAGAAGTTGGCTTTGTTCATTCAGTAATCGCGCGTGACGAACTTTAAGTTGCTGGATGTTTTTCTCGTAATGTGCAAGCTGAATGTTTTCAAGGCGATTGCTTTGTTCAACAATAATAAGATCTTGCTGGCATTGATTGGATTGCTCTTGATGCTTTAATACTGCTTTTTCTAGCTCAGGTAGCATGTTGTACTCGTTTTCATGTTTACGTACATTTTCATCGACTACCAATCGTGTTTCTTCTCTTTCTTGATGCCAAAATTTTTGTTCTTTTAAAGTATCTGCTTTTAGTTGGGAAATTTTTTCAAGTTGATTTTCTATTGCTGTATTTTGATCTTGCAAACGATGTTTATTATCTCTTAGGTATTTGACCTCTTGCTCGATGCGACCTATTTGTGCATTTACGGTGTAAGTATCTTGTTGTGCAAGTTGCAATCTGTCGTTAGCGAGATTTTGCAACTCTCGGTAATGTTGAAATTCAATTTCTGTATTGCTTTGGGCAGAAGATACCTGTTCTAATTCAGTTTCGAGTTTTAGAATTGCTTCTGCAGCGACGTTTTGTTGTTGCAATGCGTCATTTCGCTTATGCAGCCATAGCAGCGATTGTGCCGTGTGCACTTCATGTTGATAAGTTTGGTAGCGCTCAGCCGCTTCAGCTTGTAACTCCAAGTGTTGCAGTTGAATGATGAGTTCTTGTTGGATGTCTGCCAAGCGTGTTAAATTTTTTCGAGATTCCATCAGGCGCGTGGAAGTTTCTTGACGCCTTTCCCGATATTGGGAAATCCCTGCCGCTTCTTCTAAAAAACCTTTGAGTTCAACAGGCTTGGCCTCAATAATTCGCGACAACATGCCTTGTTCGATAATCGCATAGCCATGACCGCCAATACCTGTGCCCAAAAAAAGATCAAAAATGTCGCGTCGGCGCACCTGGATATTGTTAATGTAATAGCTAGAAATGCCATCGCGTTGGAGCACGCGTTTAATGGCAATTTCAGCATAATTTAACCACTGTCCAGGCGCTCTTTTTAGCTCGTTATCGAAAACAATTTCGACACTTGCACGCCCAATAGCTTTGCGGCTATTGGAGCCCGCAAAAATGACATCTTGTATGGAATCGCCACGCAATGCAGAGGCTTTCGATTCACCCAGAACCCACCTTACTGCATCAATAACATTAGATTTGCCGCATCCGTTCGGCCCCACAACTCCAATCAGATTGCTTGAAACAGGAATGGTAGTGGGATCCACAAACGATTTGAAGCCAGCGAGTTTGATACAGGTTAAGCGCAATTCGAGTTTATGAGATAATGTAAGGTTAAAATTGTAAAGACAATTCAATGCGATTGCTTTTATTGTAACCGAATACCCTTGCGTAGTGGATGTGAATGATGACGAATAAAATTGATAAGAAACTAGAGGCTTTTAATAATCCCTATGTTAATCGGGATTATCAAATCCATATGGAGATTCCCGAGTTTACTTGCTTATGCCCCAAAACAGGCCAACCTGATTTTGCAAAGCTGACTCTGGATTATATTCCGGACAAAAAATGTGTCGAACTAAAAAGCCTAAAGCTGTATATATGGTCGTATCGTGATCAAGGCGTGTTTCATGAGGCGGTAACCAATAAAATTATGGATGATCTGGTTGCTTTATTAAGGCCGAGGTATCTACGTTTGACATCACGCTTCTATGTGCGTGGAGGGATTTTTACTAATGTAAGTGTTGAGCACAGGAAAAAAGGATGGAAAGCAAAATCGGTTGTTCAGTTACAAACCTTCGAAAGCCAATCGAATATCAGCAATGAAAATAGCTTATAGATAACTAGAATATATTTTTCTAATGAATTGATATTTAATTAAATTTTGGCATCTCGTTTCACGAATCACAAAAAAAAGTTGTTTGCAAATATTAAAAATTTGGTTATCCTGTTAACTCGTATGGCTATAAAAAATGATTTATATAGATGATTTTAAAAAGAAAAATAAAATTTTCGAGAATTGTAATATCGTTTTTCTGGATTTGCTTACTAACATCGTTTAATACATCTGCCAGTCAATTTTTGCAAAGCAACAATTCGCAAACAAATTTGTGGGATCGTGTCAGGAATGGACTTGCACTAGTAGCACCGCCTGATAGCAAAGAAAGACGCACTATTCAAGCATCGTATGCTAAGAATCTTCAGACGTTTAATCGTATAGTTTCAAACAGTGAACGTTATTTATTTCATATCGTAGAAGAAGTCGAACGGCGTGGTATGCCGATGGAGATTGCGCTTATACCCGTCGTAGAAAGTTCTTACAATCCTCTTGTAAAAGCAGCGCCAGGCAATCCTTCCACAGGCTTATGGCAGTTTGTTCCAAGAACAGGTAAATATTTAGGGTTATCACAGACGATATGGTATGACGATCGTCGCGATGTGATCGCATCAACCGAAGCAGCGCTTAACTATCTGCAGTATTTATATGATCGATTTGATAGCTGGGAGCTTGCCATTGCTGCTTATAATGTCGGTGAAGGCGTCGTTGGAAGGATTTTAGCTAAAACCTCTGCAAAAGATAAGGCAAAGGGATTTTATCAACTGAGTTTGCCTATTGAAGCTAAGCAATATGTTTATAAGCTATTAGTGGTCAAAGATATTGTCGCAAATTCAAAGAAATATGGCATAAAACTTCGACCGGTGCCGAATCGACCGTACTTTGATACAGTTAAAATTCACAAGCCTATCGAAGTTCCAGTTGTTGCCCGCCTAGCTAATATTTCCGAAATAGAATTTACCAAACTTAATCCTGCGTACAATGGCTTTATTGTTAAGGTTTTTGATGAACCACGCACATTGTTGCTTCCTAAGGATAATAGTAAAACTTTTTTAAGAAATCTGCAGATATATCAGAACGCCAAGGCTCCCTGGCAGTTGTATCATGTCAAAAAAGGCGAGAATATTCAGGTGATTGCCAACAGGCATGGAACAACCGTTCACTTACTTCGAACGATGAATAACTTGTTGAATGGTAAGGAAATTGCTCTCGCTAATGATCAGGTATTATTGGCCCCTTCTCTAATCAAGCGATCTAATGCATCAGTGGCTTATAAAAAAACCTCAGCGGATGTTTATATTGTTAAAAAAGGCGATACGTTGTACCACATTGCAAAGCGGCACGGCACAACCATCGATCAAATTAAGCAGTGGAATAATAATAGCAACATCAGTTTATCGATTGGACAGGAGCTACTGCTAGCGAAAAACTAATAGTTGTTGCGATGCGACGCGTAACAACTTATCAAGTTTTATTTGAGGTGGGTCGCTATCGAAAGGATCTAAAAAACTGTATTCCCCAGTTGACGCCGAAGCCTGTGATGTAGCTCTCTACAGCGCCGAGCCCGCCCTTATGGTTACAGGCGGACAAATCCATGTGTAGCCATGGAGTGTCGTTAACAAATCGATTTAAAAAGCGCGCAGCTAGAATGTGATCAACATTTGAATCGAGCGTACATTGCTTGATATCAGCAACTTCACTCTCGAGATCTTCATCATAGTCTGCGTCCATAGGAAACCAGCAAACCCTCTCACCACTTACTTCACCGGCTGTGATTGCTTTTTGAGCGAGATCCTCTCGGTTGCTAAAAATTCCACTATAACGCGATCCGACCGCGGATATCATACTGCCGGTCAAAGTGGCAAAATCGATAATCAAGTCTGGTTTTAAGTTTGCCGCGAGATTTAAGGTATCTGCCAAAACCAAACGTCCTTCAGCGTCGGTATGCACGATTTCAATCGATATCTTATTCAGTGATGAAATGATGTCATTCTGCTTATATGCACCCGGGCTGAGATGGTTTTGTGCGATCGCTAGCCAGCAATCGATCTGTATGGGAATTTCTGCCCGTGTTGCAGCCAGTAGAATCCCTAATGCGACGGCCGAGCCATTCATATCTTCGTGCATACCTTGCATGTAGCGTGCAGACTTCAGATTGAGTCCGCCCGTGTCAAAGCAAATACCTTTTCCGACAATAGCAACTTGTTTTTGCGGTTGGTTTTGCTTGAAAGTATTCTGTAGATGAATAATGGAGGCTTCTTTCGGATCGTGACTACCTTGTGCCACCGCAATAAAGGCGCCAGCTCCCATCTGTCTTAGCGTGTCAAAGTCAAATTCCTGGTACTTCCATCCCTCGTTTTCTGCGAGTTTCTTAATTTGTTCTCGGTAGGTTTTAGGTGTTAACTCATTAGCGGGTAACATCGTTAAGCCGCGTGCCAATAGATTGCCTTCTGCCACGGCTCGTTGCGTCAGGAAATTATCATCATCTTTATAATTATGAAGAAAAATTTTGTTTAAAGGTTTTCTTGTCGGTTCACTCTTTCGTATCGGTAGAATTGCACCATTGAGCCAAGTAACATAGGTTGCTAATTCAGCAAATGCTTTTTTCTGCTGTGTCGTGCCATGCACGGAGAGAAAAATTTCCGTTGGATTCTCGGTTAAAAGCAGTTTAAGTGCTTTTCTTAAGCAAACTTGTTGTTCAAATACAGAGCGTTCAGTATCTAGCATGACCCAAGCACAAAGCTCTCCATTATCCAGATTAGCGCTGACTGGAGCATTCAGAATGTCATGCAGTTGCATGCCACGCCTTAAAAGCAATTTTTCTAGCGCTGCTTCACCAGGAACACTATATTTTTTTGGAAGCTTTTCTAACTTAGGAAAAATTGCAAGGATATGTGATGGTTTGGTAGATAAGTCAATAGGGGAGGTAGTCTGGAATAGTGATGCCAGCATTGAAAGCTTTCCTGTTAAATTTTATTTTTATATGTAGCAATATCATTGAGAGATAGGGGTTATTACAAATTTTTGTAAGCGATTTTGACTTTTCCTATTATATACATCTTATGCATGTTATGGCGGTGATAGCATGCCATCGTTTTTTATCTTTAGAATTCGTGAAACAAATTCCCTATAGCCTTGCTATAGGGATAGATGTGGGCGCACGGAGCAAATTTGTTAATTAGCTTATTCCGATTGCTGACTGGTCACGACTACTACAAGTTTACCGTATAAGTTTGGATGTTATGGTATGTCATTCTGAAGAAAATAAAGGTGTCAGTACCTACCTTTATTTTCTTCAGAGTTTATTCCTGAATACCTTACTATTACATCAAATCCAAAGTCTTTCTTGTGTCGATTTTCCTTGGCCATTTATTATGCTGCAGAGCATATTAGCAAGCGATATTAAATTGAAACCGGGGTACGCCAAAAAAGAACCCAGATTGCAATTATACAATCCTTTACGGAGTCAGATACCGAAACCGCCAAAAGGTGAATAGATGAAGTCATCAGCGGAAAGTGCCGTGCCGATTACCTTGATTGCCATGTCCGCTGTGCCATCACCGTTGGCATCGACCTGAAGCGTTTGAACACCCATTGCCGTTATCACTTGCAGTTCGGCCCCACCGGTTGCCGAGAAAGCCGACGAACCAATGAAAGTCTGTGATGTGGTGAATTGCAAGGGTGCCAGCATGATCAGATCTTCAGCGCCATTGAAATCCGTGATCGTATCGGCTGCGGCCATCGTAGAATCGGCCAAGTTGTCAAATATAAATCGATCAGCACCAGTGCCGCCCGTCAAGCGGTCGGTACCAAGCGAGCCTGTCAAGCGGTCGTTTCCGGTATCGCCACGCAGTATGTCCGCACCATATGATGCGAGAATGCTGTCATTGCCACTACCACCGGACAGAGTGTTACCTGTGGTTTCTCCAAATCCACCAAAGATATTGTCATTTCCGCCAGCGCCGTTGATGATATCGCTGCCATTGAAACCATAAAGATCATTGTCGGCGTTCGAGCCGGTGATCGTATCGTTGAGGTTCGAACCCCAGACCTGCTCGACATTGACAATCGTATCATATCCGTCAGCCTTAGTGTTCTGGGCCTTGGTAATGCGCAGATCGACAGTCACTCCGCGTGTACCCGTAACCCCGCGATAGTCGACCGCGTCATATCCCAATTCGCCGTCGAGATAGTCGTCACCAGCACCACCGACCAGGCCATCATTGCCGCTGCCACCAAACAGTCGGTCATTGCCAGTGCCGCCATCCATCGTATCGTGGCCTTCCATGCCATAGAGTATGTCGCGTCCTGTGCCACCGAACAGCTTGTTGCTGCCTAAAAATCCGGTGATTGTGTCGTTGCCGCCAAGGCCATATATCTCATCGCCAATTCCGTTGATATCCACGTTCATTGCAATGAGTGTGTCGTTCAATTCGGTTCCATTAATGATGGTCATTCACTTTTCCTTGTTTGAGTAATTTGTACCAATATGATTAGAAGCTTATAGTAAAAATAGACGCCTTCTCCTTAAATTCATTATATATAAATCGAATATTTAGTCAAGTATATAAAAAACAATTACTTACAGTTGATGTGTTGGTTGTGGTTTGGATATTACAAGAGTCAGCCAAGGTTGCAAGAGAGTCAGGGGTGGCATAGAGTGTTACCGGTCTGATTTTGTCAATTTATCCAGTATTGAGCCGAGTTTACAGCAGCATTTTGAAACGAAATGGGCTGTGAGTCAGTATATGATGTTGCACCGATAGTGATAGGTATCTAAGCAGTTTTCCCTGTTGGGTCAATTGGACTCAGCAGATTTTGTTTGACATACCCATACGTATTAACTCTTCCCGAAACTCTAATCGGACCAGGGCTAGTGTACCGTCTAGTTTCGGGTTCATAGTAGCGGAAATAGTTATAGTGCAGATTGATTTCTTTATAGAAATATTGAACACGGAAGGATAGATGCTATTTAAACGGTTGGGGTGTACGATTTGATTTGAGACTTTCTGATAATCCTGTATCAATTCTGTACCGCATAAGCTTCACTAGGTGTTTTAATGCATTGGGAGAATTATTAATTCCAAGTATGATTAAGCCCAATTCTGCTTGATTATCGGCAGATGCATCTTTACTTACAAGAGCTCAGAATACTGCACTCTCTTAGCTCCGGATGGTGGAAGCTTGCTTGAGCTACTTGCTCAATCGTTGGAATCTCGATATCGACACGTTCCTAACTCTTTCTCTTCGCGAAATAATGGTTGATCTAATTTTTTATTTAGTTTTACTCTTAAGTTTAAATCTAATAGTCGCATTGCTTCTTTAAAAAGAATCGACTTTTCAGCACACAAAGTCTCAAGACTTTCCGATAAGAATTCTTCAACTTCAGCAGGGGGATTGTTTATTTGCAGAAGTTTCATAAATTGATTAATTTCATCCAGAGAGCTAGCAGAATAGGCTTTTTCTTTCATTTCATTTAATAATTCCCAGAAAAGTTCTGGATTAGCATTATAGATGTCGGCACTATTTTTTAAATTAGACTTAATATTTAACTTTAAACAATTCTGATGACATTCATTATTATTAGCATTTAATGTGTTTACAAAAAAAGAAAGCATAAAAATTAAGATAATATTTTTATTCAGAAAAAACATTCTTAGTCTTCTCGGTGGATAGTTATGCCACCAGTTTCACCTGGTTTCAAAATATCCCATACTTTCTGATACTAACTTTCATTACCGTACTTTTTTAAGAGAAGATCCATCAATAAAAACCTGAAATAAGTATTTATTAGTTCTGAAAATATTAAAATTAGTTTTATCAACATCTGTTGCATGATAGTAATAGATGGTATGACTTTCAATGCCTTTTAGTTCAAAAAAATCAGCTCCTTGAGGGTAGGCTTTATTTAGTCTTTGAGGTGCAACAATTCTTTTAATATTTTTTAGTGAACAGTCATAAACGAATATCCCTGGAATTCCATAAAGTGGACTAGTAGAGAAGACAAGTAATTCATCCGAGAAATATGCAGCACTCGTAACATCATTGATCATCTCATTTTTGGATGAATCTGATTCTAAAAGAAGTTGCATGAATCCTCCTTCAGCGCTAACCACAATAGTAATTGGACATTTATCTTTTTTCGAATGGTAGCTTCCGGGTAAATCGATCTTTCCGGATTGATGTTTCTCCGGCAGATCAGTAACAGCAAAAGCCCATGATGTGTAATTCATCAATAGAAGAATGCACATTGAGTAATAATTTGTCTTCATCACTGAATAGTAATCCGAGTTATTGGGTCATTTTTATTTATACGGAGCAGGTCTTGGATAGTGCTCTCATCAACACGTATGCAACCTTGAGTTTTTGATTGGTAGCCCCTGCGACCTGAGTGAACTCCAATTCCTCTTTGGCGAGCGATATCCAGGCGCTCACCATTTGGACCTACAGAGCCAACTGGAAAGAAAGCAGATCCGTATTCAGGGCGACCGGCAGTGTTGATTGGTGGTTGTACAGGAAATGTTCCTTTTGGTGCGGGCCCATTGCTGCCGACTTTATATGGGTCTCCTTTAGGATTAGTAGTGCTATTACCTGATGGATATGTTGCAATAATATTTCCATTACTCCCAATCACAATTAAAGTTCCATCTTGATTTATTAAACTTGCTAAACCCAACCGATCAATAAAGCTTACTGGGTTTCCAGCTACATAAGTATAAATATTAATCCCCCCCCGCCAGTCCAATTGGGTCAGGTGAAATGTATCGTCCGGTCTCGGGCTCGTAGTATCTGAAGTAGTTGTAGTGCAGATTGGTTTCTTTATCAAGGTATTGCCCTGGGAAGCGTGGATTATATTCAAATGCTTGACCGTTACTATCGGGGTCTTCAAAAGCTAGATTTGCACCAAACGCATGCACATTGTCCCAGCGCCAGACGGTGGTGTTTCTTGAGTTTACGATCACTCTCGGAGTGTTGAGATGATCAGCGTGGATATAGTAAACCTGAACTGGGCTCGTTGCAGTGGGTTTTTTGATCACAGCGATCGGAATGTCACCCAGCCACACGGTTTCTTGTCTCACCAGCCAATCATTGGCCGATGACGTGGTGGTGAGGTTGTCTTGATATTCGCCAATGAGTTGTCCGTCTTCGCCATAGAAGAAGAAAAAACGTTGGCTGAGTGGACCATGCTTGCTGATACGCTGATCAAACGCGTTGTATTTGTAAGTGTGGGTTTTGCCGCTTCTCAATGTGCTGGCGAGTTTTCCGCCAGTATTCCAGGTAAAGGTGGTTTGTCCATCGTTCTTGGGGTAGCCCGCTGCGTCATAGGTGTAGTTCTTAGTGATTGGCCCCGATACCGTGTTCAGGCGGTTACTATTGTTTGCGATCGTGTACGCATAGGTGGCGCTGCTGGCTTCATACTGGGTACGATTACTATTGGCGTCATAGCTCCAGATTTTGAAGCTGGTGTTGTCCGATTGGTTTGTCAGTCGGTTGTTGCTGTCATAGTCAAAGCTGCGGTTATAGATTGGGTTAGTATCGGTTGTTTGCGTGATCCGGCCAGCTGCGTCGTAGTTAAGTGTACGTGTATCACTGCTGATTGAATGGGTTTTGAGCCTTCCGTCTAGATCAAAGCTGCGCGTGTATGTTTGACCGTTACCCCACACCCAGCTTTTGGGTTCACCGAACGGATGGTAAGTGATGTTGCTGATTAATGTGTTGCCGTTGATATGCAGTTCGCTGGGACGGCCATCGGTACCGTAGGTGGTAGTGATTTGTACATTCGATGGATAGGTGACTTGTTGCAGCCTACCCATGGCATCGTACTCGTAGCTCAAGCTTTGGGTGAAACTGAGGGTACTGAACTTGGTAATCTGGGTTTTAGTGAGTAAGCGTCCATGTGCATCATAGCTATAGGTGGTGGTGCCAGACTGATCGGCTATGCCGGTCAATCGGCCAATACCATTGGCTCCGCTATCATAGCTCCATGTCAGTGCAGCAATATTTGGTACGCCAGTGACGGTGGTATGTGTACGCTTGATCGGACGGTTGAGTGCATCCCAGGTATATGTGTGTTTGACCCCGCGCGCATCGGTGATGGTTTTGATATTGCCAGCACTGTCATAAGTGGAAGTCGTGGTACCTCGGTCTTTTGATATTTCCTGGATGACATCGCCAAGGCCATTAGTATGGTAGGCTGTAGCAACACTATTTGGGTCGGTGACTTGAGTGATTTGATCAAGGTTGTCATATTGCTGTTGGGTAGTGTGGTTACTCGCATTGATGGTTTGCGTTAAACGGCTTAGGGTATCAAACTGAAATTGGGTTGTGTGTTGCAGTGGGTTGTTGATTTGTTTCAGGTTGCCTTGCGCGTCATATTGGTATAGCGTGGTTTGGCTTTGTGCGCCGATGTTTTTCCACAAGCGGTTGAGCGCATCGAATTCCCGTGTTTTGCGTTGCGCCAGATTGTTGGTGGGATCAAAGCTTTCTTCCTGAGTGCGGTTACCCATATTATCCAGTGTATATTGGATGCGGTTGCCGAGATTGTCCGTGACCCCAGTCAATCGATGTGCGGCATCGTAAGTGAAGTCCAAATAACTTGCGCCAGGTGAAGTGATCCGTTTGACTTGGCCGGCATTGTCGTATTGGTAGCTTGTGACTTCGCTACCCACGGTTTTGCTGATCAAGCGTTGTCGATTATCGTAAGCCAGTATCGTGACCAGATCATTGGCATCATAAATTTCTTCAGGTTGCCCATGCGCGTTATAGCGGGTGATTTCCGTGATATGACCGAGTGCATTGGTGACTGATGCAATCTGACCACGGCAACCGAAGTGTCCACCGATACAACTGGCATCGGGAGCATAGTAGTGGTAGGTCGTGATGTCTGATACATCGGTGCGTGGACCATCTTCGATACGTTGAGTAATGACGCCTGGCACAGAAGCATGGTAGGTGTAGCTGATATTCCAAGTGCGTGTGGCGTTGGTGGCGGTGTCCTCGATTTGATACCGCGTGATGTTGCCGTGAGTATCGTAGACATACTTGGTTTCACGCTTGGACTCAGCAATGAGTGTGGGTAATCGAAAGCTCGCATGCCAGGTGGTGAGAATTTTGCGCTCGCTACTGCCCACGGTCGGTGTATAACCCATGAGATCGGCAGGGCAATCGGTTCCACTACTCAGGCCTTCGATCCGTACGGTTTCTAGATTGCGATTCAGATCGTATACATAGCAAGTCTTATGGCCATTGAAATCTGTACGGCTGGCTACATTGCCGTTGACATCATAAGTCATGCTGTTGGAAGCAGCGCTACATCCCGAACCTGCCGGTTGTGATTGGCCGGTGCTTCTGGCTACACCGAGAATGGTTTGAAAGTAATGAGTGTATTGACTGCCCAACGGATCAGTCACCATCGTGTTACTGCCATCGGTGCTGTAACCCAATACATAACGCTCCACGCCACCGGCGTGTTCCGTCACCACCGCCCGGCCTTGTGCATCGTAGGTATAGGTGGCAAAACGCACGCCGTTTTCGTCGGTGATGCCCGTTAGTGCATGCGGTAGATTGGTATTACTGGTATAAGCCGACTCGTTGTAATGGTAGCTGCGGACTTTACCGTCAGGATAAGTGACGCTGGTTAGGTTGCTAGTAGCATCATAAGTATATTGAGTCATCCCGCCCGCAGGGTCGGTTAGGGTTTTAATGCGACTGGAACCATCGTGGGTAAAACTCAATGCGCGCCCAATATCGTCAGTGACCGTACTCAAGCGCCCATTGCTGTCGTAAGCTAAATTCTGGGCTCGACCTTCGCGATTGCTGATGGATAGCAGCTTGCCGGAGGTATTGTAGGTTTCAATGGTGTCATCGGCAGTGATCAGTTGCCAACCAATCGGACTGCCTCCGTCATCGGTTGCTTGGGTGATCCTATCACCACCAGCTTGCTGGTTAATCCAAACAGAATTGACTAACCTGAAATAGGCCGTCTTTCCATCGGAACGGGTGGCTGTTATTGTTTGGGGATTTACAGTTAAACTACGCTGAAAAGAGTGGTTCCAGGAAGCCCCTATCTGGGATCCGCCCGATAAGCTCGTGGCATTGTAATAGCGTGAGAAGCTTAATCCGCTTGAGTTTTCAATATCGGTTTCTTCGGCATATTTATTACCCGTGGCTGTGTTAATCGGGTTTCCTGCACATAACCCTAATTGTGGCTGACCCGCGTTTGCCCCTTTGTCTGGAATATGGTTGGGAGTGGTGCAGATGGTTTCGTTAGATACTCCGCCTACAAAATCTCCAATGTTACAAACTAGATGAACTCCATTTGCTTGAATGATATCCATAATCATATTGAAGGGGGCAAAACGAAAAATCTTTGCATTACAAAAATATGCATTGATAGGTCCAGAAGTAGGCCAATTTGTAATCCACACATTCAAAAGATCTGCATCATTTGGTCCGGGGACAGGATTGCCAGCAATACCTCTTGTTGCATTTATAGCATGTGTGCAACCAGAAAGTGGTGTTGTTGTGTAGTAGTTTGGAGCAGAAGGTTCAAGATTAACTTTTATTATGGGCCCCCGCTCGAACCCATACACACTTGAGTTAACAATTGAAAACAAGAAAAGAAAGCCAATCAAAAGTTGCCTAGATTGATCGAAAAGGAAATTTCCTGTCATACCTGCTCCTTTAAAATCCGATGATTGATGTGGCTTTGATTAGCCAATAGATTTAGCGCAGCATTTATAAAAGCTGGTTAAGGCTTAGGGTCTGTTGGAATATTTTGATATCTGTGAGTGGCGTAAAATTTAAAAAAGAAGGTATCTTAGGGTTATTTTTCCAAATTAAATGGGTAAGCAAAGATAGCTTTATCCTTTACTTCTTAATTTGGTATCCAGAGAGTTTTTAACAGCACAATTCTACTTATCATTTTTTACTGCGCAATCTTTATTAGCAGCTACACTCTAATGAATGATTTTCCCAGTTTGGTGTAAATTTGTAACACCTAGAGCGCTAGGTAATATTAAAATAGGCGGTACTAATTTTTAGAATGAGGCTATAAATGGAAGATGCAGAAATTGCTTTAATGTTTTCCCTCTTAGTGATCCCCGTTGCAATCTGGTTGCAGTTATGGGTAAAAGAACGTAGGGAAAAAAGAAAGAATACGGTTGGTGAAGAAGAGTTTCCGAGTACTGGAACGGCGCTTTTTTCTATTCTATTGGAGGGAACCGCGATTGTTGGAGGACTTATTATGATTATTATGGGACTTAGCGGTGTGGTTAAATACGTAATCAAATTCTATGTTTAACGATGAGTAGCTATCCGTTTCTATCATTCCAAGATATAGTAATATATGCAAAAAATGGATTTTTTGAAGGATAGAAACGGATTGATGATGAGGTCAATCGAGTTTTGCTTGAGACGTTATTTTTGTTTTGGTTGTTGAACTGCGTTTTGCTGGTGAAGCGGCAGCGGGCTTTTTCTCGCTGGTTTTTTTAGCAACTTTTTGTTCAAATTCAAAGGTAATTTTTCCATCAGAATTTGCAACTAAGTAGGCCGAAAACGGGCGTCCTTTTTTTGAGATAAACTTAGGTAATAAATCGGTTTTGCCCTTTTCTAAAAGCTTGACGATTTGTTCGCGCTCGATCGGGCGTTCAAGAATAATTTTGGCTACTTTGAAACTGCAAGTACGCGTAGCGCCGAGCGACTTCTCGCAAACATAATGAAGGCTGTGCTCATAAACAGGGCAATTGCATTTAGGGCATTTTCCAAGTGATTCTTGTCCACTGAAATCAATAGGCTCGACATTGGCATCGTTATTACCAAAATCGAATTTCATTTCAAAAGTATCCGTGAGTTGGATAATGGCATTAAACGATTGTCCCATTTTGCTACGAAAACCTTGTAGAGGCCCTATCTGGCGCTGAGTAATCAGTGTTTCCATTTCGCCAACTTCGAATTGACGCCCTGCAAGGATTTTCCACAGCGCAAAATCACATTTCTGGCACTGGAATTTTTTGTAAGTTTCATGAACAATGCCGCCACATTTAGGACAAGGCGATTGCAGGATGGAAAAATCTCCCTCAATCGTTTCACCACGCTGAGTTTTTGCTTGTTCTACGATGCGCCTGGTCATGTCGGAAATTTTATCCATAAAGGACGAGCGTTTTAATTGTCCCTGTTCAATTTGACGCAATTGATATTCCCAATTGCCGGTGAGCTCTGGTGAAATGAGCTCAGGAATTTTTAGACCACGTAATAAGGTGATTAACGAAGTTGCTTTAGCCGTTGGATGAAGTTCTCGTCCAACGCGTTGAAGGTAATTTTCCAACACTAATCCTTCGATGATCGCCGCACGAGTTGCTGGGGTGCCTAAACCCTTTGCACTCATCGCAGCACGTAATTCTTCATCCTCCACAAGTTTTCCAGCACCTTCCATTGCGGATAGGAGTGTTGCTTCATTAAAGCGTGTGGGTGGGCGTGTTTGATTTGCGATAATTTCGATTGTTTCGGTGGATACAGGTTTTCCTGGCGTGATTGCAACCAACGAGGTGTCGTCATGGCTATCATCAGTTGGAGCTGATTTGCCATATACTGCGCGCCAACCGGCTTTTACCATTACTTTGCCCTCTGTTTTAAAAGGCTCATGCACAACCCGTGTGATGCGCGTGGTAAGTAAAAATTCTGCGGCGGGAAAGAAAATGGCCAGAAAACGCTTGGTAACCAGATCATACAATTTCGTTTCAGCTTCATTGAGCTTTGCCGAGCTTAATGGGGTTGGAATAATGGCAAAGTGATCAGAAATTTTTGCATTGTTGAAAATTCGTTTGTTGGGTGTCACCCAGTTGGCAGCTAAAATCTGTTGCGAAAATTTTCCGTATTCCGTGTTTGCAAGATTTTGTAAGGTGTCCTTAACCGTAGCGAGATAGTCTTCCGGTAAAGCGCGTGAATCTGTTCTTGGGTAGGTGAGGACCTTGTGTTTTTCATATAAAGCTTGCGCCAAGCCCAGTGTTGTTTTGGCAGAAAAACCAAAGCGACTATTCGCGTCACGCTGTAAACTAGTCAGATCGTAAAGTAGTGGGCAAATTTCTTTACTAGGCTTACTTTCTTCGCTCACAATGCCTGGCTGTCCTTGGCACTTGTCACGGATAACTTCCGCTTGACCGAGCTTCCATAAACGTTCTGGCTTTAATTCCTGATTGTTTTTATCTTTGCTGAATTTTTCATCAAACCACTTGCCAAAATATTCACCATTTTCAGTCGCAAAAGCGGCATGAATTTCCCAATAATCTTGTGAGCGAAATTTTTTAATTTTTTCTTCGCGTTCGACCAGAATGGCCAATGTGGGAGTTTGTACCCGTCCTACGGTGGTTTTGTGGAAGCCGCCTTCCTGGGAGTTAAATGCTGTCATGGCACGGGTGCCGTTAATACCTACCAACCAGTCAGATTCAGAGCGGCTGACCGCGGCTTCAGCTAGGGATTGTACTGCAGAATTGTCGAGCAGATTGGCGAAGCCGGTGCGAATTGCTTGCGGTGTCATGGATTGTAACCATAAGCGTTTGACCGGTTTATTCACGCCAGTATGGCGCAAAATATAATGAAATATCAATTCACCCTCGCGTCCCGCATCACAAGCATTAATCAGCATGTCAATATCTTTCCGCTTGATTAGCTTGGTGAGTAGCTTGAGTCGTGCAGAAGTTTTCTCGATCGGTGCTAAGTCAAAATGTGGCGGAATGACGGGTAAATTAGTAAAGCTCCACTTGCCCCGCTTTACTTCATATTCTTCAGGTACAACCAATTCGAGCAAATGCCCTACTGCGGAAGATAAGACGTATTCATCGCTTTCAAAATAATCAGTATGCTTGGTAAAATTACCTAAGGCTTTTGCAATATCTGCTGCGACAGAAGGTTTTTCAGCGATGATCAAAAACTTACTCATGGTTTTCTTTTGGGAGTGGCACGTTATCGTTATTACGTACTATGGCATCAGCTCGTAACAAGCGAATAACAACAGAAATAAAAAAAACAACAGATTTCAGTGAATCGTAAGCAAAAAGCTATGGGATCACGATTTAACGTCATTTTAATGAACTAAACACATTATTTAATGACGATATTGAGAGTCACTGACAATTAATAATTTTTCTAGTACGGCATGATCGGTAAATTGATTTTGAATCCATAACTCAGTCAAAACGATCAGTTTGATTTTTTCAACAGTGTGTGAATTGTCATCCATGATCAGCAATCGATCGATTAGTAATTCACGCTGTAGAGGATTAATGATGGCATTCTGTTCTAGAAAGCATATAAATCCACGGCCATCGGTATCGATTTTCCCCATTTCTTCATCGCTATAGCAACGAAAAGAGGTGCTTTCCGCTAAATCAGCTGGATAATGATCGGTGGTTTGTTTGGTAAGTTCCGAGAGCCAGTTTAAGGTTTCAGTGATGTCTTCATTGGGAAATCCAGCCATCGTAAGTTTATGGGTTAATGTTGCAGAATCTGGATAGCTCCCAGAATCAAAATAGTTTTCAAACAAATAAACAAGAATATCGAACATGGCTATATTGAATAAGTTACAAATATAACGAACAAGTGAATGATTAAAATTTCCAGGAAGAATGCCTAATTAATTAGTATTCTTTGATAGCACCCTCCAGGTAAACTGCTGACTTGACCCTCAAGTTCAAGTGTCAATAGCATGGCTGATACAACTTCTGCCGTCAAGCCACTGCGTGAACAGAGTGTGTCAATATTGACGATATCGTAGCCCAGATGAGTAAGTAGCAGGCTGTTTTGAGGAGAGTCCATGGAAGTCGGTTGTTTTTTTAAAGGATCGTTATGGTTTTTTTGTGATGGGGCATAATCCAATTCATCTAAAATATCTTGTGTATTTTCGACCAATTTTGCGCCTTGTTTAATCAAGGCGTGGCAGCCTTTGGATAGTGGTGAATGGATCGATCCTGGAACGGCCATTACTTCACGTCCTTGCTCCAAGGCTTGACGCGCCGTGATTAATGAACCACTTTGTAACGCGGCTTCAACGACTAGGCAGCCCTGGCTGATGCCGCTGATGATTCTGTTGCGGCGTGGAAAATTTCTACCAATTGCGGGCGTGCCCAACGGAAATTCGGAGATAAGCGCCCCCTTTTTTGCGAGCTGGTGTGCGAGGGTATGGTTTTTTGCTGGATAAACAATGTCAAGGCCAGTGCCAACTACTGCAATGCTACTGGCAATGCCGCGTAATCCGCCCTGATGTGCGGCGGTATCGATTCCCAATGCCAAGCCGCTGACAATACAAAGACCGGCATCACTGGCGGCTTGTGAAAAATTTTCGGCGTTTAACAAACCTTGCGGAGTAGCATTTCGGCTACCTACTACAGCCAAAGCCGAATGCTGCAGAAGTTCCCGGTGTCCCTTCAAATACAACAGTGGTGGTGGATCGGAAATGTTTAATAGAGATGCGGGATAATCCGTATCTGCTAAGGTGATGATGGTGTTGCTAGGATCTTTCAACCACTTAAGTGTGTTAGTGACCTTGCTACGATTCGGGCCTTGTTGGATAAGCTTGGCGATGGAAGGTTTTACGATGCTCTCGAGAACGCTCTGCGACGCAGAAAATATGGCTTCAGGACTGCTTAAAGCGACCAATAATCGACGAATTGATTCATCACCCAGGCCGTCAATTAGATTGAGGTTTAACCATAATTCTATCTCGGATGCAGATGTCATGTCGTCGCATCATGATGCTAGGGTGTTTTAACCGCATCTAATACCTTAATCGAGAGAGTGCTTTGCACTACCAAAGCATAAGAGATTTTTTCAAAGACACGAAAAACGAACACCAGTCCGGTTCTTTCGTCCGGTAACTGTACCATGTCTCCTTTAAGGGATCTGGCTTGGCTTCTACGATAGATGGCCAGTACATGTCCCATTTCTAGACCATCTTCAGCGCCCCTATTGAGGGTGACAATGGCGTCTTTCCCGATCTCAGTGACACCACCATAAACTGAAATGATTCGCCCATTCACTGAGAAATTAGGTGCGTGTGGCATATAGTTATCGAAAATGATATCTGGAGCAACCACCAATCGATCACCTTTGAGGATTTCTTCTTTGGCTCGGGTAATTATGACGGTACTGGTTTCTGCAAAAGTTTCCGCAGTGACATTGCCTAGATAAACCGCTTCATGGCCGAGAATCAGATTCGTTTTGTCAGGATCCAGTAAA
Source organism: Nitrosomonas sp. (assembly GCA_024281825.1). GTDB lineage: Bacteria > Pseudomonadota > Gammaproteobacteria > Burkholderiales > Nitrosomonadaceae > Nitrosomonas. The sequence goes on along the minus strand of JAMWZY010000001.1, from coordinate 24,505 downwards.
GGTTTGCCAGGGCGGAATATTTGCCAGGCGCGCCCTTGATCTGAAGGTAAACCAGCAACATACGCTGTATTGCCAGTACTTAAAATAACGCGTCCATCACTAGAACCCAAGATATACGGTGCATTGGCTAGGCCATCTTTTTCGATGATTAAGGGCTGACTCAAAAAAGGTTCGATAACCGTGCGTGAAATGCCAGGAATGGGGAGATTGCTGTCATTTTCTACGCGAATGCGTGGAGATAGCTTAACGGTTCGCAAGTCTCCCTCGGAGTGTGAGAGTCTAAGTCTCGGACCACTGGGTAATCTTTCCAGTACAATCGTTTCACCAGGATAAATTTTATGGGGGTTTTTTACCTGGTCGCGATTGATATTCCAAACTTCGGGCCAGCGCCAAGGATCTTTGAGGAAGCGCGATGCGATGCCCCATAATGTATCGCCTGGAACAACGGTATGATGCTCCGGTGCATCGCTTCGCAGTATAATGTTCTCGGCTTTAACCGGTGAGGCAAAAATAAAATGCATACCGATGAACGCAGTTATAATAAGCTTTTGCATGGACGTTTTCCCTGCAGTGAGTTTATATAAAAATAATGCACATAATGATACTTTAATAATTAGATACTTGGATATTTGTTTTAAGAAGAATTGTTATTTCTATGCCTATTTTAAGAATATTACAATACCCAGATGATCGACTGCATACCGTTGCGGTGCCTGTGCTGCAAATAAACAACAACACACGAATACTTATCAGAGACATGGCGGAAACAATGTATGCCGCACCGGGGATAGGATTGGCAGCAACACAGGTGGATGTGCATCAAAGGATTATTGTGATTGATGTTTCCGAAGCGCATGATCAATTGCTGGTTTTTATTAACCCAGAAATTACCGCCAGTAACGGTTTGTCGGATTATGAGGAAGGCTGTTTATCGGTGCCTGATGTCTATGGAAAGGTATCGCGTGCTGAATCAATAACTGTCAAAGCGCTTGATGCCGATGGAAAAAAACTCACCATAGATGCCAGCGGATTGCTGGCGGTGTGTATCCAACACGAAATGGATCATTTGCAAGGAAAGGTATTTGTTGAGTATTGGTCGCGGCTTAAACAAGCGCGCGTGATGGCAAAATTAAAAAAAAGACATCGACATACCATGTAATTCCGTGATTGTTTGTGAGACGGCAAAAAATAACGTGTTTTACTTTGCCATAATGATTCGTTGAAGTGCTTTGCTTCTTGCGCTATGAGTTTTTCATTTTTGCCTAATCTTCTGTAAAGATTTATTGATTGCCTGACTCATTTGAGATGAAAATCATTTTTGCGGGAACCCCTATTTTTGCTGCCATTGCGTTAGATGTATTGCTGCAACAAAACCACCAAATTGTCATGGTGTTGACGCAGCCGGATCGACCCGCAGGTAGGGGTATGAAGCTGACCGTAAGCCCGGTCAAACAGCTTGCGCAACAGCATGATCTTCCCTTGTCGCAGCCGGAATCACTCAAGATGACGGAGATTCAGGCTCAACTGCAGGCATTGGATGCGGATATGATGATAGTGGCAGCGTATGGTTTAATTTTGCCGCAGGTTGTTTTGACTACTCCGCGGTTTGGTTGCTTGAATATTCATGCTTCGCTGTTGCCCCGTTGGCGTGGTGCCGCTCCGATTCAACGTGCAATTTTGGCAGGCGATGCGGAAACGGGAATTACCATTATGCAAATGGATGCAGGGCTTGATACGGGTGGTATTTTATTGCAACGCAGTTTGTCTATTGCCATGAATGATACTGCACAAACACTGCACGACAAGTTGGCTCAACTCGGGGCGCAGTGTATTGTTGAAACAATCATGTTGTTGCAACAAGGGGAATTATCTTCAACCAAACAAGATGAGACATTGGCCAGTTATGCTACGAAAATTGTTAAAACCGACGCAGCAATTAACTGGCAGCAATCGGCACAGCATATTGATCGGATCGTGCGCGCTTTCAATCCCGTACCAGGGGCTTATACTTCGTTGGGTGGGGATATTTTAAAAATCTGGCAAGCTAAGATCGCTTCCGAGAATAAAGGAAAGCCAGGGGAAATTATTGCAATTAATGCTGAGGGTTTTATAGTGGCTTGTGGTAGAGGAAGTTTGCAAATTGTTAGAGTACAAAAACCGGGTGGTACAAAATTGAATGCGACAGATTATTTGTCCGGCAATCCGTTGCGGTTGGGAGATGTTTTTGCTTGACTGTAAGGTAGCTGTGCAAGATGTTTAAAACGCAGCTTGCGGCTGCAGCAATAGTAGCACGAGTACTCTCCGGTAGTAGTTTGACGATGGTGTTGCAAGAGACTTGGCGTACTTATCCCGCATTATCAAAACAACAGAAAGGTGCCATTCAAGATATCAGCTATGGCGTACTGCGCTTTTACGGTCAGTTGGAAACAGTGCTCGGTTTTTTGTTGAAGAGTCCCTTGGCTGAACCGCAGCTGCACTATTTATTATTAGTTGGGCTGTATCAACTACAGTACAGCAGATCTTCACCTTACACCATTATCAACCAAGCAGTTACAGCATCGAAATCAATAGCGCGCCACAAAGCTTTACAAGGATTAATCAACGCAGTGCTGCGTGCTTTTGTTAGGCAACGAGAACATTTACTGCAAAAAGCTGACCGTGTTGAGGTTGGGTGCTATTCTTATCCACAATGGTGGATCGATAAATTGCGTGAGCAATATCCACAGTACTATGATTCGATGCTACAACAGGGCAATCAACGTCCGCCTATGACACTGCGTGTCAATACCAGCAAAATTAGCGTGCAGGATTATTGTCTATTATTGATAGAGCAGGCGATGCCATTTGAATCGATGGGGCTTAGCATGATTCATTTGTTACAGCCGGTGAATGTCGAGAGACTGCCGGGATTTGAAGTAGGGTGGGTTACGGTGCAGGATGCCGGTGCGCAGCTTGCTGGAATATTTTTGGATGTGCAAAATGGGATGCGGGTATTAGATGCCTGCGCGGCGCCAGGAGGCAAAAGTACACATCTGCTAGAATTGGCAAATGTATCACTGACGGTATTGGATAATGATGCCAGTCGGATGCAACGCATCGAGCAGAATCTAGAGCGCATGAAAATGATCGTTGAGAAGGCAATTTGTGGTGATGCTTCTAAGCCTTACTCTTGGTGGGATGGGCAGGGCTTTGATCGTATTTTGGCCGATGTGCCTTGTTCGGCTTCGGGTGTGGTGCGTCGGCATCCTGATATTAAGTGGTTGCGTCGCGAAAGCGATTTAACTTCGTTGATCGCGACGCAGCAATCGATATTGAATGCTTTGTGGGCCTTATTAAACCGAGGTGGAAAATTACTTTATGTGACTTGCTCGGTATTTCATGAGGAGAATGCTGCGCAAATTGAAAAATTTCTCAACCGGAATGAAGATGCCAGGGTGTTATCTTTACCTTTATCACCATTCAGTCTAAATAATGGGCAATTATTGCCAGATAATAGTCACGATGGATTTTTTTATACCTTATTGCAAAAAAAATAACCAGGATTTGTGCCAAGCGCGATGGCTGCTTTGGGGAGCAATCATTGCGTTGTTATTCAGTATGCTGTCGGCAAGCCTGTCGCATGCTGGAAGTATACATATTAAGTCCGTAGAAGTAGCTGCTGTGAATCAAGGTTATGAAATCAGTGTTGATTCAGAAATTGCATTGAATGCGACATTAGAGCGTGCGCTTGAGAAAGGTATCATCTTATATTTTGCAACTAAGCTTACTTTAGAAGATTCACGCTGGTTTTTGGTGAACGATGAGGTTGCGCGTGCTAAGTTACGTGTTGCATTGCGGTACTATGCACTGACACGGCAATATCAGTTGAATTATCTTTCTTCTTCACAAAACTTTAATTCCTTGAAAGAGGCCTTAAAGGCGTTGGGGCACTTAAAAGGTTATCCTTTAACAGTCAAAGATGGTTTGAAAGAAAATGTTGAATATATGGCATCACTGCGTATCTGGTTTGATTTGACCCGAATGCCTAAACCGTTTCAGGTGGAGGCATTGGCTTCTAGTCAGTGGGAGTTGACGTCAGATCGATTGGAATGGCGCATGAAACTGCCTGTGATCGGGCAACCTATGATTGTCAAGGGACAATAATGAAGTTTGTCATTATTATTGGTGCAGGATTAGGAGCAGTGATGTTATTTTTGCTGGCCACAGCCGGTGCGAATACTGAGTTTTTTGAACGTAGATACCGATTGTTATTGGAAATAAATATTGCTTTGGTGGTTGTATTCATGGCCATCGTTGTGTTCTTGCTGTGGCGATTTCGGCGTCGATTACAATCAGGAGTTTTTGGCTCACGGCTGGCTTTACGGTTGATGTCGATTTTTTCATTGATGGCTATATTGCCGGGTGTATTGGTCTATGCAGTATCGGTACAGTTTCTTGAAAAAAGTATTGAATCTTGGTTTGATGTGAAAGTAGATAGGGCGTTGGAAGGCGGCATAAATTTGGGGCATACAATGCTTGAAAATTTGCTGACAGAATTGCAAAAGAAAGCACAAGCAACGGCATTGCTTTTATCGGAGTCGAATAGTTCTCCATTGTTGATTTTGAACGAATTGTCATTGCAATCGCAAATTGAAGAAGCAACTTTATTTAATCAGGATGGTAAGGTGATGGCATTTTCTAGCGAGAGTAATCGAGCGCTTTTTCCCGAAATGCCCAATGCTGCGGTTATGCGACATATTCGTATGCAAAAGACTTATAGGGTGGTGGAATCCATTGAGAACAAAGGACTGTATTTGCGTGTAGTAACTCCAGTGAATGTATTGAGTCTCACGGAAGACATTCGTATACTGCAACTTTTACAGCCGGTTCCAGCGCAGTTGGCAAGCGATGCGGAACAAGTTCAAGCAGGACTCCAGGATTATCAAGAACTTTCTTTGTCGAGACAAGGATTAACACGGCTGTATAGCGTGACATTGACATTGGCGTTATTGTTATCATTATTTTCTGCGTTGGCGAGCGCATCGTTGTTAAGTGAAAAACTAAGCGCGCCACTCGGGTTGTTAGCTGAGGGTACGCGGGCTATTGCTCAAGGGGATTATAGTCGTCGTCACCGAGTGGAAAGTAGGGATGAGCTTGGTGTGTTGACAGAATCTTTTAATTTGATGACGCAACAGCTTGAAGAAGCTCAAGCAGCGGCACAACATCACCAGCAACAAGTAGAAAGTGCGCGTGCGCACTTAGAAAGTATTCTGGCTAATTTGTCATCGGGCGTGTTGGTATTTGATGAACAATTGACATTGTCAAAGGCAAATCGCAGCGCAGAGCAAATTTTGCAAGTTCCGATGATTAGCTTGGATGGCGCAATTATTGAAGGTTGTGTAGAAAATGAACCATTACTGGCAACAGTTATTGCTGAGATCCAGCAGGGTTTTAACTCATTTACTGGCACAGGTGCTTGGCAAAGACAAATTACATATATTGCAGATGGTCGGAATCTAGTACTTTTAATACGTGGCACGCGCTTGCCAAATCTATCGGGTGGAGGTGTGGTGGTTTTTGATGATATAACGCAATTGTTACAAGTTCAACGTGCAGTTGCTTGGGGCGAAGTTGCGAGAAGACTTGCGCATGAAATAAAAAATCCACTGACACCGATTCAACTATCGGCTGAACGGGTACAGCATAAGTTAATTGACAAACTGAATGATGCGGATGCGCGAATTCTAAGGCGTTCTACGGAAACGATTGTCAATCAGGTTGAAGCGCTGAAAAAAATGGTCAATGAATTCAATCAATATGCGCGTGTACCCGAATTAGTACTTCGTCAGCTAGAATTAAATAAGCTAGTACGTGAAGTATTATCGCTTTATGATAGTGGGCATAAAGCTGTCATTAAACCTGTTCTTGCATTGGATTTGCCTATTATTAATGGGGATCCCGCACAGTTAAGGCAAGTGTTGCATAATTTGTTGCAGAATGCGCAGGATGCTTTGGTCAGCACGCCAGATCCTATGATTGAAGTAATAACCGAAAAGACTCAAGAAGGCGTGCAACTCACTATAATCGATAACGGATGTGGTTTTCCAGATGAAATCAGAGCACGTGTTTTTGAGCCTTATGTAACAACTAAAGCCAAAGGTACCGGATTAGGCTTGCCTATTGTGAAGAAAATTGTAGAAGAACATGGAGGTATTATTCGTGTTGAAAATAATAAAGTGCAAGGTGCAAAAATTTCTATCGTTTTTCCATTCGTAAATGTTGTGTAGAAATAACAATAATTGCAGGTATTACCACCAAAAGAAGCACAAGAGTCAGATAAATAGACTTTTGGTTGTGTTTTAACACTGTGGTGGAATATGTAGATGGCTTTTCAATGACATATTAGGTGTTAAGCTAATTATGAGAGTAAGTTGTTGTAAAGGGTTAAGGAAACAAGGTTAGAGCTGTCGGGAATATCTTGCGTCGGAAGTTGCAGTGGGTTTGCATTTAAATTTAATAATGGGAGTTCTAAGTAACAGCACTAAATAATTGGATCAAAATTTGAACTAGTCTACTACCTTATTTTTCAATAAGCACAATAAATAGTTAAATATCAACGAAATACGGTTTTTGGATGATTCTAAATGATAACAAACAATACAATACTGGTAGTTGATGATGAGATTGGAATTCGTGAATTATTGTCGGAAATTTTGCGTGATGAAGGTTACCGTGTTGCGTTAGCAGAAAATGCTGAACAAGCTAGGGTTTGGCGTAATAAAACGCGCCCCGATTTGGTGCTATTGGATATCTGGATGCCTGATACCGATGGGATTACATTGCTCAAAGACTGGGCGAGTAATGGTATGTTAACGATGCCGGTCATTATGATGTCAGGGCACGGTACCATTGATACGGCGGTTGAGGCAACACGCATTGGAGCATTTGGTTATTTGGAAAAGCCGATTCCTTTACAAAAGCTTCTGAATACGGTTAGCAAAGCATTGCGAGGGGGGCAAAATAAACCTCATGCAGTATTTTCTTTGGCAAGCTTGGGAAAAGGCCCATTAATTGCCGATCTTAGAAAAAGAATGGAGCAAGTGGTCAGTTTAAAAGCTCCGTTGTTATTGATGGGGGAGCCAGGGGTTGGAGTGGAAATATGTGCGCGTTTTATGCACCGTCCTAACACGCCTTGGATAGAACCGGAGACCCTCACATCATTAGCTGATTCCCCGTTAGATTTGCTGGATTCCGCTCGTGACGGTATTTTATTTCTTAAAGAGATAGGGGAGCTTAATAAACTCGCGCAAAAAGGTTTATTGTTACTACTCAGTAAGCTAGAAAAATATAATGTTCGATTGATTTGTGCTACTTCTCAATCATTAGCGGAACTGACAGCGCAAGGAACCTATCATCCAAAATTGTTTGAAATTTTAAGTAATTTGACTATTACAGTCCCTGCTTTAAGAGGGCATCGAGAAGATATTCCTGATCTTGCCAATCAAATTTTACTGCGTTTTGTAGAGTCTGGAGAAGTTTCTTCGGCGCTTCAATTCAGTACAGCGGCTCTAAATTGTTTGCGTAATTATGATTGGCCAGGGAATCTTACGCAATTAACCGGTGTTGTGCATTCACTGGCATTAACATGCGCAAGTGACGAGATTACCGCGGATGCGGTGCAGCAAGCAATGGTTTTCCCAGAATCTTCTTCGGTTTCCGTGTTACCTGAAATACCTCTTGATCTTTCGTTGCGGGAGGCGCGTGATCTATTTGAGAAAAGTTACTTTGAAAGATTAATCGGACAGGAAAATGGCAACATGACGCGTGTTGCTGATCGTGCAGGCTTGGAGCGCACGCATCTCTATCGCAAAATCAAAATGCTGGGAATTAAATTGCGCGGAAATTAATCGTTGGAGCTCGGTAGAATTTTCATGCTACCGGATTGGTTTTATTTGGAAAATAAGGGATAATAACAGCTTTGTCATATTTTTGCGCTTTTGCGCAAAAAACTTTTTGTTTTGCAAAAAACCGTCATTTCTGTTTACTGAGAATAAATAAAATATATAGGAGTTAGTATCAATGGGTACATTTAAGGATTTTGACGCGCCGGTGTTTAGGGATTTGACCAGTGCGATTCGTGCATTAGCGATGGATGCGGTGCAAAAAGCCAATTCTGGACATCCTGGCATGCCAATGGGGATGGCTGAAATTGCTGAAGTGCTGTGGATGCACCATCTGCGTCATAATCCTAGCAATCCAGAATGGGTTGATCGCGATCGATTTGTGCTTTCGAATGGACATGGATCTATGTTGATTTATGCTTTACTGCATTTGACCGGTTATGATTTGCCCATGGATGAGATTAAGAAATTTAGACAATTTCATTCTAAAACTCCAGGCCATCCTGAGTATGGCTACACACCTGGCGTGGAAACCACCACTGGTCCGTTAGGTCAGGGTATTACCAATGCTGTAGGAATGGCATTGGCGGAAAAAGTATTGGCAGCCGAATTTAACCGCCCCGGTTTTGATATCGTTAACCATAATACTTATGTTTTTCTCGGTGATGGGTGCTTGATGGAAGGCATATCTCATGAAGCTTGTTCATTGGCAGGCACACTGGGGCTTGGGAAGCTTATTTGCTTCTACGACGATAACGGTATTTCGATCGATGGTCATGTAGAAGGTTGGTTTACCGATGATACACCCAAGCGATTCGAATCGTATGGGTGGCATGTTGTTCCCAATGTGAATGGTCATGACCCAGTGGCGATTGAAGCGGCGATTGAGGCAGCCAAGAAGGTAAATGACAAGCCTTCGATGATATGTTGCAAGACAGTAATCGGGTTGGGTTCACCCAATATGGCTAATACCCATTCAGTACATGGCGCGGCATTGGGTGATGCTGAAATTGCCGCTACGCGTCCGCATATTGGTTGGCATCATGCTCCTTTTGAAATTCCACAGGAGGTTTATAGCGCGTGGGATGCCAGAGCGAAAGGTCAGAAACTTGAAACTGAATGGAATTTGAAATTTGCTGAATATGCAGAAAGATATTCAACGGAAGCTGCTGAATTTAATCGCCGCATGTCTGGAGAGTTGCCTGCTAATTGGAGGAAGCACGTCGATGATTTCGTTAATCAAATTAATGGTAAAGCGGAGACGATTGCAAGCCGAAAAGCTTCACAAAATGCCATTGAAGGGTTGGCGCCAGTATTGCCAGAATTGATCGGGGGATCTGCAGATTTGGCTGGTTCCAACTTGACTTTGTGGTCAGGTTCCAAAGGCGTGAGTGGCAAAGCTGGTGGAAACTATGTCTATTATGGTGTGCGAGAGTTTGGTATGAGCGCCATCATGAACGGATTATCATTGCATGGAGGCTTGATTCCTTATGGGGCGACTTTCCTGATGTTTTCTGAGTATGCGCGTAATGCATTGCGTATGGCTGCGTTAATGAAAATTCGTAATTTGTTTGTGTTTACCCATGACTCTATTGGTTTGGGTGAAGATGGACCGACTCATCAACCGGTAGAGCAGACTGCGACCTTGCGCTATATTCCCAATATGGACGTGTGGCGGCCTTGTGATACGCTAGAATCGACCGTTGCTTGGGCGCATGCGATTGAACGTAAAGATGGTCCTTCGACACTGATATTCAGTCGTCAGAATTTGCCTTTTCAGAAACGCGATGCAGACACGATTAAGCTGATCAATAAGGGTGGATACATACTGTCAGAAGCGGCAAATGGTAAGCCACAGGTAATACTCATTGCAACGGGATCAGAGGTTGGTTTGGCAATGAATGCACAAAAATCACTCGGTGAGGAAGGTATTTATGCACGTGTTGTGTCGATGCCTTGCACTAATGCCTTTGATCGTCAGGAATTATCTTACAAAGAAAGTGTTCTGCCGAAAGGTATTAAGCGTGTTGCCGTGGAAGCAGGTGTGACCGATTTCTGGCGTAAATATGTTGGTTTAGAGGGGGCAGTGGTAGGCATTGACACTTTTGGTGAATCTGCGCCTGCGGATGTGCTTTTTAAACATTTTGGCTTTACGGTTGAGAATATATTAAAAACCGTAAAAAGCGTACTCTAATTTAATTAACAATTGGGTGGCTGTTGGCTTATACCTTACAGCTACAGTAGGTTTCTATTTAAGGAGTGTTTTATGGCAATTAAGGTTGGTATCAATGGATTCGGACGAATTGGGCGCATGGTTTTTCGTTCTGCGATACAAAATTTTCCAGATATTGAGATCGTTGCGATTAATGATTTACTTGAGCCAGACTATTTGGCTTATATGTTAAAGCACGATTCAGTGCATGGCCGTTTCCATGGGGATGTTTCTACTGATGGCAATACATTAGTAGTGAATGGTAAAAAAATTAGACTGACGGCCATCAAAGATCCAGCAGAGTTGAAATGGAATGATGTCGGTGCGGAAGTTGTGGTGGAATCGACCGGGTTATTTTTGACCAAAGAAACTTGTGAAAAGCATTTAGTAGCAGGTGCTAAAAAAGTCATTATGTCGGCCCCCTCAAAAGACGATACGCCGATGTTCGTTTATGGTGTTAACGATAAATCGTATAAAGGTGAAACGATCATTTCTAATGCATCTTGTACAACCAATTGCTTGGCTCCCGTAGCTAAAGTATTAAATGACAAATGGGGTATTAAGAGAGGGCTTATGACTACCGTCCATGCTGCCACAGCAACGCAAAAAACGGTTGATGGTCCATCCAATAAAGACTGGCGAGGTGGCCGAGGTATTCTGGAAAATATTATTCCATCTTCAACGGGTGCGGCAAAAGCTGTCGGTGTCGTCATTCCTGAGCTAAACAAGAAATTGACAGGTATGGCTTTTCGCGTTCCAACATCGGATGTGTCTGTAGTGGATTTGACTGTTGAGTTAGAGAAAGATGCGTCTTATGAAGAAATTTGTAAGGAAATGAAGGCAGCTTCAGAAGGTCAGATGAAAGGTGTATTGGGATATACCGATCAAAAAGTTGTGTCAACTGATTTCCGTGGCGACAGCTGTACTTCTATATTTGATGCGGAAGCAGGTATGGCGCTCGATAAAAGTTTCGTGAAGGTTGTTGCTTGGTACGATAATGAATGGGGTTATTCAACCAAAGTTCTGGAAATGGTTCGTACTGTTGCCAAGTAATAATATCTGTCAATAAGAGGAGCATAATCAAAGCTGTAATGATTATGCTAATCCGATTTAATTCGTAAGACATAAAGGGTAGCAGCATTTGCTATCCTTTTATTTTGTTAAAGACAATTCAGGAGTTTACTGTGTCTGTTATTAAATTAATTGATCTTGACCTTAAAGGCAAACGAGTCTTTATTCGCGCGGATCTGAATGTGCCTGTCAAAGATGGAAAAGTAACATCGGATGCGCGTATTACCGCATCCATGGCAACAATTAATCATTGCCTTAAACAAGAGGCTAAAGTGATGGTAACTTCGCATCTAGGGCGCCCTGAAGAAGGACAATGGAGTGCAGAAAATTCACTCAAGCCTGTGGCGGATAATATTTCCCAGCGACTAAGTAAACCAGTGCGCTTAATACGCGATTGGGTGGAAGGTGGATTTGAAGTGGCCGATGGTGAACTCGTGGTTTTAGAAAACTGCCGCATCAATAAAGGTGAAAAGAAAAACGTAGACGAAACAGCTCAAAAATACGCAAAATTGTGTGATGTATTTGTTATGGATGCATTCGGAACAGCACATCGTGCTGAAGCTTCTACACATGGAATTGCTAAATACGCACCCGTTGCTTGTGCTGGAATTTTACTGACGGAAGAATTGGAGGCTTTGACAAAGGCATTGTTGAGCCCTGCTCGCCCAATGGTTGCGATAGTAGGTGGTTCGAAAGTTTCTACTAAGCTTACGGTACTTGAGTCGCTTTCAGAAAAAGTCGACCAACTTGTGGTGGGAGGTGGTATTGCCAATACTTTCTTGAAAGCTACCGGAAAGAATGTAGGAAAATCACTATGTGAGGATGATCTGGTCTCAACAGCTAAAGTTTTGATGGATAAGATGGCAAAGCGTAATGCATCGATCCCTATTGCAGTTGATGTTGTCGTAGGGAAAAAATTTGATGCTAATGAACCTGCTGTATTGAAAAATGCAGGTGATGTGGCTGATGATGATATGATTTTTGATATTGGACCCAAAAGTGCGCAAGAATTGGTTGATATTATTATGCGTGCGGGAACCGTGGTTTGGAATGGCCCAGTAGGTGTATTCGAGTTTGATCAATTTGGTGCTGGAACGGAAAAAATCGCCCGAGCCATTGCACAAACAAGTGCCTTTACGCTTGCGGGTGGCGGTGACACGATTGCTGCCATACAGAAATATGATATTTACGATAAAGTATCGTATATTTCGACGGCAGGTGGTGCATTCTTGGAATTCTTGGAAGGCAAGAAACTGCCAGCAGTGGAAATTTTGGAGCTACGCGCTAGTCAATAAACATAATGATTCGTCGAACAAAAATTGTGGCAACACTGGGTCCCGCATCCAGTAATCCGAAAATATTGGAACGCATGATCCGAGCGGGTGTTGATGTTGTTCGAATCAATTTTTCGCATGGTACACGTGAACAACACATGGAACTGGTTAAATTAACCCGTAATTTGGCACGTGCAGCGGGTTGTACCGTCGGTGTCTTGGCTGATTTACAAGGACCGAAAATTCGCGTTGGGAGATTTGAGAATGGCAAAATCCGACTCGAAGTAGGTGATTCCTTTATTCTTGATGCACAGTGTCAATTAGGCAATCAAGAAAGAGTAGGATTGGATTACAAAGAACTTCCAAATGATTTGGAGGCCGGTGCAATTCTCATGCTCGATGATGGACGCATCGTTTTGAGCGTGACATCGGTTAAAGATCACGAGGTCTTTTGTAACGTCGAGCAAGGAGGAATCCTTTCGAATAATAAAGGAATCAATCGTAAGGGTGGCGGATTAGGTGCTCCAGCGCTGACTAACAAAGATTTGGAAGATATTAAAACAGCCGCAGAATTTGGTGCTGACTATTTGGCTGTTTCATTTGTCCGCTCAGGAGAGGATGTGCGCAAAGCTCGGGAGCTGATGGTAGAGGCAGGCGGACGAAGCTTAATTATGGCGAAAATTGAGCGCTCAGAGGCGATTCTGGCTTTAGATGATATTCTTGAGGCTTCGGATGCCATCATGGTTGCGCGTGGAGATTTGGCGGTAGAAGTAGGTGACGCGGCTGTCCCTGCATTACAAAAAAGAATGATCCGCTCCGCTCGTACCAATAACAAAATCGTTGTTACAGCGACTCAAATGATGGAATCGATGATTTCTAATCCTATTCCAACTCGAGCAGAAGTCTCAGATGTCGCCAATGCGGTATTGGATGGAACTGATGCCGTAATGCTTTCAGCAGAATCTGCCGCGGGCGAATATCCTGTCGAGACTGTTGAGGCAATGGCAAGAGTTTGTCTTGAGGCTGAAAAAGAATATTTGGTGGCAAATGATCGTCGTATGAATGTAATGGACGCTAACCGTGCGACTATTGAAGAAGCTATTGCCCGTGCCACGATGTTTACGGCCAGTGGATTGCAAATTCGCGCCATTGCAGCATTAACGCAAAGCGGAGTGACAGCTTTGTTGATGTCGCGTAGGAGTTCGAAAGTGCCTATTTTTGCACTGAGTCCAAATGAAGAAACACGCCAAAGAGTGACGCTATTTCGAGGGGTTTATCCCGTTGAATTTGGAGCAGGTTTACAAGATCCTGAAATTATTTTGAATCTTGCCGAAGAAGAATTGCTCAGTCGAGGAGTGGTACGGAATGGTGATATTATGGTAATGACAATTGGCGAGCCGGTAGGAAAAGCAGGGGGTACAAATACCATGAAAATCATTAAAGTCGGTGAGTATAAGAAAAGGCTTGGATTAATGACCGATATTTAATAGGTTGTTAAAAAATGTATTCGAGGCGATCAAGTGCTTATAAGATGAGCATTTGGACCTACTTTCTACGGGGCGTGATAAATATCATTGCTGGTGAGTTTTAAAGAACAAGTATTCAATTTTATTAGGTAACAATAATTGTTGATGCTGAACATAATTTTATTAGACTATTTTTGTAATAACTTTTTCAAGGAGATTTAAATGGCACTCGTATCATTAAGACAGTTACTGGATCATGCGGCGGAGAATAACTATGGCTTGCCTGCTTTTAATGTGAATAATTTAGAACAAATTCAAGCAATTATGCAAGCAGCGGATGAATGTAATAGTCCTGTGATTATGCAAGGCTCTGCGGGAGCCAGAAAATACGCAGGGGAAGCATTTTTGCGCCATTTGATTGCAGCTGCTGTTGAAGCTTATCCACATATTCCAATTGTAATGCATCAAGACCACGGCGCTTCTCCTTCGGTATGTGTCAATGCGATTCGCAGCGGATTTTCTAGTGTGATGATGGATGGCTCACTGAAAGAAGATGCCAAAACTCCTTCAAGCTACGACTACAACGTAAAAGTCACTGCTGATGTGGTCAATATCGCGCATTCGGTAGGTGTTTCCGTAGAAGGAGAACTAGGCTGTTTAGGTTCTTTGGAATCTGGTATGGGTGAAGCAGAAGACGGACATGGTGCAGAAGGGGTATTATCACACGATCAATTGCTGACTGATCCAGAGGAAGCTGCTGATTTTGTTAGGAAAACAGGGGTTGATGCTCTGGCGATTGCAATTGGTACCTCGCATGGTGCTTATAAATTTACCCGTAAACCTACGGGAGATATACTGGCCATCAAACGTATTAAAGAAATTCATCAACGTATCCCTAACACACATCTGGTTATGCATGGTTCTAGCTCGGTACCGCAAGAATGGTTGGAAATTATTCGACAATTTGGCGGAGACATGAAAGAAACCTATGGCGTGCCAGTCGAAGAGATTCAGGAAGGCATTAAACATGGCGTGCGTAAAGTCAATATCGATACCGATATTCGTTTGGCTATGACAGGTTCTATTCGTCGCAGTTTAGAAAAAGATAAAAGCAATTTCGACCCGCGTAAATTCCTGAAAGAAGCAACAGCAGCGGCTAAAGATATTTGTAAAGCGCGTTTTGAAGCATTTGGATGTGCCGGTCAAGCAGGAAAAATCAAACCCATTTCATTAGAAAGCATGGCTAACCGTTATGCCAAAGGTGAATTGAACGCGATTATTAAGTAAAGTAATTATAAGTAGTTTTTTTCTGCATTACCCATAAGCCTATAATCCACACTGTAATTTTGCAGTGTGGATTATAGGCTTATACGGTACAACAATATTCGCGCAGTACTGTGTTAAGTTCCCTATTCCTATGTAACCAGTTTCTTTTGGTTGTGAGAAACAGTACCAATCGATTTGTTTTCCTGTAGTGTGTTTAGAATAAAGATATAGCTTATGTGGAGATGCTATGAAAAAAAACTTTGTTCAGCAAAGGCCTCCAAATGTGTTCGATTGGGGCTGCGATAACAAAACGTATCATGAATTGACATATATGCTTCTGCGGTGCATTGTTATAACTGTGTTGATTTCGGCATATAACTTGAAGTACGGCTTCTTTAGTATTCATTAGAAATTCAAGCGAAGTTACACATCTACCTATTCTGTGTGCGTAGAATTCGTAATATCTTTTCATAAACAAGGAGTTTTCATGGACAGAAATAAAATTCTGATCACCTGTGCGCTAGTTTGCACACTGATGATGGCGTCAGTAGCCCAAGCAAATAGTAATCAGTCAGATTTCCCCAATAAACTAAATCAAGGTTTGGCTAATATTGTTTTTGGCATTATAGAGATTCCGAAGAATGTAATTAATATTACAAATCATCAAAATATTTTTGTGGGCGTCACTGTTGGTGCCATTCGCGGCATTGTGCATAGTGTGAGTCGCGTGGCGGTTGGCAGTATTCAATTGTTGACTTCGCCTATTCCAACGAGTGAATTTGTTGCGCCTGCTTATGTATGGGAGCGCTTTAGCGAGGATAGCCGCTATTTTGGGTTACATTATCCGGCTTATTGGACGGTTTATGGTCCATTGGATGACGGTAAGTAAATCAACTGTAACTAACTCCAACCATGAGGAAACATCATGAGAAAACAAAATATTTTTCTGCTTGTAGTGATAACATTTTTTCTGATAGCTTGTACTACACCTAAAATAAATACGGAAGATTTAAAAACTGGAATCGATGCGGCTAGATCAGGTCATTATGGCCAGGCTATGTTGCATCAAGAATTGTCTGAGAAAGATTTGGGAACCGCCAATAGAATTCTTTCTCACCTTGAAAAAGGCTATTATTGGAACATTGATGAAAAACAAATAGCGTTAGATGCTGCTAAGTCGGCTGCACAACATCGTCTGGAATCTGAGAAAGAGATGTGCCGTTGGCTAACATCGGTTCATAGCCAAAATCACCACAAAAAGGAAGCAATGCACAATACGGTAGTATTTTTTAAAACAGGCAGTGCTATTCCTTTTGAAGCCAAGGATGAATCTATTTTCAGAATAGGACGATGGCTACAAACACACCCTGATGCAACTGCAACAGTAACTGCATCGACAGATACTGTAGGTAAGGCAGCTTACAATCAAGACTTATCCGAAAGAAGAGCTGATGCGGTTATACAGCGCTTGATTGCAAATGGTGCAAGACCGGACCAGTTGATGACTAAAGCCATTGGTGAGGTTACAGGTGCTGATAACGCGGCAAATCAGGAAAATCGAGTAGCAACCATTATCACTTCACATCCTGACTATTTTGATTGTCCTACCTTAAAATAAGAGGGAGGTTTGATCCACCGATGGGTGGATCAAACCTATTCTAAGATATACTTTGCTGAAGTAATGTGAGTGAATTTGTAATTTTCAAGTACTGCAATATCAATGGGCATGCTCGCCTGGCGGCGGCATGATCTCCCTTTCCCGATTGAGCTGAGTGAGCTGTAATGTCAATGCATCGATGCTCTGCCAACCAAAGCCTTCAAACTGAGCGACCCAACGCGCGCGCAAGTAGCCAAAACGATCTGTCATAAACTCTATATGCCCTGGAAACATACCTTTCCCGGATAAATCGGGTACAGTCCTGACGCGGCGGTATAGCCAATAGCTATCCTTGATTTCAGACCAGCCTTCCGTCACTACTGGAAAAGGTGCAATGGCGAGAATTTGCTGTAATTCTTCTTCAGATAATGCACGATTGGGAACAGCCAGAATTTCAGTGTTGAGGTTACGTATTTCATCGTAAACCGTGGCAAGTTGGTGCATGCGTTGCTTCGATTGTGGCCAGGAAAACAATATGAGCAAGACATTTTTTTGTAACCGAAAGTCTTTCAAATTACCGCCAGAACCATTGCTGATTGCGTAATTAAATATCGGCGATCCAATGGTTGGCATTTCCGGAGCAATCATACTGCCCAATAATCGCGCATCGAAGCCTCGTGACAGGGCATGAAGGAAATTGATCAAATCCCATCGATCCTCTTCCGATAAAGTTTCAGCAAAACCAGGCATTGCTGTTCCAGAAATACCATGCGTTAAATAGTGATATGTATTGCCAACGGTATAACTTGCAGTATGTGGTTCGGTTAGTAAATCAGTGGGATCTTTGATTTTCGGGTCAATAATATTGCCGGTACCTTTGCCTTGATAGCCGTGGCAATTTACACAGTTTTCTGCAAACAACTTCATACCATTCGATATCGAAACAGCATCAAACGGCACTGAAGGTTTCAGATAGGTTTCTGGATAAGACTTGAGTGTCATGAAAGGCAGTGCAATGGCTGAGGCGCTTAGGGCGAGTACAGCAGGAATTACGACGAGCTTGAATTGGCCCCAACGACTCCTGATGCCCAACCAGATTGCACCCAATGCGACCAGAAACAATGCCATGCCGAGCCGAATAAGTTCCTGCGCTATAGGGTCGTCTGTCGCATTAAATGAAAGCCGGAGCGGATAAGGCCAATTTTGCACCATACTATGCTTTGCGGGAAGGGTATTGGCTAAGATAGTGGCAATTAATACTAGAAGTAAAGCAAAAATAAATTCGATACGAATCCATTTTTTTAATGCAAAGATACTATGTTGCCTATCCGTATCCCTTCCTGTCTTGGTCATGATAGGTAGCCATGTATTTCGAACTTGATAAGCAATTAATAGAATAATTGCCAGAATGCTTAATTTTAAATTAAGCAACCAACCGTAATTGCTGGCCACTAGTGTGTGATATAAGCCGGCAACTAATCGATCTGTTACGATCACTCCAGTAATCAGCAATAACAGCATTACGGGCATGGCCAGTTGGGAAAATTTATGTAAATAATCTGATTTTTCTGAGGCTGTGATTGCATCAGACTGCACGTTATGATTGAAAAGGAGTAGTAAAATTGCGGGTAATGCACCAAACCAAGTACCTGCTAACAAAATGTGTAATGCATAAGGTGCAATGGATATAAATGACATTTCGTCGGCACTTGAGTGACTCATGAATGTTCCGGCAATAATCGGAAGAGAAGCCACAATTGCAACCAAAATATAATGCCAGCGTTTGCGTTTTAGGCGAACAAAGTAAAGTGTGGTGGCAAGGAGGAAGGCTGCTGATAGTGTACGGATTATCCAGATATGCCCGATCTGGGTTTGTTGCACAATATCGAGCCATACATATGGATTCCAGAGATTCTCAGCGACTCCAGTTGCTTCACTGGTTGTGGTGGCTAAAATTCCGATCAATCCTAATAGGATAATCCCAGCCATCCAGGGAAATTTTCTTTCAATACGTTCGATCCAGCTAATGGCAGACGGCAACCTGTGTTGCATGGTGATGGCAAAAAACACGCAGCAGCCGAATATAATGAGATTGGCTGTTAATTGTGACCAACGAGATAAAGCAGCAATAATTTCAATCATGATTTTGGAATACTAAGGGCTATGATGGTACGCTTTGCGCGCAGAAAAATTAACCAATCAACAACAAACAATAATTAGACATTAATAAGCTAAATTTTTTAGCTTAGCACAACATAAGTAAAGCATTCTACTGGTGCAGCAAGGCGTTTGAAGACAAAGGCATTTTCTTGGTTTAATTGGAAACCCTTGAGGTTAACGCCCATCAATCTTTGATCGCTATAAAAACATCTCTGAGAGGAAAAAATATGCCAACAGTTTTAGTAACCGGAGCCAACCGTGGAATCGGATTGGAATTTGTTCGTCAATATACTCAAGGTGGCTGGTACGTTATCGCGTGTTGTCGTAACCCAAACACTGCAACAAAACTGCAATACTTGAATAGTCAATTTCCTCAATATTTAAGGGTATATGCACTCGATATGACTGATCATGCGCAAATTGAGCAATTATCTGAGACTTTATCAACTGAAGTCATTGATTTGTTGATTAATAACGCTGGTGTTTACTCACCGGAGCACGGTGACGCGTTCGGTGCAACAGATTATGCTGCTTGGCAGTATGTCTTTCAAGTCAACAGTATGGCTCCTCTTAAAATGGCGGAAGCGTTTATTCAGCAGATTATGCGCAGTGAGCTCAAGACGATTGTTACTATTACCAGTAAGATGGGGAGCATTACTGATAACCGTGGGGGCGGTAGCTATATTTACCGTGCTAGCAAAGCTGCTGTCAATATTGTCATGAAAAGCTTATCAATTGATTTAGATGCGCGGCAAATTAAGGCAGTTTTGTTGCATCCAGGTTGGGTGAAAACCGATATGGGAGGGCCCGGTGCGCTTATTTCTGTTGAACAAAGTGTTACGGGCATGCGTCATGTTATTCGTAATCTAACGTTAAAGGATTCCGGTAAGTTTTATGCATTTGACGGGCAAATGGTGCCTTGGTGATTATTCTATAAATGAGAATGTCAAGGAATGAATATTCACGTGCGTTGATGAAGATATTTGGATTGCCATCACACGCTTTGATCTGTGATGGCAATTTAATTGGGATGAAATAAATGTTTTATTGAAGGAATTGCAAAAGAATTTTATTTGACTAACTGTTTAAATGTCTTAATTTCAGGTGGAGAAACCAAATCTGACTTATCAAATTTAAATAAAAATAACAGGGTGTACATGTTGTAAAAAGTATCGGCAAGAAATGGCGAAGAGGATGCCAGAAATTTCCCAGAAGCTGTTTCAAAAATATCGAAATGGAATCTCGAGTAACCCAATTGACTTTCTGATTTGTAAATTGCTAACTCTGGTGTTGCGATGGGTATAAGGGAAGCCTGAATCGGAGGAATTCCAAAGAACGTAGTCGCAAGCTCGGTTCCTAAAGAGTTGACTACAATATTAATACGATGGCTTGCACCTTCATCCGTAGGAATATAGCCATGCATGCCTAGCCAACCTGCTACAATCCCTTTAACAATGTCTTTATCAGCGCTAACTCCGATTACATCCAATTTGACTTTTGATCCGCGCGGTATTGGAAAAGGCATATCGCGATCTTTGGGTAGACTGCGCAATACAGATTCAGTTAATAACAGTTGTTCAGTTGCGGTTCTGGGTGATGGTGTGATTTTTTGTGTTGTCGAGCACGCAGAAAGAAATGTAGCAATTGCAATACATGAAAAGAGCATCTTGAGTAAGGTTTGAATCATATAAATTTCTCCCCATTTTTTATTAATTGGTTTTTTCTAGTTAACTCGGAAATTTCACTAACCAGAGAAAATTTGAACAGTCTACTGTATATGGCTCTATTGAATAGAGTGTATATGCCATAAGACTACTGAAGAGTAACGCAAATATTAAAGAAAAGATGACAGACTACAAATGAATTGATTAAACTCATGGCCGTTAGCTTATGCGAGATCGTTGGTCGCATAGCTATCAGTCGACGTTAAGAATCTCAATGGAAAGAAATGTTTTTCTCCTATAAAAATTAGAGTTTCAGTAAATTATAGTTTGGTGACAAAAAATCAGTCGCTTGACTACTATTAAGCTACGTGGATATCAATAATTTTAAATAAGCTTTTATCCTAACGAGGAGAAATTTTGAGAATCGTATTTTTTGCGAATACTGAATGGTATCTTTACAATTTTCGTCGCTCACTTGCACTTGCCGTTCGCGATGCGGGTCATGAAGTGATAATGATTTCTCCACCTGGACCTTATGCTCCAAAATTAGAAGCCCTCGGTTTACGTTGGATTGCTGCTCCGATGGAGCGTCGAAGTCTTAATCCCATACGTGAATTGAAGTTTATCAGTTGGCTGCGAAATCTACTGATTGTTGAACAGGTTGATTTGATACATGGGTTTACTATTAAATGTGCGGTTTATGGCGCCATTGCGGCAAGATTTGCGGGCAATCGTGCTTGTGTGAGCGCTGTCACCGGATTAGGATATGTGTTCATTGGCCATGATTTACGTGCTCGAATGCTTCGTCCCATCGTGCAAAATATCATTCGTTTTGCCATGCGTGGAAAGAATGTGCGGTTGATTCTGCAAAACATTGATGATCTGATTGTGTTTGAACAGGCAAAAATGATTGATCCTTCCTATATTCGACTTATTCGGAGCTCAGGGGTAGATTGCTCAAGATTTTCGCAATGCGCTGTACGCATTCAGAATGAACCGCTTCGTATTCTATTAGCTGCCCGCTTGTTATGGGATAAAGGCATTGGAGAGTATGTGGAAGCGGCGAGAATATTAAAGAAACAAGGGCGTAACATTCATTTCTTGCTGGCTGGTTCGCCTGATGCAGGTAACCCGAACGCTGTTTCTGAATTATCTGTGAAAACCTGGGTAAACGAAGGTTTAATCCAGTGGCTAGGCCATATTGATGACATGCCTGCTTTATTTGCAACGATCCATGCATTTATTTTGCCATCAGCCTATCGAGAAGGTGTGCCTAAATCATTAATTGAAGCAGCTGCATGTGGTCTCGTTTTGGTTACTACTGATGCGCCTGGTTGCCGGGAAGTTGTAACTCATGAAGTTGATGGTTTGTTAATACCGATCAAGAATGCTGATGCTTTGGCAGCAGCTATAGCTCGTATCGATGACGATCTAGACTTGGCGGTAAAGTTAGGAGAGGCTGCAAAAACAAAAGCATTATTGGAATTTGATGAAAAAATAGTTATCCAAAAAACGATGGCGGTTTATGAGGAGCTTTTATAAAGCAGCGTATTATTGATCTGGAAGTTACTTCTAAGTAAGAAAATCATAATCATAGTAGTCTAATATATGTACTTGGCGATCAGAAGATATCCTCGCGAAATTCTACTCTAAGAAAGGGTATCGTATTTAGTGGCGAGTTGATTGAGCGTGCAAAAGCTTATTGATGTTTTCTACTGTGTAAAAAAGTGCCAATCTACATCCTATAAAAGGATTTTAAAGAGGAATTTTTATAAAATAAATTGAGGATTTGAAGTGTTTTCTCATGATTGCTTTTTATTTTGAAAAAATGCATTTGTATGAGAATGGCTTGCAGGGTAATATTCA
Source organism: Nitrosomonas sp. (assembly GCA_024281825.1). GTDB lineage: Bacteria > Pseudomonadota > Gammaproteobacteria > Burkholderiales > Nitrosomonadaceae > Nitrosomonas. The sequence continues at coordinate 2,049 of JAMWZY010000001.1, read as the reverse complement.
TACAAAATAGAGAATATTGATTATGGTCAATTTGGTACAAGTCGGTATGTTAAAAATTTTGCATAATGTAGCATTTCTCGGCGTGTCTTTGCTTGTGATGTTTTTCACGATGCCAGTAAAATTGTTACAAGCTAATCCTCTTCATGCATCTATCGTAATTGACGCGGATACCAATCAAGTGCTGCACGAATTACATGCTGATGCCAGTCGCTATCCGGCTTCATTAACTAAAATGATGACACTGTATATTTTATTTGAGGCGCTTGAGCAGCGTAGGTTAAACTTGGATACACCACTGCATGTATCCAATTATGCCGCCTCAATGCCACCTACCAATATTAACTTACGCGCGGGTGATTCGATTAGCGTCCGAGAAGCTATTACGGCATTGATTGTTCGCTCTGCGAATAATGTTGCGACAGTAGTCGCTGAAGCAATAGCGGGAGACGAAATCAGCTTTGGTCAAATGATGACAGACAAAGCACGCCGAATGGGTATGCATTCAACAACTTTTCGTAACGCTTCAGGGTTGCCTAATAATCAACAAATCACTACAGCGCGTGACATGGCTAAATTATCAGCGCGCTTGATGAAGGATTTTCCGCAGTATTATTATTATTTTTCCACGCCATCTTTCAGCTTTAGAGGGGTAACTTACACCAGTCACAATCGTATGGTTAGGAATGTTTACGGTGTAGATGGCTTGAAAACAGGGTTTATACGTGCGTCGGGCTTCAATATAGCAACTTCTGCAAAACGTAATAATCGTCGAGTGATTGTGGTAGTGATGGGAGGGAGAACAGCCGCATTGCGCGATCATCAGGTATCGCAGTTGCTAGAATATAGCTTTAATGGTGGCAACCCAGTGCAATTTGCTATTAATGACGCAGTTGCACGTCCAGTCGCTGTTGCAGCGCAACGAGCCAGTTATAAAATCACTGCTCCGGCGGCTAAATTATCTTCAACTGCGTTACTTGATAGGAACAAAAACCCCAAACCGGTTCGTTCGGCAAAACCGGTTGCTGTGCCTCAACAACCGGCCAGGAATAAGGCTGCAACCCAACAACAGGTAAAAACAGCAGCATTAAACAGTGACAAGAATGGACTGTGGGAAGTGCAAATCGGTTCTTATGCGCAACAGAAAAAAGCCCATGAACAAGCTAAAGCGGCTAAAAAATGGGTGCCAGGCTCAGTTGTTATCTCTGAAATTGCGGTTAGCAATCGAAAATTATATCGTGCAAGGTTGGTTGGTTTACAGGAAAAGCAAGCTCGTGCGGGTTGCCAAAGCCTATCACGGCAAGGAATGGAGTGCTTGATTGTCAGGCCGCATGGATAATTGAAGCGCTATGCTTTTTATTTTTAACTTACCGGGTTAAGGCTAATAAGTCGAGTTCGGATAATTAATCTTATAGCATTGAAAATGGATTTTGATAAAGAACTCAACGTGAGTGGATTGTTATGCCCTTTGCCTATTTTGCGAACTAAACAGTCACTATCTACTATGTCAAGTGGGCAATTACTAAAAGTCATAACGACTGACCCTGCTTCGATGATCGATTTTCAAGTATTTTCAGATAATACCGGCAACGAGCTGCTTTCAATTTCAGAAACAGATAGCACCTTTACCTTTCTTTTAAAGAAAAAATAAAATCTTAAGAGTAGCTTTTAAATTCTTGTATTAAGACAAGCTATATTGTTTTGTCGATTTCTGCTCTGTATTGGTTGCCTCGAATACATTTTTCGTATGTTCGGATATTCCAAGGGAATGGATTGTGGTTTTGATTTAGGTTTTTTATTAAATTCCTAAACTTCAATGAAGCTAGCAAATCATTTTTGGTTTAATTTCTGGTTCTTTTGGTGTGAGCTGATCCTGAAGGCAGACATCTTTAGCGTGTCTTTAATACTTTGCTGCTAGCATTGGATTTATTGATTTTTGTTATGACTAGTTTGACCAGTCAATTGCTTGTACAGTTAATTTTTTTAGGGGGGTTATTTTTATTGAGATTTTGTCAATAGGTTTGTCATTATCATTTTATTAATTGCCTATGA